>CAWHVP010000022.1:0-145000 GCA_963832705.1 uncultured beta proteobacterium | reverse complement strand
TCAATCGACGTTGGCCCCATCCCAACCCGACCCGCTTGCGCGAACCCGGCCAGAACAAGACTCGCCTCCATCCCCTCGCGGGAATGAAGCCTATTGCGTCGTGTGAGCACCTACATCTCTTGGATTGCCCAACCAGCAAGACCCAAAGCCCCACCAGCCAGGCCGCTCCAGAGACCCCAGCGCCCACACCTATCGGTTGCAGTTTTTTAAAGATCAGGCTGCGTTGCGGAGAATCCCGGGCAACGGCAGCGGAGAGGGAGAATTATAGGGCTTTGTGCGGTGCGGTGCAACCCCGACCGCGACGCTTCCCGACAGGCGATGCGCGCCGGGGTCACGCCCCGGCCGATCTCGGCTGCCGCACGCAGGATTCGCACGATCTCGGGGCCCCCGTTGCGGTACGATTGCCGGACCCTGCTGCACGCGCTGCCCGACGTCGCGCCCGGCGTCGACCTCTGGTGGACCGACCTCGCCCACGATGCGGCCGACATCGCGCGCGTCGAGCGTGGCTGTCGCCGGCCGAGCACGCGCGCGCCGCACGCTTCGGAACCGATCTGCTGCGCAGGAAATACATCGCCGGCCGCTCGTCGCTGCGGCAGGTGCTGGGCGCAACGCTCGGCATCGAACCGGCCGCCGTGCCGATCCGCCGCGGCGCCCGCGGCCGACCCGAGCTCGACGGCACCGCGGCGCCGCACGACTTCAACATCTCGCACACGGACGGCGGCGCCCTCATCGGCGTCGTGCGGCGGGGCCGGCGGACCGGCGGCGCATCGGTGTCGACGTCGAGCGGGAGGAGCGGCTCGTGGGCGCCGATCGGCTGGCGCGCAAGTTCCTCTCGGCCGACGAGCAGGCCTCGCTCCGCGGACTGGACGCGGAGCCCGGCGTCGGCGTTTCCTGCGCTACTGGACCTGCAAGGAGGCGATGAGCAAGGCGACCGGCGACGGCATCGGCGCCCCCTTCGGCCGGCTGACCGTCGAGCTCGAGCCGGTGCCGCGTCTCGTCGCCGGTCCGCCGCCCTACGTGCCCGGCGCATGGCAGCTGCACGCGCCGACCGTGCCCCCCGGCTTTCTCGCGACCGTCGCGCTCTGGCAGGGCGACGGCGCGCACGACACGCGGCGCTGATCGCCGCGCCGATGACGACACCGGTTCGCGGACGAGCGCGACCGGAAAGTCGACCCCGAAGGAGAGGTGTGAGCACCCGGAACCTGTTCGACCTGGACGGCAAGACCGCGATCGTCACCGGCGGATCGCGCGGCATCGGCCTGCAGATGGCGAGGCGCTGGGCGAGATGGGCGCCCGCGTCGCGATCACCGCGCGCAGGCAGGACGAGCTCGACGCGGCCCGCGCGCAGCTCGCACGGCCTGGGCGTCGAGTGCCTGACGTTCGCCGGCGACCTCGCCGACCGCGGCGTTCCCCGCGCCTCGTCGACGCGGTGCTGGCGGCGACCGGCGCGATCGACATCCTCGTCAACAACGCGGGCATGCAACTGGGCGGCGCCGGCCGAGGACTACCCGGCCGGAGGCTGGCGCAAGGTGATGGCGCTCAACGTCGACGCGGCCTTCTTCCTTTCGCGCGAGGTCGCGCAGCGGTCGATGATCCCGCGCCGGTCGGGCAAGATCGTCAACATCGCCTCGATCGCCGGCCTCGCCGGCAATCCGCCCGAGTGGGAGATGTACACGGTCGCCTACAACACCAGCAAGGGCGCGCTGATCGCGCTGACGCGAGACGCTCGCCGCCGAATGGGGCCAGCACAACGTCAACGTCAACGCGATCTGCCCGGGCTTCTTCCCGTCGAAGATGACCGCCGCCACGCTCGACCGCATCGCCGACGCTGGTCGTCCGGCGGACGCCGCTCGGCCGGCTCGGCGGCGACGACGACCTCAAGGGCGCGTCGTCTTTCTCGCCTCGGAAGCCTCGCGCCACGTCACCGGGCAGGCGCTCGTCGTCGACGGCGGCTGCACTGATCGTCTGACCATGAGCGCGAAGGACCGTCCGTGAGCGCCACCGCCAATCCCGGCGCGACGCTCGTCGCCCCGGTGCACCCGTTCGACACCGCGGCGCTCGCCGCCTACCTGCGCGACCACCTCGGCGATCCGGCGCGCGACCTCGTCGTCGAGCAGTTCCAGGGCGGGCAGTCGAACCCGACCTATCGCGTGACGACGGCGAGCGGCGCTACGTGCTGCGACGCAAGCCGCCGGGCGAGCTGCTGCCGTCCGCGCACGCGGTCGACCGCGAGTACCGCGTGATGTCGGCGCTCGCCGGCACCGACGTGCCGGTCGCGAAGACGCTACGCGCTGTGCGAGGACGCCGCGGTCATCGGCACGGCGTTCTACCTGATGGAATACGTCGAGGGCCGCATCCTGTGGGATCCGACGCTGCCCGGCATGTCGCCGCGCGCAGCGCGCCGCGCATTACGACGAGCTCAATCGCGTGCTCGCGGCGCTGCACCGCGTCGACTACGGCGCGATCGGCCTCGGCGACTACGGCAAGCCCGGCCAGTACATCGAGCGGCAGATCGCGCGCTGGTCGAAGCAGTACCAGGCGGCGGACCGCGCCGCCGATCCCGGCGATGGACCGGCTGATCGAGTGGCTGCCGCGGCACGTGCCGCCGGGCGACGAGACGAGCATCGTCCACGGCGACTTCCGCCTCGACAACGTGATCTTCCATCCGACCGAGCCGCGCGTGCTGGCCGTGCTCGACTGGGAGCTGTCGACGCTCGGCCATCCGCTGTCCGATTTCGCCTACCAGGTGATGGCCTGGCGGCTCACGCCGGTGGAGTTCCGCGGGCTCAAGGGCTGCGACCTGCGCGGCGCTCGGCATCCCGACCGAGGAGGAATACGTCGCCGCGTACTGCCGGCGCACCGGCCGCGCGGCATCCCGCACTGGGAGTTCTACCTGATCTTCAACATGTTCCGGATCGCCGCGATCCTGCACGGCGTGCATGTCGCGGGCGCTGCAGGGCAACGCCGCGAGTGCCGACGCGATCGAGACCGGGCGGCCGCGCGCGGCTCGTCGCCGACGTCGCCTGGGAGATGGCGCGGCAGGAATAGCGACGCGGGCTACGCCAGCACCCGCGCGCGGCGCCCCCTGAGGCGCGGTCGGCCCGGTCCGGGACCGACGACGGCTCACTCCGACGCCGTCGTCCCGGCCTTCGGCCGCCGCGCCGGCGGGCGCCGCGTCGCCGGCTTGCGCGCGGGTGTCGCGCGCCCCTGCTTCGCCGCGGGCGCCGGCCGCGCCGATGCACGGCTCTTCGCGCCCCGGGCCGCGGCGCCCGCCTTCAGCGGTGCCGGCAGCGCCTCGATCGCGGTCATCAGCTCCTCGAAGCTCGCCCGCAGGCAGTCGGCGTAGAAGCCGGGGTCGGGCATCATGTTGCGGCAGGCGACGGCCGAGATCCACATCACGCCGTTGTAGCTGAAGCCGGTGTGGTTGAGGCCGATCCAGTCGGTCGCGATGCTCAGCGGGTAGAAGTGCACGAGCCGCGCGCCGGCGACGAAGAGCGTCGCCTCCGGGCCGCGGACGTTCGACACGGTCACGTTGAGCTGCGGATAGACGCAGTTCCTCGCGAGGAACTCGGCCGCGGCGTGCGGCAGCTCGTCGATCGCCGCCTGGACGAAGCCGCGGCCCAGCGCCTCGGCGTCGCGCTTCGCCGCCTGCGCGCCGGCGTGCACCGCGTGCAGCCGCGCGATCGGATCGGCGATGTGCGAGCCGACGGGCACCGGCACGCCGCCGACCTGGTTGCCGGCGATCGCGCGGCCGTCGTCGCGCGTGCTGATCGGCATCAGCGCGACCAGCGACGTCGCCGGCAGCTCGTCCTTGCTCTCCAGATAGCGGCGCAGCGCGCCGCCGACGATCGCGAGGAAGAGGTCGTTGATCGTCGCGCCCTCGATCCTTCGGCGCGCGAGCTGCATCCGCTCGACCGGCAGCGCGACCGCCTCGACGACCCGGTTCGCGGACACCGGGCGATTGAACCGGGTGATCGGCGCGCGGACGAAGCCGGGCAGCGCGCCGGCCGCCTCGCCCGCCCCGCCGTCCCGAGCACCTGCCGCGCGCGGCCGAACGCGATCCCTCCGATCCGGCCGAGCGTTTCGGCGTAGAGCTGCGCGGCGCCGACGGCGCGCCCGACGCCGTGCGCGAGCGCGCGCGTGTACAGCTCGACGGCGTTCGGCTCGCGCTCGGCGTAGAGCGGCGGCGCTTCCTGCGACCCGGACTCGGGCTCCGCGGACAGCGTGTGCACGGCGCGCAGCAGCTGCGCGCCGGCCTCGCCGTCGATCGACGCGTGATGGAACTTCATGAACAGCGCGAAGCGCGCCCGGCGGGCAGGCCCGGGATCCGCTCCAGCCCCTCGATCACGTAGACCTCCCACAGCGGTCGCGAGCGGTCGAGCGGCCGCGAGTGCAGGCGCGCGACCTGGATCATCAGCTGCCGCCAGTCGCCGGGCTCGGGCAGCGCGATGTGGCGGACGTGAAACTCGAGATCGAGGTCCGGATCGTCGATCCAGTACGGCCGGTCGACCCCGTGCGGCACGGCGACGAGCCGGCGGCGGAACACCGGGTTCGTGCCGAGGCGCTCGCCGAAGTGCCGGAGGATGTCCCGGAACCGCACCTTGCCGCCGGGCGCCGACGACGGGATCGTAGATGCCGAGCGCCGCGACGTGGTTGTAGACGTTGCCGCGCTCCGTGTAGAGAAAGTAGCTGTCGATACCGGCGAGCTGTTCCATGACGGCTTCCTGTCGATGACGCGAGGCGATGCGGGTCCCCGGCCGCGGTCAGCCGGCCGCGGCCGCCGCGCCCTCGCGCGGGGCGACGCCGGGCATCGGCGCGTGACGCCGGCCGCTGCGGATCTCGACCAGCGCTTCCTGCCGGTGGTCGGTGCGCAGCCGCAGCGCGGCGGCCAGCTCGTCGTAGGCCTCGTGCAGGCAGGCGACGTAGCGGCCGGGATCCGGCAGCATCGCGCGGCAGGCGGTGATGCCGATCGTGACCGCGCCGTGGTACTGCCCGACGACGTGGGCGATGCCGGCGAGGTCGTGGATCACCGAGAATCCGTAGTAGGCGACCAGCGGCGCCCCGGCGAAGTACAGCGGGACCCCGGGCCCGCGGACGCTCGCGATCGACAGGTTGGCGATCGGCGCCACGCGGCTGCCGAGGCGCATCGACTGCGCGAGCTCGCCGCCGCCCCCAGCACCGGCGCAGGCAGGAACTGCGCGAGGTCGACGACCAGCCGGCGGCCGAGGCGGCCGGTCGCATCGGCGCGCAGCCGCTGCCTCGCGGCGACGATCCGGGCGAGGCGCTCCTCCGGATCCTCGATGTCGCTGAAGATCGGCATGACGGCGGACTCCGCGAACGCCTTGCCCGGCTCTCCGCGCGAGTCCGTGCGGTGACCGACGGGGATCTCGGCCACGAGGCTCGCCGCGGGCGCTTCGAGGTGCGCGTCGAGATACGCGGTAGAGCGCGCCGCCGATGACGGCGATGGCGACGTCCTCGACCGCCGCGCCGGGCACGCATCCGATCATCCGCTCCACCTCGGGCAGCGGAAAGCGCACGCCGTCGACGACGCGCTGCGGCGAGACGGGCTGGTTGAAGCGCGTGCGCGGCGCCGGCAGCTCGGGCGGCGATTGCGCGTCGTCGGCGTCGCTCCCCGCGAGGTGCGCGAGCGCTCCCGCGCGGCGAAGGCCGTGCCGTACCAGCGGGCCGGCGTTGGCGGCAACGTAGGCGCGCGAGCGCGATCGGCGTTCGCGCGACGTCGACCGTCGTTCGCGTCGCGAGGTCGAGCAGCGTCGGCGCGTGGTCGAAATAGCGGCGGTGCTTCGGCGGCGACACGCGCGCGTCGGGAGCGAGCTCGTGCAGCGCCGAGAAGAGCTGCGTCGCGAGCTCGCCGCCCAGCGCGGCGTAGTGCGTCTTCAGGAACAGCGCGAAGCTTCCCGGCGGCAGCCCCGGGATGTTGTCGAGCTCCTCGATGACGTAGCACTCCCACAACGGGCGGCTGCGGTCGAGCGGACGCGCGTGCAGCCGCGCGACCTGCGTGCACAGCTGCCGCCAGTCGCCGGGCTTGGGCAGCGCGATGTGGCGGACGTGGAACTCGATGTCGAATCCGGGGTCGTCGACCCAGTACGGCCGGGCGATCGCCAGCGGCAGCGTCGCGAGGCGGCGGCGGAACAGGCCGGCGCGGTGCGCGCGGGCGGCGATGAAGCGCTGGATGTCGGCGAACTCGACGGTCCCGTCGGGCGCCGCCGAGCGATCGTAGATCGTCAGCGCCGAGACGTTCATCGGCGTGCTGTCGGCCTCGAGACGCAGCGTAGAGGCTTGCGAGTCCGCTCAGTCGTTCCATCCTCGTTCCATCCTTGTCCGGGATTCGTTCCGGCGTTGCGCGTCGGCGGCCGCTGCCGCGGGGTCAGAAGGGCAGGCGCTCGCGCGCGTAGCGCCGGGTCAGCGCGGCGACGTCGAGCGGCCGCCAGGCGCGGCCGGCCGATTTCGCCAGCCGGTGCGCGATCAGGTAGAGCACGAACGCGTCGAAGCCCATCGCCACGTGCGCGGCCTCGACCTCGATGTTCTGCACCAGCGGGCCCGCCTTCTCGCGGGCATTGCGCCAGGGCACGACGCCGTCGCGGCGGCAGTAGAACGCGGTGATCGGGACCCCCGTCAGCGGGCGGTTGAGCTCGCGGAGCTTGCGCATGAATTCCGGGTCGGCGAACTGCATGTCGCTCACCCACTCGTAGAGGCGCCAGACGCTGACCTTGGCGGTGTCGCCGCTGATCGGGCTGCCCAGCGTGATCACGTCGCGGATCAGCTGCGGATAGCGGCGAGCCAGCACCTTCGCGTACACGCCGCCCAGGCTCCAGCCGATCAGGCTGATCTTGCGGTCGCCGGACTCGATGAACACCTCCTTCAGCCGGTGCTCGACCAGCGCCTCGATGTCGTAGTGGTAGGACGTCGAGAACCCGAGGTTGTAGCCGAGCCCCCACGGGTGGACGCGGTAGCCCTGGTGCGACAGGTACCACCGCAGCGGCCACGTCGGCTGGTCCGGCGACAGGAAGCCCGGCAGGACGAGCACGGCGTGACCGTCGCCCCTGGGCGCCTTCGCCAGCGCGAGCATCCCGGTCGGCAGCAGCGCCGCGTCGGCGAGGCTCGAAGCGGCGTCGCGGACCGCGTCGACCCAGGTCAGCGGCGCGTCGTCGCCGGCCCCGGCCGCAGCGCGGCCGGCCGCGACCGCGGCTGCCGTCGCCCGCTTGCCCGCCATCGCTCTAGCCCGCCTCGGGCATGCGGTGGCCCTTGAACATCTCGCGCAGCTTCGTCTTCAGCAGCTTGCCGGTCGCCGTGTGCGGCAGCTCGTCGACGAACACGACGTCGTCGGGCAGCCACCACTTGGCGACCCTGGCCGGCCAGGAACTGCAGCAGGTCCTCGCGCGTCGCGCCGTGCCCGGCCTTGCGGACGACGATCAGCAGCGGCCGCTCCTGCCACTTGGCGTGCGCGACGCCGATGACCGCCGCCTCGGCGACCGCCGGGTGGCCGATCGCCGCGTTCTCGAGGTCGATCGACGAGATCCACTCGCCGCCGGACTTGATCACGTCCTTCGCGCGGTCGGTGATCTGCATGTAGCCGTCGGGATCGATCGTCGCGACGTCGCCGGTGTCGAAGAAGCCGTCGCGCGTCGAGGATCTCGCCGCCCTCGCCCTTGAAGTAGCCCGCGGTGACCCACGGCCCGCGCACCATCAGGTGGCCGAACGCGACGCCGTCGTGCGGCAGCACGCGGCCTTCGTCGTCGGTGATCCTCAGCTCGACGCCGTAGATCGCGCGCCCCTGCTTGCTCTGCAGGTCGAGCCGCCGGTCGAGCGTGAGCTCGCGGTGCTTCGGCAGCAGGTTGCAGACGGTGCCCAGCGGCGACATCTCGGTCATGCCCCAGGCGTGGACGACGAACGTGCCGAACTCGCTTCTCGAAGCGCTCGCTCATCGCGCGCGGCGCCGCCGAGCCGCCGATGACCGCGCGCTTGAGCACCAGCTCCTGCTTCGGGTCGACCTTCGCCGCGTCGACGTGGTTGAACAGCATCAGCCAGACCGTCGGGCACGCCGAGCGCGAGCGTCACCTTCTCGTCCCGCATCAGCTCGTAGACGCTCCTGCCGTCGAGGCCGGCCCCGGGCAGCACCAGCTTCGCGCCGCTCATCGCGCCGGCGTAGGGCATGCCCCAGGCGTTGACGTGGAACATCGGCACGACGAGCAGCGCCGACTCCGCCGACGACAGCCCGAGGCCGTCGACCGTGCACGCCGACCACGAGTGCAGCACCGTCGAGCGGTGCGAGTACAGCACGCCCTTGGGATGGCCGGTCGTGCCCGACGTGTAGCACAGCGACGACGCGGTCGCGCTCGTCGAAGCTCGGCCACTCGTAGTCGTCGTCCTGCGCCCCGACGAGCTCCTCGTAGCAGAGCAGGTTGGGGACCGCGATCGACGGCATGTGCGCGCGGTCGGTCATCGCGACGAAGCCCTTGACCGTCGTCAGCTTCGGCGCGAGCTTCTCGACCAGCGGCGCGAACGTCAGGTCGAAGAACACGTACCGGTCCTCGGCGTGGTTGACGATGTACTCGATCTGCTCGGGAAACAGGCGCGGATTGATCGTGTGCAGCACGGCGCCCATGCCGGAGACGCCGAAGTAGAGCTCGAGGTGCCGGTAGCCGTTCCACGCGAGCGTGCCGATGCGGTCGCCCGGCTCGACGCCGAGCGCGCGCAGCGCCTTCGCCGACCTGCTTCGAGCGCCGGCGGACGTCGGCATAGGTGCAGCGGTGGATCGGTCCCTCGACCGTGCGCGACACGATCTCCGCGTGCGGATGGCAGCGGTTCGCGTGCTCGATCAGCGACGAGATCAGCAGCGGACGGTCCTGCATGATTCCCAGCATCGATTCTCCCCCTGGTGCCGCTTGTTGTAGTCGCGATCAGAACAGGCGCTTCAGCACGCCGAGCGCCGACTCGAACACGCGGCCGTACGGCGGGCGGAACAGCCCGAAGCCGTTGAGGCGCGCCTGCAGGAAGACCGGCTTGTCCTTCGAGAACGTCCGGAAGCTCTGCTCGCCGTGATAGGCGCCGCTGCCGCTCGCGCCGACGCCGCCGAACGGCAGGTTCTCCTGCGCGACGTGCCAGCAGACGTCGTTGATCGTCACGCCGCCCGAGATCGTCGCGGCGAGCACGCGCTCGCGGCTCGCGCTGCCGCGGCCGAACCAGTACAGCGCCAGCGGCCGCGGGTGCCGGTTGACGTAGGCGATCGCGTCGTCGAGCGCGTCGTAGGGCAGGATCGGCAGCACCGGGCCGAAGATCTCCTCGCGCATCACCGCCATGTCGTCGTCGACGCCGGTGAGCAGCGTCGGCAGCAGCTTGCGCCCGGTGCGCCCCGCCTCCCCCGCCGGGTCGATGCGCGTCGCCGTGGCGCCCGCGGCCTCGGCGTCCGCGACCAGCCGGGAGAGCCGCTGGAAGTGCCCGTCGCTGACGATGCTCGTGTAGTCCGGATTCGCGGCGAACGACGGGTACATCGCGACGACGGCGCGCGTCATCGCGGCGACGAACTCGTCGACCCGCCCGCGCGGCACCAGCACGTAGTCGGGGGCGACGCAGGTCTGGCCGGCATTGAGCAGCTTGCCGTACGCGATCCGCGACGCGGCGAGGTCGATGTCGCAGTCGGCATCGACGATGGCCGGCGACTTGCCGCCGAGCTCGAGCGTGACCGGCGTCAGGTTCTCCGCCGCGGCGAGCGCGATCTGCCGCCCGACCGCCGTGGAGCCGGTGAAGAACAGGTGGTCGAACGGCAGCCGGGAGAACGCGCGGCCGACCTCGACGTCGCCGACGACGACGGCGAACTCCTCGGGCGCGAAGAACTCGGCCACGATGCCCCGCAGCAGCGCCGAGAACGCGGGCGTGAGCTCCGACGGCTTCAGCAGCACGCGATTGCCGGCGGCCAGCGCGCCGATCGCGGGCAGCATCCCGAGCTGGAACGGGTAGTTCCACGGGCTGATGACGCCGACCACGCCCAGCGGCTGCGGGATCAGCCGGCTCCTCGCCGGCAGCATGTGCAGCGGCGTGGGGACGCGGCGCGGGGCCATCCAGCGGCCGACGTGGCGGCGCGCGTGCCGGATGCCGGAGAGCACGAGGAAGACCTCGGCCAGCCCGGTCTCGTGCCGCGAGCGGTGGCCGAAGTCCGCCGAGATCGCCTCGGCGATCGCCGCCTCGTGCTTCTCGGTCATCCGCAGCGCCCGGTCCAGGCGGTCGATCCGGGCGGCGCGGCCCGGGTTCATGTCGGCCCCGAACGCGGCGCGCTGCGCCTCGAAGGCCGCGTGCAGGCGCGCGACGGTGGCGGCAGCGTCCGGTTCCGGCGGCGAGATCGAGGCGAGCGTTCATGGCGGCGATGGGCAATCCGTGCGGGCAATGCTCGATTTTAGCGTTTCCCGCGCGCGGCGACCGCCGCGGCGACGAATCACTGGTGCGCGTAGGCGCGTCCCCGCTGCTGCGCGCCGCTCCGGTCGAGGCTCTCGAGCAGCGCCGGGACGTCCTCCGCGCGAGCCGGGTGCGCGATCAGGTATCCCTGCACCTGGTCGCAGCCGAGCTTGCGCAGGAGCTCGAGCTGCGCCTCGGTCTCGACGCCTTCGGCCACGACGTTCATCCGCAGCGTGTGCGCCATCAGCACGATGGCGCGCAGGATCGCCACGCCGTCCTGCGAATCCGACTGCTCGACGAACGAGCGGTCGATCTTCAGCGTGTCGATCGGGAACGACTGCAGCGAGGCGAGGCTCGAATGCCCGGTCCCGAAGTCGTCCACCGACAGCGAGATGCCGTGGCGCTTCAGCTGCGACAGCTTGCGCCGCGCCGAGTCGGAGTCCTTCATGATCGCGCTCTCGGTCAGCTCGATCTGCAGCTGTCCGGGCTTGACCCCGGTCGCCTCGACGATGCGACAGCAGGCGCTCGGCCATGCCCTCCCAGGCGAACTGGCGCGGCGACACGTTGACCGCCACCGGAATCGGCGAACCCCATCGCCTCCCAGCGCTTGATCTGCGAGCACGCGATCTGGAACACGTAGTCGCCGAGCATGTGGATGAGGTTGCTGTCCTCGGCGACGGGGATGAAGTCCATCGGCAGCATCAGGCCGCTCTCGGGATGCTGCCAGCGCACCAGCGCCTCGAGCCCGACGACCTTGCCGTCGGACAGCCGCACCTGCGGCTGGTAGACGAGGAACAGCTCGTAGCGGCGCAGCGCGTTGCGCAGGTCCTGCTCGACGTCGACGCGCGCCGCGCGCCGGACGCCCATCGCCGGCGTGAAGAACTGGTAGGCGCCGCTGCCGAACTCCTTCGCCTCGTACATGGCGAGGTCGGCGTTCTTGAGCAGCGTGTCGACGTCGGCCGCATCCTCCGGGCAGAAGGCGACGCCGATCGAGGCGGACGTCGAGATGCTGATCTCGCGGATGACGATCGGCGAGCCGAACACGTCGGCGATGCGGCGGCAGACGATCTCGGCCTCGGCCCGGTTGCGCACGTCCTCCATCGTGACGACGAACTCGTCGCCGCCCAGGCGCCACAGGATGTCGTCGGCGCGGATGCTCGACTGCAGGCGCACGGCCACCGCCTGCAGCAGCAGGTCGCCGACGTCGTGGCCGAGCGTGTCGTTGACGTTCTTGAAGTTGTCGAGGTCGATGAAGAGCACGCCGAGGTTGGTCCCGCGCTCCTTGCAGCGGTCGATCGCCGCCACCGCGTGGGCGATGAACTGACGGCGGTTCGGCAGCGACGTGAGGCTGTCGAGGTTGGCGGCGCGCTCGAGGCTGTGCTGCGCGTGCTTGGCGTCGTCGATGTCGCGCAGCGTGACGGCGAGGCCGCCGTCGACGGGCACGACCTGGTGGCGGAACCAGCGCGCGCCCTCCCTCCCCCAGTCGGTCTCGATCTCCTCCTCGATCGACTTGCCCGTCTCCAGCGCGCGGAAGTACCGCCGGTACAGGCGGCGCCGCACGAGCTTCGGCAGCAGCGTCCGCAGGCGATGACCGATGACCTTCTCCCGCGGCAGCCTGAACAGCAGCATCGCGCGGCTGTTGGCGTCCTCGACGACGAACTCCAGGATCTTCCCGTCCCGCCCGCGGCTCGTCCGCAGCAGGAAGAACGCGTCGAGGCTGCCTTCCGCCGCGGCGCGGTACATCGCGCGCGCCGCCTCGGCCTCGCGGTGGCTCTGCTTCATCCGGATGACCAGCATCATCGCCACGGTGAGGACGACGACGATCAGCAGCGTCGCGGCCCACGCGTACTGGACGTAGAGGTCGCCCTGCTCGCGGTTCTCCGCGAGCACCTCGTCCTCGGCCATGCCGACGATCGTGGCGACGTCGTAGGGCGGCAGCGCGCGGTAGGCGGCGAAGCGGCGCACGCCGTCGCCGGGCGTGGCGACCGCGGCGCCGCGGCGCTCCGACTGGTCGAGCAGGTCGACCGACGACGCGTAATCGACGGCGGCGGCGGCCGTCGTCGTGTCGCCGGAGCGGAACGCCCGGAACACGCCGTCCTTCCCCAGCAGCGCGACGACGCCGGAGCGCCCCTGGCTGGTCGCGTCGTAGGCATCGGTGAAGCGCAGCGCGTCGACGGCCGCGGTCAGCACGCCGGCGAAGGAGCCGTCGGGGTTGTTGAGGCGCCGCGACATCGGGACCAGCGTCCGGTTGAGCGCCCGATCGAACACGGGCCTGCCGACGATGAGCCGGCGCGGATCGGTCTCGCGGAGCGCGGCGAGCTGCTCGGTCCCGGCGATGCCGAGGTTGGCCAGCGCCGGCACCGCGCCCGCAGGCTCCGGCTTGAACACCGACGTCACGTTGCCGTTGCGGTCAGTGATGGATACCAGGCTGACGGTGTCGGGGGCGACCAGGTTGCGGCGCGCCGCCGCGGCCAGGTCGAAAGGCTCGGCGCGCTGCCGGGCGGACTCGAACTCGTGCTGCAGCGCGCGGGTGGCCTGGTCGACGGCCCGCAGCAGCTGGCCTGCGTGCCGCTCGCTGGCGCGCACCTGGCTCGTCACGGATTCGACCGCGCTGCGGACGGCGCGCTCGTGCTCCCGCGTCAGGAAGTCGGACAGCGCGGACCAGACGAGGAAGAGCAGCAGGATGCCGAAGATCGGCAGCAGATAGAGGAGCGGTGTATCCGGCTTGACGTTCCCGGGCGCGAATCGAATCATCGGTCGAAACGCGCCGCGCGTCGGCGCGCACCGAAAGGCGAAGGCGCCGGCGGCGTGAGACAACTCGTTGACGCCACACGGGTTTGCACGCAGACGTTCCCTGGGGCCGGAGATAACCTACTGTGAAATGTAACAAATACGGCGCCCCCCGGGAACCGCGACCGGCCCGGCCCGCGGAAGCCCCGATCGGCGGCCGGGCGGCCGCCGGCGCCCCCCCGCCTGCGGCTACTTCTGCAGCTTCGCCTCTTCGACGAGCACCTTGTACGCGTAGCCCGAGCCCAGGTCGACGTCGGTGCGCACGATGCCCTTGGCCACGACGACGTCGCCGACCTTGGTCTCGTCCTTGGTCGTGACCAGCACGTCGTTGGTGTTGTCGGCGGCCGATCCCGTGCCGTCGCGCAGGTGGACCCAGTTCTTCCCCATCACCCCGGCCGTGAACTTGACGACCTTGCCGCGCACGACGACGGTCTTGTCCTTGAGCGCCGTTCGTCCGCCGACGATCTCCGCGACGGTCTTCGCGTCCGGCCCGGTGGCCTTCGCCACCTTGACGTTGCCCGCGTCCGCGGCCTGCGGCTTGCTCGATGGCATCGAGGCCATGCCGCCGCCCGCGGGCGCGCCGGCGCCGGCCAGCGAGCCGAACACGATCTTGTCGAACGTCCGGTTGAGCGACTTGCTCGGGAAATTGGTCATCACCTGCGGATTCTCGATCGTCACCTGCGCGCCCTTGGCGACCGTCGCCTTGCCGACGGCGGCCCAGGTCTCGCCGTCCGCGGTCTTCAGCCGCAGGTAGGTGTACATCTCGGTATCCTTGACCTCGAGCACCTCGCCCTTGACCGGCGCGGCCGTCGCGGCGGCCGGAGCCATTCCCGGCATCGCCCAGGCGGCGCCGACGGCGAGCATCAACATCGAGGCAAGCAGCAATCTCTTCACGTTTTCTCCTTTGGGGGTGCGCAGCTGCGCGGGGTGCGGATGATGCGGCGACCGGGGTCGCGACGAAGCGAAGGCACCGGGACGCGCAGCGAAGGCGCTACGGTAGCGCGGCCGCAGCCGCGGCACCTTGAGGTAGCGCAACTCCGGGCAGGCTCGACGGGCGCGAGCACGCGATCGTCAGACCTTGTCGGCCGTAAGGTCATACTCGCGGCCGCCCCAGCTCGTGGGCTTGCTCCGGCGCAGGTCGGCGGCGGCCTCGTCGTAGAGCCCGGCGGTGATCCACGCGCCGACGATGTGCAGCGGGGCTGTCCAGGCCGGAGCTCTCGCCAGCGCGGCGATCCGCAGCAGCGCGCCCAGCCAGATCACCAGCGCGGGCAGGCAGAATCCCGCCAGCCGCCAGCCCAGCCCCGCATCGCGGGCCATCACGGGCACGACGGCCGCGCAGGCGACCAGCGTCCACGCCGGCACGATCGTGCCGAGGACGCGGATCCGCCACGCGAGCTGCGACAGGCGCCGCGGCTTCCGGTTGGCGGCCTCGGTGAAGATTCGCTTCCAGCCCCGCCGGAATTCCGCCCAGGTCGCGTACATCCGGCAGCGGAACAGCCCGGCGGCGATGAACACGCCGGCACGGCGCCGGGTCGCCTCGATCAGGCGGGCGAGCGCCAGGTCCTCGAGCAGGGCACCCTTGACCGCCTCGTGCCCGCCGATGGCGTCGTAGGCGCCCTTCCGGAACAGCATGAACTGGCCGTTGGCGAACGCGCGGCGGTGATCCTGCGCGTTCGCCAGCTGCAGCGGATACTGCCGCATCAGCTCGAAGGACGCCGCCATCTGCGCGACGCGCTCGAACCACGCATCGTAGGTCAGCGTCGACAGCAGCGAGAGCAGGTCGAGCCGGCGCTCCCGCATCAGCGCGAGCGCCGCCGCGATGCAGCCGGGGGAGAACGTCGTGTCGGCATCGGCGAACAGCAGGAACTCGGCATCGGCGGCGCCGCGCGAGCGCGTGACCCCCGCGTGCACCGCATGGACCTTGCCCGCCCACTGCTCCGGGCAGGCGTCGATGGCGACGATCTCGAAGCGGTCGTCCCCGGCGATCTCGGCCTGCGCGAGCTGCGGCGACGCATCGGTGCAGCGGTCGAGGGCCAGCACGACCCGAAGGTCCGGATAGGTCTCGGCACGCAGCGACCGGATCAGCGCGGCGATCGAGCGCGCCTCGTTCCACGCCGGAACGACGACGCAGACGCGCCCGGTCGGCGGCTGCGCCTCGGCCAGCGCCTGCCCGGCCCGCAGCGTCGGGATCTCGCGCGACGACTGCTCGACGCGGTACCAGACGTAGCCCCAGAGCACGATCGTGACGGACGGGCCGACGCCCAGCAGCGTGCCGATCGTGTCCAACAGCCATTGAGGCATCGTCACACCCGACACCGGAAGCCCCGCGAAGCGAGGGCGAAGGGGGCGAGTTTACCTGACCGCCCGCGCGGGACTTCCGCGCGGCGCGCGCAGGCGGCCCGGGCCACGACCGGCAACGCTCAGGCTTCCCGGCCGATGCCGGTGAGCTTCAGCTTCGGCGCGACCAGCGAGCCCTTGCGCGCCCGGCGCCGCAGGTGCTTCGCGAGCTCCTCGCCCTCGACCGCGACGACCGCGGGCCGGCCGAGCCGGTTCGTGCCGTGCAGCACGACGCGCGTCGCCGTCGCGAGGCCGATCGCCGCGAGCGTCTCGCCCTCGTCGAGCCCGATGAGGATGACGCCGCGGCCGCGCGGCACCTCGCGCACCTCGGCGAGCGGGAAGACGAGCAGCCGGCCGCGCGAGGACAGCGCCGCGACGTGGTCGAGCCCGGCCGCCAGCGGCACCGGGGCGAGCGGCTCCTCGCCGGGCTCGAGCGTCATGAACGCGCGACCCGCGCGCTGCCGCGCGACCATGTCGTCGAAGCGCCGCGACGAAGCCGTAGCCGCCGGTGCCGGCGACGAGGAATTTCTGCGCCGGCTCGCCGCAGAGCGCCTGCGTGATCCTGGCGCCCGGCTGCACGTCGATCAGCGTGGTGACCGGCACGCCGTCGCCGCGCCCGCCGGGAATCTCGGCCCCGCGGATCGTGTAGGCGCGCCCGCCGGTGTCGAGCACGACGATGCCGTTGACGGTGCGCGTCTCGAGGATCGCGAGCGCGGCGTCGCCGGCCTTCCAGCGCGAACTGCGCCGCATCGAGGCCGTGCCCCTGCCGCGAGCGGATCCAGCCGTTCCTCGACAGCGTCACGGTGATCGGCTCGTCGGGCACCGAGCGGCTCGCCGCCATCGTCGGCGCGACCGCCTCGATCAGCGTGCGCCGCCGGTCGCCGAAACGCGCCGCGTCCGCCTCGATCTCGGACACGACGAGGTCCTCGCGCACCCGGGTGTCGGCCGAGGATGCTGCGCAGCCCCTTGCGCTCGGACTTGAGCGACTTCAGCTCGTTCTCGATCTTGATGCCCTCGAGGCGCGCGAGCTGCCGCAGCCGGATCTCGAGGATGTCGTCGGCCTGGACTTCGGTGAGCCCGAATTCGGCGATCAGGTCGGCCTTGGGATCGTCCGCGTTGCGGATGATGCGGATGACCTTGTCGATCGACAGCAGCGCGAGCTGCCGCCCTTCGAGGATGTGGATGCGGCGGTCGACCTCCCCGAGCCGGTGCCGCGTGCGCCGCGTCACCGTCTCCAGGCGGAACTCGATCCACTCGGCGAGCATCTGCTGCAGGTTCTTCGAGCGCGGCCGCCCGTCGCGCCCCAGCATCACCAGGTTGACGGGCAGGCTCGCCTCGAGCCGCGTGTGCGCGAGCATCAGCGCCATGAACTCGGCCGGGTCCTGCCGGCACGACTTCGGCTCGAGCACGATGCGCACCGGCGAGCGACTTGTCCGACTCGTCGCGGACGGCGTCGAGCGCGCCGAGCAGCACGGTCTTCAGGTTGACCTGGTCCTGCGCGAGCGACTTCTTGCCCTCCTTCGGCTTCGGGTTCGTCGCGCGCTCGATGTCCTCCAGCACCGTCCGCGTCGACACGCCGAACGGCAGCTCGGTGACGGCGATCCGCCACTGGCCGCGCGCCAGCTCCTCGACGGTCCAGCGGGCGCGCACGCGCAGGCTGCCGCGCCCGCTCTCGTAGACGGCGCGGATCGCCTCCGGCTCGGAAATGATGTGGCCGCCGCCGGGGAGGTCGGGCCCCGGGATGTGCCGCATCAGCCCGTCGAGGTCGAGCCGCGGGTCGCGGATCAGTCGCGACGGCGGCGCGGGCCACTTCGGCGAGGTTGTGCGACGGGATGTCGGTCGCCATGCCGACGCCGATGCCCGACGCGCCGTTGAGCAGCAGCATCGGCAGCCGCGCCGGCAGCAGCTTCGGCTCCTTGAACGCGCCGTCGTAGTTCGGCGCGAAGTCGACGGTGTCGCGGTCGATCTCCGCGAGCAGCAGCTCGGCCATCGCCGGTCAGCCGGCACTCGGTGTAGCGCATCGCCGCGGCGTTGTCGCCGTCGCGCGAGCCGAAGTTGCCCTGGCCGTCGATCAGCGGATAGCGCAGCGTGAAGTCCTGCGCCTGCCGCACCAGCGCGTCGTAGGCCGCGGTGTCGCCGTGCGGATGGTACTTGCCGAGCACGTCGCCGACCACGCGCGCCGACTTCACGTGCCGCGTCGGCGCGTAGAGGCCGAGCTCGTGCATCGCGTACAGGATCCGCCGCTGCACCGGCTTCTGGCCGTCGGCGACGTCGGGCAGCGCGCGGCCGGTGACCACGCTCATCGCGTATTCGAGGTAGCTGCGCTCGGCGAACTGCGCGAGCGGCAGCGCGTCGTCGCCGTGCCGCCGGTGCTGCCGCTCCGCCGGTGCCGGCGGAGGCGGCGGCGCGGGCGGCCGCGCGACTGGGGCCGTGCCCGGCCGCGACGCCGCTGCCGACGCCTCGGCCGGCACGGCTGCCGTCAGCGCGTCGTCAGCGAACAGCTCGCCGCTCAAGTCGTCGACCGGCGCGCCCGCGCGCCGCGCGCCGGCCGCCGCCGTCTTCCCTTTCGTCCTGCCTGGCATCGTTCAATCCCTGGCTTCGCGGTGCGCCGTCGGCGCGCGCGTCAGATGTCGACTTCGACCGCATTGCCGTCCCGCTCCATCCACTCGCGGCGGGCGGCCGCCTCGGCCTTGCCCATCAGCTTGGCGAAGACCTGCATCGCGTCGGCGTCCCCGTCCGGCGCGATGCGCACCGGCAGCACGCGCCGCGTCTCGGGGCTCATCGTCGTCTCCCACAGCTGCTCGGGATTCATCTCGCCCAGGCCCTTGAAGCGGCCGACCGACCAGGACCCGGCCTTGACGCCTTCCTTGGCGAGCCGGTCCTCGATCACCTCGAGCTCGGCGTCGTCGAGCGCGTAGAGCTTGCGCGCGGGCCGCTTGCCGGCCGGCGGCACGTCGATGCGGTACAGCGGCGGGCTCGCGACGTGGACGTGCCCGTTCGCGATCAGCGCCGGGAAGTGCCGGAAGAAGAGCGTCAGCAACAGCACCTTGATGTGGCTGCCGTCGACGTCGGCGTCGGCCATGATGATGATCCTGCCGTAGCGCAGGCCCTTCAGGTCGGCCTCCGCGATCGTGCGGTGCGGATCGACGCCGATCGGCGACCGCGATGTCGTGGATCTCGGTGTTGGCGAACAGGCGCTCGCGCTCGACCTCGAACGTGTTGAGCACCTTGCCGCGCAGCGGCAGGATCGCCTGGTACTGCTTGTCGCGGGCGAGCTTGGCCGAGCCGCCGGCGGAGTCGCCCTCGACCAGGAACACCTCGCGCCGCGCCGCGTCGTCCGATTCGCAGTCGGTCAGCTTGCCGGGCAGCACGGCCACGCCCGAGCCCTTCTTCTTCTCGACCTTCTGCGCCGACTTGAGCCGCGCAGACCGCCTGCGCGATCGCGAGCTCGGCGATCCGCTTGCCCGCCTCGACGTTGCGAGTTGAGCCAGACCTCGAACGGGTCCCTGACCACCTGCGCGATCAGCTTCAGCGCGTCGCGGCTGGTGAGCTTCTCCTTGACCTGCCCCTGGAACTGCGGGTCGAGGATGCGCGCGGCGAGCACGAAGTGCAGCCGCGCGGCGACGTCCTCGGCCTGCAGCCGCGCGCCGCGGGGCAGCAGGCCGTGGTGGTCGACGAACGCCTTGACCGCCTCGAACAGCGCCGACGCGCAGCCCCGCCTCGTGCGTGCCGCCCGAGGGCGTAGGAATCAGGTTGACGTAGCTCTCGCCGGCGGCATTGGCCTCGTCGTACCAGGCGAGCGCCCAGGCGGCGCCCTCGCCCTCGGCGAAGCTGTCGCCGTCCTGCGGCTTGCCGAGGTAGGCCTCCCCCGCGAAGATCGGCGCGACCGGATCGAGGCCCGCCGCGAGCTCGCGCAGGTAGCCGGCGAGCCCGTCCGGGATACGTCCACGTCTCGCGTCTTCCACTGGCCGCCCTTCTCGACGGCGAGCGTCACCTTGACGCCGGGCAGCAGCACGGCCTTGGCGCGCAGCAGCCGCTCGAGGTCCGGCACCGACACGTTCGGCGAATCGAAGTACTTCGGGTCCGGATACGCGCGCAGCGTCGTGCCGGAGGCGCGCTGGCCGCAGGTGCCGACGACCTTCAGCTTCTCCGCGACGTCGCCGCCCTCGAACACGATCCGGTGGACCTTGCCGTCGCGCTTGACCTCGACCTCGAGGCGCTTCGACAGCGCGTTGGTCACCGACACGCCGACGCCGTGCAGGCCGCCGGAGAACGCGTACGCGCCCTGCCCGTCCTTCTTGTCGAACTTGCCGCCGGCGTGCAGCCGCGTGAACACGACCTCGACCGTCGAGACCTTCTCCTCCGGGTGCGGGCCGACCGGGATGCCGCGGCCGTCGTCCTCGACGGTCACCGAGCCGTCGGCGTGCACGCGCACGTCGATGCGCGTCGCGAACCCGCCGAGCGCCTCGTCGGCGGCGTTGTCGATCGCTTCCTGGATGATGTGGGTCGGATCGGTCGTCCGCGTGTACATGCCCGGGCCGCTCCCGGACGGGCTGCAGGCCCTTCAGCACGCGGATCGATGATTCCTCGTATCTTCCCTTGGCCAAGTCGACGTTCCTCGCGGCGCAAAGCCGCGCATGGTACAGGTTTCGGGCCGCGCGCGGCCCGGTCGGGTCGACGGGGCACCGGGACCGGCGCCGCGGACCCCCGTCGGCACGCTATGATACCGTATATCCGTACGGTCATCGACGATGCGCTTCACCATCCTGCGACTGCGTTGCCGGGGCCGGCCGCTGCCCAAGCACGAGTGGATGAACCGCGCGCCGGCGCAGGGCGACCTGCGCGTCGAGCAGGTCTTCGACGACGAGCTGCGCCGCTACCTGCGCCTCGCGCGCGTCGTGAGCCTCGTCCGCGTGAAGGATCCGGACGAGCTGCCCCCGCTGTACGAGCCGCTGCTGGTCGCGATGAGCCCGCAGGCGTTCACGCTCGCCGGCTTCGAGCGCGAGAACGGCGCGGATTTCGCGCAGTCGTGGCTGGTGACGGCGGTGGGCTTCGGCGGCCGGTAGCCGCGGGCGCCGCGGCCGTCGCCGCGGTCACCGGGGCTTCGTCCGCGGCGCGACGCCCGCTACCGGAACGCCTTCCAGACCATGTAGGCGGCCAGCGCGTAGAGCAGGAACGCGAACGCGCGCCGCAGCACCTTCACCGGCCAGCGGTGCGCGGCGCGCGCCCCCATCGGCGCGCAGGCGACGCTGCCGACGACGATCGCCAGCAGCGCGGGCAGGTAGACGTAGCCCAGCGCGTACGGCGGCAGCCCCGGCTCGCCCCAGCCCGCGGCGACGAAGCCGAGGGCGCCGGCCGCCGCGATCGGCAGGCCGATCGCCGCCGACGTGGCCACGCAGTTGCGCAGCGGGATGTTGCACGCGAGCATGAACGGCACCGACAGGAACGCGCCGCCGGCGCCGACCATGCTGGAGACGAGGCCGATGCCGCCGCCGACGCCGAACAGGCCGGCGTGGCCGGGCAGCTCGCGCGACGGCCTGGGCTTGCGGTCGAGCAGCATCTGCGTGGCCGACGCGGCGACGAAGATCCCGAAGAACACGGCCAGCGCCGCCGTCGACATGCCGCCGACGACCTGCGGGCCGACGAGCGCGCCGACGATGATCCCCGGCGCCATCCCGGCGACGACGCCCCAGCGCACGGCGCCGTGCCGATGGTGCTCGCGCGCCGACGAGATCGACGTGAACAGGATCGTCGCGGTCGCCGTCGCGATCGCCATGTGCACGATGTGATCGCGCGCGAACCCCAGCCGCTCGAACGCGAACGTGAGCACCGGCACGATCATCATGCCGCCGCCGATGCCGAGGAGACCGGCGAGGAAGCCGATGGCCGCCCCGAGGGCGACGAAGCCAGCGATGAGTGTCGGGTCCATGCGGTCGGTGCCTCGTCCGGCATCACGAGGGCACGCGAAGGGAGGGAAGCTCGGGATCGCGGCGCCCTCGGCCGGCGGGCCGTGCGCGATCCGGGGTCCGATTTTACGCCCTCCGACCACGCGCCGGGGCCGCGCGCTCGACGCCGGGCCGACGCCGCCGTTCCGCCGCCGTTCCGCGCGCCGACGCGTCCGACGCGATTCCGGCGCAATTGCGGCGGTTGCCGGGCACGACGTCCTGCGTTAGCCTGACGCGCATGGAAGCCGCCCCGCTGCGCATCGCCCTCCTGCCGCTGCTCGACCGGCTCGACGAGCTGGCCGCGATCGGCCGCACCGCCGAGGGCGGCTGCTGCCGCCTGGCGCTGACCGACGAGGATCGCGCCGGCCGCGACCTCGTCGTGCGCTGGATGACGGAGCTCGGCCTCGACGTGCGCGTCGACGCCATCGGCAACATCTTCGGCCGGCGCGAGGGCACCGAGGACACGGCCCCGGTGATGACCGGGTCGCACATCGACACCGTGCGCACCGGCGGCAAGTACGACGGCAACCTGGGCGTCCTCGGCGGGCTCGAGGTCGTGCGCGCGCTCAACGACGCCGGCATCCGCACGCGCCGGCCGCTGGTCGTGGCCGCGTTCACCAACGAGGAGGGCGCGCGCTTCGCGCCCGACATGCTGGGCTCGCTCGCCTACGTCGGCGGCATCCCGCTCGCGCAGGCGCTCGACGTCGTCGCGATCGACGGCGCGCGCTTCGGCGACGAGCTCGCGCGGATCGGCTACGCCGGCACCGAGCCGCTGGGGCTGCACCGCCCGCACGCGTACGTCGAGCTGCACATCGAGCAGGGGCCGGTGCTCGACCACGAGGGGGGCGTCATCGGCGTCGTCGACAACCTGCAGGGCATCTCGTGGCAGGAGGCGACGATCGTCGGGCAGTCGAACCACGCCGGCACGACGCCGATGCGGCTGCGCCACGACGCCGGCTACTGCGCCGCGGCGATCGGCACGTACCTGCGCAAGCTCGCGCGCGACCTCGGCGGCAGCCAGGTCTGCACGATGGGCATGGTCGAGCTGCACCCGAACCTGATCAACGTGATCGCCGCCCGCGCCCGGGTGACGATCGACCTGCGCAACACCGACGAGCGCGTGCTGCAGGAGTCCGAGCGGCACGTCGCGACCTTCCTCGCCGATCTCGCGCGCGACGAGGGCGTCGAGATCACGACCCGCCGCCTCGCCCGCTTCGAGCCGGTGACCTTCGATGCCGGGGTCGCCGACCGCATCGAGGCCTGCGCGCGGCGCCTCGGCCACACGCCGCGGCGGATGACCTCCGGCGCCGGGCACGACGCGCAGATGATCGCGCGGATCGCGCCGTCGGCGATGATCTTCGTGCCCAGCGTGCGCGGCATCAGCCACAACCCGGCCGAGCACACCGAGCCCGTGCACCTCGCCGCCGGCGTCGACGTGCTGCTGCACACGCTGCTCGAGCTCGCGGCCTGAACCCCGCGGCCCCGGACCCACCCTTCCTTCGAGGTCGACCATGTCCCGCATCGTCACCGTCGGCGCGGCGCAGCTCGGGCCGATCGCCCGCGACGAGCCCCGCGCCCACGTCGTCGACCGGCAGCTCGCGCTGCTGCACGCCGCGCACCGGCACGGCTGCGACCTCGTCGTCTTTCCCGAGCTCGCGCTGACCACGTTCTTCCCGCGCTGGTACTTCGAGCGCGAGGACGAGCTCGACGCGTTCTTCGAGCGCGCGATGCCGGGACCGGAGACGCAGCGGCTGTTCGACGCCGCGCGCGAGCTGCGCGTCGGCTTCTACCTCGGCTACGCGGAGCTCTTCGTCGAGGACGGCCGGACGCGGCGCTTCAACACGTCGATCCTCGTCGACGCGTCCGGCACGATCGTCGGCAAGTACCGCAAGATCCACCTGCCCGGCCACGCCGAGCACGAGCCCTGGCGCCGCTTCCAGCACCTGGAGAAGCGCTACTTCGAGCGCGGCGACCTGGGCTTCCGCGTGTTCCGCGCGAGCTTCGGCGACGCCGGCCCCGGCCTCTACGGCATGGCGATCTGCAACGACCGGCGCTGGCCCGAGACCTACCGCGTGCTGGGCCTGCAGGGCGTCGAGATGGTGCTGATCGGCTACAACACGCCGGTGCACAACCCGCCGGCGCCCGAGCACGACGCGCTGTCCAACTTCCACAACATGCTGGTGATGCAGTCCGGCGCCTACCAGAACGGGACCTGGGTCGTCGGCGTGGCGAAGGCCGGCTGCGAGGAAGGCGTCGACCAGATCGGCAACTCGATCATCGTCGCGCCGTCCGGCGAGATCGTCGCCGCCTGCTCGACGACCGGCGACGAGCTGGCGCTCGCGCGCTGCGACCTCGACCTCACGCGCTCGTACAAGACGACGACGTTCAACTTCGCGCGCCACCGCGAGCCGGAGGCCTACCGGATGATCGTCGAGCGCAAGGGCGCCGAGCCGCCGCCGTAGCGCGGACCCGGCCCGGTCGCTACGCCGGCCCGTCCAGCCCCGCCGCCGCGGCGCGCGCGCGGCGCCCGTGGCGCAGCACGTGGATGCCGGCGCCGACGACCAGCGCGATGCCGCCCCAGGCGAGCGCGTTCGGCAGCTCGCCCCAGACGGCGTAGCCGATGACCATCGCGAACAGCAGCGCCGTGTAGCGGAACGGCGCGACGACGGCGACGTCGCCGTGGCGCATGCCGCGGACGATCAGGAAATAGCCGCCGGACAGGAACACCGCGGCGACGGCGGTCATCGCGCCCTCCGCCGGGCGGACCGGGCCCCAGCCCTCGAACACCGACACCACGCCCGCCAGCACGGTGACGGCGGCCGTCGTCGACAGCGTCACCAGGATCGTCGGCATGCCCGGCGGCACGCGCCGGGTCATCAGGTCGCGCAGCGACGCGAGCAGCGTCGCGACGAGGCAGACGATCGCGTAGGCGTTGAAGCCGTCGGCCTGCGGCTGGACGATCAGCAGCACGCCGGCGAAGCCCAGCGACGTCGCGAGCCACGGCGCCGGCCCCAGCCGCGGGCCGGTGAAGAGCGGCGCCAGCAGCGTGATCATCAGCGGCGAGGTCATGTTGATCGCGGTCGCCGTGCTGATCGGCAGGTGGAACAGCGACAGCAGGAAGAGCACGTCGTCAGCGCATCGAACAGCGCGCGCACCGCGACCCAGCGGTGCGCGATCTCCCCGATGCGGTGCGCCACGCCGGTCGCCGCGGCAATCGCCAGCACCAGCGCCGACGAGGCGACGCCGCGCAGGAAGATCAGCTGCGCGCCGGGTATCGTCTCGCTCGCGTACTTGACGAGGCCGTCGTTGACGACGAAGCAGGCCATCGCGCCGACGACCGCCAGCGCGCCGACGCGGTTGGCGCGGGCGTGCTCGGCCTGCGCCGCCGCATTGCGGTGACGGGTCCGGCCAGTGCTTCGCGCCGCGCGTTCCCCTCACCCACCCTCTCCCGCGCGCGGGAGGGTGCCGCGCAGCGGCGGGTGAGGGCCGCACTTGGCACTCATGGGCGAGCAGCGGCGGCTTCGCCGCGGCGAGCGGATTGGCGCCGCCGAGCGCGTGCGCGAGCTGCAGCACGCCGAGCTCGTCGCGATAGCGGCCGACGACCTGCATCCCCACCGGCAGCCCGGAGCGGGTGAACGCGCAGGGCACCGACGCCGCCGGGTGCGACGTCGCCGAGATCCGCGTGCAGCTGCGCATCCAGTCGATGTACGTCGGCATCTTCACGCCGTTGATCTCGGTCACGAACGGCTGGTCGACCGGGAACGGCGGCACCTGGTTGACCGGCGCCGCCAGGAACTCGTAGCGGCCGAGGAACTCGCGCAGCGCGTGGAACACCGCCGTCCGCGCGCGGTGGCCGTCGATGATCGCCTGCGGCGTCAGCCGGAACGCCTGCTCGATGTTCCACACCGCGGTGTCCTTCATCTCGTGCCGGTGCGCGGCGAGCAGGTGACCGTGGCGCTCGGCGAGCAGCAGCGCGCGCAGCGTGTCGAACGCGAGATCGGCGGCCGCGAGATCGGGCTCGGCCTCCTCGACGACGCAGCCGATGTCGCGCAGCAGGCCGACGCCGTGCTCCAGCGCGGCCGCGACCTCGGGGTCGACCGGCAGCCCGCCCAGCGTGCGGCTCACGGCGACCTTCACGCCGCGGAAGTCGCGGTCGAGCGGCGCCAGGAACTTCGCGGGATCCTCGGCGATCGACAGCGGATCGCGGCGGTCGGCGCCCGCCATCGCCGCCAGCAGGAACGCGGCATCCGCCGCCGTGCGGGCGATCGGCCCCAGCACCGACAGCCCCTGCCAGCCCTCGTCGGCCGGCCAGTCGGGCACGCGCGCCGGGCAGGGCCGCAGCCCGAAGACGTGATTGAAGTTGCCGGGGTTGCGCAGGCTGCCGCCCAGGTCGGAGCCGTCGGCGAACGGCAGCATGTGCGTCGCCACGGCGACCGCCGCGCCGCCCGACGATCCGCCGCAGGTGCGGCTCGTGTCCCAGGGATTGCGCGTCGCGCCGAAGATCGTGTTGAACGTCTGCGACCCCATCGCGAACTCGGGCGTGTTGGTCTTGCCGACGATGACGAGGCCGTGCCCGCGCAGGCGCTCGACCATCGCCGAGTCGCGATCGGCACCCAGTCGCGGTAGATCGGCGAGCCCAGCGTCGTGCGCATGCCGCGCACGGGCTCCATGTCCTTGATCGCGATGGGCAGGCCCGCGAACGGCGACAGCGCCTCGCCCCGGGCGCGGCGCGCGTCGATCGCGGCCGCCTGCGCGCGCGCGCCGTCGGGATCGAGCGTGGGCAGCGCGTTCAGTACCGGGTTGAGCGCCGCGATCTGCGCGAGGTGCGCGTCGAGCAGCTCGACCGCGCTCGCCTCGCGCGCGGCGAGGATCCGCGCCATCTCGCGGGCGGACAGGCGGCAGAGCTCGGGCGTGGCGTGGGTCATGGTCGGGTTCTCGGTGGGCGGGTCGCCGCGGCGGCCGGCGCGCGGGCGCTCGTGCTGCCGCGGCGCGCCGGCGGGCCGGCAGGGGGAATGGAGTCAGGTCGGGTCGAGCGGATGGATCGGCCGGCGGATGCGCCGGAACCGGAACAGCGAGTAGTCGGAGCTCGTGATGCCGCGGCTGTCGCACAGGACCGTGCCGCGGGAGAGCGGCTCGAACACCGGCCGGCAGTACATCCGCGACTTGAGGATCAGGAAGTCGTAGCGCGTCGGGTCCACGCCGGCGCTGGTGAACACGCCGAGGTCGAACGGCTCCATCGGGCGCTCGGTCAGCACCAGCGTGGCGTCGTCGGCTTCGACCACCGCCGTGCGGCCCATCGCCGCGAGCTGCCCGGTGTAGATCGGGCCGGTGATGCGGAAGCGCCCGTCGGTCAGCGCGCGGACGCGGCCCGCGACGGGCAGCGGCGGCGCGGCGTCGGGCAGGCCCAGCGCGACCTTGTTGCCGACCGGCAGCGACACCGTCGCGCCGACGCCGGCCGCGACGGCCGCGGCCACCGCCTCGGGGTCGCAGACCGGCCCCATCGCGATGCCGGCGAGGCCCTGCCGCCGGCACTCGGCGAGCACGGCCATCGTGTCGCAACTGCCGCCCGACATCACGTTGTCGCCGTGGTCGAGCAGCAGCACCGGGCCGGCGCCGCGTGCCGACTGCCGCAGCCGCTTCGCCTGCGCGATGCTCGCGGCGAGCGGCTCGCTCGCGAACACGAAGCCGTCGCGCTCGGCGAGGATCTCGCCGGCGAGGGCGTCGGCCGCCCGCTGCGCGCGCTCCGCATCGCCCTCGGCCACGACGACGACGCTCATGCCGGCGTCGCGGATGTCGGCGAGCGAGAATCCGGCGAACACCGTCACGGCCAGCAGGCCCTCGGCCTCGAGCGCGCGTGCCCGCGCGACCGCGCGCTGCATCGCGCCCGGGCTCGCGGTCCCGCTCATCAGCGTGTGCGACAGGAGCGGCAGCTGCGCCCACGCCAGTGCCGGCCGCGATCGTCCGTCGATGCGGTCGAACAGCAGTCGCGCGGCGTGCGCGCCGGTCTCGTACATGTCGACGTGCGGATAGGTCTTGAAGCCGACGATCGACGTCGGCCGCCGCGACCATCGCCGCGGTCACGTTGCCGTGCAGGTCGAGCGCGACGGCGAGCGGCACCTGCGGCGCCAGCAAGCGGATGCGCCGCAGCAGCTCGCCCTCGGCATCCTCGAGCGAGCGCGTGACCATCGCGCCGTGCAGGTCGAGCAGGATCGCGTCGCAGCCGCCGTCGGCCTGCGCCGCGCGGACGGCGTCGACGATCGCGCCGGCCATCCGCTCGTAGGCGTCGTCGTCGACCGGGCCGCTGGGGTTCGCCGTGCCGTTGACGGCGACGCGCATCTCGACGCCGCGCGCCGCGCAGGCATCGATGAACGCGCCCAGCCCCGTGCGCGTGCCGCGGGCCTCGGCCAGCGCCGCGGCGCCGAACGTCGGCGCCGTCGGGACCGAAGGCCGACAGCGGCGTCGGCACGGGCGAGAACGTGTTCGTCTCGTGGTTCATCCGGGCGAGGACGGCGCGCATGC
This sequence comes from uncultured beta proteobacterium, assembly GCA_963832705.1. Lineage (GTDB taxonomy): Bacteria > Pseudomonadota > Gammaproteobacteria > Burkholderiales > Casimicrobiaceae > CAIWHR01. Next base: position 117,002 of record CAWHVP010000022.1, on the reverse strand, counting down.
GGGGAGCCTCGTCGGGTCAGAGCGCGCGCGCGAGCATCGCGTGCAGCAGCACGTTGGCGCCGGCCTGATGTGCTCGGGCAGCGCGTCCTCGATCTCGTTGTGGCTGATGCCGTCCTTGCACGGCACGAAGATCATCGCCGCGGCGCGACCGCCGCGACGTGCACGGCGTCGTGGCCGGCGCCGCTGACGATGTCCATGTGCGGCAGGCCCAGGCTTGCGCGCCGCGTCGCGCACGAGGCCGACGCAGTCGCGCGTCGAACACGCACGGCGGCGAACGCGACCAGCGGCTCGACCGTGACGCCGAGCCGTCCGCGCTCGCGCGACGTCCGCCGCCGCCGCGCGCAGCGCCGCGTCCATCCGCGCGAGCCCTTCGGCGCCGGGATGCCGGAAGTCCACCGACAGCTGCGCGAAGCCCGGCATCGACGTTGCGCGAATTCGGCCTGACCGCGAGCATGCCGACGGTCCCGCGGCCGTCGGGCGCCTCGGCGAGCGCGATGCGGTTGACCGCCTCGACCAGGCGCGCGGCGCCGAGCGCCGCGTCGCGGCGCATCGCCATCGGCGTCGGGCCGGCGTGCGCGTCCATGCCGTCGACCAGACGTCGTACCAGTTCTGCCCGAGCGCGCCGGTGACGACGCCGATCGGCAGGCCGCTCGTCTTCGAGGATCGGGCCCTGCTCGATGTGCGCCTCGAAATAGGCGTCGAAGCCCGGCCCGGCGGCGGTGCCGCCCATCGGCGCGTCGCCGGCATAGCCGATCCGCGCGAGCTCCGCGCCCACCGTGACGTGCCGTCGGCTGTCGCGCTGCGCGTGGATGTAGTCGACGCCGTAGATGCCGGCCCAGGCGCCGGAGCCCATCATCACCGGCGTGAAGCGCGTGCCCTCCTCGTTGGTCCAGATCGCGACCTCGAGCGGCGCCGCGGTCTCGATGCCGCGATCGTTCAGCGTCCGCATCACCTCGAGCGCCGCCAGCACGCCGAAGTTGCCGTCGAACTTGCCGCCGGAGGGCTGGGTGTCGATGTGGCTGCCGGCGGCGACCGCGCGCCTGCGCGCCGGATCGCTGCCCGCGCGCCGCGCGAAGATGTTGCCGACGCGATCGACGCGCACCGCGAGGCCCGCATCGCGGACACCAGCCGACGACGAGGTCGCGGCCCGGCGCGGTCGAGGTCGGTCAGCGCGATGCGCCGCACGCCGCCCTTGTCGGTCGCGCCGATCCGCGCGAGGTCCATCAGCGCTCGCCACAGCCGGTCGCCGTCGATGCGCAGCGCTGCCGAGCCCGGCCGCGGCGGCAGCTTTCGGTTCGGTCATGCCCATGTATCCCTCCGCCGGGTTGACCCTGCGCCGTTGCGCCTCAGTTGCGCCGGACCACCTGCCCGGCGCGCGCGCCGGTCGCCGCGCCGTCGCGCCAGGTTTCGACGCCGTTGACCCAGACGCCGACGATGCCGGCGGCGGCGCGTCGTCGGGTGGGCGAACGTCGCCGTGTCCGCGATCCGGCTCGGGGTCGAACACGGTGAGGTCGGCGCAGTAGCCCGGCTGCACGAGGCCGCGCCCGGCGAGGCCGAAACGGCTGCGCCGGCAGGCCGGTCATCTTGTGCACGGCCGCCTCCAGCGTGAACAGCCTGCCGCTCCCGCGCGTAGTGCCCGAGCACGCGCGGGAACGTGCCCCACAGCCGGGGGTGCGGGAACGCGTCGTGCGGCAGGCCGTCCGAGCCGATCATCGTCTCCGGATAGCGCGAGGATGCGCTCGACGTCCGGCTCGTCCATCGAGAAGTAGATCGCCCCGGCCGGCTGCAGCGCGTCGATCAGCGCATCGGTCGCGAGCGACCCGCTTCGGCGGCGAGCTCGTCGAGCCAGCGCCCGGCCGCCTCGGGCTGCGCCTTCGACCAGGCGACCAGCACGCGTTTCGCCTGCCGCACCGCATCGCGGCGCAGGATCGTCGACGACGCCGCGTACGGGTAGCAGTCGAGGCAGACGTCGCCGTGGCGGCGCGCCTCGTCGAACACCGCGAGCGTCTCCCGCGAGCGGCCGAAATTGGCGATGCCGATCACCTTGTGGTGCGAGATCACCTGCCGCACGCCGAGCGCGCGGGCGATGCGCGAACGCCTCGTGCATCGCGTCGACGACGCCGTCGGCCTCGTCGCGGATGTGCGACGCGATGACCGCGGACGGTTCCGGCGAGCGGCTGCGCAGACGCGGCGGATCTCGTCGGCGGTCGCCGCGTTGGCCGGTCCGTAGTAGGTGCCGGTCGACACGCCGATGGCGCCGGCGGCGAGCGCCTCGCGGACGCCGGCCTGCATCGCGGCGATCTCCTTCGTCGTCGGCGGCGCGGCCGAGGTCGCGCCATCGTCACCGCGCGCAGCGTCGTGTGCCCGACCAGCGCCGCGCAGTTGATCGCCGGCGGCCGACGCCTCGAGCGCCGCGAGGTAGCGCGGCGAACGTCGCGTAGCGCGCGCCGTCGGGCGCCGCGACGAGGTTGAGCGGCGGCACCGGCTCGGCGTCGCCGAGGGGCGCGAGGCTGATCCCGCAGTTGCCGACGATCACCGTGGTGACGCCCTGGCTACCTTCGGCGTCATCGCGGGATCGGCGAGCAGCAGCCGGTCGTCGTGCGTGTGCACGTCGATGAAGCCCGGCGCGAGCGCGAGGCCGTCGAGATCGACGACGCGCGTCGCCTGCCGCGCGTCGAGCCGGCCGACGGCGTCGATGCGGCCGCCGGTGATCGCGACGTCGGCGGCAGCCGGCGCGGGCCGCCGCTGCCGTCGATGACGGTGCCGCCGCGCAGCAGGAGATCACAGGTGGGCATGCTCGGGCCTTCGGGGGTCGGGGATTCGGGATGGCGGGGATTCGACGGCCGCGACGGCGCGCTCGCGGCCGGCCGACTCCCGCCGGCCGCAACCGCAAGGGTAAGCGATCGGCGCGAATTCTGCATCCGCCGATGCCGCGGCCGCGCGTGGCATGCGCCTCGCCGTGCCGCCGCCGCCGGGCGCCCGGCCGGATCCTCGCCGGCAACTCCCCAAGCCGGGGCTTTGCTGCTAAATTCGGGCGATGCGGGCCCGGCGGCATCGGCGCACCCGCTTGCCGGCAAGCTTCGAGCCCGCCGGCGGCGGGCGGGCATGGCCCCACGTTCGCGACATCCAACCCAGGGAGCAAGCAATGAGTCTGTGGTCCGACTCTCCGCCGTTCGAAGAGCACTGCGCACTGCGCGCCATCGCGCTCGCGTCGCTGGTCGCGGCAGGGAGCCTCGTCCTGTCCGGCAGCGCGCTGGCGCAGAAGACGCTGAAGTTCGTTCCCGAGGCCGACCTGCGCAGCCTCGATCCGATCTGGACGACCGCCTACATCACCCGCAACCACGGCTACATGGTCTACGACGTGCTGTTCGCCGTCGACGAGAAGTTCCAGCCGCAGCCGCAGATGGTCGACAAGTACGAGCTGTCGGCGGACAAGCTCACCTACACGTTCACGCTGCGCGACGGCCTCAAGTTCCACGACGGAGCGCCGGTGAAGAGCGGCCGACTGCATCGCCTCGATCCAGCGCTGGGCCAAGCGCGACGTGTTCGGGCAGAAGCTCGCCGACATGACCGACAGCTGGACGGCGGTCAACGACAAGACGTTCCGGCTGAAGCTGAAGCAGCCGTTCCCGTACGTCCTCGACGCGCTGGCGAAGCCGTCGTCGAACGTCCCGTTCATCATGCCGGAGCGCATCGCCAAGACCGACCCGTTCACGGCGATCACCGAGGCGATCGGCTCGGGCCCGTTCAGTTCGTCAAGGAGGAATGGGTCCCGGGCAACAAGGTCGTCTACGTGAAGAACGACGACTACGTGCCGCGCAAGGAGGCGCCGTCGTGGGGCTCCGGCGGCAAGGTCGTGAAGGTCGACCGCGTCGAGTGGATCTACATCCCGGACGCCGCGACCGCCGCGGCCGCGCTCAACACCGGCCAGGTCGACTGGTGGCAGCAGCTGCCGCCGGACCTGATCCCGCTGCTGGCGAAGAACAAGGACGTGAAGATCGAGAACACCGACCCGCTGGGCTCGATCGGGCTGATGCGCTTCAACCACCTGCAGCCGCCGTTCAACAACCAGAAGGTGCGCCAGGCCATCCTGCTCGCCCTCGACCAGAACGACTACGCGATCGCCATCGCCGGCGACGCGAAGAACGGCCATCCCTGCCCGTCGTACTTCACCTGCGGCACGCCGCTGTCGAACACCGCCGGCTCCGAAGTCCTCTACCGGCAAGCGCGACATCGAGAAGGCGAAGGCGCTGGTGAAGGAATCGGGCTACAAGGGCGAGAAGGCGATCGTGCTCGACGCGACCGACCAGCCGATCGTCCACGCGCAGGCGCTGGTCACCGCCGACCTGCTGCGCAAGATCGGCATCAACGCCGAGCTCGCCGCCAGCGACTGGGGCACGGTGATCACCCGCCGCGCGTCGAAGGAGCCCGTCGACAAGGGCGGCTGGAGCATCCTGCACACGTGGTTCGTCGGCCCCGACATCGTCAACCCGGCGCTCAACTCGCCGCTGCGCGGCAACGGCGAGAAGGCCTGGTTCGGCTGGCCGACCGACGCCAAGCTCGAGGAGCTGCGCGACGCCTGGTTCGCGGCGCCGACGGCGGCCGACCAGAAGCGGATCGCCGAGGACATGCAGAAGCAGGCGTGGGTGACGGTGCCCTACATCCCGACGGCGCAGTTCATCATCCCGACCGCCTACCGGACCAGCCTGTCCGGCATCATCAAGTCGCCGGTGACCTTCCTCTGGAACGTCGAGAAGAAGTGACGCCACGGTGCCGGCCGGGCTGACCCCGGCCGGCGCGATCGAGTGCTGAGCTACACGCTGCGCCGCCTGGCCGCGACCATCCCCGTCATGGGGGTGGTCGCGCTGTTCGTCTTCTCGCTGCTCTACCTCTCCCCCGGCGATCCGGCGGCGGTCATCGCCGGCGACATCGCCACCGCCGACGACATCGCGCGCATCCGCGCCAAGCTCGGCCTCGACCAGCCGTACTTCGAGCGCTTCGGCACCTGGCTGTGGGCGCTCGCCGCACGGCGACCTCGGCACGTCGATCTTCACCGGGCTGCCGGTCACCACGCTGATCGGCCAGCGCGTCGAGCCGACGCTGGCGCTGACGCTGTGCACGCTGCTCGTCGCCGTGGCGCTGGCGGTGCCGCTGGGCGTCATCGCCGCGGCGCGCGCCGGCAGCTTCGTCGACCGCGCTGGTGATGGCGCTGTCGGTGCTCGGGCTTCTCGGTGCCGGTGTTCGTGCTCGCCTACGGCCTCGTGCTGCTGTTCGCCGTCGGGCTCGAGTGGCTGCCGGTGCAGGGCTACGCAGCCTCAGCGAAGGCCTGTGGCCGTTCGTCGAGCACATGATCCTGCCGTCGGTCGCGCTCGGCATCACCTACATGGCGCTGATCGCCCGCATCACGCGCGCGTCGCATGCTCGACGTGCTGGCGCAGGACTACGTGCGCACCGCGCACGCCAAGGGCCTCGCGCCCGGCGCGGTCCTCGTCCGCCACGCGCTGAAGAACGCCGCCGTGCCGATCGTCACGATCATCGGCATCGGCATCGCGCTGCTGATCGGCGGCGTCGTCGTCACCGAGACGGTGTTCGCGATCCCCGGCATCGGCCGCCTCACCGTCGACGCGATCCTGCGCCGCGACTACCCGATCATCCAGGGCGTGACGCTGCTGTTCTCGGCGGTCTACGTGCTCGTCAACCTGCTCGGTCGACCTCAGCTACACGCTGTTCGACCCGCGCATCCGCTACTGAAGATGACGGCATGACCTCGGTCGCGATCGCGCCGCCCCCCGCCGCCGCGCCCCCGCGCCGACGCTGCGCGCGTGGCTCGCCGGCACGCTGCGCCGCCACCCGACGGCGATCGCCGGCGGCATCGTGCTGCTGCTGATGGTCGCTGATCGCGATCCTCGCGCCGTGGCTCGGCACGATGGACCCGCTGCAGGTCGTGCCCGACGCGCCGGCTGAAGCCGCCGTCGGAGCAGTTCTGGTTCGGCACCGACATGCTCGGCCGCGACGTCTACAGCCGCGTCGTCTTCGGCTCGCGCGTGTCGCTGACCGTCGGCCTCGCGGTCGCGGTGATCGCGACGACGGTCGGCCTCGCCATCGGCCTCGTGACCGGCTTCCTGCGCCGCGTCGACGCCGTCGTGATGCGGGTGATGGACGGGCTGATGTCGATCCCGCCGGTGCTGCTCGCGATCGCGCTGATCGCGCTGACCAAGGCGAGCCTCGGCAACGTCGTGTTCGCCATCGCGATCTCCGAGGTGCCGCGCGTCGTGCGGCTGGTGCGGAGCCTCGTGCTGACGCTGCGCGAGCAGCCCTACGTCGAGGCGGCGATCGCCTCGGGCACGCGGCTGCCGCGGATCCTCGTCCGCCACATCCTGCCCAACACGATGGCGCCGCTGCTGGTGCAGGCGACCTACATCTGCGCGTCGGCGATGATCACCGAGGCGATCCTGTCGTTCATCGGCGCCGGCACGCCGCCCGACATCCCGAGCTGGGGCAACATCATGGCCGAGTCGCGCAGCCTGATCCAGATCAGGCCCACGCTGCTGATCTTTCCCGGCCTGTTCCTGTCGCTGACCGTGCTGTCGGTCAACCTGCTCGGCGACGGCATGCGCGACGCGCTCGACCCGCGGCTCGCGCGGCGGATGTGAGACCCCGATGGCGCACCGCATTGAGCGCCGCCCCGAGCCCGGCCGCGAAGCCGGCCCCGGGCGCGCCCGCGAGGCCGCTGCTGTCGATCGACGGCCTGAAGACGCACTTCCGCAACCGCGACGGCATCGTCCGCGCGGTCGACGGCGTGTCGTTCGACGTCCATCCGGGCGAGACGCTGGCGGTCGTCGGCGAGTCCGGCTGCGGCAAGAGCGTGACGCTGCTGTCGGTGCTGCGCCTGCTGCCGATGCCGCCGGCGAGGATCGTCGCCGGGCGCGTGCTGTTCGACGGCCGCGACCTGCTGAAGGTCTCCGACAAGGAGATGCGCGACGTCCGCGGCAACGCGATCTCGATGATCTTCCAGGAGCCGATGACCTCGCTCAACCCGGTGCTCACCGTCGGGCAGCAGATCGCCGAGACGCTGGTGCTGCATCGCGGCCTGTCGCCGCGCGACGCGATGGCGCGCGCGGTCGACGCGCTCGCCAAGGTCCGCATCTCCGAGCCCGAGCGGCGCGTGAAGCAGTACCCGCACGAGCTCTCCGGCGGCATGCGGCAGCGCGTGATGATCGCGATGGCGCTGGCCTGCGGGCCGCGCCTGCTGATCGCCGACGAGCCGACGACGGCGCTCGACGTGACGATCCAGGCGCAGATCCTGGAGCTGATGCGCGCGCTCTCGGCCGAGACCGGCGCGTCGATCGTGCTGATCACGCACGACCTCGGCGTCGTCGCCGAGATGGCGCAGCGGGTCGTCGTCATGTACGCGGGGCGCAAGGTCGAGGAGGCGCCGGTCGGCGAGCTGTTCGCGCGGCCGCTGCATCCGTACACGCGGGGCCTGCTGGGCTCGATGCCGCATCTCGGCGGATCGATGTCGGGCGACGGCCGGACGCGGCTGACCGAGATTCCCGGCGTCGTGCCGTCGCTGAAGGAGGAGCTTCCCGGCTGCCTGTTCGCGCCGCGCTGCCCGTACGCGGGCGAGCGCTGCCGGCGCGAAGTGCCGCCGCTCGAGGCGCACGGACCCGGCCACTATCGCCGCGTGCTGGGAGTCGGCGTTCCTGCCCGCGTACGCGCCGCCGGCCGCGGCCGGACGGCACGCCCTGAGCGTGAAGCGATGAGCCCGACGGCGACGACCGTCCCGATCGCCGCGAGCCCGCCGCGCGAACGCGGCGACCTGCTGCTCGAGGTCCGGAACCTGCGCAAGCACTTTCCGACGCGGCACGGGCTCTTCGGCGGCAAGGCGGCGCACGTGCACGCGGTCGACGACGTGAGCTTCCGCATCGGCGCCGGCGAGACGCTCGGCCTCGTCGGCGAGTCGGGCTGCGGCAAGTCGACGACCGGCAAGCTGATCCTGCGGGCTGCAGCCGCCGACGGCCGGCGAGATCCTGTGGCGCGGCAGGCGCATCGAGGACTTCAGCCCGACCGCGATGCGGCCGATCCGCCGCGAGCTGCAGGCGGTGTTCCAGGACCCGTACTCGTCGCTGAATCCGCGGATGCGCGCGGCCGACATCGTCGTCGAGCCGCTGCTCAACTACGAGTCGCTGGCGGAAGGTCGCCGCCCGCGAGCGCGCCGCCGAGCTCTTCGCCCGCGTCGGCCTGCGCCCCGACCAGCTGATCAAGTACCCGCACGAGTTCTCCGGCGGGCAGCGGCAGCGCCTCGGCATCGCGCGCGCGCTGTCGGTGCGGCCGCAGCTGATCGTCTGCGACGAGCCCGTCTCGGCGCTCGACGTCTCGGTGCAGGCGCAGGTCATCAACCTGCTGATGGACCTGCAGGCCGAGTTCCACCTGTCGTACCTGTTCATCGCGCACGACCTCGCCGTCGTCGAGCACATCAGCCAGCGGGTCGCCGTCATGTACCTCGGCCAGATCGTCGAGATCGCGCCGACGCGCGCGATCTTCGGCCGGCCGCTGCACCCGTACACCGAGGCGCTGCTCGAATCGGTGCCGGTGCCCGACCCGAGCGTGCGCAAGCAGCGCCGCGTGCTCGGCGGCGACGTCCCGAGCCCGGTCGACCCGCCGTCGGGCTGCCGCTTCCACACGCGCTGCCCGTACGCCGAGAACCGCTGCCGCAGCGAGATGCCGCAGCTGCGCGAAGTCGCGCCCGACCACCACGTCGCCTGCCACCTGCGGACATGAGCGCGCCGGGCCGCCCCAAGCGCGAATTGCGCCCCCGCGGGGGTGCGGGCGGCCGTGCGAGTGAGCGCTCCTGCCTACGCCGTCGTCAATCCGCGCGCGGCGCCGCCGTCGGAGCCCTACGGCGCCGCGCGCTCGCGCGTGCTTTCCGCCGCGGGCTTCGCGGCCGCCGCGGCCGAGATCGCCACCTGGCCCGGCTACGCGCCGACGCCGCTGCACGCGCTGCCGCAGACTCGCGCGGCGGCTGGGCGTCGCCGAAATCCGGTACAAGGACGAGCGCTCGCGCTTCGGCTTGAAGAGCTTCAAGGCGCTCGGCGGCGCCTACGCCGTCGCCCGCGTGCTCCAGCGCGCGATCGCCGCCGCCGGGCGCGGCGAGGCGACGTCGACCGACCTCGTCCGCGGCACGTTCCGCGACCTCGTCGCCGGCATGACGGTCACCTGCGCGACCGACGGCAACCACGGCCGCTCGGTGGCGTGGGGCGCGCAGATCTTCGGCTGCCGCTGCGTGATCTTCGTCCACGAGAAGGTGAGCCAGGGCCGCCGCGACGCGATCGCCCGCTACGGCGCGGACGTGGTCGAAGTGAAGGGCAACTACGACGACGCCGTGCGGCACGCCGCGGCGACGGCCGCGGCCAACGGCTGGACGGTCGTGTCGGACACGTCCTACCCGGGCTACCGCGACATCCCGATCGACGTCATGCACGGCTACGGCGTGATGGCGGCCGAGATCGCCGCGCAGCTCGAGGCGCCGCCGACGCACGTGCTGGCGCAGGCCGGCGTCGGCGCGATGGCCGCCGCCGTGTGCGCGGACTTCTGGCTGCGCTGGGGCGAGCGGCGCCCGCGCTTCGTCGTCGTCGAGCCGACCGAGCGCCGACTGCGTGACGCGCAGCCTGATGGCCGGGCATCCGGTCGCCGTCGGCGGCGACCTCGACACGATCATGGCCGGGCTCGCCTGCGGCGAGGTGTCCGAGCTCGCCTGGGAGATCCTCGGTGCCGGCACCAACGCCGCGGTCGCGGTGCCGGACGACTACGCGCTCGCCGCCGTCCGGGCGTTCGCGGCCCCGCGCAACGGCGACCCGGCGATCGTGTCCGGCGAGACCGGCGCGGCCGGCCTCGCCGCGCTGCTCGCCGCGCACGACGATCCGGCGATCCGCTCGGCGCTCGCGCTGGACGCGCACTCGCGCGTGCTGCTGCTCGGCAGCGAGGGCGACACCGACGCCGCGATCTACCGGGAAATCGTCGGCCGCACCGGCGACGACGTCCTCGCCTGACCGAATAATTAGGGTCAGACACTACTTATCGGCGTAAGTAGTGTCTGACCCTAATTATTCGTGCGAATCGAAAGGAGCCGACGATGACCGCGCCCCCCGATGCCGTCGCCCTGACGCAGGCGCTGGTGCGGATGAACACGATCAATCCGCCGGGCCACGAGGACCAGTGCGCGGCGCACCTCGGCGCGCTGCTGGAGGCCGCGGGCTTCGCCTGCGCGACCTACGATTTCGCGCCGCGGCGCACGAGCCTCGTCGCGCGCATCGGCGGCGACCCGGCGCGGCCGCCGCTGTGCTTCACCGGCCACGTCGACGTCGTCCCGCTCGGCGCCGCGCCCTGGTCGCACGACCCGTTCGCCGCCGAGATCGCCGACGGCCGGCTCTACGGCCGCGGCTCGAGCGACATGAAGAGCGGCGTGGCGGCGTTCGTCAGCGCCGCGATCGAGCTCGCGCCGCATCTCGCGCGCGGTCCCGGCCTCGTGCTGGTGATCACCGCCGGCGAGGAGACCGGCTGCGAAGGCGCGTTCGACCTCGCGGCGCGGCACAAGCTCGTGCGCATTCTCGGCACGGCCGGCGCGATGGTCGTGGCCGAGCCGACGGCGAACTACCCGCTGGTCGGCCACAAGGGCGCGTTGTGGCTGCAGGCGAAGACCACGGGCGTCACCGCCCACGGCTCGATGCCGGAGCGCGGCGACAACGCGATCCACAAGGCGGCGCGCGCCGTGTCCGCGCTGGAGCGCTTCGATTTCGGCGTTGCCCCCGATCCGCTGATGGGACGCGCGACGCTCAATGTCGGCACGATCCGCGGCGGCATCAACGTCAATTCGGTGCCCGACGCCGCGGAGATCGGCGTCGACATCCGCACGATCCCCGGGCAGCGCCACGCCGAGCTGCTGGGCTGCCTGTGCCGGCACCTCGGTCCCGACGTCGAACTGCGGACGCTGCTCGATGTCGAAAGCGTGTACACGGATCCGGCCGACCCCTGGCTGCAGCGCGTGTTCGCCGTGATGGCGCCGCTGCTGGGCGAGGCCATCGTGCCGCGGTCGGTCACCTACTTCACCGACGCGGCCGCGCTGGGCCCGGCGTACGGCGCGCCGCCCACGGTGATCCTCGGGCCCGGCGAGCCGCAGCTCGCGCACCAGACCGACGAGTACTGCCACGTACCGCGCATCGAGCAGGCCGTCGTCGCCAACCGTGAACTGATCCGCGACTGGTGCGGATGCTGAACGGCGGGTGGCGGCGCCCAGTCGCAACCTCGGGGCAGCGCGGTCGGCAACCGGCGCGGGATGCCAGAGTCGAATCCAAGTTACAATTGTGATTTCTTACACATTGACCCTTTTGCAAAAGGACTCTTCATGCCAAACATCGGCGCCATGCTGAAGCAGGAAATCGCTCGCGTTTCCCGCAGGGAGATTCGCAGCCAGGTCGAGCCGCTGCGCAAGGCCTCGGCTCAGTACCGGCACGCCAATGCGCTGCTGAAGCAGCAGGTCGCCACGTTGGAGCGGCAGCTCGCGCAGTTGCAGAAGCAGGTCCGGAACGCGCCGGCAGCCAGCGAGTCGGAGCCGCTGAAGCTCCGGTTCGTCGCCAAGGGGCTCAAGTCCCACCGCAGCCGGCTCGGGCTCTCGGCCGCCGACTACGGCAGGCTCGTCGGGGTCAGCGCGCAGTCGATCTACAACTGGGAACAGGGGCACGCCACGCCGCGCCCCGAGCAGCTCGGCACGATCGCGTCGCTGCGCCGGCTGCGCAAGCGCGAGGCCCAGCGCCGGATCGAGGAGCTCGCGGTCAAGGAAGCGCCGAAGGCCGCCAAGGGCTGAGGCGGAGGGCCGGAAGAAAAAGGGCCCCGGTCTCGCGACCGGGGCCAAGGCTGTATCTTCTAGGAGGAGGAAAAAGATACAGTGGGTGACCCTGCAGCCGCCACGGCGGGCCTTCGGGCCGGCCGTGTGGCATGCAGCAATCACGAGTGGATTATCACGCACCCGATTAGAGTGGGTAATCTAAAGTGGCCTACGCGTAGCGGCCGCCGGTGACGTGGATGATCTCGCCGTTGATGAAGCTCGCCTCGTCGGAGGCGAGGAACAGGATGGCGTTGGCCTGGTCGGCCGGGGTGCCGACGCGCTTGATGCTCTGCGCCTTGACCGCCATCTCCTTGATCATGTCGTAGGTCGGCAGCACGCGCACGAGGTCGGTCTCGGTGAATCCCGGCGCGACGACGTTCACGTTGATGTTGTGCCGGCCCAGCTCCTTCGCCAGCGCCAGCGCGAGGCCCACCATCCCGGCCTTGGCCGCGGAATAGTTGGCCTGCCCCGGGTTGCCCAGGTAGCCGCGGGAGGAGACGTTGACGATCTTCCCGTACTTCCGGCCGATCATGTGCGGCGCGGCGAACTGGCAGCAGTTGAACGTGCCCTTGAGGCACACGTCCAGCACCGAGTCCCAGGCATCCTCGGACATGTCGGTGATCTTGAAGTCGCGGTTGAACCCGGCGTTGTTGACCAGGACGTCGATCTGCCCGAACTCCGCGATGGTCCGGTCCATCAGCGCCTTGACCTCGTCGCGATCGCTGACGTCGCAGCGGACGAAGATCGCGCGCGTGCCCTGCGCGACCAGGCTCGCCACGAGTGCCTCGCCTTCGGGCACGTTGACGTCGGTGACCACGACGTGCGCGCCCTGGCGGGCGAACGCGCGGACCGTCTCGGCGCCGATGCCGCGCGCCGAGCCGGTGACGACCACCGTCTTGTTGTCGAATCTCAGCACGTTGGCTCCGTTCGGATGTCGATCAGGTGCGGGCGCCGCCCCGTCGCGGGGCGGCGGCCGGGTTCCCTCTACGCGTTGACCGCGGCCTTGGGCACCGGCATCGGCAGCGAGCCCTGCCCGATCCCGCGGTTGACGGCGCTGACGACCGCCTTCAGCGTGGCGGTGACGATGTTGGGGTCGAGGCCGACGCCGTAGACGGTGCGGTTGCTGCCGACGCGCAGCTGCACGTAGGCGACCGCCGTCGCGTCCTCGCCGCCGCCGGTCGCGTGCTCGTGGTAGTTCTGCACGTGGATGTCGAGGCCGAGGTTGTCGCGCAGCGCGCTGACGAACGCGTCGACCGGGCCGTTGCCCGATCCGCGCAGCGTCAGCATCGCGCCGTTGAACGCGAGCCGCGTGTCCAGGCGCTCGACGCGCCCGTCGGCGGAGCCGTGCTGCGCCCGGTGGTCGACGAAGGTCAGCGGCAGCGTCGCCGCCGCGTATTCGCGGTCGAACGCGGCGCGGATCTCGGCCGACGCGAGCTCCTTGCCGGTCGCGTCGGCCATCCGCTGGATCACCTGGCTGAACTCGATCTGCAGCAGCCGCGGCAGCGACAGCCCGTAGTCGCGCTCGAGCAGGTAGGCGATGCCGCCCTTGCCCGACTGGCTGTTGACGCGGATCACCGCGTCGTAGGTGCGGCCGAGGTCGGCCGGGTCGATCGGCAGGTACGGCACGTCCCACACCTCGTTGCCCCGCGCGATCTCCTCGGTGCGGGCGGCGAGACCCTTCTTGATCGCGTCCTGGTGCGAGCCCGAGAACGCGGTGAAGACGAGGTCGCCGCCGTACGGATGGCGCGGGTGCACCGGCAGCTGGTTCACGTACTCGACGGTGCGGATGATCTCGTTGATGTCCGAGAAGTCGATGCCCGGATCGATGCCCTGCGTGTAGAGGTTGAGGCCCAGCGTCACCAGGCAGACGTTGCCGGTGCGCTCGCCGTTGCCGAACAGGCAGCCCTCGACGCGGTCGGCGCCGGCCAGCTGCGCGAGCTCGGCGGCGGCCACGCCGCAGCCGCGGTCGTTGTGCGGGTGGACCGACAGGACGATCGAGTCGCGCCGCGCGAGGTGGCGGTGCATCCACTCGATCTGGTCGGCGTAGACGTTGGGCGTCGCGACCTCGACCGTCGCCGGCAGGTTGAGGATCACCTTGTGGTCGGGCGTGGGCTGCCAGACCCCGGTGACCGCGTCGCAGATCTCGACGGCGAAGTCGAGCTCGGTGCCGGTGAAGCTCTCCGGCGAGTACTCGAACACCCAGTCGGTGCCCGGATGCTCGCGCGCGATGTCGCGGATCAGCTTCGCGCCGTTCACCGCGATCTCGACGATGCCCGGCCGGTCGAGCCCGAACACCACGCGCCGCTGCGTCGTCGACGTCGAGTTGTAGAGGTGCACGATCGCCCGCCTCGCGCCCGCGAGCGCCTCGAACGTGCGCCGGATCAGCGGCTCGCGCGACTGCGTGAGCACCTGCACGGTCACGTCGTCCGGGATGCGCTTTTCGTCGATCAGCTTGCGGATGAAGTCGTAGTCGGTCTGCGACGCCGCGGGAAACCCGATCTCGATCTCCTTGTAGCCCATCCGCACCAGGAGCTCGAACAGCCGCATCTTGCGCTCCGGGTCCATCGGCTCGATCAGCGCCTGGTTGCCGTCGCGCAGGTCGACGCTGCACCAGATCGGCGCGTGCGTCAGCGACTTCGACGGCCAGCTGCGCTCGGTGATGGGAACCGGGTTGGCGGGGACATACTTGCTGACGGCTTCGGTCTTCATGGCATCCTCGGCATTGCAGATGAATACGCTTGTTCCGTCCGCTGCTGCCGGACGGGAGGGAACTGCTCGAATTGGGGGGTGTGAGTTAGCTGTGCGCGGGGCACAGCAGCAGCAGCCGGGCGCGAAGCAGGCTGTGCAGCGACTCGGCCGAGCGGCCGAAACGCGAGGCGACGAGGGTGGGGTCGCAATTCATCCGCCGAACCATACCGGAATCGTATTGGACGCGCAAGGGCCCTACCCCGTGTCGCCGGCAGGCGCGGCCAGCCACGGCGCCGCGGCCTGCACCACTTCGGCGAGGCAGCGCGCGTACCCGGCGAGCAGGGCCGGGATCTCGCTGCTGCCCGCCTTGAGCGCGTCCTCCAGCTGCCGCGACGCGCCCACGATCCCGGTCGCGCCGAGGTAGCCGGCGGTGCCGCGCACCTTGTGCAGGTGGGCCGCGGCGCCCGCACGGTCGCCGCGCGCCAGCGCCGCCTCGATCCAGTTCGCCGAGTCGCCGTACTCGGCAACGAAGCCGCGCAGCAGCTCGACGAACATCTCGCCGTCGCCGCCGAGCATCGTCTCGGCCTGTTGCCGGTCGACGCCGGCGATTTCGGGAAGGCTCGTCGTCATGATCGTCAGCCCGGGTCCGGCCGGAACAAGACCGTTCCCGCCGGTCATTCTCCGGCAAGCATAGCCGATGCCGGCGCGTCCGACGCGGCTGCCGGCCAGGACCGGCAGCGCGCGTCCATGGCGCCCGTGCCACGCCGTCACGACGGACCAATGGAGCATTTCCGGCAACGACATCCGTGCGCAGCGGCCACGCCCGGCCGTGGCCGGTCAAGCAATGCTCCCGAGCGGGAAATCATGTATAAGCTGCCAGGTGGATTTTGGCCCCCTCACTCCCGAGCTCTCCGCGCTGCTCGCGCAGCAGCACCTGCAGCACCCGCTCGCCGATCTCGTCGTCGCCGACGTCGAGGCCGTCGTCACGCAGGCGCATCTTGAGCCGGGCGACGTGCTGGTCCGGCAGGACGAGCCGGCGACCGACCTGTACCTGATCCTGCGCGGCCGCGTCGGCGTGCACGTCGCCCGCCGGGATCGCGAGCCGATGCTGGTCGAGGAGATCGGCCCGGGCGGCGTGACCGGCGAGATGGCGCTGCTTTCCGGCGAGCGGCTCGGCACCACCGTCGTCGCCATCGAGCCGACCGACGCGGCACGCCTCGCGCGGGCGGATTTCGAGCATCTTGCGGCAAAGCATCCGCGCGCCCTGCGGCAGTTCCTCGAGCGGATCCTGCCGCGGCTGCAGCGCAACGAGCTGCTGCAGGTGCTGACCGAGGTCTTCGGCGCGTTCGACATGCACGAGCTTGCGGGCATCGAGCCGCACCTCAAGTGGCTGTACCTGCCGGGCGGCCAGGAGCTCTTCCGCGCCGGCGACGCGGGCGAAGACATCTTCATCGTGATCAACGGCCGGCTGCGGGTCGTCGCGCACGAAGCCGACGGCAGCGAGCGCGTGCTCGAGGAGGTCGGACGCTGCGGCATGGTCGGCGAGGTGGCGCTGCTCACCGGCGAGCCGCGGGCGGCGACGATCCACGCGGTCCGCGACACCGACCTCCTGCGCCTGTCGCGGGAGACCTTCGACCAGCTGGTCGAGCACCACCCGCGCGCGATGATGCAGATCGCGCGCGAGGCGGCGACACGGCTCGCCCGCTCGGCGCGCGGCGCGGCGGGCGCGGTCGTCGCGCCGACCGCGTTCGCCGTGATCGGGGCAGACCCCGACGTGCCGCTCGGCGCGTTCGCGCAGCGGCTCGCCGCCGCGCTGGCGACGAGCGCGCCCGCGCTGCGCCTCGGCAGCGGCGACGTCGACCGGATGCTCGCCAACCCGGGAATCGCCCAGTCCAGCCAGGGCTCGATCGTCCATGAGTCGATGGTCGCGTGGATGAGCGGGCTCGAGCGCGATCATCGCTGCCTCGTGCTCGAGGCCGACCCGGGCATGACGCCGTGGACGCGCCGCTGCCTGCGCCAGGCCGATCGCGTGCTGCTGGTCGCGCGCGCTGACGGCAATCCGGCGCCGGGGGCGATCGAGCAGGAGATCGCCCGCGTCGCGCCGAAGGCCCGCGTGGAGCTGGTCCTGCTGCAGCCGGAGGGCATCGCGCGGCCCGCCGGGACGGCCGCATGGCTCGCCGGGCGCGCGATCGCCGCGCACCACCACGTCCGCCTGTCGAACGACGCCGACCTGCGCCGGCTCGCGCGGCGCCTGACGGCAACGCGGTCGGCGTGGTCTTCGGCGGCGGCGGCGCGCGCGGCTTCGTGCACATCGGCGCGCTGCGGGCGCTGGCCGAGGCCGGCGTCGAGATCGACGCGATCGGCGGCACGAGCTTCGGCGCGATGATCGCCGCCGCGCACGCGGTCGGCTTCTCGGTCGACGACCAGGTCGAGCTCGCGCGCACGTTCGCGTCGCCGAAGAAGCTGCTCGACCGGACGCTGCCGCTGGTCGCGCTGATGGTCGGCCGCAAGGTCACGGACCTCTACCAGCGCCTCTACGGCGACGCGCTGGCCGAGGACCTGTGGCTCCCGTTCTTCGCGATCTCGAGCGACCTCACCCGGGCCGCGGCCGTCGTGCACCGGACCGGGCCGCTGTGGGAAGTCGTGCGCGCGAGCACCGCGATGCCCGCCGTGTTCCCGCCGCTGCTCGGCAACGGGTCGGCCGTGCTCGTCGACGGCGGCGTGATGAACAACATGCCGCTCGACGTGATGCGCGAGCTGTGCGAAGGCGGCACGGTCATCGGCGTCAACCCGATGCCCGCGCACGACAAGGCACGCGACTACTCGTTCGGCTCCAGCGTGTCGGGGTTCGACGCGCTGCTGGGCCGGCTGCGCCTGTTCGGCGTGCGGACGCGGGCGCCTTCGATCCTCGGCAGCGTCATGCGCGCGACCGAGATCAACAGCGCGCACCGGATGCGCCTGCCGGCCTACCGGGCGCTCGCCGACGTGCTGATCGAGCCGCCCGTCGGCGACATTCCCGATCCTCGCGTTCGACCGGTACGAGGCCATCATCGACACTCGGGTATCGCGCCGCGCAGGAAGAGATCGCGGCGTGGCAGCGCAGGGCGGCGCCGTAGGCCGCGGCCGGGCCGCGCGCATCAGCCCCACCCCAGCGCATCGACGACGCGGGCGAAGTCCGCGGCGGGCGGCGCCGACAACGCCAGCGCCTCGCCGCTCGCCGGGTGCGTCAGGCGCAGCTCGACGCACGCCAGCAGCAGGCGACGGCTGCCGAAAAGCTCGGCGAACAGGCGGTTGTGACGCCCCTTCCCGTAGGTCGCATCGCCGATGACCGGGTGCGCCGCGTGCTTCAGGTGGCGTCGGATCTGGTGCCGGCGGCCGGTCTCGGGCCGCAGCTCGAGCAGCGCATAGCGGCTGCTCGCGTAGCGGTCGACGGCGTGCGGCAGCTCGGCCACGGCCAGCCGCCGGAAATGCGTCACCGCCGCCTGCGGCTCGCCCGGTCCGTGCTCCGGCGGACGGAATTCGCAGTCGTCGGTCGTGCGCGACAGCGGATGGTCGATGGTTCCGGCCTCCGGCGGATGGCCGCGCACGACGGCGACGTAGCGCTTGGCGACCTGCCGCGCCTCGAACTGGGCGCCGAGCGCCCCCGCCAGTTCGCGATCGAGCGCGAACAGCAGGACCCCCGAGGTGCCGCGATCGAGGCGATGCGCCGGATAGACGTGCCGCCCGATCTGGTCGCGCAGCAGCTGCACCGCGAACCGCGTCTCGTGGCGGTCGAGCGCCGTGCGATGAACGAGCAGGCCGGAAGGCTTCTGGATCGCGACCAGCCACTCGTCGCGATGGATGATCTCCAGCGGCGGCACGTTCATCGCGCCGCGCAGCCCCGCGGCGTCCTCACCGGAGGGCGCGCGTGCCACGGCATCGAGTCCACCATCGTGCCGTCCATGTCGAAGAGGAATGCTGGCATCGGAATTCCGCAGGATCAGGGCGACACCTTCGCTCGTCGGGAAATCGAGGTCAATACCTCCGCCATCGTCTCGTTCGCGGCAGACCGTTCGCGCCGGGTGTCGCGCCGGGTTGACGTCCCCGGACGAACCCTCAATACTCGACTTCACCCCCTCCCCGCCGGTACGCCCACGCCATGCCCAACGGAAAACTCGACCTCAAGCGCATCGTCAAGCTCGCACGGCAGGTCTCGAAGCCCTACCGCATCGACCGCGGCCGCGGCTTCCGGCTGAAGGACATCGATCCGGCCGACACCGGCGGGCTGGACGCGGAGGACAAGCCGCAGACCGCGGAAGCCCTGGTCCGCGGGCGCGAGGCGCTCTCCGAGCTGCAGGACATGCTCTACGCGCAGGACCGCTGGGCGGTGCTGCTCGTGTTCCAGGCGATGGACGCGGCGGGCAAGGACGGCACGATCAAGCACGTGATGTCGGGCGTGAATCCGCAGGGCTGCCACGTCGTCTCGTTCAAGGCGCCGAGCGAGGAGGAGCTCGACCACGACTACCTGTGGCGCTGCATGAAGAACGTGCCGGAACGCGGGCGCATCGGCATCTTCAACCGCAGCCACTACGAGGAGGTGCTGGCGGTCAAGGTGCACCCCGAGTTCCTGGCCGCGCAGAAGCTGCCGCCGCAGCTCGCCGGCAAGGACGTCTGGCGCGGCCGCTACGAGGACATCCGCGCGTACGAGCGCTACCTGGCGCGCAACGGCGTGCTGATCCGCAAGTTCTTCCTGCACGTCTCGCGCGCCGAGCAGCAGCGCCGGTTCCTCGAGCGCATCGACGAGCCGGAGAAGAACTGGAAGTTCTCGCCGGCCGACGTGAACGAGCGCGGCCACTGGAACGATTACATGGACGCCTACCAGACGATGATCCGCGAGACGGCCACCAAGGATTCGCCGTGGTACGTCGTGCCCGCCGACAACAAGTGGTTCACGCGCGCCGTCGTCGCGGCGGCGATCGTCGACGCGCTGGCCTCGCTCGACCTCCACTACCCGCGGGTCGACCGCGCGCGGCTCGACGCGCTCGCGCTGGCGAAGAAGGCGCTGCTGGCGGAGAAGCCCCCGCGCTGACGGCGCGCCCCCGTCCGCATCAGCGGCGGCGATGACGTCGATCGCGAAAAACGATTTGAAGCGCCGGCGCCGGTCGCTTATCGTTGCTCCCGGAAGTGCACGTTTCAATCCACGCGCATCGATCCCTGTAACTTCTCCCTCCTCCTTGAGGTTACAGCCTCGGCCCCGCACCGCAAGTGCGGGGCTTTTTTTGCCGGTATCATCGATGCGGGGGCCGAGCCCGCACGCCCGGAACGGGGTCGGTCACCGGCAGGAGGCAGCGGGATGGCGTTCCGGACGACAATGGCGCGAGGTGAGGGATGACGCAGTGGATTCGGTTTGTCGAGGACGGGACGATCGGCTTCGGCATCCTCGAGGGCAGCACGATCGAGGTGCACGCAGGCGACATGTTCGATTCGCCGCGGCCGACGGGCAGGACCGTCGCGCTCGATGCCGTCGTCGTGGCGACGCCGACGGCGGCGGGCAAGATGATCGCGCTGTGGAACAACTATCGCGCGCTGGCCGCCAAGCTCGGCAACCCGGTGCCGGACGAGCCGCTCTACTTCATCAAGGCGAACAGCTCGTACCTGGCGACCGGCCAGGCGATCCGCACGCCCGCGTCGTACGGCGGCAAGGTCGTCTACGAGGGCGAGCTCGGCATCGTCATCGGCAGGACCTGCCGCGCGGTTTCCGAAGCGGAGGCCGCGCGCGCCATCTTCGGCTACACCTGCATCAACGACGTGACGGCGGCGGAGATCCTCAATCGCGACCCCACGTTCGCGCAGTGGACGCGGGCCAAGAGCTTCGACACCTTCGGCGTGTTCGGCCCGGTCGTCGCCACCGGCCTCGACCCGCTGCGGCTTAGCGTCCGCACCGTCCTGAACGGCCAGGAGCGGCAGAACTATCCGGTGGCGGACATCGTGTTCCCGCCGGCGAAGCTCGTGAGCCTCATCTCGCAGGACATGACGCTCGATCCAGGCGACGTGATCGCCTGCGGCACCTCGATCGGCGTCGGCTCGATGAAGCCGGGCAGCACCGTCGAGATCGCGATCGACGGCATCGGCACGCTGGTCAATCGCTTCGAATAGCGGCGCGCGGCAGCGCGCGCCGCGGGCGCGCTACAGGTTGACCACCCACGGATCCAGCGTGATGTCCTTGCCGGAGGCGTCCTCGACGACCGTGACCCCGTACTGGTACTTGCGCCGCTGGCCGTTGGTGCTGTTCGCGTCGGTGCAGTGGAACACCGTTGCCGACACGCGGTTGCAGTTGAATTCCTTCGCCGGCATCCTGCCGTTGTCGTTGCCGGAATTCGCCGGCTTGAAGGCCACGCCGTCGGACTTCGGCGGCTTCGGGAAGCTGTAGCCCGGGGTCTTGAGCTGCCACCAGATCTGGTGGTTCTTCCCGCTGACCGTGACGTCGGGCAGCGGCTGGATCTTGCCGCCGACGACGGTGACGTCGACGCAGTGGTTCGTTTCGTTGCACGCCGGGCCCTGCTGCGCGAGCGCGGGCGCCGAAGCCAGCGGACCGGCGCAGAGGGCGATGGCGACGAGGGCTGCGGCGATTGCGGGTTGTCGATTCATTGTTCTCTCCTTGGTTGGCCCGGACGGAGGCGGCTCCGTCCGGCAGCGCCACCGGCGCGATCGGCGCCCGGCATTCTAACCTCGGCGCGCGCACGGCGCGACACTCCCCGCGACGGGCCGGCCGCCGCCCCGGCCGGGCGGCTTCCCGGCGGAACTCAAGCGGACGTTGACCTGGATCATGCGCCGCCCGATCGCGTAGCCGTAGCGTAGGGACCCTCGGGGCATTGGAGCACTCCCATGGTCATGGTCACCATCGACGGCAACGAGGCCGCCGCGTCGGTTGCCTTCCGGCTCTCCGAAGTGATCGCGATCTACCCGATCACGCCGTCCTCCAACATGGGCGAGCTCGCCGACGAGTGGGCCGCCCACGGCCGGCGCAACCTCTGGGGCAGCGTGCCGCGGGTCGTCGAGCTGCAGTCGGAGGGCGGCGCGGCGGGCACCGTGCACGGCGCGCTGCAGGCCGGCGCGCTGGCGACGACGTTCACCGCGTCGCAGGGCCTGCTGCTGATGATCCCGAACATGTACAAGATCGCCGGCGAGCTGACGCCGACGGTCTTCCACGTCGCGGCGCGCTCGCTGGCGACGCACGCGCTGTCGATCTTCTGCGACCACTCCGACGTCATGGCCACGCGCGGGACCGGCTTCGCGCTGCTGTCGTCGGCCTCGGTGCAGGAGGCCCACGACTTCGCCGCGATCGCCACCGCGGCGACGCTGGCCGGACGCATCCCGGTGCTGCACTTCTTCGACGGCTTCCGCACGTCGCACGAGGTCGCCAAGATCGAGGCCGTCGACGACGACGTCCTGCGCGCGCTCGTTCCGGCCGAGCTGGTCGCCGCGCAGCGGACCCGGGCGCTGTCGCCCGAGCACCCGGTGATCCGCGGCACGTCGCAGAACCCCGACGTGTTCTTCCAGGCGCGCGAGGCGCAGAACCGCTGGTTCGACGACTTCCCCGAGGTCGTGCAGCACGCGATGGACCGCTTCGCCGGCCTCACCGGCCGGCAGTACCGGCTGTTCGACTACGTCGGCGCGCCCGATGCGCAGCGCGTCATCGTGCTGATGGGATCGGGCGCCGAGACGGTGCAGGAGACGGTCGAGCACCTCGTCCGCCGCGGCGAGAAGGTCGGGCTGCTCAAGGTCCGGCTGTACCGGCCGCTCGCCCCGGCGGCGCTGCTCGCGGCGCTGCCGCACAGCGCGCGCGCGATCGCGGTGCTCGACCGCTGCAAGGAGCCGGGCGCCGACGGCGATCCGCTGTTCAAGGACGTGATGGTCGCGCTGGCCGAGGACGCCACCGGCGAGCTGCCGCGCTTCGCGGCCACGCCGCGGGTGATCGGCGGGCGCTACGGCCTCGGCTCGAAGGAGTTCACGCCGGCGATGGCGCTCGCGGTGTTCGACGAGCTCGCCCGGGCGGCCCCGCGCCGCCGCTTCACCGTCGGCATCGACGACGACGTGACGCGGCTGTCGCTGGCGTTCGACCCGTCGTTCCGCACCGAGGCGGCGAGCGAGGGCTTCGCGGCGGTGTTCTACGGCCTGGGCTCCGACGGCACCGTCTCGGCCAACAAGAACTCGATCAAGATCATCGGCGACGAGACCGACCTCTACGCGCAGGGCTACTTCGTCTACGACTCGAAGAAGTCCGGCGCGATGACGGTCTCGCACCTGCGCTTCGGGACGAAGCCGATCCGCTCGGCGTACCTCGTCGGCGACGGCGACGCGAAGTTCATCGCCTGCCACCAGCCGCTGTTCGTCGGGCAGTCCGACATCCTCGCGCGCGCCGCGCCGGGCGCCGTGTTCCTGCTCAACACCAGCGCGCCGCCGGAGCTGGCGTGGCGGTCGCTGCCCGCGGCGGTGCGGCGCGAGATGGTCGCGAAGCGCATCAAGTTCCACGTGATCGACGGCTACCGCGTCGCCGAGGAAGCCGGCATGGGGCGGCGCATCAACACGGTGATGCAGACCTGCTTCTTCGCCATCTCCGGCATCCTGCCGCAGGACCGGGCGATCGCCGCGATCAAGCGCGCGGTGGAGAAGACCTACGGGCGCAAGGGCCGCCGCATCGCCGAGCAGAACTGCCGCGCGATCGACGCGACGGTCGCGCAGCTGCACCGCGTCGAGGTGCCGGCGGCGTTCGATGGCGAAGCCGACGTCCCGGCGGCGGCCGCGCCGCACCCCGCGTACACCGAGTTCGCGCGGCGCGTGACGATGCCGCTGATCCGCGGCGAGGGCGACGCGCTGCCGGTGTCGCTGATGCCGGTCGACGGCACCTGGCCGACCGGGACCGCCCGCTACGAGAAGCGCAACCTCGCGCTGGCGATTCCCGTCTGGGAGCCCGACCTCTGCAGCCAGTGCGGCAAGTGCGTGTTCGTGTGCCCGCACGCGGCGATCCGGGCGAAGCTCTTCCCGGCCGAGCTGGCCGCGACGGCGCCGCCGTCGTTCAAGCACGTGCCGGCGCGCAGCAAGGAGTACGCCGCCGGCTCGCACATGAGCTACCAGGTCGCGCCCGAGGACTGCACCGGCTGCACGCTGTGCGTCGAGATCTGCCCGATCCGCGACAAGTCGAACGTGTCGCGCAAGGCGCTGAACATGGCGCCGCAGGAGCCGCTGCGCGCACCGGAAGCCGCGAACTGGGACTTCTTCCTGACGCTGCCCGACCGCGACCCGCGCGAGGTCAAGCGCAACACGATCCCCGGATCGATGCTGCTGCCCTCGCTGTTCGAGTTCTCCGGCGCCTGCGTCGGCTGCGGGGAGACGCCGTACATCCGGCTCGCCACGCAGCTGTTCGGCGACCGCATGCTGGTGGCCAACGCCACCGGCTGCTCGTCGATCTACGGCGGCAACCTGCCGACGACGCCGTACACGACCAACGCCGACGGCCGCGGGCCGGCCTGGTGCAACTCGCTGTTCGAGGACAACGCGGAGTTCGGCCTGGGCCTGCGCCTCGCGACCGACAAGCTCGCCGACGCGGCGCGCATCCAGCTGCGCGCGCTGGCCGACGCCGTGGGCGCGGGGCTCGCCGACGCGCTGCTCGCCGCCGACCAGTCGAGCGAGGCCGGCATCCACGACCAGCGCGAGCGGGTGGCGGCGCTCGACGCGCGGCTCGCCGCGATCGGCACGCCGGAGGCAAGGTCCCTCGCCTCGGTCTCCGAATACCTGGTCCGGCGCAGCGTGTGGATCATCGGCGGCGACGGCTGGGCCTACGACATCGGCTTCGGCGGCCTCGACCACGTGCTGACCTCGGGCGAGGACGTCAACATCCTCGTGCTCGACACCGAGGTGTACTCGAACACCGGCGGCCAGAACTCGAAGGCGACGCCGCTGGGCGCGGTGGCCAAGTTCGCCGCCGGCGGCAAGCCGACGTCGAAGAAGGACCTCGCGCGGATCGCGATCGACTACGAGAACGTGTTCGTCGCGCAGGTCGCCTACGGCACGCGGGAGATGCACACGCTGCGCGCCTTCCTCGACGCCGAGAGCTACCACGGCGTGTCGCTGATCATCGCCTACAGCCCGTGCATCGCGCACGGCTTCGACATGTCGTTCAACCTGCGGCAGCAGGAGCTGGCCGTGAAGTCCGGGCACTGGCCGCTGCTGCGCTACGACCCGCGCCTGCGCGCCCAGGGTCGCAATCCGCTGTCGGTCGACAGCCCCGCCCCGAGCGTGCCCTACCGCGAGTTCGCGCGCAGCGAGGCGCGCTTCACCGTGCTCGAGCGCCAGCAGCCCGAGGCGGCCGCGCGCCTGATGGACGAGGCCGGCACGCGCGCGCGGCTGCGCTACCAGGAGTACGTCGAGCTCGCCGCGCTGCCGCTGCCCGAGGCGCGGATCGCGGAGCAGGCCGCGCGCAGCGAAGCCGGCGCGGGAACCGGCGCGGGACCGGCAAGGGAGACGGCAATGGCTGACCTGACCACGCGCTACCTGGGGATGGAGCTCAAGAACCCGCTGGTGCCCTCCTCCTCGCCGCTCAGCCACCACGTCGACCGCGTGCTGCGCCTCGAGGACGCCGGCGCCGCGGCGATCGTCATGCATTCGCTGTTCGAGGAGGACGTGCGCAACGACGAGCGGATGCTCGACCGCTTCCTCGTCCACCCCGAGGCGTTCGGCGAGGCCGCCGGCCACCTGCCGCTCGGGGACGACTACGTCAGCAAGCTCGACGCCTATCTCGAGCTGGTCGCGGAGCTGAAGTCGCGGCTGTCGATCCCGGTCGTCGCGAGCCTCAATGGCGTCTCGCCGTCGGGCTGGGTCGAGCTCGGCCGCGAGATGCAGGCGGCCGGCGCGGACGCGCTGGAGCTGAACGCGTGGTATCTCGCCGGCGACGCGGAGGTTCCGAGCGCCGGGATCGAGCAGCGCTACCTGGGGCTGCTCGCGAGCCTCAAGGCGGTGGTGACGATACCGGTCGCGATGAAGCTGTCGCCGTTCTTCTCGTCGCTGCCGCATTTCGTCCGCCAGGCCGAGGCCGCGGGCGCCGCCGGCGTGTCGCTGTTCAACCGGTTCTTCCAGCCCGACATCGACCTCGAGTCGCTGGCCGTCGTCGACCGCGTGCAGCTGTCGTCGCCGGCGGACGCGCTGCTGGCGATGCGCTGGATCGCGATCCTCCACGGCCGCACGAAGCTCACGCTGGCGGCGACCGGCGGCGTGCACGGCGCGGACGACGCGCTGAAGATGCTGCTCGCCGGCGCCGACGTCGTGCACATGGCGAGCGCGCTGCTGCTGCACGGGCCGGGGCGGCTGGCCACGGTGCTCGCCGACCTCGCGCGCTGGCTCGACGAGCACGAGTACGAATCGATCGGCCAGCTGAAGGGCTCGATGAGCCAGCGCAACCTGCCCGACCCGGCCGCGTTCGCGCGCGCCGCCTACGTGCACGCGCTCGATTCGTTCACGCCGCCGCCGGGCGTGCGGTACTGATCGGGGCGTCGCGCGGTGTGCGCCGGCTGATCGACGCGACACTTGCCGCGCGGCCGATGATCGCGTCGTGCCCGCTTCTTGTAGTATTGGAGTGAATCCCACTCCATCGAAGGCAATGAGCCCCACCGAGACCGGTCTGGTCGTAATGTTCGCCGACGTCGCCGGCAGCACCCGCCTGTACGAGCAGCTGGGCGACGCGCGGGCGCTGGCGCTGGTGACCCGCTGCCTCGACCTCGCCCGGGACACCGCCGCCGGCTACGGCGGGCGCTTGATCAAGACGATCGGCGACGAGGTGATGCTCGTCTTTCAGACGGCCGACGCGGCCGCGGCCGCGGCCGCGGAGATCCAGGGCAAGATGCCCGAGCTGGGTCGATCCGAGGACGTGAAGGTCGCGTTTCGCATCGGCTTCCACTTCGGCGCCGCGATCGAGCGCGACGGCGACGTGTTCGGCGACTCGGTCAATACCGCCGCGCGGATGGCCGCGCAGGCGAAGGCCGGCCAGATCGTCATGTCGGCGCCCACGGCGGCCACGCTGTCGCCCTTCATGCGCGGCCGCCTGCGCGAGGTCGACGTGATGACCGTGAAGGGCAAGGAGAAGGACATCGGGATCGTCGAGCTCCTGTGGCAGGACTCGGCGGACCAGACGATGATCGTCGCGCGGCCGGTGCTGCAGGTCGCCGACCTCGAGCTCGTCCACGGCGCGGACACGATCCGCCTCGACGCCGGCACGCTGGCGATCACGCTGGGGCGCGACGCGCAGTGCGACGTCGTGATCGCCGACAAGTGGGCCTCCCGGCTGCACGCCAGGATCGAGCGCCGCCGCGACAAGTTCGCGCTGATCGACCAGAGCTCGAACGGGACCTACGTGACCTTCGAAGGCGAGCCCGAGATCCTGCTGCACCGCGAGGAGCTGCCGCTGCGCGGCCGCGGCCGCATCAGCCTCGGCCATCCGTACGACATGAATCCCGACGACACGCTGTCGTTCGCGTGCTCGGAGCACACGCAGCGTTGAGACCGTCGTTCGGTGAGGCCGCGCGACTGCGCGCTGAACGGGTCGGCGCGACGTGGTCGAGCGGGAGATCCGGCAGGCGCCCCCACGACCTCGACCGGAATGCCCCGATGCGCATCTGCCTGCTCACCAACCAGGACCTCCTCGCGGACCCCTTTCCCGCCGACGACTGGCCCTGCGATCCGCGGCCCTGGTTTCCCGAGGCGGAGTGGCACGTCGAATACCTCAGGAAGGCGACGTCGGTGGACCAGGTCACGCGACTGATCCGGCAGGGCTTCGACCTGTTCTTCAACCTGTGCGACGGCGCGGCGGACCAGAACACCGCCGGCATCGAGGTCGTGCAGACGCTGGAGGCGCACGGCGTGCCCTTCACGGGCGCCACGTCCGGTTTCTACGAGCCCACGCGCGAGGCGATGAAGCAGGCCTGCCGGTCGGCGGGGATCGACACGCCGGCCTACGTCCTCGCGCGCGACGAGGCCGACGTCGAGCGCGCCGCCCGGGAGCTGCGCTTCCCGCTCTTCGTCAAGCACTACAGCAGCTACTCCAGCATCGATCTTTCCCGGCGCTCGCGGGTCGTGTCGCCGGCGGGCCTGCGCGCGCAGGCGCGCAAGATCATGCGCCGCCACGGGGCCGCGCTGATCGAGGAGTTCATCGAAGGCACCGAGTGCACGGTGCTGGTGGCGGAGAATCCGGACGACCCGGCGCGACCGAAGACGTACACGCCGCTGCAGTATCGCTTTCCCGACGGCGAGACCTTCAAGCACTGGGACATGAAGTGGGTCGACTACGCCGGGATGCAGGCCTTCCCGATCGGCGATCCGGAGCTCGACGCGCTCCTGCGCGACGTCTCCGCCCGCTTCTTCGTCGCCCTCGGCGGCGCCAGCTTCGGCCGCTGCGACCTCCGGGTCGACCGCGGCGGCAGGCCCTTCATGCTGGAGATCAATCCGAACTGCGGCGTCTACTATCCGCGGGACAGTCCCGGCAGCGCCGACCTCTGCCTCGCCCACGACCCGGAAGGCCACGCCGGCTTCACGCGCCAGCTGATCCGCGCGGCGCTGCATCGGCGGGGCATCACCGTCGCTCTTCCCGGTACATCCTGAGGCAGAACGCGCCGGCCGGCGTGTCCCGCACGGCGCGGACGAGCGCCGCCGTGCTCGCGGGCAGGTCCTCCAATGGCGGCAACGGGACGCCGTAGCCCTCGGGGCACGCCGCAGGCGCGAGCAGCGCCGCGAAGGTGATGTCCGCGGCGCCGAAGCGATCGCCGGCCAGATAGCGGCGGCCGTCGGCGAGGCGCCGGCTCACGTCGTCGACGACGCTCATCGTTCGCTCGACCGACCGCTTCGCCCCTGCCGCATCGATGCGCATCGACGAGCTGCATGACCTGCCGCAGCTTCCCGTACAGCAGCGGCAGCAGGATGCGCTCGTGGCGGGGCACGCCGTGGGTCATCAGCGGCAGCGTGAGCCGCCGCTGCGGCAGCAGGTCGAAATAGATCGCGCGCCGCACGTGCGGGCCGAGGTCCTCGTCGAAGCGCTCCTCGAGCGCCAGCACCTCGGCACGGGCGGCGGGATCGTCCGGGTAGAGCTCGCGTCCCTTCGCCGCACGGTCGTTCGCCCACAGCAGGATGTCGGTCGAGTCCCCGATGACGCCGTCCGCCGTCGCCAGGATCGGCGTGCCGCGCCGGCCGCCGGCGCGGCGAACCGCGAGCGCGTGGAAGCCCGGGGCATGGCGCTCCTCCCGGTACGCGACGCCCGCGCGATCCAGCCCCCAGCGCGCCTTCTCGCAGAAGTGGCTGAGGGTGATCGTGACGAGCGTGGGAAGGCTCAATGCCGTCTCACGCACGGCGTGCGCCGCCGGGAAAGATCAACATCTGCGCGGGCTCCTGGCCGATGAAACGGTCGGGGAGCGGAACGTTAGCACGCCGGCCGCGCTGCGACCATCGCTGCGTACCCGCACTCGGCCATTGTCGGGATCGCAGTGCCGAAGTATCGTTCGGGCGATGCCCGCGCCGCCCTCGGCGAACCTGCGCACCTGACGCCGCCCCGCCCACGAATGCTTCCATTGCGGATCACTCGACGCGACCTGCGCCTCTCGAGCGGCATCGTGCTGTTCGCGTACATCAGCGTCCACTTCGTCGACCATGCGCTGGGCCTGGTCTCGGTCGCCGTCGCCGAGCGCGCCCTCCACGTTTCCGTCACCGTCTGGCGGAGCCTGCCGGGCACGATGCTGCTCTACGGCGCGGCGGCGGTGCACGTCGCGCTCGCGTTCGTCGCGGTCTACGAGCGACGGACGCTGCGGATGCCGCCGGCGCAGGCCTTGCGCCTCGTGCTGGGGTTCGGAATGCCGCTGCTGGTCATCGGCCACGTCGCGGCAACCCGGATGGCTGCCGACCTCTACGGACTCTCGCCGACGTACACGCGGATCGTCTGGGCCCTGTGGAAGTCGGACAGCGAGGGCCGCCAGCTCGCGCTGCTCGCGCCGGGCTGGATCCACGGCTGCCTCGGGCTCGATTTCGCACTGGGCAGACGCCTGCTGTGGCAGCGCCTGCGCCCGCTGCTGTTCGGCGGGGCGCTGCTGCTGCCGGTGCTCGCCGGCCTGGGCTTCCTCGCCATGGGAAGGGAGCTGGCCGTGCTGGCGACCGATCCCGCGTGGTTGCAGGGCGCCGAGGCCGCCGATGCCTCCCAGCGGATCGCGCTCGGCCGCCTGCGCGACGGGCTCCTCGCCGGCTACTTCACGCTGATCGGCCTCGTCTTCGCCGCGCGCGCGATCCGCGCGCGAACCGAGCGCAAGCGCAGGTCGGTGGTGGAGATCGCCTATCCGCAGCGCACGATCGACGTGCCGCGCGGGTGGACGGTGCTGGAGGCCAGCCGCAGCTTCGGCATCCCGCACCTTTCGCTGTGCGGCGGCAATGCGCGCTGCTCGACCTGCCGCATCCGGGTCGTCGCGGGCTCGGCACACTGCCCGCCGCCTTCGCCGGAGGAGCGACGCACGCTCGAGCGCATCCGCGCGCCCGCCGACGTGCGCCTCGCCTGCCAGCTGCGCCCTGTCGGCGACCTCGCGGTCGTGCCGCTGCTCGATGCGGCCGCGCCGGAGCGCGAGCCGGCGCCGCCGATCGTCGAGCGTGACGTGGCCCTGCTGTGCGTCAAGCTCGCATCGTGGCGATCGGGGGTGCACGCGCCCCAGTCGCCGCACGACATCGTCTACGCGCTGAACAGGTTCATCACCGCAGTCGGCGATACCGTCGGTGCGGCGGGCGGCGTTTGCTGCCGATTCGACAACGAGGGCGGGATGGCGATGTTCGGTCTCGCGACCGACGCCCGGACGGCGTGCCGGCAGGCGCTCTCCGCCGCCGCCGCGATCGAGCGCGAACTCGACGCTCTCAACGTCCGCCTGCTGCGCGAAGTCGGCTTCGCCGCCGATTTCGCACTCGCTCTTCACGCCGGACGGGCCGCCATCGGCTTCGTCGGCTACGGCCGCGAGCGCACGCGCTCGCCCGTCGGCGAGACGGTCCTCGCGGCGCGGGCGCTGCGCGACCACGCGGTGGAACGTGGCCGGCGGTTCGCGATCTCGCGCGCAGCCGCCGAGTTGGCCGGCGCACCGATCGAAGGAAGCGCCTGGCAGCCGCTCGCCGTCGCCGGGACCGGCGCGACGCTCGAGGCGACCGGCTCGGAAAAGGTCGTGCTGCCGGCCAGCCTCTCCTGAATCGCCACGCTCGCCGCAGCGCAGTGGTGCGCTACACTACGCGGCCCATTCGGCAAGGAGCGGAAGATGATCGGGCAACGACGCGGAAACCTTGGCGGGCTCGCAGTCCTCGCCGTCTTGAGCGTCATCGCAGCCGGCTGCGCGACGTCGCCGGCGACGGACACGAAGGTCGCCGCCGCCGGCTACGACAGCGTGCTCTCGAGTCCCGTCCGGACCGACCAGGATCGGCGCATGGACGCGGCGCGCCACCCTGCCGAGTTCCTCGCGTTCACGCAGGTGCGGCCCGGGATGCGCGTGCTTGACGTGTCCGCGGGGGCGGGCTACACGTCGCAGCTGCTCGCGCTGGCCGTGGGGCCGGACGGCATGGTTTGGGCGCAGACGCCGCGGCCCGGCCCGGCGCTCATCCAGCGCCTGGCCGACCATCCGCAGCCCAATCTCGTCGTCGTGACCCGCAGCTTCGACGATCCCGTTCCCGAGGGCGCAACGGGGCTCGACCTGGTGACGATCGTCCTCAACTACCACGACATCAGCTACCTATCGGTGGACCGCGCCCGCATGAACGAGCGCCTGTTCGCCGCGCTGAAGCCGGGCGGGCGACTGGTGGTGATCGACCACTCCGCGCGCAGCGGCACCGGCATCGCGGACGGCAAGACGCTCCACCGCATCGACGAGGAATTCGTGCGCGCCGAGATTGGCCGGGCCGGCTTCGTGTTCGACGCCGAGGGCGGTTACCTCCGCAACCCGTCCGATCCCCGCGACCAGACGTCGAACGACCAGAAAGTCCCGTCGGACAAGTTCGTGCTGCGCTTCGTCAAGCCGCGCTAACGCGGCGGCGGTCCGCGCCGTCAAAGCTCCAGCTTGTCGCCGGGCTTCATGTTGTGGATCTTGACCGGCGCGTCCCCCATCGCCTTGATGTACTCCTCGGGCGTGCCGACCAGGAACGGATTGGTGCCGTAGTGCATCGGGATGGCGTGCTTCGGCTTCAGGATGTCCCGGGTCGCATAGGCCGCATCCTCGGGTGACATCACGAAGTGCCCGCCGATCGGGATCATGATCAGGTCGGGCTTGTAGCGGTCGGCGATGTACTTCATGTCGCCGAACACCGCCGTGTCGCCCATGTGGTAGATCCTGAATCCGTTCTCGAGCTCGATGACGAAGCCGACGGGCTCGCCGCCGACGTGCGTCTCGTCCTTGTCGGTGGCCGGGTTGCGCCAGACGAGCTCCGAGCTGTGCTCGGCACGCACGGCCGAGATCTTCACCTTGGGGAAGGGCTGGATCGTCCCTCCCTTGCCCATCCGCGGCGCGAGCGCCGGGGGCAGGATGCCCAGCGTCTGCATCGACTGGCCGAGTCCGGCGGGGCCCCACACCGGCGCGTTGTACTTCTTGGCGAGATCGGGAGCATCGCCCAGGTGGTCGCCGTGCGCGTGCGTGACCAGGATGATGTCCATCTTGCCGATCTGGTCGAGGTTCTTGTACTCGGCCGGCGTCTTCGGATTCTTGGTGAGCCAGGGATCGATCACGATCACCTTGCCGGTCACCGTCTTGATGCGCATGGCCGACTGCCCGAGCCAGAGAATCTCGATCTTGCCGTCCTGGGCGACGGCCGCGCCCGAAGCACAGACGATGGCCGCAGCGACGATTGCGGCCGCGGCGTGACGCAGTGCAGTGACCATGGGACCTCCTCTTGAATTGTTGTGATCGCCGTGAACCCTTCACGCCGGCCGCAGAGGATAAGCGGGGTTGGGACCCGGTACAAGGGCCGCCGGTCGAGGCCGTCGTCGCCGCCGCACGCCGGCGACGCGCCGGGCTTCGCCGGGACCGATCGTCAGCTTCGGGACGCCGGATCCGCCGGCGGCGGCGGGTCGCCGGGCAGCGGCGTGAACTCGTCGGTGTCGTGGATCGGCAGCTTCATGCGCCCGGCGCGCCAGTCGGCCTTCGCCTGCTCGATGCGTTCCCGGCTGGAGGAAACGAAATTCCAGTCGATGAACCGCTGTCCCAGCGGCTCGCCGCCGAGCAGCATGACGGTCGCCGGCTCGATCGCGGTGAACGGCACCGGCCGACCCGGCGCGAAGACGAGCATCTTGCCCGCATCGAATCGCTGCCCGTCGACCTCGACCGCGCCGGTGGCGATGTAGGCGGCGCGCTCGGGGTATTCCGCGCCGAGCTGCGCGCGCGCGCCGGCCGCGAGATTCCAGTGCACGTAGAACATCGGCGAATGCGTCCTGACGCCGGCCTCGGCGCCGAACGCGGCGCCGGCGACCAGACGCGCCCAGAGGCCGTCGGCTTCGTACGTCGGCAGGTCGGATGCGTCGTGGTGCGCGAACGCCGGCTCGATCTCCTCCAGCTCGCGCGGCAGCGCGACCCAGGCCTGGATGCCGTGCAGGCGCCCGCCCTCGAGGCGCGCGCGCTCGAAGCGCTCCGAGTGGGTGATGCCGCGCCCGGCGGTCATCCAGTTGACCTCGCCGGGGCGGATCGGCTGCTCCGACCCGAGGCTGTCGCGGTGCATGATCTCGCCGTCGAACAGGTAGGTGACCGTCGACAGCCCGATGTGCGGATGCGGCCGCACGTCGACCGAGCGCGGAATGCCCGGCGCGAAGTCGATCGGCCCCATGTGGTCGAAGAACACGAAGGGGCCGACCATGCGGCGCGCCGCGACCGGCAGCACCCGCCCCACCTCGAAGCCGCCGAGATCGCGGCGGCGCTGGTCGATCACGAGTTCGATCATCGTCGTCTCCACGGGAGCAGCATCAGGCGGTCGGCGGCCCGCCTGCCGGGATGTCGGCCGAGCTCGGCGTCAGGCCTCGGTTCGCTGCATCAGGTACTTGATGATGCCATTCGGGTACCCCGAAATCTCGGCCAATGTCGTGTAGCCGTGCCGGCGATAGAACTCGGGGGCCTGGAAGCTCAGCGTGGTGAGGTAGAACACGTTGCACCCCCGGCTTCTGGCGCGATCCTCGAACTGCCGGAGCAGGCGCGAGCCGACACCCTGGGAGCGGCAGTCCTGCTCGACCCAGAGCTGGAGCAACTCGCAGCAGCGTCCCCACGTTCTCCCGACGGCGCCGCCGACGATCTCGCCGCCGGGGCGCGCCGCAACGCCGCCAGTGGACGGACTTCGGCCAGCGGCGCCACCGACCGGTTGTACTGCTCCAGGCCGGCATCGACGCGCGACGCGCCGGCCTCGGGGGGCTCGTCGCATGCGGTGAACACAAAGGCATCGTCGCGCATCTCAGAGCAGCCGCTCGCGGCGCGCCTCGCGATCGAGCATGTCCTGCCTGAACTCGGGCGAGCCGAAGGCCTGCAGCTTCCCGTCGCTGAGGCAGTAGAGGAACGGCGTCGCCGTCCTGGCGCCGTAGTCGCGCACCCAGTCGCGCAGCGGCTGGTCCGGATCGCGCTCCCCGGACACCAGCGTGTACGCCGGGCGATCGCGCCAGGTCCGCGCGAGGATGATCACGCCGAGCCGATCCGGCCGGAACGACTCGGGAAACGGGTTGGACGAGCGCACCCACGCGCAATCGAAGTTCCGGCAGGGATCGGCCGGACGCTCGTCGTAGGCACCGCAGCCGGTCTCGCCGCGGAAATGGCAGGGCACGCCGCGCGTCATCTCGTGCCCGCGAACGTTGCCCGGCAGCCAGCCATCGCAGCAGGCCGCGCACGCGCCGCAGCTGCGCGACGCGTCGCGCGGGCGCAGTGCGCCCTCGCTGCGGATCGTCGCGATGCCGCCGCAGCAGAACTTGTATTTCGTGCCGCTGCCGCAGGGACAGGGTTCGTTGCGGGCCGGGTTCATGGGCGAGGGCACGATAGCACGAGGCCCGCCCGCGGCGAGGCCGGCTTCACGGCTCCAGCCCGCGCTGGAGGACGATCGGCCGCCCTTCCCAGCCCGTGGCGAGCATCGGGCAGGTCGCGCACGATTCGGCAAAGTCGCAGAGGCTCAGCTCGCATCCGACGGGCACGCCCTGCAGCAGCAGCACGCGCTCCAGTCCCTGCCCCTTGCGCCCCTTCGTCAGCACGACGTCGCCGGTCCGGAACAGGCCGCGCAGCGCGGCGACCGCCTGCTGCGGCGTCGTGCCGCCGTCGTGGATGGCGGCCGCCGGCATCCCCGCCCGCAGCGCTCCCGTCGCATAGTCCTGCCGGCCGCGGCCGAGGACGATCAGCGGCGACCCCCGCAACCCGCGCGCCCAGCTCCTCGTAGACGGCTCCTCGTGGCGGCTCGGTCCGCCGAACAGCACGATGCGGCGCTGCGCGGGCCCCGGCGAACAGGTCGAGCTGCCGGAGGCATGCCGAGCGCCGCCGACACGGCGCGTGCGGTCGTCGACTTGCCGAACGACCCGACGACGACCACGATGCGCGTCCCGCGCACGACCGTCCGCCGGTAGGCCGACGCGAGCGCCGACGAAAGCGGAAACAGCCGGTACTCGATGCCCGCTCGGACCTGCACGCGGCCGCCCGGCGTCGCCAGCATGCGCGGCAGGTCCCGCAGGCGGTATTTCACAGGCCCCCCGCTGCGGAGGAATCCGAAGAGCCGCGTGGCGCAGCCCAGGTTGCGGCCGCCTGCCTTCAGATTCTCGCGCCTCTGCCTGTCCATGCCGCCCCGCTGGTCGGATCGATCATCGCTTCGGACTCATCATACCGGCGAAGCCGCTCCGGCACGGCGCGAACGGGGGTCCAGATACGGAAACGGCCTGCCCGAAGGCAAGCCGTGTTCCTGCGGACGCTGCGGACGCCGCGGACTCTACTTCCTGTCGGCGGCGGCGGCGACCTGCGCGAGCAGCTTGTCGGCCGCCGGGTTCCTGACCGTCGCCCGCACCAGGATGTCCGGCGGAAGCACCTTCTGCCCGTAGAACGAGGCGTTCCAGTCGTCGGAGGCCGTGACCACGGTGCCGTCGAGATTCAGGCCGCCGTACACGCCCTTGGCCCGGTTGAAGGTGATGAGGTCGGCCACGATGTCGCTGCGGGCACCGGCACCCACGGGACCCGCGGCGACGCTGGCGTCACCACCGATCTTGAACGAGGTCGCCAGCAGCGAGTTGAAGCCCTTGTCGGTCATCACCAGCGTGACGCCTTCCGCCACCGAGATGCCGGCCTGGAAGCCGACGCTGGCCGTCGCCATCGCGTAGAACGCGGGGCCCACCCACTTGCCGCTCTTCGGATCGCGCGCGACCACGAGCGCACGCCCGCCCGAGCCGCCGAAGATGAAGCCGGCCTTGACGATCTCGGGGGTGATGATCACCGCCTTGGCGCGGCCGAAGTTCTGCTGCAGCCAGGACATGTCGGGATCGCGGAGGAAATTGGTCAGCGTGGCCTCCGAGGCGATGATGTGCGCCTGCGGATCGGCCTGCGCATGAACGCTCGGAACAACGAAGGCGGAAGTCGCCGCGACAAGCGCGACCATTCCGGCGGAACGCAGCAATCTGGATGACATCAGTATCTCCTTGACGTGCCCTTCAAAGGATGAGGCGCACAGGTTCCAACTTAACGACACCCGCCAAGTCGGTCTGTTCGGTAACGAACATAGACGCAGCGGCCATCGCTTTCGATGCCCTGCCGCTATGTGCGCCAGCGCCCAGACGAGCGAATTCGCTCGCCGTACGATCAGACCGTGGGCAAACACCGGAGTTTCCGGCTGCGATCGTCGCCGCACGGCCCACAAGCCCTTCCCTCCCGATTTCGGAGTCCGTCATGGTGCTTTGCCCGATTGCTCTTGCCGTTGGCTGCAGGAAATGCCCGATCTTCGCGATCTGCCCGGTCAAGGGCATCATCGGCGACTACAAGAAGGCCGCCCCCCCGGCCGCGAAGAAGCCCGCCCGGAAAACGGGTGCCGGTGCCCGCGGCAAATAGCAGCGGCCGCGCCCAGGCGCGACCTCCTCCTGGAGCTGGGACTTGACATAGTCGACCCAATAGATAAAGGCGTCCCGGATCTGAACCCGAATGGATGGTATTGCCTGCGCTCGAACGTCAACGTGATGGGCAACCTCAGGATCAGGGCCGATTGCAGGGCCCACCTGGCATCGGCCTCCGACGGGGCGACGGTGCTCGGGTCGAACGCGGGAAGCAGGAGCGTCACCGTGCTGGGATCGACGCGGGTCGAGCTCGTCGGTTGCGAGTAGGCCGCATGCGTCCCGCCGAGCCAGCCGCGCCTCCGCCCCCGCCTCCGGGTCTCGGCGAAACCGCGGTCGAAACCGACGGCGACCAGATCAGCCAGAACATCGCGGCCGTCCTGGAGTTCTACGAGCGCGCGGAGCAGAAGATCAGCGGCTCGCAGCGGATCCTCGAGCGCTTGAGCGAACTTGTCGGTCGGCCGCTGTTCCTCGGCATCACCCTGATCTTCGTTGCGCTCTGGATCGTCGTCAACGTCGGGACGCGCCAGCTTGGCGGCGTCGAATTCGATCCGGCGCCGTTCTTCTGGCTGCAAGGGATCATCGGTCTCGGGGCCATGCTGATCGCCACGGCGGTCCTGGCCAAGCAGAACCGGCTGGCCAGGCTCGCGGACCAGCGGGCGCACCTGGACCTGAAGGTGACGCTGCTGACCGAGCAGAAGGCCGCCAAGCTCATTCACCTGCTGGAAGAGCTTAGGCGCGACCTGCCCAACGTCAGGAACCGCCATGACTCGGATGCGGTCGCGCTGCAGCAGTCGATGAACCCCGATCTGGTGCTGGCCGCGCTGGATGAGCGCGGCGAGCCCGAGGGTCAGGTGAAGCCGGCGGTCAAGGTCGCGAAGGACGCGGACGGCGGCCAATAGGGCTTCCGTCGCCGCGTCGGCGCGCTGCCACGCGCCGGGCCCACGACGTGCGGCAGCTCGCACGCCCCCTTGGCAGCGCGCAGGAACGGCGCCGGCATTGTCGACGGTACGTGCGGCGCCGAACAGACCGCCAGTGCATGCGGGTGTTCAAATGCCTCCTGTGCGCACGCTCTCATCCGAGGGCGTGGCCTCAAACGGAGTCAAATATGTACATCGGCGGCGGCATGCTCCTGTTGATCATCCTTCTGCTCGTGTTCGTGTTCTGAATTCGAACGCCGAGCCAGACGATTGTCCATGTTTACAACTTTCACAACCACCGTGCAGTCGGTGAGCACGACGATCGCCACGTCGATGTCGTTTGCGATCTTCGCCGTCCTGTCGCTGGCCACGACCTCGATCGCACTCATTGTCGCGGCAACCAATCCGGCGATGAGCGGCCGCGCCATCGCGGCGGTCGCCGGGTTGCTGATCCTCGCACTGGCCGCGGTCGTGACCACCATGTCGGTGGCCTATCGCAGGTTCGACACGATTCCCACCAACGACGACTGGGTCTATTGGTGATCGTCGCTTGACCGCATCGTCGCGACCTGCCCGGCTCCCATCTCTGCGCTGCCTCTGGCCGCTGCTGGCGGCGCTCTTCCCGCTTGCGGCATGGTCTGCCGACGGCAACCAGGACATCGTGGTCCGCGTCGACCGGGACGGGCCGAGAATCTCCGTGTACGTCGACTGCCCGGTCGCCGCGCCGGCGGCGCTGGCGTGGCGAGTCCTGACCGACTACGACCGATGGCGCAGTTCGTGTCGAACTCTCGAACTGAGCGTCGTCGAGCACCGGGATGCCAATACTCTGCGCGTGCGGCAGAAGGGCAAGGTCACGCGCGGCCCGCTCGCATTCAATTTCGAGAACGTCCGCCAGATCGAGCTGTACCCGCACCGCGAAATCCACTCGCGGATGATCAGCGGCGACCTCATCCCGGCGGAATTCACGACGCGCCTCGAGGAACTCGACGGTGTGCTCCACATCATCAACAGCGGAAGCTATACGCCGAAGCTCTGGGTTCCGCCCGGCATCGGGCCGGCCTTGATCGAGGTGGAAACGCGCAAGCAATACGGGGAGATCCGGGCGGAAATACTGCGCCGCGGGCGCTAGGCCCGCAGCTTCGCCGCCGCATGCGGCATCAATCCGGCTGCCGCGCCAGCCGCAGCACGACCTCCACCGGGTTGTGGTCGGATGACGTCACTGCAATGGCTCTCGACGCAACGACGTCCAGGCCGCGGACCAGGATGTGATCGACCTGGTTGCCGAGGAACCGCGTCCTGCCGTCCTCGGCAAAGGTGACCTCGACCATGCGCAGGCGCGTGGCGATCTCGCGCACGACGCGGGCGCGGTCGCCGGTCCACGTATTGAGGTCGCCGGCGAGAACGACGGGACCGTCGTGCTCGGCCAGCACGTCGGCCAGGGCAGCGAGCTGCTCCCGGTACGTGTCCAGCGACAAGGTGAAGTTGATCGCGTGCACGTTGCCGACGGCGAGCGTTCGCGTCGTCCCCGCCAGCGGCAGCCAGGTGATGACGGCCGATTTCGGAAGCTGGATGAGCGGCTCGACGAAGCGCTGCGTGCAATTTGCCACCGGCATCGCCCGCGTCGCCGTCAGCACGCCGATGTCGGTCGAGCCGATGATGAACGAGCTGGCCATGACCCAGCGCAGCCCGGCACGATGCAGGACGTCCTGCATCGAATCCAGCAGCGTGGCCTCCTGCAGCAGCAGCAGGTCGTTGGACCCGGCGAACCGCGCAAGGTCGTCCTGCCAGCCCTCGTCCCCTTGCTTGTGGATGTTCCACGTCAGGATGCGGATCGCATCCGGATCGAGGGCGTCCCTGCCGCCGGCGTTGCCTGCCGACATCGCCGAGCGGGCCGCCTGTGCCGCCGCGGGGCAGCCCAGCGCTGCAA
Source organism: uncultured beta proteobacterium (assembly GCA_963832705.1). Taxonomy (GTDB): domain Bacteria; phylum Pseudomonadota; class Gammaproteobacteria; order Burkholderiales; family Casimicrobiaceae; genus CAIWHR01. Next base: position 77,526 of record CAWHVP010000022.1, on the reverse strand, counting down.
CCCGGATGCCGGGCGGCTCGTAGACCAGCGCGCGCGGATCGGCGGTCAGCGTCACGCACGCGGCCAGCAGCGGCAGCGCACCCACCAGCAGGGCACGCCCCGGGATGGAGGGTCTCGGGGCCGCAAAGCAACTCACGAAGTAGACGGAGATAAGGGTAGCGAAGCGAACCACCCAATAGCCGGCTTGCCCCCGGGCATCGTTTGCCCCTGATCACAGCGCGTCGTTCAGGCAGCCGCTTCGGCATCGACGCGCGCCGGGGCAGCGCATCGCCGCCCCGGCGCGACGACCCGCCGCGCGTCAGGCTTCGTACTTGAACGACAGCTGGACACGGGCCCGGTAGGCCACCACCTTCCCGCCCTCGACCTTCATGTCGAGCTTGGACACTTCCGCAATCCGCAGGTCGCGCAGCGACTTGCTCGCGGCGATCACCGCGTTGGCGGCGGCATCCCTCCTGTACGACTTTAGGTGCTGGTGCCGATCACGATCCTGAGCCAGGGGCCGGGGTACTGGGGAGCGGATCGCTGTCGGCGCCGACCGGCACGGCCCTCGTCGGCGAGGAGGGGAGCGGAACGATCCAGTTCACCGGAGACCTTGCGACCTTCGGGTGGACGGCTTCGGGGCAGGAGACGTGGCACGGCTTCACCGTGGGAATCCGCGGCGACGACGCGCCGCCACCCGCCACCGCGCCCGACGTGCAGACCGCGCCGGCAACCGGCATCACCGCCACCGGCGCGACGCTCAACGGCACCGTCAGCAGCAACGGCGCGACGACCGCCGTGACATTCGAGTACGGGCGGACGGCGGGCGGCGGCGCCTTCCTCGGTGACGCGATAGAGCCCTCACCCGCCGGGTTTACCAGCACCCCTTCTTCGCGATGATCTCTACCTTCTGTGGATTACTGAGTCCACTGCAGCGTCACGGGGTCGCAGCGCCGGCACGACCTCCGGTCGACCGCATGTTCACGCCCGGCGGCCGCGGCGGGGGCGGCAGTCGTCCGGCGCCTCGACCGGGTGTCGCATGGCCCGGGACACGTAGCGATCGTCAGCTTCCTCGCCACTCAGCGACGGGGGCAGTCCGATCACCGGTGACACGGTGACCTCCGCCCGGCCGGCGGCGTCGACGCGCTGCAGGTACCACCGCGACGACGCATACGCTCACGGCCTGCTCAGCGGCCTCGCGTAGGACCTTACGGCATCCCGCCCGCGTTGGCCACGTTCCCCTTGGCGAAGTAACAGCTGGTCTCCGAGCACTTCCGACGCCGGCTTCGACGAACTCCACGGCCTTGGTAGGAGGTCGGTGCACGCGGGATCATCGGGCCGGGGCCCCAGCTTCGCGCAGCAGCGCGCCGAGCATCTGCGCGCCGATCAGCTACGATGCGCCGTAAGCCGGGTGGCTGATGCCTGAGCTGCACCGCAGCGCCGCCGGGGTCTACTCCGGACCCGTCTCGACCGTCACCGCGCCGTCGTTCGATGCGCGTACCGTTCGATCCGGCGCAGCGTCAGTCGAATCGTTCGTCGGCTCGTGACTCGTCAACTTCACCGGCGCCAACGACGGCATGCTCGAGCTATACGGTCAACGGAATCTCGCAGACCAAACCGATCACGCGCCAGGTGTTCGGGCACGCTGCCCAGCTGCGTCTGGGGCGCGCAGGCGAACCTCGCGCTGCGCGACGAACTACCAGGACCTGTGGTGGAAGTTCCCCGCGGGCTCCGAGTCGGGCTGGGGCATCAACTTCACGCACCAGGGCGACATCATCTTCGCCACCTGGTTCACCTACGACGCATCGCCGGGAATCCGTTGGTGGCTGATCGCTCGAGCTGCTCAAGGGCGCCGCGGGCGTGTACTTCGGGACTCGGTGTCGACGGTGACCGGGCCGCCGTTCAATGCCGTTCCGTTCAGCGCCTCGTCGGCCGCGATCTCGCGCGTCTTCATTCCGCTGCCCACGAGCACGACGTCAGCCGCGCATGCCTCGGCGAGTGTCGACTGCGCGTGGACGACCACCCCGTTCATCGACGTCACCGTCCGCGTGGGACACGCCAGCGTGACCCGCCATCCCGGCTTCTTGATCCGATTCAGGATGCCCAAGGCAATGAGCGAATCCAGCTCGTTGAAGGCGTCGAAGGTCAGGATGGCGGTGTGCATGGCTCGGGTTTCGGGCGGGTGATCGGCGCCGGCAAGGATATCAGCGGGCGCGACCGCGTGGCGCGACAGCGCCTGCCTCAGGCCAGTCCCCAGCGCATCAGCAGGTGCCACGCCAGGTGGACGACCGCCGCCGTGCCCGCCAGGACGATCCAGAGCCACCAGAACATCCGCAGGATGGAGTGCTCGCTGGCGTGGGCCGACTTCGCCATCGTCAAGCTCGCGAACGGATCGCCTTCGAGGTTTCGCGCGCTCACGTAGCTGCCCACGACCTCCTGGTCGTGGCGCGAGAGCACGGCGAACATCTGCTGGTAGGTCCAGAAGTGGCTGTGCGGCGACACGCGCTTCCATTCCTCCTCGATGAGCAGCAGCCGCGTGTTGGTCGTGTCGACGAAGGCGCGGCTGCGCGTGTCGACCCGAATGAAGTAGAACGAAATGATCAGCGGCGGCAGCGCGACCAGCACCAGCGCCGTCAACGACACCATGGAGGGAGTCGCCAGCGCGTCCTTGGCGAGCAAGGCAAAGAACGCGAGGAACGCGGTCTGAATCGTCAGGAAGTGCGCGAACCGCTTCTGCTTCAGGTCCTCGAAGAACTTGAGCAGGTCGTGATTCGCCTTCCACTCCTCCAGCAGCCGATCTTCCACACTCGCCATCTCGCACCTCATGTCTGCGCGATGCGGACAACTCACCGCAGGCGATCCTGACGTGAATGCCGCGGCACCTTGGCGTCGACCCCTGATCGAACCGGGAGCGACGCGACATGATGCGCCATTTCTCGACGATCCCGGCACGTCGCCCTGGTCCCCGGGCCGGCGGACCTGCGCCGGGCGGAAAGACGGGCCGGAGGAGACGTGACGCTCGGGACGAAGCGGGTGCCTATAATTGACGGTGTCTCGCCTCCCGCATCGTCCATCCGAGGGCACGCCGATGGAGTGGATCGTCCTCGTTGCCGCCCTGCTGCTGGGCGTGCCTGCCGCCGCGTGGTTCGCGCAGGACCGCCTGATCTTCTTTCCCCAGCCCGTCGTCGCGGTCGCCGACCTGCCGGACGAGGCGAAGCCGCTCGAGATCGTCGCGCCCGACGGGACGCGGCTGCGCGGGTGGATGCGCCGCGGCAGCGCGACGCCGGCGCCGGTCGTCCTCTACTTCGGCGGCAATGCCGAGGAGGTCTCGGGAACGCTCGTCGACCCGCGCTGGCCGCGCGACTGGACGATCGTCGCCGTCAACTATCGCGGCTACGGCACGAGCGAGGGTGCCCCCGGGGAGTCCGCGCTCGTCGCCGACGCGCAGGTGATCTTCGACGCGGTGGCTGCCCGGCCCGACGTCGACGCCCGGCGGATCGTCGCGTTCGGCCGCAGCCTCGGCACCGGCGTGGCGGTGAAGCTCGGGGCCGCGCGGCCGCTCGCCGGCGTGATCCTCGTGTCGCCGTTCGACAGCCTGACCGCGCTGGGCCGCACCCACTATCCGTGGCTGCCGGTGTCGCTGCTGCTGCGGCACCGCTTCGAGTCCGACGCCGACGCGCGGCGCATCGAGGCGCCGTTGCTCGCGATCGTCGCGGACGGCGACTCGATCATCCCGCGCGAGCGATCGCAGGCGCTCTACGACGCGTGGGCCGGACCGAAGTCGTGGCTGGTCGTCGCCGGCACCGACCACAACACGCTGAGCCTGCCCGACGCCTTCTGGACCGGCGTCGCCGCATTCCTCGGCGCCCGGTCGTGACTTAAGATTCGCGCATCGTCCGACGCCCCACAACCTGGCGGAGTGCAATGAACACCGACAAAGTCCTCAGCTTCGAAGCGGCGGCAGCGCTGATCGCCGATGGCGCGGTCGTCTCGATCAGCTCGTCGAGCGGCCTCAACTGCCCGGACCGGATGCTGCAGGCCATCGGCGAGCGGTTCGCGCGCGAGGGCCATCCGCGCAGCCTCACGACGCTGCACCCGATCGCCGCCGGCGACATGTGGGGCATCCCCGGGATCGACCACCTCGCGCGTCCCGGGCTGCTCGCGCGGGTGCTCGCCGGTTCCTACCCGTCGGGCCCCTCCTCGGCCGAGTCGCCGGCCATCTGGAAGATGATCGCCGCCGACGAGGTGGCGGCGTACAACGTTCCGTCCGGCATCCTGTTCGACATGCACCGCGAGGTGGCCGCCCGGCGCGCCGGGGTGATGACGCGGGTCGGGCTGGACACCTTCGTCGATCCCGATCGCGAGGGCTGCCGGATGAATGCGGCCGCGGTCGACCCGATCGTGCGCAAGATCGGCTTCGAAGGCCAGGACTGGCTCTACTTCCCCAACATCGCCCCCGACGTCGCGATCATCCGCGCCACGACGGCCGACGAGGACGGCAACCTGTCGATGGAGCACGAGGGCGCGTACCTGGGCGCCCTCGACCTGGCACTGGCCGCACGCAACAGCGGCGGCATCGTGATCGCGCAGGTGAAGCGCGTCACCGCCCGCGGCACGATTCCGACGCAGCGCGTGTTCGTGCCGTCGACGCTGGTCGACGCGATCGTCGTCGATCCTGACCAGATGCAGACGACGCACACGCAGTACGACCCGGCGATCAGCGGCGAGACGCGCCGCCCGCTCACGAGCTTCGAGCCGGCACCGTTCGACGCCGAGAAGGCGATCGCCCGGCGCGCGGCGATGGAGCTCGCCTCGGGCAGCGTCGCGAACCTCGGCTTCGGCATCTCGGCGCTGGTCCCCGGGATCCTGCTCGAGGAGGGCCTGTACGGCGCGGTGACCTGGGTGATCGAGCAGGGCGCCGTCGGCGGCATTCCCCTGACCGGCTTCGCCTTCGGCTGCGCCGCCAACGCCGACGCGATCCTGCCCGCGCCCTACCAGTTCATCTACTTCCAGGGCGCGGGCTTCGACCTGTCGCTGCTGTCGTTCATGGAGGTCGACGTCGACGGCAGCGTCAACGTCTCGCGGCTCGCCGCCAAGCCGCACGTCACCGCCGGCTGCGGCGGCTTCGTCGACATCACCGCGCACGCGAAGAAGATCGTGTTCAGCGGCTTCTTCCGCGCCGGCGGGCTCGACCTCGCCGTCGGCGACGGCCGGCTGACGATCAGGCGCGACGGGCGGTTTCCCAAGTTCGTGCCGGCCGTCGAGCACGTGACTTTCTCCGGCCGCCGCGCCCGCGCGACCGGCCAGGAGATCGTGTTCGTGACCGAACGCTGCGTGCTGAAGCTCCTGCCCGCCGGCCTCACCGTCACCGAGATCGCGCCGGGCGTCGACCTCGAGCGCGACGTGCTGCGACAGGCGGCGATCCCGCTGGCCGTGGCCGCGGATCTCGCCACCATGGACGAGCGCCTGTTCGTGGCCGAGCCGATGGGGCTCGCGCTGCCGGCACGGCCGTCACGGATCGCGGCGGCGGCGCGCGCCGCACGGGGGCAGCCGTGAGCACGAAGGGCCGCCCCGAGCGCGAACGGCTCCCTCGCGGAGGGACGGCGCGCAGCGCCAAGGGTGCACCCGCTGGCGCCGGCGACCGATCGGGAGAAGTGCTCCTCGAGCGCACCGGAGCCGTCGCGACCGTCACGCTCGCGCGCACCGCCAAGGCCAACGCGCTCGACTTCCCGCTGCTCGACGCGCTGGAGCGCGTGCTCGACGGCATCGATCGCGACCCGGGCGTCAAGGTGATGATCCTCGCCTCGTCGTCGCCGAAGTTCTTCTGCGCGGGCGGCGACATCGCCGCGTGGGGTGCGCTGTCGCCGCGCGAGATGGCGGACCGCTGGATTCGCGACGGGCACCGGATCTTCGACCGGCTCGCCGGCCTGCGCCAGCCGACGATCGCGGCGATCGAGGGCATCGCCTACGGCGGCGGACTGGAGCTCGCCGCGTGCTGCGACCTGCGCGTCGCCGGTGCCGAGGCGCGCTTCGCGCTGCCGGAGGCCACGGTGGCGACGGCCCCCGGCTGGGGAGGAACGCAGCGCGTGCTGCGGCTGATCGGCACGTCGCGCACCAAGCGGCTCGCGTTCACCGGGACGCCGATCGACGCCGCGACGGCGCTCGCCTGGGGGCTCGTCGACGAGGTGGCCGCCCCCGGCGAGGCGCTCGTCGCCGCGCTGGCATTGGCGGCCGACATCGCGCGCGCATCGGCGCTGTCGGTGCAGCTCGCCAAGCAGATGATCGACGCGCAGGCGACCGGGCAGTCGGTCGTCGCGCTGGATGCGATGGCGGCCGCCGTCACGCTCGCGAGTCCCGATGCGGCGGAAGCGCGCGCCGCGTTTCGCGAGCGGCGCAAGCCCCGGTTCGAGTGAGCTCTGCGGTCGGCAGCGACAGTCGACCGCACGCTCAGCCGAAGATCCGCTTCATCAGCGGCATCATCCGCCGCGCGCCGGCCACGGCCGTGGCGCACGCCAGGCCGCCCATCATCGCGCCGCAGACGCCGCAGGACATGATGTCCTGCCCCGTGAGCCACAGCCCCGGCACCTTGGTGCGCGGGCGCAGCCAGCGCGCGCGCATCCGCGCGGGGTCGTGGTCGAGCCCGTACAGCTCGCCGCGCTGCCAGCCGCAGAACCACTGCATCGACAGCGGCGTCGACACCTCCCAGTAGTCGATGCGGCCGCGCACCTGCGGCACCTTGTCGTAGAGGTGCGCCAGCAGCCGCTCGCCGTAGGCGTTCTTCAGCGCCTCGTAGTCCTCGCCGCGCTTGCCCCAGGTCCTGCCCGCCCAGGGCGCGAAGATCTCGTACGGCACCGGCGCCACGATCTCGATCGTGGCCTTGCCGGGGTGCCGCCGCTCGAAGTCGGGATCCTTGGCCGAGGGAAACGAGATGTAGACCGCCGGAAACTCGGACGACGGGTCGGCCAGGTAACGGTCGAGCGCGGCGTCGGAATCGTTGCCGGGGTAGATCCAGTAGTTGGTCTTCGGCAGCCCCAGCTCGGCCGCGGTGCCCTTGAGGCCGATGTAGACGCCGAGGTGCCCGACGCTCGGCGTGACCTGCGACAGAAGACGATCGTAGCCGTGCTGCCGTGCCACCTCGGAGGGCAGCAGGCGGGCGAAGGTGTTGGCGGCCCCGGCGTCGGAGATCACGCAGCCGCACTCGATCTCGCGGCCGTCGGCCATGCGCACGCCGCGCACGCTGCCGTCGCCGACCAGGATCTGCTCGACGCGCGCGTACGTGAACACCTCGCCGCCCGCGGCGCGGATGCGCGGCAGGATGGTGTCGGCGATGCGCCACGCGCCCCCCACCGGGTAGAAGCCGCCGTGCAGGTAGTGCCGCGCGATCAGCGCCTGGAACAGGAACGCCGATCGCCTCGGCGGCAGGCCCATGTCGCCCCACTGGCCGGTGAGCACCGCGATGAGCTCGCGGTCGTCGGTGATCTCCGACAACACGTCCCAGGTCGTGCGATCGAAGGACGACGGCAGGCGCCGGCGCAGGAAGGGGCCGGCGACGGCGGCCGCCCACGGCGGCAGCGCGCGCTCGAGCGAGAACGCGCGCATGCCGCGCGCCACCTCGTTCAACAACTCGATGTAGCGATCGATCGCGCCGGCCTGGCTCGGGAAGTGCGCGACGAGATTGTCGCGGAACCCGTTGCGGCCGGCCACGGCGTCGTAGACGCGGTCGCCGATGAAGAAGCGGTCGTAGTGCGCGTCCATCGGCGCCCACTCGAGCCGGCCCTGCGTCAGGAAGTCCATCATCCGGCGCACGGAGGTCATCGCCCCCATGTCGCCGATGTAGTGGACGCCGACGTCCCACTCGTAGCCGGCGCGCTCGTAGCTGTGCGTGGCCCCGCCCGCCGTGTAGTGCTGCTCGAGCACCGCGACGCGCCGGCCGAGCTCCGACAGCAGCGCGGCGACGGCCAGTCCGCCGATCCCCGAGCCGATGACGAGCGCGTCGTAGGGGCCGTTCAGCCGATCGGCGCGGTAACGGCGGCCGGTGCGCAGCGTGGCGGGCTTCACCATGGCGGCAGCATGACGACGGCGCGCCGGTTTGCGTTCGCGCAAGGTGCCCGCCGCGCATCCCTAATCAGATCACACACCACAAATTACCCACGTCGTGCTAAATTGACCGTATCCACGAAGGAACGCACGCCGTGGCCACGGCTTCCGGGGATGTACGCACGTATCGCCTGAGCGGCATCGACATGCTGCGCGGGCTCGCCGTCGTCGATCATGGCGCTCGACCACGTCCGCGACTTCTTCCTCGCCGGCACCGCTCAGGATCCGATGGCGGATCCGCACATCTCGCCGGCCCTGTTCGCTGACGCGCTGGATCACCCACTTCTGCGCGCCGACGTTCATCCTGCTCGCCGGCACGAGCGCCGGCCTGATGGCCGCACGCAAGGAACCGCCCGAGCTCGGCGGTTCCTGCTCGACCCGCGGCGTGTGGCTGATCCTCGTGGAGTGTTCGTCATCTCGACCGCGCTCACGTTCGCGCCCTTCGGGCTCGCCAGTCTCGGGGGCCGCGTGCTGGTGACGATGCAGGTCGATCTGGGCGATCGGCGCCAGCATGGTCGTGCTCGCCGGTGCGCAGTTCCTCGGACGCCGCGCTGCCTGGTGCTCGGCCTCGTGATCGTCATGCGGCCACAATCTGCTCGACAGCATCTGGCCGGCCGAGCGCCTGTTCGACGCTGGCGCCCGCTGTGGGTGCGCTGCATGCGCAGATGGCCGTCACCGCCGGCCCGTTCATGTTCATCTTCGTCTATCCGCTGCTGCCGTGGATCGGCGTGATGCTGATCGGATACGGGATCGCGGCGCGTGTTCGAATGCCGGCGGAACGTCGCAACGCACCTGCTGCTGCGCGGGGCCTCGGCGATCATCGCGGCCTTCCTCGTGCTCCGCGCGCTCGACGTCTACGGCGACCCGAATCACTGGCAGGCGCATCCAGCCGGGCCAACGAGACGATCATCCAGTTCCTGAACACCACGAAGTACCCGCCAGCCTCGCTGTTCCTGCTGATGACGCTCAGACCCGGCAGCGCATGCATATGCGCATCTGCCGATCGGATCGCCGGACGGTCAAGGATGCGCTGGTGATGTTCGGCCGAGTGCCGTTCGCGTTCTACGTCCCCACTTCTTCCTGCTGCACGCGCTCAGCGTCGGGCTCGGCGTCGCGCAGGGCTTCGACGCGCGGCAGCTGTTGACGATGCTTCATGTTCTATCCGCCCAAGGCTACGGCTTGTCGCTCGCCGGCGTCTACGCCGTCTGGGCGCTCCTGGTCGTGGCGCTGCTGTACCCGTTCTGCCGCTGAGTCGCACGCGTGAAGGCACGTCGCCGCGACTGGTGGCTCAGCTACCTCTGAACAACCCACACCACCCACACATCCAAAAACCACCAATCAGAAACACCTCTACAAACCGTACACACAACAACAGTTACACACCACAAACCCAACAAAACACACCTTCTAACGCTCTACAACTGATCACAAACCCAACAATACAAACAAGTCCACCAATTCCCATCAAACTCATCAAATCAACGTCATCCACACACCCATCAAACCCAACACAACTACGCAATAAACTCATACGTAAAAATAAAACACCCCATATACAAAAAACGTTCCCACCAAAAAACTCACACCTACACCACAATAATATATACCACAGCCAATCGTCTCGCATACCTCTCCCTTACAGACCAATCCTAAGTGCTGCGCGAAGAAACGCTCTAGCCGCTGCGCAAAGTCTACGCTCTTCTGCACCTTGAGCCAACTGTATCCCTCTCCCTCTTACACTACGAATTCTAGAACGCAACCCTGCTCTCGTAACTCATCTCTCATCCATTCTCGTGCTCCATGCGAACGCAGAGATCTTCCTAACCGAACGCCAGAAGAAGTATCTATCACAATCTCTCCTCCTGTGCCACCCGTGAAGCCGAGCTGAGCATATCCACATCCTTTTCAAAGTCACCTATCAGCGTACGCAAGCTGAAATGTCTCATCTCATCTCTCATATCTCTGCGCCATACCAGCTATAACATCAGTCGTATATCTGTTACCGCTACCCACTCAACGCCTCAACATAAAGCTCTATATCTCATATCAGCCCCATCAAAACAACATAACCGCCGTATCTCACCCCAGCTATACACACTCTACTCTCATCTACCCAACCTTCTCTAATAACCCACTCTACCACATCAGCCACGTCTTCCTACATCTCCCTACCCCACTGACACCATCCAACCTATAAGTGCTTGTAGCCGTAACCTCTGCTACCACTAAACTCCTCGTTTATCACCACATAACCACTCTACGCTAAGAACTGCTCATCTGCTCTCCTATCCCCCAACATCCCCTCTCACACCCACATACCACCGTATACTAGCGCCACCTACAAATCCACCCTACCCCCACTCTACTACCAAGCCATATATTCAGCCATACCAACAAATCTCTACCATCTCTCACCCTGATGCTATATAACTCCACTCTATCAACCCCACTTCCGTCTAAGTCCTATCGAGCACTACCTATCTCTATCCATTTCTGTTCTCTGCCACTCTACACTAACCAGCAACCAATCTCCACAATCTTATACTACAACGCAGAAACCTAAAACAACCCTATCTACCTCCATGCAACAGCTACAATAGAGTTTATTGACTCAACCTATCAATTTCTCGTCCACTTGCTCCTACACTGCCATCAGCGACATCTTCGAGCCATATCATCTGCTCTAACATCCATGTCCACTCTCACACCTAGCAACACACCATAATCTAAATCAGAGATGAGCTCACCTTGAAGTCTAAACCAACGTTTGAGACAAACGCTAAACTCTCTAGCGCGCTAGTTGTGTTATCCCAGCGCACCAGTTCTCCTTACTTATCCTCAGATACTCGTCTGCCATAGAAATTTCCACTCCCATCCATCATGACTACGTACCATATCATCTCGTAGCTCTCCCCCTCTACCACTAAGTTCCAGTCTTCCTCACCTCTCTCTCTCTTATACACCTAAGCTCTTCCCCATCTTATCTCAAACACCTCTCTCCGTTCACCCATGCTATCTAACCACCATTACGTCTTGTCTCTCTGACTTATCTCCAACACCTGTTTCTTATATCCTATCTCCACTTCCAGCCACAACTTCTACACTCCAATGACATCTCCTCTGTCTTCTCCGTCTATACCAACCCACTATCACCGACTTACCTCTAGTCTAAAGAACAAACAGCAATACTTTATTCCACTTCAGCTATCCCTATGACCGCTACTTATCTGTTCTCACTAACTCGTTCTTCATTTTCTCACCAACTACCATAGCCCCTTACCGTCTACTCTCACTCTGAAAAAACCCTTATCCATCCTCTCTTCTCCTCTACCTCGTCTACTATCTATCTTCTTCTAACACCAACCTCTCTTTGTTCACCCACTGAAAGCTCCTCACTTCTAGCTCTTCTAACAGCGCTACCTTGCTCATATTCCTGATGTCATCCAGAGCTAATACATAGATACCTTCCCACCTCTCTTCTACCCCTACTAGAACCTCAACATCGTCTCCACCATTGAAAGTGAATCACTCTTATTTTCTCCACACTATATAACGTCTCCACCTAAAGCCGCTTCATCTATACCTCTCTCCCCTTACCTAATACTATCTCTGCTCATGCAACTACCTCTTAAATCAAAACCCCTGCTATCCCTTGCTATCTTCATACCTTCCTTGCACTCATAGCTAGCCCCCCTCGTCAGCGCTCTGCAATGCCAATCAACTAAGTTCGCTATACCTGCATCTTCAAACCCTATCACCACCTTACAGCTATATCTATCTAATATATGAGTCCAGTCCAAAATACAGAGTAAATCTTCGTCACTCTTTTCCACCCTCAGCCCTGAGCTACCTAACTCTCTCATCTCTTCTCAGCAAGTTCACTCAGTCGCCACTCTCACTTTTGCTAAGTTCGCGTTCGCCACTATCTTCATACCTATTCCCGCTACACTTCGCTCCCGTCTACGCCGTCTGGTCCTGTGTGCGCTGATGTATCCGTTCTCCACTTCCCCGTAAGTCCCCCATGTGGCTCAGCTACCTTGAGCGGCCCGCTCGCCCTGCACCTCCGGAAGCGGTCGATCAGGAACACTGTCGATCCCGGGACACCATGCGCGTCACGCGTCGCGGGCTCGGCGGACTGCCGCCTTCTTGCGCCCCACGGGCTTGGCTGCCGGGGCCTTGGCTGCCGGGGCCTTGGCGCCGGCAGACGCGCGCTTGGCACGCGTTCGCACGCCGGCCCGGGCGGCCTTCGATCGCGACGTGATCGCCGCCTCGAGCTCCTGCAGCGCGCCTTCCGCATACACCGCCAGGCGCTGCAGGCTCGGCACCGACGAGTGACAGCCGGTGAAGCCGAAGTTCATCGAGCCCGCGTAGCTCTGGCAGGTGATGTTGAGCGCCTGCCCGTGCGTCACGATCGATGCCGGATAGGTCGCCAGCAGCTCGGCGCCGCGGAAGTACAGCGGCTTCTCCGGGCCGGGCACGTTGGAGATCGTGACGTTGAACATCGGACGCGTGCGGCCGCCGATCCCCGTCAGCATCGTGATCAGCGTCGGGGCCATCAGCAGCATCGTGTACTGCTCCATCGCCTGCTTCGGCAGGCCCTGGATGTGCTCCTTCGCGTGCCGGACCGAAGACCTGATCGCGTGCAGGCGCTCGACGGGGTCGGCGATGTCGGTGCCCAGCGTGGCGATGATGAAGCGTGATCGCGTTGCCGGCGCCCTCGTCGTCGCTGGGGCGCACCGAGACGGGAACGCCCGCGGTCAGCGACTTCTCCGGCAGGCTGTCGCGCTCCAGCAGGAAGCGCCGCAGCGCGCCGCCGCTGATCGCCAGCACGACGTCGTTGAGCGTGCAGTCGGCGGCCTTGGCCAGCGTGCGCAGGCGCTCCAGCGGGAACTGCTGCGTGGCGAAGCGCCGCTTCTCGCGCACGCGGCCGTTGAGCACCGAGCGCGGCGAGTCGAAGGGCACGACCATGCCTTCGTCCGGATCGCCGATCCGCTTGACGATCTTGCCGAACGCGGCGACGAGCTGCGGCACCGTCTGCACCTGCCCGCGCAGCGCGTGCGACCGCGGCCGCGGCGGCATTGCCGAAAGTCGCCGGCTGAGCGGCGCGCTCGGGCTTCGCCGCGGGCTCCAGGCCGGAGGCCCAGAACGGCGGCATCCCGAGGCTCTTCCTGCGGTCGGGCGACATCCCCCGCTGCAGCAGCTTCATGCCGCTCACGCCGTCGATCAGCGAGTGATGGACCTTGATGAACAAGCGCGAAGCGATCGCCCTCGAGCCCTTCGATGATCGTGCACTCCCAGGGCGGGCGGCTCAGGTCGAGCGGCGTGCTCTGCAGGCGGCCGACCAGCTCGCCCAGTTCCCGCTCGCCCCCCGGCCACGGCAGCGCGGCGTGCCGGACGTGGTATTCGAGGTCGATGTCGTCGGCCTCGACCCAGACGGGCATCGGGTTCACGCTCAGCGGGTACTTGAGCCGCCGGTTCCACGGAGCCTGGAATTCGCGGTGGTCGCGGAACTCCGCCATCAGCTTGCGCAGGAAGTCCCTGGGCGCGCCCTCGGGCAGCCGGAACTGCAGCAGGCCGCCGACGTGGTTGGGCGTGGCGCGCGCCTCGGTCAGGATCCAGGCCGCGTCGAGCGGGTTGAGGCGAAGGGGACGCATGGTGTCGGGGTTCCTTTGCGGTCGGGACGTCTCGGGCGGCCGGATGCGCGGCCGGCGGCATGGGATCGCCGATGTCGCCAATCGTACCGCAGCCGTCGACACGTGCCGCGAACGCGTGGTCGCCATTGCCCGTGCGCGCCGTCGCTCGACCGGCACTCCGTGCCGATCGCTGCGCCGCTCGGCGTTTGCGGCTGTTCGAGGCCCGCCCCCTGGCTTCGTCGCCGTTCCCAAATTATCGGTTTGATCCAGATCAAATGGTTCGGCGAATGTCGGAAAATGCCGTTGTCATGATTGATGCCTCTGACATATTTTTGTGCGCGCCGGCACCAAAGCGGTCCCACCGACGCAGTTCTTCAGGTTGGCTTAAGGTTGGCGCGGTATCGTCGGCGGAGCTCCGGATCGGCGGAGGGGGAGCCCTGAAGGCGGATGCGCCGGCAGGGATCGGGACAACACAAGAAAGGGAGAGATTCATGAAGAGATCGCGACATCGCATTTGATCGGCGCCATCGTTCGGTCGCGCTCGCGCTTCGGCCTGCAATTGCGCTGCCACAGGAGTGGGGAGCGGCCGGCTACTTCAAGTACAACATCGACAACGTCAGGGTGGATCCGGCCGGCGTCGCCCTGTCGGCTATGAAATCAGGGTCATCTTCTCGGTGACCGACCCGACGCGGCAGAGCTGGAACATCAAGGACGCCGTGCCCGTTCACGAGCCACGGGCGCCGGCCTCACGCTGGACATCGGCTGGAACCCGAGCGAGCGACTTCACGAATACCGGGAGCAGCGAGGGCGGCGCTGTCACCCGTCGTCGGGACCGGCGCTCGGGACCGGGGCTGCATGCCGGTCCAGGTACGCGGCCTGCAGGGTGACGGCCGCGTCGGTGTCCGCCGACGCCTGAGATCGTGGCGATCCTGCTGCGAATTGCCCCCGTACGCGGTCGTCGATCTCACCAACCGGTACTGCGTTCAGAAGACCGTCATGCCGGTGGCGTTCAGTCGTGCGGTCACGACCGGCCGCATCGCGCATCGAAGGCAAGCCGGCTTGCAGCAACATCACCCGGATACACCTGCCAGATCGCCGTGCGCCCTTGCGGTGCCGGTGACGAGCGCGACAGCGAACTTCGCGTTCACCGCCGTCGCCGTCGCTCGCAGCGCTGATTGCCGATCCGCGCCGGAAGATCGTGGACATCAGCAAGTGCCAGCAGTGCCACGACGGCAACCAGCACGGCGACGTCGTGGTCCCGAAGCTCAGCCTCCACGGTACCAACCGGACCGAGAACCTCGGTCTGTACGTGGTCTGCCACAACCCGAACCAGACCGACGTCCCGTACCGTTACCAGACCGCCGGCACGCCCGCCGACCGGCGCATCGGCGGGCGGAGACCCCGATCGACTTCAAGGTGATGGTGCACTCGATCCACGCCGGCGGCTTCCGCATAGACGCCGTACGTCGTCGTCGGCTTCGCAGCTCGGTCAACGACTTCAGCGACGTGCGCTTCCCGCGCGAGCAGCGCATTCTGCCCCGACTGCCACCTCGACGTCAACGGCAAGGGCACCTTCGAGCTGCCGATCCAGACCGACGCTCGGCAGCACGGTGAACACGCAACAGCAACTACCTCGTGGCGAAAGGCAACGCCACGCGCAGCCATCAGCGTCGATCCGGCGGACGACCTGCGGATGACGCCGATGGCGGCCACCTGCTCGGCCTGCCACGACAAGGCCGAGGTCGAAGCGCACATGGTTTGGCCGGGCGGTGCCTCGTTCGCCGCCGCCGCAGGCGATCATCGGCACGACGGTCATGGAGCAGTGCGCGAACTGCCACGGTCCCGGCAAGGACAAGGACGTGCGCAAGGTCCACGAGATCGGCAGCAGATAGCGGCCTGTGCATCGGCGCCGGGCCCGGGATTTCCGTGCCCGGCGATTGCCGTTCGGACGCCGGTCGGCTTTCCGCCGGGCGCCTTCGCCGCAGGCGAAATCCATTTGTTGCGGCGTTAGAAGCATGCTATGTTATCCATGGTTTTCTTTACATATACCAAAGATCAACAAGAGAAACCTTGCTTACTATTACTAAAACAACGGAGGAACTGACCCGGTTAGGAGCCCGCCTGCGCTCCGCACGCCTCGACCGCGACGAAACGATGCAGGTATTCGCGCAACGCATCGGCGTTTCCGTGCCGACGCTGCGAGCGATGGAGCATGGCGCGGAGACGGTCGCGATCAAGCACTGGGCCAACGCCTTGTGGGCGCTGGATCGCCTGTCCGACCTCGCGGCGGTACTGGCCAGGTCCGAATCCCTGCTCGACCTGGCGCGCCAGGAGCCGCGGAAGCCACGGCAACGGGCACGACCGAGGATCGCGTGATCCACCTCACCGTCTGGATCACCCTTCCCGACGGCGCCCGGATCAAGGTTGGGGAGTTGGCGTGCAGCGATCCGGAGGGGGACGGCCGGTTCGCCACCGAGTTCGCCTACGACCCGGCGTGGCTGCGCCACCGCCACCGCTTTCCGCTCGACCCCGTCTCCCTCCCGCTCAACGGCGGTCGCTTTTCCGGCCAGCAGCTGGAACCGCCGCTGGGAGTGATCGAGGACGCCCTCCCGGACGACTGGGGCCGCGCGCTGATCATCCGCCGGCGGCAACTGCCACGAGCGCAGCAAAGTGCGCCGTTTCTGCTGCAGGAGCTGGCGGAGCACGGCGCCGGATTGGGCGCCCTCATGTTCGCACGTGGGCGCGGCAAGCCACCGTTACGCGCCGCGGGCCGCAGCCTCGATCTGGCGACGCTGGCGGAGGCCGCCAGGCGCTTCGAAGCCGGCCTCGAAGCCGATCCGGACGGCCTGCAGATGTTGTTCGCGGCAGGAAGCTCGCTGGGGGGCGCGCGCCCCAAGGCGCTGGTCTCCGATGCCACGGTCCAGTGGATTGCCAAGTTCCCCAGTGTCCAGCGCGACGGCCGCTTCGATGTGGTGGGGCTGGAGGCCGTGGGGCTCGATCTCGCGGAACGGGCCGGGATCGACGTGCCTGCCCACGACTTGCGCCGGCTTGGCGACACGGCGCAGCGCGCGCTCCTCGTCGAGCGTTTCGACGTGGTTGGGGCAACGGGCCGGCGCCACATGGTTTCGCTGAAGACGCTCTGCCGGGAGCGTCCCGGTGCCTATGCGCTGACGTACACCGAGCTGGCGGAGGTCGTGCGCAAGGTCACCGCCGACCCGCAGGACAACGTGCAGCGTCTTTACCAACAGATGGTGTTCAATGCCGCGTTCGGCAACACCGATGACCACCTGAAGAACTATTGGCTCGTGCACGACGCCGGCGGCTACCGGCTGAGCAAGGCGTTCGACCTGGTGCCCGACGTCGGCGAAAGACGGGAGCACACGCTGGCCTTCGAGTACGAACGCGGAGCACCCACGCGCTCCGAGTTGCTGCGGCTGGCGCAGCGCTGGAACGTGCCGACCGCCGAAGACCTGATCGACGCGGTGGTGGCGAGTGTGGGCGAGTTCGCGGCCGTGGCCGAGGCACGCGGCGTCCCGCCATCCAACATCGAAGAGATCGGCGCGGACGTCACGCGCCGGGTGCGCCGGTTGGCACGATGACCGACGCAGACGCGCCACTTCCGCCCGCGTCGAGCGGGGATCCCGGCGGGTTCGGCCCGTGGAACCCCGGCATCGTGTCGCAGGTGCCGCGACAGCTGCGGCACCTGATGACGCTGTTCCGCCCGGAGCACGTCTTCGGCGACTACGAAAAGGCCCGCGAGCTCGCCGACTTCTCCGGCCTGCCGGAGCTCGACGTGCTCGCGCTGCGCCCCGAGCGTCTCGCCCTGCACGAGGTGCTCGTCCGCGTGACGGCGGAATACACGGTCCCCGACGGCACCCGGATCGCGGATCTCGGCATCAATTTCCGCGACATCGTCCGCACGCTCTACGCCAGCGGCGTGGCACCGCGGATCGACGAGGTCGTCGCGGTCTACGATGCGGCCCGACAGCGCCTCGCCGCCGCGATCGCCGCGGAGCTCGCTGCGGCGTCCGCCGCGGCGCCGCCGACGCCGGCGCCGTCCCGATCGTGGCTGCGACGGCTCTTCGGCGGCGGTACCGCGACGGCCGCCGCCCTCCTCCCTCCGGCCGGCGACGAACGCGCGGCGATCGCCGCCTGGGAGGCCCGGGCGAGGGGCTCCGCCGACGACGTCCAGCGCGCCGCGTGCGCCGCGCTCGCGCGCGTTGCGTCGGCGCTCTACATCCGGCACGGCGGGGCGTGGGGCCGGCGCGAGCTCACGGCCTCGCTGGCGCTCGACCTCGCGTGCAACGACCACGCCGCCGCCGAAGTCGGCCGGGCGATCGATCCGTGGCTGCGCGCGGCCGCCGACGCGCACGGCTACCGCCGGCTGCCCGCGCAGGCGGCGCCGGTCGTGATGAACACGAAGGGCCCGTCGGCCTCCGGCAAGAGCACGCTGCGGCCGCTGCAGAAGCGGCTCGCCGGCGAGATCGGCGTGCCGTGGGCGGATTTCGCGCTGATCAGCCCCGACATCTGGCGCAAGCAGCTGCTCGACTACGCGTCGCTCGGTCCGCACTACAAGTACGCCGGCGCGTGCACCGGCGACGAGGTGCTGGTCGTCGACCAGAAGCTCGACGCCTACATGGCGCAGAAGGCGCGACGCGGCGACGTGCCGCACCTCCTCATCGACCGCTTCCGGTTCGACAGCGTCGCAGCCGACTCCGGCGAGCTCGGAGGCAACCTCCTCACGCGCTTCGGCCACGTCGTCTACCTGTTCTTCGTCGTCACGCCGCCCGCCGCGCTGGTCGAGCGCGCGTGGTACCGGGGCCTCGAGGTGGGACGCTACAAGGCGGTCGACGACACGCTCGCGCACAGCGTCGAGGCCTACGAGGGCATGGCCGAGCTGCTGTTCACCTGGGTGCGCCGCCGCGACAAGCACGTGCACTTCGAGTTCCTCGACAACGACGTTCCGCGCGGGGAGCGACCGCGGACGGCGGCGTTCGGGGACCGCGACGAGCTCGTCGTCCTCGACGTCCGGCGCCTGCTCGACGTCGAGCGCTTCCGCCGCGTGAACATCGACGCGGCGGCGCCGGAGGAGCTGTTCCGCGACGCCGAGGCGCTCGCGCCGGAGCGCAGCGCCGGCTTCCTCGCGCAATGCGTCGCGCAGTTCGCGCGTGTCCGCTTCGCCGACCAGGCGACGGGCCGCGTCTATCTCGCGCTGCGCGGCGGCGCCGTCGAGTGGGCCGACGCCGAAGGGCTCGTGGCGGCGGCGGCCGACCCCGACATGCGTGCGGGCCTCGCGACCGTCGTGCCCGGCCTCTTCGACCGGACGTGGCCGCCCCCGGCCGAGGCCGTCCGCATCGAGCCGCGCGGAGCCGACGGGCGGACGCGGACGCTCGGGGCGTGGGGCGACGCGGGTTGACGTCGCCATTGGACGGCCATCGCGGCCGTGCTAGATTCGACGGCCTCGCTTTCGATGGACAACGGGATGGATCCGATCCGCATCAAGCGCCAGCCCCTCCTCGCGGCACTGCGCGCGCTCGCGATCGCTGCGGGGGCCGCCGTGCTCGTCGTCTGCGCCGGCGCACGGGCAGACCGCGGCGGGCAAGACGCTGCGCGTCGCGTTCCCGGCGGCCGAGACCGGCTTCGATCCCCAGGCGGCCGGCGACTTCTACTCGAATCACGTCAACCGCGTGATCTTCGATCCGCTGTACCGCTACGACTACCTGGCGCGGCCGTACCGGATCATCCCCAATACCGCGGCGGCGATGCCGGTGATCTCCGCCGACGGCAGGACGTGGACGATCCGCGTCCGCCCCGGCATCCACTTTTCCGACGACCCGGCGTTCAAGGGCAAGCGGCGCGAGCTCGTCGCCGCCGACTACGCGTATTCGATCAAGCGCATCCTCGACCCGCGGCTGCGATCGAACCAGCTCAACGTCGTCGAGGGCCGCTTCGTCGGCGCCGAGGCGCTGGTCGCGCGCGCCAAGGAAACCGGCAGGTTCGACTACGACGCGCCGATGGCCGGGATCGAGGTCGTCGACCGGTACACGCTGCGGCTGCGGCTCAACTTCCCCGACACCGAGCTGCTCGCGAACCTCACGACCTCCGGCTTCGGTGCGGTCGCGCGCGAGGTCATCGAGGCCTACGGCGACGGGAGCGGCTGGGCGATGGCCAACCCCGTGGGCACCGGACCGTACCGGCTCAAGGAGTGGCGGCGCGGGCAGAAGATCGTGCTGGAGGCGAGCCCCAGCTACCGCGACGAGCGCTATCCCGACAGCAGCGATCCGGCCGATCGCGAGCTGGTGCAGAAATTCCGCGGCCGCAAGCTTCCATTGTCCGAGCGCGTCGAGATCAGCATCATCGAGGAATCCAATCCCCGGATGCTGGCCTATCGCCAGGGGCAGCTCGACTACGTCGGCGTGCCGCCCGACATGGTCACCACGGTGCTCGACGAGCAGGACCGGCTGCGCGCCGAGTTCGCGAGCCAGGGCATCCGCTGGCAGCGCGTCGTGCAGCCGGCCGTCAGCTACTCGTACTTCAACATGGAGGATCCGGTCGTCGGCGGATACACGCCCGAGCGCGTCGCGCTGCGCCGGGCGATCGCCATGGCCTACAACGTCGACGAGGAGATCAAGGTGATCCGGCAGGGCCAGGCGCTGCCGGCGACCCAGGTCGTTCCGCCGCAGATGTCCGGCCACGATCCCACGCTCGATGCGCGCTCGCCCTACGACCCGAAGGCGGCGATCGCGCTGCTCGAGCGCTTCGGCTACAAGGACCGCGACGGCGACGGCGCGCGCGAGACGCCCGACGGCAAGCCGCTGCTGCTGACGATGGCCTCGGGCACGACCGCCATCGATCGCGAGTACGACGACCTGTGGCGCAAGAACCTCGCCGCGATCGGCATCAAGGTCGACTTCTACCGCCAGAAGTGGCCGGATCTGCTCAAGGCCGCGCGCCTCGGGCAGCTGCAGATGTGGCGGCTCGGGAACATCAACACGACACCCGAGGGGTTCGGCTTCTACGGCCTGCTCTACGGCAACCACGCCGGGTTCTCCAATCTCGCGCGCTTCAAGCTTCCCGAATTCGACCGGCTCTACGAACAGGCGCGCGCGCTGCCCGACGGACCCGAGCGCACCCGGCTGTCGCGCCAGATGTCGCAACTGGTGAGCGCGTACGCGCCGTGGGTGCTGCTCGCCTACCGCTACGAGAGCGTGCTGATCCACCCGTGGATCGACGGGTTCAAGTACAACCCCTCGTACCCGCATCCGTGGGCGTATCTCGACGTCGACACGCCGCGGCGTGCGGCCTTCGTCCGCTGAGCAAGGAGGGATGACGCCGTTTCGGGACTGGAATCCCGCTCGGCGCCGCATCCGATCGGCAGAATGCGGCCTGCCTGAGGCAAGCCGTTGATGTGTTGGTTGCGGGGAAAGGATTTGAACCTTCGATCTTCGGGTTATGCGTCGTCCGCCGCTGCCTTTCGGATGTCGCGCCATAGTGCCACAGAGGCCGGCGGCCGCCCGGAAACGCCGCCCGGTTGCAGCAAATCTGCAACACGAAGCCGCCCTCGCCGGCCGGCTTGCCGCTGACGGGGTTGAGGTTCGCGCGCAGTCCGCGCAGGAAGCTATTACAGGCGCGCGGCGTTCGTGATGGTCGGGTCGTGGCCGGCGCTGCCGCTGCGTTGCACATCGGCCGTTAGGGCGGGCCGGCAACGCCCGCGTGTCCCGGTGAAGAAGTCGGTCGACGCGGGCGCTCCGGTATCCCGCGCCTGTTCGCGACGGCGCGTTCGTTTACCCGCCGCCGCGGCGGGGGGCGTTATGCGGGCGCGCGCCGAAACGTCTTCAGTCTTCCTTTAGCATATTGGGATTCGGCTGCCGTCGCTCGATCGACCACTTGAGCAGCGCTGCCCAGCGATAGACGGCGTGCACGAACTTGCCGTAGGGCATGGTCACGAACAGCGCCATCACGACGCCGCAGTGCAGGGCCGAGAGCAGCGACATGCGCCGCGGAGTCGCGCCAGGCAAGCAAGGCAAGGCCGCTCGCGCTAGCCAGCAGCAGCAGCGCGATGAACCCGCGATCCATCGGGCGCTGGCCGGGATCGCCCGGTCTGCTGGATTGCGCTTGAAGTTCAGCCACAGCAGGCCGGCCGGCCCGATCGAGCAGACCGACGCCGCCCAGCGTGCCAAGCACCACGGGCAGGCTGTCGACCGGATACGGGGCGTACCGGCCGAGCACGTAGTGGTAGAACGTCGCCGTGACCGTCGCGGCGAAGCAGAGCAGAAAGCCGTAGAACGTCAGGTGATGGAAGCGCCGCCGCACCAGTGTGAAGCGGTCGTCGGACTCGTTGCAGCCGTCGCCGTGACCGCCGTCGAGATACTTGAGCCGCAACGCGTTCGCCGCGGACTCGGCGACCGCCGGCAGCGTCGCCGGACGCGGTCGCATCGCCGCGCCAGAACCGCGTCACGCCGATCCCCAGCGCCAGGATCGCGTAGCCAAACGCGCCGCCGAACAGCGCGACCAGCAGGCCGTGCGGGAACACACGGCGTAGAAGTTGCCGGCGAGCGGCCCGGCGATCAGCGTGCCCATCCGCGCCATCACCAGGGCGATGAACAGTGCGAGGCCGCCGGCCAGCGCGAGCGCGACGCGTGAGGCCGTTGCGCTGATAGAGCGCCCCCAGGCGCGCGGGCCACGCGTACTTCGCGTAGGTCTCGCCGCGGACCCGGGCCATCGCCTGCGGCACGTTGACCGCGAATTCGTGCGGCGGCGCGTACTGGCACGCGTAGTAGCACGCCCCGCAGTTGTGACAGAGGTTGGCGAGATAGTCGACGTCGCCGCGCGCGAACTCGAGCCTTCGCGTCATCGCCGGGAACACCGCGCAGAATCCTTCGCAGTAGCGGCAGGCGTTGCAGATTGCAGCATCTGCCGGGCGACCTCGGCCTCGCTCGGCGAGTAGCGCGGCGTCGGGCGACGGCTTGCCGGCGCCGGCGGACGGGCCTCGCGGGTCAGGCTGTGGCACGATGACGCTCTCCCGCTCCGCGTTGCGCCGCGATCGCCGCCTGCGTTCCGGCAATGCGACCGAACGCGGTGCCGATCGACATGCCGACGCCCGCCGTGTACCCCTTGCCCAGCACGTTGCCCGCCATCATTCGCCGGCCGCGAACAGGTTGGCGCTGGGCGCTGCCGCCGAAGTGGACCGCCGCGTGCTCGTCCACCTTGAGCCCGAGATAGGTGAACGTGACGCCGGGGCGCAGCGCGTAGCCGAAGAAAGGCGGCGTGTCGAGCGGACGCGCCCAGTGCGTCTTCGGCGGCGCGAGGCCCTCGGTGCGGCAGTCGTCGAGCGTCGTATGGTCGAAGGTGCCGGCGCGGCAGGCGGCGTTGTACTCGTCGAGCGTCCGCACGAAGGATTCCTCGGGCAATCCGAGCCGGCGAGCCAGCTCCGGCAGCGTCGCAGCCGTCACGCCCGGGAACACCGGCGGCATGAAGCGCCCGACCGCCTTGGCATCGATGATCGAGTAGCCGATCTGCCCCGGCTGCTGCGCGACCAGGCGGCCCCAGATCGCGTAGCGCTTGGGCCAGAAGTCCTCGCCCTCGTCGTAGAAGCGCTCGCGCGTCGCGGTTGACGACGACGCCCAGCGACACGCAGTCGATGCGGGTGCAGATGCCGCCGTCGTAGAGCGGTGCGCGCGCGTCGATCGCCACGCAGTGCGACTGTGACGGATCGCCGACTGCGTCGGCACCCGCGTCGAGCATGCAGCGCAGCACCACGCCGTTGTTGAAGCGCGTGCCGCGGATCAGGAAGTTGTCCGCCGGCCACTCGCCGCGCTCGTTGCGGCCCCATGCTTCGCGCAGCCACTCGCGGTTCGACTCGAAGCCGCCGGCCGCGAGCACGCAGGCCCGGGCCTCGAAGCGCTCGCCTCGCCGCCCCAGGCCGCGACGAAGCGCGGCCGTCCGAGCTCGATCGCGTCCACCGGCGTGTCGTAGCGGATCTGCACGCCCAGCGCCTCGGCGCTGCGGTAATAGGCGTTGACCAGCGCCTTGCCGCCGCCCATGAAGAACGCGTTCGTGCGCGCGATGTGCAGCGCACCGGACAGCGGCGGCTGGAAGCGCACGCCGTGCCGCGACCATCCACGGCGCGGCAGGTCGACGACGCCCGAATCACCAGGCGCGCCAGCTTCTCGTCGGTCATGCCGCCGGTGACCTTGAGCAGGTCCTGCCAGAACTCCTCCTCCGGGTAGGCGTCGACCAGAACGTCCTGCGGCGCGTCGTGCATGCAGCGCAGGTTGCGCGTGTGCTGCGAGTTGCCGCCGCGCCACTCGCGGGGCGACGCCTCGAGCAGCAGCACCGTGGCCCCCGCCTCGCGCGCCATCAGCGCCGCGCACAGCGCCGCGTTGCCACCACCGATCACCAGTACATCGACCAAAGCGACATTACTCCCGCGTTGCGCCGCAAGGCGCCCACACCGTTGCCGGTGCCGTTGCGCGACCACAATGATAGCAGCCGTGCCGCAGCAATTTCGCACTATCGGTTGCCATTTGTCATTATGGTATCCTTTTGTCCTGCCGGAGTGGGCGAAGCGCGCCGCGGTGCGCGAGACCGGGCGGCCAGACATCGGGAGGAGCGGAGATGGCACGAATCATCGTGACTGGGGCCAACGGGTTCATAGGCGCGGCGGTCGTCGCCGCGCTCGCGTCCCGCGGCGACGAGGTGACCGGCTGCGACATATCCATAGGTCCGGTGCTGCACGCGCTCCAGGCGCGGCACGCCAACGTCCACGCGGTGGTCGGCGAGATCACCGAGTGGCAGCACCTGGCTACGCTGCTGCGCGACACCCGGCCCGACGCCGTCGTCCACTGCGCGGCGCTCGTCGGCGTCATCGCGTCGGCCGACCTGCCGTACGCGACGATGCGCGTCAACATCGACGGTGCGCTCAACGTGTTCGAAGCGATGCGCCTGTTCGGAGTCAAGCGCGTCATCAACATCAGCACCGAGGAGATCTACGGCCACTTC
Organism: uncultured beta proteobacterium; assembly: GCA_963832705.1. GTDB lineage: Bacteria > Pseudomonadota > Gammaproteobacteria > Burkholderiales > Casimicrobiaceae > CAIWHR01. The sequence goes on along the minus strand of CAWHVP010000022.1, from coordinate 52,816 downwards.
AGCGCCGACCGGATCGACGAGACCCACCCCTGCTTCCCGGTGATGCCCTACGGCATCTCCAAGTTCGCAGTCGAGCAGCTCGCGCGCGACTACCGCCGCAACCACGGCATCGACGCGATCCACCTGCGGACCTGTTGGGTCTACGGCCCCGGGCTGCCGCGGGCCCGCGTACCCAAGACGCTGGTCGACGCGGCCGTCGAGGGGCGCAAGCTGCACGTCGCCTCCGGCGGCGACTTCCGCGTCGACCACGTCTACATCGACGACCTCGTCGATGGCATCCTCGCCGCGCTCGACAAGCCGGAGCACCGCTACGACGCATACCACATCTCGTCCGGCGAAGCGCCTTCGCTGTTCGAGATCGTCGACATCATCCGCGAGCTCGTGCCCGGCGCCGAGCTGTCGATCGGTCCCGGGCCGTACCTCTTCGGCGACCGCATCCAGACCGTACGCAAGGGGGCGCTCGACACCGGCCGCGCCCGAGCCGAGCTCGGCTACCGGCCGAAGTTCCCGATCCGCGATGGCCTCGCCGCCTACATCGCCGCCCAGCGTGCCGAATTGCGACGGACGCCGGCCTGATCCCCATCTCGACCACCCGAAGCCAACTTGCCCGGAGGAAACAGGACGTGAAGACCAAAGCGAAGCGCCGCGCCGTCGTGCACAACGTCGCCGAGATCCCGTGGAACCAGTTCCCCGGGCACTTCGGCAGCGCGCTGTCGAAGCCGCTGGTGCGGCCGGAAACGGCCGGAGCGAAACTGATGGACTACCGGATCTCGACCTACCAGCCGATGGGCTACGTGGCGTTGCACACGCACAAGGTGCAGGAGCAGGTCTATCACATCCTCGAAGGCGAGGGCCTGATGGAAATGGACGGTGAGAGACGCGTCGTGCGCAAGCACGACGTGATCTTCATTCCTCCCGGGATCGAGCACGGCATCACGAACTCCGGGCTCACCGATCTCACGTTCATCGTCGTCACGACCCCGGTCGACGACGAGTGACCGGTACCTCACCGTGAGCAACCATTTCCTGCCGGTCGAGATGACCGGCGCCCGCGTGCTCGTCACCGCCGGCGGCGCCGGCATCGGTCGCGTGATCGCCGCCGGGTTCCACGCGCGCGGCGCTCGCGTCTACATCTGCGACATCGCGCCGGAGGCGCTGGACGAAGCGCGCTCCGCGCTGCCCGGCGTGACGGCAGCACAGGTCGACGTCGCCGACGCGGCCGCCGTGGCGGCGATGTTCGACGACGTCCGGCGCGCGCTCGGCGGCCTCGACGTGCTGGTCAACAACGCCGGGATCGCCGGCCCGACGGCACGCGTCGAAGACGTGACGCCCGCGGCGCTGGAGCAGACGCTGGCCGTGAACGTCGGGAGCCAGTTCCACTGCGCCCGCTACGCCGTGCCGATGCTCGAGACCGCCGGCGGCGGCTCGATCATCAACCTGTCGTCGATCGCGGGCCGCCTCGGGTTCACGATGCGCAGCCCCTACGCGGCTTCCAAGTGGGCGGTGATCGGCTTCACCAAGAGCCTCGCGATCGAACTGGGCGAGCGCAACATCCGCGTCAACGCGATCCTGCCGGGGCACGTCAACTCGGAGCGATTCCGGCGCGTCGTCAGGGCCAAGGCCGCCGCGCTGGGCCTGGACGCCGAAGAGATGCGGCGGCAGTACCTCGACGTCGTTTCGCTGAAGCGCAACGTCGAGGCCGAGGACATCGCGAACATGGCGCTCTACCTCGCCTCTCCGTTCGGCGCCAGCATCACCGGACAGGCACTCAGCGTCTGCGGCGACGTGCAGATGATGAAATAGCCCGCGAAGGGGGGACAGACCACGTTTTCCGCATTCAGCGAAAAACGTGGTCTGTCCCCCTTCGTGTCACGGCAGCAGGCGCGCGGCCCGGTAGCGCCCGAGGTGCTCGACAAACATCCGCTCGGTGTCGACGACCTCGGTGAACCCTGCCTGCCGCAGCCGGGTCAGCGACGACACGACGTCGTAGTCCTGGCGGAACAGGAAGTCGCCGAACTCCCAGACGGCCACGTCCCGCAGTCTCGACGGCACCAGCGCATGCCGCGCCACGACCCTCTGCCACACGGAATCCTTGTCGGCCATCAGCTCGGCCAGGAGCGCCGGGCGCACCTCGCCGACCGCCATCCCGAAGTGCCCGGCCAGGCGCGGCCACAGCCGCTTCCAGCGGAAGAGATCGCCGTTCGCGACGTTGTAGGCGCGATTCGCGGCCTGCGGATGCGTCGCCAGGAAGACCACCGACCGGGCAAAGTGCGTCGCGTCGGTGACTTCGGTCAGCGCCTCCCAGCAGCCGGGGCGACCCGGGAAGTGCAGCGCCTCGCCGAGCTCGGAAAGCACCGCCGCATACGCGCCGAGCAGCGGCACCAGATTGCGCGAGCGTTCCGGCGCGAAGTCGCACAGCACGTTGGGCCGCGACGCCGACCAGGACCAGCGCTGCCCGCGCTGCCGCGCGCGCAGCAGGTCCTCCTGGTCGTAGTAGAAGTTCGGCACGGCCGGGCGCGGATCGTCCTCGTGCGCCGGCGTCGGGTAGGGCCCGAGGTGCAGGCCGTAATACTTGCCGCCCTCGACCAGGTGCACGTGCTCGATGTCGCGCGCCACCGGCAACAGCGCGTCGAGAAGGTTCGCGAGCATCGCGGCGTTCTCGCCGACGCTTTCGAGTCCGCCCTCGCCGTGCGCGGCCCGCGCCGTGTAGAAGACGTGCGTCACGTCGGAACGCTCGCGCAGCGCGCGCGCGGTGCCTTCCGCGTCGCCGAGATCGACGGGAACGAACGCGAGCCGGCCGGCAGCGACCGTTGCCGGGGGACGTCGACAGAGGCCGATCACACGCCAGTCGGGATCGGCGAGCAGCACCTCGACCAGGCGCTTCGCCGACGCGCCGGTCGCGCCGGCGACGAGCGCGGTCCGCCTCATTCCCGGCACCGCAGCGGCAGCATCCGCCGACGCGTCAGTGGGCCGCGGCGCTCGCCGGCTCGCCCGGCGCGACGCGTGCCTCGACCGTGCCGGTGACGATCATGCGGACGATGTCGTCCTGGTTCGTTTCCCCGACTCGCCGCGTGCCGACGGTGCGCCCGGTCTTCATCACGGTGATCCGGTCGCAGTTGTCGAACACGTGGTTCATGTTGTGGCTGATCATCAGCACCGCGTGGCCCGCGTCGCGCATCTCGCGGATCAGCGCGTAGACCTTTCGCGTCTCCTCGACGCCCAGCGCCGCGGTCGGCTCGTCGAGAATGATCACGCGCGCATTGAAGGCCACGCAGCGCGCGATCGCGATCGACTGCCGCTGCCCGCCCGACATCGCCCGCACCTTCTGCCGGATGTTGGGCATGTTGATCTTCAGGCGGGAGAGCAGCGACGCGCGAGCGCTGCGCCATCTGGCTGTTGTCGAGGAACCAGCCGAACGGCGGCCGCAGCGTCAGCTCGCGACCGAGGAAGACGTTCGCCGGCACGTCGAGATTGTCGGCGAGCGCGAGATCCTGGTAGACGGTCTCCACCCCGAGCGCCTTGGCGTCGCGCGGATCGTTGATCTCGACCTCGCGGCCATCGAAGGTGATCGTGCCCTCGTCCTTGCGCACCGCGCCGGAGAGGTCTTGATCAACGACGACTTGCCGGCGGCGTTGTCGCCGACGAGCGCGTGCGTCTCGCCCAGGTAGATGTCGAGATCGACTCCCGCCAGCGCCTGCACGCCGCCGTAGGCCTTGCGATTCCCCGCATCTCGGACGATCGGTGTCTTGTCTTCCGACATGTTCGACGCCTGGTTGTATTCGTGGCGGTCCGGGAGGGAGCCGACGACGGCCCCCTCCCGTTTCCAGTGCGACAGGCAGACCGATCAGCGCTTCTGCGCGGCGATGACCTTGTCCCAGTTCGGCACCGCGCGCTCTTCCGGCGTCTTCTGGACCTGCCGACGTTGACCTTGTCGATGATGAACGACCGGCAGCACGATCTCCTCGGGCACCTGCCGCCTCTTCAGGTGGCGCACCGCCGCCTGCACGCGCGAGGTAGGACTGGTCGTGGCCGCAGAAGTCGACGGTCGCGAACATCTTGCCGGCGGCAATCGCCGCCGTCGCGTCGGGGATGCCGTCGATGCCGATCACCTTGGTCTTGCCGCCGCCCTTGCCTGCGGCCTCCAGCACCTCGACGACGCCGACCGCCATGTCGTCGTTGGCCGAGACCACCGCGTCGATCTGCGGAAAGCGCTGCAGCAGGTTCTCGAACACCTTGACCGCCTCGAGCCGGCGATACTGGCCGGTCTGCGAGGCGAGGAGTTCGATCCCGGGGTTTTCCTTCAGCGCGCGCTCGCAGCCCGCGCTTGCGCGCCTGCGCCGTGCTGGCCGCGGGAACGCCGTCGATGTGGACGATCTTGCCCTTGCCGCCCATCGACTTGAACAGGAAGGTCGAGACCTGGTACTCGATCTCCTCGTCGTTGGAGCCGATGTAGGTGACCGCATCGATGTCGGTCATCCGGTTGTTGTAGTTGACGACCGGGATGCCCGCCTTCGTCGCCTTCTGGATCGACGGCACCAGCGCCTTGTAGTCGACCGGGACGAACACGAACGCGTCGGGCTTCTTGACGATCCAGTCCTCGACGAGGCGCGTCTGCTCCTCGATGTTGTCGGGCTTGGTCGGCGCGACGGTCTCGACGGTGACGCCCAGATCCTTGCCGGCCTTCTCGGCGCCGATGCGGCAGCCGCCCAGAACGGATTGGTGACGTTCTTCACGAAGAACGCGATGGTGACCGGCTTGCCCGACTGGGCGAACACCGGCTGCGACATGGTCCCGAGCGCCGACGCGGAACCCGATGCGACCAGCGATACCTTCAAGAATGTCCTGCGATGCCATGATTTCTCCTCCGGTGGTTGAGACTTTGAGACTCTTTTTGAGATGCTACTACCGCTTGGCAATCAACCGCGCTCCGCCGACCTGATCCGCGAGGACCGAGATCAGTATGATCGCTCCCATCACGCCACTCTGCCAGAAACTCTGCACGCCCAGCAGGTTCATCCCGTTGACGACGAGCGCCAGGATCAGCGCACCGATCGCCGTGCCGGTGATCCCGCCCACGCCGCCGAACAGCGATGTACCCCCGAGGCAAACCGCGGCAATCGCCGGCAGCAGCAGGTCCTCGCCGATGCTGGAGTCGGCGGCGTTCAGGCGCGCGATCACGACCAGCGCCGCAAACGCCGACAGGAACCCGGACAGCGTGTAGACAAAGATCAGCCGTGAGCGCACCGGCATCCCCGACAGGCGGGCCGCGCCCGGATTGCCCCCGATCGCGTAGACGGATCGGCCGAGGACGGTGCGGTGCAGCATGACGTGCAGCACGATCAGCAATGCGACGGCGATGATGACCGGGACCGGGATGCCGAAGACGAACCCCGCGCCGAGAAAGCGGAACGCCGGGGGCAGCCCGTAGATCACCTCGCCCTTCATGAACACGTAGCCGAGGCCGTGGGTGATCCACAGCATGCCGTAGGTCGCGATGAACGCCGGAATCCGCCCGAAGGTCACCAGCAGCCCGCTGATGCCGCCCGCGGCGGTTCCCGCGGCCAGCGCCGCGATGATGCCCCACGCCAGCTGGCCCTGGCTCATCATCGAAGCAGCCAGGCAGGCGGCGAGACCGAGGATTGCGCCGACCGCGAGGTCGATGCCGCCGGTCAGGACCACGATGGTCAGCCCCGCCGCCATCAGGAACTGCAGCGAAGCCTGGCGCAGGATGTTGATGAAGTTGCCCCACGACAGGAACTGCGGGGAGAGGATCGCCAGCACGACGATCAGGGCGAGGATCGCGAGCAGCCGCGACAGGACGACGAACAGTCCGTGGTCGAGGCGGCGCGCCGTCACCGCCGAAAGCAGTGGAATCCGTGTGCTCACGAGTTCAGGCCGCGCAGCGAATCCAGGCCTACGGCCGAGATGATCACGACCCCGACGATCGCGACCTGCCACTCGGTGCCGACTCCCAGCAGGTTGAGGCCGTTGCGCAGCACCCCGACCGCCAGCGCACCGACGATGGTGCCGGCGATCCCGCCGTTGCCCTTCTCGAACGAGGTCCCGCCGAGGATCACCGCGGCGATCGCGTCGAACTCCAGGCCCACGCCGATCGTCGGGTGCGCGGCGTTCATCCGCGCGGTCATGATGAACGACGCGATCGCGGTGAGCAGGCCGGCGTACACGTAGACCGCGACGTGGTAGTAGCCGACGCGGGTGCCCGCGAGCTCCAGCGCCTTGCGATTGCCGCCGATCGCGAACACGTAGCGGCCGAACCGGGTGTGGTAGAGCAGGACCCAGGTGCACGCGAACACGACTGCGGTGGCCCAGAGCGGCACCGGGATCGACAGCAGCACGCCGTCGTTGAACCATCGATAGTAGTCGGGCAGCGCGACCACCGAGTCGCCCTGCGTCAGCACCGTGGCGATGCTCTGCGCGATCCCGAAGGTGCCCAGCGTCACGATGAAGGGCGGCATTCCGACCACCGCGATCAGCGACCCGTTGAGCAGTCCCAGCGCCCCGGCGATGGCGAACGCCGCGGCGACGGCGGCGAACAGCGAGTGCCCGCCCGTCACCATCAGTCCGGCCACCACGCCGCACAGGCCGAGCACCGGCCCCAGCGACAGGTCGATGCCCTCGGTCAGGATGACCAGCGTCATGCCCAGGGCGACGATGGTCAGCACTGCGACCTGCAGTGTGACGTTGGTCAGGTTCGCTGCCGTGAAGAAGCCCGGGGTTCCTATGGACAGCACCGCGCCCATCACGGCGAGCAGGTAGAACGCGCCGGGCGTGCGCCGGAGGAGGTCGCGCACGGGGGAGGGCTCGATCCGTTGCGGATGCACGGTGGTGGCTTCGGCCATGGGTGAGAACTCCGTGACGCTATTCGGCCACCGGGAACGCAACGGCGCCCGCGTTGCGCGACCGTCGGGCACGGCAGTGGTCGCAATCGATGGCAGGCGATCGGTCAATCACGGACTTTTCCCGGGGCGGTAGGCGAGGACGTCATCGTACTGCAGAAACTCGAGAAAGTTGCCCTCGGGATCGACGGCAAGCACCAGGCGCAGGCCCGCACGCAATTCGACGATGCCGTCGCTGCCGATCGGCACGCCGGCCTGTACCAGGCGCCGGTGCAGGCCGACGAGATCCTCGACGATGAACGTGACGTAGCACCCACCGGGGCGGTTCATTGCCCACTCGGCGGGGGCCCGGTCCGCAGCGCAGCCGCCTGGCTGCGCGAGCTTGAGCCGGTCGCCGCCGCTGCTCTCCAGCCGGACGATGCGGTAACCGTCGGCGGCCAGACCCGAGCGCCGGCTGCGCTCGGCGGGAACCTCGAGGTCGCCGATCACCGTGAACCCCAGCAGATCCCGGTAGAACGGGAGCAACCGGTCGACGTCGGCGACGACGAGCCCGATCTCGAAAGGTGCGGTTGTCTTCACTGCTCGGTCGGGTTGGGCAGAGCGATCATTCGTCGACGAACGCCTCGGCGCGCTTCCGCTTGAAGGCCGGGAGCATCACCAGGATCAGCAGGACCGCGCCGATTCCCAGCAGCGTCGCCGACAGCGGGCGCCGGAAGAACACGGTCCAGTCGCCGTGGGCGAGCAGCAAGGTGCGCCGCAGGTTCTCCTCCATCATCGGTCCCAGGATGAAGCCGAGCAGCAGCGGCGCGGGCTCCGCGCCCAGCTTGTGGAACACGTACCCGATGACGCCGAAGATGGCCACCAGCCAGACGTCGAACGAATTGTTGTTGGTCGAGTAGACGCCGATCGCGCAGAACAGGACGATCGCGGGGAACAGCCAGCGATAAGGCACCGAAAGCAGCTTGATCCAGATGCCGATCATCGGCAGGTTCAGGACGATCAGCATCGCGTTGCCGATCCACATCGACGCGATCAGCCCCCAGAACAGCGTGGGGTTGTTGCTGATCACCTGCGGGCCGGGCTGGATGTTGTGAATGGTCATCGCGCCGACCATCAGCGCCATCACCGCGTGGGGCGGGATCCCCAGGGTGAGCAGCGGGATGAACGACGTCTGCGCCGCCGCGTTGTTCGCCGACTCCGGCCCGGCAACGCCGCGGATGTTGCCCTGTCCCAGCGGCGTCTCGCCGCGCTTGAGTCTGATCTTCTTCTCGACCGTGTAGGCGCCGAACGAGGCCATCGTCGCCCCGGCGCCGGGCAGGATGCCCAGCAACGAGCCCAGAAGCGGTGCCGCGCAGCACCGCCGGCGTCATCTGGGCGAGATCGGCCTTCGTCGGCATCAGTCCCTTCACCGCGCCCGTGAGTCGCCCGCGCCCCCCGTCGTGATGGGCGAGGTTGGTGACGATCTCGGCGTAGCCGAACACGCCCATCGCGATCACGATGAAGCCGATGCCGTCGGTCAGCTCGGGAATCCCCAGCGCGAAGCGCGGCAGGCCGGTGTTGACGTCGGTGCCGACGAGGCCCAGCAGCAGGCCGAGCAGGATCATGCCGATCGCCTTGAGCACCGAGCCCGACGCCAGCACGACCGCGCCGATCAGGCCCACCACCATCAGCGCGAAGTATTCGGCGGCGCCGAACTTGAGGGCGACCTCGACCAGCGGCACGGCGAATGCCGCCACCACCAGCGTGCCGACGCAACCGGCGAAGAACGAGCTGACGCCCGCCGCCGCGAGCGCCGGGCCGGCGCGGCCCTTGCGCGCCATCTGGTGCCCGTCGAGGCAGGTCACCACCGCCGATGTCTCGCCCGGGCAGGTTGACGAGAATCGACGTGGTCGAGCCGCCGTACTGCGCACCGTAGTAGATGCCGGCGAGCATGATCAGCGCCGACACCGGCGGCAGCGCATAGGTCGCGGGCAGCAGCATCGCGATCGTCGTGACCGGGCCGATGCCCGGCAGCACGCCGACCAGCGTTCCCAGCAGGCAGCCGACGAACGCGTACATCACGTTCACCGGCGTCAGCGCGACGCCGAAGCCCATCGCGAGGTTGGCGAGGAGGTCCACGCGTCAGGCGCCTAGGCGGAGAGGAACGCCGGCCATACCTGGAACTGCAGCTTGAGGAGCAGCGACGAACCCGATGTAGCAGGCGACGGCGAGCACCGTGGCGAGCACGACGACCTCCCTGAAGCGGAAGTCGTCGCCGGCGAGCGCGGAGATGAAGGTCAATGCATAGATGCCCGCGACGAGGCCCAGCGCCGGCAACCCGATGCTGGGCAGGCCGCCCAGCATCACGCCGATGGCGAGGTTGGCGGCGATGATGAAGAAGAGCTGCCTCCACGCCCAGCGCCCGATCCGCCCGTCGCCCTCCGGCTCGAGGACGAGCGACTGCAGCGCGATGACCGCGCCGAGGATCGCCGTCAGGATGCCCAGAATCCGCGGAAAGTATCCCGGGCCCATCTGCGCGGCACTGCCGAAGTCGTAGGCCGTGGAGCCCCAGACGAAGGCGAGGCCCACGGCCATGAACATGACGCCGGACCAGAAATCCTGCTGACTCTTGATGCGCATGGTTCCGGTCCGAACGCAGCGTCTGCGCGCTCCGTCAGCGCGCGGCCTTGCCCCAGCCCATCGCCACCAGCTTGGCCGCGCTGTCGTCGATGTCCTTGTCGGCGTTCGGCGCGATGATCTCGAGGATCGGCTTGCGCGTGAACCCGATGTCCGCGAGGTAACCGGGGATCGGCGCGAAGTCGACGGTGCCCAGGCCGACGGCGTCGTGCTTGTAGACCTTCTGGTTGGTGTCGGACAGGTGGACGATCTTGACGCGGTTCCGGCACTTCTTCAGCGCGGCACCGATGTCCTCGTTGATGAAGTGCCCGTTGGCGACGTCGTAGACGATGCCGATTCCGGTCGTTGCCGTAGCCGTCCAGCGCCCGCATCAGCGCGTCGATCCCGGGCAGGAACGCGAACGGCATGTTCTCCACGTAGAGCGAGGTCCCGGCCTTCTTCGCCAGCGGCTCGAGCTCGTCGAGGCCCTTGTAGAAATGTCCGATCAGCCGCTCCATCGGCATCGGCAACAGCGGATTCGCCTTGCCCGGGCCGATGACGACGCCGGGCACGCCGAGGTCGCCGGCGAGCTCGATGACGCCCTTGAGGTTGGCGAGCGTGTACGCGCGCATCTCCGCGGAGGCCGCGGCGATGTTGAGGTCGATGTTCGGCATGTTGAGCGTCGTCACGGTCAGGCCGTTCGACTCGATCTGCCGGCGCAGCTCGCGGCGGGCGGCCTGGTCGGTGTCGGCCGGCCACAGGTGTCCCGGGTACATCATCAGCTCGAACTCGGTGTAACCGCGGGCGGCGAGCGTCCTGACGCAATCCTGCGCGGTGTGAGCTCAGCGTGTACGAGTAGGTATTGACGGCAAACGGCGATGCAGTGGCGGTCATTGCGTGGTTTCCTCTGGGTTCGCAGGCTTGAGCTTCGATTGGGTTGCGGCCGCCGGACGCCTCGCAGGGCGGGACCTCCCGCCAGGCGCCGGCGCGCAGCGGATCCCGCGGGCGCGGCGAACGGCCTACCCGGCCTTCGCCGCCGCGAACATCTTCCGCCAGTCGCTCGTCGGCTCGAAGCCGAGCACCTCGCGGGCACGCGTGATGTCGAGGACCGAAGCCAGCGGATTGCGGCGGAAGTATTCGGGGTTGCGGATCTCCGGCAGCTGGCCGTAGCGCTCGCGCAGCAGGTCGAGCGTGGGCCGGGTGTTGAGCCCGTCGGCCGCCGAGATGTAGAACGCCTGGTAGGGCGCCTTCGCCGACCTCGAGCGCCAGCCGGAAGCCCTGCGCGACATCCTCCGGCGAGACGTAGGTCCAGAGATGGTAATTCTGGACGTCGGCGCCGCGCGCCTCGAGCTCCGGATACTCCGGCGGGAACACGATGTGCGTCGGCCGGATCGCGAGCACCTCGAGCTTGCCGCGGTTCGCGTAACAGCGGCAGATCGCCTCGGTCACTTCCTTCGACAGCGAATAGAACTCGATCGGGCGCAGCGGATGGCTTTCGTCGATCGGCAGGTACTGCGGGCCGTAGCCGGGCGGGTTGTAGTGCAGGCCGAGCGAGGCGTCGCTGGAGGCGACGACGACCCGCCGCACGCCGGCGTCCTCGGCCGCCTGCAGCACGTTCCAGGTGCCCTGGACGTTGGTGTTGAACGTGACGTCGGCCGGCGCCGTCCGGGGGTTGGGGATCGCCGCGAGGTGCACGACCGCGTCCTGCCCGCGGAACGCCTCCTTCAGCGCCGCGTAGTCGGTGATCGACGCGTTCACGTAGCCCACGCCCGGTGCCGCCGTGGGCTTCACGTCGAGCACCGTCAGCGCGCAGCGCGTGCGCAGATCCTCGGTGACGGTTACGCCAAGCCGCCCGCTGCCGCCCGTGCAGACAATCTTTTCGAATTTCATGGCTCGGAAATCGGGGATTGGCGATCAGGGCTTGGGGATGCCGAGCTGGTCGGGCGGAATCTTGGCGACGCCGAGCTCCTGCAGCTTCCAGCCGACGGCGCTCTCCATCGCCGACAGGATCTTCATCGCCTCGTCGCCGTGGCTGCCGAACAGCGTCAGGTACGTGCGCTGCGCGTGCGCCTTGACGTCCGGGTCCGCCATCGCCTTGACGAACGCGGCGTCGATCCGGTCGGTGACGGCCTTCGGGGTGTCGCCGGGAACGGCGACGCCGAGCCACTGCCGCGCCGGCATCTTGGCGATGTCCGGGTACTTCTCGCCGATCGCCGGGATCGTGCCGACGCCTTCGAACGCGAAAGGCGTCATCTCCACCATGCCCAGCGAGCGGAGCTTGCCGCCCTTGATGTACTCGGACTGCTCGGAGATCGACGAGATCACCGCGTCGCCGTCGCCCGACAGCACGGCCACCATCGCCGGCGCGCTGCCCGGATAGGGCACGTACGTGACCTTGGTCTTCGTGGCGTCGGCGAGCCCGATCGCCTTCAGGTGGAACACGCAGCCGATCGGGCAGTGGGTGATGTTGATCTTGCCGGGGTTCGCCTGCGCCGCCTTGACGAGGTCCTCGTAGGTCTTGTACGGCGAGTCCGCCTTGACGGCGAGCGATGCCGGCGCACCGGCGACCATGTACCAGCGCCAGTCCTTGGTCTTGGTCGTGTGGAATCCCATCACCGCCGTGCTCTGCATCTGCTCCGATGCGCCGAGCCAGGTGTAGCCGTCGTGCGGCTTCTGCCATACGTAGTTCATCGCGACGGCGCCGCCGCCGCCGGTGCGGTTGGACACGACGATCGAGCCGCCGAGCTCCTTCTCCATCGCCCTGGCGATCAGCCGGTTGACGGTGTCGGTGCCGCCGCCGGCGGACGCCCAGACCGCATCCTCGATCGGCTTCGTGGGGAACTGTTGCGCGTGCGCCAATGACCCGGCGAAACGTGAGGCAGGCACCGATCACAACGGTGGCCAGCAGGGATTCCCGTTTCATCATCGTCCTCCTTTGGCAATCGACATTCGATCTATTTGTCATTGTGATAGACCATGCGACTTTGTGAGACGCACTATAGACAGCGCGTCGCCGGGCTGTCAACTAAGCCGGCGCCGGCCGGCGCGACACGTAGCGCGATGCGCCTGGGCGCCGCACCGCTGCCCGCAGTATCGAGGTCGATCCAGCGCCCCTCGTCGTTCGAGCGATAGATCGCCTGCTCGATCTCGACGTTGCGCAGGTACTCGCGCGCGGTGTTCTCGACCGCCGTCGCCCTCCCTCAGGTGCGCGACGACGTGCGCCTGCAGCGCGTGCACGCAATCGCCCGAGTAGCCGCGATCCTCCCAGCGGTACGCGTGCGGCACCTCGTCCCCCCCGTGCGGCTTGAACCACAGCCCGCCATCGCCGTCGAGGCGCAGGCTGCCCTTGGGCCCCTCGACCAGCAGCGTCCCCATGGTCAGCCGCGGGTTCCGCGCCGGGAAGTCGGCGAGCCGGTTGCCGTCGAGGACGCCGGCGGCCGCCGCGAAGTCGAAGATCACGTAGCCCGCGTCCTCGCCGGCAATGTGCGGATTGAGCCGGCGCAGCCGCGCGAACACGCCGCGCACCTCGCCCGCGAGAAAGCGGAAGACGTCGACCATGTGGATGCCGGTCTCGTGGACGAGAAACCGCGGCATCTTCTGGAAGTACGGCTGGCGGGCCAGGTAGGCATCGGGCCCCTGCCCGTCCCCGGGCCGCATCCGGTACGCGATCGAGTGCACCGGGCCGAGGCGATCGGCGTCGATCAGCCGCCGCACCTCGCGAAACCAGGGCTTGAAGCGCCAGTTCTCGTGCGCGACCAGCAGCGATCCCGCCTTCTCGGCAGTCTCGACGATCCGGCACGCCTCGTCCCAGCTCGGCGCGAGCGGCTTCTGGCAGATCGCCGGGATGCGGCGCTCGGCGGCGAGCGCGACGAATTGCAGGTGGCTCTCGGGCGTGGTGATGATGTCCACGAGGTCGGGCTGCACCTCGTCCAGCATCCGCGCCGCGTCGAGGTAGGTTCGCCGGATGCCGTAGCGCTGCGCGAACTCGGCGAGCCGGGCCTCGTTGCCGCGCGTGCACGCCGCCTCCAGGCTGACGCCGGGAATCCGCGACCACGCGTCGTAGTGGTATTGGCTGAAGTAGCCGGTGCCGATCGCAGCGACCCTGATGGTCATAGTGGCTCCTCGTCGTGTTGCAGCCATGTGATGTCGTGTTTCACAATGAAGGCGACGCGTCGGCAGGCGGGCGCGGACTTCCCACTTCGATCTGGAGGCACCCCACGATGGCCACCCCCTACCTGCCGGTGACGCTCACCGGCCTGCGCGTCCTCGTCACCGCCGGGGCCGCCGGCATCGGCCGCAGCATCGCCGAGGCGTTCCACGAGCGCGGCGCCCGCGTCTGGGTCTGCGACATCGACGAAGCGGCACTCGCCGCCTTCGCCAGCGCGCAGCCCGCGATCCGCGCGAGCCGCACCGACGTTGCCGAGCGCGCTGCGGTCGCGCAGATGTTCGCCGCACTGCGCGAGACCTTCGGCGGCCTCGACGTGCTCGTCAACAACGCCGGCATCGCCGGGCCGACGGCCCGGGTCGAGGACATCGCGCCCGACGCGCTCGAGCGCACGCTCGCCGTCAACGTCGAAAGCCAGTTCGCGTGCGCGGCGCACGCGGTGCCGCTGCTGCGGGCCGCCGGCGGCGGGTCGATCATCAATCTCTCGTCGGTGGCCGGCCGGCTGGGCTACGCGATGCGCAGCCCGTACGCCGCGGCGAAGTGGGGCGTCATCGGCTTTACCAAGAGCCTCGCCATCGAGCTCGGGACCGATCGCATCCGCGTCAACGCGCTGCTTCCCGGGCACGTCAACACCGAGCGCTTCGGACGCGTCGTCGCGGCCAAGGCCGCGGCGCTGGGCATCGCCGAGGACGCGATGCGCCGGCGGATCCTCGACGTGGTTTCGCTGAAGTGCACGGTCGAGGCGGCCGACGTCGCCAACATGGCCCTGTACCTCGCGTCGCCGTTCGGCGCGTCGATCACCGGCCAGGCGATCAGCATCGACGGGGACGTGCAGATGATGCAGTAGCGCCATGCGCCCGGGGCCTGCTAGCCCGCGTCGGCGGCGAGTGGATTCCAGTACCACCAGGTCCGCTCGACCACCCAGTCCTTGACGTCGGCGCGGAACGCGAGGTAGTGCGGCGAGTTGCGATGCAGCTCGAAGGCGGCATCGTCGGCGTAGGCCTCGATCAGCAGGAACAGCGTCGGGTCGTCGCGCTCCTGGTGGACGTCGAAGCGCTGGCAGCCCGCTTCCTCGGTCATGCTGATGCGCGCGTGCCGCGCCAGGCGCGCCTTGAACTGCGCAACGACCTCGGCGCGCACCCTGAGGTGCGCGGTATGGAGTACCTGCATGATGGGCCCTTCGCCGGCGCGCCGGTTCAGTAGAGGAGATGCCGCAGGTCGTGCTGCGGCACGTAACCGAGCACGTCGCGGGCGAGCCCGAGGTCGTAGAGCGGCGCGAACGGATTGCGCGAGTAGACGTCCGGCCGGCGCACCTCGACCGGGTGGCCGAGATACTTCTCCAGCCGCTCGATCGTCGGGTTCGGCGCCATCGTCGAGCCCGCGGAAATGAACAGTCCCTCGAAGCGCGGCAATGCCGGCGCTTCCAGCGCCAGACGAAAGGCGCTCGCGATGTCGCGGGGATCGACGTAATGCCACAGCGGCCCGCCGCCGGCCGAGCTCGGCCCGCCCACCGCCGGCCCCTTGTAGTTGGCCGGATCCTTCGCCCGCGCCCTGACCTCGCCGTACATCTCCTCGTAGAGCACGAAGACCGGGCGCAGCGCGATCACTTCCATCTTGCCGCGGTCGACGAACGCGCTGCCCATCCGCTCGCACAGCACCTTGGACAGCGCGTACGGGTCGGTCGCGCGCAGCGGATGCGCGGCGTCGACCGGCGCGTAGTCGGGGCTGCGCATGCTGCCCGACATCACGGTGAAGCCGGCGACCGAATCGCTGCTGCACAGGATCACGCGCCTGGACGCCGGCCTCCTCGGCCGCCTGCAGGACGTTCCAGGTGCCGACGACGTTGACGTTGACGATCTGCGCGCCCGTGCCGCCCCAGATGTTGGGAATCGCGGCGACGTGCACGACGGCGTCCATTCCGGCGCACGCGGCGCGCACCGCTGCCGGGTCGGTGATGTCGGCGATCGTCTGCGGCACCTCCTCCGGGCAGCGCTTCTGGTCGAGGCCCGACACCTTGCAGCTCCCCTGCAGCTCGCGCACGACGTGGCGCCCGAGGAGACCGCCCGAACCGGTGACCAGCACGTTCTCGAACTTCATGTTCCGCTCCTTCTCTGTCGTGGCGAGCAACCGCGGAAGCGCGGCCTACTCGCGGTAGGTTTCCGGATGCGCGCGCATCCACTCGGCGAACGCGGCCACGCCGGCATCGAGGCTGTGCGCCGGCACGAACCCGGTGTCGTCGTACAGCCGGGTGCCGGCAAGCGGGCCGCGCATCCGCGTGTGGTCGGTCCACGGCGCGGTCCCCGGCCCGACCTCGATCGACGCCCCGGGCACCGCTCGCTCCACCGCGGCCGCCACGGCTGCCGTGTCGTAGTTGCGCCCCGAGCCCAGGTGATAGATGTCGTGCGCCAGCCGCGGTGCGGCGAACGCTGCGAGCAGCCCGGCCGCGACGTCGCCGACGTACGTGTAGCTCGCGGCGAAGTCGCCGCCGGTCGGCTCGCGCACCGGCTTGCCGGCCAGCGCGAGTTGCAGGAACACGGGGATCGGCCCGCGCGGGTTCTCGCGCACCCGCGGCACCAGCGGCGGCCCGTAGACCCAGGAGATCCGCAACGTGGCCGCCGGCACGTCGAACTGCGAGCGGTAGAGGCTCGTCAGCAGCTCGCCGGCCAGCTTGGTCGTGCTGTAGGTGTTGGTCGCCTTGGTCGGCGCGTCCTCGAGGATCGGCTTGGCGGGGTCGGTCGCGTTCTGGAACACCGACCCCGTGCTGGTGTAGAGGAAGCGCCGCCAGCGGTTGCGGCGCGCGGCCTCGAGCAGGCGGCACACGGCGCCGACGTTGGCTTCGAACGTGGCCAGCGGATCCCGGCGCGCGAAGAGCTCGCTGGGAACGGCGGCCGTGTGGATGCAACCGTCGACCGGATGGGCGTTGACGAGCGCGTCGACCTCGGCCGGATTCGCGAGGTCGCAGCGGACCCAGCGTCACCGGCCCCGAGAGCGCCTGCGCGTCCGCCGCGCGGAACGTGCTGCGGTACTGGGCGACGACCTCGTGGCCGGCCGCAAGCGCCTGCCGCACGGTCTCGTAGCCGACATGCCCCATCCCACCGGTGATCAGTATCGCCATGGTGCTTGCGGTCTCTCGAGTAAGGGAAGTGGAAAGTGCACGCGCGACTGCGCGTGTTCGCAGCGGCCGCCTCAGCCCTTGCGCAACTGGAAGACGAGACGGTAGTGATCGATCGTTGCCGCAACGGGCAGCGACGGCAGGAGGTGCCGCGCGACGGCATCGACGAGCCGGCCCATGTCGCTGCCTTCGACGAGGTACGCCCAGCCGACGACGCCGTCGGCCGCGGCGCGCAGCTTCTTCTCCTCGGTGCGCAGGGTGGAGACCTCGGCGTCGGCCTCCCACAGCTCGGCGCGCAACACCCCCGGGGCCGCGACCAGCGTCGCGAGCTCGTCGCCGCCGGGCAGGTCGCTGCGCGCCTCGCCGCCGGCGAGCCGCAGCGTCACCAGCGCCGCCCCCTCGGCGTTGCCGGCACCCGCGGCGAAGCGGAACACCGACCGCGTCGTCCCCCGATACCGCGGCATCAGCGCCCGCGTCCACGGGGTCGGATGATTGAGGGCGTCGAGGTAGGCCGCCGAAGCCAGCACCGCCGCGTCGTCGACGTCGTAGCGGGCAAAATAGCGCGGCCCGCCGCCGCAGTTCAGGTACCGGCGGGCGCGCGCGAAGCCGGGTATCCCGACCCGCTCGAGGTGGTGCTGCCGGTCGTACCAGTCGTCGAACGACGGCTCGAATCCCGGCTCGACGCCGTGCCAGATGGCGAGCAGGCCCTGCGTGGTCCGCTGCTGCGGCCCCGCCGCCGATGCATCCTCCCGCGCTGCCTCGCCGATCATCGGTGCGCCCTCGTTGACATCGGGGAATATCCTACATTGTCGGTTGACATTCCACAATGTGAAGTATTATAACCTCGGACCATGCGCAGGCGATCTGCCCGACGGCGGCCGATGGGCGGCCGCCGCAGCCCGCCCACGCGCCTTGCGTCACGCCAATCTCACCAGGGGGTCAGCACGACATGGCACGCATCAAGGGTGGTGAACTGATCGCCAACTTCCTCGTGGAAGAGAAGATCCCCTACGTCTTCGGCATCTGCGGCCACGGCAACGTCGGCCTGCTCGATGCGCTGTACAACGTGCGCGACAAGGTGCAGCTGGTGTCGCCACGGCACGAGCAGACCGCGGCCCACATGGCGGACGGCTACTTCCGCGTCAAGCACCAGCCGGTCGCCACGCTGACGTCGACCGGGCCGGGCTCGGCCAACCTGATCATGGCGCTTGCGGTCGCCCAGACCGACTCGTCGGCGCTGCTCGCGATCACCGCCAACGTGCCGACGTCGCAGTTCAACCGCGGCCCGTTCCAGGAGCTGAACCGCCACAACCAGGCCGACTTCCCCAACGTGATCCGCCCGGTCGTCAAGCACAGCTTCCAGCCGAGCCGCGTCGAGATGCTGCCGCTTGCGCTGCGCCAGGCGGCCACGATGATGACCAGCGGCCGGCCCGGCCCCGTCAATCTCGACGTTCCCTACAACCTGTTCCAGGAGGAGGCCGACGTGGCGCTCGAGCCGGCGTGGGACGGCTTCAACCAGCGCCGCAGCGGCGCCTCTCCGGCCGACGTCGAGCGCGCGGCGGCGATGATCGCGGCGGCGAAGCGCCCGGTGTTCTTCATCGGCCACGGCGTCACGCTGTCCGAGGCCGGCCGCGAGCTGACCGAGCTCGTGCACCGGCTGCAGATCCCGGTCATCAGCTCGCCCAACGGCATGGGCTGCCTCGACATGGACGACCCGCTGTCGCTCGGCTTCATCGGCCGCAACGGCGCGTATCCGGCGAATCAGGCGGGCCGCTACGCCGACCTCGTCATCGCGATCGGCGCCCGCTTCGACGACCGCTCGGCGTCGTCGTGGCTGCCCGGCTATTCCTGGAACTTCCCGCACTGCAAGCTGATCCAGGTCGACGTCGACCACGCCGAGATCGGCCGCAACTACGCGCCCGACCTCGGCATCCTCGCCGACGCCCGCACGTTCCTGATCCAGCTGCTCGCCGCCGTCGAAGCCGCGAACCCTGCAAGGCGGGCGCCGCCATCGCGGCGTGGCACGCCGACATCGAGACGTGGCGCGCCGAATGGGAAGCGTTCATCCGCCCCAATTTCGAGCTTCACACCTCGCCGCATCCGGCCCGAGCGCATCGTCGCCGACTGCCGCGCCGTGCTCCCGGACGACGCGATCATCTCGCTCGACTCCGGCATCCATCACAACTGGTTCATGCAGTTCTGGAAGGCCCGCCGGCCGCAAACCATGCTCAACACCTGGGGCTACTCGGGAATGGGCTTCGGGCCGAGCTCGATCCTCGGCGCCAAGCTCGCCGCGCCCGACCGGCCGTGCGTGTCGATCTGCGGCGACGGCGGGTTCACGATGGTCCCGCACGTGCTCTGCACGGCGGTCGAGTACGACATCCCGGTGGTGTGGGTCGTCTGGAACAACTTCGCCTGGGGCGCAATCCGCGACCTGCAATACGGCTACTTCGACGGCCGCGAGATCGGCACCGCGTTCTACCACGGTCCCGACCGCAAGCCGTACAATCCCGACTTCGCCGCCTGGGCGCGCGCCGCCGGCGTCGAGGGCATGACGGTCACCCGATCGCAGGACTTCGCGGCGACACTCGAGCGCGCGGTGGCGTTGAACAAGCCCTGCCTGATCGACGTCCACGTCGACGCCGACGTCCGGCCTCCGTCCACCGGAGCATGGCAATTGCCCCCGTTGCAGCACAAGGAGCCGGTCTTCGGCGCAAAGCACGTTCCCGGCCGCTAGCACGACGATCGGCACTTCGAGCGGACACGGCGTCCGGCGCGAACCTCACCTTTCCCTGACCAATACCATGGCCAACGCAAACTCCCATCCCGGCGCCGGGGCCGGCGTCCCGCGCATCCGCATGTACATCGGCGGAGCCTGGCGCGAAGGCAGCGCCGAGCGCGACATCGTCAACCCCTGGGACGGGACCGTCGTCGCCCGGGCGCCGGAGTCGACCTTGCAGGATCTCGACGACGCGTTGCAGGCCGCCACTGCCGCAAAGCGCCAGGCCGCCGCGATGCCCGGCTACGAGCGGGCGGCGATGCTGCGGCGCGCGGGGCAGTTGCTGACAGAGCGCACCGACGAGATCGCGCGGGTGATGACGCGCGAGACCGGCAAGGCGCTCAAGGACGCGAAGGCCGAGGTCACCCGGTCGCTCGACACGATCATGCTGTCGGCCGAGGAGGCGATCCGCATCGAAGGCGAGCAGGTGCCGCTGGACGGCTCGCAGATGGGCGCCGGCAAGCTCGCCTTCATGCTGCGCTTCCCGGTCGGCGTCGTGGCGGGCATCACGCCGTTCAACGCGCCGTTCAACCTCGCGTGCCACAAGATCGGTCCGGCGCTCGCGGCGGGGAACACGCTCGTGCTGAAGGCGCCGCCGCAGGCGCCCGGCGTCGTCACCCGCCTGGTCGAGCTCTTCGTCGACGCCGGCGTTCCGGCAGGGTTCCTCAACCTGCTGCACGGCAATGCCGTCGGGCCGGCGCTCGTGCGCGACCCGCGCGTCGACTTCATCACGTTCACCGGGTCGAGCCGGGTCGGGCTGGAAATCAAGGCGGTCAGCGGCACGCGCCGCGTCGCGCTGGAGCTGGGCGGCAACGGCGTCACGATCGTCCACGCCGACGCCGATCTCGCCGACGCGGCGCCGACCTGCGCGCGCAATGCCATGCGCCTCGCCGGCCAGAGCTGCATCTCGGTCCAGAACATCTACGTCCACGACAGCGTCTACGAGCCCTTCGTGGCCCAGTTGACCGAGCACGTGCGCAAGCTGCAGCTCGGCGATCCGTCCGATCCGGCGACCGATGTCGGTACGCTGATCGACGAGGCCGCCGCCAGGCGGGTCGAGGCTTGGGTCGAGGAAGCCGCAGGCAAGGGCGCCCGCGTGCTGACCGGCGGCAAGCGCCACGGCGCGCAATACGAACCCACGGTCCTGGTCGACGTGGTTCCATCGATGAAAGTGGTCTGCGAGGAAGTGTTCGGCCCGGTGGTCACCGTGCAGCGCTATACCGATCTCGCCGCCGTCATCGAGCACATCAGCGCCGATCAATACGGCCTGCAATGCGGGATCTACACGAAGTCGCTGCCGGTTGCCTTCCAGGCGATTCGCGGCCTGCGCGTCGGCGGGGTGATCGTCAACGGCAGCTCGACCTGGCGAACCGACCAGCTCGCTTACGGCGGCGTCAAGGCGAGCGGCATCGGCCGCGAAGGCCCGCGCTACGCGATCCGCGACATGACCGACGAGCGGCTCGTCGTCTTCAATCTCTAGGCACCGCCGGAGACGCACGCATTCTCCGGAGCGCCCCGCACTTCAACCTCCGCCACCTCCCGCGCCAACAGCGTGCCACCGATTTCGAAGCGAACATCGCGGCCGAGCGCCGCCGCAAAGGGAAGGAGCATGTCCAACGCAGCGCACGCGAGCGTAACGGCGGCAACCAGGGCCAAGCCGAAGGCGCAAGCGAAGCCGAAGGCGCCGGTGAAGGCGAAGGCGCCAGCCAAGCCGAAGGAACCGGCGAAGCCGAAGGAGCGCGGCGGCATCCAGTCGCTGGAGCGGGCGTTTGCGATCCTCGAGCAGGTGGCAACGAACCGCGACGGGATCCCCCTCTCCGAGCTCTGCAAGAGCGTCGGCCTGCACAGCAGCACGACGTTTCACCTGATCAGGACGATGGTGCAGCTGAACTACGCCAGCCAGGATCCGGAATCGAAGAAGTACAAGATCGGCCGCAAGATCTTCGCGCTTGCCGCCGGGGCGCTCGACGAGAACGAGCTCGCGACCCGGGCGATGCCCGTGCTCGAGCAGCTGACCGACCAGACGCGCGAGAGCTCGCACTTCGCCATTCGCTCGGGCGACGACGTCATCATTCTCGCCAAGATCAGCGGCACCGGCATGTTCCAGCTGGTCGATCGCGCCGGCGCCGTGCGCCCGGCCAACGCGACCGCGCTGGGCAAGGTGATGCTGGCGGCGATGACGCCGACCCGGCTTGAGCGCTACCTCGAAAGGGGCGAGCTGCAGCGGTTCACGCCGCGAACGATCGTCGAGCGCGACGCGCTGTTCGCCGAGCTCGACCAGGTCCGGCGCGACGGCATCGCCTTCGACGATGGCGAGTTCGACGGCGAGGCCCGCTGCGTCGCCGTGCCGGTCTACGATTTCCTTGGCCGCGTGGCGGGTGCCATCGGCATCTCGGGTCCGATGTGGCGGCTCTCGCTGCAGACGCTGCACGAGAAATCGAAGATCGTGCGCCAGGCCGCCGCCGAATTCTCAGCCGAGCTCGGCTTCCACGGCAAGCAGGTGGCGAGCGAAGCGTGAGCCCGGTTGCGCGCTGGGACGAGAGCTTCGATGTCGTCGTCGTCGGCGCCGGTGCCGGCGGCATGACCGCCGCTCTCACCGCCTCTCTGGAAGGCGCGCGCACGTTGCTGGTCGAGAACACCGCGCAGGTCGGCGGCACGACGGCGCGCTCTTCGGGCACCGTGTGGATCCCGAACAACCTGCACCAGCACCGCCTGGATCCGACGGACGATTCGGCCGCCGCGCACGCCTACCTCGATGCGTTGGTCGGGAACCGCGCCGATCGCGCCTTGCGCGACGCGTTCCTCGATGCCGGGCCCGAGATGATCGCGTACCTGCACGAGCGCACCGACGTGCGCTTCCAGGCGTACCCGAGCAGTCCCGACTATCGCCAGGAGCTGCCGGGCGCAGCCAACGGCGGCCGGCCGCTCGAGCCGCTGCCGTTCGACGGCCGCGTGCTCGGCGCCAGGTTCGACGACGTCGCCTGGCCGCTGCCGGAGCTGATGCTGTTCGGCGGCATGATGGTCACCCGCGGCGAGGCGGTGCGCCTGCTCGACGCCTTGCGAGTCGGTCGATTCGTTCCTGCTCGGGGCGCAGCTGGTGACACGCTACCTGGCCGACCGCCTGCGGTATCGCCGCGGAACGCGACTGGTGCTCGGCAACGCGCTGGCCGCGAGGCTCTACAGGAACCTTCTCGACCGAAAGGTCCCCGTCTGGCTTGGCGCCGAGACGACGGAGCTCGTGACCGTCGATGATCGCGTTGCCGGCATCGTCGTGCGCACGGCCGCCGGGACGCGGCGGATCGAAGCCGCGCGCGCGGTCGTGCTGGCAGGCGGCGGCTTTCCCGCCAGCGCCGAGATGCGCCGGCAGTACCTGCCGGAGCCGGTCGCCGAATACTCGGCCGCAGCTGAGGGCTGTGTCGGCGGAACGTTGGCGCTCGCCGAACAGGCAGGCGCGGCGCTGGGGCCGCCGCTGGGCGACAACGCGCTGTGGTTTCCCGAGCTCGATCGCGCAGCGCGCAGACGGCACGACGATCGTCTACCCGCACATCGCGCTCGACCGGTCGAAGCCGGGATTGGTGGCGGTCAACGCTGCCGGCCGCCGCTTCGTCGACGAAGCGGTGTCGTACCACGAATTCACGCGCGCCATGTACCGCTCGCACGCCACGATTCCGACGATCCCGGCCGTGCTCGTCTGCGATCGTCGTTTCGTGCGCAAGTACGGCCTGGGCATGATCCGGCCCCTCACCCCGTCGCTGCGGCGCTACGTCGACAGCGGTTACCTCAGCGTCGGCGATTCCGTCGCCGATCTGGCGAGGAAGGTCGGCGTCGACGCGGCCGGGCTCGCAGCGACCGTCGCGGCGGCCAACGAGTACGCGAAGACCGGCATCGACACCGAATTCGGCAAGGGCGGCAACAGCTACGATCGGGGCAATGGCGATCCGAAGCACGGCCCCAACCCCTGCCTCGGTCCGATCGACAGGCCGCCGTACTGCGCGGTCAAGGTCTACCCGACGCCGCTGGGCACGAGCTTCGGCGTGAGGACCAACGGCGTCGGCCAGGCCCTGAGCCCGGACGGGCGCCCGATCGGCGGTCTCTACGTCTGCGGCAATGACATGCAATCGATCCTCGGCGGCGAGTACCCGGGTCCCGGCACGCAGATCGCCATCGCGATGACGTTCGGCTACGTCGCCGTGCGGGACGCGGTCGGCCGCGCTTCCCGCCTGACCCGGCGCCGGCTCGCTGACGCGTGACTGCACCGTCTGCAGTGCCTGTCGCTCCTACAACCCGCACACGAACCCATCTTCGTTGGGTGCGCTTGGCGTTGCCGAGACAGCCCGCCCTGCCCCGCGCACCTTGACGCAGGCGAGATGGCGTCGGGCCACAGGTACGGCCAGTGGCCCCCGATGGGCCGGCCGTGAAGGGCGTGCGAGGATTTCGGTGTGTGAGCCGTGCGGTCGAAATTGAATACGGATCATCACGAAACGATCTTGGACTGCGTCGCGAACTGGGCTATGGCGGAATGCGCCGGATCGGCGGGTTCATCCGTCACGCTCGCTCTGATTCGCCGTTTCGCTCAGCCGTGGCTCGCGCTACGGTGGTGCCAAGCCTGCAGCGGAAGGACGAACATTGCCTAAATGGCGTGACGATCAACGATACTCGGCGCAAACGTGCTGGTCAGTTCGGAGGAATTGAACGGAAACGCCGATACGGTCCTTCGTGCCGGCCCCGCCGGTATAGGTCACCGCGATGGAAATGGCGCAGGTGGTCTCGGCGGCCGCCGTACCGGCCAGAAACTCGGCCGCCGTGCGACCGGCCACGGGTCGCCGCCCAGATAGCTCGCCGGTCCCCAGGTTCCCGCGCTGCGCGTGCTGGTCGGGTTCGGCGCCGCCGCAGTGAGCATGCCGCCGGAAAGATTGAATAGATGTCGACGTTGGTCAGCGGCACGCCGTAGATTGCTTCCAGCGTCAATGTCAGCGTCGCATTCGCGCTGCCGGCGACGACGCTCGGCGGGTTGAACGAAGCGGACGGGTCGGCTGGGACAACGCGCTGGTGACGCCGATGAAATCGACCGTGAACGGGCTGTTCGCGCCGGTGTGGGTGACTTGCATCGTGCCGGCAATCTGCGCTGATACGCGGTCGGTGCGTACCGGACTTCGATGGTGCACGCCGCGCCCGCCGCAGCGTCGGACCGCAGGGGTTGTTGCTCAGTGAGAACGGTCCGGTGAAGCTTAGCCCGGTGACGACCAGCGCAAGCGTGCCGACGTTGCGGATCGTCGGATAGACGAAGATGACGCTGCCGGCCGCGAACTTGGGTATGAAGACCGGATTGGCAAGACCGAGCACGCCGGCATTGACGACGTGCGCAAAGCCGGGGGACAGGGCGGCAGGATTGCCGGCATCGCCGGAATAGAGGGCCGAAATCGTATGCGGCCAGTAGGCCAACGTCGAAGTCGTGCATGTGGCTGTCGCCCCGGAGAGCGGACGATGGGCGCATCCCGCGATCGGCGCCGCATACGAGTCCTTGAACGTCACGCTTCCCGTCGGCGACGCGCCTCCGCTCAGCGTCGCGCTGAACGTGACGCTGCTGCCGAGTATCGAGGCGCCGGCGCCGCTCACCGCAACGGTGAGTGTTCCCTGTGGGGTGGCCCGATTCGAATCGGCCGAAGGCAGGCTCGTCGCAATGCCGTTGGTCGCGGTGACGTTGCAGGCGTAGGACGCGAAGTTCACCAGCCCGGAAACGACGATCGGCGACGCGCTGCCGCTGGCCGTCGCGGCGGGCACCCCGCCGCGCCCCTTGCAGGTCGCGCGGTAGTTCGAAATCGGCGCGGCACCCGGGAGCTTCGACGCGGCAAAGGCAACGGCGATCTGCGCGTTTCCCGCAACGGCCGAACCGATGCTCGGCGGCGTTGGTGCCGTGCGCGCCGCTGTGCCGAAGAACGAGCCGTAGCCTACGTCGCCGTTGACCTGGTAGAGAGCGCGACCAGATCGGTACGGCCATCGCTGTCGAGATCGACCGGATGCACCGCCATGGCGCTCAGGCCGTTCAGCGGATCCGGAATGACGGCGCTCCACGTGCCGTCTCCGTTGTTCAGCCAGTACCGGGGGTGTTCCGCCGTGAAGGTGGCAACGTCGCAGTGGAGATCCTCCCAGCCGTCGCCATTGAAGTCGACCGTACGAAGAAATCGACAGAAATGCCCCGACGTGCGCACGGCTTCCGGCGGAAAGCGGAATGCCGACTCGTCGACAAACGAGCCGTCCGTCTGCTGGATCAGCGCCTGCAGGGCAAAGGACCGATACGAAGGATTCGCGGAATGCATCAGCGCGAGGTCCATCCGGCCGTCGCGATTGATGTCGAGCGCCACGATTCCGAGCGTCACCGGCGTTTGTCCGGGTATCCCGGCCAGTGGATTGGCGGGCAGGTGGTAGCGCGGGCGCCGGGTGAAATCCCGGCGCCGTCGTTGTACAGGACGACGCTGATGCGGGAACTACCGTTCTCACCGAGGACAAGGTCGGGAAAGCCGTCGCCGTCGACGTCGGCGAACTGGCAGGCATCGAACGATTCATAGCGTGACAGCAAGGATGCGGGCAACCCGGCATGGGACTGGACGAACGTTCCGTCGCCATTCCCCATCAGGAAATACGGGACGGTGCCAGCCGCGCTGTGGAGGTTGTTGACGTAGATATCCAGGAACCCGTCGCCGTTGATGTCGGCAGTCGACGCCCCATGCGAGAAGGCCCGCGATTGCGGCAGCGTGGACGAGCGGTCGGCATAGGTGCCGTCCGGGTTGGAGATCAGCAGCAGATTGGTCTCGCCGGGGAAGGGCGGAGATCGAACCCGGTTGCGGCGACGAAGATGTCCGGGCGACCGTCGCGATTGAAGTCGCCGAGGATGATCTCGGTCACCTTGTTGAGGCTCGGCAGCGGACCGTTGCCGAGCAGCTGGCGGGTAATGTCGATCAGCGTTCCGTCCGCCTCCGGCCGCAGGAATCGGCAAGGGAACTTGAGAACGTCCTGGTCGGCAGTGTGGCAGCCGAAGTGTCCGGGCGGCCATCGGCGCGGAGGGTGACGGGCAGCGAAACGTCGATCGAGGAGGCCGCGCCCGATGGCGCTGTCGGCCGTATCGTCGGATCGCTTACGATGCCGACCGGGCCCGCCACGAACGCCAGCGTTCGAGGCGTCAGCGGCGGCCTGCATACCGTTCCCGGCGCCACGAACACCTGGCGGGTGATCGCCTTGCTCTGCGTCACGCCGCTTACCGTATAGGCGAAGGTCGCGCTGTTCCCGTCGGTGAAGGTTGCCGTGGCGGTGCCGACGGTGGTCTCCACCCGTCGCGCTCCACGGCACCGCGTCGAACGGCGGTCCCGTCACCATCGATATCGGTCCGGTGTAGGCGCCCCCGGTCGTCTTTTCGAGCAGCGCGATCAGCCACCACGGCTTGCCCTGCGTGTCGTAGGTGAACCAGGTGGCGAAGATCACGTCGCCCTGATGCGTGAAGTTGACGCCCCAGCCCGACTCCTGCGGGTTCCACCACAGGTCCCTGATAATGGGTGGCGAGCGCAAGGTCGGGCTGCGCGCCCCAGGCACAGGTCGGCTGCGGGCCGAAGACCTGCAGCGTGATCTGCCTGGTCTGCGAAATGCCGTTGACCGTGTACGCGAGCGTCGCGTCAGTCGCGTCGGCGAACGTCACGGTCATGGTGCCGACTTCCGTTTCGACCGGCGCAGGCGCGAACGGCACGGCGCCGAACGGCGGCCCGCTCACCGTCGAGACCGGAACCGGAGTAGATCCCTTCGGCGGACTTGTCCAGCACGGCGATCAGCCACCACGGCTTGCCCTGCGTGTCGTAGGTGAACCAGGTGGCGAAGATGATGTCGCCCTGGTGGGCAAAGTTGATGCCCCACCCGGACTCCTGCGGGTTCCACCACAAGCCCTGATAATTGGTCGCGGGGGATGCCGCAGTGGCCGGGGTCGACACCACGCCCAGCCAGGCGATCATCATGACAGCGATGACGCGGTGAACGATCGATGTCACGCGCCACTCCTTTGTTCGTGTCAATCCTCGACGTCGAGGCGTTGCCCTCTCTTGCCGCGAACGCGAGTGTACGCGGGGCGGCACCGCGTGTTAAGCACGGCAGCCGATCGCTTAAAGCTGGGCTTTCTGGCAATCCATAATCTCATCGTGGAGCCGAATCACCTCATCGCTGATCTCGTTGTCGCGCCAGAGACGAATCAGCTCCTCGCGTTCCGCCTTGATCGCGAATCGGCGGAATCGCAATGACAACGCATCTTTCGACGATTGCTCCGACCGCGCCAGAGCAGCCACGGTCAGGAGATCGGCAACGCGAAGTCGCGCGGTTGGTCGATGCTGTCGCCCCGCCGGGGCTGTCGCCCGCGCTGCCCTGCGTGAGGCGCTGTGCGCCGTCATCATCGAGGAGCGTGACGACGGGGCCTGGGCAGGCCTAGAAGCGAAACCGGCAGTTACCGGCCGCCGGCTCGATTTGTTCAGTTGCGGGGGCGCGCACACGAACCCATCTTCTTTGGGTGCGCTTGGCATAGCCGGGCTGGACCAGACGGGATGCGCGCATCGAGCGGCAATCGGAGACAATTCGTTCACCTTCTGCGGCCACCGCGCTGCACGCCTTGACGAGATCGGTGACGATGCGCTCGTCCACGTTCAGATCGCCCTCGTACTCACCCGGATTGCGGATTTCGTGGCACTTCGCCAACACGCGCCACACCTCCGGCCCCAGTCCGAGCGTGTGCGGCAGCAGTTGGAACACGAGGTAGCGATTGCCGGAGCGGTAGCCATGCCAGCGCAGCGCGGCGAGGCACAACGCATGCGCGGCGTTATAGGCAAGATCGAAGCGGCTTTCCACCGCTGAGCCTGACTAGCCACCGGTGGCCCGCCGGGCCACCGGGAGTAAGAGGTGCCCAAGCCCGGCACCCATTGGTGCGGCTCCACGCGCGCGGGTGCGCGATTGGAACCCTATTGCAGGCAGCTATGGGATCGCTTCTAGCCTAGAAGAAGTCTAGCGAGATATATCCACAGCACGACACAGAGCACGATAGAAAGGTAGCTTCGGAGCTTCCCGCTCTCGCGTCGTTCGCGCACCACCAGACGAGCGTCTTTGAGACGCCGTTCGAACTTTCGTTGTTCCGCCATCTCCCGCTCCCCTGTCGCCCGGACTTTGCCGTCTGGATGTGCAGCCGTCAATGACGTTGGAGGCATCCGTAACGCGCCGCGTGCTGTGGCGGCGCGTGCAGCAATGCACCGACATCTGCCCGGGGATAGGCATCGTGCCGGTGGCGCTGAACGCCATGATGGTGATCGCTGGGATGATCTTGATGGGCGCGGTGGGCAGGGCGCAACTCCTGCTGCCGGGTCCGGTACACGTTGCGGCAGCACAACGAAATGTAGCCACGGCGATGTGGCGATCCTGCCAAGCCCCACGATGATCGCGGGGCTTTGTCTTGGCCGTCATAGCCCTTCAATCCACGCTGCCATGCCCGAAGGCTGTTACGTTGTAGCAGGCCGGGTCTTGGTGATCAGCGCGGTTACGGCGGCTCGATGTCGATTTCCGTCGTGTCCGCGTGGCGAACACGGACCTTATCGGGAATCCGGGGCGGATTCACCGGCACTGCATTCCAGAGAATTGCGGGCAGGCCGGACAGGTTCTCGAAATAGTAGTGCTGAAGCACCTCTAGCTCCCGCCTCACTTCAAGCGGAAAGCCCTTCCGGCCCTTGCGTCTGTCGATGAGCAGGCTCTGGAAATGCAGGCGCGTGTATTCACAGTGCCCCCAGAGGTACGCAATCCGATTGAGGAGGCGTGGATACCGGTGTCCCGTTACCATGGGTCGCACGTCGACGGGCAGGGACGCGAGCCACTTTACCGTCCGGTTGTGCACGATGTTGTCGTTCGGGTCGATGGCATGGCGCAGTGCCTGCCAATCCGAGACCACGCCGGATTCGAGCGTATCCCCGGAACTCACTTCAGCCGTGGGAGGGAATGCCTTTGGCGCATGCAGCATAGATCGGTTCTACAAACGTTCGCGGGCAATGAAGACCACATTGAATCCCGTTGAATCCTCTAGTACCCAACTCGCTTATCGGCATCGCGCTCGGCGCTTGTGTTCGCAACTGGGGCGCACCGACAAACCTTGTGGACACGCGATTCCGCCGTCTCCAACCGAGGAGTTTGTCCAGCAAGAATCATGCCGTTTGCACCGATGCCGACGGTCGCGCTGCCCGAGACCTTGGCTCCTCAGGCGCAAGTCATTGGAGGGCCATTCACCCCCTGCCGATGGGGCGATCGACGGGAAGCTCGCACCTGACGAACTGCGGCGACCGCGACCAAAATTGTCAATCGGCTATCCCGAAGCAAGCGCAGGCACCAGTCCGTGCGGCAGCCCCGGCACCCTTCAGTGGGAACGGCGTGCTAGTGCCGCGTCGTTGCGCCGATGTTGGCGCTCGGCACGATCCCGGCGGTGATCGCGTGGGCCAGCAGCGCGCTCTTGTCCACGTCCAGCGGCTCGGTGCCGGCCTTCGCGATGATGCCGTCGACCGAGCGTGTCGGTGAACAAGGCATCGGCTAGGCTTGCGGTGCGTTCAGTATTGGACGGCGTTGCTCGGACAGGACGCTTCATACCCATATTGCGCATAATCGTACCCAAACCAGGTATGCCTGGTCTGTACGAGGCGCGGAATGCAAAAGCCCGGCGGGTTAGGCCGGGCGCAGTGCTCGTTGCAATTGGTTGCGGGGTGCAACTGGTCCTGGCAACATCGAACGTTCAAGCCCTTACAGCATGGTTCACTGTCCGCTTGGGTTATCGTAGGATTCGGCATCCGGCTGCTTCACCATAACACCGGCGCCATCAGGCGGCCGGCACCTTCCGGCGCGAACGCAGCGCTTTGGCAATGTCGTCGGGTTTTGCACCGAGCCTGAACAGTGACCTGACAAGAAGATCAACCGAAACGCTCGGATCCGAAGCTTCCATCTTGGCCACGCGGGACTGGCTCGATTGCAGTCGTCTGGCCACTTCGACTTGCGACAACTCCTGCGCCTTACGCAGCGACTGCAGCGTCTTGCCCAGGGCTAGCTTGAACTCGACGAACGCCGCCTCTTCCTCGGACAGTTCAAGGAATTCACGCGGCGTGCCGACGGTCCAGCCACCAGCCTTCAGCTTCGCGCGCTTCTGTTTGTCCATCGTTGCTCCAGATGTCTGGTTGTCTATCGCGTCAGCTCGTCATATTGGCGCAGCCGCCGCCGGCAGTCGACGATAACGCGGCCCGGGTCTGCGCAGTCTTCTTGCTGAAGACGCCGACGACAACGACGGCGTCCTCGTCAAGGCGGTAGATGATCCGCCATGTCGCGCCTTCGTCCACAATCCGCAATTCGTGGCACCGAGCAGCGATCCCCGGCATCGGCCGCGAATGGGGGAGTCCCAGATTGGCTCCCTCCTGCAGTTGCCGCAGCAAGACACCCGCCTCGATGCGAGCCGCATGTGAGAACGGCGGCGTCTTCACCTCGCCCCGCAGCCACACGACGGGTCTGTCCATGGCAGCCACCCGGCAAGTCTATGTCAGATACGACATAGATGCAAATGGTTGGTGCCCAAGTTGCTCACCACGCGCGCCGGGCACTTGGGCACGATTCAGCGCGCCGACGATGTGAATTGCGCCAATGCGGGCGCGGCGGCATCTCGAACCCCGCGGACGGGCGCCAAATGCCCGCACCACGCCTACACATACTCTCGAAGTCTAAAAAAAACGGCCTGCCCGAAGGCAAGCCGTTGACTTGTTTGGTTGCGGGGGCTCGTAACGCTATTGGAGACGGATTCGGATTCGATAGGTGCCAGGCTAGCTTGGTGTCGGCCGAGAGACAACGACTCCGGTATCGCGGCTGTCCAGAGCGTTCCGGTGCGCACCTGGATCAATTTCCGGACCCGCGGCGCAAGATTCCCACTCGAGCAATCCGCATCGCGGATGGTTGCGGAACAGAAAGAACAAGCCTACGCATGGGCCAGGCATTCGTTGGCGGTTGCCCTCTCTTGTCCTGCCCCGCCAGATGAAACCGGATTGCCGGCAAGCAGACATTGCCTGGCGGGCAACTTGCGACCCACTGTTGTCGTAGTGCGAAACCGGAAGCAGACATTGAAACTGGTGGAAGCTGCCATTCGGTCCTGGCTTCCAACGGTAACAACGCCGCGGTAGCAGTCATTGACCCCTCGATGCTCGGGATTGGGCGGCTTGACCTTGTGCCGGGTATAGCGCGATTGACCTATCAGGGTGTAACGGTGAGGCTGCGAAACGACTGTCGCGACATCGGGAGCTTCTTGCACTCGATACCCCCCACCGGCAATCCACCGTCGTCGCTAAGCAGCTGGACGCGCGGAGTCTGTGGGATCGCCAACAGCGCTTCAGGTCGAAGACTGCCCAATGTCACATTCGTCGCGAGCAATGGAGCCTCCGCCGCTTTTCCTGACCACCGGTAGAGCGCAAAACTGCCGATGTCACCGGTGGGGCCAGCAACGATGAGATAGGTCGAGCCAACAAGTTCGATACTGCGGATGCCCCGTCGGCCAAGGTCCAGTTCGATAGGGGCGCCGAGCTTTGCGCGTTTGCCTTCAATCAGTTCAGCAGGATTCTGCAGTGGGACGACGAGGGCGCGACCGCCGCGGAGCGGATTGCGAAACCCAATCAGCAGTCCGCCCTCGGGCGTCGCGGCCAGCCCCTCAATATTCAACCCGCCATTCGCTTCAGCCGCGAGATGGGCGGCGGCGTCCAATTGGTAGGGTTTCAACTCCTCGTCGTCCACCAGATCACGTAGCAGTTCGACGTAGGGCTTGCCAACGGGCGCCAGAACAGGCGGATCTGCGGCGCGTATGTCCGTAGCGAAGAATCGACGCCGACTAAGTTCGACCTTTCCCTTGCTGTTACGGCTATGCGAGCCTATCCAATAGATTCGCGATCCAATTGCGGCAGCACCTTCGATGTCGGCCTCGTCCGAACCGGTGCCGAGGAAATCTGATAGCGCCAGCGATCCAATTGGCCTCGACTGTCCGCGCCGATAGTACTGAAGCGTGTTGTTCTCGTCGTTGCCGACCACGAAGATTTCCGGGCTCAACGAGATCCCCGCGGAGGCGTCGCACGAGCCGGTATACGACTGCGCCTCCTGAGCAACACAAGTGCAAGGCAATACCGCGGCGCACAGCCCCCATAGCGCAACAACACTGATCGATCTCATTGACTTCCTACCGCCGCGGTCCTCGGAACCGGTCACCGCAATCCATTGGAGCGGCCATTCAAATTGCGGTAACGCGCTCAGCGACTACGGCACTAACGCCAGGAACAGGTAAGAGGCAAAAAGCACGAGGTGGACCGCGCCTTGCATCAGGTGCGTGCGGCCGGTTCCCAGCGTCACCGTGCTGACCATTAAGGTAACGGTGAGCATCACCAGGTCCTTCGGGTTCGAGCCCCAGTACCAGCGGCATCTGAAAGACGATGGCCGCCACCGCGACGACGGGGACCGTGAGCCCGATGCTGGCGAGCGCAGAGCCGATCGCGAGGTTCATGCTCGTCTGCAGCCGGTTCGCCCGTGCCGCCTGCACGGCGGCGATGGTCTCCGGCAACAGAACCAGCATCGCGATGATTATCCCGATGACGGCCTGAGGCGCGCCCGCGGCGGCGACCGTGCGTTCGATGACCGGCGAGAGCACCTTGGCAAGCCCTACGACCGTGACCAGCGAGACGACGAGCAAGCCGAAGCTCGCCCACGCCTCCCGGTCGGACGGCGGCGCCGCGTGCGACTCGGTGTCGGACGGGTTCGCGACGGGAAGGAAGTAGTCGCGGTGCCGCGAAGTCTGAATGAAGACGAAGACCGCCCAAAGGGCAAGGCAGGCGGCCGCCACGAATCCGAGCTGGGAGCCGGTGTAGGTCGCATACCCCGAGCTGATCGTGAAGTCCGGCAGCACGAGCGACAGCGCCGTCATCGCGATCAGGGCGGCGAAACCGGCGCCGGCGCCCTCGACGCGGAAGCTTTGCTCCCGATGCGCGATGCCGCCCACCAGAATGCAGATGCCTACCACGCCGTTGCAGATGATCATCACTGCGGCGTAGATCGTGTCGCGCGCGAGGACCGCAGCGTCGGCACCTCCCGCCAGCATCATCGAGAGGATGAGCGACGCCTCGATGACGCTCACCGAGATGGCCAGGACCAGCGTACCGAAGGGCTCGCCGACGCGATGGGCGACCACTTCGGCGTGGTGAACGGCAGCGAAGACCGATGCGACGAGCGCCGCTCCGCAAACAATCTCGAGCACGAAACCCACGCCGCGCACCATCGCCACGGCGAGCAGGACGGCGGAAATTGAGGGAACGAGCCAGGTCCAACGCGGCATCGCGAACATTAGAACTCTCTCCAATCCAGCCAAACGCAACTTGGCCGTGCTCAGCGGAGCGCCGCCGGGCCCTTCACGTCGGCAGCCGCGGGCTCGACACGGGCGATGTAGTGCGGCGACAGGAGTTCCACCCCGGCGGCCTCGAACACGTCGCGGATGCTGTCGTTCAGGCTCGACATCAGCTGCGCGCGCGCGGCCGGCAACTCGATCTGCACGATGAGTTCGAACTCGACCGCGAAGTCCGACATTATGCGCTGCAGCACGACGGGCCGGCGCTCGCTGCGCAGACCCGCCGTGCGCCGCGCGGCCTCGTGCAGCAGCTCGACCACCTGGCGCCACGGCACGTCGTAGCCGATCGACACCGTCGCCACCCCGTGTTCAGTGCCGGCGGCCGAGAGACGGGTGAAGTTCAGCACCGAACCGCCGATCGCCGTCGTGTTGGGCACCGTCACCTCGTCGCCGCGGTGGTCGATTACCTTGACCGACAGCGTGCCCAGCTCCTTGACCCGGCCCTCAACCGCGCCCATGCGGACGAACTCGCCGACCCGCAGCGCCCGCGAGTAGACGATCACGAGGCCGTGCATCCACTGCGAGACGATGCCGCTCGAGCCCAGCGTGACCATGAATCCGAGGAAGATCGACAGGCCCCGAAAGACATCGCTCTGCGAGCCGGGGATGAAGGGGTAGGCCGCGGCGAGGGCGAGGCCCCAGACACCGAAGGTCGCCAGCCGCTGCGTCGCGCGGGCGGTCTCGGGATGGATGCCCGGGATGCGCAGGCGGCCGGCCTCGACGCCGGTGAACAGTCTATTCGCGACGGTGATGATCACTCTGCCGATGCCGAAGATCAGACCGACCATCAGCAGATCGGGCACGGCACCCCATAGCGCCGCGCCGGCGTTGACGGCACCCTGCACGATCAGCAGCCCCATGCCCTCGGCGAGCGGCTTGGTGACGGGAAACTGCAGGAACACATGCGCTGCCCACAGGTAGCCGAGCAAGCCGAGGACCATCGCCGTGATCGCTTGCACCGTGGTCGTCACCGCACCGAGGGCAAGGGGCGACCAGTCCAGGCCGAACAGGCGGTGCGAGCTGGCCCCGTGCTCGATCAATCGCCTCAGGCGGCTCGTGATCAGTCGGCGGGCGCGCAGCACGCCCCAGGCCAGCAGCACCACCACGATCAGTCCGCCCACGGCCATCGCCAGGCCCTTGGCCACGAGTTCGGGTTCGCCCATCTGCCGCCGAACGGTCAGAGCCTCCTGCAATCGGACCTGGCTGGCATGCGCAACTTCCTCCAGCGTGGTCTGGATCTCGGCATCCAGATCGCGCGCGAACACTTTCAGCAGCGTGGTGTCGCCGACGTGCAAGACAATGGCCCGCTCGCCGTTCCACTCCACTTCCTTCTGCTGAACCGGCCGAGATAGTTGCTCGGGCGTCAACGCGCGAAGGCGTTCGATGGCACGCTCCACGCGCTGCTCCGGCGTCGCGCCTGCCACCACGCTTCGCATCGTGTAGATGTGCCGATTCATGTAGCGCAACTCGGCGGGCGTCGCGTCGCCGAGGGCGGCGCCGGCGGCCCAGGCGGTCGCGTGCAGCAAGGTCAAGGCGCAGAGCATCAGCAACTGCCAATCCACGGCACGTGCTCTCGACGGCTGTTGCGCCTTAGCGCTGGCGATGACCGAGCAGCGATTCATGCTTCGCGCACCGGCGCAGCGTCACTGGAACACATAGGTCGCGACGAGTCGCAGTTCAACGCAATGCGTGGAGCGAAGTCGGGCCGCACACGGCAGGGCGGCTGCCTGGAGCAAGGCGCTTGACATAAGGGACGGCAAGGTTGACTTGGTGTTTGTTCCCGCCATCGCTGCATCCGGATGGTCGAACGGGAACAATTCGGCGCGGGCGTGCCATCTGCAATAGGCAAGCGATTTTGTTCGTTCGAGAGTCCGCGCGCAATCGCTGGTGGCCCGCGAGCCGCCCAAATTGGGCGCGAATGGCTCTGCACGATCTCGCCAGCGTCGACGTGCTTGCTTCAAGCCCCGACAGCGGTCGCGTTCGAACCTGAGCTGCGCTACTGACCAGAGTTGTTGCGGCCCGCCGCGACCTGATCTAGGGCGCCGGCGCGTCGCGCTCGCGCGCCAGCGCCTCCTCAGCGTCGCGCAGCGCCGCAGCGATTACCCGCGAGGCGTCCATGAAACGGCGCACGCCGTCGACGGTGAGTGCGTTCATCGCCGGATCGAGCGAGGCTGCGTTCAACACGTAGCCGTCGGCAAGCCGCGACAGCCGCCCTCGGGCCACCAGGATCTCGAGCTTGCGCCGGACGGTCTCGCGCGGCCGCCCAACAATCTGCGCCAGGTCGCGCAGGCGCACCGCGTGAAACCGCGGTTGCGCGTCAAGCAACACGCCGTCGGCGCCGAGAACGCTTTTCAAGTTGGAGCCCGGCGGCATGAGGTGCGCGACGTTCAGGTGCGCTACGGTAGCGAACAGGATCATCGCTTCGATGTCGTTGTCGAAGTGACGCGCGCCACGAATGATCTGGTCGACGATGAAGCGGTTCATCGTGAAGGCGATCAGGCTGAAGGCCCGCCAATAGGCGGCCGGCGTGCCGCCCCCGTCGACGCTGGCTTCGTCAGGCAGGCCCGGGGCGCCGAGGTCCTGCGCGGCGGAGTCGATCTCGGCCGACCCGGATTTGGATTTGGCGCGCATGCAAAGATCCTTGCGGGAGCCGGCATCGCGCAGTCACGGGACGCAGACGCGCCTCTCGGCGATTTATACCTGTCGACGCTTGCCGGAACCCGCGAGAGCACCAGGGAATGTGCCGCGTCGAACGGGCGCGGTATCGCTCGACGTCAGCCTGGGCGTCAAGGAAGACGAACAACCTGCTGGGCGGCGGCGAAACGCCGGCCGAGGCGCTGAGCCTTTCGCAAATCTGCTACCTGCGCGAAGTTCTCGGAATCTGGCCGTTGCCTCCGGGGGAATCCGCAAGCTCGGCCCGTGCAAGTCCAGAAATACCGGGACCTTGCCGGTCCGCTTCTTCCTTGGCGCCGACGCAGTCCGCGATAGCGGAGTCGAACGATCTCGGCGGTTCCGGCGCCGCGCCCCAGCGCTCGCGCCGACAGGAGAGCCTCCCGCAGTCGCAACCCACCAAAATGGGCGAATCTTCGGTATGCTCCCCTGCCGTTCAGCCAGCCCGGACCGCAGGAAATATGTCGTCGAAGGGTTCGCCGCCGCCGCCAACGACCATCCCGCCGCACCTCGCCCGCGTGTCGGCCGAGGACGCGCATCGCCGCGCGGAGCCGTTGAAGCTCGTGTTGATGGCGGGCTTCGCGTTGCGGGCAATGCACGAGCTTCGCGATCGCGTCCCCGGGGGGCTGTCCGCCAGGCGTCGTGCTGCTCGACGTATCGCTGGCCGGCCGAGTGCACCCATCGGCGGAGGCCGATGACGGAGAACCAGCGCCGCGCACCGAAACCAATCGCCAGGTCCGTTCGGTCAGCGCGGTGCACCGCGCGACCGGCATTCCGCGGGAAACAGTCCGCCGCCATCTCCCTGACTTCGTGCGCAGCGGATGGCTGAAGCCCGAAGGAACCCGTGGCTTTCGCGCGACGGCACGCTGCCGCGCCGGCTTCGCCCTCCATGGCGATGGTATGGTCCTCGCCGACTTCCTGCACGTCGTGATGCGTTTGCGCGAACTGCTGCGCCTGTCGGCCGCCGACTCGGACCGGGTCGTCAACGATTACCCTGGCATGGGGCAATGACGACTCGGCAGGAAGAAATCGTCGACCCCGTCTGGCAAGGCGACTGCGGCGCATCCGGCAGTGGCTCGCCAAGTGCCGCCCGCGGCGCGCAATCGCTGCGCGACGTTGGCCGACCAATACTTGCTGCTGCATCTGATCCGGCTGCGCCGCGCGTTCAATGATGACCTGATGCTGCCGCTCATCATCGGCGAGATCGGCCACCGCAACATCAGCGACCTGCCCCGTCTGACGAGGAAGGACCGCCCGGATCGACGAACTCGACCAGGTGCTGACCCCCGACCTGTTGCCCGGAGAACGACGCTACATGCCGGTCAATGCCTATTCGCTCGCGGTGACGATGCGCATCCCGGATGCCACGATGCGCCGGCGAGCTAGCGTACCTCGTCGAGCACG
This sequence comes from uncultured beta proteobacterium, assembly GCA_963832705.1. Taxonomy (GTDB): domain Bacteria; phylum Pseudomonadota; class Gammaproteobacteria; order Burkholderiales; family Casimicrobiaceae; genus CAIWHR01. The sequence continues at coordinate 14,770 of CAWHVP010000022.1, read as the reverse complement.
GGTTGATCGTGATCGGCCAAGGCAGTGCGTTGGGCTTGTCCGCCTCGATTCGCAAGTTCACCGCGGAGCTAAATGCCCAGTCGCTCGCCGACCTGCGGCGCTGCTCCGACGAGCTGGCGTCGTCCGGACTGCTGCCGCCGGTCGCCGGCCCATAGGCGCGGCCCGCGCAAGGTTCCGCTCGGCAAGGGCTCATGCCGCCGAGCGTCAGCGCCCGCTCATGGGATCGAATATGGCGGAGGGGCATCCGGTGGCCTTCCACTGGCCGGTGCAGGCGCAGAAGCGCGGCGCGCTGGATCTCGCGGCTGCGGCGGCGCTTGCGGGGGGGCTGGCGCTGCGCCGTGCCGTCATCGGGCTGGCGGAGCCGATCGTCCCCGCGGATTCGGGCTCCACTGCGTGAGGCACGCACGTTGTTGAACGCAGCCGCCCCGACCCCGACTCCCGCTCCGCCCGCGGCACCGCGCGCCGGGGCGCGATTGGTCTATCGGATCGCGACGCCTGGGTTCATACGCTTCCGCCCATTTTGACGAATTGCGCACGTTGGACGCATCCCCGTCGCTCGGGCCCGGTGTTAACCTCCCGGCGGTTTCGAAACGCGGGCGCCCTGGTCCTGCGCCGCCGCTTGCCCTTTCCTTTCGCCCCGGAGTTCCGATGCAGTTCATCCCCGTAGTCCTGCCCTGATTGAAGACGAAGCCTTCGTACAAGGAGAAGACGAAATGCGGTTCCGTACGTTTGTCGTATTGGTAGCACTGGCAATCGCCATGCCCGCCGGCGCACAGGATGGGCAAGCCTTGCTCGCCAAGCACGGATGCACCGGTTGCCACTCGATGCAGGGCAACCCCGTGGTTCCCGGTTGGGCTCAGATCGCGGCAAAATTCGACGGGAAGTCCGGCGCGATTGCGGACATCATCGCCGCGATCAAGCAGGGCGAGCACGGCAACCCCGTCTCGATGCCGCCGACACCGAACGTCCCGCGCGCGGACGCGACGGCGATGGCGGATTACATCGTCGGGCTCGCGAAGAAATAGCCGCGGCGATGAACTCGTGTACGCGCTCCGCCGCGTCAATGCGGGGCCGCATCGGGGTGTGGCAGGCGCTGCTCGTCGCGATCGGCATTGCGATCGGGGGTCGTCGCGGTCGCGGGCACCACCTGGATGGTCAACGCCACCGGCAGCGTCAACTTCTGCGCGACCGCCTGCCACTCGATGCAGTGGGCCGCCGCCGCGTACGAGCACGGGAAGCATTACGTCAATTCGGCCGGCGTCCGTGTCAGTTGCGTCGACTGTCACATCCCTTACGAGAGCCGTCCCGCGACGCCATTCCAGTACGTGTTCGGAACCCTGTGGACGAAGGGCGTCGACGGGACACACGACGTGATCGCCAAGATGCGCGGGACGATCTCCGACAAGGCGAAGTGGGACGAGCAGAAGCAGCGGCTATCCGCCGAGGTGCGGGCGTGGTTCAAGCAGACGAACAGCGAGAACCTGCCAGGGCTGCCACAAGCTCGATGCGTTTGCGAAGACCGGGCCCTCGGCGGCGTTCAGCCTGGCGGTCGAGGACCGTGCCGGCGTATTCAATGCAGACAAGATCGACTGCATCAAGTGCCATGCCCGGCATCGCGCATGATTACGGCAACGCGGCGGGCAAGACCACCCCTTAACTGAGCGGCTCACCGTCGCGCGACAGTAGCCGATCGTCGAGATCGACGCCAATTTGGCGCACTCATGGCGCCGGGGACTCGTCGAACGACCGCAGAAAGCGCTGGAATGTTGCATTCGCGCGCAGCAGCGACCCGGCAACTTGCGCAAACGGTCGACGGTCTCGGCGGGCAAGGTGAAGGTGGTCGGCAGCGCGTTGAAGAAGTTCTCTTTCCCGTTCCGTCGGGAATGGCGTCGAAGTCGATGACGATCGGAAAGAACTCGATCGGCACGGACGGCGACTCGGTGTGGCCGAGGCGTGCCTCCAGCGCCTGGATCTCCCCCTGCAGCTTCCAGCGCTCGATCATCGCCTGCATCAGCACGATCGAATCCATCGAGTAGCGCTCGATCGGTACGCTGGTCGCCTGCAGGATGGCCTCCAGAATGCCAGGACCGGCCGGTGAGCGCCCCCATCCCTGTTGCGACGACGAGAGGGCGTTGACGACGATCAGCGCGACGCGGCGCACGCGCCCGAGCCCGAGCTGCCGGCGCACGTCTTCGCGCACATGGATCGCCTCCAGCAGGTCGATGAAGGCCCGCAGGCCGAGGTTGTCCGAGACGCCGCCGTCGACGAGGTGGATCCACGGCTGCGCGGCGCTGTCCTGCAGCGCCGTCATGTCGGCGAGCCGCTGCCGCAGGGAAAGGGCGTTGGCGGGATTGAGCGCGGCATGATCGCTGATCCACCCGGGCAACTTGAGGCCGCAGGTGCCTCCCCAGTTGCGCAGCGTGACGGGGGCGAAGACGACCGGGACCGCCGAGGATGCGGTCGCCGCCACGGCGAGCGGCATGCGCGACAGGTCCGCGCAGATCAGGTCGAAGTTGCCTTGCGTGAACGTGAACCGCGATCCCCTGGAGAAATCGGTGGCCGAAACGATCACCAGCGGCCCGCCGGTGCGCTTGAGATCGGCATACGTGGCGCCATGAAAGAGGACGCGATCGTAGTAGCGGGCGGCCAGGGCGGAACGGTTCTCGCCGCCGAAGGCCAGCGCCGGCCAGTTGCCCGGGTTGAGCAGGTCGCCGAACAGCTCACCCTGCACGTCGCGCTTCAGGAACTGCGGCTCGTAGACCTCGAACAGCCGTTCCCCGTACAGGCCGTAGCCGAGAGCGGTGAAGCTGCCCCCGGAAACGCCCGAGATCGCGTCGACCTGATCGAGCAGCGGGCCGTTTCGTCCCTGCGATGGCCACCGGCACCTGGCGCAGCGCCTCCAGGATGCCGTATGACATCGCCGCCGCCCGGGTTCCGCCGCCGGAGAAGGCGAGGAGCAGCAGGGTTTCCGGGTCGTTGTGCGCCTGGCGCTCGAGCGCAAGCTCGATTCGATAGCCGACGTCCAGATCGACCTGCTCGGTGCGCATGTCCACGACCCGCGTCGCGCAGCCGCCCAATGCAAGTGTAATCAGGACTGACCACAACACCGTAGCAGCAAGACGCGCTGCGCGACCGCGCTTGCCATTCATCGCCACGAATTCATTCCACGGCGGCGATCGGCTGCGCGGGAACGGTCTTGATCGTCACATCCTCAAGCAGGCCCTTGACGCCGTTCCAGGCGATGTTGACGCCGATGCACAGCATCACGAACGCCGACAGGCGCAGCATCACCATCATCCGCGACTGGCCGAGCCAGTTCGAGACGCGCTCGGCATAGCGGTAGCACAGCCAGATGCTGGCCGCGATGATGACCAGGCCGGCGAAGGTGGCAGCGGTCAGCACCAGCGGCGATCCAAGGTGCCTCGGGTGGTTGGCGCCAAGCGTGATCGCAACCGAGATCGTGCCGGGATCCACGGTGAGCGGCAGCGTCAGCGGGTAGAACGCCCGGGCCACGGCGGCGGCGTCGTTGCCTTCGCTCGATTGCGGCTGCGAGGAAGCGTCGTCCGAAAGCATCCTTGCGCCGAGCAGGCAGAGCACGATGCCTCCGGCGAACTGTACGACCGGCCAATCGACAGGCCGAGCAACCGCAGGACGTAGTGCCCGAGAACCAGCGAGCCGGCCAGCAACAGAAACGAATTGATCGCCACCGTCACCGACAACGCATTGCGCGTGGGCCGATCGGCGCCCGTGGTCAGTGCGAGGAAGAATGGGGCGTCACCGACCGGATTGACGATGGGTAGCAATGCTCCCACGATCACAAAAACCGTCTTGACGAACAACGCGAAATCGGATTCGAGCGCCATCATCGGTACGGGCCGCCAGTCAGAACAGGACGTAGAGCGAGAGCTGGGCGGCGTACCAGTTCTTCGCGTCGCCGCCGACGGCGTCCCTGATGGCGGTGCCGGGCATCGCGGCCCCGAGCACGCCCTGGAGGTAGAAGTTCTTGCTGAGGTAGACGCCGCAGAAGAAGTCGACTTCCTGCGCGAGGTCCTTCGAGGCGAGGTTCTGCATCGGGCCAATCGCCCCCCAGTTGTTGAGCGTGTTCGCCCGGTGCCGGGAATACTCGAGCGTGAGCGCGACCTGATCCGATGGATTCGCCGTGACGGTGAGCCGATGCGAACTGAGGTTCGCGTTGACCAGGACGCTGGAGAGCAGCATCCCCGGCACGTAGTTGTTCTGCCCCCCGGCCAGCAGCGGGTCGTAGCGCTCGTAGGTCGGCGTCGCGGGGTTGTCGCCGCTGTACGACGAGTACCGATAGCTGATGCCGGGCTTCCAGGGGACATGGTCGGCACGGTAGCCGGGCCACAGCGCGAAGGCGTAGGCCGCCATGTCGATCGTACCGTGCGTCTGGTAGGCGAACTCGCCCTTGAACCAGAGGCCCTCGACGCCGAAGAGATTGGTGAGCCAGACGCTCGGGCTGACGGTCGTCAATCCCGCGCGGGTTCCCAGCACGCTCCCGTCCGGCGCGAAGTAGGGTCTGTCGGACCGTGGCACCTGCAGGTAGGTGAACGCCGCATCGACCGTCTCGCCGTCGTTGTAGCCGACCGTGGCGCCGGTGATGCGGGTGTGCGTCTCCATGCCCGGGAATTCGGTCGGCTCCAGCAGGATGCCCTCCGCCATGAACGAGCCGAACTTGAGTTCGGCGATGACGGTCTTGTCGAAGGCGAGGCGCGGACCGAGCCACAGCCCGCCGAGCGGTCCCAGGTTCGTCGATCCAGGGATCTTCGAGATCAGGAACCCTTGCCGCAGCTGGTAGATCTGCCGCCCGGCCGAGACATTGAGCGACGTGCCCTTGCCGGGCAGGTTCCACAGGACGCCGGCATAGGCTTGCTCGAACGCGCCGTGGTGGCGGAAGCCCGAGTCGTAGAGGTCCTGTCCTGACGACGCGGACACGAGGTAGGTTGCCTTCCCGTAGGCGTAGAACGGCGTGTCGCCCAGGCGGGTGATGCCGCCGATACCCGGCTCGATGTAACTCTCCGCCCAGCTTGTCGTTCCCGGGCCGGCGGGATGGCGGGCCGCAACATTGCCCTGGGTGAATAGGTCAGCGTAGCCGAAGAACGGATTCGACGTACTGTAGGCGCCGACGCCGCCGTTGAGGATCAGCGTCAGCAACGACTGGTCGTCGCGGTAGAGCACAGGGAACGACTCGCTGCTGCCCGGCACCAGCATGCCGGCATGTTCCGGGGCCTGGGCCGGCCGCTGGTCTGACGATCGATCCGGTGTTCGATCCGATGGTTGATCCGGCCGCCGGTCCGGCTGCACGTCCTTCGCGGCCGGCGCGGGAACCACGGTGATGACGACCACGACCCGCCCGGCGGGAACCGATTCGAAGACCGCGTAGCGGGCGGTGGCCACCGACGGGAGGCGCCCCACCCGCTGCACCAGTCCCTCGACGACCAGGCGCTGCAGCGGCACGTCGCTGACGGCATTCGCGAGCCCCCGGATTTGCCGCTTCAGTTGCGCGTCCTGGTCGGCATTGCCGGTCGTACCGTCGAGCCGAATCGCCACGGCGGCGACCCGCAATCCCTCGGCGAACTCAATCGGTAACTGGGCTCCACGCGACGCGAGCCCCTCGCCGCCATCGTCGCGGTCGTCCGCGTACGCGTTCGCGGCGGGAAGGAGGCCCGCCAGTCCGGCCAGCAAGGCAAGCGCGGCGAACGACCGCGCTACTTCTCGGGTCCGACCCACAGGTCCCCGGCGTAGAGCTTCTTCACCTCGAGGTGCGGAAGCCGTCGTTGACGATGATCTTGTCGCTGGCGTAGCCCTTGCCGCCATCGACGATCGTCCAGCGCATCCCGAACGCCTCGAAGTGCACGGTCTTGCCGTCGAACCGGATGTCGGTCATGGGCATCGGCGTGTCGCGAGGGGCGCCGACCATGTCCAGCCCCTGCCGCCACTTGAGGACCTTGGTGCCGTCGTCCTCGTCGCGCAGGAAGTAGCGCATCGTACCGGCGGCGGGCTGGTAGCCAGGCTCGCCTTCCTTGCCGATTGCGGAGTGGCCGTCGAACTCCAGCCAGAACCGGACGCGGTTGCGCTTGCCATCGCCGGTGTAGTCGTAGCGCAGCACATCGGTGTAGGCGACCGCGCCCTTGACGACCAGTGTTTCCGCGAGAACGGGCAACGAGCCGAGCAGCAACGCGAGCAGCACGAGCCTCTTCATGTCCCGGTCTCCTTGCCAGGAGTCGTGGCTCCGCTGCTGTCCGGGGACGACACCGGCACCCCGAGCACGGCACGCGCCTGGTCGAGGCGTTGACCGACGAGCGCGTGGGCCGCGATGCAGGCATCGACGAAGCTGGCGGCCGCGCCGGTCTCCGCCCGCACGACGGCGGCCAGCTCGGCATCGCCGATGACCGACTCGACCCAGTGGGCCAGCCGGTCGAAACTGAGCGCCGGCAGCGTCCGGTCGTCGGGGGTGAGGTACAGGTGCAGCTCGGGCAGGCTGCGCACGGTACCGCGCATGACGCCGAGGCGCGAAGTCAGGCGCCCGGCCGGCAGGCGATCGTCGTAGGCGCACTTGGCCAGGATGCTGCTCGGCGAGTGCGGGGGTGGGAACCGGGAGATCGGCCGTCATGCAGTCTCCTCCTCGCCCAGGCGCTTTGCCGCCTTCAGCGTATCGGCCACGAAGCCGAGATCAAGGTCGGCGAGCGTCTTCGCGGTCGGCCAGCCGGTCTTGGTGTTCCACCCTTCCAGCCGGTAGAACTTCGTCTTCCACGACTCGAACCCCTTCCGGTCGAGCGAGCGCCCGGTGAGATCGGTGTACGCCCACACCCCCTTCTTGTCGCGGCACGGCCACATGTAGAACGGGAACAGCTCGTTCTTCTCGTACTTGGTGTCGTAGACGTAGGGCGCGAACTGCACGATGTCGCGGTGCCGGCCCTGCAGCACCCAGATCGCGTTGTCCAGGTTCCAGATCCGCCGCCCGAGGCGAATGCCGTCGACCAGCGTCATCTTGTCGCCGGTCACGGCGTTCCAGAACACCTGCTCGCCGGCATCCTCGCTGCCTGTGGCGCCCTCCAGGTTCGGCGTGTTGGTATTGAAGAGGTCCGGCCACTTGAGGTCGCAGAACAGCGCGGAGTTTTTCCAGAACCGGCAGTAGTGCTGCTGCCAGCGGACGAGTTGCGCGACCGCCTCCGAGTACATGTTGGCGTCGCTGTAATCGAAGACCTCCGGCCGGTCCTTGGCGTACGGTGCGAGCTTGCGCGCCTGGATGGTGACGAGGTCCTTGGCGTCAGGGACGGAACCCGCGTCGACGCCAAGGACCTCGTCACCATCCAGGCGCGCAAGCTCGCCCCCTACGCCAAGGACCGGCCGGAGGTCTTCGATTACAGCGACGCCAACATGTACTCGGAGGCGGTCGCGCAGCTCGTCCGCTGGCAGCAGCACTATTGCCGGTTCTGGAGAAACTCCGCGCTGTTCTCGACCCTCAAGTGGCCTGACCTCTTCAATACCAACACGCCGAACCTGGAGGGCGCCACAGGCAGCGAGGATGCCGGCGAGCAGGTGTTCTGGAACGCCGTGACCGGCGACAAGATGACGCTGGTCGACGGCATCCGCCTCGGGCGGCGGATCTGGAACCTGGACAACGCGATCTGGGTGCTGCAGGGCAGCACCGCGACATACGTGCAGTTCGCCCCCTACGTCTACGACACCAAGAGTACGAGAAGAACGAGCTGTTCCCGTTCTACATGTGGCCCTGCCGCGACAAGAAGGGGGTGTGGCGTTACACCGATCTCACCGGGCGCTCGATCCGACCGGAAAGGGTTGAAGCCTGGAAGACGAAGTTCTACCGGCTCGAGGGCTGGAACTCCAAGACCGGCTGGCCGACCGCGAAGACGCTGGCCGACCTCGATCTTGGCTTCGTGACCGATGCGCTGAAGGCGGCGAACCTTGCTTGGCGGAGACCGGATGAATGCCGATCTCCCCGTTCCCGCTCCGGCACTCGCCGGCACATCCTGGGCAAGTGCGCCTATGACGATCGCCTTCCTGCCGGGCGCCTGACTTCGCGCCTCGGCCGTCATGCGCGGTACCGTGCGGAGCCTGCCCGAGTTGCACCTGTACCTCACCCCCGACGACCGGACGCTGCCGGCGCTCGTTTCGACCGGCTGGCCAACTGGGTCGAGTCGGTCATCGGCGATGCCGAACTGGCCGCCGTCGTGCGGCGGAGACCGGCGCGGCCGCCAGCTTTGTCGATGCCTGCATCGCGGCCCACGCGCTCGTCGGCCACCGCCTCGACCAGGCGCGTGCCGTGCTGGGTGCCCGTGTCATCTTTGGAAAGCAGCGGAGCCACGACCCTCGGCAAGGAGACCGGGACATGAAGAGGCTCGTGCTGCTCGCGTTGCTACTCGGCTCCGTTGCCCGTTTTCGCGGAAACGCTGGTCGTCAAGGGTGCGGTCGCCTACACCGATGTGTTGCGCTACGACTACACCGGCGATGGCAAGCGCAACCGCGTCCGGTTTTGGCTGGAGTTCGACGGGCACTCCGCAGTCGGCAAGGAGGGCGAGCCTGGCTACCAGCCCGCCCCGGTACGATGCGCTACTTCCTGCGCGACGAGGACGACGGCACCAAGGTCCTCAAGTGGCGGCAGGGGCTGGACATGGTCGGCGCCCCTCGCGACACGCCGATGCCCATGACCGACATCCCAGGTTCGACGGCAAGACCGTGCACTTCGAGGCGTTTGGGATGCGCTGGACTATCGTCGATGGCGGCAAGGGCTACGGACAGCGACAAGTCATCGTCAACGACGGCTTCCGCACCTCCGAGGTGAAGAAGCTCTACGCCGGGGACCTGTGGGTCGGACCCGAGAAGTAGCGCGGTCGTTTCGCCGCGCTTGCCTTGCTGGCCGGACTGGCGGGCCTCCTTCCGCCGCGAACGCGTACGCGGACGACCGCGACGATGGCGGCGAGGGGCTCGCGTCGCGTGGAGCCCAGTTACCGATTGAGTTCGCCGAGGGATTGCGGGTCGCCGCCGTGGCGATTCGGCTCGACGGTACAACCGGCAATGCCGACCAGGACGCGCAACTGAAGCGGCAAATCCGGGGGCTCGCGAATGCCGTCAGCGACGTGCCGCTGCAGCGCCTGGTCGTCGAGGGACTGGTGCAGCGGGTGGGGCGCCTCCCGTCGGTGGCCACCGCCCGCTACGCGGTCTTCGAATCGGTTCCCGCCGGGCGGGTCGTGGTCGTCATCACCGTGGTTCCCGCGTCCGGCTGCGAAGGACCTGCAGCCGGACCGGCGGCCGGATCAACCATCGGATCGAACACCGGATCGAACATCAGACCAGCGGCCGGTCCAGGCCCCGGAACGTGCCGGCATGCTGGTGCCGGGCAGCAGCGAGTCGTTCCCTCTGCTCTACCGCGACGATCGGTCGTTGTTGACGCTGATCCTCAACGGCTGGCGTCGGCGCGTACAGTACGTCGAATCCGTTCTTTGGCTACGCTGACCTCTTCACCCCGGGCAATGTTGCGGCCCGCCATCCCGCCGGCCCCGGAACGACAAGCTGGGCGGAGAGTTACATCGAGCCGGGTATCGGCGGCATCACCCGTCTGGGCGACACGCCGTTCTACGCCTACGGGAAGGCGACCTACCTCGTGTCCGCGTCGTCAGGACAGGACCTCTACGACTCGGGCTTCCGCCATCACGGCGCGTTCGAGCAAGCCTATGCCGGATCCTGTGGGACCTGCCCGGCAAGAACACCTCGCTCAACATCTCGGCCGGGGCGGAAATCTACCAGCTGCGGCAAGGGTTCCTGATCTCGAAGATCCCGGGATCGACGAAGCCTGGGACCGCTCGGCGGGCTGTGGCTCGGTCCGCGCCTCCCAGCCTTCGACCAGACTGCCATCGCCGAACTCAAGGTCGGATCGTTCATGGCGGAGGGCATCCTGCTCGAGCCGACCGAATTCCCGGGCATGGAAACGCACACCCGCATCACCGGCGCCACGGTCGGCTACAACGACGGCGAGACGGTCGATGCGGCGTTCACCTTACCTGCAGGTGCCCCGATCCATTAGGCCTTACTTGGCTCCAGACGGGAGCGTGCTTGGGACCCCGCGAGGGATTGACCACCCCGTCAGCCCGAGCGTCTGGCTCACCAACTTCTTCACATCAGAGGGGGAGTTCGCCTACCAGACGCACAGTTGCGATCCTACGCCTTCGCGCTGTGCGCCCGTCCCGACCATGCCCCTGGAAGCCCACGGCATGCACTATCGATACTCGTCGTACAGCAGCGACGGTTCCCCTTCCCGCTACGACCCGCTGCTGTCCGGGGGGCAGAAGCATCAGGGGATGCTGCTCTCCAGCGTCCTGGTCAACGCGAATCTCAGTTCGCACCAAGTTCACGGCGAATCCAATTAGGTCGCGCTCACGCTCGAGTACACACGGCACCGGGCAAACACGCTCAACAACCGGGGGGCGATCGGCCCGATGCAGAACCTCGGCTCAAAGGATCTCGCGCAGGAAGTCGACTTCTTCTGGCGTCTACGTCAGCAAGTTCTACGTCCAGGCCTCGGCGCGACCCGGCACCGCGATCAAGGACGCCGTCGGCGAGATGCGAAGAATTGGAAGGCCGCCCAGCTCTCACTCTACGTCCTGTTCTGACTGGCGGCCGTTACCAAAGATGATAGGCGCTCGATCAATCGTCCGTTGTTCGTCAAGACGGCTTTTGTGAGCGCCGGGCCCGCGACGGCGCGGTCGACACGCCCCAGGTTGGTGGCGCTCTGCGCCGCCAGCACAAGGAGGCCGTGGAATGAACTCCTGGCGATGAATGGCAAGCGCGGTCGCGCGGCGAGCTCTGCGGTGTTTTGGTCAGTCTTGGTCCGCGCTTACTGGGTGGCTGCGCCACGCGGGTCGTGGACGTGCGCACCGATCACGATCTCGACGTGGGATATCGGATCGAGCTTGCGCTCGTGCGCCGGGTGCACAACGACCCGGAAACCCTGCTATCCTCTCCGGTCGTGGAACCCGGGCAGCAGCGTTGTCATACGGCATCCTGGAGGCGCTGCGCCAGGTGCCGGTGTCCATCGCAGGGCGAGGCGGCCGGTTGCTCGATCAGGTCGACGCGATCTGGGGGGTTTCCGGGGCAGCTTCACCGCTCTCGGCTACGGCCTGTACGGGGAACGGCTCCTCGAAAACTACGATTCGCAGTTCCTGAACGGCAATGTGCAGGGCGAACTGTCGGCGACCTGCTCAACCCGCAGCACTACTCTTCCGTCGGTGACAATCGCTCCGACCTGGGCCGCCCGCTACTACGATCGAGTCCTCTTCAATGGAGCCGCGTATCCAAGCGCACCGGCGGCCCGGCTGGTGATCGTTTCGGCCGCCGATTTTCCCAGTGGCTCGCGGTTCACGTTCACGCAAGGCAGCTTCGACCTGATCTGCGCGGACCTGTCGCGCATGCCGCTGGCCGCGGCGACGGCCTCCTCCGGCGTCGTCTTCGCACCCGTCACGCTACGCAACTGGGGAGGTACCTGCACCTGCAAGTTGCCGGATCGGCGATCATGCTGCGCTCGATCCCGCCGACGCGGATCTGCTGGGCGGCGGCTCGCCGACGTCACGGCGCTGCAGAACAGCGCAGCGCAGCCGTAGCACCTCGTCGACGGCGGCATCTCGGACAACCTCGGACTGCGGGCCTTCATCGACCTGCTGGAGGCGATGCACGTGTCCGCGAAGATGTGCGCGGGCAGCTCGGGCTCGGGCGCGTGCGCCGCGTCGCCCTGATCGGTCCGTGAACGCCCTTCTCGTCGCAACGGATGGGCGATCACCAGTCGGTCCCGGCATCCTGGATGCCGTCCTGCAGGCGACACGTACCGATCGATCGCTACTCGAATAGATCCGATCCTTCTGATGCAGGCAATGATCCAGCGCTCGAGTTCAGGCGACAATAGAGGCGCTGGACGCCTCGGCTCCGCGTCCGTGCCGATCGAGTTCTTGCCGATCGTCATCGACTTCGACGCCATTCCGACGGGGGCGGAAAGGAACTTCTTCGATGGTCCGACCACCTTCACCTTACCGACACCGTCGATCGTTTGCGCGAAGTTGCCGGGTCGCTGTTGCGCGCGAATGCGAATGTTCCAGCGCTTTCCTGCATCGTAGAACAGTCCCGCGCCATGGCGTACGCCGAATTCGGCGTCGATGAGCTCTGTCGCGCGACGGTGAGCCGCTGCACTGGGTGGTCTTGCCCGCCGCGTTGCCGTAATCATCGCGATGCCGGCATGGCGCTTGATGCAGTCGATCTTGTCTGCATTGAATACGCCGGCATGGTCCTCCACTGCCATGAATGCCGAGGGCCCGGTCTTCGCAAACGATCGAGCTATCAGGGCAGCCCTGGCAGGTCTCGCTGTTCGTCTGCTTGAACCACGCCCCAGCAGCTGGCGGAATCCTTCGCGGCTCTGCCTCGTCCCACTTTGCCTTGTCGGAGATCGTGCCCATCATCTTTGCGAAAACGTCGTGTGTGCCGTCGAACCCTTTGGTCCATAGCTTGCCGAATACGTACTGGAATGGCGTCGCGGGACTGCTTCGAAAGGAATGTGGCAATCGCCGCACGTCGCCCGCACGCCCACCGCTTGACGTAATGCTTCCCGCTCTCGTAAGCGGCGGCGGCCCACTGCATCGAGTGGCACGCGGTCGCGCAGAAGTTGACGCTGCTCGTCGCGTTCACCATCCACGTGGTACCCGCGACAGCGACAACGCCGATCGCAATGCCGATCGCGACAAGCAGCGCCTGCCACACCCCGATGCGGCCTCGCATTGACGCCGCGGGAGCGCGTACACGAGTTCATCGCCGCGGCTATTTCTTCGCGGAGGCCCCAAACGATGTAATCCGCCATCGCCGTCGCGTCCGCGCGCGAAGGACGGTTCGCTGTCGGCGGCGTCGAGACGGGGTTCTCGTGCTCGCCCTGCTTGATCGCGGCGATCGCTGTCCGCAATCGCGCCGGACTTTCCCGTCGAATTTTGCCGCGATCTGAACCCAACCGGGAACCGCGGGAAATAGCTGCATCAAGTGGCGACCGGTGCATCCGTGCTTGGCGAGCAAGGCTTGCCCATCCTGTGCGCCCCCGGACATGGCGATTGCCAGTGCTACCGATACGACAAACGTACGGAACCGCATTTCGTCTTCTCCTTGTACGGAAGGCTTCGTCTTCAATCAGGGCAGGACCACGGGGATAAAGTACATCGGAACTCCGGGGCGAAAGGAAAGGGCAAGCGGCGGCGCAGGACCCGGGCGCCCGGCCGTTTCGAAACCGCCCGGGAGGTTAACACCGGACGAAAGAGACGGGGTGCGTCCAACGTGCGCGATTCGTCAAAATGGGCGGAAAGCAAGAACCTGGCGTCGCCGATCCGATAGACCAATCGCGCCCCGGCGCGCGGTGCCGCGGGCGGAGCAGGAGTCAGGGTCGGGGCGGCTGCGTTTAGGGACGTACAGTACCTCACGCAGTGGAGCCCGATCCGCGGGGACGATCGGCTCCGCCAGCCCGATGACGGCACGGCGCAGCGCCAGCCCCCCCGCAAGCGCCGCCGCAGCCGCCAGATCCAGCGCGCCGCGCTCTTCTGCGCCTGCACCGGCCCGAGCAAATTTAAGAGTGCTCCCTCCGCCATCTCGATCCCATGAGCGGGCGCTGACGCTCGGCGGGGCGTCAACTTTTGCCCGACGGAACCTTGCGCGGGCCGCGCCTATAGGGCCGCTGGCCGGCGGCGGCAGCTCCGGACGATGCCAGCTCGTCGGAGCAGCGCCGCAGGTCAGGAGAGCGAGCTGGGCACTGTAGCTCCGCGGTGAAGCTCACGAATCGAGGCGGACAAGCCCGACTGGCCGATCACGATCAACCCGTGCTCGAACGAGGGTACGGCTGGCTTGCGGCGCATCGTGAGCATAAGGGATGCGCATCGTCACCGCGAGCGAATAGGCATTGACCGGCATGTAGGCGTCGTTCTCCGGGCGACGTGGAGTCAGCACCTGGTCAAGTTCATCGATCCGGCGGTCCTTCCTCGTCAGACGGGGCAGGTCGCTGATGTTGCGGTGAGTCTCACCGATGAGATAACAGGACAGCGCCAGGTCGTCGTTGAACGCGCAGCGGGCAGCCGTGGAGCAGCAGCGTTCGGTGCAGCAACGTCGCGCAGCGATTGCGCGCCGCCAGGGCGGCAGCTTGGCGAGCCACTGCAGCTCGCCTTGCCAGACGGGGTCGACGATTTCTTGCTGCGAGTCGTCGCTGCCATGCCATCGGTAATCGTTGACCACCCGGTCCGAGTCCGGCGGCCGACAGGCGCAGCAATTCGCGCGATTCAGCGATTGCAGGAAGTCGCGGACCATCCCGTCGCCATGGAAGGCGAGCCGGCGCGGCAGCGTGCGGTCGCGCGAAAGACCACGGGTTCCTTCGGCTTCAGCCGTGCCGCTGCGCACGAAGTCATGGAGATGGCGGCGGACTGTTTCCGCGGAATCCGGTCGCGCGGTGCGCGCGCTGACCGAACGGACCTGGCGATTGGTTGCGGCGCGTGCTTCTCCGTCATGGCCACTGCGCCGATGGGTGCACTCGGCCGGCCAGCGATACGTCGAGCAGCACGACGCCTGCGGACAGCCCCCCAGGGACGCGATCGCGAAGCTCACTGCATTGCCCGCAACGCGAAGCCCGCCATCGACACGAGCTTCAACGGCTCCGCGCGGCGATCGCCGTCCTCGGCCGACACGCGGGCGAGGTGGCGGGATGGTCGTTGGCGGCGGCGGCGAA
>CAWHVP010000021.1:0-246385 GCA_963832705.1 uncultured beta proteobacterium | reverse complement strand
CTGGCGGTCACGGGTCCGCACGCCACGGCCGAGGTGATGGGCGCCGTGCACGCGCACCTGCCGCAGCCGCACGACCCCTTCGTCGATCTCGTCCCGGCTGCGGGCATCAAGCTCACGCCGCGGCACTACGCGTACCTGAAGATCAGCGAAGGCTGCAATCACCGCTGCACGTTCTGCATCATCCCGTCGATGCGCGGCGACCTCGTGTCGCGCCCGCTGGGCGAGGTGCTCGCCGAGGCCGAGCGCCTGCTGCAGGCCGGCGTGAAGGAGCTCCTGGTGATCTCGCAGGACACCAGCGCCTACGGCGTCGACGTCCGCTACCGCACCGGCTTCTGGCAGGGCCGGCCGCTGAAGACGAACATGGCCTCGCTGGCGGCGGCGCTCGACGCGATGGCCCGTGCGCACGGCGCGTGGGTGCGCCTGCACTACGTGTACCCGTATCCGCACGTCGACGACGTCATCGCGACGATGACCCGCGACCCGGCCGAGGGCGGGCTCCTGCCGTATCTCGACGTGCCGTTCCAGCACGCGAGCCCGCGCATCCTGAAGCTGATGAAGCGCCCCGCGAACGCCGAGGGCACGCTCCGGCGGATCGAGGCGTGGCGCGCGGCGCGGCCCGACCTCGTGATCCGCAGCACGTTCATCGCCGGTTTTCCCGGCGAGACCGAGCGCGAATTCGACGAGCTGCTGGCTTTCCTCGAAGCGGCGCAGCTCGACCGCGTCGGCTGCTTCGCCTACTCGCCGGTCGAGGGCGCCGCGGCCAACGCGCTGCCGGACCCGGTGCCCGAAGACGTCAAGGAAGACCGCCGCGCGCGCTTCATGGCCGTGCAGGCGAGGATCAGCGCGGCCCGGCTCGCGCGCCGCGTCGGCCAGGCGCTGACGGTGCTGGTCGACGGTCACGCCGACGACGGCACGGCCATCGCGCGCAGCGCCGCCGACGCGCCCGAGATCGACGGCACCGTCGAGGTCCGCGACGGCGGCAAGCTTCCCGTCGGCGCGTTCGCGCGCGTCGTCGTCACCGGCGCCGGCGAGCACGACCTGCAGGCGAGGCTCGCGCGCTGACGCGCATTGCCGGGCGCGATCCGGCGCCATTGCGCTAGACTGTCGTACCGGCCGCGCTCGCGCGTCGACGCGCAGGGCCGAGGGGGCGTGCCATGGTCGATCCAGGCGAATTCATCTGCACCGACACGCTGAGGAACGGGCTCGCGGTCACGATCCGGTCGCTGCGGGCCGACGACCGGGAGAGGGTGGCGAACGCCTTTCGCCTGCTCGATCGCCAGTCGATCTACTTTCGCCTGTTCAGCTACCGCAGCGAGCTGACCGACGCCGCGCTCGACCGCATCGTCAACGTCGATCCGGCGCGCGAGGCCGCGCTCGTCGTCACGACGGGTGCTGCCCCCGGGGAGATCATCATCGGCTCCGGGCGGTTCGTCGAATGCGGCGAGCGCGCGGGCAAGCGCACGGCCGAAGTGGCCTTCATGGTCGAGGAGGACTATCACGGCCTCGGCATCGCCGGCCGCCTGCTGCGGCACCTCGCGGCGATCGCGCGCGAGCGGGGCATCGCGACCTTCGAGGCGGACGTGCTCTCCGAGAACAAGTCGATGCTCGCCGTCTTCGCGCGCACGGGCTGGCCGATGCAGACGCAGCGCGACGGCGGCACCACCCACGTCCTGCTGACGCTCCCGGACGCGCACGCGTAGGCGAGCTCCGGCGCCCCGATGACGATGCGGCGAACGGTCACCTGGGTTGCGATCCTATCAGGCGCCCCGCACGCGAGACTCCGGCGCGGGATCGCCGCTGCCGCGCTGCTGGCGCTGGCGGCGTGCAGCCCTGAGCCGGCTCCGCCCGCCGCGGACATCCCGGCCGACGGCTGGTACGAGTTCCAGGGCTCGTGGAATGCGGTCGGCACGCGGCACGTGATACCGCTCGGCGGCGATCGCCGCGCGTCGCTGATCGACCTTACCGGCCCGATGCTGCTCGCCGGGCCGGGACGCCCCGGCGCGGGCTTTATCGCAGAGGTGATCGCGCTCAACGACACTGCCGGCGGTCTCACGGGCCGCGCCGTGTGGACCGACGAGAAGGGCAACGAGGTCTACAGCGAGCTGCAGGGTCAGGGCACCGCGACCGAGCAACCGGATCACGGGCACGCTGATCGGCGGGACCGGCCGCTATGCCGGCGCGACCGGCAGCTACGAGTTTTCCTGGCAATACGTCGTCGAGACCGACGACGGCACCGTGCAGGGACGATCGGTGGACCTGAAGGGCCGTGTGCGCTTTCGGCGCGACGCCGGAGCCCCGGCCATGACGCGGCCGCTCGCCATCGCCAAGGCGGCGGCGCCGTTCGCCCTCGCGCTCGCGATCTGGTTCGCGCCGGTCCCGGCCGGGCTCACGATCGCGGCGTGGCACCTGTTCGCCGTGTTCGTCGCGTCGATCGTCGCGGTGCTGCTCGGCGCGTTCCCGCTGCTGACGTCGACGATGCTCGCGGTCGCGGCCGTTGTCCTCACCGGCACGATCTCGGCGGCGCAGGCGTTCTCCGGGTTCGCCAACGCCAGCGTGCTGCTGGTCGTGATCGCGTTCCTGGTCGCGCAGGCGGTCGTCAAGTCAGGGCTCGGGAACCGGATCAGCCTGTTCATGGTCAGCCACTTCGGCCGCTCGTCGCTGGGGCTCGCCTACAGCATCGTGCTGACCGACGCGGTGATCGCACCGGCATTCCCGAGCAATACGGCGCGCGGCGGCGTGCTCTACCCGGTGGTGCTTTCCGTCGCGCAGGGCTCCGGGTCGCGGCCCGAGGACCCCGAAGGCCGGCGGCTCGGCGCCTACCTGATGTACTGCGGCATGGCGAGCCTCGCGGTCTCCTCGGCCCTGTGGATGACCGCGACGTCGGCCAATCCGATCGGCATCCAGATCGTGCGGGACTTCGGCGTGCCGATCAGCTTCGGCAACTGGTTCCTCACCGCGTCGGTGCCGGCGCTGCTGGCGATCCTGCTGCTGCCGCTGGTGATCGCCAGGCTCCAGCCGCCGGGCGTCTCCGCCACGCCGGAGGCTCCGGCCGCCGCGCGCGCCGCGATGGCCGCGATGGGGCCGCTCAAGCGCGACGAGAAGATCACGTCCGTCGCGTTCGTGCTGATGGTCACGGGCTGGATCTTCGCCGACCACCTGAAGCTCAACGTCACCAGCATCGCGTTCGCCGGCCTCGGCGTGCTGCTCTTGACCAACGTGCTGACGCTCGACGACATCGCGAAGCAGGGCGACACGCTCGCGACCTTTCTCTGGCTGGCGGTGCTGTTCGCGCTGTCCGGGCAGCTGAACGAGCTTGGCTTCATGGAGTATGCCGGCCAACGTCTCGCCGGCGGGCTCTCCGGGCTGTCGTGGCCGGTGACCTACGTGACGCTGATCCTGCTCTACGTCGCGATCCACTACATGTTCGTCAGCCAGTCGTCGCAGGTGCTGGCGCTGCTCGGTGTGTTCCTCGACGTCGGCATCCGCGGCGGCGTCCCGGCGCCGCTGATGGCGTTCGGGCTGCTGTTCGCGAGCAGCTACTTCTCGGTGATCACGCCGCAGGCCGGCAGCCAGAACGTCATCTTCGTGGCGAGCGGGTATCTGACGCAGCGCGAGCTCTACCGGCTGGGCCTGTTGACGACGCTGTTCTTCCTCGCCGTGTTCCTGGTGGTCGGGACGGCGTGGATTCTCGTCATCCACTGACGCGACCTGACGGGCATCCGCCTCAGTCGGTCGCCAGCTCCTCGAGCCGCCTGGCGATCCGCGCGATCTGCGCCCAGTCGTGGGTGACGATGTCCTGCGCGTGCGCGAGGCTGTTGCGCAGCTCCTCGAGGTCGCGCGCGAACCGCTGCGCTTCCGCCTTGCTGCCGCCCCGCAGGAACGGCAGCGCGGCTGGTCGTCGAGCGCGAGCGCGATGCGGATCTTGTCGGAGAGCTGCAGGCAGTCGAGCAGCGGCACGCTGCGGCCCAGCGCCGCGCGCGCCGCCTGCAGCGCCCGCGCCTTCTCGAGGCGCGCCGGCGTGAGGAGGCCGGTCCAGTCGACGCCGTCGCCGAGCGAGCGGATGCTCTCGGTCATCGCCAGCTCGACGACGTGAGCATGCCGAACAGCCACATCCTCGCGAACGGCCCCTGCATCTCGTCGCGCCCGACGTATGCCCCGACCTCGCCGCGGAACGATACGAAGCAGTAGTCGTGGCGGTCAGCGCGAGCACGACGTCGGCGAGCCCGGCGTCGGGCACCTGCGTCGGAGCTGCGTGCATCACGTCGGCGAAGCGCGCGGACCAGCTCGCCGGCGCCACGTAGCCGACGACCCTTCCTCCGACCCCGAGCAACGGGCACCGGCCACGCCGCCGCGCGCAGCGGGTGGTCGCATCGAACGACCGTGCAGCGGCCCGGCGCACGCGCGCGCCCGTCGATGCCTGCACGCCGCAGCGGCCGCCGAGCCGGCCGGCGGCAGCGTCGCCGGCGGCCGTTGAGGCGTCCGCCGGACAGCCGACGCCCGGCGCCAGCGCGCCAGTGTCATCGTCTTCTGCGCCCGCTTCTGCAGCATCGCGTCGCCCGCGGTCAGGACGGCGAGCAGCGCCGCCATCTCGCCGAGGAACACGCGGCCGAACCTGCGGGTTGTGCTTGCAGATGTCCTGGCAGTTGTCGATCAGGTCGGCGAGCTTGACCGTCTGCGCCCGCGCCGGCGCGCGGGCGAGGTGCTCGCGGTCGAGCGCCTTGCGCGCGGCGCGGTTGCCGTGGTGCGGGCGGCTGACGTCGGTCACCGCATCGACGAGCTCGCGCACGCCCGGGCCGAACTCGCGCCCGACCTCCTCGATCGTCGTCGGCGTGTCCTCGACGACGTCGTGCAGCCACGCGGCCGCGATCATCTCGGCGTCGTCGGTGACGCCCGCGACGATGTCGGCAACGCGCCGCAGGTGCTCCTCGTACGGCTGGCCGCTGTACTTGCGCAGCTGGCCCACCTTGCGATGGGCGGCGCTGGCGTAGCGCCGCGCGCGCTCGATCAGGTCCATCCGGGTGGCAGCCTCCAGCAAGTCGCCTCAGAATCGCCGTGACTCCTTGCGGAATCAACGTGTTCCGTCGCATGGCGCGCCAAAGTTCGGGCTAGCACGACTGAAGGATTGCCACCGACAATGCGCGTCCAAGCCTCCCATTGTGCCGCAAAGCGGTTCGAGCGCGCTCGACCTGCCGCTCAGAACTTCCAGTTGAAGTTCGCGGCGAGGAAGACGATGCCGACGTTGTCGTACGAGCCGATGAGGTCCCCGCGGCCGCCCAGCGCCACGGGCGTGTCCGACTGCTTGTTGACGTCGAGGTTGCCGCCGTAGACGTACTCGGCCGCGAGGCCCCAGCTAGAACGTCTTGCTCTCCTGCTTCTGCGCGCCGAGGCCGAACGCGCCACGCCGAGTTCGCCGGAAGCATCGGCGAGACGTGCGAGCTGTCCTGGAACTCGGAATCGTAGGCCACGCCGAAATCGAGGCGCCACGGCGAATCCAGCTGGTACTGCGCGCCGGCGGCGACGTGCCACGTGTCCTTGAAGTTGAGGTTCTTGGTCAGGCTGACCGGATTGGACGAGTCGACGCCGACTCTCCACCTAGCCGAACTTCGACCACTGCTGCCAGCCCACGCTTCCGAGCAGCGCCCAGCGATCGTCGACCTGGTGGAAGAAGCTCGCGTTGACGCCCTGCGGCACGGTCATGCCGAGGTTGAGGTTCGTGTTGGCGAGGCCGCGATTGGTGATCACGGTCTCGAGCGCGTGCGACAGCCCGGTGAACTGCGGCGTGCGCCGAGAAGTCGAGCTTGATCGGCGAGTTCCAGACGAGCCCGAAGCGCGTGTCCGCGGATCGGCTCGTAGAGGACGCCGAGCGTGCCGCCGAAGCCCCACTGGTAGTCGGTCGACCACCAGCATGCCGTCGGCGCCGCCGATGTTGTTGATCGCGACCTGGTCCGCAGCTTCGCGTACATCGCGTTGAGGCTCGCGCCCACCGACCATTGCGGGCTCACCCGATAGCGCGACCGACGGCACGAACGACAGCCCGACCAGCGTGCCTTCCTGCATGTAGTACCGGCCCGACCCAGTCGCCGTCGTAGTTCAGCGCCAGGCCGAAGTTGCCGGTCGCGGCGAACCCGAGCTTCAAGTCGGGCGACACGCTGTACGAGTAGAAGACGCCGCCTCCCGGGAACCAGCCGACGGGATTGCCGCCATCGCCGCTGCCCAGTCCGGGCGACGTGCCCTGCCCGATGCGTGAAGCCCACGTCGCCGTACAGCGCCTGCAGCCCGCCGTCGTCTGCGTGCCGTCCAGCCGCGTCATGCCTGCGGGATTCGTGAAGACGGTCGATGCGTCCTGCGCGCGCGCCGTGTAGCCGGCCGACGCGAGGCCGACGTCCTCGGTGCCGATCTCGTAGAGCAGCAGTCCGCCTGCGCCCGCGGGCGCCGCGGCGAGCGCGCCGGCCGCGGCCAGCGCGCACGCGACCATCGCGTGCGGCGGCGAATCTGCGGTGTGCGATGTCCGGTTTCATGTGCTTTCCTCGATATGCCTCACGCGGCACTTCCGTCCAGCCCGGACCCGGATCGAACGTCGTCATGCCTCGCGCCGACTTGCGTCGGATTCCTTGCCGAGGTCGCGTTCTGGTAGACCTTGCCGTTCTGGTTGACGATGAACGTCATCACGCCGCTGTTGCCGTATTCGGCCGGGATAGGCGACCATCGCGAAGCCGGCGATCATGCGGCCGTTGATCACGTAGCTGTAGGCGCCGCCCGGCGCGCTCTTGCCCTGGCGCGTCAGGATCCGGAAGTAGTAGCCGCGATACGGGTCGCCGGCGCGCGTGACCCTTGAGGTAGCGCCGCGCTCTGCGCGACCAGCGGTCCGAACGGGCTCTCCTCTTCGCCCTTCGATGCGTCGCTGGGCCAGTACAGGCCGTCCTGCTTGCCCGGCGTGCTGGCCAGCTTCTGCGCGTACTGCAGGACACCGTCGCCGTCGCGGTCGCGCGACGCATATGCGCGCTGGGCATCGACGTACGCGCGCAGCACGTAGATGGCATTGCGCTCGTTGCCGCCGATCCGGCGGTTGATGATCTCGTCCTCGCCCTCCTCGGTGGCGAAGCGCCAGCGGTCGCCGACGCGCACGATCGGAATCGGCATCGGCCACGCCTCGTCGCCGATCACGAGGACGCGCGCGTCCGCGCTCGGCTCGCGCAGCACGCGCAGCGTCTGCATGGCCGCGAGGATCTTCGCGCGGGTCGCGCTCGTGGCCGCGCGATCCGACTGGACGATGAGGTCTTTGTGCTCGTCGCCGAAGATCGCGATCATCGCCGGATCGCTGTCGGCCTTGAGTGCGGCCATCAGCGCGTCGACCGCCGCTTCCGGCGTCGCGAAGGTTTCCTGCGGCGCCGCGATCGCCGCGAGCGGAACCGCCAGCATCAGGGCCAGCGCAAGCCGGCGCAGCGAACGACCACGAGGCGAATCGTTGTTCATGAGTGACACCTTGGTTTCGATGGAAGGGAATGTGCGCATGGCGTTGCTCCCGGTCAACGCCGGCCGCCGCCGCCACCGCCGCGACCGCCGCCACCGCCGCCACCGCCGCACGCGCCGCCACCGCCACCACCGCGCACGCGCCGCGCTCGGCGCCGACGCGGACGTCGGCCGAGGCACCGCCGCCGGACATCGAGCTGCGGCTCGACGCGCCGCGCGAGCTGTCCATCTGCGCCTGCCGCCCCGAGCCGTAGCCGCCGAGCGCATCGCCGCCGCCGCCGCGCCACGGCCCGCTGCGTCGGGCTGCGCCGACGCGCGCCCGGCACCGCCGGCCTGCCCGCCCGCCGCACCGGCGCCGCCCGGCCGCCTGCCCCGCCTGCACCCGCGCCGCCGCCCGCCTGCCCCGCCCGCCCGCGCGCATCGCCCACGCGCGCCGGCCTCGCGCCCCTGCCGGCCGCCCCGCTGACCTGCCCGGGCTGCTTGTTCGACTTCCACGCGGTGCCGCCACCCGCCGCCGCCGCCGCGGTTCACGTTGCCCGTGTTGACGTTGGTGTTGCGGTTGACGTTGATGTTGGCGTCGTTGCAGCAGCCGTAGCGATTGCCGCTCCACGCCGCGCCGATCGCGGCGCCCCAGATCACGCCCGTGGCCAGCGCGGCGCCCGGGCGGATACGGGTAGTAGTAGGACGGATAGGGCGTCGGGTAGTAGACCGGCGGCGCGCTTTGCACGACCACGGTCGTCGGGTTGTACTGCGGCACGTAGATCACCTGCGGATCCGCCGGCTGGATGTAGACGGTTTCCTTCTCGACCTTCACGACCTGCTTGTCGTCGGACTTGAGGCTGCCCGCCGACTGCGCCTTGCGCCGAAAGACCTGCACCGCGTCGATCACCGCGCCCTGGTCGGCCACGACCGCTTCGCCGAGCGCCGTCGTCCAGTCGAGGTCGGCGCTCATCATCTTCACGACGTCGGGATAGTTGAGCAGCGACTTCACGGGGTCGTCCCACTTGTCGTCGATCGGCGCCTTGGGATCGGTCTTGCGCTTCTCGAGAAAGCGATCCGCCTGCACGAGCTGCAGCGGATTGGTCGACGCCGGCAGGATGATCGCGACGAGGTCGTCGGGGTACAGCGCGATCGGGCCCGACCAGCTTGCCGAGATCCGCGTCCGACATGCGGCGCGGCCGCCCTGCGTTCGCCGCCGGCGCCTGCGCATCGCGCATGCGGCGAACACGGCGAGGATGGCGATGAAGGCGAACCAGCGAGTAACAGCGCGAGCCCGAGCCAGCGATCGATTCATGTGCATGTGCGACGCCTGATTGCTCGATTCGGCATCGAAGTGCGTTCGATAGTCATGTCGACTCCTCGTTTCAGGCTGCGGAAAGCAGCGGTTCGCGACAGCGTGCCGCCGGAAAGGACGCGGGCCTTGAATCCGTTCTGCAGCAGGATCCGCGTTGCGTAGTACGCGCGCTGGGCGGAGCGGCAGATCACGAGAATCTCGCGATCCTTGGGCAAGCTCGGCGCAGCCGCGAGCGAAGCTCCGGCAGCGGAATGTTCTTGGCGCCCGGCACGCTTTCCACGACCAGCTCGAGCGGCTGGCGCACGTCGAGCAGGAAGGCGCCCTTGGCGCTCGTCCCAGTGCGCGAGCGGCATGTCGCCGTCGAGCACGTCGGCGGCGACCATGCCGGCGAAGTTCACCGCGTCCTTGGCGCTTCCGAACTGCGGCGCGTAGCACAGCTCGGCCTCCTCGAGGTCGTGGATCGTCGCGCCCATCTGGATCGCGACGGCGAGCGCGCTGATGCGCTTGTCCACGGCGGGCGCGTCCTCGCCGAGCGCCTGCGCGCCGAGCACGCGACCGTCCGACTTGCGAAAGAGGAACTTCAGCGCGAGCGGCTTGGCGCCCGGGTAGTAGCCGGCGTGCGAATTGGGGAAGAGATAGATCTTCTCGTAGTCGTCGTCGCCCAGGCGCTGCAAGCGTCTTCTCGCTCACGCCCGTCCAGGCCGCGGCGGCGCCGAACAATCCGATGATCGACGTGCCCTGCGTGCCGCGGTAGCGGGAATCGCGTCCCGCGATCACGTCGGCGGCGATGCGTCCCTGGCGGTTCGCCGGCCCCGCCAGCGCGATCGAGGCTCGGCTCGCCGGTCCCGAAGTCGCGCACCTCGACGGCATCGCCGACCGCGAAGATGTTCGGGTCGCTGGTGCGCATGTGCTCGTCGACGCGAATGCCGCCGCGCTCGCCGATCGCCAGCCCGGCCGACTTGGCGAGCGCGGTGTCGGGCCGCACGCCGAGGGCGAGGATCACGACGTCCGCCGGATACTTCTTGCCGGACTTGGTCTGCACCTCGATCGCGCCGCCCTCCAGCGGCTCGAATCCCGCCACGCCGTCGCCGAGCGCCAGCCGCATGCCATGCCGCTTGACGTGCTCCTCGACCAGGCGCGCGAACTCGCGATCGAGGGGCGCCAGCAGCTGATCGAGCATCTCGACCAGCGTCACCTCGAATCCGGCATGGATCAGGTTCTCCGCCGTCTCGAGGCCGATGAAGCCGCCGCCGATCACCACGGCCCGCCGCGTCGGCCGCGCGAACTGGATGCCCGAGTAGTTGTACATGCCGGCGAGGAACTGCGTGCCGCGCTCGATCCATTCGCGGATGGCCCGCGCATCGGGCACCGTCCTCACCTCGAAGATGCCCGGGCAGGTCGATGCCCGGCAGCGGCGGGCGCACCGAGGTGCGCGCCGGGCGACAGCACGAGCTTGTCGTAGGACTCCGTGGTCATCTCGCCGGTCGCGACGTTGCGAAGGTCGACGGTCTTCTTCTTGGCCGAGATCGGAGATCGCCTCGCAGCTGGTCCGCGCGTCGATCGCGAAACTGCGTGCGGAAGAACTGCTCGCTCGCCACGAGCAGGCTCGACTCCTTCTCGATCACGCCCGAGATGTGATACGGCAGGCCGCAGTTCGCGTACGACATGTACGGACCGCGCTCCACCATGACGATCTCGGCCTTTTCATCGAGCCTGCGCAGCCGCGCCGCGCACGACGCGCCGCCCGCCACGCCGCCGACGATGATGACCTTCATGGCCTTCGTTGCCTTCGTGGCCTTCATGGCCTTCATGGCGCTTCATGGCGTGCCCTTCGTTCGAGTCGCTGCCGCGCGCTACTTGCCGGAGCCCGGCTCGACGCTGATCGCCAGCGGCTTCGGTGTAGGTGACCTCGATCTGGTCGCCGACCTTGAGCACCTTGAACTGGTCGGGATTGCGGACGTCCAGCGTCACGACGTCGCCGTCGGGTCCCTTCAGCGTGATCGTGCTCTTCTGCCGGATCCAGGCCGACGACGTCGGCGATCACCGTGACCTGGCGCGCGCCGGCGCCGGCCGGCTGCTGGCCGGGCTCCGCCCTCACCACGCCTTCGCGCACGACCGCGCCTCCGCCTGCGGACTTGATCTTCTTGCAGCTCGAGCGTGTAGGCCTCGACGTAGCTGCGCGACCACGATGTCGCCGACCTTGATCTGGTCGAAGTTCTTGACCTCGTCGCCGGCCACCAGCGTGACGACGTCGCCCTTGGCCCGCTTCAGCGTCAGCGTGCGCGTCGCCTTGTCGATGCCGACGACCTGGGCGAGACGCTCCTGGTCGTGCTGACGATGGCCGCCTTGCCCGGCTCGCTGGCGATGGCGCTGGTCTGGGTGGGCGGCGACGGCTGCGCGAACGCGGTTGCTGCGAACGTCGCGGCGACCGACCGCGAGCGCGATGATGACGCTTGGATTGGTTCCTGACACGACATGTCTCCCACAGAAGTGGCTCCTGTGTCGTGAAGATTCCTCCAATGCGTCGCATCGCCCTGCGCATTTCAGGACGACGCCTTCACATTTCCGGACAGGCCATGCGTTGGCCGCGGAATGTTTGCGCGAAATCAAGCGCCGGGTCTGACCGCCTTTCAGGACGGCGGTGCGCACCTGCCGCCACGGTCGCCACCGTGCGGTGAGACTTGCGACGACGCCGAGGATGCAAGACCGCCGTCAGCGTGCCGCGGTGCCGCCCCACTCGCGCACGAGGTCCTGGAAGTCGGGCGATTCGCGCAGCAGTCGCGCCCCGATCTCCCGCAGGCGGTCGACGTCCTCGGCGGGCAGCACGAACGACGTCGGCATGTTCATGAAGCGCTCGCGCTCGCTTCGGGATCCTTGATGGCGTCGAAGCTCACGTCCATCGTGTGCAACGTCAGCTTCGGCAGCGCGAACGGCTCGCCTCGGCCTCCGCCTCCGTCTTGCCCGCAAGGCGCGCCCGCAGGATCATGATCTCGCGCCGCCAGCCGTAGATCTCCTCCCGGTCCTTCATGATCTCGATGGTTTCGAACGAGTAGCGGTCGATCGGCACGCCGGTGGACTGCAGCAACTGGGCATGGCGCCCGGGGGCTCCTCCATGCGATCCCAGTCGGTCCTCGGCGCCGAACGCGAATTGACCACCACCAGCACGATCCTGCGGAAGGCGCCGAAGCCGACCTCCGCCGCGGAACGCCGTGCTCGCCCCGAGCGCCTCCAGCGCCTCCAGCACGCTGCGCATCCCGATGTTGTCCGCGACGCCGCCGTCGACGAGGTGGATGTACGGGCGATCCTTGCTGTTCTGGAACTCCTGCATCTCGCGATAGCGCTGCAATGCGCGCGCCGACGGCCGCGCGCGTCCCTCGGTCTTGGCGACGTCGCGGACCCATGCCGGATACTCGTAGCCGCAGGTGCCGCCGTAGTTGTCGAACGTCACCGCCGAGAGCACGACCGGCACCGCCGACGAGGTGGCCGCCGCACGCGACAGGCGGACCTTGCTCAAATCCGAGCACAGCAGATCGAAGTCGTTCTGGTAGAACGAAAGCCGGTAGCCGGTCGAGATGTCGGTCCCGTTGGCCACGGCCACCGGTCCCTGCTTCGCGAGGAGGTCGGCGTAGGTCGCGCCCTCGAACAGGATCTCGTCGTAGTACTCGGCGGCGAGCTCCGAGCGCCCGGCGGTACCGCCGATGTATTTCCACCAGTTGAACGGGTTCAGCGCGCGCTGGATGAGCGCGCCCTGCACGTCGCGCTTGAGGAAGCGCTCCTCGTACTCGGAGAACAGCCGGTCACCGTAAAGCGCATAGGCGAGCGCCGTGAAGCTGCCCCCCGAAACCCCGGTGATGATGTCGACCTCGTCGATCAGCCGACGCTGCTGGCCATCGACGGTGATCCTCGTCCGCCGCAGCTCTTCCAGCACGCCATACGAAAGCGCCGCTGCCCGCGTGCCTCCGCCGGAGAACGCGAGAATGAACAGCGTCTGCGGATCGTTGTTCGACCCGCTTGGGCATCAGCAGGTACGGCCGGTAACCCGCGTTCGGGTCGTACTGGGCGAGCCGCTCGTTGATCGGCCGGCTGGCGCAGCCTGCCAGCGCGAGCATCACGAGCAGGACATCGGAATAATCGAGATATGCACATGGCTGTCAACCTCCTGAGTCATGCGGCCGTGTCAAGGGAACGCGGGGCGCGAATTTGGCATGCGTATCCCCTTGCGCATTGTCGAAGAATGCGCAGCTCGGACTTCACGAACGGCACCACTCGCTTCACTATATTCCGGCCTGTTAGCGAGCGTCCCGTTACGCAAGGAACGCCAACCGCCACTTCGCATGCAGAAACCCCGCAAGCATCGTCCCGCACACCTCCGTTGTCCGCATGGCGGCCACGGTCTCGATGCCGGACCTTCTGCGCAGCCTGGGAGCGGATCCCGAAGCAAATGCTGGCCGAGCTCGGCTACGACCTCACGATATTCGGGATCCCGAGAACCGCATTTCGCTCGCGATTCGCAATCGCATCATTGCGCATTGCGCGACGCGGGCCGAATGCCCGCATTTCGGACTGCTCATCGGCCAACACAACGGTCTGCACACGTTCGGTCTCGTCGGACTGCTCGTCAAGTATGCGCCCGACGTGGGACCGCGCTGCGCAGCTTCATTCGCTACCTCCATCTCACGTCCAGGGCGCCACCATCAACCTGGCCGTGGAAGGCAACACGGCGACGCTTACCTGGCATGTCGACGATCCCGGCATGGAGGCCCTCGACCACATCGGCGATGCCGCCTCGCGCCCTGCTGCAACATCATGCACGAGCTCTGCGGCAGCGATTGGAGGCCCAGCGAAGTCTGCTTCGCGCATCGCACGCCGCTCGATGCCGGACCCTATCGCCGGTTCTTCCGCGTTCCGCTGCGCTTCGACGCCGAGAACTACGCCCTGTCGTTCCCGGCGGATTCCTGAAGCACCATCTTCCCTGGCATCGACGACGAACTTCGCGCGCTCCTGGAAGGGAGATCGGTTGCTCGAGGCTCGCTACCGCGACGACTTCCCGGCTCAGGTCCGCAGCCTCCTGGGCACGGCGCTCATGACCGGCCACCACAAGGCCGAGCAGATCGCCGCGCTTCTCGGCATGCACAGCCGCACGCTGAATCGCCGCCTCAACGCTTTCGGCGTTCGTTCCAGCAGCTCCTGGACGAAGCCGCTTCGAGATCGCGCGGCAGATGCTCGAATACTCGGCGATCGAGATCGCGCAGATCTCCGACGCGCTCGGCTATGCTGCGCCGGGTGTGTTCACGCGGGCGTTCCGGCGCTGGAGCGGCACGACACCCGTCGAGTGGCGGGTGGCGCACAGCCACGGGACGCAGGGTTTGGCTCGCGCGCGCAAGCCGCTGCCGTCGCGCGGCCCGGCTGAGTGATCCCAGACGTTCCGCTGTTGCCGGACGCGCCTTGGAGAGCAGGCGGTCGGGGCGTGCATCCACAGCGATTCGGAGTCCGGCGCGACCTCTACAAAAGATTCCGCAACAGCACGATCACCAACTCCTCGAACGGCATATCGTCAGCATCAGCGGAGCCATCGGTGCCAGTGCGCGGCCACGAGCCACATGATGCTCCCGCGTGAACGGCACGATGCGCAGGCGTCGACCACGTGGTAGCTGTTGCCGAGATCCGCGAGCGACTGGATGTCGGCGCTGCCGACCAGCGGCTCCCGGCGGGCGGGCCGTCGCGCATCCACTTGGGGTGGAACTCGCGCACGTAACGCCCCGCCAGCGGCCCGTACTCGCGCATTCCGTCGCCTCGCCTGCGCGAGCTGCGCCAGAAGACCAGCAGCGGACCGAGGACCAGCACGAGCACGAAGGCGCCACGACGCGCGATCTCGACCTTGAAATCGAGCAGCTTCGCGCCGAGGTAGAAGATGCGGTTGGCGATCATTCCGGCGAGCAGCGCCGTGCCCGACGGCGAGCACGCGAAGGCGTAGGCCGTTCCGACCGAGGAAACGGAGGCCGCCGTGCCGTCCGGATGCGTGGGAACCAGGCTCAGCTTGGATGCGCGAAACCTGCCACAGGAAGCGCGCCCAGATGAACAGCCGGAAGTACCAGCGGCACACAGGAACTGGAACAGCGGCAGGCTCACGAAGCCGTACCACATTCCCGCCAGCGTAGCAGCCCGGCGCTCGTCGACGGGCGTCGCGTACCACTGCTGTCATCGAGTGCGACCGTACTGCCGCCAAAGACGAGGATGCCGAAGCCATACACGAAGACGATCAGCAGAACCTCGGCGAGCGCCGAATTGCGCAGCCGGAAGGCCGACGCGATGGCGGCCTCGAAGCGCGGCATCGCGCTGTCCGGCACCAGCTTGCGCTCCAGGAACTGCTGCAGCAGCGGGCGCATCCGCCGGTGAACCACGAGCTCCGCGGCAATGAACAGCGGAACCACCGCCAGGTAGCGCACGTGGACTTCCAGATCGTACAGGAAGGGGACGGCGACGCTGCCGTCCAGCATTGTCCTTCGATGATCGAAAGCAGCAGGAGCGGCAGCCATGCCAGCAGCGTGATGATGACGATGCGGCGGCGCACCATCGTCAATGCGTCGTCCGACAGTGCGCCCGCCGCTGCAGCTGGTACAGCGGCCCCCCCAGCACGAGCGAGAAGTCCGGAGCCTTGCCGAGCCAGTGCGCGCCCGCTCCGGATTCCGATGGGTCGAGTCCTTGGCCGCCTTTCATATGGGCGCGGACGGCCTATTCGTGACCGCGCGAAACATCCGCCGTCGCGGCCGTGGCGGGTGCGCGCGTCGACTGGAGCACGCTTCGCGCCAGATCGGGGTCGATGCTGGACACTGCCGTCGAAATGCGACAGGTGCACGGATCCGGTCAGCTGCTGCAGGAAGTGAGACCGCTTCAGCCGGTCCATCACCGGCCCCTTGACCGCGGACAGGTGCAGCGCGATGCCGCCGTCGGCGAGGCGGCGGTTGATGGCTTCGAGGCTTTCGAGGGCCGACATGTCGATCGTGTTGACCGCCAGGCATTCGAGGATGACGTGGCGGACCCCCGGGTTGGCGGCGACCGCGTCGTTGACGAGATCCTCGATGAAGCGCGCGTTCGGAAAGTACAGGCTCGCGTCGACCCGCAGCGACAGGATCTCCGGGGAGGTCACCGCGGCGTGCCGCTCGACGTTGCGGAAATGGGCTGTCCCCGGGATCTGGCCGATGATCGCGACGTGCGGACGCGACGTGGCGTAGAGGTGCAGGAAGATGGAGAGCCCGACGCCCGCGATCAGGCCGGACTCGACGCCCTCCGCCCAGGTCACGAGGATCGTTGCCGTCATCGCCGCAAACTCGGCGCGGGAATATTCCCAGGTGTGCCTGAGCGCGGCGAGATCGACGAGGGAGAGGACCGCGACGATGATGATGGCGCCGAGGGCCGTCTTCGGCATGTAGAAGAGCAGCGGCGTAAGGAACAGCGTCGCGAACCCCACGCCGATCGCCGCGAATGCGCCCGCCGCCGGCGTCTGGGCGCCGGCATCGAAATTCACCACCGAGCGCGAAAGCGCACCCGTGACCGGGAAGCCACCGGAGACCGCCGAGCCGATGTCGGCCACGCCCAGCGCGATGAGCTCCTGGTCCGGGTCGACGCGCTGGCGACGCTTGGCGGCGAGCGTGAGGGCCACCGAGATCGACTCCACGTAACCCACGATGCAGATGAGGAGCGAGGGCACCAGGACCTTCGTCCATAGCGTGACGTCGATCGGCGGCAGCGCGAGCTTCGGCAGGCCCGCCGGCACGTCGCCGAGGATCCCCACACCGCGCGCGTCGAGGCCGAGCGCCCAAACGGCGGCCGTGCAGACGACGATCGCCATCGCGGGGGCCGCCTTCGCGGTAATGTCCGCGGTGCGGTCCCCGAGCCCGAAGCGGAGCATGAGCGG
Organism: uncultured beta proteobacterium; assembly: GCA_963832705.1. GTDB lineage: Bacteria > Pseudomonadota > Gammaproteobacteria > Burkholderiales > Casimicrobiaceae > CAIWHR01. The sequence continues at coordinate 229,706 of CAWHVP010000021.1, read as the reverse complement.
CTTCATGCCCCGCTTCGCCCAAAGCAGGAAGCCCACCGCCGCGACACCCACCGCCGCCGTAATGGGCTTCACGTCACCGAACTGGGGCAGCAGCGACGCGAGGATTTCCACGAGGCTCTCGCCATGCGTGCGGACGCCGAGTAGCGGGCCGATCTGGCCGGCCGCGATCTGCACCGCGGCGGCCGTGATGAAGCCGGAAACGACCGGATGACTCAGGAAATTCGCGAGGAACCCGAGCCGCAGGAATCCCATCACGACCATCAGGATCCCGGTCAGCATCGCGATGGCAACGGCCGCGCCGAGGTGCTCCGGCGTCCCCTGGGCCGCGACCTGGGCCGCCGCAGCGCCCGTCATGAGGCTTGCCACCGCCACCGGGCCCACGGCCAGCGCGCGCGAGGTGCCGAAGACCGCGTAGAGCAGGAGCGGCGCCATCGAGGCGTAGAGGCCGAGCTGCGGCGGCAACCCGACGAGCAGCGCGTACGCGAGCGACTGCGGGATCAGCATCATCGAGACGATCGCGGCAGCGACGAGGTCGCCTCCGAGCATCTGGCCGGAGTACTCCGCACCCCAATCCAGGATCGGAAGGCGACGCCGCAACAGCGCGAGAGGACCACCGCTGCCGGGGCTCACGGCTTGCCCTCCGGGTGATTCGACAGGTCGATCCTTCGCCGGAAGAATATTTCCCGGAGCCGGTCGCGCCCGAATACGCGTCCCAGTTCCCTGAACGCGAAGTAGGGGAGCAGCGACACGAAGAGCATCAGGGTGTTGGCCACGATTTCGTGGCGTCCCTTTCCCGCAATCTCGTGGAGCCCCGCGCCGAGCCCTTCGCCCTTCCAGAGGCCCACCACCGTATGCTCGGCAACCGTGAAGGCGGCGCAGAACAGGCAGAAGATGACGGTCTTGTACAGACTGCTGAGGATCAGCGGCTTGTCCTCGAGGCTTCGGCCGAGCCGGAAGATGCCGCCGATCATGATCACCTTGCCCAGGATCAGCGCCTCGATCAGCGCTACCCAATAGTTCGTATAGGTGATGTCGTAGGAGGCGAGGATGAACCGCCGGTACCAGGTGAAGGCGGAGAAGACGATCGCCAGATACGCGACGTTCACCGCATACTCGATCAACTCGTGCCGTGCCTTTTGTTTCAGCTCTTCGGTCTTCATCCCACGACCGCCTCATCCGTTCAACTCGCCGGGGCGCCGCCGCGCGTCACCTCATCTGCTGGGAAGCCCCTTCCTCGATGATGACCTTCTCGGGGTCGAGGTCGTAAACCCAGGGCGCCGAATTCTTCCAGCCGTTCTTCATCCTCTTCCCGTGAAAGACGCTCTCCGGATCGTCCACGGTGTCGCCTTCGATCCCGTCGACGATGTTGTACGCGTTCGTGAACCCGGCTGCGGCAAGCTGGTTGACGGCCATCGCGCCGCGACCACCTGACCGACAGGTGACCAGCAGGGTGTCGGTCGGCTGGGCAATCTCTCGAACCTGGTCGACGAAGGCCTTGTTCATCTGCGGTGCGTAGGTGAACTTGCCGCCCTTTCGCTGGTAGCTCACGAAAGCGATGGGTATGTTCCATGCCATCGCCGGGTGGCCGACGAAAGCGAACTCCTCGGGAGTCCGCACGTCGATGATCTTCACCTCGTCGGGCGCGGCCTTCCACATTTCATACGCCTGCGCGGCGGTCACGTAGAGGCCGAGCGTCGTCTGTTTCATCTTCGGCAGCCGGTCGCCCGCAACCGGGGTCGCGGCCTTCTGGTCTCGGTTCGACATCACGATCGAATCTCCTTCTCTGTCGCTCGCCGCCGGGCGAGTCTGCGGCCCGGTACGGACAAATGTCGCGGCGATGACTCGCTTGCCCTCGCGCGCGGCGGGCTATCCAACGTCCGGTGCGCGTCAGGGCACGAAGTTGGCGCTGGTGTCCTTGCCGTAGCCGCAGCCCTGGTAGGTGTTGCCGAGGTCGTCGCGAATAATGGCAGCCCAGCCGCCGGCGCGACCCGTATCCAGCGAAAGGTTCGCGGTGAGCACCTTGGTCTCGAACTTCCAGCCTTCCGGCAGGTTCTTCAACTTGCCGCCCACCGTATGAAGGTTTTCCGGGGTCAGGCTCGGATCGACGGCCTTCGTGTATTCCTGCAGGACCCAGACCGTGCCGTTCGGCTCGCGCAGCAGGTGCACTGGCTTGCCCGCGTGCCAGACCCAGTTGGTATTGCGCTGGATCAACGAGGGCACGTAAGCACTCTGGAACTGGGCAACCATCTCGGCACCGGTCATGTCCCCGGCCCAGTTCATCTTGATGCCGTGAAAGTCGACGCTGTCGCCCCCGGCGTACTCCACCTCGTCCATCATCCAGAAGCGGCCACTGTTGACCGCGCACTTGTCGACTTCGAGCTCGCGCGCCAGCTTTTCCGGATCGATCTTCTTGTAGTCGTCCGGACCCACGGGCAGGGTCGCCGCGGTGTAGACGTGCGCCCGCTGCGTCTTGCCGATGCCGACGAAGGCGCCGAGTCCGCAGAACGCGGCACCGCGGGTGTTGTTGGCGTGGACTCTGCGGGTTGGTCCTGGTTTGAGTTTCATCGCATCTCCTGAAGTGTGCAGCGCGGGGGCAAGCCCTGTCGGCACGACGTCCGCCCGGTGCAGGCGGTTCGTCGCACGACCGGGCACTCACAACGAGCCGGTGGTGGGGCGCGCCGCCCCCACATCGGCCGCGATAGCGCCAGAGTGAATCAACACTTAGTTTTTCATCTGTTTCGCGAAATGCTCGTGGATTATCTTGGCTTGCGCAGCCAACCCTCCCGCGGTGCTGAACTGGAGGATCTCGGCGCCTTCCTTCGACTTGAAGTTGTGCGGAGCCGGCCAGTAGCAGCATTCCCCGGCGCGGCAAGTCTCAACGGTCCCGTCAAGGTAAATGACCTCCAACGTGCCCTTCAAAACGTAAGCCCAGTGTTCAACCCCGCACAGATCGTGCGCTAGTCCCTTTCCCTTCAGAATGTCCGTGAAGTCAGTCCCCGGGGCAAAGACGTGGTACGCGCACTGCATGCCGCCCCAGTTCTCCTCCCAGATCTTTAGGCCCGGGGTGTTCCGGGTGACGATGTCGTCTACCGGGTGCATATCCGTCAATTTCTTTCTCATGCGATTGCTCCTTCTTGTGCCTCACCCGACCGGCGGTGATGGCGATTTGCTCAATGCCAGACCCGATCGTCTGGAAGAACCCGGTCACGCACCAACGACCATCGATGACGGCATGTGCTCGGCCCTCGTGTCAGAGTCGCAACCCATGGCCTGGCAGGTGCAGTGCAGGCCGCCGCGGATGATCGACGCCCAGCCGTCGCCGTACTGACACTCGCCGTGGTCGTCCGTAATTTCTGCCAAAGGAGAGGCCAGGGCTGCGCAATTCAGGACAATGACTTCACAATTTTGGACATGCGGACGCGCATGGGGCGCGGATGCTTGAGCGATGTCAAGAACCGCACGGACGATGCGGACGGTGGCTACCGCTAAGAAGCTCGGCAGGCGCGCGCCAAGGCCGAAGCCCCTGCGCGTCGGCGTCAGAACTGCAGGCCGAGCGACACGATCGCGTAGCGGCTGCCGGCGTCGGGGTTGAAGGCGTAGACGCCGAGCGTCGCCTTGCCGACCGTCACCTGCCCGAAGACTCCGCGCTGGATGTCGCGGTCGCTGTCGATCGTGCGCGTGCGCTGGCCCGCGAGACCGACGCGCAGCCACGGCAGCGGCCGCCAGCCCAGCTCGCTCCACGCGTAGGTGTAGCTGGCGCTGGAATCGTCGAGGTCGCGGACGTATTCGGCTTCGATGTAGAAGTCGACCTCCTTGTACGCGACGCTCGCCTCGAAGCCGGGCACCACGCCGCGCGCGGCGCCGAACAGCCCGCCGATGATCGGCGTCAACTCGAACGTCAGGTCGTCGCCGCCGGCGAACTTCCAGCCGACGAACAGCGACCCGGAATCGCGGGCCTCGTAGTTGTAGCGGGCTTCGAGGTGCAGGGGCCCGCGGTTGAGCGCCGCCACGCCGACGCCGAAATCGGGCTGGTCGCGCATCGCGTACCAGTAGCCGGTCGCCGAGACCGACGTCGGCGGCGCGGCCGCTGGCTCGGGCTCCGCCGCCACCGCTGTTACCGGCAGGGCGAGGAGCGCGAGGCCGATGGCGCCGGCCCGGCGCAACGCGGGCGTCATCCGCCCAGGGCCATGACGGCCGCGATCAGCAGGGCACCGAAGGCCGAGGCGATGAGCCCGATCCGATGCGCCCGGTCGTGACCGGCGTAGCGCCCCAGCGCGAAGCCGGCGAGAAAGAGCATCACAATGGTGATCAGGCGCGACAGCTTCATCGCCGATGCCGGGTCGTCCATCAGCATGAACGGCGCGACGACCGGAAACGTCGCGATCACCACCATGAGGAAGATGGCGAAGGCCTCCAGGTAATCGCGGGGCTTGAGCGCTGCGATCCGGTCGATCGGGAACTCCTTCAGGTGCCGGTGCATGCCCGCGATCCCCTCGGGCCCGGCCAGGGTGGCGAGGTGCCCCGGCAGCTCCCTGGCGATCAGCCGATGCGCGGTCGCGGTGTCGGCGCCGACGATCCGCTTCGCCAGCGCCTTCCTGCGGGTGCGCTCGACCCACGTGCGCACCAGGTACATGACGGCGTCGACGAGCCCCCAGGCGACGTTGCAGCCGAGCGCGGCCTGCGTCACCGTGCGCATCTCCGCCTGCCCGGCCGAGGCGATCGACAGGCCGCCGACGATGGTGACGGCCATGATCAGGCCGAACAGGATCTCCGAGATCCGGTCGATCGGATCGAGCAAGCGCTCGGGCTCGTCGCCTGGCATCGTGCGCATCGTCCCTCCGGTCAGAGCCCGGCGCCCCAGCGATGCTGCCAGGCGATCCCGATCAGATCGTAGCTGTTCCCGGTACGGTCGGACACGCCGCCGTTCGCATAGAGCTTGATCGAGTTGCGGATGTCGATCGGGAACGCCAGCGTGCCGCCCAGCCGCCAGTTCTGCTGCAGGTTGTTGTCGCGCACGCCGTCGATCGTCGTCCGCCCGCCCATGAAGTAGGTGACGTCGAGCGACGACCAGATGCCCGAGCGAAAGCTGTAGATCGCGTGGCCCTGGATCGAGTAGAGCGGATCCTGCGCGCGCGTCCTGCCGCCGTAGAAGTCGGTATTGCGCGTGAACAGCGTCGCCGCCGCGGTCGCCTCGAGCGTCCACTGGCCGATCGCCTTCGAGATGCCGAGCTCGGGCTTGAACGACCACCGGTTCATGCCGATGTTGACGATGCGCGTGTCGTCGTACTGGCCCAGGGGCGGGACGACCCGGAAGCTCGCGCCGACGATCAGGTCCTGCTCGTAGCCGGCGAATTCCTTCAGCGACAGCGCCGGGGCGCCGAAGAAGTTCACCGACAGGCGGAACGCGGGGTCGACGGGACCGTTGACGATGCGTTCGACCGGGTCGCCCTTGTACTTCGCCGTGCCCGACAGCCACGCGTACGGCACGGCGACGTCGAACTTGGCGGACTGGCCGCCGATCTCGAGCACGTGCGCGTAGGCGACGAGCGCGTTGTTCGTCTGCAGGTTGACGTCGGTGATCGGCACCGCGGTGTCGAACGCGAGCCCGCCACGCGTGTAGGCGTAGCCTGCAACCAGGAAATTCACGCCGATCGGCGCGTTCGAGTAGGCGCGCGGCTCGATGTCCTGCGCCGACGCCGGGGAGGCGGCGGCGAGCGCGGCAAGCGCCACGGCCGGCATCGCCGGCACGATCCGGCGCGAAGGATGCGGATGGGTCACGATCCGATGTCCCGCGCCAACAGCCCGCCGGACCTATGCGGGCGCCCCGTCGAGCAGCCGCGCGATCCGCTCGGTGCGCAGCACGTTGTCGCCGAACTCGGTGAAGGCCGCGAGGTCGGCGGGCGGAAACGCGAGGCCCGCGCATTCGTCGCTCCCGGCGCGCGGCGACCAGACCTGCCGGCCTGCGAGCAGATAGACGCCGTAGGCGGTGCGCAGGTCCTGCCCGTCTCCGATCTCGCGCTGCAGCGCATACGCGGCCAGCGCGGCATTCGATGCGACGGCGGTCTCGACCAGCGCGGCGCGATAGCCCGGGCGCCGCACGACGTCGGGCCCGAAGACCGCGGCCATCCGCTTCGCCGACGCGGCGACGACGACGAGCAATCGGTCGAGGATGCCGCGCAGCGCGTGCTGGGAGACGACGGCGAAGTAGGTCTCGGGGCTGAGAAACGCGTCGACGGCCGCCGACACGGCACCGCAGCCGCTGTGCCCGAGGACCACGATCAGCTTCAGGCTCCCGCCCAGGTGGTCGATCGCATACCTGAGGCTGCCCAGCACCTCGGCGCCGAGGCCGTTGCCCGCCACGCGCACGACGAAGAGGTCGTTCGGGCCCTCGTTGAAGATCAGCTCGATCGGCACGCGCGCGTCGGCGCAGCCGAGCACCGCGGCGTACGGCCGCTGCGGGGGCGCGCCCGCCTTGCCCGGCGCAAGGCCGAGATCGCCCGGGTCCAGCTGGATCACCCGCCGAGCGACGCCGGTGCCCTCGTCCACGTCCGCGAGCAGCGACCCGATCGACCGGCTGGCGTGCTCGAGCCGCGCGCGCGCAGCGTCCGGGTCGGCCGGCCGCGGGCGCACGGCCGCGTCGCTGCCGTCGTAGCGATAGACGATCTCGATGACCTTCACGGTTCGACCCGGGCGCTCGCGGTGGGGCGCTCAGCGCATCATCGTGTTGGCGTTGAGCGAGCGGCCCTTCCAGTACATGCCGTTCAGCCTGATCGCGAGGTTGCCGAGCATCGTCGGCGTGCCGCCGGTGAAGCCGAGGATCACCGCCGGATGCGTGCCCGTGCCCTCGACGCGCTCGAGCTCGACGCACTCCATGTCCGGGGCGTACTTCTTCACGAACGCCCTGACCTCGTCGTCGGTCGTGCCCGGCGCCATGTTGCCGATCCAGAGTCGCATGCTCGTCCTCCCGTCAGGTTGCGCCGCTCTCGGCCGGGATGGAGCTTCCCTGCCCCATGCGGCAACGGTCACGCCATGATGTTCACGCCGCCGTCGACGTAGAGCGTCTCGCCGGACATCCTCCGCGCGTACGGAGTTGCAAGATACGCGCAGGTGAAACCGACGTCCATGATGTCGACCAGCTCGCCGATCGGCGCGCGCTGCTCGGCCTGCGTGAGCAGCAGGTCGAAGTCCTTGAGGCCCGACGCGGCGCGCGTCTTCAGCGGCCCGGGCGAGATCGCGTGCACGCGGATGCGCCGGCCTCCGAGCTCGTACGCCAGGTAACGGCAGGACGCCTCGAGCGCCGCCTTCACCGGCCCCATCACGTTGTACGTGGGCACGACCTTGTTCGCGCCGTGGTAGCTCATCGCGAACATCGTGCCGCCGTCCTGCATCAGCGGCGCGGCGAGCCGCGCCATCCGGATGAACGAGTGGCAGGAGACGTCCATCGCCTTGGCGAAGCCCTCGGCCGAGCAGTCGAGCAGCCCGCCCTGCAGGTCCTCCTTCGGCGCGAACGCGATCGAGTGCACGAGGATGTCGAGCCCGCCCCACTGCCGGCCGACCGCCTCGAAGACCGCCTCGAGCTGCCCCGGCACCGCGACGTCCAGCGGCAGGAACAGCGGCGCCTCGATCTCCCGCGCCAGCGGCTCGACGTGCGGCCGCGCACGGTCGTTGAGGTAGGTGAGCGCGACCTCGGCGCCGACCTCGCGGAACGCCTTCGCGCAGCCCCAGGCGATCGACGAATCGTTGGCGACGCCGACGACGAGCGCCTTGCGGCCCTCCAGCACCTTGTTCGGTGGCGCAGCGGTCATCGCGCTTCCTCAGCCGATCGACCTGGTGCCGGCCTCGCGCTTCGCGTGCGCGACGAGCACGGCGACCGCGCAGGAGGCGAGCCGGGTCATCACCGAGTCCGCGCGACTGGTCAGGATGATCGGCACGCGCGCGCCCAGCACGACGCCCGCGGCGTCCGCCCCGGCGAGGAACGTGAGGCTCTTCGCCAGCATGTTGCCGGCCTCGAGGTCGGGGACGACCAGCACGTTCGCGCGCCCGGCCACCGGCGAGTCGATCTTCTTGATCGCCACCGACTCGAGGTTGATCGCGTTGTCGAGCGCGAGCGGGCCGTCGAGGATCGCGCCGGTGATCTGGCCGCGGTCGGCCATCTTGCACAGCGCGCCCGCCTCGACGGTCGACGGCACCTTCGGGTTGACCGTCTCCATCGCCGACAGGATCGCGACCCGCACCTCGGGAAAGCGCAGCGCGTGCGCGAGGTCGATCGCGTTCTGGATGATGTCGACCTTGTCGGCCATCGTCGGCGCGATGTTGACGGCGGCATCGGTGATGATCAGCGTTTCCGCGTAGCTCGGAACGTCCATCACGAAGCAGTGGCTGACGCGCCGGGAAGTGCGCAGCCCGCCGTCGCGACTCACCACGGCGCCCATCAGCTCGTCGGTGTGCAGGCTGCCCTTCATCAGCGCCTCGGCCCTGCCCTCGCGCACCAGCGCGACGGCCTTCTCGGCCGAGTCGTGGCTGTGCTCCGCTTCGACGATCGGCAATCCCGAGATGTCGATCCCGTACTGCTTCGCCACGGCCTCGATCCGCGCCCGCGGCCCCACCAGGATCGGCGCGATCAGCCCCAGCTTCGCGGCGTCGGCCGCGCCCTGCAGCGAGCTCTCGTCGCAGGGATGCGCGACGGCGGTCGGCGTCGGCGGCAGCGTCCTGCAGAAATCGAGCAGCTTGTTGTACTTCTCGTGCTTGTTGCTCATGCCATCGCTCCGTAGCGTGCCGCGGTCAGCGGCTGCCCGCGGGCTTGCGCGCTGCCGCCGGCTTGCGCACGGCGGCCGGCGGCCGCTTGACCGCGACCTTTCGGGCCTGCGCGATGCGCCGACGGCGCGCGGGTGCGATCCCGAGCAGGTCGCCGATGCGCCTCAGCATCGCCCGCTGCTCGGCCGTCGGCCGCATGGTCAGGAGGCGCTCGTCCGTGAACAGCTTCTCGAAGAACGCCAGCAGGCGCTCGCGGTCGGCGCGGTCGGCGACGAGACCGGGCAGCGTCGCCAGCGCCTGCTCCGGCGCGTAGCGGACGATGATGTCCTGCTCGCCGCGGATGTGCCGCCACTCGTCGCGCGGGAGGTCCGGCAGCATCCCCTTGTAGTCGGCGAAGAGCTCCTCCTTCAGCGCGATGCGCTCGAGCGGGAACGGGACGTTGTTGTGCGCCACCAGGGCCGCGGTCCGCGTCAGCGCCTCGGCGAGGCCGCCCTTGGCGATCGACGCCAGCGCTTCCTTCACCACCGGCAGCTCGCGCGCTTCGGCCGGGGCCGCGGGATGCGCGGCGCCGGCCCTGGCCTCCTCGTCGGCGAGGTACAGCGCGAACGCATTGCCGTAGGTCTGGAAGAACGCGGCTTCGGTGACCGCGTCGCGGATCGCGCGATAGTAGTCGAGCGACGCGCTGATCGCCTCCGATCCCAGCGCCTGGACCTTGAGCGCCGGGCTGTCCGGCGGCAGCGGCTTGCGCTGCGCCTTGACCGCCTCGGCCGCGGAGGGCAGCCAGTTCAGCCAGGGATTGAGGTCGGAGATCGCCCACTGCTGGACGCGCAGCGGATGGATTTCCGCGCGCGACCTCGGCCGCGCCCTCGCTCGCCAGCGCCTGCACCAGCGGCTGCGCGAACAGCTCGTACGCGCTCTGGTTGAATTCGGACAGCTTCTCGACCGCCTCGAACGGCTTCTCGTCGACCCGATGCAGGCGGTTGAGCCGCCCGGCGATCTCCTCCAGCCGCGCGCTCGCGGAACTCGACGTGGTACTCGACCGTGCCGTCGGCAGTCTTGTGCTCCTGGATCGCCATGCCGTAGAGGCCGGGCGGCAGCGCCTCGACCGACTTCAGCACCGAGACGATCTGCGCGTGCTCCTTCTTCGCGACCTTGCCGGAGACGAAGATCCCGAGGTGACCGATGCTCTCGTGCAGCAGGCCGACGATCACCTGGCCGCGCGCCTTGATCTCGTCGGTCGAGCCGTACACGTCGGCGACCCAGTTGAACGCCTGCTGCGGCGGCGTGATGTTGTCGCCCATCGACGCGAACAGGATGATCGGCGACTTGATCTCGCGCAGGTCGAAGGTCTTGCCCGGCCCCGCCACCGCGCCGCCGGTCCACAGCTTGTTGCCGACGAACAGGTTGCGGGTGATCCACTCGATCTCCTCGCGATTCATCAGGAAGTACCCGCCGAACCAGCGCTCGAAGTCGAGGTAGCGCGGCGGCTCGGTGTCGACGTTGGCGAACAGGTGGTAGTACTTGTCCCAGAGCGTGTTCGCCGGGTTCAGGCTCTCGAAGTTCTCGACCAGGTACGCGCCGTCGAAGATGCCGGCGCCCAGGTCCGCGGTGAACGAGGCGAGCCAGGTGCCGCCCAGCATCCCGCCGGAGTAGCGCATCGGGTTGTCGCCCTCGCCCTCGGCGAACGCGCCGCCCCAGTACGACATCGGCGCGCCGTTGATGACGATCGGGCCGGTGTCGTCGGGATCCGACGCCGCCAGCATCATCGCCGCCCAGCCGCCCTGGCAGTTGCCGACGATCGCGGGCTTGGGGCTGTCCGGATGCAGCTGCCGCACGCGGCGGACGAAGCGCTGCTCGGCGGCGCAGACGTCGAGCAGCGTCTGCCCCGGCTCGGGCTCGCGGAAGAAGATCACGAAGTAGACCGGGTGGCCATCGCGCAGCGCGACGCCGACCTGCGAATCGTCCTTGAACCCGCCGATGCCGGGGCCGTGGCCCGCCCGCGGGTCGATGATGACGTACGGGCGCCGCTTCGGGTCGATGGCGATGCCCTTCGGCGGCAGGATGCGCACCATCGCGTAGTTGACCGGCCGCTCGTACTTGCGGGCGTCCTCGACCATCTCGTAGTCGAAGTGCAGCAGCGGCGGCTGCCCCTTGCGCTTGTGCACGCGGTAGTTGACGCCGCGCTGGCGCAGCGTGTCCCAGAACAGGATCGACCGCTGCGTGGCGTCCACCGCGTAGTTGTAGCCCTGCATCCACCAGATCCCAGGCATCTGCGGCGTGGCCGACGAGGCCGGCGACGGTGTCGCGCCAGGCCTTGGTCATCCGCTCGCGATAGTGCTCCTGCGCGAGCTCCACGCGCCGCTTGAAGAGCTGCGCGACCTTGGTCGAGATCTCGGTGCTGCGGGTTGCCTGCTTGATCGGATTCATGCCGATACCTCGCGATTTCGCCGGTGGCGAAATCTCATTGTGGCGCCCGGGCTGCGGGGGAGCGTTGATGCCTGTCAAAGCGTGCCATGCAGGCGTAAGCCCGCCGGCGCCCCCGACGGCTACGGGGGCGCGGCTATCGGAGCCCGGGGACCGGACCAGTGGCGGTCAGAACACTTCCGGCACGTACTTGAACGGGAAGTCGACCGCCTTGTACTTGCCGATCTTGCGGTCGGGCAGCTTGATCTTCAACGGCCGGGGGAGCCTTGTACGGAACGTGCTTCAGCAGGTGGCTGATGACGTTCAGGCGCACGCGCTTCTTGTCCTCCGAGCGCGCGACGAACCACGGCGCCCACGACGAATCGGTGGCGGCGAACATCTCGTCGCGCGCCTTCGTGTAGTCGTCCCAGCGGTCGTAGGACTTCAAGTCCATCGGCGAGAGCTTCCAGGTCTTGCGGCCGTCGCCGATCCGCGCCTTCAGCCGCCGCGTCTGCTCCTCGGGGCTCACCTCCAGCCAGTACTTGAGCAGGATGATCCCCGACTGGACCATCAGCTTCTCGAACATCGGGATGGTCTGCAGGAAGCCGCGTGCCTGCTCCTCGCTGCAGAAGCCCATCACCCGCTCGACGCCCGGCGCGGTTGTACCAGCTGCGGTCCCAGATCACGATCTCGCCCGCGGCCGGGAAGTACGGGAAGAAGCGCTGCCCGTACATCTGGGTCTTCTCGCGCTCGGTCGGCGCGGGCAGCGCGACGACGCGGAACACCCGCGGGCTCACGCGCTCGGTGATCGCCTTGATCGTGCCGCCCTTGCCGGCGCCGTCGCGGCCCTCGAACACGATGCAGACCTTGAGCCCCTTGGCCACGACCCACTGCTGCAGGTTGACCAGCTCGACGTGCAGCTTCTTGAGCTCGCGGTCGTAGTCCTTGGTGGAGAGCGCCTTGCCGGCCTCCGAAGCACCGCCCGCCTGCGCGGCCTTCGCAGCGACGTCGCCGCTGCGCTTTCTTCGCCTTGCCCTTGCGCTCGTCCTTCTTTCCCGCGTCCTTCTTTGCCATCTTCACCTCCATCGGGTTATCGCTTCGGTATCGTTCGTCCTGCGTGCCGTTTGAAAGACCCTCGATGAGCGGCACTGAAAGCTTGGAACGGATGCACCACTCTGGAACGGTACGCTCCGCCTCTATCGCGCCGTGCCGGCCGCAGCCATGGCAGAAGTATCGGCCTGCCATCCACCCGCCTAGCGCCTTGTAGAGCTCGATCACGCTCAGCGACTCGTCCCGCTTCGCCTGGACCAGCTGGACTTCAGCGTCGAAGAACTGGCGCTCCGTATCCAGGACCTCCAGGTAGCTGGACACCCCGCCCTCGTAGCGCATTTTCGCGACCTGGCTGGCGTCCGCCAGCGCGTTGACGAGCAGCTCCTGCTGCTGCCGGAACTCCTGCCGCTTGCGGACGCCGACCAGCGCGTCCGACACTTCGCGCAGCGCCTGCTGCAGCGTCTGCTGGTAGAACAGGCCCGCTTCCTGCGCACGCGCCTCGTTGTAGTCGACGTTCGCCTGCAGGCGGCCCATGTTGAAGATGGGCAGCGTGACCGCCGGCAGCGCGCTGAAGATCCCGTACGGCCCGAAGTTCGCGCCGCCGATCGTCGCGCCGCCCACTCCGGCAAACCCGGAGATCGTGACCGTCGGATAGAGCTGCGCCGTGGCCACGCCGATCTGCGCGTTCGCCGAAACCAGCTGCTGCTCGGCCCTGCGGATGTCCGGCCGCCGCGTGAGCAGGTCCGTCGGCAGGCCCGGCGGCAGCGTCGGAGCCGCGATCTGCGCTTCGAGCGGGCGCCCGCGCTTGATCGGCCCGGGATTCTGTCCGAGCAGGGTGCTGATGGAGTTCTCGGTCTGCTCGATCTGGCGCTGAAGCTCGGGGATCGTCTTGGTCGCGCCGTAGTAGAGCGTCTCGGCCTGCCGCAGGTCGAGCACCCCGGCGACGCCGCCATCCAGCCGTGCCTGCACGAGGTCGAGCGACTTCGACCGCGAGCCCACGGTGCGCCTGGAGATCTCCAGCGTGAGGTCCAATGCACGGAGCGTCAGGTACGCCTGGCCGACCTGGGTGACCAGCGTCGCCATGACGACGTAGCGCCCTTCCTCGGTGGCCAGCAGATCGGCCCGCGCAGCCTCGGTGCCACGCCGGTACTTGCCCCAGAAATCCAGTTCCCAACCGATGCCCAGCCCGGCCTGCGGCTGGAAGCTGTTGTCGGGAAGCGTGGCCGGGCGATCGGAGCCCGTGTATCCGGCGTACGGGGCGCTGGCGCTGCCGTCGACCGTCGGAGCCTCGAGCGACCGGGCGATCGTGACCTGGCTCTGCGCCTGCAGGATGCGCGCCGCGGCGATGCGCAGATCGTAGTTCTGCGCCAGTGCCGTGCGGATCAACGCCTGGAGGTCGGGATCCGGGAAGACGCTCCACCAGGCGAGCGCGCCGAACGACTCGGCGCTCGGCTGCCGGCGGGGCAGCGTCGGCGCCGCGATATACCGGCGGAACCGGGACCTCGGGCCGCCGGTAGTCGGGACCGACCGTGCAGCCGGCGGCAACGCAGCACCGCGGCGCAGACAAGGGAATCCGTCGGATCATCTCAGTCGGCTCCTTCCTCTCTGGGCACGACCGGCGCCGCTTCCGTAACCTTCCCGCGGCGACCGAGTCCCTCGACAAAGGTGTAGTTGCCCGGAATGATGAACACGCCCAGCGCGGTCGCGACCAGCATGCCCCAGAACACGCCGGTGCCCATGACGTTCTGGGCGCCGGCGCCGGCGCCGCTCGCCAGCATCAGCGGCACGACCCCGAGGATGAAGGCGAACGCGGTCATCAGGATCGGCCGGAAGCGCAGGCGCGCCGACTCCAGCGCCGCCTCCTCGAGCGACGCGCCGCCTTCGTGCTTCGCCTTGGCGAATTCCACGATCAGGATGGCGTTCTTGGCCGCAAGGCCGATCAGCATCACGAGGCCGATCTGCACGTAGACGTTGTTGTCGTAGCCCATCAGCCAGGTGCCGAAGAAGGCGCCCAGCGCGACGAGCGGCGACCCGAGGAGCACCGCCCACGGCAGCCGCCAGCTCTCGTACAGCGCGGCCAGCAGCAGGAACACGCAGACGATCGCCATGATGAAGGTCGGCGTCGCGGCCGGCGCGATCTTCTCCTGGTAGGACATCGACGAATACGCGAAGCCCGTCTCCTTGGGCATCGTCTCCGCGAACACCTGCTCCAGCGCGGCGAGCGCCTGCCCGGAGGTGTAGCCGGGCGCGGGCGAGCCCTGGATCTCGACCGAGCGCTGCAGGTTGAAGCGCGTCGTCAGCTCGCTGCCGGCGACCTCGCGGATGGTGACCAGCGTCGACAGCGGGACCATCTCGTTGGTCGTCTTCGAGCGGACGTAGATCCTGCCGATGTCCTCCGCCTTCAGCCGCTGTTCCGCGTCGGCCTGCACGTAGACGCGATACAGGCGCCCGAACCGGTTGAAGTCGTTGACGTAGGAGCCGCCCAGCGCCGCCGACAGCGTCTGGAACACCTCGTTCACCGGGACGCCCAGCGTGCGCGCCTTCTCCCGATCGAGCTCCACCTTCACCTGCGGGTAGTTCGGGTCGAACGAGGTGAACACGGTGCCGAGCTCGGGCCGCTGCCTCGCCGCGGCGACGAATTTCTGCGCCAGCTCGCCGAGCTGCGCGACCGTCAGCGCGCCGCTGCGGTCCTGCAGCAGGAAGTTGAACCCCGACGCGGCCCCGAAGCCGGAAAGCGTGGGTATGTTGAACGGGAAGATGATCGCCTCGGGAATCGCCGCGAGCTTCGGCCGCAGCCCGCCCATGATGCCGTTCACGTGCAGCGCTGCGCCCTTGCGCTCCTCCCAGGGCTTCATCCGCACGAAGATCGTGCCGTAGTTCGGCTGGAACGTGCTGGTCACCGCCCCGTAGCCGCCGACGGTCTGGTACGAGTCGAGTCCATCGGTCTTGGCGAGGATGTCCTCGACCTTCCTCAGCACGATGCTGGTGCGCTCGAGCGAGGCGCCGGGCGGGAGCTGGACGTTGATGCCGAAGATTCCCTGGTCCTCGTCCGGAATGAACCCGGCCGGCAGCATCCCGCGCGAACAGGCCGGCCCCGATCGCCACCGCGGCGACGATCGCGATGGTGAGCAGCGAGCGGCGCACGAGCAGGCGCGACACGCTCACGTAGCCGCCGGTCGTCGCGTCGAACGCCTTGTTGAAGCCCCGGAAGAACGCGCCCAGCGGCCCGCGCATCGGCTTCGGCTGCTTCAGCAGCATCGCGCACAGCGCCGGCGTCAGCGACAGGGCGTTGAACGCCGAGAGCAGCACCGAGATCGCGATGGTCAGCGCGAACTGCTTGTACATGCTGCCGACCAGCCCGCCGAGGAGGGCGACCGGGACGAACACCGCGCAGAGGATCAGCGCGATGCCGATGACCGGCGCCGTCACCTCTTCCATCGCCTTGACGGTCGCCTCCTTCGGGCTCATCCCGTGCTCGAGGTGGTGGATCACCGCCTCGACGACGACGATGGCGTCGTCGACCACGATGCCGATCGCGAGCACCAGGCCGAACATCGACAGCGTGTTGATCGAGAAGCCCAGCATCGGGAAGAAGATGAAGGTGCCGATCAGCGAGACCGGAATCGTCAGCAGCGGGATGATCGTCGCGCGGATGTTCTGCAGGAAGATGAAGACGACGAGCGTCACCAGGATGAGCGCCTCGACGAAGGTCTTCATGATCTCGTGGATCGACGCCTGGACCGCCGGCGTGGTGTCGTAGACGATCTTGTAGTCCATCCCGGGCGGGAACAGCGCCTTCGCCTTCTCCATCGTCGCGTAGATCGACTCGGCGGCCTTCAGCTGGTTGGCGCCGGGAAGCAGGTACACCGCCATCGCGCCGGCCGGCTTGCCGTTCAGCCGCCCGAACGCGTTGTAGTCCTGCGAGCCGAGCTCGGCGCGGCCGATGTCCTTGATCCGGACCACGGCACCGGTCTCGCTCTGGCGGACGATGATGTTCTCGAACTCCTCCGGCGTGACCAGGCGGCCCGGAGCGCTGACCGTGCTGGTGAACTGCTGGTCCTTCGGCGTCGGCGCCGCGCCGACCTTGCCGGTGGGCGCCTGCAGGTTCTGCTCCTTGATGGCGTTGATGACGTCCGCCGGCGTCAGCCCCAGCTTGGCGAGGCGGTCGGGCCGGAACCAGATCCGCATCCCGTAGTCGGTCCCGCCGAACAGGTCGACCTGCGCGATTCCCGGAATCCGGAGCATCTGGTCACGCAGGTTGATCCCCGCGTAGTTGATCAGGAAGTTGGCGTCGTACGCGTCCTCCGGCGAGTAGATCGAGATCACCATCAGGATGCTGGGGCTCTGCTTCTTCACCGTCACGCCCTGCTGCGTGACTTCGGGCGGCAGGCGCGCCTGCGCGGCGGAGACGCGGTTCTGGGTCAGGACGTTCGCGATGTCCTGGTCGGTACCGACCTCGAAATTGACGTCGAGCTGCATCCGGCCGTCGCTGGTGTTCGACGACTTCATGTAGATCAGCCGGTCGACGCCGTTGACCTCCTGCTCGATCGGCGTCGCCACCGACTGCTCCACGCCCTCGGCCGACGAGCCCGGGTAATTGGCGGTGACGCGGATGTTGGGCGGCGCGAGGAACGGATACTGCTCGACCGACAAGCCCTGGATCGTGACCACGCCCATCATGACCGTCAGGATCGCGATGACGATCGCGACGATCGGCCGGCGGATGAAGAACTGGCCCATGGGCTACTTTCCCCCCGCCTTCGCTGCCGACTTCGGCTCGGCGGGCCTCGCCGGTGCCTTCTCGTCCGCCTTCGCCTCCGCCGGGCCGGCGGCGGCAGTCGACGGGTTGACCTTGCTCCCCGGCCGGGCCTTCTGCACCCCGTCGACGATCACCCGCTCCCCGGGCTTGACGCCGTCGCGGACGATGAGCAGGTCGCCGACCGTTTCTCCCGGCTGGATGGTGCGCAGCGCAACCATGTTGTCGGCGCCGACCACGAGCACGCTCTTCATGCCCTGGATCTCCTGGACGGCGCGCTTCGGGATCAGGATTGCGTCCTTCGCCACCTCGGCGACCGCACGCACGCGGCCGAACTGCCCGGGGCGCAGCTTTCCCTCCGGGTTCGGGAACTCGGCGGCGAAATTCAGCGTGCCGGTCTTCTGGTCCACCGCCCGGTCGACGATGACGACCTTGCCCTTGTGCGGGAAGACGTTGCCGTCGGCGAGGATCAGCTCCAGCGGCCCGGTGTTGTTCCCGCTTTCCTTCCCTCTGGCGAAGTAGCGAAGGTATTCCGCTTCGCTGATCGTGGCGTTGACCCGGATCGGATCGATGCTCGACACGGTGTCGAGGAGCGTCGCCTCGCCCTTGCCCACGAGGTTCCCCGGCGCCACGAGGCGCTTGCCGATCAGGCCGCCGATCGGAGAGCGGATCGTGCAATAGCCGAGGTCGAGCTCCGCCCCGGTGACATCGGCCTTCGCGGCCGAGACTCCGGCGCGCGCGGTGTCCAGATTCGCGACGGCGTTGTCGTAGTCCTGCTGCGGCACCGCCCGCCGCTCGGCCAGCGGCTTCAGGCGCCGCTCGTCCGTCTCGGCCTTGCCGAGTCTCGCCTGCGCGCCCTCGAGCTGGGCCTTGGCCTGCTGCAGCTTCGCCTCGTATTCGCGCTTGTCGAGCGTGAACAGCAACTGGTCCTTCTTGACGATCGTGCCCTCGGTGAAGTGCTGCGCCTCGAGGAACGCCTGCACCCGCGCGCGGATCTCGACCGTCTCCTTGGCGTCGGTCTGCGCGACGAACTCGCTGTAGATCGGCACGGTCTTCTGGACGACTTCGGCCACCACCACCGCGGGAGGCGGCGGGGCGGCGGCGGCCGGCTTGGCCTTGTCGGCTTCCTTGCTCCGATCGCAGGCCGCCAGCGAGGCGGCGATCGCGACGACACCGAGCGCCGTCACGACCTTGGCCAGCGACCGGCCGTTCACAAACCGTTGCAGCGCGACCATCTCACTTCCCTCCAGGCGGAATCCGTGACCCGTCGCACGATCCGACGCGTCGAATAGCCTGTCAGCATACCAGTACGCCGTTCGCAGCTTGGCGGGCACTTCCCGACAGCATCCCCGCTCCGGATCCGATCGATTGCGCCGCCGCGCCCTTCCGGCGTCCCCGCCTACTTGGTGTGGTCCGCGTGGCACATCAGGCATTCCATGTGGCCCTGCTGGTTGTTCATGCCCTCGGTCGACTGCTCCATGTTGTCCGGGCCGTGGCACTCGAGGCAGTGCTCGATGCCCTTCGACGGCTTCCAGACCGGAGGCGTCCACTTCCCCGCAAAGTATTCGTTGAGCGCCGTGGCCGTGACGAAGGCGACCTCGCCGGCGACCTTCGCGCAGCGCTCCTTCTTCGCCTTCGACGTCACGTCCGTGCCCGCGGTCACCGTCCACTTCGACACCGAGGTGTGGCACAGCGGCGACATCGCCTTGGCCTTGACCTGCCCCGGCAATGGCGAGATGTCGTCGAAGCGGCTGGTCGGGAACTCCTGCTCCGCATACCAGTAGAACAGCCGGTCGACGATCTGCCGGTACATGTCCTGCTTCGCGTCGTAGGCCACGAGGTTGATGATCAGCGACGTGCCGCCCAGCGCGCCGCAGAGCGTGCCGTGACCGCCGCATACCGAACATTGTTGTACGACACTCGGGGTGCCCTTTGCGCAAGATCAACGAAGCCGCACATGGCCTTCCGGGAAGAGGCGAACGGCATCGCGCCCTGCCGTCCGCCGTCACGTCGACAAGCCCCGGTGGCTCCCTGTAAAGTTCGGGGTGCCTGCGCCCTCCGCGCCCGGTAAATCCGCCCCGTCCGTTCCCACACAGGTTCGTCATGACGCCCTTGAATGCACCGACGCGCGCGCTGCGCGCATTGCTGCTCCTGCCCGCCCTCGGCATGGCACTGCTGCTGGCCACCGCTTGCGGCAAGGAGGAGAAGAAGGCGGCGGCGCCCGCCCCGATCGAGGTGACCACCGTCACCGCCACGCCGCGCGACGTCCCGATCGTGCCCGTCTACGTCGCGCAGACGCAGAGCTCGCAGGCGGTCAACATCCAGGCGCGCGTGTCGGGCTTCCTCGACAAGCGCGTCTACGTCGAGGGCTCGGTGGTCAAGGCCGGGCAGGTGCTGTTCCAGATGGACCAGAAGCCGTTCCAGGCGCAGGTCGACGGGGCCGCGGCCGCGTTGCAGCGCAACCAGGCGGCGGCCGAGGTCGCGCGCGCGAACCTGGCACGGACGAAGCCGCTCGCGCAGCTGAACGCGCTGTCGCAGAAGGACCTCGACGACGCGCAGGGCCAGTACGAGCAGGCCGCCGCCGCCGTCGAGCAGTCGAAGGCGCAGCTCGAGTCGGCGAAGCTCGACCTGTCGTACACGACGATCACCTCGCCGGTCAACGGCGTGTCCAGCTTCGCGGCCGTGGCCGACGGCACGTACGTCGACGCCAAGAACGCGCAGCTGACCACGGTGTCGGTGCTGACGCCGATGTGGATCAATTTCAGCGTCTCCGAGAACGAGATGCAGCGCATCCGGACCGAGGTGAAGAAGGGGCTGCTGAGGCTGCCCGAGGGCGCGCGCTTCGAGGTGGAGATCGAGCTCGTCGACGGCACGATCTTCCCGCACAAGGGCAGGATCACGTTCGCCGACCCGTCCTACAACTCGCAGACGGGCACGTTCCTGATCCGCGCGTCGGTCGACAACCCGAACGGGGTGCTGCGCCCGAACCAGTACGTCCGCACGCGGCTCCTCGGCGCCGTGCGGCCGAACGCGATCCTGGTGCCGCAGCGCGCGGTCCAGCAGGGCGCGAAGGGGCACTTCGTCTGGGTGATCAACAAGCAGAGCCAGGCCGAGCTGCGGCCGGTCGTCGTCGGCGACTGGCAGGGCGACGACTGGTTCATCGCGCAGGGCCTCGGCGCCGGCGACGTCGTCGCCGTCGACGGCACGCTGCGCCTCGCGCCGGGCGCGGCGGTGAAGGCGACCCCGTACGTGCCCAAGGCGGTCAACCCCGCCCCGGCAGCGGCGCCGGTCAAGGTTCCGGCAGAGGCCGGCAAGAAGGCCGCAGGCACGGCCGCGGCGGCCCGGTAGCCGGGCCGCGAGCGCCATGTTCTCCCGATTCTTCATCGAGCGGCCGATCTTCGCCGCGGTCGTCGCGATCATCATCAGCCTCGCCGGCGCCGTCGCGATGTACGTGCTGCCGGTGCAGCAGTACCCGACGATCACGCCGGTGCAGGTGACGGTGTCCGCGACCTACCCCGGCGCCGACTCGAAGACGCTGGCCGACTCGGTCGCCTCGCCGATCGAGGCGCAGATCAACGGCGTCGACAACATGCTCTACATGTCGTCGACGTCGTCGGCCAACGGCCAGCTCATGCTGACCGTCTACTTCTCGCTGGACACCGATCCCGACATCGCGCAGGTGCAGGTGCAGAACCGCGTCAACCTCGCGCTGCCGCAGCTGCCGACGGCCGTCACGCAGCAGGGCGTGTCGGTGCAGAAGAAGTCGTCGTCGATCATGATGCTGATCGGCGTGTTCGGGAAGGGCGACCGCTACAGCTCCGACTACATCGCGAACTACGCGAACGTCTACGTGCTCGACGCGATCAAGCGCGTTCCCGGCGCCGGGCAGGCGGAGATCATGGGCGTGCCCGACCAGGCGATGCGGATCTGGATGAACCCGGACCGGATGGCGTCGCTCGGCATCACGACCACCGACATCGCCAATGCGATCAACAAGCAGAACGCGCTGTTCGGCGCCGGCCAGATCGGGCAGCAGCCGACCGCCGGGCGGGTCGAGCTCACGTTCCCCGTCGTCACGCAGGCGCCGTTCACCGACCCGCGGCAGTACGAGCAGATCATCCTGCGCGCGAGCCAGGACGGCAGCGCGATCGTGCGCCTGGGCGACGTCGCCCGCGCGGAGGTCGGCCTGAGCCAGTACATCGTCGACTCGAAGCTCAACGGCGTGCCGGCGACGTTCATCTCGGTCTACCTGCAGCCGGGCGCCAACGGCATCGCCGTCTCCAAGGGCGTGCGCAAGACGCTCGACGAGATGAAGGCGCGCTTCCCCGAGGGCATGGACTACGTCGTCTCGCTCGACACCAACGACTTCGTCAAGCTGTCGATCGAGGAGGTGATCCACACGCTGCTCGAGGCGATCGCGCTGGTCGTGCTGGTCGTGTACCTCTTCCTGCAGAGCTTCCGCACGACGATCATCTGCACGGTCGCGATCTTCGTCGCGCTGATCGCGACCTTCGCCGGCATGCTGGCGCTCGGGTTCTCGATCAACCTGATCACGCTGTTCGGCCTGGTGCTGGCGATCGGGATGGTCGTCGACGACGCGATCGTCGTCGTCGAGAACGTCGAGCGCAACATGCACGAGCACCACCTCGCGCCGAAGGAGGCGACGATCCGGTCGATGGAGGAGATCTCGAGCTCGCTCGTCGCCGTCGTGCTGGTGATGGTCTGCGTGTTCGTGCCGGCGGCGTTCCTGCCCGGCACGACCGGCCAGCTCTACAAGCAGTTCGCCGTCACGATCGTGATCTCGGTCACCGTGTCCGGCTTCATCGCGCTGACGCTGACGCCGGCGATGGCCGCGCTGATGCTCAGGCAGAACCCGCCGCCGCACCGCGGCTTCTTCGCCTGGTTCAACCGGCAGGTCGACGCCGTCACCCGCGGCTTCGGTCACGCGGTCGAGCTCGTGATCAAGCGCGCGGTGATCGCGCTGGTGCTGTTCGCCGGCTTCCTGTGGAGCATCTGGCACCTGTTCGCGATCCTGCCGACGGGCTTCGTCCCCAACGAGGACCAGGGCTACGTGATGGCGGCGATCCTGATGCCCGAGGCCGCCAGCCTCGACCGGACGCAGGCCGTGGCGGACAAGGTCGACGCGATCTTCGCGGCCACGCCCGGCGTCGAGAACCGCACGATGATCACCGGCTACAGCCTGCTCGATGCCGGCTTCAAGACCAACGCCGGCACGTTCTTCGTCACGCTGAAGGACTTCGAGGAGCGCTACCGGGACGCCGAGTCGGCGAAGGCGCAGAATGCCCGCGCCGTGCTGACGCACCTGTATCGCGAGGCGCGGAAGATCGACGAGGCGATCGTCCTTCCGATCGCGCCGCCGTCGATTCCCGGCATCGGCACGACCGGCGGCTTCGAGTTCTGGATCCAGGACACCGGCGGCGGCGACCCCGCGCAGCTCGACCAGGTGACGCAGGAGATGATGAAGCAGGCGCGCGCGCGCGCGGAGCTCGCGGGCCTGTCGACGACGTTTCGCGCCAACACGCAGCAGCTGCGCGCGAAGGTCGACCGCGACAAGGCGACGCTGCTCGGCGTGCCGGTCGAGGACGTCTACAGCGCGATCCAGGCGCAGTTCGGCTCGCTGACGGCGAGCCAGTACAACCAGTGGAGCCGCGTCTGGTGGGTGATCGTCCAGTCCGACGCGCAGTACCGGCAGGACCCGGGCGACCTGACGCGCCTGTACACGCGCTCGAAGGACGGCCAGATGGTGCCGCTGTCGGCGCTGGTCACCACCGAGTGGACGTCGGGCCCCGACCTGCTGCCGCACTTCAACGGCTTCCCCGCCGCGAAGATCACCGGCAACCCGGCCGCCGGCTTCAGCTCCGGCGACGCGATCGCGGCGATGGAGGCGACGGCGAAGGAGGTCCTGCCCCCGGGCTACACCTTCGCCTGGTCCGGGCTCGCCTTCGAGGAGAAGCAGTCCGGCGGCACGTCGTCGCTCGCGTTCGTGTTCGGCCTGATCATCGTGTTCCTCGTGCTCGCGGCGCAGTACGAGTCGTGGACGCTGCCCGGCGCCGTGATGTCGGCGGTGCCGTTCGGGGTGCTGGGCGCGCTGCTCACCATCTGGGCGCGCGGGCTCGAGAACGACGTCTACTTCCAGATCGGCCTGCTGGTGCTGATCGGGCTGGGCGCGAAGAACGCGGTGCTGCGCGTGTCGGCGGCCCGCGAGTTCCGGCACCAGGGCCATTCGATCATGGAAGCGACCCGGCTCGCCGGCGAGCAGCGGCTGCGACCGATCATCATGACCTCGCTCGCCTTCGCCTTCGGCTGCCTGCCGCTCGCGCTCGCGATGGGCGCGGGCGCCAACGCGCGGCACTCGATCGGCACCGGCATCATCGGCGGCATGATCGGCGAGACGACGCTGGCGATGCTGTACGTGCCGCTGCTGTTCTATCTGTTCGACCGGATGGCCGAGGGCAAGGACGCGGACAAGGCCGATGCGGAAGCGCCCGCGGCCCCCCCCGCTCCCGAGCCCGCCGCGCCGGCCGCGGCCCCGGCGGCCGCCGGTGGCGGGGGCGGCGGCACGCCGCCGCAGGCCCCGCGGGAGGGCGAGTGACATGAACGCCCGGATCCGCACCGTTCGCGCGGTCGCCGTCGGCGCGCTCGCCGCGCTCGCCGTCGCGACGCTTGCCGGCTGCACGATGGGGCCCGACTACGTCCGGCCGCCGGTCGACGCGCCCGCCGCGTTCCGCTTCGAGCCCAAGGCCGTCGCCGACACGGCGAACACGCTGTGGTGGAAGCAGTTCGGCGATCCCGTGCTCGATGCGATGATCGACGAGGCGCTCGCCAGCAACCTCGACGTCAAGACCGCCGCCGCCAACGTCGCGCAGGCGGCCGCGCTGCTGACGCAGACGCGCTCCGCGCTGTTCCCGCAGGCGGGCTATTCCGGGGACGGCGAGCGGGCGCGGGTCCCCGACTCGGGATTGGCTGCCATCGTCCCGAACTACCCGAACCCGCAGACGTCGTACCAGGCGCTGCTGACGGTCAGCTGGGAGCTCGACCTGTGGGGCCGGATCCGGCGGCTGTCGGAATCGGCGCTCGCCAACGCGCTCGCGACCGACGAGGCGCGGCGCGGCGTGATCCTCTCGCTGACGGCATTGGTCGCGACCGACTACATCCAGCTGCGCGGCCTCGACGAGCAGCTGGCCGTCGCCAGGGCGACGCTGGGGACCTACGCCGAGTCGCTGCGGCTGTTCGAGCTGCAGTTCAAGTACGGCCAGGTGTCGCAGATGACCGTCGCGCAGGCGCAGTCGCAGTACCAGACGGCGGCGGCGCAGATCCCGGTCATCGAGTACCAGATCGGGCAGACCGAGAACGCGCTGTCGGTGCTGCTCGGGCGCAACCCCGGGCCGATCGCGCGCGGCAAGTCGATCTACGAGATCGCGCTGCCCGCGGTGCCGGCCGGCGTACCCTCGATGCTCCTCGAGCGCCGGCCCGACCTGCGCCAGGCCGAGCAGCAGCTGGTCGCCGCGAACGCGCAGATCGGCGCGGCAAAGGCGCTGTACTTCCCGACGATCTCGCTCACCGGCGCGCTCGGCGGCTCGAGCAGCGAGCTGTCCAGCCTGTTCACGGGCCCGAACCGCGTCTGGAATTACGCCGGCAGCCTCGTCGGGCCGATCTTCACTTTCGGCGCGGTCAGCGGCCAGGTCGCGCAGGCCGAGGCCGCGCAGCAGGCGGCGCTGACGAGCTACCAGCAGGCGATCAGGAACGCGTTCGCCGACGTCGACAACGCGCTGGTCGCGACGACGAAGCGGCAGGAGCAGCTCGTCGCGCAGGAGCGCCTGGTCGGCGCGCTGAGGGATTACGCGCGCCTCGCGCGGCTGCAGTACGACGGCGGCTACGCGCCGTACTCGACGGTGCTGCAGGCCGAGCAGTCGCTGTTCCCGGCCGAGCTGAATCTCGCCAGCATCCGCGCGTCGGTGTTCACGTCGGCCGCGACGACGTACAAGGCGATGGGCGGCGGCTGGATCGTCGCCGCCGATCGCATGACGGGAACCACGCCGCCGCCGCCTCCCGGGCCGGGCTCGATGCCGCCGCTGTTCTAGGCGCCGGCGCGCCGACGCCGGCCGCGGCAGTCGCGTCGCCGCTCCATCCGCGCCCTCGACCGGTTACCATTGAAGCGATGATCCGTAGCGCCTGCCTCGCGGTTGTCGTCGCCCTCGCCTTCGCGACGGGCGCGCCGCCGGCGTGGGCGCAGATTCCGATCGTGTCGAAGGCGGCGAAGGCGGAGGATGCGCCGGCGCCCCCGCCGGCCGGCGCGCCCGAGATCCGCACCATCGAGTCGATCGCCAGGGAGCTCGCCGCGGCGCGGGACGAGCTGAAGGCGATCGAAGACTCGCCCGACAAGTCGCTCGGCGCGCCGCCGAATACGCCGCCGATCGAGCTCGGCGAGCGCCTGACGCTCGCGCGGCAGCTCGCGACGATGTACCAGCAGCAGCAGGACGCGCTCGCGCGGGGCGATGCGGCGCGGGCGCTGCGGGCGGAGACCGAGCGCTCCGCGCGGGACTGGCCCGGCTTCGCCACGCCGCCGCCGCACTCGGTGCTGATGGTCGACGGACTGCGCGACCGGCTGCAGACGGCCGACGGGCAGGTGGCGAACGCCGAGGCGCGCGCGACGCTGCTGGCCGGCTTTCTCGAGCACGTCGGCCCGAAGGTGAAGGCGAGCCAGGCGGCCGCGCGCCTCGCCGCGGAGGCCGCCGACCGCGCCCGCGGCACGCCCGACGAGGCGAGGCTCGAGTGGCAGCGCCAGCTCGCGGCCATGCGCGCCCGCGTCGACGTCGCGACGCAGGACCTGCTGCAGATGGGCGCCCGCACCGCGCGGGAGGAAGCCGCCGCCGCCGAGGCGGAACGCGCGCTGGCCAGGCGGCAGCTCGACGCCGCCGGCCATGATCTCGCTTTCCCTCCGGAAGACGTGGCGCGCGTCGACAGCGAGCTCGCGGCGCGCCGCCGCACGGCGGAGGCCGCGCTCGCCAGCGCGGCCCGCGTGACGGCGGCGGCGAGCGAGGCCCGCTCGGCAGCCGACGCCGCGCTCGCGGCGGCGCGCGCCGCCGCGCCGGCGCCGGGCGAGGACGCCGCCGCCCGCGCCGCGCGGCTGGAGGAGCTCGCCCGGATCGGCGGAGCTCAAGCGCGAGCAGGCGATCACGGCCAACTCGCGCCTCGACCTGCTGAAGGGCCTCCTGATGGCCCTCGACGGCGAGCAGGGCGCGTGGAAGGGGCGCGCCGAGGCGATCAAGGCGAACGACCGGGTGCAGGCGCGGGCGATCTACGACAAGCTCACCGGCGCGGTCGCGACGATCAGCGCGTGGCGCGAGTACCTGCAGCAGCAGCTGCGCGCGCTGAAGGGCCGCATCGTCGAGCAGGAGGCGCGGCTGCGCTCGGGCAGCCCGGCCGACGTCGCGCACGCGCAGCAACTGCTCGACACGCTGCGCCAGCGCGAAGCCGACGTGCAGAAGGCGCTGGAGGGCGGCCAGCCGCTCGAACGACTGCTCGCGCGCTTCCGCAGCGACTTCGAGGGGCGGCGCGACGTCTCGCTGCAGGAGCGCGCCCGCGACATGCTGGCGAGCGCGGTGCTCGTCACGCGCCGGATCTGGAACTACGAGCTCTTCACCGTCGCCGACACCTTCGAGACGGCCGATGGCCGCAGGCTCGACGTCGAGCGCAGCGTCACCATCGGCAAGACCGCGGGCGCCGTGCTGATCGTCATCCTCGGCTACTGGCTGTGCAGCGTCGTCATGCGCCGCGTCGAGAAGAGCCTCGTCCGCCGCGGAAAGCTGGCGGCGCAGGCGGCGGCGCTGCTGCGCAGCTGGATCCTGTTCCTCGTCGGCGCGATGCTGATCGCCTTCGCGCTGGTGAGCGCGAGCATCCCGCTGACCGCGTTCGCGTTCCTCGGCGGCGCGCTGGCGATCGCCGCGGGTTTCGGGCTGCAGACGCTGCTGCGGAACTTCGTCGCCGGCATCATGCTGCTGTTCGAGCGGCCGATGCGCCTGGGCGACCTGGTCGAGGTCGACGGCTTCCGCGGCCGCGTCACGTCGATCGGCATCCGCGCGTCGACGATCACCAGCGCCGACGGCATCGAGACGATGATCCCGAACAGCACGTTCGTCGAGAACAAGCTGACCAACTGGACGTACTCGAGCCCGCAGGCGCGGCAGACGATCACCGATCGGCGTCAACTACGGCACGCCGCTGCGCCGCGCCGGCGACGTGCTGCTCGACGTGCTGGGGCGCCACGGGCTGGTGCTGAAGGATCCGGCGCCGCAGGTCTACCTCGACGCCTACGCCGACAGCTCGGTCAACTTCGTGCTGACCTACTGGCTGGACATGCACGCCGGCATCGACTCGCGCCGCGTGAAGAGCGACATCCTGCACATGATCGACAGCGCGTTCGCCGACGCGGGGTTCGGCATGCCGTTCCCGCAGCGCGACGTGCACCTCGACGCCAGCGACGCCGCTCCGGGTCCAGGTCGTCCCGCCCGCCGATAATAGGGTCAGACACCATTTCCGGATAATTGGGGTCAGACACCATTTCCCGCGGCCGGCACGCGCCCGCGCCAAGGAATGTGGTGTCTGACCCTACTTTTCCCGGAAGTGGTGTCTGACCCTGATTTCAGGGTTTCGGCAGGTCGGCGGCGGCGAGGTCGCGCGCGAGATCGGCGAGCATCGCCGACAGCGCGGTGTTCCAGGCGCGGGCGAGCGCGTCGGGCGTCGCGTCGGCCGCGGGCACGCGCTGCCGGTACTCGCGCGACCACAGCACCCGGCGGCGCCGGCGAGTCCGCGCTCGACAGGTAGAACGTCGCCGCCAGCACGGCGGCCGGCTTGCCCGGCTCCGCGGACATCGCCGTAGAGCGCTTCGACGAAGCCGTCGAGCACGTAGTCGGCGTCGTCGGGCGCGGCGCCGGGCGGGACGACGCGCCGGAACGACGCCGGCGGCCGTCAGCGCCTTCGCCGTCGCCTCGGACAGCATCGCCGACGGCGCCACGAAGAACTCGCTGTAGAAATCGGACTCGTAGGTGATGTCGTCGCGGCCGGTAGACGAGCGAGCGGCCGCGGAACGGCGCCGCGACGTTGATCACGCCGATGCGCATCGTCGCGAGCTTCGGCACGGTGGCGACCGGCGGCGGCGCCGCGCTCGAGCAGGTACGTGCTGCTTGACCGGCGCCGGACGCGACAGCGAGCACGCGGCCAGCGTCGCCGCGAGCAGCACCGCCGCGATCGCCGCCAGCGGCCGGACGGGCGATCGTCGCGGCAGGCTGGGGAACGACGGCTTCATTTGACGCGCTCCGGCGGTGGCGGCGGCTTCCCGAGGAACACGTTCGCCGGATAGCGCTTGGTGTCCTCGGTGAGGTCGCGCAGGTTGTCGGTGATCTGGCGGAGGTTCTCGACGGTGACCGCGATGTCCGACTCGCCCGCGCCCAGGATCCGGTCGAGCCGGCGAGAGCGTCTGCGCGAGGTGCGCGATCGTCTTCTGCAGGTTCGGGTCGTCGAGGATCCGGCGGACGCGGGCCATCGCCGCCGCCGCGTCTTCGGGAAGCTTCTGCAGCGCGGGATTCGCGAGCATCTTCTTCAGCTCCGCGTTGGTCTCGCGCATCTCGGCGAGCAGCGCCACGCCCTCGTCGGAGAGCTTCTTGGCCGCGACGCTGTCGAGCGTGCTCTCGATCTTCGCCAGCACGCGCTCGGTGCGCAGCGACAGCGCCTTGGTGTCGATCGCCGCGACGCGGTCGTTGGTCGTCACCATCAGCCGGTTGAGGTTCGCGATCGTGCCCTCGACGTCGAGCTTGTGCAGCCGGTCCATGATCTCGGAGGCCGAGTTGACCAGCGCGGCCACCGTCGACGGCGCGCTGGGGATGTAGACGTTGTCGGGCGTCCAGTCGAACGGCAGCAGCGGCGGCGGCGGCTCGATGTAGTCCATCTCCAGGTAGTTGGTGCCGGTGATCCCCTGCGGCGCGCTGCGCACGCGCAGCCCCCGCGCGACCTCGGCCTTGCCGCCTCGGGGCCGGTGATCTCGGAGGCCACGCTTGCCGCCGAGGAGCTTCGGCTGCAGCTGCGCCTCGACCAGCACGTAGCGCAGCCGCTCGCTCATCGGCTTGTCCAGCTGGTACCTGACGTAGGTGAAGCTGATCTTCGTCACCTCGCCGATGACCACGCCGCGGTACTTGACCTTCGACCCGATGTCGAGGCCCTGCACCGACTCGTTGAAGTAGGTCTCGATCGTGATCTTCTGCTGGAACGCGCGGCCCGAGCCGATGATGATCGAGCAGGACCGCCAGCGCAGACGACGGCGCCGATCACGAACAGGCCGAGCTTGAAGTAGTTGGCTTTGAGGCTCATCGGCGTTGCGCTCCGATCGGTCGGTCAGGCGGCCTTCGCTTCGGATTCGCGGCGGAAGAACGCGCGCACGCGCGGATCGCTCGGACTCGTCGCGCAGCTTCCGCGGGTCGCCGTGCGCGATGATGCCCTTGGCCTTGCGGTCGAGCAGGATCACGCGGTCCATCGCGACGAAGATGCTGCCGAGGTCGTGGGTGACGATCACGAAGGTGACGCCCAGGTTGTCGCGACAGCCGCCGGATCGTCGCGTCGAGCGACGCCGCGGTGATCGGGTCGAGCCCCGACGAGGGCTCGTCCATGAACAGGATCGACGGGTCGAGCGCCATCGCGCGGGCGATGCCGGCCCGCTTCTGCATGCCGCCCGAGAGCTCGGCCGGCAGGTGGCCGGTGAACGCCCTCGAGCCCGACCAGCTCCAGCTTCATCCGCGCGATCGAGGTCGATCGCGTCGTCCGGCAGGTCGGTGTATTCCTCGAGCGGCAGGCGGACGTTCTCCAGCAGCGTCATCGACCCGAACAGCGCGCCCGACTGGTACATGACGCCGAAGCGGCGCAGGATCGCGGCGCGCTGTCTCCTCGTCGGCGGTCACGATGTCGTCGCCGTCGATGTAGACGTGGCCGGAGATCGGCTCGTTGCAGCCCGATCATGTGCTTCAGCAGCGTGCTCTTGCCGCAGCCCGAGCCGCCGAGGATGCCGAACACCTCGCCGCGGCGGACGTCGAAGTTGACGTCCTCCAGGATCGCGACGTCGTCGTAGCCGGCGTACAGGTTCTCGACGCGGATGATGATGTCGGAGTCGTCCATGCCCGGCCTGCCGTCAGATGTTGAGCATGTAGTAGGCGACGCGCGAACAGCCCGTCGACGACGACGAGCATGATGATGCCCGAGACGACCGCGCGCGTCGCCGACTCGCCGACCGCCGAGGCCCCGGCCGCCGGTCTGCAGCCCGCGCAGGCAGCCGATGCCGGCGACCAGCAGCGCGAACACGAACGACTTGACGAAGCCCGGCCAGGAAGTCGGTCAGGTTGACCGCGCTGTCGACCTCCTTGAGGAACGTCGAGAACGGGATCGAGAACGACTGCATCGTGACCGCGCCGCCGACGAGGCCCGACGAGGTCGGAGAAGATCGTCAGCAGCGGCGTCATCAGCACCGCGGCGATGATCCGCGGCGTGACCAGGAAGCGCACCGGGTCGAGGCCCATCGTCGTCAGCGCGTCGACCTCCTGGTTGACGCGCATCGTGCCGATCTCGGCGGCGAACGCGGCGCCGGAGCGGCCGGCGAGCAGGATCGCCGTCATCAGCGGCCCCAGCTCGCGCAGCATCGCGAGGCCGATCAGGTCGGCGACGAAGATCTCGGCGCCGAAGCGCTTCATCGGCACCGCCGACTGGAACGCGAGGATCATCCCGAGCAGGAACGAGATCAGCGCGACGATCGGCAGCGCGTCGACGCCGACGCGCTCGCAGATGTGCCAGACGTCCTTCCAGCGCACCGAGTCCGGTCGCCGCACGGCGTGCGCGAGCGCCGCGGAGGTCTCGCCGATGAAGCTCACCTGGACGCGTGATGTCGCGCCAGACCTCGGACGCCTCGCGGCCGATCTCCTCGACCGCCGGCCCGCGCGGCGCCTGCGGGTCGAGGTCGTGGTCGAGGACCTTCGGATCGAACTGCTGCGAGCAGCGTCTGGTAGGCGGGCGCAGGTTCTCGACCTCGACGGCCGGCTCGCGCGGATGGCGCAGGAGCTCGACGAACAGCGCGACGCCGGCGCCGTCGCAGTGCTCGACCGCCGCCGCGTCGACGACGACGCGCCGCCGCCGCCGCGTCGGCGACCGCGCGCCGCGCCGCCTCCCAGACCAGCGGCAGCGTCGCCGCGTCGAGCCGGCCCGCCACCGCGAGCACGCGGCGGCCGTCGGCATCGTCCCGGACGTCCAGCCGCGCGCCGTTCGGCGGCAGCCACGGGCGCAACCGGAATGCTGGCCACGGCGGCTCGCGGGTGCGGGGACCGGGACTACCGGGCCCTCGGCGTGACGACCTCGACGACCACCGCCTCGGTGAACGTCGCCGCGACGTCGTCGCCGGCCTTGATGTCCGTCGAACACCGCGGCGTCCCTGACCTTGACCTCGGCGTAGCGCCCGTTCGGCCCCTGCAGCAGCACGGTCTGCGTCTTCGGATCGACGGACTCGACCCTGGCGACGATCTTCGTCGTCTGCGCGATCGCCGCGCCGGGCTTCGCGCCGGCCGGGGCCGTCACCGGGCCCGTCGTCGTCTGCGTCTCGCTGCGGCCCGGCCCGCCCTTGACCAGCGCGACCGACACCGCCTCCAGGTACTTGAGCACGATCTCGTCGCCGGCCTTGACCTGCGCGAGGTTCTTCACCTTGTCGTCGACCCTGAGCGCGACGACCCTGCCCATCGGGCCCTTGACGGTGACCATGCGGTTGGCGAGGTCGACCGACTCGATCTTCGCGGTCAGCGTCGTGACCTCGACCGCGCCCTTGGCGTCGGCGACCTGCGCCGGCGCTGCGGCCGGGGCCGACCCGGCGGCCTTCGGCTGCTGGCCATGAGCGGACAGCGACACAGACGCGGCCGCCACCGCCGCGACAAAGAGGGCCAGGGTGGAAACGGTGTGCTTCACGGTGGATCTCCTTGCGGTTGGCGTCGATCGTGCAGCGGCGGGCGCGGCGCGCACCGCGCCCGGCCCGGAACGGCGCCCGCGGCAGCGCAGCCGCCGCGAGCCGGCTTCAGTCGTCGAGCAGTTCGACGTTGTTGCCGGCGATGCGGACGCGGTCGCCTTCGCGCACGTAGGGCTCGTAGTTCAGCATGACGACGCGGGCGCCGCCGGTGTCGAGCTTGACGGTGACCTCCCAGCGCGGCCGCTCGTAGGAATTCGGGGTCTTGCTGTAGGCCGCGCCGCCGGCGGCGCCGAGCACGACCATCCCCTGGTTCGACATGCCCGGCCCGATCTTGTACGTCGCGACGCCGGCCGGGCTCTCGCCCGGCGAGACCGGCGCGCCGCTGATGCCCACGCCGGTGCCGAGCGGCGTCCACTGGTCCTTGACCGTCGTCTGCCGGATCGATTCGACCTTGCCGCAGGCGCCGCATTCGATGGACGGCGCCGGGACGGCGTTGGCCGCGGACACCGCGGCTGCCGGCGAGATCGACAGCGCGGGAGGGGGGGGCGCCGGCGGACGTTGCGCATCGACCGGCGCGACCCACGCCGCGGCCAGCAGCGGCAGCAGCGCGGCGCGCGCGGCGCGACCATAGGCAGGCACGGCTTTCACGCGGCGCGTCATCGTCTCACTCCGGCAGCATGTTGAGGTAGATCATCGCGTGCAGCACCGGGCTCGGGCTCGCCGAGGCCGCCCAGCCAGCGCTGGAAGATCGAGATCGATCTCGCCGCTGCGGAACAGCGCCACCAGCGCGCGATTGACCGCCAGCCGGAAGTCGGCGTCGTTGCGCGGCAGCATCAGCGCGTACGGCTCGACCGAGAAGTCGCCTTCGATGAACGTGTAGGCGCCGCTGTCCGTCGCGCCCGCGCGCAGCATGGCGAGCACCGTCGCGGTCGCCGGCATAGCCGTCCACCGCGCCGCTCGCGAGCTGCGCCATGCCCGCGCGGGCGTCCGTGACCGGGACCAGCGTCGCCGGCGCGCCGGCGGTCGTCGAGCGCGCTGCTTCAGCGCGCGCTCGCTCGTCGTGCCGCCGATCACCGCGACCTTCCGGCCCTTGAGATCGGCGAGCCGCAGGATCTTCGCGTTGCTGCGGACGAGGACGGTGCCGCCGTCGACGAAGATCGGCAGGCTGAAGTCGACGCTCTGCATCCGGTCCAGCGTGACGGTCGTCGGTGCCGCAGGACGATGTCGGCCTTGCCGGTCGCGATGGTCTCGATGCGCGTGGCGGCGTCGACGGCCGTCCACGTCGACCTTCAGTTCGGCGAAGGCCGAGCTCGGTCTGGATCGCGGAGGCCACGCGCAGGCACAGCTCGGCGATGTAGCCGCGGACCTGCCCGCGCTCGCGGAACGAGAACGGCCGGGCGCCGTCGCGGTAGGCGAGCGGATCGTCCCCGGTGCGCTTGATCCGCTCGAGCGTCGGCGAGGCCGCGGTCGGCGGTCGCTGCGGGCGGCGCATCGGCCGCCACCGCGGGCGGCAGCGGCGGCTGCGGTCAGCCGAGGACGGCGAGAGACGGCGAGGAACGGAGTCAAGTCGGCGCATCGGCGGAATCGGGGAGGCCGCAGGGGCACGGCAACCGTCCGAGTTTAGCATGCAGGACACGCCGTCGCGCCCGCGGGCGGGGTGCCGGCGGCGACCCGCCGACGCTCTGCCGCGCCGGCAATCGCGCTAGAATCCCGGCCGGCGCGCCCGCCGCGTCCCCGCGACAAACCAACAACAAGGCCTCCCCATGAACCGCATCCTCACCCGCATCGGCGCGGCGCTCGCGCTTGCCGCCGGACTCGCCGCCCTCCCCGCCTCCGCGGCGGGCAGCGCCCGGACACGCTGGCCCGGATCAAGGCCGCGAAGCAGATCAACGTCGCCTTCTCCGGCGACTCGCTGCCGTTCTCGTACGTCGAGACCAACAACGAGCCCGTCCGGCTACTCGATCGACCTGTGCAAGAAGGTGATCGCCCTCATCGGGCGCACCGTCGGCATTCCCGACCTCAAGGTCAACTGGCTCGTCGGCACGACCCGGCGAGCGGCTGCAGATGGTCGCGACCGGCAAGGCCGACATCGACTGCGCGAACACGACCGCCACGCAGTCGCGGATGGGCAGCGTCGACTTCTCCAACCTGATCTTCGTCGAGACCGGCGGCTTCCTCGCGCTCGGCGGCGGCCCGGTCCAGAAGCTCGCGGACCTCTCCGGCAAGCGCGTCGGCGTCATCGGCGGCACGACGACCGAGGCGCGGCTCGAGCAGGCGCTGAAGCAGCGGCTGATCAACGCCAACGTGGTCAAGCTGAAGGACGGCAACGAAGGCGTCGCGATGCTCGAATCGGGGCTGCTCGACGCCTTCGCCAGCGACAAGATCAAGCTGATCGGCCTCGCGACGCCAGGCGAAGGACCCGTCGAAGCTCGCGCTGCTGGCCGAGGACCTGTCCTACGAGCCGCTCGCGTTCGCCCTCCCGCGCGGCGATTCGTCGTTCCGGCTGGAGGTGAACAAGGCGCTGACGCAGACCTACGCCGGCGGCGACCTCGACCCGATCTACGCGCGCTGGTTCGGCATGCTCGGCAGGCCGGCGCCGCTGATCACGCGATGTACCTGCTGAACTCGGTCCCGGAGTGACGCGCGGGACCGCCGCGCCTGGCGCTGCCGCGCGCGAAGAACGTAGTAAAATCATCCACATGCCGCTTCGGCATCTTGCACAAAAGGAGAAACCCATGGTTCGTTCCTGTCATTCGCTCGACGATCATCGCCGCGGTGGCCGCGGTTGCCGTGACGGCGTTCGCGCCGGCCGCCTACGCGCAGGCCGACCAGCAGAAGCTGATCGACCAGTCCGCAGCGACGTTCTCCAATTTCGTCCGCGACCCGGACATGAAGTGGTTCCAGCAGAACGTCGGCCGCGCCAAGGGCGTCCTGATCGCGCCCGAGGTCCTCAAGGCCGGCTTCATCTTCGGCGGATCCGGCGGCCGCGCCGTGCTGGTCGCGAAGGATCCGAAGTCCGGCAAGTGGGTCGGGCCGGCGTTCTACGCGCTGGCGACCGCCAGCGTCGGCTTCCAGGCCGGCGTCTCGGTCTCGGAGGTGATCACGCTGGTGATGACCGACAAGGGCATGAACTCGCTGCTGGCGCCGTCGTTCAAGATGGGCGGTGACGCGAGCGTCGCTGCGGGCCCGGTCGGTGCCGGGCGCCATGTCCAACGTCGTCGCCGACCTGATCTCGTTCGCCGCGCCAAGGGCGTCTACGGCGGCCTCAACCTCGACGGCACCGTCGTCAACACCTCCGACGACTGGAACGAGGCGTTCTACGGCAAGAAGGTGACGCTCGCCCGACATCCTGGTGCGCATGAACGTGTCGGCGAAGGGTGCGGAAAAGCTGCTCGCCGAGATCACCAAGGCGGCCGGCGGCAAGTAGCCCCCAGCGTCACTTCAAGCAGGACGACGAGGACCCGCGCAAGGGTCCTCGTCGCTTTTGGCCCCAGGCCGGCCGCGTTCGCGGACCGGCCGCGCGCCGGAACCCCGCCGTGAACGATCCGCCCAGGCTGCGCCTCTCCGGCATCACCAAGCGCTACCCGTCGGTGGTCGCCAACGACGGCGTCCACCTGGACGTGCGGCCCGGCGAGATCCACGCGGTGCTCGGCGAGAACGGCGCCGGCAAGTCGACGCTGATGAAGATCATCTACGGCGTCGTCAAGCCCGACGCCGGGACGATCGAGTGGAACGGCCGGCGCGTCGCGATCGCCAACCCGGCGCGGGCGCGCAAGCTCGGCATCGGGATGGTGTTCCAGCACTTCTCGCTGTTCGAGACGCTGACCGTCGGCGAGAACATCGCGCTGGCGCTCGACCGCGACAGCGCCGGCGCGGGGCTCGCCGCGCGCATCCGCGACGTGTCGGCGAAGTACGGGCTCCCGCTCGATCCCGACCGCCACGTCCACTCGATGTCGGTCGGCGAGCGCCAGCGCGTCGAGATCGTCCGCTGCCTGCTGCAGGACCCGCAGCTCGTCATCATGGACGAGCCGACGTCGGTGCTGACGCCGCAGGCGGTCGAGAAGCTGTTCGAGACGCTGCGCCGGCTCGCGGCCGAGGGCCGCAGCATCCTCTACATCAGCCACAAGCTCGACGAGATCCGCGCGCTGTGCCACCGCGCCACCGTGCTGCGCGCGGGCCGCGTCACCGGCGAGTGCGACCCGCGGGCCGAGTCCGCCGCCGGTCTCGCGCGGATGATGATCGGCGGCGACCTGCCGCACCCGGGCGAGCGCGAGCGGAAGGCGAGCGGCGACGGCGTGCTGGTCGTCGACGGCCTCTCGCTGCCGTCGGACGACCCCTTCGGCACGACGCTGCACGACATCAGCCTCACCGTGCGCGCCGGCGAGATCGTCGGCATCGCGGGCGTCTCGGGCAACGGCCAGGCCGAGCTGATGCTGGCGCTGTCGGGCGAGCACCCGCGTCGCGCGCGCCCGCAGCATCCTGATCGACGGCAAGCCCGCCGGCCGCCTCGACGCCGCGGCGCGGCGCGCGCTCGGCCTCGCGTTCGTGCCCGAGGAGCGGCTGGGGCGCGGCGCGGTGCCCGAGATGTCGCTCGCCGAGAACGCGCTGCTGACCGCGCGCAGCCAGGGCCTCGTCGCCCGGGGCCTGGTGCGCGCCGACGCCGTGCGGCGCTTCGCGGCCGCGACGATCGCCGAGTTCAAGGTCAAGGCGAACGGCCCCGACGCGATCGCGCGCAGCCTGTCCGGCGGCAACCTGCAGAAGTTCATCGTCGGCCGCGAGATCCGGCAGCATCCGAAGCTGCTGATCGCGGCGCAGCCGACGTGGGGCGTGGACGTCGGCGCCACCGCGCAGATCCGGCAGTCGCTCGTCGACCTGTCCAACGCCGGCGTCGCGGTCCTCATCGTCTCGGAGGAGCTCGAGGAGCTGTTCGAGATCTGCGACCGCCTCTGCGTCATCGCGCAGGGCCGCCTGTCGGCGACGCTGCCGACCGCCGAGACCAACGCCGCCGCCATCGGCCTCCTGATGAGCGGCTCGTTCATCGCATCGGGCGCGCACGGCGAGCGGCAGTTCTCGCCGGCCGGGGCGATCGGCGGATGATCAGGCTCGAGCCGCGCCTCGCCCCGTCGCGGCTGGCGGGCTGGGCCAGCCCGCTGATCGCGGCCGCGGCGACGCTCGTCGTCGGCTACGTGCTGTTCTCCGCGCTGGGCACGGACCCGTGGCAGGCGTTCCACGTGTTCTTCGTCAAGCCGGTCGAGACGCGCTACGGCGTGGGCGAGCTGCTGCTGAAGGCCGGCCCGCTGATGCTGTGCGCCACCGGGCTCGCGATCGGCTATCGCGCCAACGTCTGGAACATCGGCGCCGAGGGCCAGCTGACGATGGGCGCGATCTGCGGCGGCGGCGTCGCGCTCGCGTTCTTCGATTCGACGTCGCCGCTGGTGCTGCCATTGATGATCGTCGCCGGCGCGCTGGGCGGCATGGCGTGGGCGGCGATCCCCGCGTTCCTGCGCACGCGCTTCAACGCCAACGAGATCCTCGTGTCGCTGATGCTCGTCTACGTCGCGGCCACCTGCTGTCGTTCCTGGTGCACGGTCCGTGGCGCGATCCCGAGGGCTTCAACTTCCCGCAGTCGAAGATGTTCAACGACGCGGCGCTGCTGCCGAACCTCGTCGCCGAGACGCGGCTCAACGCGGGCTTCCTGCTGGCGCTCGCGGCCGTCGCGATCGGCTGGATCTTCATCAGCCGGAGCTACACCGGCTTCCAGATGCGGGTCGCGGGGCTCGCCCCCGCCGCCGCGAACTACGCCGGCATCTCGCCGAACCGCACCGTCTGGATCGGGATGCTGGTCGGCGGCGCCTGCGCCGGCATCGCCGGCGTCAACGAGGTCGCCGGGCCGATCGGCCAGCTGCAGCCGACGGCTTCGCCCGGCTACGGCTTCGCCGCGATCATCGTCGCGTTCGTCGGCCGGCTGCACCCGGTCGGCATCCTGTTCGCCAGCCTGCTGATGTCGCTGCTCTATCTCGGCGGCGAGTCGGCGCAGATGACGCTGGCGCTCCCGTCGGCGGTCACCGGGCTGTTCCAGGGCATGCTGCTCTTCTTCCTGCTCGCGTCGGACGTGCTGATCAACTTCCGGCTGCGCATCGCCGGCACCCGCCGCCGGCACGCCGCGGCCCGGCCTTGAGCGCGGGCGAAACCCCGGACCGCACGATTCCATGGACCAGGTCGCCGAGCTCTTCATCCTGACGCTCGCCGCCGGCACGCCGCTGGTGTTCGCGGCGCTGGGCGAGCTCGTCACCGAGAAATCGGGCGTGCTGAACCTCGGCGTCGAGGGCATGATGCTGGTCGGCGCCGTGACGTCGTTCGCCGTCGCCGCGACCACCGGCAACGCGTGGCTCGGCGTCGGCGCGGGCGTTGCCGCCGGCGCGGCGCTGTCGCTGGTGTTCGCGGTGCTCGCGCTGTCGCTGATGGCCAACCAGGTCGCCGCCGGGCTCGCGCTGTCGCTGTTCGGGGTCGGGCTGTCGGCGTTCGTCGGCATCCCCTTCGTGGCCGTCGTCGTCGACGGCATCCGGCCGCTCGCGCTGCCCGGCCTCACCGACCTGCCCGTCGTCGGCAAGCTGCTGTTCGGCCACAACCCGCTCGTCTACCTGGCGCTCGCGCTGTTCGCGGCGATCGAGTGGTTCCTGTACCGGACGCGCGCCGGGCTCATCGTGCGCGCCGTCGGCGAGAGCCCCGAGTCGGCGCACGCGGTCGGCTATCCGGTCGTGCGCATCCGCTACCTCGCCGTGATCTTCGGCGGCGCCTGCGCCGGGCTCGCCGGCGCCTACCTCGCGGTCGCCTACACGCCGATGTGGAACGAGGGCATGACGGCCGGCCGCGGCTGGATCGCGCTGGCGCTGGTCGTGTTCGCGACGTGGCGGCCGCTGGCGCGTGCTCGCCGGCGCGCTGCTGTTCGGCGGCGTCACGCTGGCGACGTTCCAGGCGCAGGGCGCTCGGCGTCGCGCTGCCGTCGCAGGTGCTGGCGATGCTGCCCTACGTCGCGACGATCGTCGTGCTCGCGATCATCTCGCGCGACGCCGTGACCATCCGCCGCAACGCGCCGGCGTCGCTGGGCAGGCCGTTCCATCCCGGAGCGTGAAGCCGGAGGGTGAGGCTTCGCGTGCCGCCGAGTGGCCGTGCTGCGCGCGGGCGTGGCGGGGGCCGCCAGGTGCGGGCGCCTGTGCCGCCGTCGGGTTGGCGCGTGAGGCTCGCTCCGGGTGGCCGTGTGTTGGCCGCCCGGGGCGTGCCACACGCGCCGACCCGACACGCTTGGCGGCACTCGAAGCCCGTGCCCGGCGGCCCCGTCACGCCAGCGCGGGGCACGGTCGATACGCGGGACGCGACGACCACACTCCGCCGTCACCCCCGCCAATGTCGATCCCGCAATCCACAGAAGCGCCGTAAAATCTAGGTTTCGTTCGCCCCCCGTCCGCCAGGAGACCCCCATGTCCGCCCCGCACCGCAGGAAGGCGCTCGCCGCCGTTGCCGCGCTCGCCCTGACCACCCTCGCCGCCGCGCTGCCGGCGGCAGCCCAGCCGCGCCGCGGCGACGCCGTTCAAGGTCGGCTACGTGTACGTGAGCCCGATCGGCGACGCGGGCTGGACGTTCCAGCACGACCAGCGGCCGCAAGGAGATGGAGAAGGCGCTGGGCGGCAAGGTCGTCAGCAAGTACGTCGAGAACGTGCCCGAGGGCGCCGACGCCGAGCGCGTGATCCGCGAGCTCGCGCAGAGCGGCAACCAGCTGGTCTTCACGACGTCGTTCGGCTACATGAACCCGACGCTCAAGGTCGCCAAGGCCTTCCCGAAGACCTACTTCGAGCACGCGACCGGCTACAAGACCGACGTCAACGTCGGCATCTACAACGCCCGCTTCTACGAGGGCCGCTACCTCGCCGGGCATCGTCGCCGGCAAGATGACGAAGTCGAACGTCGCCGGCTACGTCGCCGCGTTCCCGATCCCCGAAGTCGTGATGGGCATCAACGCGTTCGCGCGCGGGATGAAGAGCGTCAACCCGAAGGCGGAGGTCAAGGTCATCTGGGTCAACTCGTGGTACGACCCGGGCCGCGAGCGCGACGCCGCGGAGACGCTGATCTCGCAGGGCGCCGACGTGCTCACGCACCACACCGACTCGACCGCCGTCGTGCAGGCCGCCGAGGCGAAGAACGTCTACGCGGTCGCCTACCACTCCGACATGTCGAAGTACGGCCCGAAGGCGCAGCTGACCGCGGTCACGCACCAGTGGGGCGCGTACTACACGAAGGCCGTGCAGGACGCGATGGACGGCAAGTGGAAGCCCGGCAACGTCTGGGGCGGCATCAAGGAAGGCATGATCAAGATGGCGCCGTTCAACCCGGTCGTGCCCAAGGACGTCGCAGGACCTCGTCAACAAGACCGCGGCCGACATCGGCGCCGGCAAGTTCCACCCGTTCACCGGCCCGATGAAGGACAACGACGGCAAGGAGCGGCTCGCCGCCGGCAAGGTGATCAGCGACGCCGACCTGTCGAAGATGGACTACTACGTCGAAGGCGTGCAGGGCAAGCTGCCGACGTCGAAATAGGTCGTGGAGCTCGCCGGCTGCGGGGCGCGCGGCGGGCTTAGGTTCCGCTTCGCTCCACATGCGCCCGCCGCGCGCCCCGCAGCCGGCGACGCTCGAGGTTACGCTGGGCGGGTTGCGCTTCGCTT
The DNA here is from genome assembly GCA_963832705.1 of uncultured beta proteobacterium. Classification (GTDB taxonomy): domain Bacteria; phylum Pseudomonadota; class Gammaproteobacteria; order Burkholderiales; family Casimicrobiaceae; genus CAIWHR01. The sequence continues at coordinate 189,022 of CAWHVP010000021.1, read as the reverse complement.
ACCCGGGGTTGGGGACGAGGCGCATCAGGGCTTCTTCGCGGCCGACGCGCCCGACTGCAGGTCGCGCAGCAGCCGCTGGAATTCCGGCGAGCTGCGGATGGCGGCGCCGGCCGCGGCGCGCAGCCGGTCCACCTGCTCGTCGGACAGCACGAAGCTCGTCGGCAGGTCGTTGAGGTAATCGCGCTCGGCGGGATCGGGATTGGCGTCGAAGCTGACGTCGATCGCGTAGAGCGTCATGTCGGGCACCTTGGTCGCGCGCGACAGCGCCGGATCGCCGGCGCCGGCGGACGCCGTCGCGGCCTTCAGCGCGCGCAGCGTCTGCCAGCGCGAGATCAGGTCCTTCAGCAGCTCGACCGATTCGTACGAGTACCGGTCGATCGGCACGCCGGTCGCCTTCAGCAGGATCTGCAGGTCGTTGGGCGGACGCTCGGTCTTGTCCCAGTTCACCTTCGGCACCGACAGCGAGTTGACGACGAACACGACGATCCGCCGCAGCTTGTCGAGGCGCGTCGGCCGGCCGATGGCGTGGCTGACCTCGATCGTCTCGAGGCTCTCGAGCACCGCGCGCATGCCGAGGTTGTCGGCGAGCCCGCCGTCGACGAGATGCAGGTACGGCCGGTTTCCGCCGTCCTGGAAGCCCTGCATCTCCTTGTAGCGCTGCAGTGCACGCCCGGCCGGCCGCGCCCGATTGGCGGGATCGGAGACCGCGCGCACCCACGACGGCTCGCGGTAGCCGCAGCTGCCGCCGTAGTTGTTGATCGTCACCGGCGACAGCACCAGCGGGACGGCCGACGACGCGGCCGCGGCGCGCGACAGCGGCACCTTCGACAGGTCCGAGCAGATCATGTCCCAGTCGCTCTGCGTGAACGCCAGCCGCGACCCGGTCGAGATGTCGGTCGCGCTCGCGATCGCCAGCGGGCCCGGCTTGCCGACGAGGTCGGCGAACGTGGCGCCGTTGAACAGGATCTCGTCGTAGTACTGCTCGGCCATCTCCGAGCGCCCGAAGCTGTCCGAGGCACAGCGCCGGCCAGTTCTGCGGCGACAGGAAGCGGCCGATCAGCGCGCCCTGCACGTCGCGCTTCAGGAACCGCTGCTCGTACTCGTCGAACAGCTTCTCGCCGTACAGCGCGTAGGCGAGCGCGGTGAAGCTGCCGCCCGACACGCCGGTGACGACGTCGATCTCGTCGAGCAGGCGGGTGCGCTTGCCCGTCGACGACGACCTCGCGTGCGGCGCAGCTCTTCCAGCACGCCGAAGGAAAACGCCGCCGCGCGGGTGCCGCCGCCCGAGAACGCCAGCACGACCATCGTGTCGCTCGCCTCGCCGCGGATGGCGCGCCCCTCCGCGCGATAGCCGGCGCTGCGGTCGGCGACGTCGAGCTTCGGGTTGACCGGCCGGGACGCGCAGCCGCCGAGCAGCAGCCCGGTCAGGGCAAGAACGATGACAGTGCGAACGTCGGCGGCGATGCGCATGGGCGGGAAATGGACGGTGGGGATCGGAGCCACCGCCCGAGGCCCGCCCGGCGGGCCGGCCCGGGTCAGTCGGCCAGCGGCGATTCTACCCGGCCGCTCCGCGCCGCACGAGCGCCGCGCCGGAGCCCGCCGTCGCCTGCCGTCGCCTCCAGCGCGAGCAGCGCGCGCTTGCGGTCGAGCCCGCCGGCGTATCCGGTCAGCGTGCCGTCGGCGCCGACGATCCGGTGGCAGGGCACGACGATCGACCACGGATTGCGGCCGGTCGCGGCGCCCGCCGCGCGGACGGCGGCGGGCGGCCGACGCGCTGCGCGAGCTCGCGATAGCTGATGGTCTCGCCGTACGGCACCGCGGCGATCGCCTGCCAGACCGCGCGCTGGAACGGCGTGCCGGCGGGCGCCAGCGGCAGGTCGAACGCGCGGCGCGTGCCGGCGAAGTACTCGCCGAGCTCCCTGCGCGCCGCGGCCAGCAGCGGATCGCGCGGCGCGTCGCCGCCATTCCGCGCCGATCGCGGGCGCGTACCGGGCGCCGTCGAAGTGCACGCCGACGAGCGCGCCGTCGCGCGCGATCAGCAGCAGCGCTCCCTGCGGCGTCGGCAGGAGATCGTAGGTGATGGTTGCGTTCACGTTGCCTTCCTCCAGAGATGCAGCACCGCGTACGCCCGCCAGGGTCGCCACGCCTCGCTGCGGATGATCGCGCGCGCGGCGCGGGTCTCGCCGAGCGCCTTCAGCACGACGAGGTCGCTCGCCGGAAAGGCGTCGGGCCACGCCAGCGCGCGCATCGCGACGTACTGCGCGGTCCAGGCGCCGATGCCGCGGATCGCCTCGAGCGCGCGCACGGTCGCCTCGACGTCGACCCCCGGCTGCAGCACGACGTCGCCGCGGACCACCGCCTGCGCGACGGCGACGAGCGCGTCGGCGCGGGCGCGCGTGATGCCCAGCCGGCCGAGCGCCGCCGGTTCGGTCGCGGCGATGCGCGCGGCGGTCGGGAAGAGCCGCGCCGGGCCGCCGGCCGGCGGATCGGCCAGCGGCTCGCCCAATGCGCTCGACGAGGCGCGCGAGCAGCGTCCGCGCGGCGCGCACGGTGATCTGCTGGCCGACGACCGCGCGCACCGCGATCTCGAAGCCGTCGAACGCGCCCGGAACGCGCAGCCCCGGACGCGGTCGCGCCAGCGTCGCCGAGCGCGGCGTCGACCACCGTCGGATCGCAGGCGAGGTCGAACGCGTGCTTGACCTGCGCCGAGCACCGCGGGAATCGCCCGCGCCAGCGACGGCGACACGCTGACGGCGAGCGCGGGCCTGCGCGGGGCGCGGCGCACCTCGATCCAGCCGGCGTGCGCGGCGCCGCGATGCGCGACGCGCGAGCGTGCGCCGGTACGCGCCGCCGTCGACCTCCTCGACGCCGGGGATCGCCCGCGCGGCGAGGAACGCGAGCATCGAGTCCCAGTCGTACGGCGGCCGGTACGCGAGCTCGAACGCGAGCCGCTCCGGCAGCGCGTCGACCGCGCGCTCCCTGCGCAGCCGCGACGGCGCCATCCGGTAGCGCTCCTTCCACAGCGCGTTGAACCGGCGCAGGCTCGCGAAGCCGCTCGCCAACGCGACGTCGGTCACCGGCAGCGCGGTGTCGGTCAGCAGGCGCTTGGCGAGCAGCAGCCGCTGCGTCTGCGCGTAGGCGAGCGGCGACACGCCGAACTCGGCCTCGAAGATGCGCCGCAGGTGCCGGCCGGTCACGCCGACCCGCGCCGCGAGGCCTTCGAGCCCGGCGTCGTCGAGGACGCCGTTCTCGATCAGGCCGACCGCCGCCTGCGCGAGGCGCACCTTGGCATCGACGCCGGCGTTGCCGGGCGCGAGCTCGGGACGGCAGCGCAGGCACGGCCGGTAGCCGGCGACCTCGGCCGCCGCCGCGCTCGCGAAGAAGCTGCAGTTCTCGCGCCGCGGCGAGCGGACCGTGCACACGGGCCGGCAGTAGATGCCGGTCGACGACACGCCGACGAAGAACTTGCCGTCGAAGCGCGCGTCGTGCGCCTGCAGCGCGCGGTAGCAGCTGGAAGGATCGAGCGTCATGCGCGCATTATGGGCCCGGCGGCCGGCATCGGCTCGCCGTTTTCGGACATCGAATTTCATCACCCGCGCCGGTCCGCATCGCGGGCACGCCGGAATTGAGGCCCGTCGCCGCAATGCCGCCGATCGGCTGCGTTTCTCGCTCGCGTGGCGGGGGCTGCGGGCCGACGGCGGTTCGCGCTGGCGTGGCGGGGGGCGCCGGGTGCGGGCGCCTGTGCCGCCGTCGGGGCGGCGCGTGCGGCTCGCGTTGGGCGGTCGTGTTTTGACCGCCCAATGCGATCGACACGCGCCGCCACGACACGAATGGCGGCACTCGAAGCCCGCACCCGGCGACCCCCGCCACGCCAGCGCGACCCACGGTCGATCGGCCGCACCGCCATAGCGCCGCAGGGCATCGTCGATCCCGCAACTCGGCGAAGAACGTAAGATTGGCCTGCCATCTGCCAGGAGGACAACCGATGCCCGCCCCACCCGCCCCCGACTCCGCGATCGAACTGCTGCAGCGCATCGCCTCCGGCGCGACGTCCGCCGTCGACGCCGTCGCCGGCGCGCTCGCCCGCCTCGAAGCGACCGAACCGGTGCTCAATGCCTTCGTCACCGTCTGCGCCGACGACGCGATGCGTGCCGCGCGCGAGGCCGACGCGCGGCGCCTCCGCGGCGAGCCGCTCGGAGCGCTGCACGGCCTGCCGATCTCGGTCAAGGACCTGATCGCCGTCGGCGGCCTGCCGTTCACGCTGGGCTCGCGCAGCATGGCGAACAACGTCGCCGGGGCCGACGCCGCGTCGATCGAGCGCCTGCGCCGCGCCGGCGCGATCGTCATCGGCAAGACGACGACCAGCGAGTACGGGTGCAAGGGTGTGGGCGATTCGCCGCTGACCGGCAGCACGCGCAACCCGTGGAACCCCCGGCTCACCGCCGGCGGCTCGAGCGCGGGCGCCGCGGCCAGCGTGGCGGCCGGCGTGACGCCGCTCGCGGTCGGCACCGACGGCGGCGGCTCGATCCGCATCCCCGCCGCGCTGTGCGGACTCTTCGGCGTCAAGGCGCAGTTCGCGCGCGTGCCGGCCTTCCCGATCCCGGCGACGCCGACGCTCGCGCACGTGTGCCCGATCGGCCGCTCGGTGCGCGACGTCGCGCTGCTGCTGCGCTCGCTCGCGGGCTTCGATGCGCGCGATCCGGCCTCCCTCCCGCTGCCGGTGCCGGACTTTCTCGCTGCGTGCGAGCGCGAGCCGCGGGCGCTCTCCATCGCCTGGTCGCCGACGTTCGGCTACGCGCCGGTCGATCCGGAAGTGCGCGCGATCGCCGAGTCGGCCGCGCGCACGTTCGAGCGGCTGGGCTGCCGCGTCGACGAGGTCGCGGCGCCGTTCGGCGACGATCCCGCCGACCTGTGGACGGCCGAGTTCTACGCCAACATCGCCGGGCGGCTGGGGCCGGTGTTCCGCACGAATCCGGAGCTGCTCGACCCCGACGTCGCCGCCGTCGTCGAGCGCGCGCTCGGCATGCCGATCGACGACTACCAGCGCGCGGTCACCGGCCGCTACGCGTTCCGCGAGCGCATCCGCCAGCTCTTCGATCGCTACGACCTGCTGCTGTCGCCGACGCTGCCGGTCGCCGGCGTCGAGGCCGGCGTCGCGATCCCCGCGGGACTCGAGGATCGCAACATCGTCACCTGGGTCTGCTACACGTACCCGTTCAACCTGACCGGCCAGCCGGCCGCGTCGATCCCGGCGGGGTTCACCGCGTCGGGGCTGCCGGTGGGGCTCCAGCTGGTCGCTCGCGCGTATCGCGAGGAGGACATCTTCACCGCCGCCGCCGCGCTGGAGGCGGCGCGGCCGTGGGCGCAGCGCCGCCCTACTGATGCGGCGCGCTAGTCTCGTTCGGCTCGACGTGGATCGTCACGTGCGCCTTGGCGAAATGCGCGTGCAGTGACGCCTCGATCCGGTCGCACAGCGCGTGCGAATCGGCGACGCTGAGCTCGCCCGGCACCAGCAGGTGGAGCTCGAGGAAGCGCCGCGCGCCCGCCTTGCGCGTGCGCAGCGCGTGATAGCTCGCGGCGGGCGGCAGCTCGGCGCGGATCAGCGCTTCGACGCGCGCGACGTCGTTCTCCGGCAGCGCCACGTCCATCAGCCCGTCGGCGGAGCGGCGCAGGAGGTCGAAGCCGGTGAACAGGATGTGCACGGCGACGGCGATCGCCATCACCGGATCGAGGATCGACCACTGCGGCATCCAGACGACGACGGCGAGGCCGACGAGGATGCCCGCGGTCGTCCAGACGTCGGTCATCAGGTGCTTGGCATCGGCCTCGATGGTGATGCTGTCGTGCTGCCGCGCGACCTTGAGCATCACCCGCGCCGCCGCGAAATTCGCACCGGCGGCGAGGGCCGCGACGAGCATGCCGACGCCGAGCTGCTCGAGCGGCTGCGGCGAGACGATCCGCTGCACCGCCGACCAGATGATCGCGATCGCCGCGAACAGGATCAGCGCGCCTTCGACGCCGCTGGAGAAGTACTCGGCCTTGTCGTGGCCGTAGGTGTGGCGGTCGTCGGCCGGCTGCTCGGCGAGCGTCAGCGCGCCCAGCGCGACGAGCCCGGCCGCGAGGTTGACCAGCGCCTCCACCGCGTCCGACCACAGGCTGACCGAGCCGGTGAGGAAGTAGGCGCCGAACTTGAGCGCGAGCGTCGCGATCGACGTCGCGATCGACAGCACCGCCATCCGGCGGACCGCGGTCATGGCCATGGGGGACAGGAGGAGAAGGGGATGAAGGCGCGCACGCGCCGAACCGGCCGACTCAGCGGCGCTCGAAGTCGATCACCACCCGCTCGTCCCCGCGCTCGAGATAGCGGACCGCCACCGCGTTGCCGTAGCGGTGGAGGACCTGGTCGAGCAGTTGCAGCGGGTCGTGCTCGTTGACGACCCGCAGCGTCTCCCCCCGGCGCAGCGAGTCGAGCGAGGCGAAGATCGCCGGCTGGCGAAAACGCTTCGCGATGCCCCGGGCGTCGAAGCGAAAGACGCTCGGCGCCTCGGACTGGACCGGATTGAAGGCAGCGCACATGGTCGCCTGGCCGAATACAGGAACGGCAGCCTGACCTTGCCATGATCCCCACTACGCGATGACCACACATTAAGCTAGGTCAATTCCCCTGCCGGTCCGAACCGCGGCCGGGTCCGGTTTTCGCGCAAGGCTGCACCAAAACAGGAACCGACCGCGTCGCCGCCCGGGCTACGTCCCGCGCGCCTGTGCGATCGCGTCGAGCAGCGCTTGCGGCTCCTGCGCGCCCGACACGCCGACGCGCCCCCCGAAAATGAAGAACGGGACGCCTTCGATGCCGAGCCGGCGGGCGCGCTGCTCCGCCGCGGCGACGACGTCGTCGCCGTCGTCCTCGTCGAGCACGGCTCGTGCCGCCTGCGCATCGAGCCCGGCCTCGCCGGCGATCGCGGCCAGCACCGCGTGCTCGCCGATCGCCCGCCCCTCGACGAAATAGGCCCGGAACAGGCGCTCGACCAGGGCGTCGGCCGTGCCCTGCCGCTGTGCCCAGTCGATCAGGCGGTGCGCGGCGCGCGTGTTCGGCTGGCGGACGATGCGCTCGAAGTCGAGCGGCAGGTCGACGCTCGCGCCGGCCGCGCGCACCCGTTCGTAGATGCTCGCCGCCCGCTCGGGGCCGCCGAACTTGGCCTCGAGATAGGCGCGGCGGTCCACGCCCTCGCGCGGCAGATCGGGGTTGAGCTCGAACGGATGCCAGCGCACGGCCACGCCGACGTCGGGCTCGCGCTCGGCCAGCGCGGCGAGCGCCGCCTCGAGCCGCCGCTTGCCGATGTAGCACCAGGGGCAGACGACGTCGGACACGACGTCGACCGTCAGCGTGGCGGAAGGCGCGGGGGGCATGGCACCGACTCCGGTGTTGGGACCGATCCGATTATCGCCCGGAAGCGCGACCGGCCGCGCCATAATGATCGGAAGCCATGGCCGCCACCCCGCCTCGCCGCCGCTGGGACATCTTCTGCCGCGTCATCGACAACTTCGGCGACGCCGGCGTGTCGTGGCGGCTCGCGCGCCTGCTCGCGGCCGAGCACGACCTCGACGTCGTGCTCTGGATCGACGTGCCGGCGGCGCTCGCGCGCATCGCGCCGGGGATCGCCGCCGGGGTCGCGGCGCAGCGGGTGCACGGCGTGACGGTCCGCCACTGGGTCGAGCCGCTCCCCGACGTGGATCCGCCCGACGTCGTCGTCGAGGCCTTCGGCTGCGGCCTGCCGGATCCGTACGCGGCGGCGATGGCCGCCCGCCCGGCGCCTCCCGCGTGGTTCGTGCTCGAATACCTGTCCGCCGAAGCCTGGGTCGACGACACGCACGCCCTGCCGTCGCCGCACCCGCGGCTGCCGCTTGTCCGCCGGTTCTGGTTTCCCGGATTCACGCAACGCACCGGCGGGCTGCTGCGCGAGCGGGACCTCTTCGCCCGGCGCGATGCGTTCCTCGCGGACCGGGCCGCGCTGGCCGGCCCTGTGGACCGAGCTGCGCGTGCCCCGTCCCGAGCCGGGCGAGCTCGCCGTGTCGCTGTTCTGCTATCCGAACCCGGCGCTGCCGGCGCTGTTCGACGCCTGGGCCGACGGCGAGCGGCCGATCGTCTGCGTCGTGCCGGAAGGGGTCGCCTCCGGCGCGCTCGACGCGTGGGGCGCGGGCGCGGTGCCGCATCCCGGCGGCGCGCCGCTGGCGCGCGGACGGCTGCGCCTGCACCGGATCGCCTTCGTCGACCAGGACGCCTACGACCGCCTGCTGTGGGCCTGCGACCTGAACTTCGTCCGCGGCGAGGACTCGTTCGTCCGCGCGCAATGGGCGGCGCGGCCGCTCGCCTGGCACATCTACCCGCAGGCGGAAAACGCGCACGGCGCCAAGCTGGCGGCCTTTGTCGATCGCTACGCCGCGGGGCTCGACGCGCCCGCCGCCGGGGCCGTCCGCCGGTTCATGCAGGCGTGGAACGGCGACGCGGGCGCCGGGCCGATCGGCGCCGCCTGGCTGGATTTCCTGGCCGCGTGCCCCAATCTGGTCGAACATGGGTCGGCCTGGGCGGCGCAGCTTGCCGCCCTTCCCGAACTCGCGGCCGGGCTGGTCAAGGCGGCCGCAAAACGGGTATAATGTTTGGTTTCCAATTCAGCCACTTAGGGCATCCAGGACCCGCGATGAAACTCGCTCAGGAAGTTCGCGCCGGCAACGTGATCATGATCGGGAAGGACCCGATGGTGGTCCAGAAGGCCGAGTTCAGCAAATCCGGCCGCAATGCGTCGGTCGTCAAGATGAAGCTCAAGAACCTGCTCTCGGGCTCCGGCACCGAGACGGTCTATCGTGCGGACGAGAAGTTCGACGTCGTCCAGCTCGAGAAGAAGGAAGCGACGTACTCGTATTTCTCGGACCCGATGTACGTGTTCATGGACACCGAGTACAACCAGCACGAGGTCGAGAAGGACAACCTGACCGACGCGCTGCCGTATCTCGAAGAGGGCCTGCCCTGCGAGATCACGTTCTACGAAGGCAAGGCGATCTCGGTCGAGCTGCCGAACTCGGTCGTTCGCGAGGTGAAGTACACGGAGCCGGCGGTGCGCGGCGACACGTCGGGCAAGGTGCTGAAGCCGGCCAAGCTCGGCAACGACCACGTCGTCAACGTGCCGCTGTTCGTCGCGACCGGCGACCGGATCGAGATCGACACCCGCACCAACGAGTACCGCCGCCGCGCTTGACGGCGACGCCGCGCGCGGGCGCTTCGGCGGCTCGCGCGAACGCTTGACCCCAGGGCTCCGCAAGGGGCCCTGTTCTTTTGGTGCTTCGCCGACGTGAGGGACCGATGATGCCCGCTCTGGCGTGGCGGTGCCGCCGATCGGCCATTTGTCGCGCTGGCGCGGCGGGGGGCGCCGGCGAGCTCCGGTGACCCGCGATGCCCGCGTACCACGGTCCCGGCGTGGCGGGGGCGGCCGGGTGCGGGCGCCTGTGCCGCCGTCGGGGTGGCGCGTGAGGCTCGGTCCGGGTGGCCGTGGGTTGGCCGCCCGGGCCGTGCCACTCGCGCCGACCACGACAAGCTTGGCGGCACCCGAAGCCCGCACCCGGCCGCCCCCGCCGCGCCAGCGCACGCCGCGCTCCGTCCTCCACGCAACTCCCCCCAGCGCCGACCTTGAATCGCGGCGATCCGCCCTCATTCTCGTGTCATCCCGATCACCGGGGTCGACCGATGCCGATCGCATGCGGCGATCCCGAACATTGACCGCCATGACCGACACCCTGCACGTCGTCTGCCCGCACTGCGACACGACCAATCGCGTCGCCCGCGCGCGCCTCGCCGACGGCGCGACCTGCGGCAGCTGCCGGAAGCCGCTGTTCGACGGCCACCCGTTCGCGCTGAACGCGGCGAGCTTCGACCGGCACGTCAACTCCGCCGACCTGCCGCTGGTCGTCGACTTCTGGGCGCCCTGGTGCGGGCCGTGCCGGGCGATGGCGCCGGCCTACGAGCAGGCGGCGGCCGCGCTCGCGCCCGACATCCGCCTCGCCAAGGTCGACACCGAGGCGGAGCCCGCGCTCGCCGCGCGCTTCGGCATCCGCAGCATCCCGACGCTGGTCGTGTTCCGCAACGGCCGCGAGGTCGCGCGGCAGTCGGGCGCGGCCGGCGCGCGCGAGCTCGTGGCGTGGATCCGCGCCAACGCGACGAGAGCGACCGCAGCATGACCGCGCGCCGCCCGACCGACTGGATGTGGGCGCAGGCGCTGGATTTCATCGCCGAAGCCGACCGGATGCAACGGCAGTTCTTCCGCCTGTCCGCGTCCGAGCGCACGCAGGCGCTGTGGGAGCCGCCGGTCAACGTGTTCGAGGACGAGCGCGGGATCGTGATCGTCGTGGCGCTGCCCGGCGTGCCGCCCGGCCAGATCGAGCTCGCGACCGAGCCGGGGGCGCTCGTCGTCCGCGCCGAGAGCGCGCCGCCGTTCGCCGGCACCTGTAGTGCCGTGCGCCGCCTCGAGATCCCGTACGGTCGCTTCGAGCGCCGCATCCCGCTGCCGCCGGAGGAGCTCGAGATCAGCGCCCACGAATTCACCAACGGCTGCCTCGTGCTGCGCCTCGCGCGAGTCCGCTGATTCCCCCATGACCCATGCCATGACCGATCCGCTGAAGCTCGTCCCCGAACCCGACGCCGCCCGCGCCGACGCCGGCGCGCGCGCCGATTCGCCCGCGCCGGCCGGGACGCCGCAGGGCGCGGCACCGGCGCGGCCGCTGCCCGACGACGCGCTGATCATCGTCCCGGTGCGCAACGTCGTGCTGTTCCCGGGCATGGTGTTCCCGCTGACCGTCGGCCGCGCGCGCTCGATCGCCGCCGTGCAGGAGGCGGCGCGGCTGCAGCGCCCGCTCGGGATCCTGCTGCAGGTCAAGCCGGACGTCGAGGAACCCGGGCCCGACGACCTGCACTGGGTCGGCACGCAGCGCGACGGTGCTGCGCTATGTGACCGGCAACGAAGGCGCGCACCACGCGATCTGCAAGGGGGACCGGCGCTTCCGCGTGCTGGAGTTCCTCGACGGCTGGCCGTTCACCGTCGCGCGCGTCCAGTTCATCGACGACCAGGCCGGCTCCGATCCCGACATCGAGGGCCGCGCGCTGACGCTGAAGGCGCGCGCCGCCGAGGTCGTCCAGCTGCTGCCGCAGGTGCCCGAGGAGGTCGTCAATGCGCTGCAGGCGATCGAGGAGCCGTCGCGGCTCGCCGACTTCATCGCCGGCCTGATCGACATCGCCGCCGAGGAGAAGCAGGCGCTGCTCGAGACCTTCGACCTGAAGGCGCGCCTCGACAAGCTGCTGGCCCTGCTCTCGCACCGCATCGAAGTGCTGAAGGTGTCGCGCGACATCGACGAGCGCACGCGCGAGTCGATCGAGCGAGCGCAACCGCGAGCACCTGCTGCGCGAGCAGATGCGCCAGATCCAGAAGGAGCTGGGCGAAGGCGAGGAGGACGAGCGGCAGGCCGAGATCGCCGAGCTGGAGAAGGCGATCGCCGAGGCGAAGATGCCCGAGGACGTCGAGAAGCACGCGCGCAAGGAGCTCGAAGCGCCTGCAGCGCATGCCCGAGGCGGCCGGCGAGTACTCGATGGTGCGCACCTACCTCGAGTGGCTGATCGAGCTGCCGTGGGCGGCCGACCCGGGGACCGCGATCGACATCGCCGAGGCCCGGCGCATCCTCGACGAGGACCACTACGGCCTCGAGAAGATCAAGCGCCGCATCCTCGAGTACCTCGCGGTGCGCAAGCTCAACCCGTCGGGCAAGAGCCCGATCCTGTGCTTCGTCGGCCCGCCCGGCGTGGGCAAGACCTCGCTCGGCCAGAGCATCGCCCGCGCGACCGGGCGCAAGTTCGCGCGCGTGAGCCTGGGCGGCGTGCACGACGAGGCCGAGATCCGCGGCCACCGCCGCACCTACGTCGGCGCGCTGCCCGGCAACATCATCCAGAACCTGAAGCAAGGCGGGCACGCGCAACGGCGTGATGATGCTCGACGAGGTCGACAAGCTCGGCGCCGGCGGCTTCCACGGCGACCCGGCGCTCGGCGCTGCTCGAGGTGCTCGACCCCGAGCAGAACTCGACGTTCCGCGACAACTACCTCGGCGGTGCCGTTCGACCTGTCGCGGTGATGTTCATCTGCACGGCGAACGTGCTCGACACCATCCCCGGGCCGCTGCGCGACCGCATGGAGGTGATCGAGCTGCCCGGCTACACGGCGCAGGAGAAGCTCGAGATCGCCCGCCGCTACCTGCGTCGCGCGCCAGCTCGCGGCGACCGGGCTCGACTGCCGGCGCAGTGCGAGCATCGGCGACGACGCGCTGCTCGCGATCATCGACGACTACACGCGCGAGGCCGGCGTGCGCAACCTCGAGCGCGAGATCGGCAACGTGCTGCCGCAACGTCGCGGTGCGCATCGCCGAGGGCAGCGCGCGTGAGGTGAGCGTCGGCCCCGACGACCTCGCGGCGATCCTCGGCCCGCGCAAGTTCGAGGCCGAGGTCGCGATGCGCAGCGGCGTGCCGGGCGTGGCGACCGGCCTCGCCTGGACGCCGGTGGGCGGCGACATCCTGTTCATCGAGGCGGCGCGGATGCCCGGCAGCGGCAAGCTGATCCTGACCGGGCAGCTCGGCGACGTGATGAAGGAGAGCGCGCAGGCGGCGCTGTCGCTGATCAAGGCGCGCAGCGCCGACCTGGGCATCGACTGCGACGTGCTCGAGAAGTCCGACATCCACATCCACGTGCCCGCGGGCGCGACGCCGAAGGACGGCCCGAGCGCCGGCGTGGCGATGTTCGTCGCGCTCGCGTCGCTGCTGACCGGCCGGCCGGTGAGCAGCGACGTCGCGATGACCGGCGAGATCAGCCTGCGCGGGCTGGTGCTGCCGATCGGCGGCGTCAAGGAGAAGGTGCTCGCCGCGCTGCGGGCCGGCATCAGGACGGTGATGCTGCCCGCGCGCAACCGCCGCGACCTCGAGGAGATCCCCGCCGACGCGCGCGCCGCGCTGGAGTTCGTCTGGGTCGAGCGCGTCGACGAGGCGCTCGCCGTCGCGCTCGATAAGTAGGGTCAGACACCACTTATCGGGGGCGGCCGGCGGCGTTGCCGGAAGTGGTGTCTGACCCTACTTCCGCGCGGAAGTGGTGTCTGACCCTGATTATCAGTAGCCGAGCCGGCGGGGGAGCCAGGTCGCGAGGGCGGGCACGAACGCGACGACGACCAGCGCGACGAGCATCGCGGCGACCATCCAGATCACCCAGCGGACCGTCGACTCCATCGTCACGCCGGCGATCCGGCTGGTGACCATCAGGTTCACCGCCATCGGCGGCGTGAACTGCCCGACCGCGAGGTTCATCGTCAGCAGGACGCCGAACCAGACCGGGTCCCAGTTGAACGTCTTCATGATCGGGATCAGGATCGGCAGGAAGACGAGGAAGATCGAGATCGCGTCGAGCAGCATGCCGGCGATCAGCAGCATCACCATGATCATGACCAGCATCACCGATTCGCTGGCGGTGAAGCCGAGCAGGAGCTTGGCGAACGCGTCGAAGGCGCCCAGCGTCGAGCCCGCGTGCGCGTAGATGCTGGCGAGCGCGATGATGATCATGACGACGGCCGAGATCTCCGCCGACTCGACCAGCACGCGGTACATCTTCGACAGGTCGAGCGTCCGGTAGACGAAGAAGCCGACGAACACGCCGTAGAACGCGGCGACCACCGCGGCCTCGGTCGGCGTGAAGAGGCCCAGCCGCAGGCCGCCGAGGATGATGATCGGCGCGATCAGCCCCCACACCGCCTCGCGGAACGTCTTCCAGAAGCCGCCTTCGGCCGGTATCGCGTCGCGGCCCCAGCCCTCGCGGATCGAGAAGTACAGCACGGGGACGAGCAGCGACAGCCCGGCGAGGAGCCCCGGGATCATGCCGGCGGCGAACAGCGCCGGGATCGACGCCTGCGGCACCAGGATGTTGTAGACGATGAACGCGAGCGACGGCGGGATCAGGATGGCCGTGGCGCCGGCGGCGGCGATCAGCGCGGCCGAGAACGGGCGTGGAAAGCCCTGCGCGGCCATGCCGGGGATCATCACCATCGCGACGGCGGCCGCGTCGGCGGGACCCGAGCCCGAGATGCCGCCGAGGAACATGCACACCAGCACCGCGACGATCGCGGGCCCGCCCGCGCGCTGCCCGACCAGCACCGACACGAACTTCACCAGCCGCTCGGCGACGCCGGCGCGCTCGAAGATCATGCCGGCGAGGATGAACACCGGGAGCGCCAGCAGCGGGTACTTGGCGATGCCCGTGTAGACGTTGGTCGGCACCGACATGATGCCGAGCCCCTCGCGCAGGATCACGACGGCGCCGACGAAGCCCAGCCCGACCGCGAGCGGCGCGCCGAGCAGCAGCAGCAGCGCGAAGCCGCCCAGCAGGATGATCGCGCCTTCGGCGAGCATGGCGTTCGCTCAGCCGGCCCGCGCGCGCAGCAGCAGCCGCACGAGGCGCCCGAGGATGCGCAGCGCGATCAGCGCGCTGAAGATGGGCAGCCAGACCGTGTAGATCCACTGCGGCACGCCGATGCCCGGCGAGGTGGTGCCGTACTGCCAGTCGTCGAGGAACAGGTAGAAGCCGTAGAAGGCGAGCACGCAGAACAGCGCGAGCCCGCACAGCGTCACCAGCACCTCGATCCCGCGGCGCGGGCCGCCGGCGAGCTTGCTGACGAAGTACTCCATCCGGATGTGCCGGTTGCGGGCGAACGCGGCGGACGCGCCGGCCAGCGTCATCACCACCAGCAGGAACACCGAGAACTCCTCGGTGAACGCGAACGAGGCGTTGGAGAAGTAGCGCACCAGCACGTTGGCGAACGTGATGATGCACACCAGCGCCATCGCGATCGCGGCGATGCCCTCCTCGACCGCGGTGCCGATGCGCGGGCGGTCCTCGGGCGGCGCGGACGCGCCGGCCCCGAGCTCGCCGCCCTCGGAGACCGGGCCGACCGCCACCGCCCCGGCGTCGGTCGGCTCGCGCGGCGCGCCGGCCGTCACTTCTTGCGGGCGGCGACGGCGGCTTCAGCCTTCTTGACGAGGTCGGGACCGATGGTCTGCGCCCACTTGTCGTAGACCGGGCGCGTGGCCTTGACGAAGGCCTCCTTCTCGGCCGGCGTGAGCTTCGTCACCGTGACGCCGAGCGCCGCGACTTCCTTGTACATCGAGTCGTCGGCGGCGGTGAGGCCCTTGCGCGCCAGCGCGATCTCCTGCTTGCCGGCGTCGACCGCCGCCTGCCTGACGATCTCGCGGTCCTCGGGCGTCCACGAATTCCACACTTCCTTGTTGACGACGAAGATCAGCGGGTCGGCGAGGTAGTCCCACGCCGTCACGTACTTCTGCCCGACCGTGTTGAGCTTCGCGGCGGTGAAGATGTGCATCGGGTTTTCCTGGCCGTCGACGGCGCCCGAGGCGAGCGCCGGCTGCGCGTCGGCCCAGCTCATCTGCGTCGGGTTCGCGCCCAGCGCGCTGAAGATGTCGTTGAAGATCGGCGAGCCGACGACGCGGAACTTCAGGCCCTTCATGTCGTCGGGCTTCCTGATCTCGCGCTTGGAGTTGGTGACCTGGCGGAAGCCGTTCTCGCCCCAGGCGAGCGGGATCACGCCGTTCTTCTCGACCAGCGCGAACGTCTCCTTGCCGACCTCGCCCTGCGTCAGCGCGTCCAGGCCCGCGTGGTCGATCGCGAGGAAGGGCATCGAGTAGAGGTTCAGCTCCTTGATCTGCGGCGACCAGTTGATCGTCGAGCCGATCGCGAGGTCGATCGCGCCCTGCCGCACCGCGGTGAACTCCTTGGTCTGGTCGCCGCCGACCAGCGCCGCGCCCGGGTACATCTTGATGTTGATCCGGCCCTTCGTGCGCTCGCGGACGAGGTCCGCCCAGATCTCGCCGCCCTTGCCCCACGGGAACGCGGGGCCGACGACGGTGGACAGCTTGTACTCGGGCTTGTAGGCGGTCTGCGCGAGCGCGTCGGTCGCGGGCAGTGCGAGCGCGGCGAGCGCGAGCGCGAGCGTCTTCAGGGCGGTTCTTCTCATCGGTTCCTCCTTGGTCGTCGGGGCGGCGGCGGGGCGCGCCGGCCTCCCCCGGCCGGCGCGAGCCTGACCTGCTGATTTTATACCGGCCCGGACCTCCCGGTCGACGCGACGCGCGGCGTCCGTCCGCGCGGGCCGCTCCCTTGCCGCGTGCCCACGGCATCCTTGATCTGCGGCAACACCCCCCGTTCCCGGCGAAGGGACAATCCTTGGTTGGGGAAGGGGGCACGTGATAGCGTACGCCGTGGCATCGGCGACGATCGGTGCCGTCGCGGTCGCGGATGGATCGGCATCGAAGGCTCTCCCCGCTTCCGGAACGAAAGACAGACATGAGGAGATTCGTATGAGATTCATGCGCGCGGCAAGTGTGCTGGCCGGTCTCGGGCTCGCCGGTACCCTTGCGCTGGGAGCGGGAGAGGCGGCCGCGCAGGCCGCGGCGCCGCAGGCCCCGAAGATCGGCTCGTCGCTGATCGGCAAGCTCGAGGGGCCGGAGATCGTCCGCGACACGAACGCCTTTCCCAAGGCGTTCAAGGAAGCCCCGGCGCTCGCCGAGCAGGTCAAGGCCGGCAAGCTGCCGGCCGTCGACAAGCGCCTGCCCGAGCCGTCGCAGCTGTTCGTGGTCAAGCCGCTGAAGGAAATCGGCAAGTACGGCGGCAACTGGCGCCGCGCGTTCACCGGCCCCGCCGACCACGAGAACGGCAATCGCATCGTCTCGGCCGACAAGATCCTGACCTTCGACTACACCGGCAGCAAGATCATGCCGAGCCTCGCCCGCGACTGGAAGGTCAGCGACGACGGCAAGACGACGACGATCTACCTGCGCAAGGGCGCCAAGTGGTCCGACGGCAAGCCGCTGACCGCCGACGACTTCATGTTCTGGTACAACGACATCTACCTCAACAAGAACATCGTGCCGACGCCGTTCTTCGAGTTCCAGATCGACGGCAAGGACGGCAAGATGCGCAAGGTCGACGACTACACGGTCGCCTTCGACTTTCCCGAGCCGTACGCGTTCTTCGTCTACCAGCTCGCCGGCAGCACCGGCATCGGCGCGGGGCTCGCCACGCGCGGCGCGTTCCAGAACTGGGGCGGCGCGTATGCCCCGGCGCACTACCTGAAGCAGTTCCTGCCCAAGTACTCGTCCGAGGAGGCGGTCAACAAGAAGGCGAAGGAGCTGGGCTTCGACAACTGGGTGTCGCTGCTCAAGATGAAGTACAGCTGGGCGCTCAACCCCGAGCTGCCGGTGATGACGCCGTGGAAGACGGTGTCGCCGATCAACTCGCCGACCTGGTCGATGGAGCGCAACCCGTACTTCTGGGGCGTGGACACCGCCGGCAACCAGCTGCCGTACATCGACCGCATCACGATGACGCTCGCCGAGAACACCGAGGTCGCCAACCTGCGCGCGATCGCCGGCGAGTACGACATCCAGGAACGGCACATGCACCTGTCGAAGCTGCCGGTGTTCCTCGAGAACCAGCAGAAGGGCAACTACAAGGTCCACCTCGACCCGGGCCTCAACGGCTCGGACGTCGCGATCCACCTCGGCAATTCGTACACGGCCGATCCCGAGATCTCGAAGCTGCTGAAGAACAAGGACTTCCGCCACGCGCTCGCGCTGGGCATCGACCGCGACCAGCTGAACGAGGCGTTCTGGCTCGGCGTCGGCACCGCCGGCTCCGTCGCGCCCTCGCCCGACACGATCTACAGCCCGGGCGCCGAGTACAACAAGAAGTGGGGCGTGCTCGACCTCAAGCAGGCCAACGAGCTGCTGGACAAGGTCGGCCTGACCAAGAAGGACGCCGACGGCTACCGCCAGCGCACCGACGGCAAGGGCCGGCTGCGCCTCGAGATGGTCACCATCGGCGGGCAGTTCGTGCCGTACACGCAGGTCGGCGAGATGATCAAGCAGCAGTGGAAGAAGATCGGCATCGACGTCGACATCAAGGAGCTCGAGCGCAACCTCGCCTTCACCCGCGACAACAGCAACGAGAACCAGATGCTGACCTGGGCCAACGACGGCTCCGAGATGCTGTTCCTGTTCCCGCGCCACGCGCTGCCGGTCGATGCCGCCGAGGCGCACATGGGCATGGCCTTCGCCAAGTGGTATGCCTCGAAGGGCGCGGCGGGGACGAAGCCGGACGACCCCGAGATGATCAAGGCCTTCGACCTGTTCCGCGCCGCATTCGGAATGAAGGAAGAGGACCGCATCAAGGCCGGCAAGGAGATCTGGAAGATCATCGTCGAGCAGACGTGGAGCATCGGCACGGTCGGCCAGTCGCCGGCGTTCATGGGCGTGCGCCTGGTCAAGAACAACATGGGCAACGTGCCCGAGCGGCAGACGAACGCGCAGCACGTGCGCACGCCGTACTCGTCGCAACCCATCACGTTCTACTTCAAGTAACCTGACGGCGGCCGCCCGCCCATCCGGGCGGGCGCGCCGATTTCCGGGGGCCCGCCGGGCACCCGGGGTTGCCCTTGCGTCGAGGCTGCCATGATCTCGTACATCGTCCGTCGCCTGCTGCTCGCCGTCCTGACCGTCTGGGCGATCTCGGTCCTCTCGTTCATCATCATCCACCTGCCGCCGGGCGACTACGTGACGTCCTACATCGCGTCGATGTCGGCGTCGGGCAGCGCGGTGTCGGAGGGCGAGGCGCAGGCGATGCGCGAGCAGCTCGGCCTCGACCAGCCGATCACCACGCAGTACGTGAAGTGGATGGGGCTGATGCTGCAGGGCAACTTCGGCATGGCGATGGAATGGGGGCGTCCGGTGTCCGACGTGATCGGCGACCGCCTGACGCTGACCGTCGTGATATCGGTGGCGGCGATCATCTTCACCTGGGCGGTGGCGCTGCCGATCGGCATCTACTCGGCGGTCTACCGGTACTCGATCCTCGACTACATCTTCACCTTCGTCGGCTTCATCGGGCTCGCGATCCCCGGCTTCATGCTCGCGCTGATCGTCATGTACGTCGGCTTCCGGTACTTCGGCGCCAACGTCGGCGGGCTGTTCTCGCCCGACTACGCGGAGGCGCCCTGGAGCGCGGGCAAGGTCTGGGACCTGATCGCGCACCTGCCGATCCCCGCGATCGTCCTCGGCGTGTCCGGCACCGCGCAGCTGATCCGGATCATGCGCTCGAACCTGCTCGACGAGCTGCGCAAGCCCTACGTGATGACGGCGCGCGCGCGCGGCCTCTCCGAGCACCGCGTCATCCTGAAGTACCCGGTCCGCGTCGCGCTCAACCCCTTCGTCAGCACCATCGGCTACCTGCTGCCGTACGTCGTGTCCGGCTCGATCATCGTGTCGCTGGTGCTGTCGCTGCCGACGGTCGGGCCGCTGCTGCTGAAGGCGCTGATCGCGCAGGACATGTTCCTCGCCGGCACGATCGTCCTGCTGCTCGGCGTGCTGACGGTCATCGGGACGTTCATCTCCGACCTGCTGCTGATGTGGGTCGATCCCCGGATCCGCCTGGGGCGCCAGTGATGGCCGAGCAAGCGATCGCGCCGGAAGCCGCCACGGGCGAGGTCGGCGGCCAGGCGGAGCAGCGCATCGCCGTCGCCACCCAGTGGCAGCTGATGTGGTGGCGCTTCCGCAAGCACAGGCTGGCGCTGGGCGGCACGATCGTGCTCGTCCTGTTCTACCTGGTCTCGCTGTTCGCCGACTTCTTCGCCTACACCGATCCCAACGAGTCCGACGCGCAGCGCTCGCTGATCGCGCCGCAGACGATCCACTGGTTCGACGACGGCAGCTTCCGGCCCGTACGTCTTCGGCCTCAAGGGCACGCGCGACCCGATGACCTTCAAGCGCGTCTACGTTCCCGACCCCGACAGGAAGATCCACCTCTCCTTCTTCGCCGCGGGCGAGCCGTACAAGTTCCTCGGCTTCATCCCGACGGATCGCCACCTGTTCGGCGTGCGCGACGGCAAGGCCGGCGACTCGCTGTTCCTGCTCGGGACCGACCTGCAGGGCCGCGACCTCTGGTCGCGGCTGATGCTACGCGACGCAGACCTCGATGACCATCGGCCTGGTCAGCGTCGCGCTTCAGCCTCGTCCTGGGCGTCCTGCTGGGCGGCATCTCGGGCTACTACGGCGGCTGGATCGACACGGTGATCCAGCGGATCATCGAGATCCTGCGCTCGATCCCGACGATCCCGCTGTGGATGGGCCTGGCCGCCGCGCTGCCGGCGGATGGAGCGTCGTGCAGGTCTACTTCGCCATCACGATCATCATCTCGCTGATCGGCTGGACCGAGCTCGCCCGCGTCGTGCGCGGCCGGTTCCTCTCGCTCAGCGAGGAGGACTTCGTGATGGCGGCCGAGCTCGCCGGCTGCAGCAAGTCGCGGATCATCTTCCGCCACATGGTGCCGTCGTTCCTCAGCCACATCATCGCGGCCACCACGCTCGCGCTCCCGGCGATGATCATCAGCGAGACCTCGCTGTCGCTTCCTGGGCCTGGGCCTGCGGCCGCCGGCGATCAGCTGGGGCGTGCTGCTGCAGGAGGCGCAGAACATCCAGGCGCTGGCGATCTCGCCGTGGCTGCTGATCCCGGCGCTGCCGGTCATCGTCTCGGTCCTGGCCTTCAACTTCCTCGGCGACGGCCTGCGCGACGCCGCGGACCCGTACCTGTAGCGCGAGCTGGCCATGGCCGACGACACCGAGCCCCTGCTGTCGGTGCGCGACCTGCGGACCACTTCTTCCAGGACGAGGGCACGATGCGCGCCGTCGACGGCGCGTCGTTCGACGTCCAGCACGGCAAGACGCTCGGCATCGTCGGCGAGAGCGGCTGCGGCAAGAGCGTCACCGCGCGCTCGATCCTGCGCATCGTCGACAAT
Organism: uncultured beta proteobacterium; assembly: GCA_963832705.1. GTDB lineage: Bacteria > Pseudomonadota > Gammaproteobacteria > Burkholderiales > Casimicrobiaceae > CAIWHR01. Next base: position 168,098 of record CAWHVP010000021.1, on the reverse strand, counting down.
CCCGGGCAAGATCGTCGGCGGCGAGATCCTGCTGACGCGCGCCGACGGGCAGCGAGACGCGACCTCGTCAAGCTCGACCCGCGACGGCAGGGAGATCCGCGCGATCCGCGGCGGCGACATCGGGCTGATCTTCCAGGAGCCGATGACCTCGTTCTCGCCCGTGCACACCGATCGGCAACCAGATCATCGAGGCGATGATGCTGCACCAGACGCCGTCGACCGCAAGGAAGCGCGGCGCATCGGCGATCGAGGTGCTGCGCAGGTCGGCATCCCGCAAGCCCGAGCGGCGGATCGACGAGTACCCGTTCCAGCTCTCCGGCGGGCTGCGCCAGCGGGCGATGATCGCCATGGCGCTCGCCTGCAAGCCGCGCCTCCTGATCGCCGACGAGCCGACGACGGCGCTCGACGTGACGACGCAGGCGCAGATCCTCGACCTGATGCGCCGGCTCCAGCGCGAGTCGGGCATGGCGATCATGCTGATCACGCACAACCTCGGCGTCATCGCCGAGATGGCCGACGACGTCGTGGTCATGTACCTCGGCCGCGTGGTCGAGGAAGGGCCGGTCGACGCCATCTTCCACGACCCGAAGCACCCGTACACGCAGGGCGCTGCTGCACTCGATCCCCAGCATCGACTCGGCGCCGCGGGTCAAGCTGCCGACGATCCAGGGCTCGATCCCGCACCCGTTCAACCGGCCGAAGGGCTGCCCGTTCCACCCCCGCTGCGTCGTCGTTCATGCCGGGCACGCTGCGACGCCGAGCGTGCCGGCGCTGCGCGAGGTCGGCACCGGCGCGCAAGGTCAGCTGCTTCCTCTACGGGGAACGGCGCATGACCGAAGGCAGCGCCGCACAGGCACCGTGCTCCTCGAGGTCAAGGGGCTGAAGAAGTACTTCCCGATCCGCCGCGGCTTCCTGCAGACGGTCGTCGGCAACGTGAAGGCGGTCGACGACGTCAGTTCTTCCTCAACAAGGGCGAGACGCTGTCGCTGGTCGGCGAGAGCGGCTGCGGCAAGACGACGACGTCGCGCTGCATCCTGCGCGCGATCGCCCCGACCGCGGGCGAGCTGCTGCTGCACGAGGAAGGCCGGGTCGTCGACGTCGCCAAGCTGCCGAAGGCCGCGCTGCAGCCGCTGCGGCGGCAGATGCAGATGATCTTCCAGGATCCGTTCTCGTCGCTGAACCCGCGCATGACGCTGCTCGACATCGTCGGCGAGCCGCTGCTGGTCCACGGCATCGGCAACGCGCAGGAGCGCACCGACCGCGTCGCCGAGCTGCTGCGAGCTGGTCGGCCTGCGGCCCGAGTACATGCGCCGCTACCCGCACGCGTTCTCCGGCGGCCAGCGGCAGCGCATCGGCATCGCCCGCGCGCTGGCGCTCAATCCGCGGCTGATCGTCGCCGACGAGCCGGTGTCGGCGCTCGACGTCTCGGTGCAGGCGCAGATCCTCAACCTGCTGCTCGAGCTGCAGGACGAGCTGGGGCTCACCTACCTCTTCGTCGCGCACGACCTGTCGGTGGTCAAGCACATCAGCGACCGCGTCGCGGTGATGTACGTCGGCCGGATCGTGGAGATGGCGCCCACCGAGGAGCTGTTCGCGACGCCCCGGCACCCGTACACCGAGGCGCTGCTGTCGGCGGTGCCCAAGCCCGATCCGCGGCTGCGCTCCGACCGCATCGTGCTGCAGGGCGACGTCGCCGACCCGGCCAACCCGCCGCCCGGCTGCCACTTCCACCCGCGCTGCCACTACGCGCAGCCGATCTGCAGCGAGAAGACGCCGGAGCAGGAAGAGATCGCGCCGAACCACTTCGTCCGCTGCCACCGCGCGCGCGAGCTGACGCTGCGCGGCGTCGACCGGAAGGCGACGGCTAGGCCCCCTCACCCCGACCCTCAGGCCCGCGCACGGGGCAGTGCAGCCCGCCGAATCCGAAGGGCGGAAGCGGCCCCGTGCCCAGGGCTCAGCCGCCTCAGTACCGCGCGTTCCCCGGCGTGCGCGGGAACGGGATCACGTCGCGGATGTTCGCGATCCCGGTCACGTAGGCGACCGCGCGCTCGAAGCCGAGGCCGAAGCCCGCGTGCGGCACGGTGCCGTAGCGGCGCAGGTCGCGGTACCAGCCGTAGTCCTCCTTGTCCATGCCGCCCTCGGTCATCCGCGCGTCGAGCACGTCGAGCCGCTCCTCGCGCTGGCTGCCGCCGATGATCTCGCCGATGCCGGGCGCCAGCACGTCCATCGCGGCGACGGTCTTGTCGTCGTCGTTGAGGCGCATGTAGAACGCCTTGATCTCCTTCGGGTAGTTCATCAGCACGACCGGGCTTCTTCACGTACGTCTCGGCCAGGTAGCGCTCGTGCTCGGACTGCAGGTCGATGCCCCACGTCACCGGGTACTCGAACTTCTGCTTCGCCGATTCCAGCACGCGGATCGCGTCGGTGTAGTCCATCCGCGCGAACTCCGAGTCGACGATCGCCGACAGCTTGGCGATCACGCCCTTCTCGATCCGCTCCTCGAAGAACGCCATGTCGTCGGCGCGCTCGTCGAGCACCGCCTTGAAGACGTGCTTGAGGAGCGCCTCGGCCAGCGTCGCGTTGTCGGCGAGGTTCGCGAACGCGATCTCGGGCTCGATCATCCAGAACTCGGCGAGGTGCCGGCGGGTGTTCGAGTTCTCGGCGCGGAACGTCGGGCCGAACGTGTAGACCTTCGACAGCGCGAGGCAGTAGCTCTCGACGTTGAGCTGGCCCGACACGGTGAGGAAGGTCTCGCGGCCGAAGAAGTCCTTCGTGAAGTCGAGCCTGCCGTCGGCGTCGCGCGGCAGGTTCGCGAGGTCGAGCGTCGAGACGCGGAAGAGCTCGCCGGCGCCTTCGGCATCCGACGCGGTGATGATCGGCGTGTTGACCCAGAAGAAGCCGTTGCGGTCGAAGAAGCGGTGGATCGCCTGCGCGAGCGTGTGCCGCACGCGCGTCACCGCGCCGATGACGTTGGTCCGCGGGCGCAGGTGCGCGACCTCGCGCAGGAACTCGAGCGTGTGCGGCTTCGGCTGCATCGGGTAGGTGTCCGGATCGTCGACCCAGCCGACGACCTCGATCGCGCTCGCCTGCATCTCGAACGGCTGCCCCTTCGCCGGGCGAGGGCACGATCGTGCCGGTGGCGGCGACCGCGCAGCCGGCGGTCAGGTGCGCGACCTCGCTCGCGTAGTTGGCGAGCGTGTTCGGCGCGACGACCTGCACCGGATGGAAGCAGGAGCCGTCCGACACGTGGACGAACGAGATGCCGGCCTTGGAATCGCGGCGGGTGCGCACCCAGCCCTTGACGGTGACCGGCGCGTCGGCCGGCGCGCGGCCGGCGAGGACGTCGGCGCAGGTGTAGGAAGTCATGGTCTGCCTCGGATGAAGGGCCGGCGCCGCGCGGACGGGGCGGCGCCGTCGCGGCATCGCGCCGCGGGATCAGCCTGCAATTCTATCGGGCTTCGCCCCGCCCCGCCCGCGGCAGCCGCTCGAAATCGTGGCGCCAGGCCCCGAGCTCGAGGCGGCCGCGGACGCCGACGACCCGGAAGCCGCAGCCGGTGTGCAGCCGCAGCGCGGGCTGGTTCCAGGGCAGCGTCATCCGCGTCGCCAGCGCGAGGCCCGCCGCCCGCAGGCGCCGCAGCTGGTACAGGCACAGCGCCCTGGCCACGCCCGCGCCGCGGTGCGCGGGCGCCGTGTAGGCGTCGTACAGGTAGACGACGCCTTCGGGCAGGTCGACGTCCCAGCCGACGTACGCGGCGCGCGCGCGGCGGGTGGCGGCCCAGCAGCTCGCCACGACGGCGCCCTCGTGGCGCGCGACGAAGCAGGCGTCGCCCGCGCGCCGGCGCTCGAGGACGAGCGCTCGCGGCAGGCCGGGACGCGCCGCCAGGCAGTCGTCGAGGGCGTCGTCGGCGAGGAGCTGCAGGCTGACCGGCAGGCGCGGCTCGAACTCGGGAATCGGGTCGGCGAGCGACCGCTCGAGCACCAGCAGCCGGTGGTAGCCGAGCGCATCGCACAGCTTGAACCAGAAGCTGCGCGGGCCTTCGTTGCGCCAGACGCTCCAGGCGCGGGAGAACAGCTGACGATCGCTCATTGCCGTGGCCCGGGCGCCGGTGCGCCGCTCGCCGTGGAGTCGCCGGCGGAGCGCACCCCGCGGGGGCGAGCGCGTGCACGCCGGCCGGCCTCCATCATAGTCGAGGAACCCGCGCCGCGGTTCCTCGCGCGCGCGGCTAGTCGTCGTCGTCGTGGTCGTCGTCGCCGCCGCCGCGCCGGGGCGACGCCGCGTCGCCGGAGCCGCTGCCGCTGCTGCGCGTGCTGCGGATTTCGTGCGCGCGGCGCACGTCCTCCTCCCTGCCCGGCCCGTGGCAGCTCACGCAGCGCTCCTTCACCGTCACGCCGATGGCCGACTGCGGCGTCGAGAACGAGGCGCCCCCGGTCCGGATCATGTGCGAGCGCACCTCGGCCTTGTCGTGGCAGGCCGAGCAGGTCGCCGCGGTCGGCGAGATCCTGAGGTCGTTGGTCGGATCGACGTCGATCGTGCGCAGCTGTCCCGGAACGAGGACCGCCTTGGTCAGCGGGTCGATCTTGTCCTGCGCCACCTGGTAGACGCTCTGCGTCTTCATCGTCGTGCCCAGCACGCTCGACTTGAGCGGCAGCTCGAACGTGCCCTTGCCGTTGGCATCGATGTGGCAGTTGACGCAGTTCGACAGCTTCGCCGGGAAGCGCACGCCGCTGAAGTCGTTGATCGAGCTGTCGCGCCCGATGACGACGAACGGCGTCTCGCGGAAGCCGCCGGCGTGGATCGAGTGCACCATCGTCTTGAAGTCGACCGGCACCTCCGGCCCGGACACGCGCGGATCGGCCGGCAGTCCGGCCGGCGTCGTCAGCGTCCGATAGGGAACGTCGGTCTGGTTCGGGTTGTGGCAGAGCACGCAGACCTTCAGGTTCTCGTTGCGGTTGCCGCCGTGCAGGGAGAGGCGCGGCACGATCGTGTCGCCGTGCTTGTTGCCGTCGTGGCAGGCCTTGCACTTGGCGATGTCGACGATCGGGCGCCGCGGATCGGCGATCATCGCGGTCTTCGGGTCAGATGGTTGGAACGTGAAGCTCTGCGCCGCGCTCGTCACCGGGATGTTGACGTAGGTGGTCGGCGTCGGGCCGGGCGGGCAGCCGCCATAGCCGAAGCCCGCCACGCCGTTGCACACCGGCCGTCCCTCCAGCGCAACCCGTCCCGTCGCCACCGACTGAACGAACTTGACCGGCGTGACCGGCCTTTCGACCCAGAAGCGGTTCACCAGCGACACCGCGCCTGGGCATTCGGTCAGGCTGTTGCAGACATTCGCGACCGCGACCAGGTTGCGCACCTGCACCGGAACCGCCGCCCCCGTGCCAAGGGCCTTCGAGACCTGCTGCTGCAGCAGCGGGCCCGCGCTTCCGGTGTTCGTAAAATCCGAGCTCGGATCCCACCCGATGTCGAGCGTGAGGTTCGACGCGCCGGCGCTGATGAACGGCAGGTCGTTCTTGATGTTCCACGGCAGTCCCGACTGCGGGTTGGTCACCGAGAAGACGACCCGCACCTTCCACGTTCCCGGCACGTCGGGGGTGACGACGACGTTCTCGATGTTGTACTGGAAGAACTTGACCGCGGCCCATTCGAGCGTCTGCCCGTGGGCCTGCGGCAGGAAGGCGAGCGCGAGCGTGAGCAGGATGGCGCGACGCGCGCGCTGCAGCGTCGGCAGGATTGTTGTTGGCATTGCATCTCTCCTGTGCGTTGGGCTTCCGGCACCGGGCAGCGAAGGAAGGCGGGGGCTGCCCCGGGGCGTGAGGCGGGCGAAAGCCGCCATCACGCCGTGGAGTCTGGCGACGAATCCTGAAAGGATGCTGAACGGTCAGTGCCGCGGCGGCGCAGCGGCGGCCGCGCGCGACCAGACGAGCCGCGCCTCGAGGCCCTGCGGTCGGCCGCGCGGCGGGCTGTGCAGCGAGAGGCGCGCCCCGAGGCGGCGCGCGAGGATCGAGACGATGGACAGGCCCAGCCCCGCGCCGGTGCCGCCGGCGCCCTTGCCGCGCGCGAAACGGCGCGTGAGCGTCGGCAGCTCGGCCGCGTCCACGCCCGGCCCGTCGTCGGTGACGACGAGTCCCGGCGCGCCGTCGACGAGCCCCGAGAACACGAGGATCCAGCTCCCGCCCTGGCCGTGCACCAGCGCGTTCTCGATCAGGTTCCGCAGCGCGAGGCCGACCGCGTCGACGTCGCCCTGCACGCGAATCGACGCGCCGGTGACGGTGAGGTCGCGGCCGGCGAGGCGCGGATCGTGCCGGAACTCGTCGGCCACCAGCTGCGCGACGCGCCCGAGGTCGACCGATTCCTGCTGCAGGGGCTCGTCGCCCTCGGCGCGCGCCAGCGCCAGCAGCCGCTCGGCCAGCCTCGACAGTCGCGTCAGCGAGTCGACGAGCCGTTTCGCCTGCAGCTTCTGCTCCGGCGTCGTGCAGTCGCCGACGAGCAGCTGCGCCTGCGCCAGCGCCGCGGCGATCGGCGTGCGCATCTCGTGCGCGCTGTTGTAGGTGAAGCTGCGCTCGGCTTCCAGCGCGTGCGTGACGCGGCTCAGCAGCCGGTTGGTCGCCTCCACCGCCGGGCGCATCTCGGTCACCACGCCGGTGAGCGGCAGCATCCCCAGCTTCTGCGGGTCCTGCTCGGTCACCGCCAGCGCCGTGCGGCGCACGTGCTTCATCAGCGATCGGGACGCGCGCAGCACCATCAGCGCGGCGAACGCGAGCAGCAGCGCCAGCGGCGCGGTCAGCCACAGCACCGCGCCGACGAGCGCGTCGCGCCGCTCGGAGACCAGGTCGGCGAGCTGCAGCCAGCGCCCGGTGGGCTGGTCGGCCAGCGTGACGATGCGCCACACGCCGTCGTCGGAGAATCCCTCGCGCAGTCCTTCCGCGGCCGGTGCCATCGTCGCGTCGGCGGACCGGAGCAGCACCGTGCCCCTGGCGTCGAGGACCCGGTAGGCGAAGCGGTGGCCGTGCTGGGCGCCCGCCCCGGGAAACTGCACGTCCCCCATCGCCGCCGCGACGACCAGCAGGTCGTCGCTGTGCCGGATGAACGACAGCAGGATCGCGCCGGTCTCGCGCAGCTCCTCGTCCGCGCGGGTGTCGATCAGCCGCTGCAGCACGAAGCCGCCGCCGACGACGCCGACGAACCACAGCATCGTGAGGCCGAGCAGCAGGCTCCGCGTCAGCGCCCGCATCAGCGAGCCCTGGACGGCGAAGCGCTGCATTCCGCGCCGCGCGTGCCCGCCGGCGCCCGTCACGCGCCGTCTCCCTCGTTGTCGGCGTGCCCGGCGCTCCCCCACTGGTACCCGAGGCCGCGCACGGTCCGGATCGCGTCGCGCCCGAGCTTGCGCCGCAGGCGCGAGACGTAGACCTCGACGACGTTGCTGCTGGCGGTGGCGTCGAGCGCGTAGATCGCGTCCTCGAGCTGCTGCCGCGAGAGCACGTGGCCCGGCCGCTCGACGAACGTCGTCAGCAGCGCGTACTCGTGCGCGGTCAGGTCGACGGGCGCCCCCGCCAGCGTCACGACCCGCGCGGCCGGGTCCACCGTCAGCGCGCCGACCTCGATCAGCGGCGTGCGGCGGCCGGCGCGGCGGCGGATCAGCGCGCGCAGCCGCGCGGCGAGCTCGGGCAGGTCGAAGGGCTTGACCAGGTAGTCGTCGGCCCCGGCATCGAGCCCGCGGATGCGATCGGACAGGCGGTCGCGCGCGGTGAGGATCAGCACCGGCGGCGGCTCGGGCAGCGCGCGCAGCAGCGGCAGCAGCGAAAGGCCGTCGCCGTCGGGAAGGTTGAGGTCGAGCACGACCGCCGCGTACTCGGACGAGCGGTACGCCCGCGCGGCACCCAGACGCTGCGCCCAATCCACGGCATAGGACTCGCGAACGAGGAAGTCGCGCACGGCGAGGCCGAGCGCTTGATCGTCTTCAACCAGGAGCACACGCATCCGCGAAGGGTACGGCCTCCCTCGCGTGGCTGCAATCCGGCGCTGCTCCGGCGCGCTCCGCGGCCCGTTCCCGCGGACCGCGGCGCCCGGCGTCGAGCGGCAGCGAGGCGCCGCAGGTGCGCCCGGCGGCAGCGTGCCGCCGCCGGTGCGCTCAGCCCGCGAGCAGCGCGCGGTAGCCGGCGGCGAACTCGGCGATCGCGCCGGAGCGGTCGCCGGGGACGTCGAGGCCGGGGATGTTCGGCACGCCCCAGAGGATCATCGGCGGCGCGAAGCTCATCCGCACCAGGCCCGCGGTCACCTCGAGCGGACGCAGCAGCTCCGGCACCGTGTAGCGGTTGTAGCCGTCGGCCTGGTACGACGCCGGCGGCCCGCCGGTGGACAGCACGAGCTGCAGCGTCTTGCCCTGCAGTTTGGTGCCGGGACCGTACGCCCAGCCGAACTCGAGCACCTCGTCCTGCCACTGCTTCAGCATCGGCGGCGTCGAATACCAGTAGAACGGAAACTGGAACACGATGCGGTCGGCGCGCAGCGCGGACGCCTGCTCGGCCGCGACGTCGACGTGTCCGTCGGGATACTGGCTTTCGAGGTGACGCACTTCGACGTGCGGGAGGCCGCGGATCGCCTCGAGCAGCCGCGAATGCGCCTTCGAGCGGTCGAGGTTCGGGTGCGAGATCAGGACGAGCGTGTGCATGGTCGCTCCCGCGCGTGGGGATGGATGGGAGCTTTCATTATTGCGATTCCCTTCCGTCGCCCGTTTGACGTACCGCAACAACCACCGCGGGCCGGGGCGGCGCTTCGGGCTCACGCGCGCGAATGCCTGCGCGCGAGCCGGACGGTGACGACGAACGCCGCCAGCGACAGGCCGGCGATCGCCAGCAGGAACAGCAGCGCGGCCTGCGGCGCCGCCTGCGGCGCGGCGAACGCCGCGAGGGCGACCGGCCCCGCCGCGCGGGCCACGTGCGACGGCGCCGCGAGCCGCCCGAGCAGGCTGCCGTACGCGGCGCGGCCGAAGAGCTCCGCCGGCACCGTGCCGCGCACGATCGTCATCACGCCGTTGGACGCGCCGTAGAGTACGGCGAACACGAGCGCCGCCGCCGTCGCGCTCGCGGCACCGGCCAGCAGAAGTCCCAGCGCCGCGATCAGCACCGACAGCGACACGATGCCGACGGTGACCGCGCGCAGGTCGCGCCCGAGCGTGATCTCGAGCACCCGGCCGGCGACCTGCATCGGCCCGATCAGCGCGGCGATCCAGACGACCTCGCCCGCCGGCATGCCCCCGCCCTGCAGCAGCCCGACCACGTGCGCGGCCACCGCGGACACGACGAACGCGTTCAGCGAGAACGACAGCGCCAGCGCGACGAACTGCGGCGACGTGCTCGCCGCGGCCCGGCGCGCACCGTCGACCGGCGCGTCCGCGGCCGCCGCGGGCTCGTGCCCGTGCCCCCGGCCGGCCGGGACGAGGAACCAGTGCAGCGGCAGGCAGACGACGATCTCCAGCCCGGCGAACGCGGCGAGCGTGTCGCGCCAGCCGATGTGCGCGAGCCCGAACTGCGCCAGCGGCCAGAACACCGTGCTCGCGAAGCCGCCGAAGAGCGTCAGCGCCGTCAGCGCCCGGCGGTAGGTGATGCCGAAGTTCTGCGACAGCGTCGCGAACGCGGGATCGTAGAGCGTCAGCGCCATCGCGACGCCGGCGACGCACCACGCGGCGTAGTACTCGGCCAGCGACCCGGCGCGCGACAGCCAGAGCAGCGCCAGCGCCGCGACGACCGAGCCCGCCGCGAGCACGATGCGCCCGCCGTGGCGGTCGATCGCGCGCCCCACGGCCGGCGCCGCGAACGCGGACAGCAGCAGGCCGGCCGAGTACGCGCCGAAGACGTTGGCCGGCGACAGCCCGAGGTCCGCGCCGATCGCGCCGCCGAGCACGCCGATCGCGTAGTACAGCGCGCCCCACGAGATGATCTGCGCGATCCCGAGGGCGGGCACGATCCGCCAGGGATCGGCGTCGCCTGCCGCGGCGGCGGGGCGCGGCGTCACGCGCGCCGCGCGAGCGCCAGCTGCGCCTCGATGAAGTCGGCGAGGCCGGCGACGTCGGCGACGGCAAAGCGCGGCAGCGGCGCCGGCACGTCGGCGTCGGCCGGATCGACGACGATCGCCACGATGTGCGGATTGCCCGGCCAGCGCGGCGCGCGGCCGCTGCCGGGCACGACGACCTCGAGCGTCGGCACGGCCGCGTCCTGGAAGCCCTCGGCGATGACGACGTCGACCGGCTCGAGCCGCGCCACGAGCTGCGCGAGCGGCGGCTGCGGCGCGTCGCGGAACTCCCGCATCAGCACCAGCCGCCGGTCGCCGACCAGCATCACCTCGCGGCAGCCGGCCTCGCGGCGCGTCCACGACACCTTGCCCGGGCGGTCGAGGTCGAAGCCGTCGGGGGCGCGCTTGACCGTCGACACGGTGAAGCCGTCGACCCGCAGCGCGCCGATCAGCATCTCGACGAACGGGCTCTTCCCGAGCGCCGACACTCCCACGAGCCCGATGACCTTCATGCCGGAATGCTAGCCCGGCGCGGATCGAAACGGAACCCGCCGCGGCCGGTCATGGCGACGGCGCCATCAGGTGGATGCCCGCCGTCAGCAGCGACACGCTCGCCGTCTCGCCCAGCACGAGCCCGTTGCGCGCGGCCACGTGCGTGGGCACCGAGAACACGAGGTCGGTCCGCTCGCCGCGGACGACCCGCAGCGCGACCGCGGTCATCTCGCCCATCGGCACGCAGCGGACGATCTCGCCGGCGACCGGGTTCTCGCGCTCGCCGCGCGACGGCCGGTCGCGGCGATGCAGGATGATCTGCGCCGGCGGGATGCTCCACGCGACCCGCTCGCCGGGCGCGAACTGCGGCGCGTGGCGCGCCTCCAGCGCCGTGCCCGACCAGCGGATGTGCGTGACCTGCCGCAGCGCATCGTGCCCGGCGACCTCGGCCTCGAAGATGTTCTTGAGCCCCACGAGCCGCGCGACCAGCGGGCTCGCCGGGCGCGAGGTCACCGCGTGCGGCGTGTCGGTCTGCAGCGTCGTGCCGCGGTGCAGGATGCACATCCGGTCGGCCAGCATCGACGCCTCGACCAGCGCGTGCGTGACGAGGACGATGGGAATGCGCAGGTCGCGCCGCAGCGTCGCGAGCTCCTCGTAGAGCTTCTCGCGCGTCACCTGGTCGACGGCGGAGAACGGCTCGTCGAGCAGCAGCACCTTGGGGTCGCGGGCGAGCGCGCGCGCGACCGCCACCCGCTGCTGCTGCCCGCCGGACAGCCGCGCCGGCCGCCGGGCCTCGAGACCGGAGAGGTTCGTGCGCTCGAGCAGCTCCAGCGCGCGTGCGCGCCGCTCGGCACTCGGCAGGTGGCCCAGCGCCTGGATCACGTTGTCCAGCGCCGAGAGGTGCGGGAACAGCGCGTAGTGCTGGAACACGAAGCCGACCGAGCGCGTGTGCGCCGCGCGCCGGACGCCGGTCGCCGTGTCGAGCCAGGTCTCGCCGCCGGCGCGGATGCGGCCGTGCAGCGGCGCGTAGATGCCGGCGATCGTGCGCAGGATCGTCGACTTGCCGCTGCCCGACGGGCCGACCAGCGCGACCACCTCGCCGGCGCCGCAGTCGAGCGTGACCGCGAGCGGGATCGGCCGCTCCTGCCGCAACGACGCGCAGGTCGGCGTCCGTCGGTCATGGCGCGGCGCCGCGTCGCGGCGCGCGCGCCGACGTCCAGTAGGTCACGGTGATCGCGGCGACCGACAGCACGAGCAGCAGCGCCGACATCAGGCCGGCGCCGGCCATGTCGAAGCCCTGCACGCGGTCGTAGATCGCGATGGCGACCGTCTTGGTCTCGCCGGGGATGCTGCCGCCGACCATCAGCACGACGCCGAACTCGCCCAGCGTGTGCGCGAACGTCAGCACGACCGCCGACAGGAGGCCGGTCCACGCGAGCGGCAGCTCGATCCGCCACAGGCTCTGCCAGCTCGTCAGCCCGCAGCAGGCGGCCGCGTGGCGGATGTCCTCGGGGATCGCCTCGAACGCGCGCTGCAGCGGCTGGATCGCGAACGGCAGGTTGAAGATCACCGAGGCCACCAGCAGGCCTTCGAAGGTGAACACCAGCGGATGACCGGTCAGCGCCTCGTACCAGCGCCCGACCGGCGACGCGCCGCCCATCGCGACCAGCAGGTAGTAGCCCAGCACCGTCGGCGGCAGCACCAGCGGCAGCGCGAACACCGCCTCGACGAATGGCCGCGCGGCGAAGTGCCGCGTCGCGAGCAGGCGGCCGACGGCGATCGCCAGCGGCACGAGGATCAGCACGGTCAGCAGCGCGAGCTTGAGCGACAGGAGGAGCGCGGTGCCGTCCATGCGCGTCACTCGCCCGGGCAGCGTGAAGCCGTAGCGCGCGAGGATCGCGCGCGCGCCCGGCTGCTGCAGGTAGCCGTAGAACGCGCGCGCCGGCGCCTGCGCCCGCCGGGTCAGCGCCATCCGCTGGTTGCAGCGGCGCGTGCATGCCTTCCGGGATCACGACGTAGCGTCCGCTTCCGAGCACCTCCGGCGCCCGCGCCAGCGACAGCGCGACGATGCCGCCCTGCGCCGAGCCGGTCAGGCGCGAACTGCGCGGCCTGCGCGACGTTCTCGCCCAGGACGAGCCGCGGCCGGATCGCCTCCCAGGCTCCGGCCGCCGCCAGCGCCTGCTGCGCGGCGCGACCGTAGGGCGCGTGCTCCGGATTCGCGATCGCGAACTTCCTCAGGCGGCCGTCGGCGACGGCGGCCTTGACGTCCGCGAGCGTCGGATCGGGCCGCAACGGCGATGCGGGCGGCAGGACCAGCGCGATGCGGCCCCGGCCGTAGAGCACGCCCTCGTCGAGGCAGTGACCTTCCTTCGCCAGCGCGACGATCATCGCCTCGTCGGCGGACAGGAAGAGCTCGAACGGCGCGCCCGCGGCGATCTGCTGCCGGAAGTTCCCGGACGAGCCGTAGACGATGCGGACGGCCTCGCCGGTCTCCCGCGTGAAGCGCGCCGCGACCTCGTCGAGCGCGAAGCGCAGGTCCGAGGCCGCGGCGACGAGCGGCGGCTCGGCGGCGGCTGCCGGCAGCGCCATGAGCGCCAGCGCCCCGGCGAGCGCGAGTCCCCCGACCAGCCACCGCAATGAACCCAAGCCCCCTCCTTCGTTGCCCGCCGCGGTCATCGCGGCTTCGGGAAGGATGCCACAGAGCGTGCCCGCGCCGAAGCGGCGCGATAATGCGCGCTGCCCCTCACCTTCCGGTAACCCCGCCGCCGATGCAGGCAACTCTCCCGCGCGCGTTCCACCGCGCACCGTCCCGCGCCCTCCCCGCGCTGCGCGCACTGGGCGTCGCGACCGCCGCCGTGACGCTGCTCGCGCTGGCCGCGTGCGGCGGCCCGCGCGAGGCCGCACTGCCGGCGGGAACGCCGGTGCTCGTCATCGGCGACAGCATCACCGCCGGCTATGGCGTCGGCGAGGAAGCGGCGTGGCCCGCGCAGCTCGCGCAGCTGACCGGCTGGCGCGTCGTCGCCGCCGGCGTGAGCGGCGACGGGACGGCCGGCGGCCGCGAGCGCCTGCCGCCGCTGCTCGACGCGCAGCAGCCCGCGCTCGTCATCATCGAGCTGGGCGGCAACGACCTGCTGCGCGGTGTCGCCCTCCCCGAGATCCGCCGCAACCTCGAGGCGATGATCGGCGAGGCCCGCGCCCGCGGTGCGAAGGTCGTGCTGATCGCCGCCCCGCAGCCGAGCGCGATGGGCCTCCTGACGTCCCTCACGCCGGCAGCGCTTTTCGGAGAAGTCGCTAAGCGCGAGAAGGTCGCGCTGGTCGAGAAGGCGCTGCCCTCGGTGCTCTCGGAGCGCGACCTCAAGCTCGACACGCTGCATCCGACCGCGGCGGGACACCGAGTCCTTGCCGAGCGCGTGAAAGACGAGCTCGTCGCGATCGGCCTGGCCGCGAAGCGCTGACGCCGGCAGGCGAGGGCAGACCGGGGCAAGGGCCGGCAGAACCCGACTGGGTCTCGGAGGGTGGCGCCGGCCCTTGCCCCGGTCTGCCGATGCTTCGCCGAAAACCGGTTACGGGGTTGCCGTCAGACCTTGTTCCGCTTCGGGCAATCGCGGCAGGACAGGCTCTCGCCGTCGGGACCGACCGCCTCGGGACCGCCGCAGGATCCGCGCATGCAGCGCCCGGACAGCGACTGGCCGAGCGCCATCGCGCCGACGCCGGCGCCGATCGCGACCAGCACGACGACGAAGACCACTGCGAGCGTCGAGTAATCCACGTTCGTGCCCGCTCAGGCGACCGCGCGCGTCACCGGCTGCGCGCCCAGCGCGGCGAACGCCGGCGTGCTGCGATCGGTGAGGCGCCCGTCCGCCTCGCGCACGACGAAGTGCGCGGCGAGCTTGAGCTCGGTCGCGAGCGCCACGCCGCGCTCGGCGCCGAGCACGATCAGCGCCGTCGCCCACGCGTCCGCCGACGCGCAGTCGGCGGCCACGACGCTGACCGAGGCGAGGCCGTTCGCGATCGGCGTGCCGGTCGCGGGATCGATCTCGTGGCAGTAGCGCCTGCCGTCCTGCTCGAACCAGATCCGGTAGTCGCCCGACGTCGCCATCGCGAGACCGTCCATCGGCACGACCAGGCGCGCGCGCTGCGGCAGGGCGTCGGGCTCCTCGATCGCGATCCGCCACGGCCGGCCCTCGGCGTTGCGGCCGCGGGTGCGCACCTCGCCGCCCGCCTCGACCATGTAGTTCCCGACGCCCAGCGCGTCGAGCGCCAGCGCGGCGCGGTCGACGCCGTAGCCCTTGGCGATGCCGGAGAGGTCGGCGCGCACGTCCGGTCGCGCCTTCGCGGCCGTGCGCGCGCGGTCGTCGAGCGCGAGCATCCGCCAGCCGACGCTCGCCTCCAGCGCATCGACTTCGGACGCGCCGACGACGCGGTGGCTGCGCCCCGGCCCGAAGCCCCAGGCGTCGACGACCGGCGCGACGGTGACGTCGAAGGCCCCGCCGCTCGCGGCGCTCACCTCCCGCGCCAGCGCGAACACCGCCCAGGTGTCGGCCGACAGCGGGTACGGCGCGACCGACGCGTGCGCGTTGAAGCGCGACAGCTCGGAGTCGGGGCGGTGCGCCGACATCGCGACGTCGACCGCCGTCAGCGCGTCGTGCACGGCGGCGCGGGCGGCCGCCTCGGCGGCGGCCGACAGCTTCGCGCCGGCGATCTTCGCCGTGTACGTCGAGCCCATCGTCGGCCCGCGGAATTCCAGCGCCGGCGCGGCGGCCGTGCCGGCGAAGGGCAGGCTGAGGTCGCCGCAGCCCGAGACGAGCGCCGCGGCGCCGAGCCCCTGCAGCAGCGTGCGGCGGCGGGGCGAGAGCAGGGTATCCATGGCGGGGCTCCTATTTGCCGGCGGCGACGCGGACGGCGGCCTCGAACCGGCCTTCGCCGTGGCGGATCAGCTGGTAGGCGAGGTCGCGCATCGAGATCAGGCCGTGCACCCGCGGCCCGTCGATGACCAGCAGGTGGCGGATGCGGTGGACGTGCATCAGCGCCAGCGCCGCCTCGATGGTCGTGCCCGGCGAGACGAAGCGGATGTCGCGCGTCATCACCATCGACACCGGCGTCGTCTTCGGATCGCGCCCGGTGTTGACGACGCGGACCAGCAGGTCGCGCTCCGAGAAGATGCCGGCGACGAGGCCGTCCTCGGTCATCGCCATCACCGCGCCGACGTCGCGCGCGGCCATCGTGTCGACGGCCTCGGCGACCGTCGCCGCGGCCGGCACCGAGATGAGCTCGTCGTTGCCGCGGTCGCGGACGACGGCTTCAACGGTCAGGTGGTCGGTCATCTTCGCTGCTCCTCTTGAGGCATGCCCCGGTCAACCGAAGTCGTCGAGCATGATGTTCTCGCGGTCGACGCCCAGCGACAGCAGCATCGCGATCACCGCCTTGTTCATCACCCCCGGCCCGCACATGTAGTACTCGATGTCCTCGGGCGCCGGGTGATTCTTCAGGTAGCTGTCGTGCAGCACGTTGTGGATGAAGCCGGTCGGCCCGGTCCAGTTGTCCTCGGGCAGCGGCTCCGACAGCGCGAGATGCCACCGGAAGTTCGGATTTGCGCGCTGCAGCTCCTCGAACTCCTCGACGTAGAAGGCTTCGCGCAGGCTGCGGGCGCCGTACCAGAACGTGGCCTTGCGCCCGGTGTGCAGCCGCTTGAACTGGTCGAAGATGTGCGAGCGCATCGGCGCCATGCCGGCGCCGCCGCCGATGAAGCACATCTCCTTGTCGGTGTCGCGCGCGAAGAACTCCCCGTAGGGCCCCGAGACCGTCACCTCGTCGCCCGGCTTCAGGTTGAAGATCCACGAGCTCATGATCCCCGGGGGGATGTCCTCGCGGTAGCCGGGCGGGAACGCGATGCGGATCGTGAACAGCAGGAGGCCCTTCTCGCTCGGGTAGTTCGCCATCGAGTACGCGCGCTCGATCGTCGCGTCGGACGTCGCCTTGAAGCGCCACAGGTCGAAGCGGTCCCAGTCGTCGCGGTACTCCGGCTCGATGTCGAACGACCTGAAGTCGAGGCTGTACGGCGGGCACTCGATCTGCACGTAGCCGCCGGCGCGGAACGGGACGTCCTCGCCTTCGGGGAGCGCGAGCTTCAGCTCCTTGATGAACGTCGCGACGTTGTGGTTGGAGACGACCCTGCATCGCCACTTGCGGACGCTGAACACCTCGGGCGCGATCTCGATCTTCATGTCGCGCTTGACCTTCACCTGGCAGGCGAGCCGGCAGCCGCGCTTCGCCTCGCCGCGGGAGATGTACCCGGTCTCGGTCGGCAGCAGCTCGCCGCCGCCTTCCTTCACGATCACCTCGCAGACGCCGCACGCGCCCTTGCCGCCGCAGGCCGACGGAATGAAGATGTGGTTCTCGGCGAGCGTGCCGAGCAGCGTATTGCCGGCGGGCACGCGCAGCATCTTGTCCGCGTCGTCGTTGATCAGGATCGACACGTCGCCGTGCGCGACGAGCTTGCGCTTGGCGGCGAGCAGGATCGCCACCAGCAGCAGGATCACCGCGGTGAACATCGCGACACTGAGCAGGATCTGGTTCATCGCCGGACTTATTGAGTGCACCCTCACGCCGCTTCGTGGCTCCCTCTCCCGCATGCGGGAGAGGGTTGGGTGAGGGTGGACGACACTCACAGCTGGATCCCCGAGAACACCATGAACGCGACCGACATCAGGCCGGCGGTCACGAACGTGATGCCGAGGCCCTTCAGGCCGTCCGGCACGTCGGAGTAGCGCATCTTCTCGCGCACGCCCGCCATCGCCACGATCGCGATCGCGAAGCCGAGCCCCGATCCCAGGCCGAAGACGACGCTCTCGCCGAACGTGTAGTCGCGCTCCTGCATGAACAGCGACCCGGCCAGGATGACGCAGTTGACGGCGATCAGCGGCAGGAACACGCCCAGCGTCGCGTAGAGGCCGGGGGCGAAGCGGTCGACCGCCATCTCCACCACCTGCGTCGCGGCGGCGATCGTGCTGATGAACAGGATGAACGCCAGGAAGCCGAGGTTCATCGTCGCCAGCGCCGGGCTTATCCACGCGAGCGCGCCCTCGGCCAGCAGGTGGTGCAGGATCAGGTTGTTGAGCGGCACCGTCAGCACCTGGACGAACACCACCGCGACGCCGAGCCCGATGGCCGTCTCGACCTTCTTCGAGCAGGCGAGGAACGAGCACATGCCGAGGAAGAACGCGAGCGCCATGTTCTCGAGGAACACGGCCTTGACGAACAGGTTGGCGTAATGCTCCATGGTCGCTTCCTGGCACTCAGTCCTTTTCCTGCAGCTCGGGCTTCAGCGTGCGCAGCAGCCAGACGAGCAGCGCGATCAGGAACAGCCCCGACGGCGCCAGCAGCATCAGCCCGTTGGGCACGTACCAGCCGCCGTCGGAGGCGGCCGGCAGCACGACCCAGCCGAAGATCTTGCCGGCGCCCACGAGCTCGCGCGCGAGCGCGACCAGCATCAGCACCAGCGCGTAGCCGAGGCCGTTGCCCACGCCGTCGAGGAACGACGCCCACGGCGGGTTCTGCATCGCGTAGCCCTCGGCGCGGCCCATCACGATGCAGTTGGTGATGATGAGGCCCACGAACACCGAGAGCTCCAGCGAGAGCTCGAACAGGTACGCCTTCAGCACCTGGTCGACCATGATCACCAGCGACGCGATGATCGCCAGCTGGACGATGATCCGGATGCTGTTCGGGATCCAGTTGCGCACGGCGCTGACCGCGAGGTTCGCGCAGGCGGTGACGATGGTGACGCCGATGCCCATCACCAGCGCCTTGTCCATCCGCGTGGTGACGGCGAGCGCCGAGCAGATGCCGAGCACCTGCACGCCGATGGGGTTGTTGGCGATGATCGGCACGATGAGCGCGGCGCGCTCGCCCTTGCCGAAGAGTGCGGTGGCGACGGTCACTTCTTGTCCCCCTGGTGGAAGGTCTTCAGGAAAGGGCCCCACCCGTCCTTGCCCATCCAGAACCGGGTCAGCCGCGAGATGCCGTTGCTGGTGATCGTCGCCCCGGACAGGCCGTCGACACGGTGCGGGTCCTTCTCCGCGGGGCCGGCCTTGCCCTTGATCACGACGAGCTGCGGCTCCCAGTTCTCGTCGTAGATCTTGCGGCCGTTCCACAGCGCCTGCCACTTCGGGTTGCCGATCTCGCCGCCCAGGCCCGGCGTCTCCTTCTGGTCGTAGTAGGTGAGGCCGCGCACCGTGTTCCCGTCGGGCTCGAGCGCGATGAAGCCGTAGACCGCACCCCACATGCCCGCGCCCTCGATCGGCAGCACGATCAGCCGGATGTTCGCACCCTCCATCGCGAGGTAGACGGTGCCCCAGTTCGGCAACCGCGCGACGCCGGCGCTGTTCGGCGGCGCGGCGCGGCTCGTCGCCGGGTCGTTGCGCGCCTTGATCTGGTCGTAGTCCTTCGGGTCCTGCTTCTCCAGCGGCACGAGCTCCCCGGTCGCGAGGTCGACGAGGCGCAGCTTGATGTTGTCCTGGAAGATCTCCTGCACCCTCTTCGCCGAACGTCCTCGCCGGGCTTGACCAGCCCCGCCGCCAGCAGCACGTTCTTCTGCCGGTACAGCAGCGCGTTGGACTCCTGCTTCTCGCGCAGGCCGACCGCCGAGACGGCGATCAGCAGCGCGCAGACGACGCAGACGACCGTCGCGAAGAGGAACGTGTAGCGGGTCGAATCAAGTTTCGGCACGGCGCTTCTGCCTCCGCTTGACGTTCGCCCGCACCGTCGCGTAGTCGATCAGCGGCGCGACGACGTTCATGAACAGGATCACCAGCATCATCGCCTCGGGATACGCGGGGTTCACCGTGCGCACCAGCACGACGAGGACGCCGATCAGGAACCCGTAGATCCAGCGGCCGCGGTCCGAGTACGGCGAGGTCACCGGGTCGGTCACCATGAACACCGTGCCGAACGCCCAGCCGCCGGTGACCATGTGCCACCAGAACGGGATGGCGAAGTACGGGTGCGCGGGCGTCGCCATCAGGTTGAACGCGGTCGCCATCGCGATCGTGCCGAGCGCGACGCCGGCCATCGAGCGCCACGACCCGATCCCGGTCGCGATCAGGATCGCCGCGCCGACGAGGCACGCGAGCGCCGAGGTCTCGCCCATCGATCCGGGCTCGAGGCCGAGGAAGGCGCTCGTCCACGACAGCTTCAGGTCGGCGAACGGCACCGTCATCTGCCGCATCTGCGCGAGCACCGTCGCGCCGGAGAAGCCGTCGACCGCGACCTCCGGCGGCATCGCGGTCCACGGCGCATCGCCCGACATGTCGGCCGGATAGGCGAAGAACACGAACGCGCGCGCGGCGAGCGCCGGGTTGACGAAGTTCATCCCGGTGCCGCCGAAGACCTCCTTCGCCAGCACGACGCCGAAGCTGATGCCCAGCGCCGCCTGCCACAGCGGCGTCGTCGGCGGCAGGATCAGCGGGAACAGGATGCCGGTGACGAAGAAGCCCTCGTTGACCTCGAGCTTGCGCACCACGGCGAACAGCACCTCCCACCCGAGGCCGACGACCATCGTCACGGCGTAGAGCGGCAGGAAGTACAGCGCGCCGTGCGCGATGCACGCGGTCATGCTCGCCGGCGAGTAGCCGACGCCGAGCCAGCGGATCACGTCGTGGCGCCAGCCCGCGAGCGACGCGAGCTTCGCGGGGTCGAGCGCCAGGTTCGCCTGCAGCCCGGTGTTGTACAGCGCCATGTAGACGCAGGGCAGCGTCGCGATGACGACGGTCATCATCATCCGCTTCAGGTCGAGCGCGTCGCGCACGTGCGCGCCGCCCTTGGTCACCGACCCCGGCGCGTAGAAGAACGTGTCGGCCGCCTCCCAGAACGGGTGGAAGCGCTCGAGCCTGCCGCCGGGCTCGAAGTTCCTCCCGACGCGATCGAGGAATGCGCGCAGCGTCTTCATCCGTGGGCGTGGTCTTTTTCGATGCGGGTCAGCATGTCGCGCAGCAGCGGTCCGTACTCCACCTTGCCCGGGCAGACGAACGTGCAGAGAGCCAGGTCCTCCTCGTCGAGCTCGACGACGCCCAGCTCCTCGGCCCACTCGACGTTCTTCGTGATCAGCGCGCGCAGCAGGAACGTCGGCATCAGGTCCAGCGGCATCACGCGCTCGAACGCGCCGATCGGCACCATCGCGCGCGGCGATCCGTTGGTCGTCGTCGTCAGCGCGAGCTTGCGTCCCTTCGCCCAGTGGCCGAGCACCACGCCCCAGATCGAGTACTTGCCGGCGCCGGGCGTGATGTAGCCGAACATCTCGCGCTCGCCGGCCTCGGTCACGACGGCGACCTGCCGGTGGTAGCGGCCGAGGTAGCCGTGGACGCCGCCGTGCGCGGCGCGGCCGTCGAGGACGGAGCCGGAGATCACCCGCTGGATGCCGGGCTTCAGCTCGCCGTGCGTCAACGCGTCGGTCGAGGCGCCCAGCCGCGTGCGCAGCAGCCGCGGCCGGGCGACCCCGGGACCGGCGAGCGAGATCACGCGCTCGACGTCGAGCGTGCCGGTCGCGAACAGGCGGCCGATCGCGAGCACGTCCTGGTAGCCGACGTGCCAGCAGACGCGGGCGAGGTCGACGGGCGCCAGCAGGTGGATGTGCAGCCCCGGCGTGCCGGCGGGATGCGGGCCGGCGAACTCCTCGACCGAGACCCGCTCGCTCGGCGGGACGCTCACCGTCGACCCCGCGGCCTTGCAGACGTACGTGCGGCCGGGACAGAGCTTCGCGACGGCGGCCACGCCCGCGGCGAAGTCGGCCTCGCGCCCCGCGAGCACGGCGTCGACCGGCGGGGCGTGCGGGGCGGTGTCGATCGCGGTGACGAAGATCGCGTGCGGGACGCTGTCGGGCGCGGGCACCTTCGAGAACGGCCGCGCGCGGAATGCCGTCCACAGGCCCGATTCGACCAGCAGCGCGCGCACCGCGTCGGCATCGAGCGCGTCGGGGGCCGCGCCGCGCCAGTGGGCGAACGCGACCTGCGCCGCCGGGCCGTCGTCGGCCGCGACGTCGATCACCAGCGACTGGAACGCCCGCATCTCGCCGCGGTTGATCGCGGCCACGGTGCCCGCCGCCGGCGACGTGTGGCGCACGCCCGGGCGTCTTCTTGTCCTCGAACAGCGGCGTGCCGCGCAGCACCCGCTCGCCCGGCTGCACGAGCAGCGTCGGCTTCAGTCCCGGATGGTCGACGCGCGAGCAGCGCGACGCGCGGCGTGCGGCGCCCGCGTCGACGACGGACACCGGATCGCCCGCCAGCGGCAGATCGAGACCCCGGGCAATCCTGTGTACGGCCACCCCGGTGTCCCTCCACCCCGGTCGGCAGTCCACGTCAGCGTGGCGTGCCTCTGCACCGGGTCGTTGCAGGAAACGCTCCATCCTGCCACGGGAAGCCTAGTGGCGCGGCCGGGCCCCTGGTTGAGCAAGATCAAGGACGGCCCAAACAGGAACCGGCGCGGCAGGCGCGCGGCGGGCGCCGCGGTTCGCGATCGCGTCGTTCAGCCGGCGTTCAGGATCGCCCGCTACCCTGCCCTGCCCGCTGCTGTCGGACCCGTTTCTTGACATTGTCATAAAGCTTGTTGAGAATCGTTTCCAGTTTCGCCCCCCGGGCCGTCGTTTGAGTGATTCCGGCCGGAGACACAGAGAAAACCGGTCGAAAGCCGGCCAATACAAGCAAAGAGGAGATTTCAATGATTTCGCTGAACGTCAACGGCAAGAGCTACAGCGTCAACGTCGACCCGGCGACGCCCCTGTTGTGGGTGCTCCGCGACGTGCTCGGCCTCACGGGAACCAAGTACGGTTGCGGCATCGAGGTCTGCGGCGCCTGCACGGTGCTGATCGACGGCCAGCGCGAGCATTCCTGCGTCTTCGACGTCTCCTCGGCGGCCGGCAAGAAGGTCGTCACCATCGAGGGATTGTCGGCCGATCGCAGCCACCCGGCGCAGAAGGCGTGGATCGACCACCAGGTGCCGCAGTGCGGCTACTGCCAGCCGGGGATGATCATGGCCTGCGCCGGCGCGATGAACGCCGGCCATCACGGCACCGAGATCCTGTCGGAGATGCAGCACATCTGCATCTGCGGCACCTACCCGCGCATCAAGGACGCGGTCGCGGGCCTGTGACGGGAGGAATGACGATGAACATGCCGACCGACCTCTTCACCACGCTCGCCGGGCAGAAGATCGACCGCCGCGGGTTCCTGACCTTCGCCGCCAAGGGGCTCGCCGTGGCCTTCGTGCTGCCCGCCGCCGGACACATCGGCGACGCGAGCGCGGCGGCGATGACCGACCTCAACGCGTACGTGCACATCGGCAGCGACGGCAGGATCACGCTGTCGTTCGGCGGCTGCGAGATGGGCCAGGGCACGATGACCGGGCTCTCGCAGATCCTCGCCGAGGAGCTGATGGTCGACTGGACGCAGATCAACGTCGATCAGGCGCTGGTCGTTCCGGGCGTTTCGTACACGACCGGCGGCAGCAGCGGCGTCAGCCGCCGCTACACCGCGCTGCGCAACGCCGGCGCCGCGGCGCGGGAGCTGCTGATCAAGGCGGCGATGGTCGCCACCGGCGACACCAACCGCAACAACTATTACGCGGCGAGCGCGCAGGTCGTCTACACCGGGGGCACGTCCAGGCTCGCGTGGACGTACGCGGCGCTGGCGGCGACCGCGGCGACACAGACGGTGCCCGCCGACCTGCGGCTCACCAATCCTGCCGCCTTCCGGCTGATCGGGAAACCCGTGCCGCGCGTCGACATCCCGGCCAAGGTCGACGGCAGCGCGAAATACGGCATCGACACCTGGTTCCCCGACATGGTCTTCGCGGCGATCAAGCATTGCCCGACGATCGGCGGGACGCTCGCGAGCGTCCCGGCCAAGCCCTCGGCCGCGCTCGCGGTCGTGCCGTGCACGGCATCGGATTCACGCGGCAACGTGATCGCCGGCACGTCCAACGCCGTTGCCGTCGTCGCGAGCAATACCTGGCTCGCGTTCAAGCTGGCGAGCTCGCTGCCGGTCAGCTGGAAGCTCCCCTCGGTGACGACCGATGTCGACAGCGCCGGAATCCTCGCGCTCGCGAAATCGCTGCTGAACACCGGTTCGGCGATCCTCGCCGAACCGGCACCGCCACCGCCGCCGGTGACGACGCCGCCGACGCCACCGACGCCGCCGTACGCCGCGGGGCCGTACGAAGCCTCGGTCAATGCGGACCTCGGCGCCACGCCCACCGTCGACGCCACGTACACGCTGCCCTACGTCGCGCACGCGACGATGGAAGTGCTGAACTGCACCGTCCGACCGACCTACTCCGCGGCCGGCGTGCTCGACCGCGTGCGAGATCTGGGCGCCGACGCAGTCCGCCTCCACCGTGGCGGCCAACGCCGCGAAGCTCACGCTGCTGCCGGCCGGCGCGATCACCGTGCACACGACGTTCCTCGGCGGCGGGCTGGGCCGCAAGATCGAGCAGGACTACATCTGGCAGGCGATCCAGGTCGCGCTCGCGGTGAAGAAGCCGGTCAAGCTGACCTGGCGGCGCGAGGAGGATTTCGCGCACGACCAGTACCGCCCGTTCGCGCTCGCCCGGGTCCGGGCAACGCTGTCGGGAACCCGGATCAAGGCCTGGTCGTACCGGACCGTCTCGCAGTCGATCACCGCCCAGCGCGGCCGGCTGACGGCGGGGTTCGTCGATTCGCAGGCGGTCGAAGGCGCCGTGCACCTGCCCTACGACCTCGGCAACCACCTCGTCGAGTGGGTGCCGATGAACGCGGGCATTCCCGTCGGCTACTGGCGCTCGGTCGGCGCGTCGATCAACGCTTTCGCCGTCGAGAGCATGATGGACGAGCTCGCCCGGAAAGCGGGCCGGGACCCGTTCCAGTTCCGCTACGACCACCTGGCGGCCAACCCCAACCAGCGCGCGTACAACGTGCTGTGGAAGGCCGACATCATGAGCTCCGCGTGGCGCAACAGCCTCCCCGCCGGCCGCGCGTGGGGCGTCGCGATCGCCGAGGCCTTCGGCACCGTCGTCTGCGAGGTCGTCGAGGTTTCGCAGCCGTCGGCCGGCTCGCTGCGCGTGCATCGCGTCGACTGCGTCGTCGACTGCGGCACGGTCATCAACCCCGACTCGGTCGAGGCGCAGATGCAGGGCGGCATCCTGCACGCGCTCAATGCGACGCTGTGGGGCCAGTCGACGTTCACCGCGGGCAAGGCGAACCAGCAGAACTTCAACCGCTACCGCGTGATGCGGCCGTCCGAGATGCCGCAGGTGAACGTGCAGATCGTCGCCAGCCCGAACCCGCCGTCCGGCGTCGGCGAGCCGGGCGTGCCTCCGCTCGCTCCGGCGCTCGCCAATGCGCACGCCAGGCTGCCCGGCGCCACGCGCATCCGCGCGCTTCCGTTCTTCCCGAACGCGACGATGGGCGGGTTGTAGCGACGCGGCCGCGCGGCGTCGTGATATGCTCGGCGCGAACGATCGTTCGATGCCGCCGCGACCTCGCGGCGCGCATCGGCGATCGCCGCGCCACCCGTCACGATGCCCGTCGCGCTGCCCGTGCCCGCTCCGATCCATTCCTGCCTGCCGTCCCGGCCGGCTGCCGCCGCGCCTGAGCCGCCGCCCGACCCCCTCGCGGGGCTGAACGCGCCGCAGCGCCTCGCCGTCCTCCACGGCAGCGCGCCCGAAGGCGGCGCCGAAGCGCCCGCGTGCGGGCCGCTGCTGATCATCGCCGGCGCGGGGACGGGCAAGACCAACACGCTCGCCTGGCGCGTCGCCTACCTCGCGCGGCACGGCACCGACCCGGAGCGGATGCTGCTCCTCACGTTCACGCGCCGCGCGGCGGCCGAGATGGAGCGTCGTGCCGGCGAATTCCTCAACCGCATGCTCGGCGCGCCGGCGGGTCGCGGCGCCCCGTCGCTGCCCTGGGCGGGGACGTTCCACGCGATCGGCGCGCGGCTCCTGCGCGAGTACGCCGAGCGCATCGGCCTCGCGCCGTCGTTCACGATCAGCGACCGCACCGACTCCGAGGACCTGCTCGCGCTCGCCCGCCACGAGCTCGGTTTCTCGGCGACGGCGGAGCGCTTCCCGACCAAGGGGACCTGCCTCGCGATCTACTCGCGCGTCGTCAATTCCGGCGCGACGCTGGAGGCCGTGCTGGGGAGCGCGTTCCCGTGGTGCGCGCAGTGGGAGATCGAGCTCGCCGAGCTCTTCGCCGCGTACGTCGCCGCCAAGCAGGCGCAGAACGTGCTCGACTACGACGACCTGCTGCTGTACTGGGCGCAGATGGTCGCCGAGCCCGCGCTCGCGCGGGAGATCGGCGAGCGCTTCGACCACATCCTCGTCGACGAGTACCAGGACACCAACCGCCTGCAGGCGCAGATCCTGTCGGCGCTCAAGCCCGACGGCCGCGGCGTGACCGTCGTCGGCGACGATGCGCAGGCGATCTACTCGTTCCGCGCCGCGACGGTGCGCAACATCCTCGACTTCCCGGCGCAGTTCGACCCGCCGGCGCGGATCGTCGCGCTGGAGCGCAACTACCGCTCGACCAGCGCGATCCTCGACGCCGCGAACGCGGTGATCGCGCTCGCCTCCGAGCGGCACGCCAAGAACCTGTGGACCGACCGCGTGTCGGCGCAGAAGCCGCAGATCGTCGGCGTCCGCGACGAGGCGGCGCAGGCGCAGTGCGTCGCCGAGCGCGTGCTGGCGCTGCGCGAGACCGGCGTCGCGCTGAAGTCGCAGGCCGTGCTGTTCCGGAGCTCCTCGCACAGCGCGCAGCTCGAGCTCGAGCTCGCCCGGCGCAACATCCCCTTCGTCAAGTACGGGGGCCTCAAGTTCCTCGAGGCCGCGCACGTCAAGGACCTGCTCGCGCTGCTGCGCTGGGCCGACAACCCGAGGAATCGCCTCGCCGGGTTCCGCGTCGTCCAGCTGCTGCCGGGCATCGGGCCGGCGACGGCCTCCAGGCTGCAGGACGCGATGGACGAGCTCGCGGATCCGCGCCCTGCCCTCGCCGCATTCCGCGTGCCGCCCGCCGCGGCCGAGGACTGGAACGCGTTCGTTCCGGTGTTCGACGCGCTGCGCGCCGGCGAGGCGCGCTGGCCGGTCGACATCGAGCTCGCGGCGCGCTGGTACGAGCCGCACCTCGTGCGCATCTACGAGGACGCCGACGCGCGCCGGCAGGACGTCCACCAGCTGCTGCAGATCGCGGCGACCTACCCGTCGCGCGAGCGCTTCCTGACCGAGGTCACGCTCGATCCGCCGGCCGCGACCAGCGCCGAGGCGGGCGTCCCGTCGCGCGACGACGACTACCTGATCCTGTCGACGATCCATTCGGCGAAGGGGCAGGAGTGGAAGTCGGTCGACATCCTGAACGTCGTCGACGGCTGCATCCCGTCCGACCTCGCCACCGGCACGCCCGAGGAGATCGAGGAGGAGCGCCGGCTGCTCTACGTGGCGATGACGCGGGCGAAGGAGCACCTGCGGCTGCTGGTGCCGCAGCGCTTCCACGTGCACGCGCAGTCGGCGTACGGCGACCGCCACGTGTACGCGGCGCTCTCGCGCTTCGTGCCGAACGCGATCGCCGGGCGGTTCGAGTCCTGCGCCTGGCCGCTGGCGGAGCCGGCGGCGGCGCGGTCCCGCGCCGAGGCGCGCGAGGGCGCGCCGCGGATCGATCTCGCGGCGCGGGTGCGTGCGCAGTGGGGCAGCAAGTGAGCCGCGCGCGCGGCTGAGCGCGGGCCGGCGAAGCTTCGCGGCGACGATTCCCGGCGCGGCGCCGGGGTCAGCCGCAGGCCGGGCGCGTCAGGACGCGCGCGGCCCTTCCGCCTTGACCGACGCCTCGACCGCGGGCTGCGCCGCCGCCGAAGCGAGGTGAACGGTCGCCTGCGCCTCGTCCTGCTCGAACACGACGTCGGTCGTGAAGCGGTTGGCGAGGCACATCATCGGCCGGTTGCGGCACAGGAAGTGGATGTAGACGCGGGCGAGGCCGCGGTTGCGCGCGCGCTCCAGCGTCCGCACGGCGAGGCGCGTCGCGATGTGCCGCTTGCGCGACTCCGGCTCGACCGAGACCCCGAGCTCGCCGACGAGATCGTCGCGCTCCTCGTACACGGGCAGGTGGATGATGCCGACGAGCCGGCCGTCGAGCGTCGTGCCCTCGACGATGTCGCGCGCGAAATTCCAGCGCCCGCAGTAGTCGATGATCGCTTCGTCGGACGCCGCGGTGCTGAAGCGCAGTACCCGGTCGTCCGTGGGCAGGTGCAGCAGATGGCGAATGATCGCCGGGCGGTCGTGGGTGGTAAGCGCAGTGAATTGGAAGACCATGCGCTAATGGTCGCCCTTTGATCGTTTTATTGCAATGCACAAAAGCAATTCTGGAGTGTTTCCTCTAATGTTTCGGTCGGTTTGTCGCAGAAATGTTGCTGCGCACCAACCCAGTTGCCAAGGGCTTTCATTTTGTCGCCCTTCATTGGCGCAAACGACCGGATTTGCACCAAATTTGACCGGCATCAAGCCGACTGCGAGCGCCGGGGCGAAAAATGCAGGATCCGGAGGACGTCATGTCGGAACTGGCGGTTGCGTTGCTGTTCGCCGCGCTGATTTCACCATCGGCGCCGGCGAGCGTAAGCGCGCCGCACGATGCGACCAATGCCGTCGCCTGTCCGTCGGCGAACGCGGACGGCGCGACGCGCGAGCGCCGCGGCAGCGGAAAGCCTGCGCCACCCTGCCCGCGCACGGCGCCGCAGTCGCCCGGCCCCACCGCGAGCGCCTCCAGGTAACCCGCATCAACCCCGCTGCGCGACGAGTTCGCGCAGGTAGTCGCGCAGAGCGTCGCCGGCGGCGTCCCACGAGTGCAGTGCGAGCAAATCGGGCTGCGGCGCCTCGCGCGCGCAGCGCAGATCGTCGTCGCCGAGCATCTCGACGATGGGCGCCGCGAAGTCCTCGACCGCGTCGACGACGACGAGGCCCGCGAAGCCCTGCCCCTCGACGCCGCGCGCCCCGGCCCGCGTCGTCACGCAGACGCGCCCCGCGGCCAGCGATCTCGATCACCTTGAGGCTCGAGCCGCGCAGCTGCGACTGCGGATTGATCGTCAGCGCGCAGGCGTCCCGCAGCGGGGAGAGGTCGTCGACGCGATCGACGACGGTGACCGACGCTCGCGCGAAGCAGGCCTGCCCGGCCGCGCGCTCGGCCGCGCCGGCGCCGCCGACGATCGTCAGCGTGGCGCCGGCGACCGCCGCCTCGATCCGCGGCCAGGCGCGCTCGAGGAAGCGGCAGATGCCCTGCCAGTTGTTCGGGACGCGGAACGGCCCGACGAACAGGACATTGCGGCGGCCCCGCGACGGCCGGTAGGCCTGCGCCAGCGCGGCGTCGAAGCCGTTGCCCACGAGCCGCGCCGGGCGCTCGCCGAGCAGCGCGCGATCCTCGGGCGAGCAGACGACGACGCCGTCGAAGCGCTCGATCAGCGCGAGCTCGAACGCGTCCGCCGCGCGCTGCGCCGGGTCGTCGGGGCAGAGCAGGACATCGTGCAGGTCGAGGATGAACGGCGGCCGAGCGGCCCCGGCCGGAATCGGGGTGGCGACGAGGCCGCCCAGCTCCATGTGCGACACCAGCACGGCCGCCGGCCGGTGCAGCGCGATCGTCCGCGCGAGCGCCTGCTGCAGCGCGGCGCACGAATGACTCCCGATGCGCGCGATGCGATCCGCCGTGGCGCCGGGCGCCTCGGCGGCACGGGCGCCGACGAGGTGCGCGAACGCGAACGGCGCGTAGCCGGCGGGCCCGGGCGGCGGATAGAGAGCGCGCTCGTCGGAGAGCAGCACGACCTCGTAGTCGCGCGCGAGCGCGGCGGCGAGGCGCACGGTGCGCACCGCGCCGCCGTGCACCGCCGGCAGCACGGCGAACGGCGTGACGACGACGACGGCCGGCCGGCGCGGCAGCGCGAGGCGCGCGGTCCACAGCGTCGCGTAGTCGACGTCGCGAAACGGCGCGCGCCGGGCGGCCGTGCGCGCGCGCCACAGCGCCGCGCAGGCCCGCCACGACGACAGCTCGGCGCGCGACGCCGGCGGCAGGCGCCCCAGCAGCTGCAGCGTGCGCAGCAGCGGCGGACACGGCACCGGATGGCGCAGCGCGAGCAGCACCCGGTTGCGCTCGAAGATCCGCTCGACCTCCGCGGCCTCGTACAGGCGCGCGACGGTGGCGCGGTGCCGGTGCCACGCGACCGAGGCGGGACAGAACAGCGAAGCGTAGCCCTCGCGCCAGGCGCGCACGCCGAGATCGACGTCCTCCCAGTAGAACGGATCGAAGACGCGCGCGCCCGGCAGCAGCCGCCGCAGCAGCGCCGTGTGGAAGAGGCTCGAGCCCGCGCCCGCCCAGGCGGTGCCGCGCAGCGCCGCGTCCTCGGGCGTCTCGTGCCGGACGTCGGGCAGCGCGTCGACGAGCGCGAGCGACGTCCAGCCGGTCTCCTCGCGCCGGCGGCCGCGGTCCTGGAAGTGGATCTGCGAGGCGACGGCGAACACGTCCGGCGCGCGGGCCGCGAGCGCCGCGGCGAGCGCGTCGGGCTCGAGCAGCATGTCGTTGTTGAGCAGGTACGTCGCGCCGTGGCGCACCTCGCGCAGGCCGAGGAGGACCGCGCTGGTGAAGCCCAGCGGCGCGGCCGAGTGCAGCCAGCGCACGTCGGGGTGCGCGGCCGCGAGCGCCGCGTAGTCGGCGAGGTCCGAGCCGTTGACGACGACGATCGTCTCCGCGGGCTCGTCGATGCGCGCCAGCGCCGCCGCGAGATGCTCGAGGCAGGGGGCGAGCATCGCCGCGGCGCCGCGCTCGGGGATGACGACGCTGACGCCGCGCCCCCAGGCGAGCGGCGCGGCGGGCTTCGCCGGCGCGGGCGCCGCCAGCCGCGCGACCACGTCGGAGAGCGCGAAGGTCAGCGCCGGCGGCACGTAGCGCAGGTGCCGCGGGCGCAGGTGCGCCGCCAGGCGCAGCGGCTCGGCCAGCGCCAGCGCGAGCGCGCGCGCTCCGGCACGCCGCTCCATGTTTCATCGGCGCGCCCGCGCGACGACGTCGGCGATCGCCGCGCAGACGTGGTCGAGCTGCGCCGGCGTCAGCGCGAGGCCCGACGGCAGGTAGAGCCCGCGCGCCGCCGCGTCCTCGGACACCGGGAACGGGCCCTGCGCGGCGACGCGCCCGGCGAGCAGCGGCTGCCGCGCCGCCGACGCGAAGAAGTCGCGCGTCTCGACGCCGCGCTCCCGCAGCGCCGAGCAGAACCCGTCGCGCGACAGCGGAAAGGCATCCTCGACGACGATCGCGTACATCCAGTGCACGTTGCCGGCCCAGGGCCGCGTGATCGGCAGCCGCAGGCCGGCGATCGCCGGACGGCGCCGGCCGTACTCGGCCGCCATCCACCGCTTGTGCCGGAGGAACGCCTCGACGTGCTCGAGCTGGCCCAGGCCGCACGCGGCCTGCAGCGCCGACATCCGGTAGCTGAAGCCCAGCTCGTCGTGCACGAAGCGGCGCGCCGGCGAGTGCGCCATGTCGCGCAACCGCCGTGCGCGCGCCGCGAGCGCGGCGTCGTCGGTCACGACCATGCCGCCCTCGCCGGTCGTGACGATCTTGTTCGCGTAGAAGCTGAACGCCGCGACGTCCCCCAGCGCGCCGCAGCGCCGGCCCTTGTACGTCGCGCCGTGCGCCTCGGCGGCGTCCTCGATCACCGCGAGGCCGTGCTGCGCGCGCGAGCTCGCGCAGCGGATCCATGTCGGCGCTGTGGCCGTAGACGTGCACCGGCAGGATCGCGCGCGTGCGCGGCGACAGTGCCCGCGGCACGAGCGCGGGATCGAGCGTGAACGTCCGCGGGTCGACGTCGACGAACACCGGCGTCGCGCCGGTGTAGAGCACCGCATCGACCGGCGCGATCATCGTGAAGTCCGGCAGGATCACCTCGTCGCCGGGGCCGATCCCGAGCGCCGCCAGCGCGACGTGCAGCGCCGTCGTGCCGCTGCTGGTCGTGACCGCGTGGCGGACGCCGATGAACTCGGCGAAGCGCGCCTCGAAGCGCGCGACCGCCGGTCCGCCGGAGGAGATCCAGCCGGAGGCCATCGCCTCGGCCACGTAGCGCGCGGCCTCGGGCGTGATCACCGGCTCGTTGACGGGAACGATCATGGGCACTCTCCGCGGCCGGTGTGCATGGTCGTCGCCGATCGCGACCAGGCACCCGCCTGCGACGTCATACAATACGCCTCATCACCCATGGCACTGCGCTGCGCCGCGCCCGCGGTCGCGGCCACACGCCGCAGGAGACCCGGTCTTGAAGCTCGCCATCATCCCCGTCACGCCGTTCCAGCAGAACTGCTCGCTCATCGTCTGCGAGGAAACGAACGCGGCGGCGCTGGTGGACCCGGGCGGCGACGTCGACCGCCTGCTCGACGCCGTCGCGAAGAGCGGCGCCACGCTCGCGAAGGTCCTGGTCACGCACGGCCACGTCGATCACTGCGGCGGCGTGGCCGAGGTCGCGGAGCGCGCCGGCGTGCCGATCGAGGGGCCGCAGCGCGAGGACGCGTTCTGGATCGACCAGGCGGAGCGCTCGGGCCGCAGCTTCGGGATCGCCGGCGCGCGGACGTTCACGCCCGATCGCTGGCTCGAGGGGGGCGACACGGTGACGGTCGGGAACCTCCGCTTCGACGTCCGCCACTGCCCCGGGCACACGCCGGGCCACGTCGTGTTCGTCCAGCCGGAGCTCCGGATCGCGTTCGTCGGCGACGTGCTGTTCCAGGGATCGATCGGCCGCACCGACTTTCCGCGCGGCGACTACGACACGCTGATCGCGTCGATCACGCGCGAGCTGTGGCCGCTCGGCGACGACGTGCAGTTCGTCCCGGGCCACGGCCCGATGTCGACGTTCGGCGAGGAGCGGCGCAGCAATCCGTTCGTCGGCGACGCGGCGCTCGGGCGCTGATTCGCCGCCCTCACCCGCCGCTGACGCCGCGCCCTCACCCGCCGCTGACGCGGCACCCTCTCCCGCGCGCGGGAGAGGGACGGGGTGAGGGCATGGCCTTGCGTCAGTGCAGCGTCCTCGACGGCGGCTCGACGACGCGCCACTCGTCCTCGCCGATCTCGATGTCCTGCCCCGCGTCCGGCGCGGGTTCCGGTTCCGGCTCCGGTTCGGGCTCGTCCTCCCACGCGTAGCGCACGCGCGGCGGGACGTCGACGTGCCGCGTCGCGATCGCCATCGCGACCCCGATCACCGCGGCGGCGAGGTGCGTCTCCCACGACACGCCGCGCTCGATCGGCATCACGCCCCAGACCAGCGTGCCGTAGAGGAACGCGACGACCAGCGCCGCGGCGATCGCCCGCCGGTCGCGCCGGATGACGCCGGCGACGAAGACGTAGGCGGCCAGGCCGTACACCAGGCCGGAGGCGCCGATGTGGATGCCGCTCCCCGCGAACAGCCACACGGCGATGCCGGTGCCGAGCCAGATCGCGGGCAGCGCCTTCCCCACCGCGTGCGGGTAGAGGAAGAGCATCGCCGCGCCGAGCACCAGCAGCGGCACCGAGTTGGCCAGCAGGTGGCCGAACCCGCCGTGGAGCAGCGGCGCGAACAGGATGCCGGGAAGGCCGGCCCATTCGCGCGGCCGGATGCCGAATTCCTCGAGCCCGGGCGCCACGCCCCAGTTCAGCAGCTGGATGAACCAGAGCAGCGCGACGAATGCCGCCGCGATCTTCACCGCCAGGCGGAAGTTGGCGCGGGCCGCGTCGGAACGGGTGTACGCCGGGTCGGGGATGTGGATCTGCATGGGATTGCGCGCGAACTCTCCATCTGCGGCCGCATCGTTCGCGTTTCAATGGTCGTTTCAATAGAATGGGTCCGGCGGCGGGACCACCCCCTCCCGGTCGGCAGAGGATGCGATGGGCGGCACCGAACGAATCTACCAGATCGACCAGATGCTCTCGGAGCGCGCCTTCGTCACGCGCCAGGAGCTGCAGGAGCGCCTCGGCGTGTCGTGGGCGACGCTGAAGCGCGACCTCGCCTACCTCAAGGACCGCCTGCACGCCCCGATCGTCCACGACCGGGATCTCGGCGGCTACCGCTTCGACAAGGGGACCCGGCGCGTCGGCCCGCAGTACGAGCTGCCCGGGCTGTGGTTCTCGGCCGCGGAAATCCACGCGCTGCTGACGATGCAGCACCTGCTGTCGAACCTCGACACCGGCGGCCTGCTCGGGCCCCAGATCAAGCCGCTGCTCGCGCGCCTGACCGCGCTGCTCGGCGCCGCCGACAATCCGGCCGAGCAGGTGCAGCGGCGCGTGCGCGTCGAGACCGTCGGCGCGCGCCGGTTCGACCTCGATCACTTCCAGGCGGTGGGCTCGGCGCTGCTGCGGCGCAAGCGCCTGATGATCGTCTATCACGCCCGCGGCACCGACGAGACGACGATGCGCGAGGTCTCGCCGCAGCGGCTCGTCTACTACCGCGACAACTGGTACCTCGACGCCTGGTGCCACCTGCGCGACGACCTGCGCGCGTTCGCGGTCGACGCGATCGAGCGCGCGGAGATCCTCGACACGCGCGCCAGGGACGTCGCGGAGAAGCGGCTGGACGAGGTGCTCGGCTCGGGCTACGGCATCTTCACCGGCGACAACGTGACCTGGGCCACGCTGCGCTTCACGCCGGAGCGGGCCCGCTGGGTCGCCGCCGAGCGCTGGCATCCGCAGCAGCAGGGCACGATGCGCCGCGACGGCAGCTACGAGCTGCGGCTGCCGTACAGCGACGACCGCGAGCTGATCATGGACGTGCTGAAGTACGGCGCCGACTGCGTGGTCGTCGGGCCGAAGGCGCTGCGCGAGCGCGTCGTCGCCGAGCTCGAGCGCTCGCGCGAGCGGTACCGGAACGAGTGAGCGGGAACCGAGGCGTCCGCGCCGCCGGCCACCCGCCCGCTCGTTCGCGCCGCGGGGCGTCAGCCCATGCAGAACACGTTCAGCTTGTTGCCGTCGAGGTCGCGGAAGTAGCCGGCGTAGAAGCCCTCGCCGCGCGGGCCCGCCGGGCCTTCGTCCTTGGCGCCCAGCGCCAGCGCCTTCCGGTAGACGCGATCGACGTCTTCCGGCTTGGCGACCGAGAAGGCCACCATGACGCCGTTGCCGACGGTGGCCGCCTTCTCGTCGTAGGGCGTCATGATGCCGAGGCTCGGCTTCTCGAACGACGTTCCCCAGACGTAGCCGCGCGGGAATTCCATCAGCCGCTTGGCGCCGACTTCGGCCAGCAGCGCGTCGTAGAAGGCTGCCGCCCGCGGCAGGTCGTTGGTTCCAAGCGTGACGTAACCGATCATCGAAAGACTCCTGCGATGGTTGGGAAAGAGCGGCATTGTAGGGCCATTGGGCGCGCACCGCATCGACGCCCGGGGGACGCCGGGGCGCGCACAGGCCTCGGGGGCGGTGGCACCCCGGCGCAGGCGCACGTCGATGGTGCGGGTGCACGACGTGATGCACCGCAGCAAAGCATGGCCGCGCAGGCGCCGACCGGCCTGCCCGGCGCGCGCACGCGGGAATCGCTTGCGGATCAGGACGATGCCGTCCTTGCCCGCCCATGGCACGGTTTTCGCTCCAAGAGAATGACCGGGCGCGGTGGGCAAGGCACCGCGCCGTGGTCACCCCCTGTATCCTTCCTCCTCCTCCTCGAGAGATACAGCCTCGACCCCGGCCTCGCGGCCGGGGTCCTTTTTTTCGATCGCACGCACGACGCGGGTGGGGCCCCATGAACGAAGCGACCGCCGCCGACACCGACCGCGACCTGCCGCTGCGCGAAGACACGCGCCTGCTCGGCCACCTGCTGGGCAGCGTGCTGCGCGCGCAGACCGGCGACGACGGCTACGCGCGGATCGAGGCGATCCGCCAGACCGCGATCCGCTTCCGCCGCGCCGGCCCCGGCGAGGCGGCCCGGATCCGCGACGAGCTCGCGGCGCTCCTCAACGACCTGCCGATCGCGCGGACGCTCGACGTCGTGCGCGCGTTCAGCTACTTCTCGCACCTCGCCAACATCGCCGAGGACATCCACCAGAACCGGCGCCGCCGGCTGCACGCGCTCGCCGGATCGAGGCCGCAGCGCGGCAGCGTCAACGACGCGCTCGACTCGGTCGCCGCGCAGGGCATCGACGCGAGCGCGGTCCTCGCGTGGTTCGAGCACGCGCTGGTGAGCCCGGTGCTGACCGCGCATCCGACCGAGGTGCAGCGGCAGGCGATCCTCGACTGCGAGCGCGAGATCGCGCGGCTGCTGCAGTGGCGCGACCGCGTGCGGCTCACTCCCGACGAGACGGCGGAGTTCGAAGCCGCGCTGTACCGGCAGGTGCTCACGCTGTGGCAGACGGCGATGATCCGGCTCTCGAAGCTCGCCGTCAGCGACGAGATCGACAACGGCCTCGCCTACTACCGCTACACGTTCCTCGCCGAGGTGCCGAAGCTGACCCTCGCTCTGGAGGCGCGGCTCGCCCGCGACTTCGGCCGTCCCGCCGGGAAGGCGCTCCCGCCGTTCCTGCGCATCGGCTCGTGGATCGGCGGCGACCGCGACGGCAATCCGAACGTCGACGGCGCAGACGCTGCGCTACGCGATCCGCGCACAGGCGCGCCTCGCGTGCGGCCACTACCTCGACGAGGTCCACGCGCTCGGCCGCGAGCTGTCGCTGTCCACGCGCCTCGTGCCGCCGACGCCGGAGCTGCTCGAGCTCGCCGCGGCCGCGCGCGACGCCAATCCGCACCGCGCCGACGAGCCGTACCGGCAGGCGCTCTCCGGCATCTACGCCCGCGTCGCGGCGACGGCGAAGGCGCTCACCGGTCACGTCGCCGCGCGGGCGCCGCACGCCGAGCTGCCGCCGTACGCGACGCCGGACGAACTGGCGGCGGACCTCGCCACGATCGAGGCCTCGCTCGCGCAGCACGGCAGCGCGGCGCTCGCCGCCGGGCGCCTCGCGCCGCTCGTGCGCGCGGTCGGCGTCTTCGGCTTCCATCTCGCCACCCTCGACCTGCGGCAGAACGCCGACGTCCACGAGGCCGTCGTCGACGAGCTCTTCGCCCGCGCGGGCGTCGTCGCCGACTACGCCTCGCTGCCGGAGACCGACCGCGTGCGCCTGCTCGCGATCGAGCTCGCGAGCCCGCGCCTGCTCCATTCGCCGTTCCTCGAGTACTCGGCGCGCACGCGCTCGGAGCTCGGCATCCTCGGCGCGGCCGCCGACGTCCATCGCCGCTTCGGGCCCGCGGCGCTGCCGAACTACGTGATCTCGAAGTGCCAGTCGGTGTCCGACCTGCTCGAGGTCGCCGTGCTGCTGAAGGAGGTCGGGCTCGTCGCCGGCGACGCGCTGGCGATGAACATCGTCCCGCTGTTCGAGACGATCGACGACCTCGAGCGCGCCGCGGCGGTGATGCGCGCCGCGTTCGCGCTGCCGTACTACCGGCGCTGGCTCGACTCCCGCGGCGGCTGCCAGGAGATCATGCTCGGCTACTCCGACAGCAACAAGGACGGCGGCTACGTGACCGCCAACTGGTCGCTGTACCGCGCCGAGCTGGCGCTGGTCGACGCGTTCCGCGAGCACGGCGTGGGCCTGCGCCTCTTCCACGGCCGCGGCGGCGCCGTGGGGCGCGGCGGCGGCCCGAGCTTCGAGGCGATCCTCGCGCAGCCGGCGGGCAGCGTCACCGGCGGCCTGCGCCTCACCGAGCAGGGCGAGATCATCGCCAGCAAGTACTCGGACCCCGAGCTCGGCCGGCGCAATCTCGAGACGCTGGTGGCGGCGACGCTGGAGGCGAGCCTCGTCGACGGCGAGCGGCTCGAGGACCGCGCGCCCGTGTACTACGCGGCGATGGACGCGCTGTCGGCGCACGCGCTCTCCGCCTATCGCAGCCTCGTCTACGAGACGCCGGGCTTCGTCGAGTACTTCCGCGCGGCGACGCCGATCTCCGAGATCGCCGAGCTCAACCTCGGCAGCCGCCCGGCGTCGCGGACGGCGTCGACGCGCATCGAGGACCTGCGCGCGATCCCGTGGGTGTTCAGCTGGGGCCAGTGCCGGCTGATGCTGCCGGGCTGGTACGGCTTCGGCGCGGCGGTCGACGCGTGGCTCGCCGAGCACCCCGGCGGTCCCGCGGCGGGGCAGGCGCTGCTCTCCGAGATGAACGCGCGCTGGCCGTTCTTCCGCACGGTGCTGTCGAACATGGCGATGGTGCTCGCCAAGACCGACGTCGCCATCGCGTCGCGCTACGCCGAGCTCGTGCCCGACGCCGCGCTGCGCGAGGCGATCTTCGGCCGCATCGTCGCCGAGCACGCGCGCGCGCTCTCGCACGTGCTGGCGATCACCGGCGCCGAGCGCCCGCTGCACGACAACCCGACGCTCGCGCGCAGCATCCGCAACCGCTTCCCGTACCTCGACCCGCTCAACCACCTGCAGGTCGAGCTGCTGCGCCGCTACCGCGCCGGCGCAGACCGACGAGCGCACGAAGCGCGCGATCCACCTGACGATCAACGGCCTCGCGGCGGGACTGCGCAACAGCGGCTGAGATTCGCGACGAAACCGGGCCCGGGCTTCGAAGCGCTTGATATCCATCAATGACGCTCCGCCGTGCAGACCGCGATGATGGCGGCCGACACGACCACTTGAGGAGCGCTGCGATGAGCCTGCCCACGACGATCCTGCCCGAGCACCACCGCCTGTGCGACGACCTCTTCGTCGCGGCCGAGGAGGCCGTCCAGCGCGGGGACTGGGCGGCCGCCGCGCCCGCGTACGCGAAGTTCGACGGCCAGATGCAGGCGCACTTCGAGGCCGAGGAGGCCGTGCTGTTCCCGGCGTTCGAGGACGCGACCGGGATGAGCGGCGGCCCGACCGAGATGATGCGCTACGAGCACGAGCAGATGCGCGCGCTGCTGGCGCAGATGCAGGAAGCCTGCGCCGCGCGCGATGCCGACGCCTACGGCGGCGCCGCCGAGACGCTGCTGATGCTGATGCAGCAGCACAACATGAAGGAGGAGAACATCCTCTACCCGATGTGCGACCAGGCGCTGGGCGGCGATGCCGAGCGGGTCGGCGGCGAGGTCGGCGCCGTGCTGGAAGGCGCGCATGGCTGAGCCGCGCGTCATCGACGGCCGCGACATGGAGCCGCCCGAGCCGCTGGAGCGGGCGATGGCCGCGCTGGCGACGCTGGGCGCCGGCGAGGAGCTCGTGATGCTGCTGCGCTGCGAGCCGCTGCCGCTGTACACGATCCTCGACCAGAACGGCTACGCCCACCGCTCGCGGCACCTGGCCGACGGCACCAACGAGATCACGATCCGGAAAGCCTGAGTGACCGTCCTGTCGTTCGAGCAGGCGCCGCCGATCTCGGTGCCGTTCCGGTTCTTCCTGACGGCGCCGGCGTTCGGCGCGCTCGCGGGGCTGGTCCTCGCCGTGCTCGGCCCGGAGACGCTGCTGTCGCGCTGGTCGCCGGGCGCGCTGGCGATGACGCACCTGTTCGCGGCCGGCTTCATGCTGCAGGTGATGTGCGGCTCGCTGCTGCAGTTCGTCGCGGTCGTGGCCGGCGCGAACATCTGGCGGCCGCGCCTGGTCGCGAACATCGTGCACCCGCTGATCACCGCCGGCGCGCTGGTGCTCGCCGCGGCCTTCCTGCTCGGGCAGCCCTGCCTGTTCCTGCTGGCCGCCGTCGTGCTCGTCGTCGGGCTGGGCTTCTTCCTCGCGGTCATCGCGATCGCACTCGTGCGCACGCCGGCGCGCAGCGCCAGCATCCACGTGCTGCGCGCGGCGGTGCTCGGCCTGCTGATCACGCTGGCGCTCGGGGCGATGGTGGCGCTGGCGCTCGCCCTGCCCGGGCACGTCGGCATCGGCGGGCCGCTGCTGCCGTGGATCGACGTGCACGCGGCCTGGGGCCTCGGCGGCTGGGCGCTGATGCTGGTGGTCGGGGTGTCGTACATGGTCGTGCCGATGTTCCAGCTGACGCCGGCGTACCCGGTGTGGCTCGACCCGCGCGCTGCCCGCGGGATTGCTCGTCGCGCTGTGCGCTGTGCACGCTGCAGCTCGTTCCCGACGCCGAGTGGATCGAGCGCTTGGCTGCCGTGGGCGGCGCAGGCCGGCGTGCTGGTCGCCGCGGGCTACGCGGCGACGACGCTGTGGCTGCAGGCGAAGCGGCGCCGGCGGCAGGTCGACGCCACGTTCGTCTTCTGGCGCGCGGCGATGCTGTCGCTGCTCGCCCTTGCGCTGTCCTCGGTCGCCTTCCTGGCGCTGCCGGAATGGGGCGCCTCGGCCCGCGCGCCGGTCTGGCTGGGCGTGCTGGCGATGCCGGGGCTCTTCATGTCGGTGATCATCGGCATGCTCTACAAGATCATGCCGTTCCTCAACTGGCTGCACCTGCAGCAGCAGGGCGGCACCGTGACGTCGATGCCGAACATGAAGCAGATGATTCCCGAGGCCGCGATGCGCGGCCAGATGCGGCTGCACTTCGCGGCGCTCGCGCTGCTGCTCGCGGCGGTGCCGTTCGGCTTCCTGGCGGTTCCCGCAGGGCTCGCGCTGATCGCGTCGTCGCTCCGGCTCCTGTGGAACCTGCTCGGCGCCGCGCGCGTCTACCTGCTGTGCAGCGCGCGCCTGCGGGCGCGTCCGTCGTCGCCGGTGCCGCAGCCGCGCCGCGCCTGACCCGGTCAGATCACCTTCCTCGCCCGCAGCTCGGCGATGCGCTCGCCGCCGATCCCGAGCTCGGCGAGGATCGCGTCGGTGTCCGCGCCCAGCGCCGGCGGCGGCCGGTGCACGCGGCAGGGCTCGTCGCTGAACTTGATCGGGAAGCCCAGCACGTCGAGCCGTGCGCGACCGGCTGCAGGCGCGTGCGGGCGTTGATCTCGGTCGGCGGTGGCGACGCCAGCCGTGACGTTGCCGTGCGGCACCGCGTCGGCGGAGGTTCAGGCGCTGCGGCCTCAGTCGCCTGCCGTCCACCGCGTGCCGTTCGAGATCCGCGAGCGGGATCACCGCGAGCGTTTCTCCTCGTGCGTCGCCGCCAGCACGACCGGCGGCGCGACGCCGGCCTCGAGCGCCAGCCGCCAGCGCGCGGCGCAGACGCACCACTGGTCGCCGGGCTTCAGGCCGGGAAACCCGAGCTCCGGCCGAGGCGTGACGAGGTCGTTGCCCGACTCGAGCTCGTGGGCGAGGAACGCGGCGGTCATCCGCGCGCAGACCACGTGCAGGCCGAGGTCGTCGTCGCCGGTGTTGCAGCAGCCGTCGCGGTAGAAGCCGGTCAGCGGCGCGTGCGAGCACGGCGCGAGCGGTCCGCCCAGCACGTTCGTTTCGTCGAAGGGCATCGGGGTCCGTTTCCTGGGTTGACGCGGCGGCCGGGGCCTTCGCACCTGCCGGGCCGCGGCTTCGAGTCTATCCGATCCCTGTAGCGCGAGGCGCGCCCGGCACCTGCGTCCTGCCGCCCGTCCGGCGCGCGCCGGTTCGGCCTAGCGCACGCCGGTCACGTTCACGCTCGCGAGCAGGGGATCCGTCACCGACGGCCCGGCGCGCAGCTCGAAGGCGTCGCCCGCGGCCGTGATCCACGGCGCCGTCACGGTACCCTTCGTCGCCTGCGCGACCAGCTGCGCCGGCCCGCCGCCGGCGCGCACCCACAGCGTCGCGCTGCCCGTCCCCGACGTGGTCCACGTCAGCGTCGTGCTGCACGTGCCCGCCGCCGAGAGCACGCAGGGGTTCGGCGCCGCGGCGAGCGTGCCCGTGGGCGTTCCCGGCCCGCCCTGGTCCCACACCCCGTAGGCGAAGACGCTCGCGAGCAGCGGCGCGGACGGGTCCTGCCCGGAGCGCACCTCGAAGGTCGCGCCCCGCTCGGTGATCCACGGCGCCACCGTGGATCCCGACACCCGCACGCCGAACAGCACCGGCGGTCCGCCGTCCGTCCGCACGTAGACGCTGGTGCCCGGCGAAAACGCGGACGTCCAGTTCACCGTCGTGCTGCAGGTTCCGGCCGCGGACAACGTGCACGGGTTGGGGATCGCCACGATCGTGCCCCGGGGCACGCCGACCGCACTGGAAGCGAGCGCGCCGGGCACCACCAGCGTCGCCAGCAGCGGATCGTATTGCGAAGCTCCGGCGCGCAGCTCGAAGGTGACGCCCCAGGCCGTGATCCACGACGCCGACGCGCTGCCGCTCCTGCCGCCGGCGAACAGGACCGGCGGCCCGTCGTCGGCGCGCGCGTAGAGCGACGCTGCCGGCGTGCCGGACGACGTCCACGTCACCGTCGTGCCGCAGGTCCCGTCCGGTCGGACAGCGTGCAGGGATTCGGCGTCGCGGCGATCGTGCCCATCGCCGAGCTTGCGCTGAAGCCGTCCACCGCTCCGGTGACGACGACGCTCGTGATCATCGGGTCGGAGGCGAGGAGCCCGGCGTGCAGCTCGAACGTCGCCCCGTACAGCGTGATCCACGGAGCGCTCGCGCTGCCGTGGTTCCCGGTCGCGAACAGGACCGGCGATCCCATGCCCGTGCGCACGTACACGCTGGCCCTGTCCGTTCCCGAGGACGTCCAGGTCACCTGCGCCGCGCAGGTGCCGGCAGCCGACACATCGCAGGGATTCGGCGTGGCCGCGATCGTGCCGGTGACCCCGGGAACGACGACGGTTTGCGTCAACGCGGCGCTGATGCCCCCCGAGTGCTCGCCATCGCCGCTGTACTCGGCAGTGATCGCATGCGTGCCTCCGCCGAGGTCCACGGCCTTGTGCGAGGCGACTCCGCCGGAGAACGTCACCGAAGCGAGGGTCGTCGCGCCGTCCCGGAAGACCACGAACCCGGCGGGCGCGGGGCCAGGGCCGGCGCCGGTCACCGTGGCGGTGAACGTCACCGGGGCGCCGGCATTCGACGGGTTCGCGCTCGACACGACCGTCGTCACGGAGGCCGGCACCGCCAACGCGTCGACCGGGAGCAGCCGGTAGCCGTCGCCCCGGTCGCCGGCCTGCCCCCACAGGTTCTCGCCCCAGCACCGGACGCCGCCGTCGCTGCCGAGGGCGCAGGTGTGCGCGGCGCCGCTCGCGATGGCGATCGTGCCGGCCGGCAGGCCGCTCACCAGCGTCGGCGTCGATCGGTTGGTCGTGCTGCCGTCGCCGACCTGGCCGCTGCTGTTCAGCCCCCAGCACCTGACGCTGCCGTCGGTCCCGAGCGCGCAGCTGTGGTCGTCGCCCGCCGCGATCGCGCCGACGCCGTGCGTGAGACCGCTCGCGTCGACCGGCGTGAGCCTGGGCGTCGTGCTGCCGTCGCCGACCTGCCCGAACATGTTGTAGCCCCAGCACTTGACGCCGCCGAAGGTCGTGACGAGGCAGCTTTGCAGCGCGCCGCCGGCGGCAGCGGCCACGAACGACGAAAAGCCGGGCACCCTTGCCGGAGTCAGCTGGTTGGTCGTGACGTCGATGCCGAGCTCGCCGGTGTTGTTGAGGCCCCAGCACTTCAGCGCGCCGTCGGTGGCGACCGCGCAGGAGTGGTTCCGGCCCAGGGCCAATGCCGCCGTGCCGCTGACGAGGCCCTTGGTGTCGACCGGCGCGAGCCGCGTCGTCGTGCTGCCGTCGCCGAGCTGGCCGTAGAGGTTCCTGCCCCAGCACATGACGCCGCGGCTGGCGGTCACCGCGCAGGCGTGCTCTCCGCCGGCCGCGATGGCGACGACGCCGCTGCCCAGCCCGTCGACGTCGCCGGGCAAGGGTCGGCTCCGGGTGCTGCCGTCGCCGAGCTGGCCGAAGTCGTTGGCGCCCCAGCACTTGACGGTGCCGCCCGACGTCAGCGCGCAGGTGAAGTCCCTGCCTGCCGCGATCGCCGTCACGCCGCTGGCGAGCCCTTTGACGTCGACCGGCGCGCTTCGGGTGTACTTGCTGCCGTCGCCGATCTGCCCGCGCTGGTTGTCGCCCCAGCACTTGGCACCGCCGCCGCTGGTGAGCGCGCAGGTGTGCGCGCCGCCGGCGGCGATCGCGGTGATGCCGCTCAAGGGGGGCACGAGCGCCAGCCCCGT
Organism: uncultured beta proteobacterium; assembly: GCA_963832705.1. GTDB lineage: Bacteria > Pseudomonadota > Gammaproteobacteria > Burkholderiales > Casimicrobiaceae > CAIWHR01. The sequence goes on along the minus strand of CAWHVP010000021.1, from coordinate 124,638 downwards.
CGATGCCCAGGCGCCGGCGAGGACGCCGAAGAAGATCGACAGCGCACGGCTGGCCGCTCCCCGGCGGCCGCGCACACCGCCTCGCCGCGATGTCAGTGAGTCAGGTTTGGACATTCCGGTTCGATCGCTCCGAGTGGGCAACTTCATCGTGCAGCAATATCAAGTTCGGCATCGCCTGCCGGTCGAAGTTCAACCCTGCAGCGTGACGAGCCGGGCTCGGATCCGCCCGCCGGGGTTGCTTTGCAGGCCGGCGATCATGCGAACGTCGCCGGAGGCCGCCGCCGCTTCCCTACGCTAATCCTCCTTCGACCCAGCCCGCCACGCGCGGCCGCTGAGCTCGCACAGAGGCTGCGAGAGCCGTTCGGGATGGCGCGGGTAGCCGTGCTCGTGGACGAACCGGAGGATGCGCCGCAGGTCGGCCTCGTAGTCGTCGGTGGGCGATACCGGCGGACCGAAGGTGATGACCTTCGTCCGATAGTTGCAGGCCGCCGCGACGATCGGAACCTTCGCGCCGAGGGCGATGTGATGGAAGCCGCGCTTCCACTCGGTCGCGGCGCCGCGGGTGCCTTCCGGAGCCAGGAGAAGCAGCATGCGCGGCTGACCGGCCATCAGCTCGACGGTCTGCTCGATCACGCCCTTGGGGCTCGCACGGTCGATCGGGACCGCGCCCGCCCAGGTCAGGAACCGGCCGAGCGGCCCGCGAAACGCCGACTTCTTGATCATCGTCCGGGCGTCGAGCCCGAGCGCCATCAGCGAAAGGATCGCGATCACGCCGTCGAAGTTCGTCGTGTGCGGCGCGCCGATCATCACGAGCTTCGGCTCGTCCGCGATCGCGCCCGCGTGCCGCCAGCCGATCAGCCGCAGCACGGCGCTCCCGAACCAGCGGGAGAAGGCGTTGCCGCGGCGCGGCACCCGGCTGCCGATGGCGATGCTCATGAGGACTCGTTCGACGTGCTGCGGCCGGCCCTGGCGTCATGCGTGCACGGGCGCGCCCGGTCGCTGCCGCCGCACCCGCCGGCGCCGGATTGAACAGGAACGATTGCCATGGCATTGCCGTTCGACTTCACTACCGTCTACCTTACACCCTCTGGAACGATGCCGCCGCGCTCGACGTCGTGCAGGGCCGGCTCGAAGGCGCGGGGCTGCGCGCGGCGCCCATTTCCGTTCCCGCGCCGCCCGATTTCGTGCCGTCATTCCGGCCCTTCGTCGCAAGACCGTTGCCCCCGGCTTCCCCGGCAGCCATCCTCGGCGCCCCCTTGCTCACTGGAGGTGACCATGGAATCCACGTTGCGCCAACTCCCCGGCAGCGCGCCCGCTCCCCGCAGGCGGCACGTTTTCCCGGCCATCATCGCGGCGCTGTCCCTGTCGTCGCCCGCGCCGACCTTGGCGCGGACCGTGGTTCAAGTCGTCGACGTGCCCGGGCTCTACGCGGCGGTCAACGATCCCGCCAACGCGGGTGCGCTGATCGCGCTCGCTCCGGGCGTCTACGCCCTCGATCCCGCCCACCCCAACGCGGGTCGCCTGGAACTGCAGACCGACATGGCGCTGCAGGGCGCGCCGGGAGATCCGGAGCAGACGGTCATCGACGCGTCGTCGCTGCCGGCCGGCTCGTACTCGATCCCGCCGATCTCCACGGGGGCGATCCGGGTCGGGCGAGGCAGCAACGCCGTCGAATGGCTGACGGTGCAGGGCGCGCGGAACGGCGCGTCGGCGATCACGACCGATCTCGTGGCGCCGGGCCCGGCGCGCGTGCGGATCGCGCACGTGCTGGCACGCAACAATGTTCGCGGCCTCGATGTCCGCAACATCGGGCCGGCCAGTGCCGGCCGCGTCCTGGAAGTGGACATCGCGGACAACGTGTTCACTGGCCACGTGACCGGCGCGGGACAGGGCCTCCGGTTGATCAATTCCGACGCATCGGGCGCGAGCATCCTGGCCGCGCTCAGCGGCAATCGATCGTACGGCAACGTCGCGGGATGCATCGCGGCCAACATCAATACCATCGGCGCCCGGATCGCGATCCAGTCCTTCGACGACCGCTTCGACGGGAACGGCAACGGCTGCGTCTTCCTTGCCGGGCTGAGCCAGCCCGCCGCCGCCACGCTGGCGCTGGGGAACACGTTGACCGTGGAAGCCCACGCCGGCAGCTTCCGGGACAACAACGGGAGCCTTCCGCCGGCGGCTCCGTATCCAGGCGGCATCCTGGCGGTGGGCGGCCAGAGCCAGGGGGCGCCGAACCGCGCGTCCGGCAACATCCTCGACATCGCGCTGTGGGGCGTGACGATGGGCAACAACCAGGGCTCCGACATCAACGCCTATGGCGCGCTGACGGCGGCCGCCCAGCCGGCAGGCGTCGGCAACGCGGTGACCATCGCGCTGCACGGCGTGTCGAAGCAGGCGACGGATTCCCCGACCGCAAGCGCCCCGCCGGAGCCGGCAGGAACCAACACCGTCGACATCCTTCGCTAGGCTGCTCGTCGGGCCGTGTATTCTCGGGCGAATGACCCGGCGTGCCTGGACCCTGCCCCGCGCCAGTGTGGCGATCGCGGCACTCGTCTGCCTCGCGCTCTCGACGCAGTTCCTGTTCCAGCGCGGCGTGTACCGGGACTGGTCGACCTCGGAGATCGCCGGTGCGTGGCTGCGCGGCTTCGCCGACCGGGCCGTCATCGCCGCCGCGATCCTGCTCGCGCTGGCGCTCGCGGGCCGCGTTCCGGCGAGCCACGGCCTGCCGCGGACGCTGCTGTTCTGGTGCGGGGTGCTGGCCGGCGCCGCCCTGGGCGAGTGGGCGGTCCTCTGGCTCCAGTGGGGCGCCTGGCCGACCGCGTCGTACGAGACCGTCCTGTCGCGCGCGCTGCGGTGGCTTCCGCTCGGCGTGGTCGCGGGCGCGATTGTGCTCCACCGGCAACGCACGCGCGAGATCGCGGCGCGGCTCCACGACGCCGAAGTCGCCCGGCTGCAGCTCGAGCAGCAGACGGCGGCGACGCAGCTCCAGGTCCTGCAGGCGCAGATCGAGCCGCACTTCCTGTTCAACACGCTCGCGACCATTCGTCGCCTGCACCAGACCGATCCCGCCCGCGGTCGCGCAACCCTTGCGGACTTCATCCACTACATGAAGTCCGCCTTGCCGGAAATGCGGGCGCGCGAAACGACGCTCGGACGGGAGGTGGACCTGATCGCCGCCTATCTCGACGTGCTGCGCGTTCGCATGGGCGACCGGCTGGACTTCGAGATCGACGTCCCCGCGGTGCTCCGGCGATCGCCCGATTCCGCCGCTGGCGCTTGCCACGCTGGTGGAGAACGCGATCAAGCACGGCCTTGGCGACCTGCCCGAGGGAGGGAAGCTGTCGATCGCCGCCTCGATCGAGGCCGACAGCCTCGTCGTGCGCATCGCCGACACCGGCGTCGGGCTGACGACATCGGGCGGCACCGGCATGGGACTGGCCAACCTGCGCGTGCGCCTGCGCGGCCTCTACGGCGAAGCCGGCTCGCTGACGCTCGCACCGAACGATCCGCGAGGGCTGGCGGCGACCCTGCGCATGCCCGCATCCGGATGCGCCCTCGGCGACGATCGTGGCGCCGCCTGACGTGCTGCCGGCGCTGGAAGGCGATCGCCGTCGCGACGACCTGGCGCGCGGGCCTGGTCGGCGCGATCGTCGGCGGGCTGGTCGTCGCCGCCCTGGAGTTCGGGGCGACGCGCGGCTCCGTCGCGCCGACCCTGCCGGACCAGTTGACCTGGCTGGCCCGGCTCTGCGGTGCACTGGACGCTCGCCGCGCTTCCCCTCGGCATCGCCGTCGGCGTGCTGCGAGCATCGCGCGCACGGGACGCCGGCCTTCGCGCCGGCTATGCGGTCGCGCTCCTCGTGGGGGCGAGCGCCGGCGCACTGGTCCTGGCCCTGCACGGGAAATTCGCCGATCCGTCGATCAGCGGAACGGCCGTCGGCTTCGACATGGAACTGCCGGACCGATTCCTCTACGGGTTCTGGATGCTGGGATTCTGGGGCTCGGTCGGCACCATGCTCCACGTCGAAAGCCTGCGGGAGAAGCGCGGCACCGCCGCGGTCCGCGCCAGCGAGCTCGCGCGCCTGCGCAGCGAACGCCGCCTTGCCGAAGCCCGCCTGAGCGCGCTGCGACGCGCAGGTCGAGCCCGAATTCGTCCTGTCGATGCTGGCCGCGGTCGAGCGGCTCGACGAGAGCGATCCCGCGGCCGCCGACCGCGTGCTCGACGCGCTGATCCGGTTCCTTCGGCAGGCCATACCGCTGCTGCGCCGGCGACGCTCGACGATCGGCGACGAATGCCGCCTCCTCCAGGCCTGCCTGCTGACCCTCGGGGCGGCGAGCGGAGCGGACAACGTCGTGTCGCGTCGACGTCGACGCGCGCGTCGGAGCACGCCGATCCCTCCGGGCATCCTGCTGACGCTCGCGCGGCACCTGCACGCCGGTTCGCCTTCGGATGCCGGCGCGGCGTGCCTCGAGGTGCGCGCCGGCCCCAGCACAAGCGGGCCGGGGGTGGAGCTGACGGTCACCGCTGGACGCCGGCCGCGAGGGCCCCGGCCTGCCGGCACTCGCTGCCGGCATCGAGCGCCGCCTGCGGATGTCGTGCGGGCCGGGCGCGACGCTGGAGGTGCTGCGCGACGTCCCGCCGAGGCTTACACTCCGCATCACTTTGCTCGATCCTCGGGAGGCCCGCCATGAAGCGATCCCCAGCGAATTGATCGCCGTCACCTGCTGCTCGCAGGCTCCGCCGCGATCCTGTCGAGACTGGCGCCGTCCGACGCGCTGGCACAGGACGCGGCGCAGACGCGACCCGAGGCGCCTACCGCGTCGTCTTCGAGAACGACAAGATGCGCGTGCTCGAGTTCGTCAGCCGCCCCGGCATGGGCGTCTGCGGCAACGGCATGCACTCCCATCCGGCGCACCTGACCGTCGCGCTCAGCGAGGCCAAGGTGCGCGTGACGCTGCCCGACGGCAGAGCATCGACGCGACAACAAGCTCGGCGACGTGTTCTGGAGCGAAGCCGAAACGCACGCGGTGGAGAACATCGGGGGCGGGACCTGCGCGCGCTGATCATCGAGATCAAGGACGCGCCCAAGGCCCGGGGCTAGGCACCGTTCGACGGGACCCGGCGATGAGCGACGGCAGGCTGCGCGCCGTGATCGCCGAAGACGAGGCGGTGCTGCGCGAGGAGCTGCACGCGCACGTCGAGGCGCTGTGGCCCGAGCTGCGATCTGCGCGACGGTTGCGGACGGCTCGTGCCGCGCTCGCGGCGCTCGACGCCCATCGCCGCACGTGCTGTTTCTCGACATCCAGATGCCGGGGCTGACCGGGCTCGAGGTGGCGCGGCGAGCCAGGGGCGCTGCCATGTCGTCTTCGTCACCGCCTACGACGAGTATCGCGGTCGCCGCGTTCGAGCAGGGTGCGGTCGGACTACGTGATGAAGCCCTTTTCGGTGGAGCGCCTGGCACTCGCCGTCGACCGCGCCTGAAGTCGCGCCGGCGGCGCCGCCGGCGGACCTCGACGGCCTGCTCGCGACCCTCGCCCGGCAGCTCGCCCGGCCGCAAGTCGTTCCTGCGCTGGATCAACGCGTCGCAGGGCGAGGACCTGCGGCTGATCACGGTCGACGAGGTCTGCTACTTCCAGGTCCGACACGAAGTACACGCGCATCGTCACCGCCGCGAGGAATCCCTCATCCGCAGGTCCGTGAGGGAACTGCAGTCGAACTCGACCCCGACGCCTTCTGGCAGATCCATCGCTCGACCATCGTCAACCCGGCGACATCGCCGGCGTCAGCGCGACTTCCGCGGCCGCATCCTGGTCAGCTGAAGCACCGCCCGGAGACGCTGCCGGTGAGCGAGCCCTACGCGCCGCTGTTCCGGCAGATGTAGCGGCCGCCGGTGGTGGCGGATACAGAGGTGTCGGGGACAGAGTGGGCATTCTTTCTCGAACGGGAATGCCTCACTCCGATCCCAATTGCACTTTTCATAGGAGTGCGCTGACTCTGGCCCCGATTGACCCCGACTGCCAGTGACCCGCGTCACCCGTCAAATTTCGGGTTTCACACCACCGTCCCCGATTTCGTCGGACCGCCCGGGGCGCACCGCGCCACCCCCTGCTATCCTGCGCGCCATGAAATCCCTGCAGTTCATTCTTCGCATCGGCTTCGCGTGGGCCGGCCTCCTCCTCTTCGTGATGATGCTGCTGGCCGGCATCATGGGCGAGCGGCGGGCGACCTACCTCGCGCCGATCGCGCTGATCATGTGGTTCGTGATGCTCTTCCGCGCGTTCCGGCATACGCGTCGCGTGCGGTTCCTCGCCGACAATCCCGATGCAGCGACGTTCGGCAGCCGGCATCGCCGGCGGATCGAGATGCCTTTTCCGGCGGCCGAGACGTTCGCCATGGTCGACGCCGCGATTCGCGAACTGCCGGCCGTCGAGGCCGTCGAGAGCGTGCCCGACAGTCTGCAGATCCATGCGCGCGTGCGACGGATCGATCCGCTGCGCGCCAAGGCTGGACAGCCCCCCGCTCCGCGCCCGAAGCGCGGGCGACGAAACCTCGTGCATGCGACGATCGCGCCCGGCGAGTCCCTCTGCAGCCTCACGCTCATCTGCGAGGCCGAAGGCGGCGCGTGGGTCGAGTGGTTTCACGTGGACGACGGCACCAACTTCGTGAATGTCGAGGCAATCACGCGCGCGATCTCCCGGCGCATCGCGGAGCGGCGCAAAGAGGAGGAAGCGAAGCGCGCGAAACGGCGACCGACAAGGAACTCGCCGTGGCGAAGCTCTATCTGCTGCACGCCCAGGTCGAACCGCACTTCCTCTACAACACGCTCGCCAGCGCGCAACTGCTCACGCGCAGCGACCCGTCCGGGGCCGACCGCATGCTCGGCAACCTGATCGCTTATCTGCGCGCATCGACTGCCGCGCACCGGGAGTTCGCTGGCGACCCTGGGCGAGGAGCTCGAGCGCGCGCAGGCGTACCTGGAGATCATGCGCATCCGCATGGGCGATCGGCTCACCATGCAGGTCCAGGTACCCGAGGGGCTGAGGCGCGACGCCGCTGCCGCCGATGATGCTGCAGACCCTGGTCGAGAACGCGATCAAGCACGGCCTCGAGCCCGTTGCCCGGTGGCGGCACGATCTGGATCCTTGTGCGCGAAACGCAAGGCCGCGTTTCGCTCACCGTGGCTGACGACGGTCGCGGCTTCAGCGAGGATGGCGGCGGCACGGGCATCGGCCTGAAGAACGTGCGCGAGCGCCTTCGCCTGGCGTACGGGGAGGTCGCGGCGTTCTCGATCGCCGCCAATTTCCCCAAGGGCGTCGCGGCGACGATCATCGTGCCGCCTAGCGGCCTCATTCCAGGCAGTCGCGAATCGTCCCCGTCCATGACCACCTCCGTCGTCGCCGAAGACGAATCGCTGCTCCGCGAAGAACTCGTGCTCGCTGCTGCGCAGCACCTGGCCGGATCTCGACATCGCGGAGGCCTGCGAGGATGGCGGTTCTGCGCTCGACGCCATCGCGGTCCATCGCCCCGACGTCGCCTTCCTCGACATCCGCATGCCCGGGCCTGACCGGCCTCGAGGTCGCGGCCGCCGCCGCCGAGTCAGCCCGGCAACACAGATCGTCTTCGTCACCGCTTACGACCAGTACGCAATCGATGCCTTCGAGCGCGGCGCCATCGACTACCTGTTGAAGCCCGTCACGGCGGATCGACTCAGCCGCGACGGTAAAGCGGCTGAAGGCGCGGACTGCGGGCACGCCGGCGCAACCGCAAGCCTCGCCGCGATCCTCGAGCAATTGCGCGCGCACCTTCCGCGCCGGCCCCGGATGCGCCGGCGCTCACGTGGATCACCGCCAGCGTCGGCACGGAGACCCGGCTCATCGCTGCTCGACGACGTCGCCTACTTCCGGCGGACAACAAGTACACCGTCGTGATGACCGCGGACGGCGAGGCGCTGATTCGGACGCCCTTCCGCGAATTGCTCGAAGTCCTCGACCGCACGACGTTCCGGCAGGTCCACCGCTCCGCGATCGTGAACATGCAGCGCGGTCGCCGCGATCACGAGCGACGACTCCGGGCCGCGGCACGCTCGCGGCTGAAGAGCCGGCAGGAGACGCTGCCGGTGAGCGTCGCCTTCATGCCCCTCTTCCGCAACATGTAGCGAAGCCGCACGCAGGCATCGCGGTGCAGCACCCTCGGCCCCCTTCGAGGGGATCGATCCCCGGACTCCAGACCCGCAGTTCCCGAAGTCAGGCCGCATTTGCGGCACTTCGTCGCATGGTCATTGCGCGAGGGCAGCGGCAACCCTAAGGTGATCTGCACTACGCGGGTGCGCAAACCGACCGGAGCCGGAGATGAACCCACTGATCACTTTGAGCAGGCGCGCACGGCATTGCTTCCTGCTTGCCGCTGCCGCCTGCCTGTTCCTGGCGAAGCCACTGCTCGCGGCCGAAGCAATCAACGGCCATCTCGTCGGCGTGCAATGGCTCGAGCAGAACCTGAAGCGCGACGACGTGCTCCTGCTGGATGCCTCGCCTGGGCCGTTGCTACGCGAAGGGGCACATTCCCGGGCGCCGTGAACGTCGACGTGTTCACTTTCGGCGGCCGCGGATGTCTCGCTGCCGAGATGGAGCGGCTCATCCAGTCCTGGGGAGTCAGCGCCGACCGGAAGATCGTCATCTACGACCAGGGCGGCACCTACTTGGCGACCAGCCTCTTCTTCGACCTCTACTACCACGGGTTCCCGGCCGAGACCTCGTCGTTCTCGACGGCGGGCTCGCCAAATGGCAGGCGGCGGGTGGCGCGGTCACGAAGGACCCGACGCCGGCCCCGGAGCCGGGAACATTCCGCGTCGCGAAGCTCGGGAGGACGTGCGGGTGCGGCTGCCGGAGTTCCTCGTCGCCTCCGGCGACCCGGCGAACAACGCGCTCGTCGAGGCGCTGGAGCCCAGCCAGCACTTCGGCGGCGCCAAATTCTTCGACCGGGCCGGCCATGTCCCGCATGCCATCCTGATGCCGGCCGCGGACTTCTACAACGCGGACAAGACCTTCAAGTCCCCGGAGGAAATCCGGAGGATGCTGGCCTACCTGGGTATCAGGCCCGAACAGCAGGTCCACGCGCATTGCGGCGGCGGCATCGCCGCCAGCGTGCCGTTCTTCGCCATGAAGTTCATGGTGGACTATCCCAGGGTGAAGCTCTACAAGGAATCCCAGCTCGAGTGGCTGCGCGACGACCGGGGCTTGCCTTTCTGGACCTACGACGCGCCCAACCAGCTGCGCGACAAGGCCTGGCTGAACGGATGGGGCAGCCCGATGTTGCGGAGCTTCGGCGTTCGAAGCTGAGCGTTGTCGACGTGCGCCCGGCGGAATCGTTCAACCTGGGCCATGTGCCGTTCGCCATCAACGTCCCCGCGGAGGTGTTCCGGCGCCATCTCGGCTACGCCCGCGAAGCTGGCCGAAGTTCTGGGCGCAGCCGGCGTCGACGTGGCCCACGAAGCGGTGATCGTCTCGGCGGGGGGATTGAACCCCGATTCGGCCCTGGCCTTCCTCATGCTGGAACAACTGGGGCAGAAGAAAGTCTCCGTCCTCGCCGACTCCATGGACGACTGGGGATTCGCGGGCTTGCCGCTGGAAAAGGACGCGACGGCGTGGCCCAGAGTCCCTTCGACCGCCTCCCAGCCGGGCCTACCCGGCAATCTCCGCGCGGGCACCGTGACCCGCGACCCGCAGGGCAATGCCGGGTCGTATCCGAAGGTCCACATCGCCTCGGGCAAATCGCTTCCCGCCAGGTGCCCGACGGGAAGGTCATCCACGTTCCCTACACGGACCTCGTCAATGCCGACGGAAAGCCCAAGGCCGCCATGGACATCTGGAACATTCTCGTGAAGGCCGGTGTTCCGCGCTACGCGAGCATCGTCATCTTTTCCGACGATCCGGGCGAAGCCGCGGCCAACTATTTCGTCCTGAAGCTGATGGGCTACCCGGACGTCACGGTGCTGGCGATGTAGCGAGGCGAGCATGCGCGCAACGACGCCACGGACTACGCGGTCGTAGCCGTGCGCTGCCGTGGAACGTCAAGACACGCTCTGACGCCTGGAGAGACTATGGAGAAGAAAAAGAAAACGGCCTTCTGGCGGGGCCGTCATTGCTGCTGTTGGTGGCGGGTGGTTGCCGTTGGGGTATTCGCGTACTGCCACGCCGATGCCTGCCGCCAAATTGAGCTGCTTCATGTCCTGAATGCCCCAGCCGGCTTGCTCCAGTTTCTGGTCGATTTTCTGAATTGCTGCCTTCGAAGCAAATTGAGCCGCGTTCGATCATACCGATTCTCGGTTCAATTCTTGCGATGTCTCTTGAGGCGTGAGGCTGACCAACTTATCCAGCAGCATTGTGCCTGCCAACTCTGGATCGAAGGAGGCTCTGTGCGGCGAATGGGCTAACGAACTACCTGCGCCCCGGGTTCACCCATGGAGTTCGTAGGCTGTGCTGCGGCCGCCACCCGCCGTCCTGTGCAGCACCCCGAGGACGATCAGCTCGTTGATGTCGCGCAGTGCGGTGTCGGGCGAGCACTTGGCGATGGCCGCCCATTTGCTGCTGGTGAGCTTGCCCTCGAAGCCGTCGAGCAGGCGGTTGAGCAGCTTCACCTGCCGCTCGTTCAGCGGCGTGGCGGCCCAACGCTGCCAGAAGCGCGCCTTGACCAGCACGGTATCCAGCGTGTGCTGCGCGTTGCCCACCGCGCGGTGCAGTGTGCCGAGGAACCACGACAGCCACTCGGTCACGTCCAGCGTGCCTTTCTGGGTTCGCTCCAGGATGTCGTAGTAGTCCTTGCGCTCGCGCTGAATCTGCGCCGACAGGCTGTAGAAGCGTTGCGGGCTGCCGTCGGCACGAGCCAGCAGCAGGTCGCCCACGGCCCGCGCGATACGGCCGTTGCCGTCATCGAACGGATGCAGCGTGACGAACCACAGGTGCGCCAGCCCTGCCTTGAGCAACGGGGGTTCGGTCGTGCTGGCATTGGCCCATTCAAGAAATCGCGCAACCTCGGCATCCAGCCGCGCGGCCGGTGGTGCCTCGAAATGGACGCGCTGGCGACCCACAGGGCCGGAGACCACCTGCATCGGGCCATTGGCGTCGTCACGGAACAGCCCGACACGGATGCGAGTCAGCCCACTGTAGCCCGTCGGGAACAGGGCCGCGTGCCAACCCAACAGGCGATCCGAAGTCAGCGGTGCGTCGCAGTGGCCGGTGGCGTCGAGCACCATCTCGACGACACCCTCGACGTGGCGATCCACCGGCGCCAGCGCGCCGATGTCTACGCCCAGCCGCCGCGCGATGGAGGAGCGCACGGAATCGGCATCGAGCTGCTCGCCCTCGATCTCGCTGGTCTTGAGCACATCCTCGGTGAGCGTGGTCAGGCTGGCCTGGTCACGCAACGCCGTTCCGACGTCGGCCAGACGCCCGAGCAGAATCCCTTGGGCGCGACTGACCTCCGCCAGCGGGCCGGCCAGCGTCCCCAAGTCGAAACGCCAGTTCGGCCAGTCGGGCCGCTGCCAGATGTAGGCGTAATCCCTGCTATTCATGCGGAGATTATGACGCCATTCTCCGCATGGCAAGTTATTCGCCGCACTCATGCGGCGCGCCACCGTATCGCTCGCACGACCTGAGCACGCACCTCGACCTTCAGCGCGCGCTTGATGGCCGCGAAGATCGCCGACACGTTGCTCATGGTCGGGTTGCCCGACTTCGACAGCATGCGGTGCAGGCTCTTGGCCGGCTTGTGGATTTCATCGGCCAGCGCCTCGAAGCCCACGGTGGCGTTGACGAGGTCGCGCAGGATCAGCTTGGCGGACTCCGGCTCGCCGTTGACGAACAGGGTGATGGCCTCGTCCAGCAGGGCTTGAGCGAAGGCCGGATCGTTCTGCACGCGCGCAGCCACGGTCTCTTTGAAGTCACGGGTCAGTGCCATGTCACTTCCCTCCTTTCGGGGTTGATGCCTTGCGGCGCTTGTAGTCCTCCCACAGCGCCACCGCCTGGTCGATGTCCTGCTGCTGGCGCTTCTTGGTGCCGCCGCCGATCAGGATGATGATCTTCAGGCCGTCCTTGGCCAGGTAGATGCGCAGCCCCGGACCCCAGTCGATCTTGTACTCGCCGATGCCGCGGAACCACTCGACGTTGGACAGGTTGCCCTGCTCCATCCGGCTCACGGCCACTCGCACCTTGGCAGCGGCCACGGCTTCCAGTGAGCCGAACCACTCGCCGAAAGGGCTGTCGCCATCGGCCAGCAGCAGTTCTTTGATCTGGTAGCTCACAGTTCAAATGGTAACGTAAACGTTCCCATTTCACCAGCATGAGGACGCCGCTGGCACCGTTCGATGTTTGACCGGTCGCCTTGGTTGACGATGAACCGCCGCGCGTAAGTCCTTGATTTTGCGAGGACAGGCGCTGCGCCTACCCGCAGGCCAAACAGAGAAAAGAGACGGCTCTGGCCCGGGAAGTGGCCGATTTCGAGCGTCCTGGCGAGCCCGCACCCGCAGCACAGCGGCCGGAACCCCGCGTGGCGCGGGGATCGCAGGCAAGAAAAAGGGCCCGGAGATCAGTCCGAGCCCTTGTGGTTGGTGGAGGTGGCGAGAATCGAACTCGCGTCCGGAAACGCTCCACAGTCGGGACTACATGCTTAGTCGCGTCATTGTGCTCTCGCCCCGGCGCCGCTGACTGACAGGCAACGACGGGACCAGTCACCTTGATTTAGCGCCACACCCAAGTGACCCGGATGCGCGCGATCGCTCTAAATGTCCCTGCCGTGCTTCGCCGCGTCGGTTGCCCTTCGCGGTTACGTCACCCGGGCTGAGCGCCGCCCGGTGCAGGGTCCGGCGGGATTAAGCCGCCAGAGCGTACGTTTCGTCGTTCGCAGTTAAGTTTGCGATTGTCAGAGTTTTACGAGGACCAACACCTCGGCATGCCCCGCTCTGCTTCACTATCCCCGTCGAAACCAGTTCACCCCCGGTAATCGATGGTCCGGCGCCGTGCGGCCCGTCGGGGCCGGTCGCGATGCCGTAAGGTCGTCATAATACACCCCCACGATCACCGCCCCGACCGCCGAATTGCCGTTGCGCGCGCCGACGTTCCCCATGTGGGGACTTTCGCATCAGAATCAACCATCCGGCACGCTGCGCCGCTAACCAAATAGACCCGACCAGACGATGAAAGTTTCCCGCTCCGCCCCGATCCAACCGCCCCGCGCGCTGCGCCCGGGCGTCACGAATCTGCTGCTCGCAGCGGCCCTGGCGAGCGCCCTCGCCACCCTCCCCGCCCGGGCCGCCGAGCCGCTGCCCGTCGTGCCCGAAGTCGATCTCGACCGTTACGCCGGGCAGTGGCACGAGATCGCCCGCTACCCGAACTACTTCGAGCGGATGTGCGCGCGCGACGTCACCGCCAACTACACGCGCAACGCCGACGGCACGATCAACGTCGTCAACGCCTGCCGCAAGGAGGACGGCTCGATGCAGAGCGCCACGGCCCAGGCGCGCGTCGTCGCGCCGGCGAAGCTGGAGGTCCTGTTCGCGCCGGCGTGGCTGGGCTTCCTGCCGTTCGTCTGGGGCAAGTACTGGGTGATCGAGCTCGCCCCCGACTACAGCTACGCGGTCGTCGGCGAGCCCTCCCGCGAGTACCTGTGGATCCTCGCGCGTGCGCCCGAAATGGACGACGCCACGTACGCGCGGATCACCGCGGGCCTCCCGGCGCTGGGCTACGACGCCGCGAAGCTGGTGCGGAACCCCGCGCCATCGCGGTAGGCGCGCGAGCATCCCTTAGAATCCGGTGTTCGCCTCCTCCCATTCGGGAAATGCCATGAGCTCCCAGGAAAACCCGCCGCTCGTTCCGATCATCCTCTCCGGCGGCGCCGGCACGCGGCTGTGGCCGCTGTCGCGCGAGCAGGCGCCGAAGCCGTTCATGCCGCTGCCCGACGGCGACACGCTCCTTGCGAAGACGGCGGCGCGGGCGCTGGCGCTGCCGGATGCGACCGAGCTCCTCACCGTCACCAATCGCGACTACTACTTCCACACCAAGGACGTGTACGCCGGGCTGGGCGACGTCATCCCGGCGTCGCTCGCGTTCCTGCTCGAGCCGTTCGGGCGCAACACGGCGGCGGCCGTCGCGCTGGCCGCGCACTACGCGCAGGCGCGCCACGGCGGCGGGGCGGTGCTGCTGGTGCTGCCGGCCGACCACCTGATCCGCGACCAGGCGGCGTTCGCCGCGGCCGTCGCGCGCGCGGTCGCGCTCGCCCGCACCGGGGCGCTGGTCACCTTCGGCATCAGCCCGGCGATGCCCGAGACCGGCTTCGGCTACATCGAGTGCGGCGAGGCGCTGGCCGATGCCGTCGCCGGCGCGCCGCCGGCGTTTCGCGCGCGGCGGTTCGTCGAGAAGCCGCCGCTCGCGCAGGCGGTCGAGTACCTCGCGGCCGGCAACTACGTCTGGAACTCCGGCATGTTCTGCTTCACCGCGCAGGCGATCCTCGCCGCGTTCGCGCGGCACGCGCCGGCGCTCGCGGAGGCGCTGCGACCGGTGGCCGCCGCCGTCGCGGCCCGTGGCGCCGCGGCGATGCAGGAGATCGACAGCGCGCTGTTCGCCGCGGTGCCGGACATCTCGCTCGACTACGCGGTGATGGAAAAGGCCGCGCCCGCCGGCGAGGTGGCGATCGTCCGCGGCAGCTTCGACTGGAGCGACGTCGGCTCGTGGCTGGCGGTGTCGGAGCTCTCCGAGCCCGACCACCACGGCAACCGCGGTCGCGGCGAGCGCGTCGCGATCGCCACGTCGGGCACCTACGTGCATTCCGAGGACCGCGTCGTCGCGACGGTGGGCGTCGAGAACCTCGTCATCATCGACACGCCCGACGCCGTGCTGGTCGCCCACCGCGACCACCTGCAGCGCGTGAAGGAGGTCGTCGGCGAGCTGAAGGCGCGCGGCCACGAGGCGTGGAAGCTGCACAAGACCGTCGGGCGGCCGTGGGGCGCCTACACGGTCCTGCAGGAAGGCCCCTGCTTCAAGATCAAGCGGATCGAGGTGAAGGCCGGCGCGGCGCTGTCGCTGCAGCTCCATCACCGGCGCAGCGAGCACTGGATCGTCGTCAGCGGCACCGCGCGCGTCACCCGCGACGACGACGTCTTCCTGATCGGCGCCAACGAGTCGACGTACATCCCGGTCGAGACGCGGCACCGGCTGGAGAACCCCGGCACCGAGCCGCTGGTGATGATCGAGGTCCAGTGCGGCGACTACCTCGGCGAGGACGACATCGTCCGCTTCGACGACAAGTACGGGCGCATCCCCGCCTAGAGAAATTAGGGTCAGACACCACTTACCCGGAAAATGGGGTCAGACCCCGATTACAGTAGGGTCAGACACTACTTAATCGGGTAAGTAGTGTCTGACCCTACTTCCTAGGCCGAGACGTCGGGGTCGATCTCGCGCTCGAGCCAGCCGATCTGGTCCTTCAGCAGCAGCTTGCGGCGCTTCAGGCGCGTGATCTGCAGCTGGTCGTGCCGCGGATTGCGCGCGAGCTCGTGGATCACGGCGTCGAGATCGCGGTGCTCGATCTTGAGCGCCACCAGCCGCTGCATCAGCGCGACGCGATCCGGATTTCCGATGTCGGTCATTGAGTCGCGCGGGAAGACCGTTGCCGTCGTGCGCGCCCGTCGGCCGCGCGGTCAGTCGATTGCTGCCGGCGCCGGCGCCCGGCGGCGCCCCAGCCGGCTGGTGATCCAGATCCCGGCCAGGATCAGCGCGATTCCCGCCAGATGGTACAGCGCCAGCCGCTCGCCGAGAAAGAGCCAGGCCAGCACGACGCCGAACACCGGCATCAGGTGGACGAACAGCCCGGCGACGCTGGCGCCGACCTGCTCGACGCCGCGGTTCCAGAAGATGTAGGCGAGCACCGACGAGAACAGCGCGACCGACACCAGCGCCGCGATGTTGGTCGCCGTCACCGACATGTGCCGGCCGAAGGCGAACTCGGCGAGGAACAGCGGCAGCATGCACAGGTCGCCGACGCAGGCGATCACGAACAGGAAGGTGAACGGGTGCAGCCCGCGCGGCTGCCAGCGCAGGCAGATCGTGTAGATCGACCACATCGCCATCGACAGGATGACCAGCAGGTCGCCGCCGTTCAGCCGGAACGACAGCAGCGTGTCGACGCTGCCCTGCGACAGGATCGACAGCACGCCGGTCAGCGAGACGACGATGCCGGTGAGCTGCAGCCCCGACAGCGGCTCGCGCAGGAACAGCCAGGACATCGCGACGATCATCACCGGGATGAACGAATTGAGGATCAGGCCGTTGGTCGCCGTCGTGTAGTTGAGCCCGAGGTAGGCGAGCGCGTTGTGCGAGCCGATGCCGATGGCGCCGAGGAACAGCAGCGTCTTCCAGTTCCGGCGCACGATCGGCCAGTCGCGGCGGACCTTCGGCAGCGCGAACGGCGCGAGGATCAGGATCGAGAAGAACCACCGGAAGAACGTCATCGCCATCGGCGGGATGTCGGTGGCGAGGCCGCGGCCGAGGATCCAGTTCACCGACCAGAACAGCGGCGTCAGCGTCAGCAGCACGTAGGCGTTGGCGGCGAAGGCTTTCGCGGAGGCGGAGGCGGGCCGGGACACCGGCGGATTATCGCACGCACGTATAATCCGCTCTCGAATCGCAGCTGCAAGTGCCCCCCGTTCCAGCCTCGGGCGAAGCGGCCCCCGCCGCTCCCGCCGCCCCCTCGACCGCAGCGAACCCGCTCGCCGCGCTGCCCCTGCTCGTCCCCGTGCTGCCCGCACCCGGCCGCAAGGCGCGCGCCGCCGGCGTCCACGGCTCGGCCGACGCGCTGGCGCTCGCGCAGCTCGCGCTGCAGTGCGCCGGGCAGCGCCGCCTCCTCGCCGTCGTCACCGCCGACGCGCTGACCGCGCAGCGGCTCGCCGAGGAGATCCCGTGGTTCGCGCCGGCGCTGAAGCGTCGCGCTGCTGCCCGACTGGGAGACGCTGCCCTACGACCAGCTCTCGCCGCACCAGGA
Source organism: uncultured beta proteobacterium (assembly GCA_963832705.1). Classification (GTDB taxonomy): domain Bacteria; phylum Pseudomonadota; class Gammaproteobacteria; order Burkholderiales; family Casimicrobiaceae; genus CAIWHR01. The sequence goes on along the minus strand of CAWHVP010000021.1, from coordinate 107,612 downwards.
CCTCGTCTCCGAGCGGCTCGCGACGCTCTATCGCACGTCGCGCAACGAGTGCGACGTGCTGATCGTCGCCGCGACGACGGCGCTGTACCGCCTCGCCCCGCCGTCGTATCTCGCCGCCTACACGTTCTTCCTCAAGCAGGGCGCGCGCCTCGAGGTCGACGCGCTGCGCGCGCAGCTGGCGCTGGCCGGCTACCAGCACATGACGCAGGTCGTCGCCCCCGGCGAGTTCAGCATCCGCGGCGGCCTGATCGACCTCTATCCGATGGGCAGCGTGCTGCCGTACCGGATCGACCTCTTCGGCGAGGACATCGAGAGCATCAAGAGCTTCGACGTCGACACGCAGCGCACGCTCTACCCGGTGCCGGAGATCCGGCTGCTGCCCGCGCGCGAGTTCCCGCTCGACGACGCCGCGCGCACGCGCTTCCGCGGCCGCTATCGCGAGGCGTTCGAGGGCGATCCGTCGAAGTCGTCGCTGTACAAGGACGTCAGCAGCGGCGTCGCGCCCGGCGGCCTCGAGTACTACCTGCCGCTGTTCTTCGACGCCACGGCGACGATCAAAGACTACCTGCCCGCCGAGACCGCGATCGCGCTGCACGGCGACGTGCCGGCGGCGATCGAGCGCTTCTGGCAGGACACCGAGGCGCGCTACCGGCTGCTGCGCGGCGACAAGGCGCGGCCGCTGCTGCCGCCGGCCGATCTCTTCCTGCCCACCGAGGAATTCTTCGGCCTGATCAAGCCGCTGGCGCGCGTCGACATCGCGGCCGGCGCGGAGGGCGAGCCGGGTCCCGCGCAGCCGCTGCCCTCGGTGCAGGTCGACCGCCGCGCCGAGGATCCGCTGGCCGCGCTGAAGCGCTTCATGGCGGCGACCGACGCGCGCGTGCTGGTCTGCGCCGAGAGCGCGGGCCGGCGCGACACGATGCAGCAGTACTTCGCCGAGTACGGGCTCGACGTGCCGCTGCACGAGGACTGGGCCGCGCTGGCCGCCGAAGGAGGCGCCGCCGGCGCCGCGCTGATCGTCTCGCCGCTGCACTCGGGATTCACGTTCCCGGCCGCGCGGCTCGCGTTCGTCACCGAGGCCGAGCTCTACGCCGGCGTCGTCCGCCGCGGCCGGCGCGACGCGGCACGCCGCTCGAACGTCGACGCGATGCTGCGCGACCTGTCCGAGGTGCGCATCGGCGATCCGGTCGTCCACGAGCAGCACGGCATCGGCCGCTACCTCGGCCTCGTCACGCTCGACGCCGGCGAGGGCCCGGCGGAGTTCCTGCAGCTCCTCTACGCCAACGACGCCAAGCTCTACGTGCCGGTGTCGAACCTGCACGTCATCGGCCGCTACAGCGGCGCCTCGCCCGAGGCGGCGCCGCTGCACGAGCTGGGCGGCGGGCAGTGGGAGAAGGCGAAGCGCCGCGCGGCGCGGCAGGCGCACGACACCGCCGCCGAGCTCCTCAACCTCTACGCGCAGCGCGCGCTGCGGAAGGGCCACGCGTTCAAGTTCAAGCTGCACGACTACGAGGCCTTCGCCGACGGATTCCCGTTCGAGGAGACGCCCGACCAGAAGGCCGCGATCGAGGCGGTGATCGCGGACCTGACGTCGGGCCAGCCGATGGACCGCCTCGTCTGCGGCGACGTCGGCTTCGGCAAGACCGAGGTCGCGCTGCGCGCCGCGTGGGTCGCGCTCGCCGACGGCAAGCAGGTCGCGGTGCTGGTGCCGACGACGCTGCTGGCCGAGCAGCACTTCCAGGTGTTCTCCGACCGCTTCGCCGAGCTGCCGGTGAAGCTCGCCGAGCTGTCGCGCTTCCGCTCGCCGAAGGAGGTGAAGGCGGCGCTCGACGGGCTCGCGGCCGGCACGATCGACCTCGTCATCGGCACGCACAAGCTGATCCAGCCCGACGTGAAGTTCCGGAACCTCGGCCTCGTCATCATCGACGAGGAGCACCGCTTCGGCGTGCGGCAGAAGGAGCAGCTGAAGCGCCTGCGCGCCGAGGTCGACGTGCTGACGCTGACGGCGACGCCGATCCCGCGCACGCTGGCGATGTCGCTCGAGGGCATCCGCGACTTCTCGGTGATCGCGACGGCGCCGCAGCGGCGGCTGGCGATCAAGACCTTCGTCGCCGTCCACTCGGCCGGCGTCATCCGCGAGGCGGCGCTGCGCGAGTTGAAGCGCGGCGGCCAGATCTACTTCCTGCACAACGACATCGACACGATCAACACGACGGCGGAGCGGCTCGCGAAGCTGCTGCCCGAGGCGCGCATCGCCGTCGCGCACGGCCAGATGGGCGAGCGCGACCTCGAGCACGTGATGCGCGAGTTCTACGCGCAGCGGTCGAACCTGCTCGTCTGCTCGACGATCATCGAGACCGGCATCGACGTGCCGACGGCGAACACGATCATCATCGAGCGCGCCGACCGCTTCGGCCTCGCGCAGCTGCACCAGCTGCGCGGCCGCGTCGGGCGCTCGCACCACCAGGCCTACGCGTACCTGCTGACGCCGCCCGAGGAGGCGCTGTCCGCGCTCGCGAAAAAGCGCCTCGACGCGATCACAGATGATGGAGGACCTGGGCGCGGGCTTCTACCTCGCGATGCACGACCTCGAGATCCGCGGCGCCGGCGAAGTGCTGGGCGAGTCGCAGTCGGGCGAGATGCAGGAGGTGGGCTTCCAGCTCTACGCCGACATGCTGCGCGCCGCCGTGTCGTCGCTGAAGGCCGGGCGCGAGCCCGACCTCGCGGCGCCGCTGGGCGTCGCCACCGAGATCAACCTGCGCGTGCCGGCGCTGCTGCCGGCGACCTACTGCAGCGACATCCACGAGCGGCTGGTGCTCTACAAGCGGCTCGCCAACTGCGAGACCGGCGACGAGCTCGACGCGATGCAGGAGGAGCTCGTCGACCGCTTCGGCAGCCTGCCCGAGCCCGCGCAGGCGCTGCTCGCCTGCCATCGCCTGCGCGTGATCGCCAAGCGGCTGGGCATCGTCAAGATCGACGCGGGGCCGGAGCGCTCGCTGCTGCAGTTCATGAAGGATCCGCCGATCGACGCCGGCCAGCTGATCCTGCTGGTGCAGAAGGACGGGCGCATCCGCTTCGCCGGCCCCGACAAGGTCCGCATCGAGCGCGCCGCGCCGACGCTCGCCGAGCGCATCGCGCTGCTGCGCGACTTCCTGAAGCAGTTGTGTCCTCACCCGCCGCGTCGCCCTCTCGCCGGAGGGCCGGGGTGAGGCGCGCGCACGCTGTCTTCCGCGCCGCAGCTGCACGTGTTCGTCCGCGACTGGCTGTCGGCGAACAACGTCGTGCTGAAGAGCCGCGACGGCCACGTGCTGATCGACACCGGCTACGTGCGCCACGCGCCGCTGACGCTGGCGCTGCTCGCCACGCCGCGGGGTCTCGGCGACGAGCCGCTCGCCCGGATCGTCAACACGCACTGCCACTCGGACCACATCGGCGGCAACGCGGCGCTCGCGCGGAAATACCGCTGCCCGATCGCGATCCCGGAGGGCGAGCGCCCGGCGATCGACGCCTGGGACGAGGAGGCGCTGCTGCTCGCCTAGCCGACCAGACGGCCGAGCGCTTCCAGCCCGACGAGACGCTGGCGGCGGGCCGCTCGTACGTCTGGGGCGACCTCGAGTGGCAGGCGCTCGCCGCCCCCGGCCACGACCGCGCGGCGCTCGTCTTCTACAATCCCGAGCACCGGATCCTCGTCTCCGGCGACGCGCTGTGGGAGCACGGCTTCGGCTTCCTGATGCCGCCGGAGATCGATCCCGGCGCGCTGCCCGAGACGCGCGCGACCATCGAGATGCTCTCGCGGCTCGACCTCGCCGTCGTGATCCCCGGCCACGGCGAGCCCTTCACCGACGCCGGCCGCGCGCTGGAGCGGGCGATGCAGCGCGTCGTCGCCTTCGAGCAGGAGCCGCTGCGGATGGCGCGGCACGCGGTCAAGGTCGTCTTCGCCTTCGGCCTGCTCGACCGGCAGCGGATGCGGATCGACGAGCTTCCCGCCTACTTCGAGCGGGTCGGCATCTACCGCGACTTCAACCGCCGCTTCTTCGGGCTGCCGGCCCCGAGGTTCGCCGAGTGGCTCGTGACCTCGCTGGAGGACGTCGGCGCGGTGCGGCGGGAGGACGGCTGGCTGCTGCCGGCCTGACTCCGCGCCGATTTCCGCCGGCGCCGGGAATGAAAGGCGCCGCACGCCTGTTTGTCGCATGAGGGTTGTCCCGCCGGCGGATTTCGGTTTCAATGGCGGGCCATTTTGGTGGGCGTCCGGCCGTTGAGGTCGCGCAGCCCGGGGCGAGCGAACGCGAAACCCGGGGAACGCACGATTTCGGCCAGGCCGCCGTTTTCGATCTGCTAGACGGGGAGATTTCCTGATGAAGAAGGCAATGCAAGTGGTTCTGGGGGTCGCGCTCGCGGGCGTGGTGACCGCGGCGTCGGCGCAGGGCGTGCCGGCCGACCGCGCGATCAAGTTCCGGCAGGGCGTGCTCACCGCGATGGGCTGGAACATGGGCCCGATGGGCGCGATGGTGAAGGGCGAGCGTCCGTACAACAAGGACGAGTTCCTGCTGCGCGCGACCAACCTCGAAGAACTCGCGAAGATGCCGTGGGAAGGCTTCACGCCCGGTTCCGACCAGGGCGCGCCGACCAAGGCGAAGCCGGAGATCTGGAAGGACGCGGCCAAGTTCAAGCAGGCGCAGGACGCGCTGATCGCGGCTTCGGCCAAGCTCGTCGCCGCCGCGAAGACCGGCACGCTCGACGCCGTCAAGGGCCCGTTCGGCGACGTCGGCAAGACCTGCGGCGCCTGCCACGACGACTTCCGCAACAAGTAATCGCACGAAAGTAGGGTCAGACACTACTTCCCTGCAGCCCTCTCCCGCCCGCGGGAGAGGGTGCCGCGCCAGCGGCGGGTGAGGGCCCCGAAAACGGGGTCAGAGCCGCTTTCCCGAGGCTTAGCGGGAAAGCGGCTCTGACCCCGTTTTCACGTTTTCATCGCCCGAGGCGCGTCACCACGTACCAGACCACGACGCCGCACAGCGCGAGCACCGCCACGGCGCGACCCGCGGTCTCCGTGATGTCCGCCGGGGCGAGCCGGGGGTGCAGCACCTTCGCTCCGGTCAGCATCGGCCGGACCAGGTTCTCCTTGAACGCGACCAGGTAGAACGCGACGGCGCCGACGTGCAGGCCGGCGAGCGCGAAGATCAGCCACGCGCCGCGCCGGTGCCACGACGTGATCGCGTCCGAGAGGTCCTTGTCGACCAGCCGGACCAGCGGGCCGTCGAGCACGATGTCGTCGTTGGAGAAGAGGCCGAGGCAGGCCTGCGCGAGCAGCGCGACCAGCATGACGACGATCATCCAGCCGCCCAGCGGATTGTGCCCGGCGTGCGTCTCGTGCCGGCGCTCGAGGATCGACCGCACGTAGCCGGCGACGGCGCCGGGCCCCTTGACGAAGGTGGCGAAGCGGGCGTGGTGCGTGCCGACGAAGCCCCAGATGAACCGGAACAGCACCAGCGCGAGGATCGCGTAGCCGCAGCGCAGGTGCCACTCCTTGGCATTGCCGCCGACCTTGACGCTGATCACCGCCGCGACCAGCAGCGCGACCAGCGTCCAGTGGAACAGGCGCACCGGGACGTCCCAGACGCGCACGGCGACGGGATCGACATCGTCGTCGGCATCGTCGGCGACCGGCGGTTCGGGCGGCAGTTGGGTCATGGTCTCACCGATTCTCGGAGCGCGCGGGGAACGCGCGCGGCGCGCCGAATTTGATCATCCCGCGCGCCGCGAGGCAAGCGGCCTGCACGCGTCCCGCGCAGGCTTCAATGCGCGACCTGCGAAACGAAGGCGCGGATGCCGTCGAGCAGCATCTCGACCGCGAGCGCGGTCAGCACCAGCCCCATCAGCCGCTCCAACGCCAGCACCGCGCGCTCGCCGAGGATCGCCTGCAGCCGGTGCGCGCCGACGAGCACGACGGTGGTGACGAGCATCGCGGCCGTCAGCGCGGCGACCCAGGCGCCGATCTTCTCCGGATCGCGCGTGGCCATCAGCATCACCGTGGCCAGCGCCGACGGGCCCGCGATCGACGGCACGGCCAGCGGCACCAGGAACGGCTCCGCACCCGGCTGGTCGCCGAAGATGCCCTCGGGATGATGGAACACCATCCGCAGCGCGATCATGAACAGGATGACGCCGCCGGCGATGCCGAGCGAGGTCTCCGACAGGTGCAGCCAGCGCAGGAACGTCTGCCCGCCGAACATGAACGCCAGCAGCAGCACGTAGGCCGCGGCGCATTCGCGCAGCACGACCCGCGCCCTCCGCTCCGCGGGCACGCTGCGCAGCGCGGTGACGACCAGCGGCACGTTGCCGAACGGGTCGATCACCAGCGTCAGCAGCACCGCGGCGGAGAAGATTTCGTTGCCCGACATCATTGCGACTCCCGTGCCCCGCGCTCGCGCCTCCGCGCCCCGCGTCCGAGCGGAGCATACACGACGCGCCGGTCGCGCTAGGCGGGGCCGATCCGGAACGCATGATGGATCCGCGGATCGCGGAAGTCCTCGGGCAGCGTCTGCCGCGTGATGTCGGCGCAGGCGCCGTCGGCGGCGAGCCGCGGATCGAGGCGGAACGTGCGCAGGTTGGTCGAGAAGTACAGGATGCCGCCGGGCGAGCAGCAGCGCGCGCGCCGTCGCGACCAGCGCGGCGTGGTCGCGCTGGATGTCGAGCTCGCGCGTCATCGCCTTCGAGTTCGAGAACGCCGGCGGGTCGAGCACGACGAGGTCGTAGCGGCGGCCCTCGGCGCGGGCGGCGTCGAGCCACTCGAGGACGTCCGCCCGGATCAGCGCGTGGCGCTCCCGGTCGAGGCCGTTGGCGGCGAAATTGCGCGCCGCCCAGTCGAGGTAGGTGTTCGACAGGTCGACGGTGTCGGTCGCGCTCGCGCCGCCCGCCGCGGCGTAGACGGTGAAGCTGCCGGTGTAGGCGAACAGGTTCAGCATCCGCCGGCCGGCCGCCTGCTCGCGGACGATCGCGCGCAGCTTGCGGTGGTCGAGGAAGAGCCCGGTGTCGAGGTAGGCCTCGAGGTTGACGATGAAGCGCAGGCCGCCTTCGACGACGGTGAAGTCGCGCCCCGCGCGACCGGTCTTCACGTGCTGCTCGCGGCCGTGGCGCTTGCGGCGCTCCTTGAACGCGAGCGCGGCCGCGGGGACCGCCAGCGCCGCGGCGACGGCCTCGCGCACGGCGGCGATCCAGGCGGCGCGCACCTCGTCGGTCTGCTCCCAGCCGGTGTCGATCTCCTGCAGGTGCACGCGAAGGCCGAGCGCCGGGTCCTCGGGCTCGTAGCAGTCGATCGCCAGCGGGAACTCCGGCAGGTCGCGGTCGTAGACGCGATACGCGCCGATGCCGCGCCGCCGCGCCCAGCGGCTCCAGTGCCGCCCGTTGCGCGCGAGCCGGTTCGTGAACGCGGCGAGCGCCTCGGCGCGCGCGCCCTGCCGCCGCGTCTCCTCGCGCCGCTCCGCGTCCGTCACCACGACACCTTCGGCCATCGCGCCACCCCGTTATTCGCCGCGCACCGTGCCGTCGCGCCGCGGATCGGCGCCGCCGATCCAGCCGCCGTCGGTGCGCACGATCGCCTGCGTGCCGCTCGGATGCGGTCCGACGGTGACGGCGTGCCCCAGCGCGCGCAGCCCCGGCGCCAGTGCCGCCGCCGCCGTGCCCGCCTCGACCTCGGTCGGCCCGTTGCGGCTGCCGACGAACGGCAGGGCGGCCGCGGCCTGCGGATCGAGCCTCCCGTCGATCACGCCGACGATCGTCCTGGCGACGTAGTTGATGATCGAGGGTCCGCCCGCCGAGCCGACGACCATGAACACCCGGCCCTGGGGATCGTACACGATGGTCGGCGCCATCGCCGAGCGCGGACGCTTGCCGGCCTCGACGCGGTTCGCGACCGGCTTGCCGTCGACGACGGGCACGAACGCGAAGTCGGTCAGCTCGTTGTTGAGCAGGAACCCGGACGCCGTCAGCAGGCGGCTGCCGAACGCGTCCTCGATCGACGCGGTCATCGCCACCGCGCTGCCGTCGCGGTCGACGATCGAGAAATGCGACGTCGCGGGCAGCTCGAGCGCGGGCGTGTCCGCGGCCGCGGCCTTGCGCGCGGCGGGCGTTGGCGGAGGCACCCCGGGCTTCGCCGTGCCGAGGCTGCGATCGTCGGCGATTTCCGCGGCGCGGCGCGCGAGGTAGTCGGGGTCGAGCAGCCACGACGGCGCCGGCACGAACGCGGGATCGGCGACGAACGCGCGATCGGCGTAGGCGAGCCGCCCCGCCTCGGCGAAGACGTGCGCGGCGGCGGTCGAATCCAGTGCCAGCGTCGCGAAGCCACGCCGCTCGAGGATGCCGAGGATCGCCGCCACGGCGAGGCCGCCCGAGGACGGCGGTGGCGCGCCGCAGACGCGGTAGCCGCGATAGCCGCCGCAGACCGGATCGCGGACGACGACGCGATAGCGCGCGAGATCGGCGAGCGCCAGGTCGCCCGGCGCGACCGGCGCCGTGGTCACCGTGTCGACGATGTCCCGCGCGATCGCGCCGCGATAGAACGGCTGCGGCCCCTGCGCCGCGAGCGCGCGCAGCGTCGCCCCGTAGGCCGGATTGGCGAGTCGCGCGCCGACCGCGGGCGGCGCGCCGTCGGGCGCGAAGAAATACGCCTGCGCGCGGGGCTGGCGCATCTTCCCCTCGCGCGCGAGCGCCGCGGACAGGCGCGGCGACACCGGGAAGCCGCCTTCCGCCAGCGCGATCGCCGGCGCGAAGAGCTCCTCCCACGCGAGCCGTCCGTGCCGCCGGTGCGCCTCGGCGAGCAGCGCGACCGTGCCCGGCACGCCGACCGAGCGTCCGCCGATCACCGCGTCGCGGAAGCCCATCGGCGTGCCGTCGCGGCCGAGGAAGCGATCCGGCCGCGCCGCCGCGGGAGCGCTCTCGCGCCCGTCGAGCACGGTGAGGCGCGCGGTCCTCGCGTCGTGGACCAGCATGAACGCGCCGCCCCCGAGGCCCGAGCTCTGCGGCTCGACCAGCCCCAGCACCAGCTGCACGGCGATCGCCGCGTCGACGGCGGTGCCGCCCTGCGCGAGGATGAACCAGCCGGCCTCGGTGGCGAGCGGATGCGCGGTCGCGACGATGAATTCGCGCGCGGTGACCGGCTGCTTGTCGACCCGGGGCGTCGCGCCTTCCGGCGGTGCCGCGGCGACGTCCTGCGCGAACGCGGGGCCCGCCGCGATCCCGGCGAGAGCGGTCAGCGCGAGCGCGGCGAGAAGGCGGCGCAGCGTCATCGCGGCCGCGCGGCCGACGCCGGCGAAAAAAAGGCAGCGCTGTCGGGCTGCCTTTCCTTTCGAGGAGGCGCGCGGCGCGCCGCGCGCTCCTCGTCCCGCGCAGGGACGCCGTTACTTCTTCGGCGCATCCTTCGCGGGCTCCGCCGCCGGAGCGGCAGGCGCGGCCGCGGCCGGAGCAGCAGCCGGAGCAGCGGCCGGGGCCGCCGGAGCTGCCGCCGCGGGAGCCGGCGCCTCGGCCTTCGCCGCGGGAGCCGCGGCAGGCGCCGCCGCCGGAGCGGCCGCGGGGGTCGCCGGAGCCGACATCGCGGCCGGCGCGTGGGCCGGCGCTTCGGCGGACTTCGCGCCGGGCATCGCGGCCAGCAGCGGCACGATCATCAGCGCGACGATGTTGATGATCTTGATCAGCGGGTTGACCGCGGGGCCGGCCGTGTCCTTGTACGGGTCGCCGACGGTGTCGCCGGTCACCGCCGCCTTGTGCGCGTCGGAGCCCTTGCCGCCGTGATGGCCGTCCTCGATGTACTTCTTCGCGTTGTCCCAGGCGCCGCCGCCGGTCGTCATCGAGATCGCGACGAACAGGCCGGTGACGATCGTGCCCATCAGCAGGCCGCCGAGCGCCTGCGGCCCGAGCGCGAGCCCGACGACCACGGGGACCAGCACCGGCAGGATCGACGGGATGATCATTTCCTTGATCGCCGCCTTGGTCAGCATGTCGACGGCCACGCCGTACTCGGGCTTGGCCGTGCCTTCCATGATGCCCTTGATCTCCCTGAACTGCCGCCGCACCTCGACGACCACGGCGCCCGCGGCGCGGCCGACGGCTTCCATCGCCATCGCGCCGAACAGGTAGGGAATCAGGCCGCCGATGAACAGGCCGACGATCACCTTGTGGTTCGACAGGTCGAACGAGACGCCGATCTGCGCCGATTCGAGCGCGTGCGTGTAGTCGGCGAAGAGCACCAGCGCGGCGAGGCCCGCCGAGCCGATCGCGTAGCCCTTGGTCACCGCCTTGGTCGTGTTGCCGACGGCGTCGAGCGGATCGGTGATCGCGCGCACGGAATCGGGCAGCTTCGCCATCTCGGCGATGCCCCCGGCGTTGTCGGTGATCGGGCCGTAGGCGTCGAGCGCGACGATGATCCCGGCCATCGACAGCATCGACGTCGCGGCGATCGCGATGCCGTAGAGGCCGGCGAGGAGGAACGACACCCAGATCGCGGCGCAGACGGCGAGCACCGGCAGCGCGGTCGCCTTCATCGACACGCCGATGCCGGCGATGATGTTGGTCGCGTGGCCGGTCGTCGAGGCTTCCGCGACGTGGCGGACCGGCGCGAACTCGGTCGCCGTGTAGTACTCGGTGATGACGACCATCGCCGCGGTCAGCGCGAGGCCGACCAGGCCGGCGCCCCACAGGCGCATCGTCGTGAGCTCGGGGTTGGTCGCCGTGACGCCGCCCATCAGGCGGTCGGTGATGAAGTAGAAGCCGATCGCGGAGATCACGCCGGCGACGATCAGGCCGCGGTACAGCGCGTTCATGATCTTGCCGCCCTCGCGCGCCTTCACGAAGTAGCAGCCGATGATCGAGGCGATGATCGACCAGCCGCCCAGGACCAGCGGATAGGTGACCGCGGCCTCGGCGTTGGTCTTCAGCAGCAGCGCGCCCAGCAGCATCGTCGCGACGATCGTGACCGCGTAGGTCTCGAACAGGTCGGCGGCCATGCCGGCGCAGTCGCCGACGTTGTCGCCGACGTTGTCGGCGATCACCGCCGGGTTGCGCGGGTCGTCTTCCGGAATCCCGGCCTCGACCTTGCCGACGAGGTCGGCGCCGACGTCCGCGCCCTTGGTGAAGATGCCGCCGCCAAGCCGCGCGAAGATCGAGATCAGCGAGCCGCCGAAGGCGAGGCCCACCAGCGGCTGGATCACCGAGTGCAGGCCTTCCTTCATCATGTTCGGCGTGCCCGGCGCCGAGCCCAGCAGGAACCAGTAGAAGCCGGCCACGCCCAGGAGGCCGAGGCCGACGACCAGCATGCCGGTGATCGCGCCGCCGCGGAAGGCGACCGCCAGCGCTTCGTTGAGGCCCGTGCGCGCCGCCTCGGCGGTCCGGACGTTCGAGCGCACCGAGACGTTCATCCCGATGTAGCCGGCCAGCCCCGACAGGATCGCGCCGACGGCGAAGCCGCCGGCGGTCGAGCCGCCCAGCGCCCACCAGATGATGACGAAGAGGATCGCGCCGACGATGCCGATCGTCATGTACTGGCGATTGAGGTACGCCTGCGCGCCGGCCTGGATGGCCGCGGCGATTTCGCGCATGCGGTCGTTTCCGGTCGGCTTGGCCATGATCCAGCCGATGGACACGGCGCCGTAGACGATCGCGGCGATCGCGCAAACGAGCGCGAAGATGAGACCTGCTGACATGAAAGTTCTCCCTAACCCGATGGTCGGTGACGGTCAAGCGGAAACTTCGGCACGCCGGCGCAGGCGATCTCTAGCGGATCCCTTGCCCGCCGGCCGCCTTCCGCGACACCCCTTCGGACGGCAGCCGGGGTCCCGGGCGCCGTCTGGCAAACGCGCTATTGTGCCAGTTTGCGGTCCAGGAAGTCGAGCCGGTCCTGCCCCCAGAACAGCTCGCCGCCGCAGACGTAGGTCGGCGCCCCGAAGACCTGGCGGTCGATGGCCTCCTGCGTCAGCGCGTCGTAGCGCGCCGCGATCCCGGGCGTGGCGGCATCGGCGGCGAGCGCCACCGCGTCGAGGCCCTTGCGCGGCGGCGACCTCGGCGAGCGTGGCCGGGTCGGCGATGTCGCGCTCCTCGGCCCAGCGCGCGCGCATGATCGCGCCGGAAAGCGCGAGCGCCTGGACGCTGCCGTGCTGTGCCGCGGCGAGGATCCACTTCGCGGCGAGCTCGGGGGACGCGGCGGCGTACTTCGGCTGGACGTTGAGCGGGATCGCGAGGTGGTCGCTCCAGCGGCGGAGCTCGACCAGCCGGTAGGCGAGCCGCTGCGGCGCCCGCTGGGGCAGCGGCAGCCCGCCCGAGACCGGGAAGATCCGCAGGAGGTCGACGGGCTTCACCGCGATCGTCGCGCCGTGCCGGGCCGCGATCGCGACCAGCCGGTCGTGGCCGAGGTACGACCACGGCGACACCACGGTGAAGTAGTAGTCGATCGTCTGCGCGGGCTTCGGCATCCTGGCGTCCCCGGGGCCCGTGTCAGGCCTTGAATTCCCCGAGCTTCTTCGGGACCGCGACGTTCTTCAGGCGCACGTACTGCGGCAGCCCGTCCTTGAACGGCGGGAAGTCCTCGCCCCGGATCAGCGGCGCGAGATAGGCGCGCGCCCTGGCCGTGATGCCGAAGCCGTCCGGGGTGATGAACCCGCGCGGCAGCTTCTTCTCGACGTTGGCGACCTTCGCGAGCGGCGCCACGGCGATCTTCCAGCGGTACGGCTTGTCCGACGTGCGCTCGATCGCCGGCATCACCGCGTTGCGCCCGGCGACCGCCAGCTCGACCGCGGCCTTGCCCACCGCGTAGGCGTGCTCGACGTCGGTCTTCGACGCGATGTGGCGCGCCGAGCGCTGCAGGTAGTCGGCGACGGCCCAGTGGTACTTGTAGCCGAGCTTGTCCTTGGCGAGCGCCGCGATCAGCGGGCCCACGCCGCCCAGCTGCGCGTGGCCGAACGCGTCGCGCGTGCCGGCCTCCGCCATCAGCTTGCCGTCGGGGCCGAGCAGGCCCTCCGACACGCCGACGCAGCAGTAGCCGAAGCGCTTGACCTTGGCGTCGACGGCGGCGAGGAACTTCGCCTCGTCGAACGCGATCTCGGGGAACAGCAGCACCAGCGGGATCGGCGTGGCGGCGTCCTCGGCCATGCCGACCGCGGCGGTGATCCAGCCGGCGTGCCGGCCCATCACCTCCAGCACGAACACCTTGGTCGACGTCTTGGCCATCGACGCGACGTCGAACGCCGCCTCGCGCATCGACACGGCGACGTACTTCGCGACCGAGCCGAAGCCCGGGCAGTTGTCGGTGATCGGCAGGTCGTTGTCGACGGTCTTGGGCACGTGCACGGCGGTCAGCGGGTAGCCGAGGCGCTCGGACAGCTGCGACACCTTGAGGCAGGTGTCGGCCGAGTCGTTGCCGCCGTTGTAGAAGAAGTAGCCGATGTCGTGCGCGCGGAAGACCTCGATCAGCCGCTCGTACTGCGCGCGGTTCTCCTCGAGGCCCTTCAGCTTGTAGCGGCAGGAGCCGAACGCGCCCGCCGGCGTGTGCTTCAGCGCCGCGATCGCGCGCGCCGGCTCGCGGCTGGTGTCGATCAGGTCCTCGGTCAGCGCGCCGATGATGCCGTTGCGGCCGGCGTAGACCTTGCCGATCCGGTCCTTGTGGCGGCGGGCGGTCTCGATGACCCCGGCGGCGCTGGCGTTGATGACGGCGGTGACGCCGCCCGACTGGGCGTAGAAGGCGTTGCGTTTGGGCATGATCAGGCTCGGAAAGGATTCAGGCAGGCGCGGCCGCCAGCTCGGCGGCGAGCTTCTGCGCGGGGGCGAAACCGGGCGAGAGCGCCAGCGCGCGGTCGCAGCACCGGCGTGCCGTCGCGTAGTCGCCCTGGGCCCGGCACAGCACGGCAAGATTGTAGACCATCCCCGGGTCGATCGGCCGGATCGCCGGAGCAAGATCCTGCGTCGCCTGCGCCGCGCCGTGGACAGCGAAGCGTGCCTCGACCCGTCGGCAACCGATTGCAGCGTCGAGGCGAAGGCTCTCAGCCCGAGAGCGCCGCCAGCGCGGCCGCGCGGATCGCGTCGACCGAACCCTGGCCGTCGATGCGACGATACTTCGGCGCGCGCGGGTCGCCGGTCTCGGCCCACTTCCGGTAGTAGGCGACCAGCGGCTCGGTCTGCGCGTGGTAGACGGCGAGGCGCTTCTTCACCGTGTCCTCGCGGTCGTCGTCGCGCTGGATCAGGTCCTCGCCGGTCGCGTCGTCCTTCCCGGCGACCTTCGGCGGGTTGTACTTGACGTGGTAGGTGCGGCCCGACGGCAGGTGCACGCGCCGTCCGCTCATGCGCTCGACGATCGCCGCGTCCGGCACGTCGATCTCGACGACGTAGTCGAGCGCGACGCCCGCCTCCTTCATCGCGTCGGCCTGCGGGATCGTCCGCGGAAAGCCGTCGAACAGGTAGCCGTTGGCGCAGTCGGGCGCCTTCAGCCGCTCCTTGACGAGGCCGATGATGATGTCGTCGGACACGAGCCCGCCGCTGTCCATCACCTTCTTCGCCGCGAGGCCGAGCGGCGTGCCGGCCTTGACCGCGCCGCGCAGCATGTCTCCGGTCGAGATCTGCGGAATCCTGTGCGCCTCGGTGATGAAGGCGGCTTGCGTCCCCTTACCGGCGCCGGGCGGGCCGAGCAGAATCAATCGCATGAATGAGGCTCCTCACTGGGTGGCGCGGGGTGTTCTTCGAACGGCGGCAGGGGCCTCGCGGATGCCGGCCCCGCTGCCGGCACGCGCGCTGCGGAACGACGGCCCGCTCGTCCGCTCGCGAATCGATTCTCCCGGCATTGCCCGGGCCGGTCAATCGCGCGCCGGACGGCGCGTGCGGCACGGCTCCCGCGGCGTAGATCGCGCGCACGCGCTCGAGGTCCTCGGGCGTGTCGACGCCGGGCGCCGGCGTTCCCGTCGTCACGGCGACGACGATCCGGTAGCCGTGCCAGAGCGCGCGCAGCTGCTCCAGCGCCTCGAAGCGCTCGACCGGCGCCGGCGCCAGCGTCGGATAGGCGCGCAGGAAGCCGACGCGGTACGCGTAGAGGCCGTAGTGGCGGTACAGCGGCAGGTCGGCGGGAATCGTCGCGCGGTCCGCGGCGAACGCGTCGCGGGCCCAGGGAATCGTCGCGCGGCTGAAATAGAGCGCGTAGCCGGCGTGGTCGAGCACGACCTTGACGACGTTCGGGCTGAAGGCCTCGGCCGGATCGTGGATCGCGTGGCACGCGGTCGCGATGGCCGCATCCGGATGCGCGGCCAGCAGCGCGGCCATGCCGCGGATCAGCTCGGGCTCGAGCAGCGGCTCGTCGCCCTGCACGTTGACGACGATCGCGTCGTCGGGCAGGCCGAGCTGCAGCGCGGCTTCGGCGAGGCGATCGGTGCCGGTCGGATGGTCGGCGCGCGTCATGCAGACGGCAATTCCGTGCGCGGCGACTGCCGCCGCGATCCGCTCGTCGTCGGTGGCGACCGCGACCTGCCGCGCCCCCGAGGCCTGCGCGCGCTCGGCAACGCGCACGACCATCGGCTTGCCCGCGAGGTCGGCCAGCGGCTTGCCCGGCAGCCGCGTCGAGGCGTAGCGCGCCGGGATGAGGACGGTGAAGGTCACTCGCGCCCTCCTTGTTCCGTCGGCGACGGTCGCGGTACCGAGCGTCGGGCGCCCTCGGTCGCGCGCCGACGCGCCCTGCGGGCCTGGCATTCGCCCGGCGCGCTCACTCGTACTCGTGCAGGCTCGAGCCGCCGCGCCTCGTCCTCGAGCATCACGGGAATGCCGTCCCGGATCGGATAGGCGAGGCGCGCCGACTTGGAGACGAGCTCCTGCTTCTCCTTGTCGTAGGTGAGCGGTCCCTTGGTGACGGGGCAGACCAGGATCTCAAGCAGCTTGGCGTCCACGAAGCTTCTCCTCGATGCGCGCGACGAGCGCCGGGATCGATGCGCGCGCGCACCGGCAGGTACCAGCAGCGCGAGTCGGCGAACGCAGCGCATTTTACCGCATCCTTCTCGGTCATCAGGATCGCGCGTGGCGCCGGCGAAGGCGAGGTCGGCGCTCGGCGTAGCGGTGGTGGTCGGGGAACGCGTGCCCGCGTCGCGCGGATGCCGAGCGCGGCCAGGCCGGCGAAGAACCGCTGCGGATTGCCGATGCCGGCGAGCGCGTGGACGCCGTCGCCGCCGAACTGCGCGGCCGGCGCGGTGACGTCCGGCGCGTCGACGCGGTGGAACAGCGCGCCCTCGAGCGTCATCGCCAGCGCGCCGGGCCACGCGGCCGCGCGGCGGCGGCCGCATCGCGGGCGAGGACGACCACCGCGTCGACGCTCGCCAGCCGCGCGCGCGCCTCGCGCAGCGGCCCGGCGGGCAGCCGCCAGCCGTTGCCCAGCCCGCGCTCGCCGTCGACGACGGCGATCTCGACGTCGCGGGCGAGGCGGTAGTGCTGCAGGCCGTCGTCGGCGAGGATCACGTCGCACCCGGGATGCGCGGCCGAGCAGCGCGCGTCCCGCGGCGGCGCGGTCGCGCGCCACGGCCACCGGAAAGCCGGTGCGCGCCAGCAGCAGCGGCTCGTCGCCGACCCGCGCCGGGTCGGCATCCGGCGCGACCAGCAGCGGGGAATCGGCGCCCCCGGCCTCGACGCTGCGGCCGTAGCCGCGGCTGACGATGCCCGGGTGCCAGCCGCGGGCCGCAAGCTCGCGCGCGAGCGCCGCGACCAGCGGCGTCTTGCCGCTGCCGCCGACGGTGATGTTGCCGACGACGATCACCGGCACCGGCAGCCGCTCGCCGCGCAGCAGCCCGCGGCGGAACAGCGACGCGGCGGACGGCGGCGATCGCGGCGAACAGCGCGGACAGCGGCGTGAGCGCCGCCGCGAGCGGGCGTGAGGCCGCGGCGCGTACCAGGCGGCGACGAGGCGGTCGGCGAAGCGCACGGTGCGCGTCACCGGCGCTCGCGGCCGCCCTCGGCGGACGGTGCGCGCTGCGCCCGGCGTCACTTGGCCGGCGCCTGCGTCGCGAACGTGATGTGGACGAGGCCCGCCGCGCGCGCGGCCTCCATCACGTGGATCACCGACTGGTGCGTCGCGTTCGCGTCCGCGTTGATGATGACGACCGGATCCTTGGCGTCGCCGGCGCCGCGCCTCAGCGCGTCGGCCAGCGCGCCGACCGTCGTGAACGTGAACGACCGCTGCGGTCGATGACGTAGCGCCCCTGCGCGTCGACGCCGACGTTGATCTCCTTCGGCCGCTCCTTCATCTGCTCGGCGTCGGCCTCGGGCAGCGTGATCTGCAGCTCGGCGACGCGCTGGTAGGTCGTCGTCACCATCAGGAAGATCAGGATGACGAGCAGGACGTCGATCAGCGGGATGAAGTTGATCTCGGGGTCTTCCCTCGTGCGGCTGCCGCGGAAGTTCATCGCTGCGGCCGGCGTCGATCGTCAGCTGCGCTCGCCGTGCGCGAAGTCGACCAGCCGGATCGCCTGCTGCTCCATCTCGACGAGCAGCGTGTCGACGCGCGCGCGGAAGTGGCGGTAGAAGATCATGCTGGGGATCGCGACGATCAGGCCGAACGCCGTGTTGTAGAGCGCGACCGAGATGCCGTGCGCGAGCTGGATCGGGTTCGATCCGGCGGCGCCCTGCGAGCCGAAGATCTCGATCATGCCGACGACGGTGCCGAACAGCCCCAGCAGCGGCGCCATCGCGGCGATGGTGCCGAGCGTGGTGAGGAAGCGGTCGAGATCGTGCGCGACGAGGCGGCCCGCCTCCTCGATCGCCTCCTTCATCACCGGCCGCGGGCTCCGGATGTTGGCGAGGCCCGCGGCGAGGATGCGGCCGAGCGGCGCCTGCGCGGTGATCTCGGTCGAGCAGCTCCGGGCGTCGCGCCGGCCTGCCGGTACTCCGCCAGCACGCGCTCGACCATCCCCGGCGGGCGCGACCGCGCGACTGCCGCAGCGACCACAGGCGCTCGAAGATCAGCGCCAGCGCGATCACCGACGCCAAGATCAGCGGCCAGATCGGCCAGCCGGCCGCTTGGATGAGGGACCACACGTTGGGGGATGCTCCGCGACGAGAGAGAACGGTGAAGGGTAGCTTGGCGGCGCGTCAGCGAATCGGCAAGCGAGGGCGGCAGCTCGGCGGCAGCTCCGCCAGCGTCGCCGTGATCGCCGCGCCGGCCAGCACGATCGAGCCAGCACAGGTAGATCCAGATCAGGAACACCGGCAGCGCCGCCAGCGTGCCGTAGACGAGCTCGTAGGTCGAGATCCGGGTCACGTAGAACGCGAAGCCGTGCTTCGCGGCCTCGAACGCGAGCGCCGCCAACGCGGCGCCGGCGAGCGCGTTCCGCCAGGGCACCGGCCGGGCCGGGACCAGCGCGTAGAGCAGCGTCAGCGCCGCGGTCGTGAACAGCAGCGGCAGCGGCTTCAGGATGACGCCGGCGGTCGACGCCGTCAGCGGCATCGCCGCGAGCGAGGCGTGATCAGCCACGTCGTCAGCGACAGGCTGGCGCCGACGAGCACCGGCCCGACGGTGATCCCCAGCGCGTAGACGACGATCCGGCGGCCGAGCGGCCGCGCGCGCGGCGATGCCCCAGATCAGGTTGATCTCGCGCTCGATCGTCGCGGTCGCCATCACCGCCGTCACCGCGACGAAGACGATCGAGATGCCGGTCAGGCCCGGCGGCCTTCTCGGTGAACTCGCGGACGTAGTAGTGGACGACCTGGTGCGCGCTGCGCCGGCAGCATGTGCCGCAGCAGGAACCCCTCCAGCGCGTCGAGCCAGCTGCTGGAACACGGGGAAGCGCGCGACGAAGCGTCAGCGCGACGGTCGCCAGCGGCACCAGCGCGAGCAGCGTCGTGAACGACAGGCTGGCGGCGGTGCGCGCGAGGCCGATCGCGCGCATGCGCACGCCGGCGCGCACGGCAGAAGCGCAGCAGCGCCGCCGCCGGTCCCGCCGGGGCGTCCCGCCATCACAGCAGGTGGTGCGCGAACCACCACGCGATCGCGGAGATGAACGCGCTGCAGGGGATCGTCAGCACCCACGCCCAGACGATGCGCCCGGCCACGCCCCAGCGCACCGCCGACAGCTTGTGCGTGGCGCCGACGCCGATGATCGCGCCGGTGATCGTGTGCGTCGTCGACACCGGGATGCCGAGCCCGGTGGCGAGGAACAGCGTGATCGCGCCGCCGGTCTCGGCGCAGAAGCCGCCGACCGGCTTCAGCTTGGTGATCTTCATGCCCATCGTCTTCACGATGCGCCAGCCGCCGAACAGCGTGCCCAGCGCCATCGCCGCCTGGCACGCGAGCACGACCCAGCAGCGGCACGTTGAACGTCGGGCCCGATCATGCCGGCGGCGAACAGCAGCATCGCGATGATGCCCATCGTCTTCTGCGCGTCGTTGCCGCCGTGGCCGAGGCTGTAGAGCGCCGCCGACACGAGCTGCAGGCGGCGGAACCAGCGGTCGACCTTGTGCGGCGTCGGTGCGGAAGAAGAGCCACGCGACCGCGGTCATCAGCAGCATGCCGAGCGCGAAGCCGAGCAGCGGCGAGAGCACGATGGCGAGGCTGATCTTGAGGAAGCCGCTGCCGACCAGCGCGTGGAAGCCGCCCTTGGCGACCGCCGCGCCGGCGAGGCCGCCGATCAGCGCGTGCGACGACGACGACGGCAGGCCGTACCACCAGGTGATCAGGTTCCAGGCGATCGCGCCGACCAGCGCGCCGAAGATCACGTAGTGGTCGACGATCGCCGGCTCGATGACGCCCTTGCCGATGGTGTTGGCCACCGACAGCCCGAAGAACAGGAAGGCGATGAAGTTGAAGAACGCCGCCCAGACCACCGCGTAGTGCGGGCGCAGCACGCGCGTCGACACGACGGTCGCGATCGAGTTCGCGGCGTCGTGGAAGCCGTTCATGAAGTCGAACGCCAGCGCCAGGACGATCAGGAACACGATCATCGCGAAGCGACGCAGCGTCGGCGCCGCTCATCGCGCTGCCGCTCGCCGCTCAGGCGTTCTCGAGGACGATGCCCTCGATCATGTTGGCGACGTCCTCGCACTTGTCGGTGATCGACTCGAGCAGCTGGTAGACCTCCTTCAGCTTGATGATCTGCGCGCGTGTCGGACTCCTCGCGGAAGAGCTTGGCGAGCGCCGGAGCGGAACACGAAGTCGGCCTCGCTCTCCAGGCGGTCGATCTCGCCGCAGATCCTGAGGATCGCGTCGGCGTTGTCCATCGACTCGAGCTTCGCCACCGCCTCCTTGACCTTGCCGGTGCAGGTCACGCAGATCTCGGCCAGCTTCTGCGCGTCCGGCGTGACCGCCGTGACGTCGTAGAGGAACAGGCAGGTGGCGACGTCCTCCATCAGGTCGAGGATGTCGTCCATGCCGGTGATCAGCTGGTGGATCTCGTCGCGGTCGAGCGGCGTGATGAACGTCCGGTGCAGCAGCTGCACCGTCTGGTGCGTGATCTGGTCGGCCAGCTTCTCGTTCTTCTCGATCGCGCGGCTGCGGCGCTCGAGCTGCGACAGGTCGGCGAGCAGCGCCTGCAGCTCCAGCGCCGCCTGCGCGGCGAGGTCGGCGTGCTGGTTGAAGAAATCGAAGAACTTGCCTTCGCGCGGCAGCAGGCCCATGGTCTTCTCGCCTATCCGGAAGTCGAGACCGCGATTATCGCACCGGCGGCGCGCCGCCCGGATCCGGCGAGCGCGCGCCTTGCGATGCATCAAGGCGCGCGCACCGGCGCGGGACGCGCTAAGCTTGGCGCCCGGCGGCGTGCCCGCGTCCGCCGGCAAGACCCGCAACGGAGCCTCGCGATGACGCCGACCCCTCCTCCCGCCGCAACGCCCGCCGCCGCCGTGCTCGGCGGCGGCTGCTTCTGGTGCCTCGAAGCCGTGTTCGACGACCTCGCCGGCGTCCTCGCCGTCGAGTCCGGCTACGCGGGCGGCAGCCGCCCGAACCCGACGCTACGAGGACGTCTGCGGCGGGGACACCGGCCACGCCGAGGTCGTCCGGGTGACGTTCGACCCGGCGGTGCTGTCGTTCCGCGACCTGCTGCTGGTGTTCTTCACCATCCACGATCCGACGACGCCCGACCGCCAGGGCAACGACGTCGGGACGCAGTATCGCTCGGTGATCTTCTGCCTCACTCCCGAGCAGCGCGCGACGGCCGAGGCGGTCGTCGCCGAGCTCGAGGCGGCGAAGCTCTGGAAGAGCCCGATCGTCACCGAGATCGCCGGGCCGGCGCCGTTCCACGAGGCCGAGGGCTACCACCAGGAGTATTTCTCGCGCAACGGCGAGCAGCCGTACTGCGAGGCGGTGGTCGCGCCCAAGGTCGCCAAGTTCCGCCGGCAGTGGAGCGAGCGCCTGAAGCGGAAGGCGGGCCCGCGCTGAGCCGCCGCCGTCAGCCGCGGCCGGGCCGCGCCGCGTCAGGTAGCCGCCGGCCGCGAGGCAGGCGCCGACCGACCAGAACACCGGCGCGAGGCCCAGCGAGGACCCGACCGCGCCGAACAGCAGCGGCACGGCGACCGACGACGACTGCACCAGCGACATCCGCACGCCGACGGCCTCGCCGACGCGCCCCGCCGGCGCGTGCAGGTGCAGCAGCGACATCACCATCGGCTGCCCGCTGCCGAGGCAGAGGCCGAGGAAGAACGACAGCACGCCCAGCGTCGGCGCGCCCTGCGCGAACGGGAACAGGCAGTAGACGACGCCCGCCCCCACGAGCGCCGTGGAGAGCACCCTGTGCTCGGTCGCGCGGCGGGCGATCGCCGGCATCGCGAGGCGCACGAGCAGCGTCGCCACGGCGAAGCTCGCGAGCACCATGCCGATCTGCGAGGCCGTGAGGCCGAGCTTCGCGCCGTAGATCGGCACGAACACCGTGTGCAGGTCCCAGCCCACCGACATCAGCACGTTGACGATGAGGACCCGGCGCACGTTCCGGTGCCGCAGCAGGCCGCGCACGCCGCCGTGGTGCGCGGTCGCGGGCGCCGGCTGCGGCCGGGGCAGCGGCAGGCGGTTGCTCCCCAGCACGGCGGAGAGCGCCAGCCCGACCGACGCCGAGGCCCGCGAACGCGGCGCCGAAGCCCGCGTGGTCGATGGTGAAGCCGACCGCGAGCGGGCTGACCGACCCGGAGATCGAGTACGCGAGCGCCAGCAGGCTGAAGTTGCGCGCGCGCTCGAGCGGACCGCCGATCTCGCCGGTCACGCGCTGCGTCGCGAGCTGGAAGACCATGAACGCCAGGCCGACGATCGCCGCGCTGGCGCACAGCACCGGCAGGCTGGTCGAGAACAGCGGCAGCACGACGCCGACGGCGAGCCCGGCGGCGCCGAAGAGCATCGGGATCCGGACGCCGATGCGATCGGACAGGCGGCCGGCGGCCACCGCGGTCAGCATCGGCAGGAGCGCGTAGAGCGCGATCAGCACGCCGACGGTCAGCGGCGACGCCCCCTGCGCCAGCGCCGCCAGCGACACGGTGACGCGGCTGCCGACGAGCACCGCGTGGCCGGCGATCGCCAGCGGAACCAGCAGCACCAGCAGGCGCGACGACGGACGCGGAGGAGGGAGGTTCACGGCAGGCGGGCTCGCCGGTGCGCGCGGCGGCGGCACCATCAGCGCCGGAATTCTACGCCGTGTGCGTGTTCTCCACGGCGCGACACCCCTCGGTTCTCGAATGAAAAATCCATGTCGCGGGCATTCCCTTCTCTCGGGAATGCGGTATAGTTTCCGACGATGAAGCAGGAATCGCCCCTGACAGGAGGGCCTGCTTCAGAGATTCGGCGATGTGTCCCGCACCCACTCAAAGGAAGGAGAACCATGGCTACTGCCAAGAAAGCTGCAAAGAAGCCCGCCGCCAAGAAGCCCGCCGCGAAGAAGCCTGCTGCCAAGAAGCCGGCCGCGAAGAAGGCCCCCGCGAAGAAGCCGGCCGCGAAGAAAGCCCCCGCCAAGAAGGCCGCCGCGAAGAAGCCGGCCGCGAAGCGCAAGCCGAACGCCGCGTTCATGAAGCCGATGACTCCGTCGTCCGTGCTCGCCGCCGTCGTCGGTGCGATGCCGATGCCGCGCACCGAAGTGACGAAGAAGATCTGGGACTACATCAAGAAGAACAAGCTGCAGGACGCCATCAACAAGCGCATGATCAACGCCGACGAGAAGCTGAAGGCCGTGTTCGGCGGCAAGAAGCAGGTCTCGATGTTCGAGATGACGAAGCTGGTGTCGGGCCACCTGAAGTAAGCGCCGCGACATTCCGCTTCGCCAGGCAACGACAGCACGGCCGGCCGGGTCCACCCCGCCGGCCGTGATTTTTTGAGCGATCCCCCGCATGCCCGAGCATCCGACCGCCGCTTCCGCGACCGCGCCCGCCGGCGCTTCGCCGTCGCTGTCGGTCGTCGTCCCCGTCTACAACGAGGAGGAGGTGCTGCCGGAGTTCCATCGCCGCCTCGCGGCGGTGCTCGACGGGCTGGCCGTCGCGTCCGAGATCGTCTACGTCAACGACGGCAGCCGCGACCGCACGATGACGCTGCTCGCCGCGCTGCACGACGCCGATCCGCGCGTCGCGGTCGTCGACCTGTCGCGCAACTTCGGCAAGGAAGTGGCGATGTCGGCCGGGCTCGACCACGCGGCCGGCGACGCGGTGGTCGTGATCGACGCCGACCTGCAGGACCCGCCGGAGCTCATCCCCGACATGCTGCGCGCGCGGGACGAGGGCTACGACGTCGTGCTGATGCGGCGCCGGACGCGCGCGAACGAGAGCTGGTTCAAGAAGGCGACCGCGCGCGCGTTCTACCGCGCCATCGGCCGCATCGGGACGATCGAGATTCCCGAGAACGTCGGCGACTTCCGCCTGCTGTCCGCGCGCGCGGTCGCGGCGCTGCGCCGCTTCCCGGAGCGCAGCCGCTTCATGAAGGGGCTGTTCGCGTGGATCGGCTTTCCGTGCCGGGAGATCGAGTACGACCGCGACGGCCGCTTCGCCGGCGAGACGAAGTGGAACTACTGGCGGCTGTGGAACTTCGCGCTCGAGGGCATCACGTCGTTCTCCGTGCTGCCGCTCAAGATCGCGAGCTACATGGGCTTCATCGTCGCGGTGGCCGCGTTCCTGCGCGGCGGGTACCTCATCGTCAAGACGATGCTCTACGGCGACCCGGTCGCCGGCTTCCCGACGCTGGTCGTGCTGATCCTGTTCCTGGGCGGCCTGCAGCTGATGGCGCTCGGCGTCATCGGCGAGTACCTCGCGCGGATGTTCGTCGAGGTGAAGCAGCGCCCGCTCTACCTCGTGCAGCGGCGCCTCGCGCCGGCGCGGCCGCTCGTCGCGCCGCCCCGCCGCCCGCGCCGCCGGTCGTCGCCGAGAACCGCTGGTCAGAATCCCGGCATTGAGCGCGGGTCAGCGCCGCGACTGCAGCGCGGCGATCCGTTCCTCGATCGGCGGGTGCGTCGAGAACAGCGCCATGATGCCGCCCTTGTCGGTGATGCCGAAGCCGGCCATCGCCTTCGGCAGCTCGCCGGGCGCGAGGCCGCCCAGGCGATGCAGCGCGTTGACCATCGGCAGCGGCGAGCCGAGGTAATCCGCCGAGCCCGCGTCGGCGCGGAACTCGCGCTGGCGCGAGAACCACGCGACGATCATCGACGCGAAGATGCCGAACACGACCTGGCAGACCATCACCGTGATGAAGTAGCCGGGGCCGGTGCCGCGCTCGGTGCGGAACACCGTCCGGTCGACGATGCTGCCGACGATGCGCGAGAGGAACACGACGAAGGTGTTGACCACGCCCTGGATCAGCGTCAGCGTCACCATGTCGCCGTTGGCGACGTGCGCGACCTCGTGGCCGAGCACGGCCTCGACCTCCTCGTGGCTCATCGACTGCAGCAGCCCCGTCGACACGGCGACCAGCGCCGAGTTCTTGAAGGCGCCGGTGGCGAAGGCGTTGGGCTCGCCCTCGTAGATCGCGACCTCGGGCATGCCGATGCCGGCCTTGGTCGAGAGGCGGCGCACCGTCTCGACCAGCCACGCCTCGTGCTGGTTCTGCGGCTGGGTGATCACCTGCGCGCCGGTCGACCACTTGGCCATCTGCTTGGACATCAGCAGCGAGATGATCGCGCCGCCGAAGCCGATGACCATCGACAGGGCAAGCAGCGGCAGCATCCCCGGACCCGCGCGGTCAAGACCGAGCAGCGAGATCACGATCGACAGCACCAGCATCACCGCGATGTTGGTGACCAGGAACAGGAAGACGCGTTTCATGGCATGGGCCTCACAGTGTTCAGCGGTTGCGCCGCGATCTTAGCGCACGGCGAGGGCCGGCGGCGCAACGTCGATATGGGTGCGGGGATGGCGGAAGTCAATGGGTGGCGGCGTGGCGCGGCACCCTCGCACGCCCTCACCCGCCGCTGGCGCGGCACCCTCTCCCGCGCGCGGGAGAGGGTTGGGGTGAGGGGGGCGGACCCCGACCCGCCGTCAGCGGCGGTCGCGCAGCGTGACGGTCCGGTTGAAGACCGGACGGTCGGGCGCGTGGTCGCGCAGGTCGGCGACGAAGTAGCCGTGCCGCTCGAACTGGAACGACGTGCCGGGGGCCGCGTCGGGCAGCACCGTCTCGACGTAGGCGGAGATCACCCGCTTCGAGTCCGGGTTGAGGTCGTCCAGGTAGTTGCGCTCGGTCGCTTCGACCGTTTCGTCCTCGTCGCCGGCCACGACGACGACGTGGCCCGCCTCCGGCGCGCCCGGCGTCGCCGGCGCGTCGGCGCCCTCCGGGCCGGCGGCGCCCCAGGGCAGCCGCGAGCCGGGGAACGGCACGGCGAACAGGCGCTCGTACAGCCGCACCTCGGCGGCCTTCGCGTGCGCCGCCGACAGCCAGTGCAGGTTGCCCTTGACCTTGCGCGCGTCGGCGCCGGCCGTGCCGCTGCGGGTGGCCGGGTCGTACGTGCAATGGACGGTCGTGACGTTGCCGTCGGCGTCCTTGTCGACGCCGACGCACTTGACGATGTACGCGTAGCGCAGCCGCGCCTCGGCGCCGGGCGAGAGGCGGAAGTAGCCCTTCTCCGGATGCTCCTGGAAGTCCTCGCGCTCGATCCACAGCTCGCGCGAGAACGGCAGCGGGCGCCGGCCGAGATCGGGGCGCTGCGGGTGGTTCGGCGCGAAGCACTCCTCGGTCTGCCCTTCGGGATAGTTGTCGATGACCAGCCGCACGGGGTCGAGCACGGCGATCCGCCGCTCCGCGCGCGCGTTCAGGTCCTCGCGCATGCAGTCCTCGAGCACGCTCATGTCGATCCACGAGTCGGACTTGGTCACGCCGATGCGCTCGGCGAACAGGCGAAAGCCCTCCGGCGTGAACCCGCGCCGCCGCGCGCCGACGAGCGTGGGCATCCTCGGATCGTCCCAGCCGTCGGTGTGGCCGTTGGAGACGAGCTCGATCAGCCGGCGCTTCGACAGCACGACGTAGGTCAGGTTGAGCCGCGCGAACTCGAACTGCTGCGGCAGCGGGCGCAGGAGCTTCCCGCCGTCGGCGAGCTTCTCGATCACCCAGTCGTACAGCGGGCGGTGGTCCTGGAACTCCAGCGTGCAGATCGAGTGCGTGATCCGCTCCAGCGCGTCGGAGATGCAGTGCGTGTAGTCGTAGAGCGGATAGATGCACCAGCGGTCGCCGGTCCGGTGGTGCGACGCGTGGCGGATCCGGTAGATCGCGGGATCGCGCATGTTGAGGTTCGGGCTCGCCATGTCGATCTTCAGGCGCAGCACGTGCGCGCCGTCCGGGAACTCGCCGGCGCGCATCCGCCGGAACAGGTCGAGGTTCTCGGCGATCGAGCGCTCGCGGTACGGCGACGCGGTGCCGGGCTGCGTCAGCGTGCCGCGCGAGGCGCGCACCTCGTCGGCGCTCTGGCTGTCGACGTACGCGAGGCCCTGCTCGATGAACCACTCGGCGAACTCGTACAGCCGGTCGTAGTAGTCGGAGGCGTGGTAGCGGTGCGGCCCCCAGTCGAAGCCGAGCCAGCGGACCGCGTCGGCGATCGAGTCCTCGTACTCGACGTCTTCCTTCGTCGGGTTGGTGTCGTCGTAGCGCAGGTGGCAGACGCCGGAGAACTCCGCGGCGAGACCGAAGTTGAGGCAGATCGACTTCGCGTGGCCGTAGTGCAGGTAGCCGTTCGGCTCGGGCGGGAAGCGCGTCACCACGCGGCCGCCGTACTTGCCGGTCCGGAGGTCGTCGGCGATGATCGCGCGCACGAAGTTGGCCGCCGGCACCGCGGCCGCGGCAGCACCCGCACCCGGTCCCTTGCGTGGCGCGCCCGGCGCCGGATTGTTCGTTACTCGCTCTTGCCGCACCGCAGCATCCGTTGGGTCAGATCATGAACAATCGATGGTCAGCCGGCATTCTAACCGGCGTCCCGTCCCGCGTCATGCGGCACGCGGCGCCCCGTTCCCCAGGACGGCCCGCAAACCCGCGCCGGTCAAGGCTTTCCACGGACCGGTCGCCGCCGTGGCGCGATGGTTTTCCACAAATGCTGTGGATAATTGTGTGCATATCTTGTAAATTCATGCGCTAAGTGGTGCGCCGGCCGGAAGAAACGTTGTAATGCCCAATTTCGCGCCGACTTTTTGTTCCATTTTTTCAATTACTTGGAACGCCCTCCCCGGTCACGCTCCGATCCCGGGCCCCGTTCGGGAGCACCGCAACATCGGCAAATCTGAAACAGCATTCGTCCTGGACAAATGACACTTCCAGCCATCTTCGTCCACCCCGGAGATCGTCGCGCATGGCGATGAAACGGCCGACGCGCGCCGGCGTTGACGCCGCGCGCGCGCCCGCACGCCCGCAGCCCCGCCCGGGCGCGCTCGATGCCGACGGCGCGGTGCGTGCCCCCGCCGTGCTGCCGGTGTCGCTGCTGGTCAGCTCCGTGCGCCTGCTGATCGAGCGCCACATCGGGCTCGTCTGGGTGGCCGGCGAGATCTCGAACTTCACCCGCGCCGCCTCCGGCCACTGCTACTTCAACCTGAAGGACGAGGCGGCGCAGGTCCGCTGCGTCTTCTTCCGGCACAAGGCCCAGTACGTCTCGTTCCCGCTCAAGGACGGCCAGCAGGTCGAGGTGCACGCGACGGCGTCGGTCTTCGAGGCGCGCGGCGAGTTCCAGCTCAACGTCGAGACGATGCGGCTGGCCGGCCAGGGCGCGCTGTACGAGAAGTTCGCGCGCCTGAAGGCGCGGCTGGAGGCGGCCGGCTGGTTCGCGGAGGAGCGCAAGCGGCCGCTGCCGCGCTTCCCCCGCGCCGTCGGGATCGTCACGTCGACGCGCGCGGCCGCGCTGTCCGACCTGCTGACGACGCTGCGGCGGCGCTGGCCGGCGATCCCGGTGATCGTCTATCCGACGGCCGTGCAGGGCGACGGCGCCGCCGCCGAGATCGCCGCGGCGATCCGCACGGCGAACGAGCGCGCCGAGGTCGACGTGCTGATCGTCGGCCGGGGCGGCGGCTCGATCGAGGACCTCTGGGCGTTCAACGAGGAAGCGGTGGCGCAGGCGATCTTCGAGTCGGCGCTGCCGGTCGTCGCCGCCGTGGGCCACGAGACCGATTTCACCATCGCCGATTTCGTCGCCGACGTCCGCGCGCCGACGCCGACCGCCGCCGCCACGCTGGTCGTTCCCGATCGCCACGCGGTCCTGCGCGACGTCGCGGGCTTCGCGACGCGGTGGCGGCACGCCGGCCTGCGCATGCTGGAATCGCGGATGCAGCGCGTCGACGGCCTCGCGCGGCGGCTCGTGCATCCGGCGGCGAAGCTCGCGCAGCAGCGGCGCGACGCGCTGGCGCTTGCCGACCGGCTGGCGCGCGCCGCGCGCCACGCGCTCGGGCTCCGGCGGCTGTCGCTCGACGCGCCCGCGCGCCGCTATGCCTGGCTCGTCCGCCGGCCGCTGCCGCAGACGGCGCGCGCGGCGGCCGCCGGGGACGCGCTGCAGCGCGCGCTGCCCGCGACGCTCGAGCGCGCGCGCGGCCGCGTGGCGGCCCTCGCGCAGAATCTCGCGCACCTCAACCCGGAAGCGGTGCTGCAGCGGGGCTACGCGATCGTCACGACCGCCGACGGCGCCGTGGTCCAGGATGCGGGCGCGATCGCCGTCGGCGACGACGTATCGCTGGCGTTCGCGCGCGGCGGCGCCGGCGCGACGATCACGCGCGTCGAGCGCGAACCGAAGTCCTGAATCCGCGGGCGCGCGAGCCGGCGGGGCCGGATCGCCCGGGCCCTGCCCCGCGCGCGACCGTCAGGCCTCGTCCGGCTCCGGATCGTCGACGGGCGCCGACCGCCGCAGCCGCGCGACGACGTCCGCCGGCGCCTGCGCGGCGATCCTGCGGCGTCGCGGTGACGACGTCGGCATTCTGCGCGCGGTGGCGCAGCGCGTGGTCCATCAGCACCAGCGCCGCCATCGCCTCGGCGATCGGCGTCGCGCGGATGCCGACGCAGGGATCGTGCCGGCCGTGGGTATTGACGATCACGGGGTTGCCCGCCCGGTCGATCGAGTGGCGATCGAGCCGGATCGACGACGTCGGCTTGACCGCGAGCGTGACGACGACGTCCTGCCCGGTCGAGATGCCGCCGACGATGCCGCCCGCGTTGTTCGACAGGAAACCCTCCGGCGTCATCTCGTCGGAGTGCTCGGTGCCGTTCTGCGCGACGCAGGCGAAGCCGGCGCCGATCTCCACGCCCTTGACCGCGTTGATGCCCACCATCGCGCCGGCGAGGTCGGCGTCGAGCCGGCCGTAGACGGGCTCGCCCCAGCCGACCGGCACGCCGCTGGCGACGACGGTGATCTTCGCGCCGACCGAGTCGCCGGACTTGCGCAGCCGGTCCATGAACGCCTCGAGCTCGGGCACGATCTCCCGGTTCGCGACGAAGAACGGGTTCTCGCCGACGTGCGCCCAGTCCGCGAACGGCACGACGATCGGGCCGAGCTGGACCAGGTGGCCGCGGATGGCCACGCCGTGCCGCTCGGCCAGCCACTTCTTCGCGATCGCGCCGGCCGCGACGCGCACCGCCGTCTCGCGCGCCGACGAGCGTCCGCCGCCGCGATAATCGCGGATGCCGTACTTCTGCCAATACGCGTAGTCGGCGTGCCCGGGCCGGAAGGTGTCGGCGATGTTCGCGTAATCCTTGCTGCGCTGGTCGACGTTGCGGATCAGCAGCGCGATCGGCGTGCCGGTCGTCCGGCCCTCGAACACGCCGGACAGGATCTCGACGGTGTCGGTCTCGCGGCGCTGCGTGACGTGGCGCGACGTGCCCGGCTTGCGCCGGTCGAGCTCGCGCTGGATGTCGGCCTCGGCCAGCGCGAGCCCGGGCGGGCAGCCGTCGACGACGCAGCCGATCGCCGGCCCGTGCGACTCGCCGAACGAGGTGACGCAAAACAGCGTGCCGAACGTATTGCCGGACATCGATGGCAGCGAGGAGAATGAGAGGGAAAACGACGCGCGGAGTTTAACATGGCGACCTCACCGATCCTGCCCGCTGCCGTCCTCGAATCGCTGCGCGACGCGCAGGCGCTCGCCGTGCTCACCGGGGCCGGTGTCTCGGCCGAGTCGGGGGTGCCGACGTTCCGCGACGCGCAGACCGGGCTGTGGGCGAACTTCGACCCGCGCGAGCTCGCCACGCCCGCCGCGTTCGCGCGCAATCCGAAGTTCGTCTGGGACTGGTACGCGCACCGGCGCGAGCGCCTCGCGGAAGCGAAGCCCAACCCCGGGCACCACGCGCTGGCGGCGATGGAATCGTGCTGCGACACGTTCACGCTGATCACGCAGAACATCGACGGGCTGCACCAGGCCGCGGGCAGCGTCAACGTCGTCGAGCTCCACGGCAACATCGCGCGCGTGAAGTGCTCGCGCGGCTGCGGCGTCGTCGCGCAGTGGACGCAGACGAGCGAAGACGAGCCGCCGCGCTGCGCGCGCTGCGGCGCGTTCCTGCGCCCCGACGTCGTCTGGTTCGAGGAGATGCTGCCGCCCGACGCGCTGGCGCAGGCCGAGGACGCGGCGAGCATCTGCGACGTGCTGCTCGTCGTCGGGACCTCGGCCGAGGTCTATCCGGCGGCGGCGCTGCCGCGCACGGCGCAGCGTGCCGGCGCGGTGGTGATCGAGATCAACCCGGAGGACACGCCGCTGTCGGCCGTCGTCGACCACGTGCTGCGCGGGCCGGCCGGCGTGGTGCTGCCGGCGCTGGTCGCCGCCGCGTGGCCGGAGGCGGCGCGCGCGCAGATCGCGTAGCCCGCCTCGCGCAGCCCGGGTCTCGCCCGCGGCGCGACCGGATTACGAACCTTCGCGGGCGCTGCGCGTCGGCGTCGCCGGACGGCGGCAGCGGCGACAGGTAGCCGATCGCCAGCATCAGCACGCCCACGCCGAGGAACGCGACGACGCGCGGCAGCCCGGACAGCGCCGAGAGGTCGACGAGGAACAGCTTGCCGACGACGACGGCGAGCAGCGCCGCGCCGACCATCCACAGCGGTCGCAGCCGGCGGCGCGTCGCGACGAACATCAGCGCCAGCGCGGTCGCCGTCCACGTCAGCGTCAGCGCCGCCTGCAGCGGCTTCGACGCGAGCAGCGACGCCAGCCGCCACGGGATGTGCGCCCAGTGGTGCGCGGCGCGCAGCACGGCGCCGTTGAGGAGCGCGAAGAGGCCCAGCCCCATGCCGCCGTAGAGCGTCGCGACCGGCGGCGCCAGGATGCGCCGCGACCAGAGGAATCCCGTCGCCAGCGCCAGCGCGAGCGTGAGCTCGAGCGGATTCGCGAGCGGCACGTACGGCAGCGGCGACGCGTCGCCCGGGGAGAGCACGTTGACGACGGCGAACCAGGCGACGAGCAGCGCCATCACGACGCGGCCCGCGTCGTGCGTCCAGGCCTGCCCG
The DNA here is from genome assembly GCA_963832705.1 of uncultured beta proteobacterium. Classification (GTDB taxonomy): domain Bacteria; phylum Pseudomonadota; class Gammaproteobacteria; order Burkholderiales; family Casimicrobiaceae; genus CAIWHR01. The sequence goes on along the minus strand of CAWHVP010000021.1, from coordinate 75,783 downwards.
TAGCGAGCGAACGGCCAGCGCCCGAGCCCGGCGCCGCGGCTCGCGACCCAGAGGAACGCGATCGCGGGCAGCGCGGCCGCGCAGGCCATCCACGCCGTGTGCGCGGGGGTCGTGCGCCCGACCCACTCGCTCGCCTCCCACGACAGCTGCGCGGTCAGCGCGACCGCCGAGAACGCGTGCGCGGCGCGCAGGCCGGGCGCCATGCCCGGCGGGCCGCCGGCGCCGCGGAGCTCCGCCCCCGCCGGTTCGCCGGCGCCGAACCCCGCCTCCGCGGCCCGCAGCGCGAACGCCTGCACGACCCACGCGGCCGGCCACAGCAGCCCGCCCCAGATCAGCAGCGTCGTCCGCTCGCGGTGGAAATCGGCGGCGGCGGCGGCGACCATCGCCGGCAGCAGCGCCATGCCGACGGCCGCGAGCCGGGGCCACGCCAGCACGCGCGCGAGCGCCAGCGCGATGGCGGCAGCGGCGACGACCCACAGCAGCGCGGCGTGGCACTCCTCCGACCAGTCGAGATGCACGATCAGCTCGGCGACGCCGCCGCCCAGCCACCAGGCCGCGGCCCAGGCGAACACCAGCGCGGTCACCGGCCGCTCGTGCACGGGGAGCGCCGCGCCGGCGCGATCGGCGCAGAACGCCGTCACGAAGCCCGACAGCGCGATGACGATCGCGCCGATGAAGTGGCCGTTGGCGAACAGCGGCTCGTACGACGACGGCCCGCCGGAGAGCAGGAACGCGAGGCCCGCCGCGAGCTCGACCAGCAGCGCGAAGCCGCGGGCGAGCACCGAGTCCTGCCGCACCCCCAGCCAGTACACGCCGGCCGCCTCGATCGCCCACAGCGCCGCCGTCCATTCGTCGTCGAACGCGAGCGGGATCGCGAGCGTGACGAAGACCACCGCCAGCGCGAGGAACGCGCGCGCGAGCAGCGCCAGCGCCGGGACCGCGCTCCGCCGCAGCGCGGCGTGGAGCGCCGCGTAGATGCCCGCCACGGCGAGCGCGCTCCACGCGGCGCCGTAGCGATGGTCGGCGACCAGCGCCGCCTGCAGCACGAAGCCGGCGAGCGGCACGCCGAACACCAGCAGGCCGTCGACCGGATGCTTCGCCTCGAACGCGCCGCGCCGGGCCTCGAGGATCGCGATCGTCACGTACGCGGCGAAGAACAGCAGCAGGAACGGCTCGACGGTCGCGAAGTGGTCGCTCGTGTAGTAGCGCTGGCCCCAGAACAGGCCGAGCGCGAACGTGCAGACGAAGCCCAGCGCGTTGAGCGCGCGCCAGACGCGCCGCCACGCCAGCACGAAGATGACGCCGTTGACGATCGCGAAGTAGCCGAACAGCGGCAGCGGCGCGCCGTCGGTCGCCGCCAGCAGCGGCGCGAGGAAGGCGCCGGCGACCGCGAGCCCGGCCAGCGCCTGCGAATCGGCGCGCACGGCGAGCGCCGACGGTCAGCGCCGCGACGGCGACGAGCAGCGCCGCCGCCACCGCGTCGGGCAGCAGCGCGTACAGGCGCAGCGCCGCGTAGATCGTCAGGTACAGCACGCCCGCGCCCGCCCCCTGCAGCGACAGCCCGTAGCCGGGCCGCGCGCGCGCCGTGCCGAGACCGAGCCCGATCAGCGCGATGCCCGCCGCCGCCACGCCGGCGAGCCGCAGCTCGATCGGGACGGTGAAGTGCTCGGCGAACCAGCGCAGCAGGAACGCGACGCCGAAGAACAGCACGACCACGCCGACCCGCGTCAGCGCGTTGCCGCCGGTGAGCCACGCCCACAGCCGCTGCGTCATCGCGGGCGCGGGCGTGAGCGCGGCCGCCGCGGCCGCGGGCCCCGGCGCGGCCCAGCCCGCGGGCGCCGCATCGAGCGCGGACGCGGTGCCGTCCGCGTTGGTCGCGATCGGCACCGGCTCGGCCGCGATGACGCCCGGCGGCGTCTCGATGGCGCCTGCGGCGCTCGACGGCGCTGGCGACGGCGCGGTGCGCCGGCGGTACCGGCGGCGGCAACCGCAGCGTCTGCCGCGACGACGGCCGTCGGCACCGGTGCCTCGGCCGCCGCGACCTGCCGCTCGCCGGCCTCCGCGGGCGCGCCGGTCCGCGTCGCCGACAGCGCCGCTTCGAGCGATGCCACGCGCGCCTCGAGCTGCGCGACGCGCTGCCGCAGCGCCGCGTCCGGCGCGGCGACCGCCGGACGTCGGCGACGCCATCGCGCCATCGGGCTTGCGGAAGAGCGCGCGCTGGCGATTGCCGGCGATCGTCACCCCGGCGAAGAAGCCGGCGAGCCCGCCCAGGATCGCGCCCCACTCGCCCCACACCGCGTGGCCGAGCAGCGCGCCGACGAGAAGGCCGATCAGCGCCAGCATCGCCCGCCCCGCGGCGCGTGCGCGTGCGAGCACTTCGCGCTCAGGGCGCTGCGCTCACCGCCGCTCGCCGCGCAGCGCGAGCACGATGCCGGCGAGCTCGTCCGGCACCACGCGCTCGGGCGGGATCGCCGGGCCGGCGACCAGTGCGATCTGCGAGAACACGCCGCGCAGCCGGCGCATCGCGCGGCCGTTGTGCGACCGGCTGAAGAAGCTGCCCCACAGGCCGGACAGCGCCATCGGCACGACGGGCACCGGCGTCGTCTCGACGATCTGCTGCACGCCGGGACGGAACGTGCCGAGCTCGCCGTTCTCCGTCAGCCGGCCTTCGGGAAAGATGCCCACGATCTCGCCTTCGCGCAGCGCGGCCGCGGCATCGGCGAACGCGCGGTCCTTCATCGCCGCATCCTCCTTCGCCGGGGCGATCGGGATCGTGCGCATCGAGCGGAAGATGAACGACAGCACGGGGATCGCGAAGATCCGGTGGTCCATCACGAAGCGGATCGGGCGCCGCACCATCGCGGCGATGACCACGGCGTCGACGTAGCTCACGTGGTTGCAGACGACGACGCACGGCCCCTCGTCGGGGATGTGCTCGAGCCCGCTCGCGCGCACGCGGTACATCGTGTGCACCAGCAGCCACGCGAGGAAGCGCATCAGGAACTCGGGCACGAGCCCGTAGATGAACACGGCGACCGCCGCGTTCATCAGCGCGGTGACGAGGAAGAGCTGCGGGATCGTCGAGCCCCGCCGCGAGCAGGCCGATCGCGACGCCGGCGGAGGCGACCATGAACGCCGCGTTCAGGATGTTGTTGGCGGCGATGATCCGCGAGCGGAACGCCGGCTCCGAGCGCTGCTGGATCAGCGCGTACAGCGGCACGATGTAGAAGCCGCCGAACATCCCGATCATCACCAGGTCGAAGGCGACGCGCCAGTGGCCGGGCTTCGCGAGAAATGCGCCGACGCCGGCGACCGAGGTCGCGTGCAGCGTGCGGCTCGCCAGCCACAGGTCGAGGCGGAACAGCGTGAGGCCGATCGAGCCGAAGGGCACCAGCCCCAGCTCGACCTTGCGGCCGGACAGCCGCTCGCACAGCAGCGAGCCGACGCCGATGCCGATCGAGAACAGCGCCAGCAGCAGCGTCACGACGTGCTCGTCGCCGCCCAGCACGTCCTTGGCGAAGCCCGGGAACTGCGCGAGCATGATCGCGCCGTAGTACCAGAACCACGAGATGCCGAGCATCGACAGCCAGACGACGCGGTTGCCCTGCGCGCCGAACGAGGTTCTTCCAGGTCTCGGTGAACGGGTTCCAGTTGATCCTGAGGTCGGGCGCCACCGCCGGCGTGCTCGGGATGCCGCGGCTGACGACGTAGCCGGCGACGGCGATCGCGACGGCCACCGCCCCGGCCACGACCGGGCCCGACGCCGGCGATCGCGACGACCAGGCCGCCGGCGATCGTGCCGAGCAGGATCGCGACGAACGTGCCCATCTCGACGAGGCCGTTGCCGCCGACGAGCTCCTCGGGCTTCAGGTGCTGCGGCAGGATCGCGTACTTGACCGGGCCGAACAGCGTCGAGTGCACGCCCATCAGCGCGAGCGCGCTCATCAGCAGCACGAGATCGCGCTGCCAGAACCCGGCGAGGCCGATCGTCATGATCGCGATCTCGAACAGCTTGATCCAGCGGATCAGCCGCGACTTCTCGTACTTGTCGGCGAGCTGGCCGGAGGTCGCCGACAGCAGCACGAACGGCGCGATGAACACCGCTCCGGCGACGTTGACCAGCGTGCTCGCGTCGAGCGTCGTCAGGCTCGCCGCGTGGAACGCCGCGAAGATGACCAGCGCGTTCTTGAAGACGTTGTCGTTGGCGGCGCCGAGGAACTGCGTCCAGAAGAACGGCGCGAACCGGCGCTCCTTGAGCAGATCGAACTGGTTGGGCTCGTGCATGGGCTGGCCGGGTCCTGCGGGCGGGGCGCCGAAGGCTCGATGGTACGACACCCGGGGGCGGGCCCGCGCGCTAGAATGTCGCGGCCCGGCGCGGCGGCGCCGTCTCCGCCGGCCCGCCGCGCCCGCCCGCCGTCACCACGCCCCGCGAACCGATGCGACAGTACCTCGACTTCATGCGCCACGTGCGCGACCACGGCGTCGCCAAGAGCGACCGCACCGGCACCGGCACGCGGTCGGTGTTCGGCCACCAGATGCGCTTCGATCTCGCCGCCGGCTTTCCGCTGCTGACGACGAAGAAGGTGCACACGCGCTCGATCATCCACGAGCTGCTGTGGTTCCTGCGCGGCGAGACCAACGTCCGCTCGCTGCAGCAGGCCGGCGTCACGATCTGGGACGAGTGGGCGGACCCGCAGGGCGAGCTGGGGCCGATCTACGGCTACCAGTGGCGCAGCTGGCCGGCCCCGGACGGGCAGCACATCGACCAGATGGCGAACCTCGTCGCCGAGATCCGCCGCAACCCGGATTCGCGCCGGCTGATCGTGTCGGCCTGGAACGTCGGCGACATCCCGCGGATGAAGCTGCCGCCCTGCCACGCGTTCTTCCAGTTCTACGTGGCCGGGGGCAGGCTCTCCTGCCAGCTCTACCAGCGCAGCTGCGACATCTTCCTCGGCGTGCCGTTCAACATCGCGTCCTACGCGCTGCTCACGCACCTGGTCGCGCAGCAGACGCGGACTCGACGTCGGCGACTTCATCTGGGTCGGCGGCGACTGCCACCTGTACGTCAACCACCTCGAGCAGGTCGAGGTCCAGCTGGCGCGCGAGCCCTACCCGCTGCCCCGGCTCGTCATCCACCGCAAGCCCGACTCGCTGTTCGACTACCGCTACGAGGACTTCGAGATCGCCGGCTACCAGTGCCATCCGGCGATCAAGGCGACGTCGCCGTCTGAATGGCCACCTCAGTGGGGTGCGCGCATCGACGCGCCAGCCACTGTCCTGCGCGTTGTGTTACGCATCAGCCCCTTCGGAGCCGGCCGACCCGGGCAAAAAGAAGCCCGCCGGGAGGAACGAGCGGGCAAGGGGGATTCGGTGCCCGGGGCGATTGCGCCGCCCCGAGGGCTGCGGCGGCTGCCGTGGCGGCAGCCCCGCGAGGAGGTTCGCGGTCGCGCGGGCGCGGTCCTAGAGGACGCTGCGCGCCGCGGCGACCCGTTCGGCCAGCGCTTCGAGCGCCTCGCGCTGCGACGCGGCGGCGGCGTCGTCGCCCCGAGCTGACGCGGGGACGCCGTTCGCGGCATCGCGGCTGCCGGTGAGCCAGTATTCGGCGAATTCGGGGGCGAAGGTTTCCATCATCGGGGCATCCAAGGGGTCGCACGTCGAATGAAGCAAGCGATGTGCCAAAGATCGGCGCGATCATCGATGCGACCGGAAACCCGCCGCTTTCCCTATCAAGACCAGGCAAAGCCCGCGGTGCCGCGCCGTCCGGCTTCGACCCTGCCGCCATCACGGCTGTCGCATCCTACCGACAGTATCGGTCGGGATTGTTGCAACATCATGAATTAACGCGGCATTTCCTGTCGCCCGCGAACGACAGGCGATTTCTGCCTCAGGGAGCCTTGCCTTCCTTGAACATCGCCGGCTCCAGGCGATGGCGCTGCAGCAGCTTGTAGAACTCGGTGCGGTTGCGCTTGGCGAGCAGCGCCGCCTGCGTGACGTTGCCGCCGGTGATCTTCAGCAGGCGCACGAGGTAGTCGCGCTCGAACTGCTTGCGCGCCTCCTCGAACGGCATGAGCGCGCTCGCGTCCTCGCGCAGCGCGCTGTGCACCAGCGACGCCGGGATCACGCCGGTCGTCGCGAGCGCGACGCACTGCTCGAGCAGGTTGAGCAGCTGGCGGACGTTGCCGGGCCACGGCGCCGCGACCAGCATCGCCATCGCGTCGGGCGCGAGCGCCGGCACCGGCTTCTTGTAGCGCTCGGCGAGCTTGCGCAGGAAATGCGTCGCCAGCAGCGGGATGTCCTCGCGCCGGTTGGCGAGCGCCGGCAGCTGCAGCGACACGACGTTGAGCCGGTAGTAGAGGTCCTCGCGGAACTGGCCCGCCGCCATGTGCGCGTCGAGGTCGCGGTGCGTCGCCGAGATGACGCGCACGTCGACCGGGATCGACTGCGTCGCGCCGACCGGGCGCACCTCGCCCTCCTGCAGCACGCGCAGCAGCTTGACCTGCAGCGCCAGCGGCATGTCGCCGATCTCGTCGAGGAAGAGCGTGCCGCCGTCGGCGGCCTGGAACAGGCCCTTGTGCGCCTGCACGGCGCCGGTGAACGCGCCGCGGGCGTGGCCGAAGAGCTCGGATTCGAGCAGCGGCTCCGGGATCGCGCCGCAGTTGACGGCGACGAACGGCTTGTCGCGGCGCGGGCTCGCGCGGTGGATCGCGCTGCGCGAGCAGCTCCTTGCCGGTGCCCGACTCGCCGTAGATCAGCACGCTCGCGTCCGAGTCGGCGACGAGGCGCGCCTGCCGCAGCAGGTCCTCCATCGCCGGGCTGCGGGTGATGATCGCCGGCGCGCCACTCGCCCGAGTCCTGCTCGCCCGGCGCCGGCGCGTCGCCGGCGAGCTTCGACCGCGGCGGCGACCTTCTGCAGCAGGTCCTGGCTGTCGAAGGGCTTGGTGAGGAAGCCGAACACGCCGCGCTGCGTCGCCGCGACCGCGTCGGGGATGGTGCCGTGCGCGGTGAGGATGATCACCGGCAGCGCCGGGTGCTGGCGGTGGATCGCGTCGAACAGCTGCATGCCGTCGATGCCCGGCATGCGCAGGTCGGTGATGACCGCCGACGGACGCGCCGACGGCGAGCGCCGCCAGCGCGGTCTCGCCGCTGTCGGCGGTGCGCACGCGGTAGCCCGCCGACATGAGCCGCAGGCTGATGAGCTTCAACAGGTCCGGATCGTCGTCGACCAGCAGGACTTCGGCCGAATGGACGCTCTTGGATTCGCGTGCCGCCGCCATCGTCAGCCTCCTCCGGCGCCGCCGCCGCCACCGCCACCGCCGCCGCCGCCGCTCGATCCGCCGCCGCCGCCGGCGCCGCCGCCGCCGCCGCGAATGCGGTCGCGCAGCAGGCTGCGTTCCATCGCCCGCAGCGCCTCGAGCTTCTGGATCGCGGCATCGGCCTTCTGCTGCTCTTCGCGCACGGCGCGCACGCGGTCCGTGATCTGCAGCTGCAGGACCAGCGCGATCTGCTTGACGGCCGGCGAACCCGGCCCGCTCTTGGCAACGTTGTCGAGCAGCTGCAGCGCGCGCTGGTCGTCCTGCGGGTTCGCCCGCGTCAGCGTGTAGAGCACGGCGAGGCGCACGCGGTTGGCGTCGGTGCGCTGCCGTGCGAGCGTCTGCGTCATCGCGTTGAGCTCGCGCCGCACATCGTCGCCGGAGAGGCTGCCGTAGCGGGCGAGGTCGGCGAGCAGCGCCGTTCAACAGCTGCTCTTCGGCCGACAGCTCGGCGGGGACCGGAACCGCGGGCGCGGCCGCCGGCGGCGTCGACGGCGCCGGCTGCACCGTCGGCGCCGTCGCGTCGGCAGGCGGGGTCGACGGCGCGGCGGGCGGCGGGGCGGGCCCGGCGACCGCGGGCGCCGGGGGCGGCTCGACGGGCTCGATCGGCGGGTACTCGACCATCGGCGTCGGCGTCGGCGTCTCGATCGCCGGTTCCTCGTACTCGTCGGGCTGCACCATCGGTGGTGCGGCGCACCCGGCGATCCACACGACGACGGCCAGCACGGCGGCGCGGGCGGGATTCCTCATCGCTCCGCCATCCCGGCGATCGATGCCGACTGCGGCCCGCCGCCGATCGTGTCCGGCCCGGCCGCGGCGGCGACGTCCGCGCCCGCATTCGCAGCCGCCACCGCGAGCGGCAGCGCGAGGCGGAAGTGCGCGCCGCTCCGGCCGTCGGCCCGGCCCTGCACTTCGATCCGGCCGCCCTGAAGCACCGCGTACTCGCGGGCGATGGCGAGGCCGAGGCCCGAGCCCTTGACGCGGCCCTCCGACGGCGGCCGGCCCTGGTAGAACGAGTCGAAGATCCGCTCGCGCTCGCCCGGATCGACGCCGTGGCCCTGGTCGATCACGTCGAGCACGGCGAAGCCATCCGCGGCGGCGAGGCGGACCTCGATCACGCCCGAGCGCGGCGAGTACTTGATCGCGTTCGACAGCAGGTTGTCGACGATCGTCCGGATGCGGTCGGCGTCGCCGATCACCTGCAGCGGCTTCAACTGCGCGTCGAAGGTCACCATCCGCCCGAGGGCGGCGAGCTTCTGTTCGCGGATCACGCGGCGGACGACGTCGACCAGCGCCACCGGCGCCAGCGTCTGCGGCTCGAGCGCCCGCGTCTGGTGATAGGTCAGCAGGTCCTCGATGAGCTTCTGCAGCTGCAGCGTGTTCTCGCGGACGATGCGAACGATGTCGCGCTGTCCGGGCGACAGGTCGCCGGCGACGCGGTCGCGCAGCAGCTCGGCCCCCTCGCGCACCGCGGTCAGCGGCGTCTTCAGCTCGTGCGAGACGTGGCGCAGGAAGCGGTTCTGCTGCTCCTCGAGCTCGTGCAGCCGCGAGCGCAGCCACTCGAGCCGCTGCCCGAGGTAGCGCAGGTCCTGCGGCCCGTTGACCTCGATCGTGTGCGTGAAGTCCGCGGTGCCCATCTGCCGGATCGACTGGTCGAGCTGGCGGATCGGGCGCGCGATCAGCACGGCGAAGATGATCGCCAGCGCGATCGCGATGCCGACGGAGGCGATCGCCAGGTACAGCCACTTCTGCCGCCCCTGCGACGCCGTTTCCTCCAGACGGACGATCGCGCGCTCGGTCACCTGGTTCGTCGCGGCAAGCGTCGCCTGCGCGCCGTCGGTGAGCCGGGCGTACCCGTTGGCGAGCTGCGTCTGCACGTCCTGCCCGCGCTGCGGCGCGGCCAGCAGCTTCTGCAGCCGGATCTCGCTTTCCTCGAGCGCCTTCAGCGCCTGCTGCTCTCGCGGCTCGAGCGGCAGCAGCGCGAGCGCGCTCGCGGTCTGGTGGAACTCCTGCCGCACGCGGCCGTAATCGTCGAGCAGCGCCGGGTCCTCGAGGATCAGCTGCTGGCGCACGATCCGCTCCAGCGTCGATGCCTGCTCGAACAGCTGCCGGCTCGCGCGCCCCGCCTGCGCCGCCTGCTGGACCGCCTCCTGCCCCTGCGCCTGCAGGCGCTCGAGCGAGAAGATGAGCTCGGCCAGCGCGTAGACGAGCGGCAGGCTCACCAGGAGGAAGCCGAGCAGGATGAACTTGAGAAAGGAACGAGGGTAGTACACGCGTGGGCGGCCGCTATAATCGCTCGCAATTATGACACCGGCGACGCCAGGGCAAGAGCAGAGCACCGAAAATTCGCCGCCCCCCGGCGCCCACGGCGGCGCCGGGGTCGGCGCGATGCCGCTCGCCCTGATCGCCGCCGTCGCCGCCAACGGCGTCATCGGCGACGGGAACCGGATGCCGTGGCGGCTGCCCGCGGACCTGAAGCACTTCCGCGCGCTGACGACGGGGCACGCCGTCATCATGGGCCGCAAGACCTGGGAGTCGCTGCCAGGACCGCTGCCCGGCCGGCAGAACATCGTCGTCACCCGCGACGCGCGCTACGCCGCGCCGGGCGCCGAGACGGCGCCGACGCTCGCCGCCGCGCTCGCGCTCGTGCGGCTGCCGCCGCCGGCGTTCTGCATCGGCGGCGGCGAGCTCTACCGCGCCGCGCTGCCGCTCGCGGCGACGCTGTTCCTCACCGAGATCGACCGCGACTTCGACGGCGACGTCACGTTCCCGCCGTTCGATCCGGAGGCATGGCCGGAGACGCGGCGCGAAGCGCACCGCGGCGAGGGACCCGACGCCCTCGGCTACAGCTTCGTCACGCGCGAGCGCCGCGCCGCGTGCAATCGCTGAAGCACGCCTGCGCGCTGCGGCGCCTGCGCGCTCGCCGCCGCCAGGCGATTGCGCGATAATGCCGCCTTCGCTTCCGCCCCGCGACGCGCGCTCGTCGCACCGTCCGGGCGGCGCGGCCGGGATGGCGGAACTGGTAGACGCAGCGGACTCAAAATCCGCCGGTAGAAATACCGTGGGGATTCGACTTCCCCTCCCGGCACCACCACGAACGTCCTGCGACGCCCCTCCGCCGCGCCGGCGGGCCCGGGACGCCGCGACCTACTTGCGGCGCATGAAGAAGACGAAGGCGCCGCCCTCCTCGGCGGTCGACACCAGCGTGTTGCCGGTCTGGTTGGCGAAGGCCTGCATGTCCTTGACCGACCCGGGATCGGTGGCGACGACCTTCAGCACCTGGCCCGAGGCGAGCTCGTTCAGCGCCTTCTTCGTCTTCAGGATCGGCAGCGGGCACGACAGCCCCTTGGCGTCCAGTTCCTTGTCGAAGTCCATTCGCGTTCCTCCTGTGATCCGGGTCCGGTGACGATGCCCGACGCGGCCGGCTTCGCTTTCCGCCGCCGCGCCGTTGCCGACGTGCGAAGATTATCGCACCGGCGCCGCCCGCGCCGCTGCCCGCCATGCCCGCCTACCGCCTCTCCGACTTCGATTTCGCGCTGCCGCCCGAGCTGATCGCGCAGGTGCCGGCGCCGTCCCGCACGGCGAGCCGGCTGCTGCACGTCGCGGGCGGGCGGCTCGAGGACCGCGCCTTCGCCGACCTGCCGCGCCACGTCGCCGCCGGCGACCTCCTCGTCTTCAACGACACGCGGGTGATCAAGTCGCGGCTGCACGCGGTCAAGCCGACCGGCGGCGCCGTCGAGCTGCTGCTCGAGCGCATCGTCGGCTCGCACGAGGCGGTGTTCCAGCTGCGCGCCAGCCACCCGCCGCGGCCGGGCGGCGTCGTGCTGCTGCCGGGCGGCGCGCAGGCGACGACGCTCGAGCGGCAGGACCGCTTCTTCCGGCTGCGGCTCGACGCGGCGCCGACCTGGCTCGACTATCTCGAGCGGCACGGCGAGGTGCCGCTGCCGCCCTACATCGCGCGGCCGGCCGGGACCGACGACGAGGCGCGCTACCAGACCGTGTACGCGCGCCACGCGGGCGCGGTCGCCGCGCCCACGGCGGGGCTGCACTTCGACGACGCGATGCTCGCGGCGCTCGCCGGCGCGGGCGTCGACTTCGCCTGGGTGACGCTGCACGTCGGCGCCGGCACGTTCGCGCCGGTGCAGACCGACGATCTCGCGGCGCACCGGATGCACAGCGAGCGCTACCGGATCCCGGAGGCCACCGTCGCCGCGATCGCCGCCGCCCGCGCGCGCGGCGGCCGGGTGCTCGCCGTCGGCACGACGACGCTGCGCGCGCTCGAGTCGGCGGCGAACGACGCCGGCGAGGTCGCGGCGGGCGAGGCCGAGACGGCGCTGTTCATGACGCCGGGATTCCGCTTCCGCGTCGTCGACCGGCTGCTCACGAACTTCCACCTGCCGAAGTCGACGCTGCTGGTGCTCGTGTCCGCGTTCGCCGGCTGCGACGCCATCCGCGCCGCCTACGCGCACGCGATCCGCGAGCGCTACCGCTTCTTCAGCTACGGGGATGCGATGCTGCTGGAGCGCAGCCCGGTCGAGCGCAGCGCATCGGGCCAGGCAGGCGGCCCCGGTGCAGCCCGACGAGCCTCGGAGGGCTGCACCGGGGCCGCCTGCCGGCCGCGCGGGACGGACGGGCTACAATCGACGCACTGCCGCCACCGATCGATCCCCATGGAATTCCAGGTCCTCGCCACGTCGGGCCGCGCCCGGCGCGGCCGGCTCGAGCTCGCGCACGGCACCGTCGAGACGCCGGTGTTCATGCCCGTCGGCACCTACGGCACCGTCAAGGCGATGGCGCCGAACGAGCTCGAGGAGATCGGCGCGCAGATCGTGCTCGGCAACACGTTCCACCTGTGGCTGCGGCCCGGCACCGAGGTCATCGGCGCGCACGGCGGCCTGCACCGCTTCATGGGCTGGAAGCGGCCGATCCTCACCGATTCCGGCGGCTTCCAGGTGTTCAGCCTCGGCGCGCTGCGCAAGGTGCGCGAGGAAGGCGTGACCTTCGCCTCGCCGGTCAACGGCGACCGGATGCTGCTGACGCCCGAGGCGTCGATGCAGATCCAGCGCGCGCTCGACTCCGACGTCGTCATGGTGTTCGACGAGTGCACGCCGCACCCGGCGACCCGCGACGAGACCGCGGACTCGATGGCGCTGTCGCTGCGCTGGGCGCGGCGCTCGCGCGCGGAGTTCGACGCCGGCGGCAACCCGAACGCGCTGTTCGGCATCGTCCAGGGCGGGATGCACGACGGACCTGCGCGACGAGTCGCTCGCCGGGCTCGTCGACATCGGCTTCCACGGCTACGCGATCGGCGGGCTCTCGGTGGGCGAGCCGAAGGAGGAGATGCTGCGCGTGCTCGACCACGTGGCGCCGCGGCTGCCGCCGGACCGCCCGCGCTACCTGATGGGCGTGGGCACGCCGGAGGACATCGTCGCCGGCGTCGCGGCGGGCATCGACATGTTCGACTGCGTGCTGCCGACGCGCAACGCGCGCAACGGGTGGCTGTTCACCCGCCACGGCGACGTCAAGATCCGCAACGCGCGCCACCGCGCCGACACCGGGCCGCTCGACCCGACCTGCGGCTGCTACACCTGCCGCAACTTCACGCGCAGCTACCTGCACCACCTGCAGCGGGTCAACGAGATCCTGGGCGCGCGCCTCAACACGATCCACAACCTCCACTACTACCTGACGCTGACCGCGGAGCTGCGCGACGCGATCGCCGCCGGCCGGCTGCCCGCCTGGGTCGAGCAGTTCCGGGCGGACCGGGCACGCATGCTAGAATAGCCTGTTGCGCGCCCGGGGTATCCGGCACTCGCGCGGGCGTACGCCCGCCGCGGCCGGCTCCACCCGAGCCCGTGTGCCTGCCCCTCCCGGCCGGCGCGCGCCCATCCCGCAGTTGCGACCCCGCAAGGAGGAAAGCCGTGTCGTTCGACTTCATCACCCCCGCCCACGCGCAGGCTGCCGGCGGAATGCCCGGCGGCGACCTGATGACGTTCCTGCCGATGATCGCGATCTTCGTCGTCTTCTATTTCCTGCTGATCCGGCCGCAGCAGAAGAAGGCGAAGGAGGCGAAGGCGATGCTCGAGGCGCTGCAGAAGGGCGACGAGGTCGTCACCGCAGGCGGCCTCCTCGGACGCATCACCAAGCTGAACGACCAGTACGCGACGGTCGAGGTCGCCGCCGAACACCGAAATCACCGTCCAGCGGCCGGCCATCGCCCAGCTGCTGCCCAAGGGCACGATCAAGAGCCTCTGAACCGCAGGGGCGCCCCCGTTCACCAGGCGCCCGACGTCACCGGCCGCCTCGTGCCGATGGCGCCGTCCCGGCCCCGCTCCGGGGCCACGCACCGAGCGCTTCCCGCCCGTCCTTCCGCCTAGAGCCAATGAACCGCTATCCCGTCTGGAAGTACGTCGTCATCGCCGTCGCCCTGCTGGTCGGCTTCCTCTACACGCTGCCGAACTTCTTCCCCGAGTCCCCGGCGGTGCAGGTGTCGTCGTCGAAGGCGGGGTCAAGATCGACACGGCGCTGATGCAGCAGGTCGAGTCGGCGCTGAAGGACGCCGGGCATCCCCTTCCGCGGCGAAGCGCTCGACGCGACCGGCATCAAGATCCGCTTCGCCGATCCCGACACGCAGCTGAAGGCCAAGGACGCTGCTCGCGGCGAAGCTCGGCGACAACTACATCGTCGCGCTGAACCTGCTGTCGTCGTCGCCGCAGTGGCTCACGACGATCGGCGCGCTGCCGATGTACCTCGGCCTCGACCTGCGCGGCGGCGTGCACTTCCTGCTGCAGGTCGACATGAAGGCCGCGCTCGACAAGGCGGCCGACCGCTACACCACCGACATCCGCTCGCTGCTGCGCGAGAAGAAGATCCAGTACGCCGGCATCGCGCGCGAGGGCCCGAACGTCGTCGTCCGCTTCCGCGACGCGGCCGAGCGCGACGCGGCGCGCACCGACATCGGCAGCGCGTTTCCCGACCTCGCTGCTGCGCGAGGCCGAGCGGCGCGGCGGGCGAGCTGCGGCTCGTCGCGTCGCTCAAGCCCGAGGCGCAGAAGCGCATCCAGGACGGCGCCGTCGCGCAGAACATCCAGATCCTGCGCAACCGCGTCAACGAGCTCGGCGTCGCCGAGCCGATCATCCAGCAGCAGGGCAGCGACCGCGTCGTCGTCCAGCTCCCGGGCGTGCAGGACACCGCGCGCGCCAAGGACATCCTCGGCCGCACCGCCTCGCTCGAGATCCGGATGGTCAACGAGGACCCGGGCGCGCTCGAGCAGGCGCTCGCGGGCCAGGTGCCCTTCGGCAGCGACCTCTTCGTCGAGCGCAACGGCGCGCAGGTGCTCGTCAAGCGCCAGGTCGTGCTGACCGGCGACCGCATCAACGACGCGCAGCCCGGCTTCGACCAGCGCACCAACGAGCCGGCCGTCCACGTCAACCTCGACGGCGCCGGCGCCCGGCTCTTCAAGGAGATCACGCGCGAGAACGTCGGCAAGCGGATGGCGATCGTGCTGGTCGAGAAGGGCAAGGCCGAGGTCGTCACCGCGCCGGTGATCCGCGAGGAGATCGGCGGCGGCCGCGTGCAGATCAGCGGCCGGATGACCACGCGCGAGGCGAACGACATCGCGCTGCTGATGCGCGCCGGGCGCGCTGGCGGCGCCGATGGAGATCGTCGAGGAGCGCACCGTCGGCCCGTCGCTCGGCAAGGAGAACATCGACAAGGGCTTCAACTCGGTCGCCTACGGCTTCGCCGTGCTGTCGATCTTCATGTGCGTCTACTACCTGCTGATGGGCGTCATCTCGACGATCGCCCTGACGGTCAACCTGCTGCTGCTGGTCGCGATCCTGTCGATGCTGCAGGCGACGCTGACGCTGCCGGGCATCGCGGCCATCGCGCTGACGCTCGGCATGGCGATCGACTCCAACGTGCTGATCAACGAGCGCATCCGCGAGGAGCTGCGCTGGGGCGCGACGCCGCACGCGGCGCTGCAGGCCGGCTACGAGCGCGCGTGGGGCACGATCCTCGACTCCAACGTGACGACGCTGATCGCCGGCGTCGCGCTGCTGATCTTCGGCACCGGCCCGGTGCGCGGCTTCGCGGTCGTCCACTGCCTCGGCATCATGACGTCGATGTTCTCGGCGGTGTTCGTCTCCCGCGGGATCGTCAACCTGATCTACGGCGGCCGCAAGAAGCTCGAGCGGATCTCGATCGGCCAGGTCTGGAAGCCGGCGGGCGCCACAGCCGACGCCCGCGGCGCTGACGCGGCGCCCGCCCCGCCAGGAACACGAGGTAACGCCATGGAATTCTTCCGCATCAAGCGCGACATCCCGTTCATGCGGTACGCGCTGGTGTTCAACGTGATCTCGCGCGGTCACGTTCCTGCTGGCCGTCGTCTTCCTCGCCATGCGCGGGCCTCAACTTCGGCGTCGACTTCCGCGGCGGCACGGTGATCGAGGTCACCTACGCGCACGCCGTCGACTTCAACCGGGTCCGCGCGCGCGCTCGACAAGCTCAGCCTCGGCGAGTACTCGGCGCAGAGCTTCGGCAGCTCCAACACGGCGCTGATCCGGCTGCCGCTGAAGGAAGGCCTGTCCAGCGCGCAGCTCTCCGAGCGGGTGATGAACGCGCTCAAGGCGCGACGACGACTCGGCGAAGCAGCAGCGCGTCGAGTTCGTCGGGCCCGCAGGTCGGCAAGGAGCTGTTCGAGAACGGCGCGCTCGCGCTGCTGCTCGTGTCGCTCGGCATCGTCGGCTACCTCGCGATGCGCTTCGAGTGGCGCTTCGCCGTCGTCGGCGATCATCGCCAACCTGCACGACGTGATCATCATCCTGGGCTTCTTCGCGCTGTTCCAGTGGGAGTTCTCGCTGCCGGTGCTGGCCGCGGTGCTGGCGGTGCTGGGCTACTCGGTCAACGAGTCGGTCGTCATCGCCGACCGGATCCGCGAGAACTTCCGCAAGATGCGCAAGGCGACCGTCACGCACGTCATCGACAACGCGATCACCAGCACGATCTCGCGGACGATCATCACCCACGGCATGACGCTGCTGATGGTGCTGTCGATCCTGTTCTTCGGCGGCGAGACGCTGCACTACTTCGCGCTGGCGCTGACGATCGGCATCTGCTTCGGCATCTACTCGTCGGTGCTGGTGATGGCGCCGCTCGTGATGTGGATGGGCGTGTCGCGCGAGGACCTCGTCAAGCCCGAGAAGAACGCAGGTCGGCGGCGAGAAGATCCTGCCCGTAGAGTCGGTCGGCGGTCGGCCGAATCGTCCGCGCGTGCCGAGGCAGCGTGACCTGACCGCCGGCTCGACCGCATCGGCGCCGCCGGACGCTCGATGACTGAACCCGACTCGATCCTCGCGATGCTGACGACGCTCTTCTACTCGCTGCTGGCGCTCGACCAGACGCTCGCGCAGATCGCGGCCCAGTACGGGCCGTGGCTGTACGCGCTGCTGTTCGTCATCATCTTCGCCGAGACGGGCCTCGTCGTGTTCCCGTTCCTGCCGGGCGACTCGATCCTGTTCATCGCCGGCACCGTCGCCGCGACGGCGGGCCTCGACGTCCACGTGCTGGTGGTCGTGCTGATCGTCGCCGCCATCCTCGGCGACACCGTCAACTACTCGATCGGCCACTACATCGGGCCGCGGGTCTTCGACAAGCCCGACTCGCGCTGGTTCAAGCAGGCGCACCTGCGGCGCACGCAGGAGTTCTACGACCGCTACGGCGGCGTGACGATCATCATCGGCCGCTTCGTGCCGATCGTCCGCACGTTCGCGCCGTTCCTCGCCGGCGTCGCGGGGATGACGCTACCGCAAGTTCCTGTCGTTCAACGTCGTCGGCGCGATCGCGTGGATCGCGTCGCTGGTCTACGCCGGCTACCTGTTCGGCAACATCCCGTGGGTCAAGAACAACCTGTCGCTGATCGTCATCGGCGATCGTCGTCGTGTCGCTGCATGCCCGGCGGCGTCGACGTTCTTCAAGGAGTGGCGCGCGAGCCAGCGCCGGCCTGAGGCGCCGCCGGGCGCCCGCATCGGCTCCGCTCCGCGGCAGCACGGGGCGTAGCCTGTCAGATCACACGCGCCTCGCGAGCTCCTCGGCGCGGCCGATGTAGCTCGCCGGCGTCAGCGCCTTCAGCCGCGCCTTCGCGTCGTCGGGCAGCGCGAGCCCGTCGATGAACGCGTGCAGGCTCTCGCGCGTGATGCCGGTGCGCCCGCGCGTCAGCGCCTTCAGCTGCTCGTAGGGATTCGGCAGCGCCGTAGCGGCGCATCACCGTCTGGATCGGCTCGGCGAGCACCTCCCAGTTGGCGTCGAGGTCGGCGGCGAGCGCGCGCCGGCTCGACCTCGAGCTTGGCGAGCCCCTGCCGCAGCGACACCCAGCCCGAGCAGCGAGTAGCCGAGCGCGACGCCCATGTTGCGCAGCACCGTCGAGTCGGTGAGGTCGCGCTGCCAGCGCGAGATCGGCAGCTTCTCGGCGAGGTGCCGCAGCAGCGCGTTGGCGAGCCCGAGGTTGCCTTCGGAGTTCTCGAAGTCGATCGGGTTGACCTTGTGCGGCATCGTCGACGAGCCGACCTCGCCCTCGCGTCACCCGCTGCCGGAAGTAGCCGAGCGAGACGTAGCCCCAGACGTCGCGGTCGAGGTCGACAGCACGGTGTTGGCGCGCGCGACGGCGTCGAACAGCTCGGCCATGTAGTCGTGCGGCTCGATCTGCGTCGTGTACGGATTGAACTCGAGGCCGAGCGCCGGCGACGACCTTCGCCGCCGAGCCGCTCCCAGTCGAGCTCCGGGATACGCGACGACGTGCGCGTTGTAGTTGCCGACGGCGCCGTTGATCTTGCCCTTGATCGGCACGCGCTCGACGGCGGCGATCGCGCGCTCGAGCCGCGCGACGACGTTGGCCATCTCCTTGCCGAGCGTCGTCGGCGTGGCCGGCTGGCCGTGCGTGCGCGCGAGCATCGGCAGCGCCGGCGTGCGCGTGCGCGAGCGCGCGCAGCGTCGGCCGCGATGCCGCGACAGCGCGGGCAGCAGGATCGCGCGGCGCGCCTCGCGCGAGCATCAGCCCGTGCGCGAGGTTGTTGATGTCCTCGGACGTGCAGGCGAAGTGGATGAACTCGGCGACCGCGCGCGACCTCCGGCACGCCGGCGAAGCGCTCCTTCAGCCAGTACTCGACCGCCTTGACGTCGTGGTTGGTCGTGCGCTCGATCGCCTTGACGCGCTCCGCGTCGGCCACCGAGAAGCCCGCCGCGGCGGCGTCGAGCGCGGCGCGCGCCGCCGCGGAGAACGGCGGGACCTCGGGGATGCCGGGCTCGTCCGCGAGCGCGAGCAGCCACGCGATCTCGATCCGCACGCGCGCGCGGATCAGCCCGAATTCGCTGAAGTGCTCGCGCAGGCCGGCGACCTTCGCGGCGTAGCGGCCGTCGAGCGGCGACAGCGCGGTCAGCGCCGTCAGCGCATCGTGCGCCGGGGATGCGGAAGTGTTCACGGGAGGCACGCGATCGAAGGACGAATCGAAGCTGATCGAGTCTAGCACGCTGCCCGCGCGTCGCCCGGGAGCGGGCGCCGCCCCGATGCTATACTCGGACTTCGCCGTTCCCGGGCACGCGCCGCCGCGCCCATTCCATGAAGCTCATCGCCTCGCTCACCAGCCCGTACGCCCGCAAGGTCCGCATCGCGCTCGCCGAAAAGAAGATCGACTGCACGCTGGTCGAGGAGTCGCCGGCGGCGCCGGGCAACACGGTCTCCGAGTCAACCCGCTGGGCAAGATCCCGGTCCTCGTGCTCGACGACGGCACGACGCTGTTCGATTCGCGCGTGATCGTCGAGTACGTCGATTCGGTGAGCCCCGCCGGGCGGCTGATTCCCGAGCCGGCGCGGCAGCGGATCGCCGTCAAGCGCTGGGAGGCGCTCGCCGACGGCATCTGCGACGCGGTCGTCGCGCTGACGCTGGAGCGCCGGCGCCCCGAGGCGCACCGCAACGCCGAGTGGATCGAGCGCCAGGCGAAGAAGGTCGCGCTGGGCCTCGCCGAATGCGCGCGCGAGCTCGGCGAGCGCACGTGGTGCAACGGCGAATCCTACGGCCTCGCCGACATCGCCGTCGGGTGCGTGCTCGGCTACCTCGACCTGCGCCAGCCCGAGAACTCGCTGGCGCGAAGACCACCCGAACCTGATGCACCTCGCCGACCGGCTCGCGAAGCGGCCGTCGTTCGCGGAGACGGCCCCGCCGACGGCGTGACGCGGTCGGAGGACGGAGAACCCGAGGCATGCCGCAGGCCCCGATCCCCGCACCATCCGTTCTCGCCGGCCTGAAGCAGGCGCTGAAGCCGCATGCGCCGTTCGCGGCGATGTCCGAGGGCGATCTCGAGCGGATCGTCCGCGCGTCGCAGCTGCGCTACTTCGCCCCGGGCGAGACGATCCTGTCGCCGGCGCAGGAGCGGCCCGCGAACTGCTACATCATCCGGCAGGGCACGGTGCGCGGCGAGCGCCCCGGAGGCTCGGGCGCGGCGACGGCGCTGTGGGAGCTCTCCGCCGGCGAGATGTTCCCGCTGGGCGCGCTGCTGGGGCACCGCGGCATCACCAGCATCTACCGCGCCGCGCAGGACACGTTCTGCCTGGTGTTCCCGACCGCGGTGTTCGACGCGCTGATCGCCGCGTCGCCGGTCTTCCAGGACTTCTGCACGCGCCGCCTCGCCCACCTGCTCGACCTGTCGCGCACGCAGCTGCAGGCCGAGTACGCCGCGACGCTGACCGAGCAGCGGGGCCTCGCGACGCGGCTCGCCGACCTGCTCCGGCAGGAGCCGATCACCTGCGGCCCCGACGCGGCGCTCGGCGACACGCTCGAGACGATGGAGCGGCACCGGATCGGCTCGATGCCGATCGTCGATGCCGACGCGAAGCCGCTCGGCGTGTTCACGCGGCAGGACGTGATCGGCCGCGTCGTGCTGCCGCAGCGCCCGCTCGACGGCGCCGATGCGCGACGTGATGAGCGCGCCGGCGATCACGCTGCCGGCCGAGGCCACGGCCGGCGACGCCGCCCTGCTGATGGCGCGGAAGGGCATCCGTCACGTGGTCGTGCTGCGACGGCGACGGCACCGATCGCCGGCGTCGTGTCCGAGCGCGACCTGTTCAGCCTGCAGCGGCTGTCGGTGCGCGAGCTCGCGTCGGCGATCCGCCGCGCCGCCGACACCACGTCGCTCGTCCAGTGCGCGGCGGACATCGCGCGCGCTGTCGCACGCGCTGGTCGCCCAGGGCGTCGCCGCCGGGCAGATCACGCGGATGATCTCGAGCCTCAACGACCAGCTGACGGCGCGGATCCTCGACCTCGCCGCCGCGCGCTTCGACCTCTCGGGTCTCACCCTGTGCTGGCTCGGGATGGGCTCGGAAGGCCGCGGCGAGCAGACGATCGCGACCGACCAGGACAACGGCCTCATCTTCGCCGGCGCGGATGCCGGGGCCGCGCCGGACGCGGGTGCGCGAGCGGCTGCTGCCCTTCGCCCGCGAGATCAACGAGGCGCTCGCGCGCTGCGGGTATCCGCTGTGCAAGGGCGGCGTCATGGCGATGAATCCGCGCTGGTGCGCGAGCCTCGACGAGTGGAAGGCCGCCTTCGAGAACTGGATCGACCGCGGCGACCCGCAGAGCCTGCTCGCGGCCAACATCTTCTTCGACTTCCGCCCGCTCTGGGGCGAGCCGCAGCTCGCCGACGCGCTGCGCGCCGACATCGCCGAGCACGCGTACGCCAACGCCCGGTTCCTGAAGCAGATGTCGGACAACGCGCTGCGCAACCGCCCGCCGCTCAACTGGCGCGGCGAGCTGCAGCCGGCCGAGGACACGGCCGGGGTCGAGGGCATCGACCTCAAGATGAACGGCAGCGTGCCGTTCGTCGACGCCGCGCGCATCCTGGCGCTCGCCGGCGGCATCACCGCGACCGGCACCGTCGAGCGGCTCGAGCAGGCGGTCGCCAGGCGCGGGCTGCCGGAGTCCGAGGCCCGGTCGTTCTGCGACGCGTTCGAGTACATCCAGCTGCTGCGGCTGCGCGAGCAGCACCGCCGCGCGCGCGCCGCGCCGACGACGGCGCGGACGCCAACCCGAACCTCGTGCCGCTGTCCGAGCTGTCGGACCTCGACCGCCGCATCCTGAAGGAGGCGCTGCGCCAGGCGCGCAAGATCCAGCAGCGCCTCGAGGTCGACTACCCCGGATGAACGGCGCGCTGCAGTCGCTTCGCCGCTGGCTGGGCGGCCGTCCGCGGCGAGGCCGCGGGCCGCCCGTCGCCGGAGCGCTGGGTCGTCGTCGACACCGAGACCTCGGGCCTCGACCCGGCGCGCGACCGGCTGCTCGCGATCGGCGGCGTGGCCGTCGACGCGGACGGCATCCAGGTCGGCGACAGCTTCGAGATCGTGCTGCAGTGCGCGCCTTCCGGCGACGCGCAGAACATCGCGGTGCACGGCATCGGCCACGGCGCGCAGGCGGCCGGAACGCCCGCGCCCGAGGCGCTCGCCGCGTTCCGCGACTGGGCCGCCGACGCGCCGCGCGTGGGCTTCCACGCGGACTTCGACCGCGCCGTGCTGCGCAACGCCTTCGCCGCCGCGGGCCTGCCCGGCGACGACGCGCCGTGGCTCGATCTCGCGCCGCTGTCGCAGGCGCTGGTCCCCGATGCCTGCCGGTACGGCAACCGCAGCCTCGACGACCTGCTGGCGGCGTTCGGCATCGAGTGCACGATCCGCCACAACGCCGCCGCCGACGCGCTGGCGACCGCCGAGCTCCTGCTGGAGCTGCGCACCATCGCGGCGCGGCAGGGCACCCGCGGCTTCGGCGCGCTGGTGCGGGCGGCGCGCCAGGGAAAGTGGCTGGGCAATGCCGACTGAGCCGCGCGGGCGCCGGCAACGTCCGCGCACGCAGGCGCCGGCGGTTATACACTGTCGGCCTCGGTGAACCCATGGAAATCGCTGCGCCGCATCGTCTACCTGATCTTCCGCCCCGCGGCGGAGTGGGACCTGATCGCCCGCGGAGACAACGTCGGTGGATGCGCTGCTGCGCCGCTACATCCTGCCGCTGGCGCTGCTCGCGCCGGTCGCGACGGTCATCGGCATGGAGACCTTCGACCGCGACTGGGACCCGCTGCACGGCTACCTCGTTCCCGCCGGCGAGATCTTCGCCGCCGGGGCGACGACGTTCTTCTCGATCGTCGGCTCGATCCTGCTGCTGGCCGCGATCTTCGTCGCTCATCGCGCCGATGTTCGGCAGCCGGCGCGATTACGTCGCCGCGCTCAAGGTGGCGACCTACGGCGCGATTCCGCTGCTGCTCGCGGGCGCGACGCTGATCGTGCCGGCGATGGTGATCGTCGCCATGGTCGGGCTGTGCCACACGCTGTTCCTGTACTGGGTCGGCGTGCGGCGCGTGCTGAAGGTGCCGGCCGGCGGCGGCGCCGAGTTCGTCGGCATCTCGCTCGTGCTGCTGGTGTTCATGTCGGTGCTCGCCGGCGCCGCCGGCGAGCGCGATCGGGCTGATCTGAGGACGTGCCGCGGTTCGCGTCCGGCCGGATTGGGTTACACTACGCGCCGGCACGCCACCCGGCTCGCCGCCTTTCCCTTCCGTCGCTTCGGCCTGCCATGAACGACCTCCCGACCACGCTGTTCTGGCTCGCTCGGCCAGCTCCTGATCGCGGTGCCGCTGCTGGCGCTGGCCGGCCAGGGCGCCACGTTCGCGCTCACCCGCTTGATGGGCCAGCCGCCGCAGCAGAACTTCGTCTACCGGCTGTTCGAGGTCGTCGCCTCGCCGGTCGTGAAGCCGTGCCGCTGGATCGCGCCCCGGTTCATCCCCGACCGCCACCTGCCGCTGGTCGCGTTCTCGCTCCTGCTCGTCGCCTACGGCTGGGTGATGCTCGAGATCGCGGCACGTCTGCGCGCGGCACGGGCTGGCGGTCGCGCAGTGCCTGCAGTCGCGATGAAGTCCCAGCCTGCGCCGGGTGATGTCGACCAGGCCGCCGCCTGGTGCGTGCTGTTCCGGCGGCGCGACATCGCGATCGCGTGGTACCGGCGCATGCTGGAGCTCGATCCGGCCGACACGCTGGCGCTGGCCTCGATCGGCTTCCAGTACGCGCAGCTCGGCCGCAAGCGCGACGCGCTGGCGCATGTTCGATCGCATCGTCGGCGCTGCAAGCCCGACGATGCCGAGGCGCACTTCAACCGCGGCTTCCTGCTGCAGGAGCTCGGCGACCCCGAGGCGGCGATGGCGGCGTTCCGGCAGGCGCTGGAGGCGAATCCCGGACCACGACCGCGCGCTCTACGGTCTCGCGCTGCTCGCTGATCGCGCAGCAGCCGGCTGGAGGAGGCGGTCGCGCCGCTGAAGCGCAACACCAGGGTGCAGCCGATGAGCCCCTACGGCTGGTACCAGCTCGCCCGCGTCCAGCACGATCTCGGCCGCGGCGACGAGACCCAGAAGATCCTCGACCACCTCGCCACCTTCGAGCCCAAGATCGCGCGCCAGCTCGAGCGCGAAACGGGGCTGCAGGCCGCGCGCGCTGCACTAGCCGACGTCCCGGCGCAGCGGCGGCGCGCCGGCGGCTTCGCTGCACCGCGGCAAATTTTTTGCAGGTTGCACATCGGACTTCGTCGGCTATACTCGCGCCGAAATTGGCCGCCCGCCCGCGCGCTCACGCCCGGCGCACGAAGAGCCAAAGCAAGTCGAGAACCGCCGCCAGCACCGGGTCTGTGGTTGACGCAATCGTCTCCTCAGGAGGAGGAGCCCGCCATGCAGTTGACCCAGAAGCACCAGGAGTACTGGAGCAAGAACCTGCGCATCACCGCGTTCCTGCTCTTCGTCTGGTTCGTCGCAACCTTCGTCGTCGGCTACTACGCGCGTGACCTGTCCTTCAACTTCTTCGGCTGGACCTTCGCCTTCTACATGGCGGCGCAGGGCTCGCTGATCATCTACGTGCTGATCATCTGGTTCTACGCGCGGTACATGAACAATCTCGACCAGGAATACGACGTGCACGAAGGGGAGGAAGCATAATGGCCGACATGCCGGCAACACCCGGTGGCGGAATGTTTTCCGCCGGTACGCAAAAGGGCTTCCAGTCGCAGCTGAAGAAGGTCTACTCGTTCTACACGGGCGGCTTCATCGCCTTCGTCATCCTGCTCGCGATCGCCGAGCAGATGGGACTGTCGCGGCAGTGGATCGGCTACGTCTTCCTGTTCGCGACGGTCGGGCTCTACGCCGGCATCGGCGTGATGAGCCGCACCTCCGACGCGGCGGAGTACTACGTCGCCGGCCGGCGCGTGCCCGCGATCTTCAACGGCATGGCGACGGGCGCCGACTGGATGAGCGCGGCGTCGTTCATCGGCATGGCCGGCACGCTGTACCTGACCGGCTTCGGCGGCCTCGCGTTCGTCATGGGCTGGACCGGCGGCTATTGCCTGGTCGCGCTGTTCCTCGCGCCGTACCTGCGCAAGTTCGGCCAGTTCACGATTCCCGACTTCCTCGGCGCGCGCTACGGCGGCCACATTCCGCGCACGGTCGGCATCTTCGCCGCGATCCTGTGCTCGTTCACCTACGTCGTCGCGCAGATCTACGGCGTGGGCCTGATCACGACGCGCCTCACCGGCGTCGACTTCACGCTGGGCATCTTCCTGGGCCTGGGCGGGATCCTCGTCTGCTCGTTCCTGGGCGGGATGCGCGCGGTGACGTGGACGCAGGTCGCGCAGTACATCATCCTGATCGTCGCCTACATGATCCCGGTCGTCTGGCTGTCGGTGAAGCAGACCGGCGTCCCCGTGCCGCAGATCGTCTACGGCCAGCAGCTGCAGAAGGTGACGGCGCTCGAGGAGAAGTTCCTCAAGGACCCGAAGGAGCTCGAGGTCCGCGGCATCTTCAAGGCGCGGGCCGACGAGGCCAACGCCAAGCTGAAGGGCCTGCCCGCCTCGTACGACGACGGCAAGAAGAAGCTGGCGGAGAACGTCGACAAGCTGAAGGCGGAGAGCGCCGCGCCGGAGCAGCTCGCCGCCGCCGAGAAGGCGCTCGCCGCGTATCCGGCTGACGCCGCCGCCGCCAAGGCGCAGTGGACGAAGGACGCGGGGGTCGCCGCGCGCGCCGCTCCGCCGCTGCGCCACGCCGAGGCGTTCCCCGGCAAGGACGAGCCCGCGCGCGACGTGTCGCGACGGAACTTCCTCGCGCTGGTGTTCTGCCTGATGGTCGGCACCGCCGCGCTGCCGCACATCCTGATGCGCTACTACACGACGCCTTCGGTGCGCGAGGCGCGCGCGTCGGTGTTCTGGTCGCTGTTCTTCATCTTCCTGCTGTACTTCACCGCGCCGGCGCTGGGCGTGCTCGCGAAGTTCGACGTCTACTCGTTCGTCGTGGGCTCGGAGTTCGCCAAGTTGCCACAGTGGGTCGCGTCCTGGCAGAGGGTCGATCCATCGCTGCTGTCGATCGTCGACGTCAACAAGGACGGCATCGTGCAGCTCGCCGAGATCGCGATCGGCGGCGACATCATCGTGCTGGCCACGCCGGAGATCGCCGGCCTGCCCTACGTCGTCTCCGGCCTGGTGGCCGCGGGCGGCCTCGCGGCGGCGCTGTCCACCGCCGACGGCCTGCTGCTGACGATCGCCAACGCGCTGTCGCACGACTTCTACTACAAGATGCTCGACCCGAACGCCTCGACGGCGCGCCGCGTGACGATCTCCAAGATGCTGCTGCTGGTGGTCGCGGTGATCGCGGCATCGGTCGCGGCGCAGAAGCCGGCGGACATCCTGTTCCTGGTGTCCGCGGCGTTCTCGCTCGCGGCGGCGGCGTTCTTCCCGGCGCTGACCTGCGGCATCTTCTGGAAGCGCGCCAACAAGTGGGGCGCCACGCTCGGCATGATCGCCGGCCTCGGCATCACGTTCTACTACATGGCGACGACGCAGCCGTGGCTGCGCGGCGTGTTCGGCGTGACGAGCTCGATCGCCGACAACACGTGGTGGGGCATCTCGGCGATCTCCGCGGGCCTGTGGGGCGTGCCCCTCGGCTTCATCGTGATCATCGTCGTCAGCCTGATCACGCCGGCGCCGGACAAGGAGACGCAGGAGCTGG
The DNA here is from genome assembly GCA_963832705.1 of uncultured beta proteobacterium. Taxonomy (GTDB): domain Bacteria; phylum Pseudomonadota; class Gammaproteobacteria; order Burkholderiales; family Casimicrobiaceae; genus CAIWHR01. The sequence goes on along the minus strand of CAWHVP010000021.1, from coordinate 49,415 downwards.
TCGAGCACGTCCGGTATCCGAACCTCACCGGCGCGTCGCTGGGCGGCATCGCCCAGTAGCGTTCGCCGCAGGCGTCACCGGAAGGGCCCCGCCTCGCGCGGGGCCTTTTCTTTGTGGACTGTCGCCGCAGTGCTCGCGCCGGCGTCGCGGAGCTGCGGTTCCCAAGCCGCGCGGCGCGGCGCAAACTAACGCCATGAGCACGGCCGAGGAGCGCCCGTCCCCCGGCGCCGCACGGGGCGTCTCCCGCGACGAGACGCGGGTGATCGTCGCGTCGTCGCTCGGCACGGTGTTCGAGTGGTACGACTTCTACCTGTACGCGATCCTCGCGCCGTTCTTCGCCGAGCTGTTCTTCCCGACCGGCAACGACACCGCCTCGCTGCTCGCGGCGTTCGCGACGTATGCGGCCGGCTTCCTGGTGCGGCCGGTCGGCGCGCTGCTGTTCGGGCGCATCGGCGACCTGTTCGGGCGCAAGTACACGTTCCTGGTCACGATCCTGGTGATGGGCATCTCGACGTTCGTCGTCGGCCTGCTGCCGACGTTCTCGAGCATCGGGTGGTTCGCGCCGGTCCTGCTCGTCTCGCTGCGGCTGGTGCAGGGCCTCGCCCTCGGCGGCGAGTACGGCGGCGCCGCGACCTACGTCGCCGAGCACGCGTCGCCCGGCAGGCGCGGCTACGACACGGCGTGGATCCAGACGACGGCCACGCTCGGCCTCCTCCTCGCGCTCGTGGTGGTCGGCGTCTGCCAGTTCGGCGGCTTCATGACCCCGATCGAGTTCGCCGAGTGGGGCTGGCGGCTGCCGTTCCTGGTCTCGCTCGTCCTGCTGGTGTTCTCCATCTACATCCGGCTGAAGCTGCAGGAGTCGCCCGTGTTCCAGCGGATGCAGGCCGAGGGCAGGGGCTCGCGAGGCGCCGCTGACCGAGAGCTTCCTGCGCTACCCGAACAACAAGTACGTGCTGCTCGCGCTGCTCGGCGCGACGGCCGGCCAGGGCGTGGTCTGGTACACCGGCCAGTTCTACGCGCTCTTCTTCCTGCAGATCACGCTGCGGGTCGACGTCGTCACGACCTACACGCTGATCGGCAGCGCGCTGCTGCTCGGCACGCCGTTCTTCATCTTCTTCGGCTGGCTGTCCGACCGGATCGGGCGGCGCGGGATCATCCTCGCCGGCTGCCTGCTCGCCGCCGCGACGTACATGCCGCTGTTCCAGGCGCTGACGCAGCACGTCAATCCGGCGCTCGCGGCGTACCAGCAGAGCCATCCGATCACGGTGGCGGCGAAGGACTGCAGCTTCCACCTGTTCGTCGGCCCGTGGTCGACGTTCAGCGACTGCGACAAGGCGAAGGACTTCCTCGCGCGCAACGGGCTGTCGTTCACGTCGACCGACCTGCCCGCCGACGCGGCCGATGCCGTCGTCACCCGGATCGGCAACCTCGAGATCAGGGGCTGGGACGAGGCGAGCTACATGGCGGTGCTGCAGGCGGGCGGCTACCCGTCGGGCGGCGCCGTCCGCGAGCGCATCGACTGGGGCGTGACCATCGCCATCCTGTTCGTCCTCGTCCTCTACGTGACGATGGTCTACGGCCCGATCGCGGCGTTCCTGGTCGAGATGTTCCCGGCGCGGATCCGCTACTCGTCGATGTCGCTGCCGTACCACATCGGCAACGGCTGGTTCGGCGGCATCGTGCCGCTGCTCGCCACCGCGCTGGTCGCGCTGAAGGGCGACATCTACTACGGCCTGTGGTACCCGGTGATCGTCGCGGGGACGACCTTCGTCATCGGGCTCCTGTTCCTGCGCGACCGCAAGGACGTCGACCTGAATAAGTAGGGTCAGACACTACTTACTTCCGGCCGCGCCCGATAATTAGGGTCAGACACTACTTCCGCGACTTCCAGGGGCCCGCCCCGTTCCCGGGCCGTAAGTAGTGTCTGACCCTACTTATTGGAAACAAAAAACGCCGGGCGGCGCGCGTGTTGCGCGGCCGCCCGGCGTCGTGTCAGAAGTGGTGTCTGACCCTACTTACTGCCGACCGCTCAGTTGACTTCCTTCAGCTGGTCGAGGATCGCCGGGTTCTCGAGCGTCGAGACGTCCTGCGTGATCACCTCGTCCTTGGCGATCGAGCGCAGCAGCCGGCGCATGATCTTGCCGGAGCGCGTCTTCGGCAGGTTCTCGCCGAAGCGGATGTCCTTCGGCTTGGCGATCGAGCCGATCTCCTTCGCCACCCAGTCGCGCAGCTCCTTCGCGATCTTGTCGGCATCGGCGCCGGTCGGGCGCGCCTGCTTCAGCACGACGAACGCGCAGACCGCCTCGCCGGTCATGTCGTCCGGCCGGCCGACGACCGCCGCTTCCGCGACGTGCGGATTGGCGACCAGCGCCGACTCGATCTCCATCGTGCCGAGCCGGTGGCCCGAGACGTTCAGCACGTCGTCGATGCGGCCCATGATCCAGAAGTAGCCGTCGAGGTCCCGGTTGGCGCCGTCGCCGGCGAGGTAGAGCTTGCCGCCGAGGTCCGCGGGGAAGTACGACGTCTTGTAGCGCTCGGGGTCGTTCCAGATCGTGCGGATCATCGCGGGCCACGCCCGCTTGATGACGAGGAAGCCGCCCTTGCCGAGCTCGACGTCGTGCCCGGTCTCGTCGACGATCGCCGCCTGGATGCCCGGCAGCGGCTTCGTGCACGAGCCGGGCTTCAGCGCCGTCGCGCCGGGCATCGGCGAGATCATGTGCGCGCCGGTCTCGGTCTGCCACCAGGTGTCGACGATCGGGCAGCGCGAGCCGCCGACGGTCGTGTAGTACCACATCCACGCCTCGGGGTTGATCGGCTCGCCGACGGTGCCGAGCAGGCGCAGGCTCGACAGGTCGAACTGCTTGGGCAGGTCCGAGCCCAGCTTGATCAGCGAACGGATCGCCGTCGGCGCCGTGTAGAAGATCGTGACCTTGTGCCGCTGGATCATCTCCCAGAAGCGCGACGCCCGCGGGTACGTCGGCACGCCCTCGAAGATGAGCTGCGTGGCGCCGGCCGCGAGCGGGCCGTAGGCAACGTAGCTGTGACCGGTGACCCAGCCCACGTCGGCCGTGCACCAGAAGATGTCGGACGTCTTGATGTCGAACGTCCACTTCATCGAGCACAGCGCCTGCAGCAGGTAGCCGCCGGTCGAGTGCTGGACGCCCTTCGGCTTGCCGGTCGAGCCCGACGTGTAGAGGATGAACAGCGGGTGCTCGGCGCCGACCCATGTCGGCTCGCAGTCGGTAGGCAGCCCGGACACGAGGTCGTGCCACCACATGTCGCGCTTCGCGTCCCAGACGACGTTGCCGCCGGTCCGGCGGTAGACGACCACGCCCTTGATCGATTCGCAGCCACCCATCGCCAGCGCCTCGTCGACGGCGGGCTTCAGCGCGATCTCCTTGCCGCCGCGAAAGTTGCCGTCGGCGGTGATGACGAGCTTGGCGCCGGCGTCGACGATGCGCTCGTTGACGCTCTTCGCCGAGAAGCCGCCGAACACGACCGAGTGGATCGCACCGATGCGCGCGCAGGCCTGCATCGCGACGATCGCCTCGATCGACATCGGCAGGTAGACGAGCACGCGGTCGCCCTTCCCGATGCCGAGCTGCTTCAGCCCGTTCGCGAACTGGCAGACGCGATGGTAGAGCTCCTTGTACGTGACCTTGGTGATGGTGCCGTCGTCGGCCTCGAAGATCACCGCGGTCCGGTTCGGCGTCGTCTCGAGGTGGCGGTCGAGGCAGTTGTACGAGGCGTTGAGCTCGCCGTCCTCGAACCACTTGTAGAACGGCGCGTTCGACTCGTCGAGCGTCTGGGTGAACGGCTTGTGCCAGACGAGGTTGTCGCGCGCGAGCTTCGCCCAGTAGCCGGGATAGTCGGCCGCGGCCTTCGCGCACAGCTCGTCGTAGTCCGCCTTGGACAGGTGCGCCTGCGCGACCCATTCGGGCGACGGCTCGAAAATGCGGTGTTCGTGCAGTACGGACTCGATCGTGGACATGCGGTGCTCTCCTCCAGGAATATTCTTGCTTCGCTCGGGGCCGCGCCGGGCATCGCCGGCGACTTGGTTAGCCTGGCAAGTCTAACCAACAGCGCGCACCGGGCGCAATCGCGCCGAGCCCCTCGGCGCGCGGTTTCCGCCCCCGGCAGGACGGCCGGGGCGGTCGCGCCCGCCCCCTTTGTCGGGCGGGCGACAATGCCCGCGCTGGAATCCGGCGCCGCGGCACCGCAATCGCGCCCGCCGGCGATGGTGCGATAATCGACGGTCAGCCCTTCCCAGTCCGCCGGCCCGCACATGCAGACCCCTTCCCCGAACCCGAACCGCCCGATCCATCCGTTGCCGCGCCTCATCTTCATGGCGCGGTGGCTGCAGCTGCCGCTCTACCTCGGCCTCATCGTCGCGCAGGCGATCTACGTCTGGTACTTCTGGGTCGAGCTCGTCCACCTCGTCGAGGCGGCGATGGGCAGCCAGGCGGCCACTGGACAAGATCCTGATCAACGTGACGCCGATCGGCACCACCGCCGTGCAGTCGGCGCCCGAGACCGATCGTCATGCTGGTCGTGCTGGGCCTGATCGACGTCGTGATGATCTCGAACCTGCTGATCATGGTGATCGTCGGCGGCTACGAGACGTTCGTGTCGCGGATGAACCTCGAAAGCCACCCCGACCAGCCCGAGTGGCTGTCGCACGTCAACGCCAGCGTGCTCAAGGTCAAGCTCGCGACGGCGATCATCGGCATCTCGTCGATCCACCTGCTGAAGACGTTCATCAACGCGCAGGCCTACGACGCGAAGGTGCTGATCGCGCAGACCGGCATCCACATCACGTTCCTGCTTTCCGCGCTCGCGATCGCCGCCGTCGACCGCCTGATGCCGGCCGGCAAGCCGCGCCACCGCCCGTGCCGGCGCCGCGCACTGACCCGCACACGTCCACGGAGAATCCCATGGCCACGATCCGCCAGGAAGACCTGATCCAGAGCGTCGCCGACGCGCTGCAGTACATCTCCTACTACCACCCGCTCGACTACATCGAGGCGCTGGGCGAGGCCTACGCGGCCGAGGAGTCGCCGGCGGCGAAGGACGCGATCGCGCAGATCCTCACCAACTCGCGGATGTGCGCCGAGGGCCATCGCCCGATCTGCCAGGACACGGGCATCGTCGTCGCGTTCCTGAAGGTCGGCATGGACGCGCGCTTCGACGGCGTGACGATGTCGCTGCAGGAGATGGTCGACGAGGGCGTGCGCCGCGCGTACCTCGATCCGGACAACAAGCTGCGGGCCTCGGTCGTCGCCGACCCGTCCGGGGCGCGCAAGAACACGAAGGACAACACGCCGGCCGTCGTCCACGTCGAGATCGTGCCCGGCGGCACCGTCGAGGTGAAGGTCGCGGCCAAGGGCGGCGGCTCGGAGAACAAGTCGAAGTTCGTGATGCTCAATCCGTCCGACTCGATCGTCGACTGGGTGCTGAAGACGGTGCCGACGATGGGCGCCGGCTGGTGCCCGCCGGGGATGCTGGGCATCGGCATCGGCGGCACGGCGGAGAAGGCGCTGCTCCTCGCGAAGGAGGCGCTGATGGAGCCGATCGACATGCACGAGCTCAAGAAGCGCGGGCCGAAGAGCGCGCTGGAGGAGCTGCGGCTCGAGCTCTACGAGAAGGTCAATGCGCTCGGCATCGGCGCGCAGGGGCTGGGCGGGCTCTCGACCGTGCTCGACGTCAAGATCCTCGACTTCCCGACGCACGCGGCGTCGAAGCCGGTCGGCATGATCCCGAACTGCGCGGCGACGCGCCACGCGCACTTCGTTCTCGACGGCTCCGGCGCGGCCAGGCTCGATCCGCCCGATCTCTCGCGCTGGCCGAAGGTGGAGTGGGCGCCGTCGGCGGCGGCGAAGCGCGTCGACCTCGACCGGCTCACGCCCGCCGAGGTGGCGACGTGGAAGCCCGGCGAGACGCTGCTCTTGAACGGCAAGATGCTGACCGGCCGCGACGCCGCGCACAAGCGCATCGCCGACCTCTTCGCCAAGGGCGAGCCGCTGCCCGCGGGCGTCGACTTCACCAACCGCGTCATCTACTACGTCGGCCCGGTCGACCCGGTGCGCGACGAGGTGGTCGGACCCGCGGGCCCGACGACGGCCACGCGGATGGACAAGTTCACCGAGATGATGCTGGCGAAGACGGGGCTGATCGCGATGGTCGGCAAGGCCGAGCGCGGCCCGGTGGCGATCGAGGCGATCCGCAAGCACAAGGCGGCCTACCTGATGGCGGTCGGCGGCGCGGCGTACCTCGTGTCGAAGGCGATCAAGGCCTCGCGCGTCGTCGCGTTCGGCGACCTCGGGATGGAGGCGATCTACGAGTTCGACGTCAAGGACATGCCGGTGACGGTCGCCGTCGACGCGCAGGGCACCTCGGTCCACCAGACGGGGCCGCGCGAGTGGCAGCAGCGGATCGGCAAGATTCCGGTGACGGCGGGCTGATCGGCTTGCGGTCGACGCAGAAACCGCGTCGCGCGCCGGTTGCGCCGGCGGGTGCCGGCACCTGCGAACCCCGGGCGGCTTTCCCGCGGCGTTGTAGCCCGGCGGGGTGCCGGCTCCACCCTCCGAGACCCAGTCGGGTTGCGCCGGCACCCCGCCCGGGCTACGCGCTTCGGCGTCGCTACGCGCTTCGGAGGTCCTCGGGGGTGTCGACGTCGCGCAGCACGCCGGGGTCGTCGACGTCGATGCGCACGAACGCTCGCGGTGCGCGGCGATCACGGACCGCGCACCCTCGTCGCCGCGGAGCGCTGACAGCGCAGCCCCGCACGATCGCGCGAAGCCCACGGGATGTCCGCGCTCGCCCGCGTGGAACGGCGCGGCGACGATCGCGCCTGCCGTGATCGCGGCGGCGACCCGGGCGATCGTGTCCGGCCGGATCCACGGCATGTCGGCGAGCGCGACGATCCAGCCGTCCGCATCGGCCGCGGCCTGCACGCCGCAGGCGAGGCTCGCGCCCATGCCCTCGTCGGCGCGCGGGCATTCGATCACGCGCGCGCCCGCGGCCGACAACGCCGCCGCGAGCACCGCGTCGCCGGGGCGAACGACGGCGACGACCGTCGGGCACGGCTGCGATCAGGTTGCGGCAGGCCGCGACGCCCACCACGAGGATGGGGTCCGAGCTCGCACTTGCGCTTCCGGCAGCCCCGGGAAGAAGGGGCTCTGACCCCATTGTCGCGGGAAGAACGAGCTCCGACCCCATTCTTCGCCGGTTGCGGCGACCGTGCCGGCAACGGCGCGAGCAGCTTGTCGCCGCCGAACCGCTCCCCGCGCCCGCCCGCCAGCAGGACGCCCACGATGCCCCGGCGCCCCCCCGCGTCCGCCATCCCGCTTTCAGCGAAAGTAGTGTCTGACCCTAATTTCCGGGAGTTACTCGGGGAGCAGGCGGAACTTGCCGTCCTTCACCACGACGAGCACGCGCGCGCGCTCGTCCATGCCGTTGTGGTTCGCCGGCGACATGTTGAACACGCCCTGGCAGCCGACGATCTCGCGCTCCTTCTCGATCGCGTCGCGCAGCGCGACGCGGAAGGCCTCGGTGCCGGGCTTGCCCGCCTTCATCGCGGTGGGAATCGCGCGCTCGATGATGATGCCGGAGTCCCAGGTGTTCGCGCCGAACGTCGAGGGCCTGGCGCCGAACTGCTTCTCGTAGGTCGCGATGTAGTTGAGCGCGACCTTCTTGATCGGGTTGGAGTCGGCGATCTCGTCGATGACGAGCATCGGCCCCGCGGCCAGCACGGTGCCCTCGACCTTCTCCTTGCCGAGGCGGATGAAGTCGTCGGTGGCGACACCGTGCGTCTGGTAGATCGGTCCCTTGTAGCCCTGGTCGCGCAGCGTCACCTGCGGCAGCACCGCGGGGCCGCCGACGCCGGCGATGAAGACCGCGTCGGGCTTCGCGCCGATCAGCTTCAGCGTCTGCCCGGTCACGCTGGGATCGGTGCGCAGGTAGTACTCGGTCGCGACGAACCGGATCCCCGCCTTCTCGGCCAGCGGCACGAACACCTTGTTCCAGTTCTCGCCGTACGGGTCCTTGAAGCCGATGAAGCCGACGGTCTTCACGCCGCTCTTCACCATGTGCCGGACCAGCGCCGCGCCGATCAGCTCGTCGTTCTGCGTCGTCTTGAACACCCAGCGCCGCTTCGCGTCCATCGGCTCGATCACGTTCGACGAGCCGACGGTCGCCAGCAGCGGCACCTTGGCCTCGGAGATCGGGTCGAGGATCGCCAGCGCGATCGGCGTCGTCGACGGCCCGATGATCGCGTCGACGTTGTTCTCCTGGATCAGCTTCTTGACGTTCTGCACGCCGCGCGTCGTGTCGCCGCCGTCCTCGTACTGGATGTACTCGACGGTGACGTCGCCGACCTTCTTCGGCAGGATGTCGCCGGTGTTCTTCTGCGGCGTCCCGATGGCGGTGGTCGGGCCGGTCGCGGACACCATCAGGCCGATCTTGACCTGGGCGGATGCGGACAGCGAAAGGGCGAGGGCGAGGACGGCAAGGGCGGGACGCAGCACGGCGGAACTCCTGAGGGGGTAGGTGGGATAAGTAGGGTCAGACACTACTTCCGGCGATAAGTAGTGTCTGACCCTAATTAGGGCGCGAAGAAGTCGCGGACCTTCTCCATGAACGACTTGGCCCGCGGGTTGTGCGCGCCCGGGTCGTTGTCGTTGATCGCCTCGAACTCGCGCAGCAGTTCCTTCTGCCGCGACGTGAGCTTCACCGGCGTCTCGATCGCGACGTGGCAGAAGAGGTCGCCGTGGTGCGCGCCGCGCACCTGCTTGATGCCCTTGCCGCGCAGCCGGAACACCTGCCCGGTCTGCGTCTCGGCGGGGACCTTGATCGTCGCGTGGCCGTCGAGCGTCGGGATCTCGATCTCGCCGCCGAGCGCGGCGGTGGCGAAGCTGATCGGCATCTCGCAGTGCAGGTCCGCGCCCTCGCGCTGGAACACCGGGTGCGGCTTGAGGTTCACGACGACGTAGAGGTCGCCCGGCGGGCCGCCGTTCATGCCGGCCTCGCCCTCGCCCGCGAGCCGGATCCGGTCGTCCTGGTCGACGCCGGCGGGGATCTTCACCGACAGCGTCTTGTGCTTCTTGATGCGGCCGGCGCCGTGGCAGCTTGCGCAAGGGTCGGTCACCACCTTGCCGCTGCCGTGGCAGGTCGGGCAGGTCTGCTGGATCGAGAAGAAGCCCTGCGACACGCGGACCTCGCCGCGGCCGTGGCAGGTCGTGCACTGCTTCGGGTGCGTGCCGGGCTTGGCGCCGCTGCCGTGGCAGGTCCCGCATTCCTCCAGCGTCGGGATGCGGATCTTGGCCTCGGTGCCGCGTGCCGCTTCCTCGAGACCCAGCTCGAGGTTGTAGCGCAGGTCGGCGCCGCGATAGACGCCGTTGCCGCGCCCGCCGCGCTGCGCGCCGAAGATCTCGCCGAAGATGTCGCCGAACGCTTCCGAGAAGCCGCCGAAGCCCTCCGGCCCGCGCCCGCCGGCGCCGAAGCCCGCCGCCGGATCGACTCCCGCGTGCCCGAACTGGTCGTACGCGGCGCGCTTCTTCGCGTCCGACAGCACCTCGTAGGCTTCCTTCGCCTCCTTGAATTTCTCCTCGGCACCCTTGTCGTCCGGCGCGCGGTCCGGATGGTGCTTCATCGCGAGCTTCCGGTAGGCCTTCTTGATGTCGTCCTCGGAAGCGTCGCGGTTGACGCCCAGCACGGTGTAGTAGTCGCGTTTCTTGGACATGGCTCGGTTACTCAAGGCTCGGCACGCGCAGCATCGTTACGACCCAAATGCGGAACGCGGCCGCCCGGCCGGATGGCAGGGAAGCCGCGTCTTTGAACGACTGCCGGAAGCGGAGTTTACTTCCGGTCCTTCACTTCCGTGTACTCGGCGTCGACGACCTTCTCGTCGTGGGCTGCCCGCCGGCACCACCGCCGCCACCCGCCGCACCGCCGCCCGCGGGACCGGCACCGGCACCACCCGCCTCGCCCGCCGCGGCCTGCGACTGCGCGTACATGATCTCGCCCAGCTTCTGCGCGGCCGCCGACAGCTCGGTCGCCTTGGCTTCCATCGCGTCCTTGCTCGCGTCCTTCTGCTTCAAGAGTTCCTCGGCATCCTTGACCGCGGCCTCGATCTTGCCCTTCTCGTCGCCGCCGATCTTGTCGCCGTACTCGGTCAGCGACTTCTTCACGCTGTGCACCAGCGTGTCGAGCGCATTCCGCGCCTGCACGGCCTCGAGCAGCCGCTTGTCGTCGTCGGCGTGCTCCTCGGCGTCCTTGACCATCTTCTGGATCTCGGACTCGGACAGGCCCGAGCTCGCCTTGATCCGGATCTGGTTCTCCTTGCCGGTCGCCTTGTCCTTCGCCGACACGTGCAGGATGCCGTTGGCGTCGATGTCGAACGTGACCTCGATCTGCGGCATGCCGCGCGGCGACGGCGGAATGCCCTTCGAGGTTGAACTGGCCGAGGCTCTTGTTCCCCGACGACACGTCGCGCTCGCCCTGCAGCACGTGGATCGTCACCGCCGACTGGTTGTCGTCGGCGGTCGAGAACACCTGCTGCGCCTTGGTCGGGATCGTCGTGTTCTTCTTGATGAGCTTGGTCATCACGCCGCCCAGCGTCTCGATGCCCAGCGACAGCGGCGTCACGTCGAGCAGCAGCACGTCCTTGACCTCGCCCTTCAGCACGCCGCCCTGGATCGCGGCGCCGACGGCGACCGCCTCGTCCGGGTTCACGTCCTTGCGCGGCTCCTTGCCGAAGAACTCCTTCACCTTCTCCTGCACCTTGGGCATCCGCGTCATGCCGCCGACGAGGATCACGTCGCCGATGTCGGAGAGCTTGACGCCCGCGTCCTTGATCGCGATGCGGCAGGGCTCGATCGTGCGCTCGATCAGCTCCTCGACCAGCGACTCGAACTTGGCGCGCGTGATCTTCAGCGACAGGTGCTTCGGGCCGCTCTGGTCCGCCGTGATGTACGGCAGGTTGATGTCGGTCTGCTGCGACGACGACAGCTCGATCTTCGCCTTCTCGGCGGCTTCCTTCAGCCGCTGCAGCGCGAGCACGTCGTTCTTGAGGTCGACGCCCTGGTCCTTCTTGAACTCGGTGACGACGTAGTCGATCAGCCGCTGGTCGAAGTCCTCGCCGCCGAGGAACGTGTCGCCGTTGGTCGACAGCACCTCGAACTGGTGCTCGCCCTCGATCTCGGCGATCTCGATGATCGAGATGTCGAAGGTGCCGCCGCCCAGGTCGTAGACGGCGATCTTGCGGTCGCCTTCCTTCTTGTCCATGCCGAACGCCAGCGCGGCCGCGGTCGGCTCGTTGATGATCCGCTTGACCTCGAGCCCGGCGATGCGGCCGGCGTCCTTGGTCGCCTGCCGCTGCGAGTCGTTGAAGTACGCCGGGACGGTGATCACCGCCTCGGTCACTTCCTCGCCGAGATAGTCCTCGGCGGTCTTCTTCATCTTGCGCAGCGTCTCGGCCGACACCTGCGACGGCGCGATCTTCTTGCCGCGCACCTCGACCCACGCGTCGCCGTTGTCGTGCTTGACGATCCTGTAGGGCATCAGGTCGATGTCCTTCTGGACTTCCTTCTCCTCGAAGCGGCGGCCGATCAGCCGCTTGACGGCGAAGATCGTGTTCTTGGCGTTGGTGACCGCCTGGCGCTTGGCCGGCGCGCCGACGAGGATCTCGCCGTCTTCCTGGTAGGCGACGACCGAGGGCGTCGTGCGCCCGCCTTCCGAGTTCTCGATGACCTTCGGCACGCCGCCTTCCATGATGGCGACGCAGCTGTTCGTGGTGCCGAGGTCGATGCCGATGATCTTGCCCATGCTGTGCTCCCTTCTGATTGCCGAGATTCCGTAGCTGCGGAATCCCGCAGCGGTGTCATCAGTTCAAATGATGCCGAAAGCGTCCGATTCAAGGGCCGGCCGTCGCTCCGACGCCCTTTCCGGGGCCGGTCGACGACGGCGGCACCGACCGCCCTATTCCTTCCCCTTGGCGACGGCGACCAGCGCCGGCCGCAGCACGCGGTCGTTCAGCAGGTAGCCCTTCTGGAACACCGTGACGACGGTGTTGGCCGGCTGGTCGCTGTCGACCATCGCCATCGCCTGGTGGAAATGGGGGTCGAACTTCTGGCCGGCCGGCGCGATCTCCTTGATCTGCGACTTCTCGAACGCGCTGGTGAGCTGCTTCAGCGTCAGCTCGACGCCGGCGCGCAGCGTCTCGGGCGAGGCGTTGGGGGTGGCGAGCGAGGTCTCGAGCGAGTCGCGGACGGCGAGCAGCTCCTCGGCGAACTTCTCGATCGCGAACTTGTAGGCCTTGGAGACGTCGTTGGCCGCCTGCTTGCGGACGTTCTCGATGTCGGCGCGGGCGCGCAGGAACGCGTCCTTCAGCTGCAGCGCCTCGTCCTCGGCCTTCTTCAGCAGCGCGTCGATGTCGGGCGCGGGATCGGCGGGTTTCGGGTCGGCGACGTGATCCGTCGTGGTCGCGGCCTCGGGGGCCGGCGGCGAGGGTTGCGGTTGGCTCTGCGTCATCACTGTTCCCAATCGGATGCCTGGTCAGGCGGTTGCAAACTCATCTGGACAATGGGGACATTCCGCGGCGTTTCAACCCCCACCCGAATAAGTAGGGTCAGACACTACTTATTCGCGGAAGTAGTGTCTGACCCTACTTTCTGAGGCCTGCAAAAACAGGGACTTGGCCGCGAGGGGCGCGGCCGGGGCGGCTACTTGGTGGCGCCGAGGGCGGTGGCGCGGGCGAGGGTCGCGGCGCGGGCGGCGGCGTCGGGCGGGGGCTCGAGCCAGCCCTGCAGGTGCGTCATGACGAGATCGGCCAGCGCGGCGATCCACGCCGGGTGGTCGTTGAGGCAGGGAATCACGTGGAATTCCCGGCCGCCGGCCTTGACGAACGTGTCCCTGCCCTCGATCCCGATCTCCTCCAGCGTCTCGAGGCAGTCGGAGGCGAAGCCCGGGCAGAAGACGTCGACGCGGCCCACCCCCTCGCGGGCGAGGGACTCGAGCGTCGCCGCCGTGTACGGCTGCAGCCACTCGGCCTTGCCGAAGCGCGACTGGAACGTGACCACGTACTGCGACGGCTGGAGGCCCAGCTCGGTCGCGAGCAGCCGCGCCGTCTTGTGGCAGTGGCAGTGGTACGGGTCGCCCAGGTCGAGCACGCGCCGCGGCAGGCCGTGGAAGGACATGACCAGCTTGTCCGGCCAGCCGTTCTTCACCCAATGGTCGTTGACGACGCGCGCCAGCGCCTTGATGTAGCCGGGATCGTCGTGGAAGCAGTCGACGGCGCGCAGCCCGGGCATGCGCCGCGCGGTCCTGCGCGTGCTCGTAGACGACGTCCAGCGCCGTCGCCGTCGTGCTGGCGGCGTACTGCGGATACAGCGGCACGACCAGGATGCGGTCGCAGCCCGCCGCGCGCAGCCGGTCCATCGCGCCGGGGATGTCGGGATTGCCGTAGCGCATGCCGAGCGCGATGGCGGCGTGATCCTCGGGGAGGCCGAGCGAGCGCAGCCGGTCGCCGAGAATGCCCTGCAGCAACGACCGCTGGCGCTCGCTGTAGACGAGCAGCGGCGAGCCCGCATCGGTCCAGATCGCCGCGTACTTCTTCGCCGACTTGGCCGGCCGCACGCGCAGGATGATGCCGTGCAGGATCAGCAGCCAGATCGCGCGCGGGATCTCGACCACCCGCGGATCCGCCAGGAACTGCGCGAGATAGCGGCGCACGGCCGCGGGCGTCGGCGCATCGGGCGTGCCGAGGTTGACCAGCAGGACGCCGACGCGCGTGACGCGGTCGTGGGCAAACGAGGGATCGGGCATCAGCAGGGGTCGAAGGTCGCGGTGGCGGCGCGGAGGCGAACGGCAGCGGCATCCGCGGCGGCCGCGGCCCGCGCGTCAGGCATCGCTCAGCTGCGCCGAGAGCGCCGAGGACAGCAGCCGGGCGGTGATGTCGACGATCGGGATCACGCGCTCGTAGGCCATCCGCGTCGGCCCGATGACGCCGAGCGTCCCGATGACCTCCCCCTCGACCTCGTACGGCGCGGTCACCACGCTGCATTCGTCCAGAGGGACGAGGCCCGACTCCTCGCCGATGAAGAGCTGCACGCCCTGCGCCCGCTGCGCCGCGTCGAGCAGGTGCAGCAGCGACGTCTTCTGCTCGAACAGGTCGAACAGGCGCCGCAGCCGGGTCATGTTCGACGCGAGGTCGTCGGCGTCGAGCAGGTTCCTCTCGCCGGCGACGAACAGCGACTCGCTCTCCTGCAGCGCGGCGCTGCCGGCCTCGACCGCCGCCGACATCAGCCCGACGATGTCCTCGCGCAGCGACGTGAGCTCCTCCTTCAGCAGCGAGCGCATCGCGCCGAACGGCTGGCCCGCATAGTGCTGGTTGAAGAAGTTCGTCGCCTCGACCAGCTGCGTCTGCGAGTACGCGCGGTCGGTGTGCAGGATCCGGTTCTGGACGTCGCCCTCGGCGGTGACGATGATCAGCAGCACGCGCCGCTCGGACAGCCGCAGGAACTCGAGGTGCCGGAACGACGGCTCGCGCCGCCTGGGCGTGACGATGACGCCGGCGAAGCGCGTGAGCTGCGACACCAGCGACGCGGCGGCGTTGACCAGCTGCTGCGGGCTGTCGGCGGTGAGCTCGCCTTCGAGCCGGTGGATCTCGCCCTCGTCGAGCGGCTTGACGATCATCAGGCTGTCGACGAAGAACCGGTAGCCCTTGGGCGTGGGCACCCGCCCGGCCGACGTGTGCGGGCTCGCGATGTAGCCCAGCTCCTCCAGGTCCGCCATCACGTTGCGGATCGTCGCCGGCGACAGCTCGAGCCCGGTCTGCTTGGCGAGCACGCGCGAGCCGACCGGCTGGCCCTCGGCGATGTAGCGCTCGATGAGGGCCTTGAGCAGGAACTGCGCGCGCTGGTCGAGCAGGCTGGACATGGTCGGCGTATTGTAGCCCGGGCGTCGGCCGGGTTGAGCGCAGCGGAAGCCGGGACACTGTCCCCGCCCCTTTTCCTGCCCAACCGTCTGATGGCCGTTTGCTTGGGCGACGGCGCGCGCCTATGGCTCTAATCCGAGGCATGTCCGCGCCGCCCGCCTCCACGCCTGCTCCGCCTCCGCCTCCGCCACCGACGAGATCGCCTTTCGCCGCGTCGCGCTGATCGGGCGCTACGCGAGCCCCGGCATCGCCGAGCCGCTGACGGCGCTGGCCGCGTTCCTGCGCGGCCGCGGGCACGAGATCGTGCTCGACTCCGAGACCGCGCGCTTCACGCCGGTGCCCGGCTATCCGACCGCCGCGCCGGACGTGCTGGGCACGCTGGTCGACGTCGCGATCGTCGTCGGCGGCGACGGCACGCTGCTGTCGGTCGCCCGGCAGCTCGCGCTCCACGACGTGCCGCTGATCGGCGTCAACCAGGGGCGGCTCGGCTTCCTCACCGACATCCCGCTGGCGCAGACCGAGAGCGCGCTGCCGCCGATCCTCGCCGGCCGCTACCAGGAAGAGCGGCGGTTGCTGCTCGAAGCGACGGTCCACCACGCCGACGGCACCACCGATTCGGCGTCGGCGCTGAACGACGTCGTCGCGAGCCGCGGCCACGTCGGCGGCATGGTCGACATCATCGTCGAGATCGACGGCCGCTTCGTCTACACGATGCGCGCCGACGGCCTGATCGTCGCCACGCCGACCGGCTCGACCGCCTACGCGCTGTCCGCGCAGGGCCCGATCGTGCACCCCGAGGTCCCGGCCGTGCTGCTGGTGCCGGTCGCGCCGCACGCGCTATCGTACCGGCCGATCGCCGTCAGCGATTCGGCGACGATCTCGATCACGCTGCAGAAGGGCCAGGATGCCGCCGTCCACTGCGACGGCCAGGCGCACTTCGCGTTCGACGAGGGCGACCGCGTGACGATCCGGCGCGCGCCCTATCCGGTGCGGCTCCTGCACCCCGAGGGCCACGACCACTTCGCGATGCTGCGCCAGAAGCTCCACTGGGGCGAGGCGCCCGAGCGCAACAACTAGCAGGGCGCGCTGCCGCCGTCCGGGACACGCGCATGCTGCGGCTGATCTCGATCCGCAACTTCGTCGTCGTCGAGGCGCTCGACCTCGAGCTCGACCGCGGCTTCACCGTCCTCACCGGCGAGACCGGCGCCGGCAAGTCGATCCTGCTCGACGCGCTCGCGCTGCTGCTCGGCGACCGCTTCGAGCAGCGCCAGCTGCGCCCCGGCGCCGACCGCGCCGAGCTCGCCGCGGTGTTCGAGAGTCGCCGACCGGCCGGAGCTCGCGCAGTGGCTCGGCGAGCAGGGCCTCGCCTCGGGCGACGGAACCATCGATGCCGAGATCCTCGTCCGCCGCGACGCTCGATGCCCAGGGCAAGAGCCGCGCGTGGATCAACGGCCGGCCGGCGACGCTCGCGCAGCTGACCGAGCTCGGCGAGATGCTCGTCGACCTGCACGGCCAGCACGCGCACCAGTCGCTGCTCGCCGCCGACGCGCAGCGCGAGCTGCTCGACGCGTTCGGCGGCTTCGCCGTGCTGGCGCGCGAAGTCGGCGCCGCGTGGCGCGCGTGGCGCGACGCCGCCGACAAGAGCGAGGCCGCCGCCGAAGGCCGCGCAGGCGTTCGCCGCCGAGCGCGACCTGCTCGAAGCGCGCCGGCGCGAGCTCGCCGCGCTCAACGTCACCGCCGACGAGTGGGCGACGCTGACGCAGGCGCAGTCGCGCCTCGCGCACGCGGCCTCGCTGCTCGAAGCGGCCAGCGCCGGCGAGGAGGAGCTCGCCGGAGAGCGACGCGGCGCTGGTGCGCCGCGCTGACCGCGATCGTCGCGCGGCTCGTCCGCGGGCGCCGCGCACGACCCGGCGCTGGCCGAGGTCGTCGCGCTGCTCGAGCCCGCGCGCATCCAGCTGGTCGAGGCCGCGCGCGAATTGCGCGCCTACCGGGAGCAGCTCGACCTCGATCCCGCCGAGCTCGCGCGCGTCGAGGAGCGGCTCGCCGCGATCCACGACGCCGCCCGCCGCTACCGCGTGCGCGCCGAGGCGCTGCCCGAACTGCTCGCGGAGACCGAGGCGCGGCTTGCCGCCATCGCCGAATCGGCCGACGCCGCCGCGCTGGCGAAGCGCGCGGCCGCATGCCGAGACAGTCGCTTCGTGCGCTGGCCGACCGAGCTGTCGAAGAAGCGCCAGTTCGCGGCGCAGCGAGCTCGGCCACCGCGTCACCGCGGCGATGCAGGAGCTCGCGATGGCCGGCGGCCGCTTCGAGATCGCGCTGCCGCCGCTCGCCACGCCCGCGAGCTACGGCCAGCGAGCAGGTCGAGTTCCGCGTCGCGAGCCACCCGAAGCAGCCGCTCGGCCCGCTCGCGCGCGTCGCGTCGGGCGGCGAGCTGTCGCGCGTCGCGCTCGCGATCCAGGTCGTGACCAGCGAGGTCGGCGCCGTGCCGACGCTGGTGTTCGACGAGGTCGACGCCGGCATCGGCGGCGCCGTCGCCGCGACCGTCGGCCGGCTGATGCAGTCGCTGGGCGCGCGCCGGCAGGTGCTGTGCGTGACCCACCTGCCGCAGGTCGCCGCGTTCGCCGACGCGCAACTTCCGCGTCACCAAGAAGCGGCGACGCCGACACGTGCGCGCGCAGCGTCGAGGCGCTGTCGGCCGCGGCGCGGGTCGAGGAGCTCGCGCGCATGCTGGCCGGCGGCGAGATCACGCCGAAGACGCGCGCGCACGCGAAGGAGCTGCTGGACGCGGGGAAGCGGAAGGCCTGACGTGCGCACCCTCACCCCAGCCCTCTCCCGCGCGCGGGAGAGGGTGCCGCGTCAGCGGCGGGTGAGGGCTCGAGGCAGCGGGCTGGGGGTGAGGGTGCGTGGCGGCGCGAGGGCGCCCCGTCTTGTACGGCAAATTGCCGTATAATCCATCGCAGGAGATTTCCGATGCCGTCCACTCCCGCCACCGCCCGCCTCGAAGCCGCATCAGCGCCGAGCTGCACGCGACGCTGAAGCGCGCGGCCGAGCTGCAGGATCGCACCGTCACCGATTTCGTCATCGCCGCCGTGCAGGAAGCGGCGCAGCGCGCCATCCAGCAGGCGGGAGTCACCACGCTGTCGCTGTCCGATCAGGAGCGCTTTGCCGCCGCGCTGCTCGCGCCGCCGAAGCCGAACGCCGCGCTGAAGCGCGCCTTTGCCCGCCGGCGCAGGCTGATCGCGCCGGCTTGACGGCGCCGATGTACCGGATCACGCCGCTCGATCCCGCGAGCGAGCGAGGTGGCTTCGACAGCGGGGTCGAAGCGCTCGATCGCTATTTTCGCGAGCGCGTCACCCAGGACATCCGCCGGCGCGTCGCGACCTGCTTCGTCGCGCGGGACCGGCACGACCGGATCGCCGGCTTCTACACGCTGTCCGCGACCAGCGTGCTGCTCGCCGACTTGCCAGAGGAAACCGCGAGAAGGCTGCCCCGCTACCCGACCGTGCCGGCGGTCCGCATGGGGCGGCTCGCGGTCGACCGGTCAGCGCGCGGGAAGGGTCTCGGCGCCGCACTGCTCGCCGACGCGTTGGCACGCTGCCTCGATGCCGACATCGCCGGCTTCGCCCTGGTCGTCGATGCCAAGGACGAGGCCGCGGCGGCGTTCTACCGGCACCACGGTTCATCCCGTTCGAGGATCGGCCGCGAATCCTGTTCCTGCCGTTGGCGACGGCGCGCTTGGCGGCGCGCTGAACGCGAGCGTGCCTGGCGGTCGAACCGTGACGCCGCCCTCACCGGCCGCTGACGCAGCTCCTGCTCCCGCGCGGAAGAGGGTGCCGCGTCAGCGGCGTGGGCCCGGGGAATCGATCGGGGCGAGGATCCAGCGCGACCGATGTCACGCCGGCACGAACTTCAGCGCCAGCCCGTTGTTGCAGTAGCGCAGGCCGGTCGGCTTCGGGCCGTCGTTGAACACGTGGCCCTGGTGCCCGCCGCAGCGCGCGCAGTGGTATTCGTCGCGCGGGTAGCCGATCTTGAGTCGGTCTTGGTCTCGACGGCGCCCTGGATCGGCTCCAGAAGCTCGGCCAGCCGGTACCGCTGTCGTACTTGGTCCGCGACTCGAACAGCGGCAGGTCGCAGCCGGCGCAGACGAACGTGCCCTTGCGCTTCTCGTTGTTGAGCGGGCTCGAGTACGGATACTCGGTGTCCTCCTCGCGCAGCACGCGTACTGCGCCGGGGTCAGGCGCTTCTTCCACTCGGCGTCGGAGTGGACGAGCTTGGTCGGCGCGGGCACTGCGGCCGCGGGCGGCGGGCGGGACCGCGGGCGCGGACGGGGCGGGACCGCCGCCGCGGGCTTGCCCTGTGCCAGCGCCTGCGCGCCGACGGCGGCGCCCGCGACCGCGCCTGCTGCGCGGAAAAGGAAATGGCGTCGGTTCATGGTCAGCTCCGGTGATCGGGTCGGCGCGACGCGCGCAGTCTCGAACGCGGGTTTGACCGCGGTTCGGGCCGCGGGTTTCGCGGATGGCGCCAACCGGGGACGCTAACGACGCAGTCGGAACGCCGCCGGCGCGGCGATTGCGCGCGCGCGCGCAGGCGCGATCAGGCGCGCGGCGTCTTGCCGCTCTTGACGGTGTTCTGCGCGACCTTGCCCTGCACCGGGGCCTTGGCGGGCTTCTTCGCCGTCGCCTTCGCGGGCTTGGCCGACTTGGCCGCCGTGCGCACCGGCATCGTCTCGCCGGTCTCCAGCCAGTACTTGACGCGGATCGCGTCGGCGACGCGGGTGTAGCGGCCGAGCGAGTCGAGCAGCACGATCACCACCGGCCTGCTCGCGATCGTCGCCATCATCACCAGGCACTTGCCGGCCTCGCGGATGAAGCCGGTCTTGCTGACCTGGATGTCCCAGTCGGCGCTCTTGACGAGCCCGTTGGTGTTGTTGAAGCCGAGCACCTGCCCCGTCGACTGCACTTCGACGAAGTGGCTCTGCGTGGTGCTGAACTCGCGGATCAGCGGATACTGCGCCGCCGCGGACGACCAGCGTCGCGAGGTCGCTCGCCGTCGACACGTTCTGCGGCGGTGAGGCCGGTCGGATCGGCGAAGCGCGTGCGCTTCATCCCGAGCGCCTGCGCCTTGGCGTTCATCGCCGCGACGAACGCCGGCATGCCGCCGGGGTAGTGCCGGGCGAGGCTCGACGCGGCGCGATTCTCGGAGGCCATCAGCGCCAGCCGCAGCATCTCGCGGCGCGGCAGCTCGGCGCCCATCTTCAGGCGCGAGTGCGAGCCCTTCAGGAAGTCGAAATCGTCCATGTCGATCGCGATCGGGTCGTCGAGCGACAGGCCGGAGTCGAGCGTGACGATCGCCGTCATCAGCTTGGTCAGCGACGCGATCGGCGTCACGTCGTTCGCCGCCTTGGCGTAGATCGGCCGATTCGCCTCGGCGTCGAGCACGAGGACGTTCGCCGACGCGAGCTTCAGCTTGCTCGCGTCCAGCGCGACCGGGCCCTGCGCAGCCGCGAGCGTCGCGGCGGCCAGCGCGAAGAATCCAGCAAAAACAGTAAGGAAGCGGCGATTCATCAGACGATTTCTCGGTTTCACAGGCCTTTATAGCACGCGCCCGTATCCGTTTCCACCCCCCCCGGCGGACGTGGCGTCGGGAAGTGGGGTCAGACACTACTCACCGCAGGTGGTGCCCGGCCCCACGCCGCCCCGGAAGTAGTGTCTGACCCTACTTCCGGCGATCCCCGACGGCCGCGGCCTGCCCGCCGTCACGCGACCGCCTCGGCGGCCTCGTCCTGCATCTGGTCCTGCTGCAGCCGCCACATCCGCGCGTAGGTGCCGTCCGCGGCCAGCAGCGCCGCGTGCGTGCCGCGCTCGACGATGATCGCCGCGGTCGAGCACGAGGATCTCGTCGGCGTCGACGATCGTCGACAGCCGGTGCGCGATCGTCAGCGTCGTGCGGTTGCGCGCGATCTGCTTCAGCTCGGCCTGGATCGCCTTCTCCGACTTGGAGTCGAGCGCGGACGTCGCCTCGTCGAAGATCAGGATCTTCGGGTTCTTGAGCACCGCGCGCGCGATCGCGACCCGCTGCTTCTCGCCGCCGGAGAGCTTCAGGCCGCGCTCGCCGACCGGCGTGCCGTAGCCCTCGGGCAGCGACGCGACGAAGTCGTGGATCTGCGCGAGCTGCGCGGCCGTGACGATCTCGTCGTGCGAGGCGTCGACGCGCCCGTAGCCGATGTTGTACTCGATCGAGTCGTTGAACAGCACCGTGTCCTGCGGCACGATGCCGATCGCCGCGCGCAGGCTCGACTGCGTCACCGCGCGGATGTCCTGGCCGTTGATCGTGATGCGCCCCTTGGTCACGTCGTAGAAGCGGAACAGCAGGCGCGCCAGCGTGGACTTGCCCGAGCCCGACGGCCCGACGACGGCGACCGTCTTGCCCGCGGGGATCGTGAAGCTCACGTCGAACAGGATCTGCCGGTTCGACTCGTAGGAGAAGTCGACGTGCTCGAAGCGCACCTCGCCGTCGCCGACCGCGAGCGCCGGCGCGCCGGGGGCGTCCGACACCTCGGTGTGCTCCTTCACCAGCGCGAACATCCGCTCCATGTCCGCCAGCGCCTGCTTCATCTCGCGGTAGATGACGCCGAGGAAGTTGAGCGGGATGTAGATCTGGATCATGAACGCGTTGACGAGCACGAGGTCGCCGATCGTCATCGTGCGGTCGACGACGCCGACCGTCGCGCGCCACATGATCAGCGTGACCGCCGTCGCGATGATCGCGCTCTGCGTGACGTTGAGCAGCGACAGCGACGTCTGGCTCTTCACCGCCGCCTGCTCCCAGCGCTGCATGCTCTCGTCGTAGCGGCGCGCCTCGAACTCCTCGTTGCCGAAGTACTTGACGGTCTCGTAGTTGAGCAGGCTGTCGATCGCCTTGGTGTTCGCCTTGGAGTCGAGCTCGTTCATCGTCCGGCGGAAGTTCGTCCGCCACTCGGTGATCAGCACCGTGCACAGGATGTAGAGCGTCAGCGCGCCGACGGTGATCGCGATGAACGTCCAGTCGTAGCGCGCGATCATGATCGCCGACACCAGCGCGATCTCGACCAGCGTCGGCAGGATCGAGAACAGCGTGAAGTTGATCAGCGTCGAGATGCCGCGCTGGCCGCGCTCGACGTCGCGGGTGAGCCCGCCCGTCTGGCGCGCGAGGTGGAAGCGCAGCGACAGCGCGTGCAGGTGGCGGAAGACCTCGAGCGCGATCGTGCGCACCGAGCGCTGCGTCACCTTGGCGAACAGGAACTCGCGCAGCTCGGTGAAGATCGTCGTCGACAGCCGCAGCGCCCCGTAGGCGACGAGCAGCGCGAGCGGCACCGCGAGCATCGCCAGCGACGGGTCGAGGCTGTCGACGATCTGCTTCATCGCCACCGGCACGCCGACGTTGGCGACCTTCGCCGCGACCAGCGCCGCCAGCGCCGCGATCACCCGCCCCTTGTACGCCCACAGGTAGGGCAGCAGGCTGCGGATCACGTGCCAGTCGCCGCGACGAGCCGATGCGTCCGGCAACGGCAGCCGGGAGGAGGAATGACCGCGCATCCCGCGATTATAAGTGGGGTCAGACACTACTTCCGGCGATAAGTAGTGTCTGACCCTACTTTCGGCTGATGGCGGACGCGCGGTCGGCGGTGCACAGTCGTCGCCATGCCTCGCCTGCCGCGCTACTTCGCCCCGGGACTGCCGCTGCACATCATCGTGCGCGGCAACAACCGCGATCCGGTCTTCCGGTCGAACCAGGACGCCGGGACCTATCGGGCCTACCTGCGGGAGGCGGCGGAGGCGAACGGCCTCGCCATCCACGCCTACGTGCTGATGACCAACCACGTCCACGTGCTCGCCACTCCGGCGACCGCGGCGAGCGCACCCCGGACGATGCAGGTCGTCGGCGGGCGTTACGCCAAATACTTCAACTTCATCTACGAGCGCACGGGGACGATCTGGGAGGGCCGGTACCGGGCGACGGTGGTCGACAGCGACCGGTACCTGCTGGCGTGCATGCGCTACATCGAGCTCAACCCGGTCCGGGCGGGCATGGTCAAGTCGCCGGGCGGCCATCGCTGGTCGAGCCACGCGGCGAACGCGCTGGGCGCGGTCGACCCCCTGGTCACGCCGCACGCCCTCTACGTCGGCCTCGGAAGCTCCGCCGCCGCGCGCCGATCGGCCTATCGCGCGCTGTTCGAACGCGATCCGGCCGAAGAGGAGCTCGCCGTCATCCGCGACTCGACCCACTACGGCTGGGCCCTGGGCGCCCCCGGCTTCGCGGATGACGTGCATGCGCAGTGCCGGCGCCGCGCCTCCCGCCAGGCGGTCGGGCGCCCGGCCAGGAAGTAGGGTCAGGACAGTAGGGTCAGACACTACTTCCGCGGAAAATTAGTGTCTGACCCCAATTACGGCGCTCTGACCCTACTTGTGGCGCTTGGCGCGGCCGACGCGGAACCACTCGTTGCCGCCGTAGCCGAGGATGCCCATCCCCACGCGCACGACGCCGTAGGCGATCCAGTTCAGCGCCTTGTACAGCCGCGGGCGCCTGGCCCAGCGCTTCTGCGCCACGCGCCGCGCGCCGTCCTTGATCATCTGCACCAGCTCCTGGCGCAGCTGCCCGGCGAACTCGGGATCGCGGACGAAGACGTTGGCCTCGCGCGCCATCAGCAGGCTGTACGGGTCGATGTTCGACGAGCCGACGGTCGCCCACTTGGCGTCGACGACGGCGACCTTCGCGTGCAGGAACGAGCGGTGGTACTCCTCGATGACGACGCCCGCGGCGAGCAGCTGGCCGTACAGCGCGCGCGTCGCGAAGTGCAGCAGCATGTACTCGACGCGCGCCTGCAGGATCAGCGTCACGCGGACGCCGCGGCCCGACGCCGCGATCAGCGCGCGCCGGAACCGGATCCCCGGAAAGAAGTACGAGTTCGCGATCAGGATCTCCTCCTTCGCGACGCGGATCGCGGCGAGGTACGCGTGCTCGATGTCGCGGCGATGCCGCAGGTTGTCGCGGATCACGAACTTGGCCGTCTGCGTGCCGGCGCGCTCGACCGAGTGCACGACCGGGAACAGCGGCACCTCGGTGTTCTGGAACTGCACGAGCTCGTTGATCGCCCACACCCGCTGCATCGTGTGGACGATCGGCGGCAGCAGCGGGCCCTCGACGCGCACCGCGAAGTCGACGCGCGGCGGCTTCTGCCGCGGCGTGTTCATGTCGTCGATGATGTTGATGCCGCCGATGAACGCGACCCTGCGGTCGACCTGGCAGAGCTTGCGGTGCAGCCGCCGCAGCCGGTGGAAGCGGAACTGCCACGGCGCGACCTCGGGCCGGTACTTGAGCAGCAGGACGCCGCTGCGGACGAGGTCGCGCTGCAGCGCCGGCGTGAGGAAGTGCTTCGCGCCCCAGCCGTCGACCATCACGCGGACGACGACGCCGCGCTGCACGGCCCGGCTCAGCGACGCCGTGACGATGCGCCCGATCCGGTCGTCGGCGTAGAGGTAGGTCTCCAGCCAGATCTCGCGCCGCGCGCCGTCGATGGCCGCGAGCAGCGCCGGGAAGAACTCGCTTCCGCTCCTCAGCAGCGTGACCCGGTTGCCGCCGACGAAGCGGTTCATTGCCGGCGCTTCACCGTTTCGAACGTCGCGGCCAGCGCCGCGTGGTCGGACAGGCGGCCCCAGGGAAACGCGTAGTGGACGCGGGTGTCGACGACCGCGAGACGCCGCGTGTAGATCCGGTCGAGCCGGAACATCGGCAGCACCGACGGATAGGTCCGCGCCGTGCGGCCGCGCGACGTCTCGAAGACCTCCTCGACGCCCAGCGCGTCGACCAGCGTGCGGCTCGCGCGGTCGCGCCAGTCGTTGAAGTCGCCGGCGATGATCAGCGCCTCGTCCTTCGGCACCGTCTCGGCGATGCGCTCGCACAGCGCGCGGATCTGCCACTGCCGGCCGCGCTCGAACAGGCCGAGGTGCACGTTGATGCAGTGGACGACGGGCCCGCGCGTCGACAGGCGGATCGTGCAGTGGAGCATGCCGCGGCTCTCGAACGAGTGCGCCGAGATGTCCTGGTTCTCCGTCGTCAGGATCGGGAAGCGCGACAGCAGCGCGTTGCCGTGGTGGCCGTGCCGGTAGACGGCGTTCTTGCCGTACGCGACCTCCTGCCAGACCTCGTCGGCGATGAACTCGTGCTGCGGCTTGCCCGGCCAGTCGGCGTAGCGGCCCGCGTGCCGCTCGTGCGCGCCCTGCACCTCCTGCAGGAACAGGATGTCCGCGTCGAGCCCGTGCAGCTTCTCGCGCAGCTCGTGGATCACCATCCGCCGCTTGAGGTGCGAGAAGCCCTTGTGGATGTTGTAGGTGGCGATGGTGAAGCGCATGACAGCCTGCGGCGGGGTGGCCTCCAAATTCTAACTGGATAGCGATAAGTAGGGTCAGACACTACTTTCCGCGGTAATTGGTGTCTGACCCCACTTAACCCGGGAAGTAGTGTCTGACCCTAGCTTCCGGTGTCGTATACTTTCGGCCCCCGGCGCCCTCGGCGGCGACGGGACCCATCCGACAGGAGACACACGATGAGTCATCAAGCCAGGATCCAGGCCGCGGTCGCGGGCCTCCTCGCGCTCGGCCTCGGGATGCCGTCCACCGCGGCCACCGCGCACGACGTCAAGGCCCCGGAAGGTCAGGAGAAGTGCTACGGCGTCGCCAAGGCCGGCCAGAACGACTGCGGCACCGCCAAGCACGCCTGCGCCGGCATGGGCAAGGCCGACAAGGACCCGACCGACTGGAAGCTGGTCGCCAAGGGCACCTGCGAGAAGATCGGCGGCAAGACGACGCCGCCGCCCGCGCCGAAGAGCTGACGCCATCGGCCGCACCTCGCTTCCGGTCTCCGCCGGCATCGGCCTGCGCGCGCCGCACGTCGCGCAGGTCGAGGCCGAGCGCCCGCGCATCGGCTGGCTCGAGGTCCACAGCGAGAACTACTACGTCGACGGCGGCCCGGCGCTCGCCGCGCTCACGCGCCTGCGCCGCGACTACCCGCTGTCGCTGCACGGCGTCGGCATGTCGCTCGGCTCGACCGACCCGCTCGACCGCGCGCACCTCGCCAAGCTGAAGCGCCTGATCGCCCGCACCGACCCGTTCGCCGTCTCCGAGCACCTCTGCTGGAGCGGCGTCGGCGGCCGGTGCCTCAACGACCTGCTGCCGCTGCCCTACACCGAGGAGTCGCTGGCGCACGTCTGCGCGCGCGTCGCCGCGGTGCAGGACGAGCTCGGCCGCGAGCTCCTCGTCGAGAACGTTTCCTCCTACCTGGCGTTCGCCGACTCGACGATCCCCGAGTGGGAGTTCGTCGCCGCCGTCGCGCAGCGCACCGGCTGCAGGCTGCTCGTCGACGTCAACAACATCCACGTCAACGCGGTCAATCACGGCTTCGACGCGGACGATTACCTCGCGGCCATCCCGCGCGCGGCCGTCGCGGAGATCCACCTCGCCGGCTACGAGGCGCGCGGCAATCTGCTGATCGACACGCACGGCGCGCCCGTCGCGCCCGAGGTCTGGGCGCTCTACCGGCGCGCACTCGACCGCTTCGGCCCGCAGCCGACGCTGATCGAGTGGGACACCGACCTCCCGCCGCTCGCCACGCTGCTGGCCGAAGCCGCCACCGCGCAATCGATGCTCGACGCCCGCGATGCCCTCGCTGCGTGACCTGCAGCAGCGGTTCGCCGACGCGCTGTTCGCGCCGCCCGGCACCGCGCCCGGCTTCGCGCTCGCCGGACCCGCGAGCATGCGCGACGCCGCCGCGCGCATCGGCATCTACCGCAACGCGATGTTCGCCAACTACCGGCGCGCGCTGCACGCGAGCTACCCGGTCGTCGCGCGACTCGTCGGCACGCCGTTCTTCGACGCGACCGTCGACGCGTTCGTGCGCGCGCGGCCCTCGAGCAGCGGCGACCTCAACGTCTACGGCGGCGACTTCGGCGACTTTCTCGCGACGTATCCGCCTGCGTCCGACCTGCCCTACCTCGCCGACGTCGCGCGCCTCGAATGGGCGGTCGACGAGGCGCAGCGCGCGGCGGATTCCTCGCACGCGCCCGCCGACGTCCTGGCCGCGCTCGCTGCGCTTGCGCCGGAACGGCTGACGGAAACGCGCCTGCGCCTCGCGCCATCGGTCCGGCTCGTCGCATCCGCGTACCCGATCCTGCGGATCTGGCAGGCGAACCAGCCCGCGCACGACGGCGACGACCACGTCAGCCTCGACGAAGGCGCCGACGCACTGGTCGTGCATCGCCGCGCGGACGGCGTGACGATCGCTCGCATCGCGGCCGCCGAGCACGCGTTCCTGTCCGCGTTGATGCGCGAGGCGCACCTCGGCGATGCAGTCGACGCCGCCGTCGCGATCGACGCCGGTTTCGATCTCGGCGCAGCGCTTCGCACGCAGATCGCCGAAGGGCTCGTCGCGGGCGTCGCGTAACCCGGGCCGAAGGGCTCGTCGCGGGCGTCGCGTAACCCGGGCCGAAGGGCGTCGCGGGCGTCGCGACCCGACCGGCCCTCGCGGCGCCGAGTAAGCCGGATCGCATCGTCCATCCGGACGAGATGCGAACGCGCGCCGTGGCGCTACGCTCGCATCATGGATCGCCAAACGCTCGGCTTCGTCCCCGGAGCCACGTACTACTTCACCGTCACGCTGGCCGATCGGCAGGCGACGCTGCTGGTCGACCGGATCGACGCGCTGGGCGCCGCGTTCCGCGCGTGCCGCACGCTGCATCCGTTCGATACGCTGGCCATCGTCGCCTTGCCCGACCATCTGCACTGCATCTGGGCGCTGCCCGCAGGCGACGACGACTGCGCGACGCGGTGGAGCCTGATCAAGCGCGCGTTCACCCGCCGGCAGCATCACGAGGGCCCGCGCCCTGCCGGCGCGAAGAAGGCGATCTGGCAGCCCGGGTTCCTCGTACACCCGATACGCGACGAAGACGAGCTCGGCCGCTGCATCGACTGCATTCACCACAACCCCGTCAAGCACGGCGTCGTTCAGCGTGCCGCTGAGTGGCCGCATTCATCATTTCACCGCTACGTGCTCGTCGTGCCGCTCGTCCGCAGGGCCTCATCCCGGAGAACTGGAGCGCGGCCACGGACGCGCCCGGCACCGTCTCACCACGGGTTTGCCCCGCACCCGTCTCCTTACTACAATGACTAAAGTAAGGAACCGGAGAACGCGATGGAAATGACCGCAACGCTGACGAGCAAAGGGCAGACCACGATCCCGAAGGAGATTCGCGACCGGCTGGGCATGAAGCCGGGAGACCGGATGGCGTTCACCCTGATGGCGGATGGAACCATGCTGGTGCGAGTCAAGAGAAGGAGCGTCGCCGAAATCGCCGGCATGCTGCACAAGAAGGGCCGCAAGACCGTCCCGGTCGAGCAGATGGCGCGTTGATGCTGGGCGTCGACACCAACGTCCTCGTACGCTACCTGGTCCGCGACGACGAGCTGCAATTCGAGCAGGCGCGGCGCCTGTTCCAGCGTGCCACGGCATCCGATGAACGCTTGTTCGTGAGCCTGCTGGTGCTGCAGGAAGCCGAATGGGTCCTGCGCAGCCGCTACCGGCTGTCGAAGGCCGAGATCATCGGCACGTTCTCCGCCCTGCTCGACACCGTCGAGATCGAATTCGAGGACGAGCCGGCCGTCGAGGAGACGCTGTATCTGTGGAAGGACATCAGCGTGGACTTCTCCGATTGCCTGATCGGCATCCACAATCGCCGGATCGGCTGCCGCGCCACGGCGACCTTCGACGCGCGTGCAACGGCACTCCCGACCTTCATCGGTGTCGAATAGAACGTGCGGACACATGACCCGCTCCACCGCTTGACCTCAATCAACACACCCCCCGCAGTTCGCGCTACGCTAGAAGCGCCAGCGGCGTAGCACGCCGCGGCCCAATCCATCGGAGACCACGCATGAACAAGCCCCTCCAGGTCCTCTTTCACGGCCTCGACCGCTCGGACGCAGTCGAGGACCACGTGCGCGAAAAGGTCACGAAGCTCGAGCACCTGTTCCCGCAGATCACCGCCTGCCGCGTCACGATCGCGCTGCCGCACCAGCACCATCAGCAGGGCAAGCGCTTCGACGTGCGCATCGACGTCTCGGTCCCCGGCAAGGAGCTCGTCGTCAACCGCGACCACGGCGACGAGGACATGTACATCACGCTGCGCGACGCCTTCGACGCCGCGAAGCGCCAGCTCGACGACCACGTGCGCGCGTCGCGCGGCGAGGTCAAGCACCACGAGAACCGTCCGGGCTAGCATGCTGCAGTTCGAATCGTTCATCGCCTACGCGCCGCGGGGCGGCGGCCTGCTGTGCGCGCTCGCCTGCGCCGACGAGGGCGACGCGGTCGTGGGCTGGTTCGTCGGCCTGAAGGACTACGCGTACCCGGCCGCCTACTTCCGCATCGAGAACTTCTTCTCGACCAAGGACAAGCGCTTCTACGCGACGCAGGGCTCCGACATCTACGGCGGCTGGCGCTTCGACTACGGCCGGTCGAACCCGTCGCTCGACCCGCCCGTGCGCGCGGACGACGCGCTGTGCCACGGCCTCGACAAGCTGCAGGACGCGTTCGCCGCCGAGTGGCTCGTCTTCCGCGACCACCCGACGTTCCCGGCCGAGGAAGCCGCGTACGCCGCCGAGGACCTGCCCGCCGGCGACGTGCTGATCCGCCACGCCCGGCTCGCCAAGTTCGACCGCGACAAGCCGGTGTGGACGCACTACTCGCGCGGGTTCAACGACGAGGTGCTGGCTACATGGCGCCGAGGTGGCCGCTCGACTACGGCAAGGAGTGATTCACCAGAAATTGACATAACGGTCATTTTTTGGCAGCCTTGGTATTGATCGATCGATCAATGACCGGTTCTTCAATGATGCTCGAGCAGTTGCTGCAGACGATGACCCGCCAAGCGCGCGCTCTCGGTTGGAACGACCGGGAATGGGCGCTCGCCGCCGACCTGCGGCCGGAGACTCTCTCGCGCGTGCGGCGGCGCGAAGGCAAGTGCGACGCCGGTACGCTGGCCGCCTTGGCCCGAGCGTGCGATCTCGAATTGGTCGTACGCGAACGCGGGCCGGCAAACCCCGTCGATGCGACCGGCCTGTTCCCGCAGCGCCTCGATCGCGCGCTGGAAGAGCGACTGCTCGAGCTGTGCGCAAGCGGTGATGTCGATGCCGGTCATTGGCGCGCCGCAGGGCCGAGCTTTTTCATGGGCGGCCTGGCCGCCATGCTGAGTTGTGCCGACGACCTCGATCCCGACGGTCGCTACGCCCGGCTTGCCGAGGCTCTGCACCCCGGCGTGCTCCGCATCGAGACATTTCGGTTCTGGCTGCGGACCTCCCCGGTCAAGCCCAGCCGGTTCCTGCCGATGCTGCGCAGGTTGCGCGGCCGCAGCGAGCCCGCCTGGCGCGTGCCCTTGTCGATGCATTCACCCGCGCAGCGTGCGCCCCAGTAAAGCCGCCGATCCCGCCCTCGTCAGTGCGTTCGCCGAGATCCTCGCGCGGATCGCCGGGCCGCTGGCCGGGACCGATCCCGAACGGCTGCCCGTTCGCATGTACCTGGCCGGCGGTGCCGCCGTGCACTTCTACGCCGGCGGCAGGGTCAGCGAGGATGTCGATGCCGCATTTTCGGTGCGCATGTTGCTGCCCGTGGATCTCGACGTCGGTTACCTCGACGCGCAAGGCAAACCGCGCCTGCTGTATTTCGACCGCCAATACAACGACACCTTCGCGCTGATGCACGAAGACGCGCGCGACGACTCGGTGCCGCTCACGATCCTGGGCGTGGATCAACGGGTGCTGGACGTCAGGGTGCTGTCACCGGTCGATCTCGCGGTTTCCAAGATTGGCCGCTTCGATGACCATGACCGCGACGATGTCGCCGCATTGGCGCGCGCCGGCCTGATCACGGCGACGGCTGTTCGTCGACGCGCGAACGAAGCGCTGGACTACTACGTCGGCAGCAAGGACCGGGTTCGAACTTCCATCGATCTCGCGTGCAGGTTGATCGAGGAAAACGTGCCGCGTGGCCGCACATCGGGGGGCCGAAGCAATCGCCCTCGCCGGAACACGTAGTCCGACATCAGGCGCGGCAAAATCCGGGGGATGCGGCAATGCTGCAGAATATATCTTGATATATACCAGAGCTTGGTATATATTCTGGTATATATCTGCCGGGAGCAATGTCCGCAATGAGCCAGACCGCCAAGCTCTTCACCAACGGCCGCAGCCAGGCAGTCCGATTGCCAGCTGCGTTCCGGTTCCAGACGAAGGAAGTCTTCATCCGTCAGGACCCGGAAACCGGCGACGTGATCCTGTCGCGCAAACCGGCGGACTGGAACGGCTTTTTCGCGATGCTCGAGGGAACCGACGTGCCGACCGAATTTCTCGGCGAGAAGGAGCGCCGGCAGGGAACGCAGGCTCGTGATCCGCTCGCCGGCTGGAAGGAATGATCCGGTACCTGCTGGACACCAATACCGTCAGCCATCTCCTGCGGAAGCATCCGACCGTCGCGCAGCGCGTGGTCGCAGTGCCGATGGCTGCGCTGTGCATTTCGGCGATCACCGAGGCCGAACTGCTGTTTGGCCTGGCAAAGCGCCCGGATGCCATACGCCTGCACGCCGTTGTCGAGGAGTTCCTGCGTCGCATGGATGTGCTGCCGTGGGACGGCGCCGTTGCAGAGCGCTACGGTCCGATGCGGGCTCGTCTGGAGGAGCTGGGGAAGACGCTTTCGCCACTCGACATGCTCATCGCCGCCCACGCGCTCGATTCAAGCATCGTCCTCGTCACCAACGACCGCGCGTTCAGTCAGGTGGAAGGCCTGCGGATCGAAGATTGGACGGCCCCTCCGGCGGAGCCTCCATCAACCAGGAAGCGCGCGGCGCGGCGCTGAGCGCTTCAACAACTGCCGCACCTCCGCCAGACAGCCGCATATTGAACACGTCGGCCTTCTCCGGGTCACGACTTCCTCTGATCTTCAGCGAGAGCGCTCATGGCGCGTTCGCGTTCGGCCGCATCGAAAGAACATGGTTTCGCGAAATCTGCCGGCAATGACGGGGGCCGAGAGCAAGCCGGCTTCCAGTCCAGCCGCGATCCATTCGCGGTCCCTCGGCTCGCATCGCGCGTACTTGGAGACCGCTGCGTCATTGGGATCCAGGAAATGCACAACGATGCGATCGTCCAGCGGAACCCTCACGAGCCGATCTTTCCAGTTCTCGGGCAGCGTCGGCACGTCGGGGGATATCGGGACCGAATTCGGTGTGGTTGGTCAGTTCGCTGGCGCGCTCGAAGAGCTCCCGCAGATCGCCTAGCTCCATGCCCAAGACCAAGGCGAGTTCTGGAACATGGCATCTTCCCACTCCCCAAGCGAGGCCATCTCCTTCGCGAGCCTCCGCGGCGCCAGACCAAGCAGCTTCGACCATCGCTCGATGTAGTAAGGGCTGCAACTGCCCGCTCGACGCCAGAGCGCGACCCGTTCCCGTGCCTTCGCGATCATGGTCGCAGCTACCTTTTCATCACTGGCAAGGTCGACGGCCAAGCGGAGATGTCGGCTGCGTTCGACCTCCAGTTTCTGCCGGTGCTCAAGGCGCGCCTGCCTGCGAGCCTCGTCCGGCGCCGCGCCTTCTACGATGCTCGGGCTCATTTCCAGGGCCACGAACAGGCGATCGAGAACATCGGTCTGGACGACCGATGCATTGCCATGCTCCAGGCGCGACAGAACCGTCCGCGACACCTTCGCGGCGCGGGCGAGGTCTTCCTGCCGCATGCCCTTTCTGGCTCGCTGGTCCTTGAGCAGGCTGCCGAACTGTCTGGCAAGCAATTGTTCACCCCGTCTGGAATGTGCGATCGTTCTAGGATGCCGTGTACATTATAGTGAACACCGTCTCCTCCGTCCACCACCGCATCGCAAGCGGTTTCGGCTACGGTTTCCACGCACTCTCGTGTCGCGATATTCTGGCAGCACAAGCACTACCGAACGATTTTGTGCGTAAACGCGCCTACAGGTTCACGCCAACAGCTCTCGAACATTTTTGTTCGTTAATTGACACGAGGCCCTCGCCGAGAGCACAATCGAACAAATACGTTCGATTGAGGCGCTCGTGAAAATCACTTCCACAGCCGAATTGGGGGCCGCGCTGCGCGC
The DNA here is from genome assembly GCA_963832705.1 of uncultured beta proteobacterium. Classification (GTDB taxonomy): domain Bacteria; phylum Pseudomonadota; class Gammaproteobacteria; order Burkholderiales; family Casimicrobiaceae; genus CAIWHR01. The sequence continues at coordinate 16,300 of CAWHVP010000021.1, read as the reverse complement.
CACGCGCGTTGCGCTGCACATCACCGTCGAGGACCTGGCAGAGACGGCCAAGACGTCGCACCGCTTCGTCCGCAGCGTCGAGCAGGGCAAGGCCACCGCCGCCATCCAGAAGCTCTTCGACATGATGAGTGAGCTCGGCATCGAAGTGCACCTGCGCCTGCCCGGAAGCCCCCGAAGCGAACGTCGATGCGGCCCAGCCGCAGAGGCGCCGGCGCGCCCAGCCATGACCCGGGAGCTGTGGACCTACGTCGACCAGACACGCGTCGGCACCCTTCACGAAAGCAGCGGCATCTGGTCATTCGAATACACGCCCGAATGGGCCGCTGCCGGCTACGACCTGTCCCCCGGGTTGCCGCGCGCGCAGACCCGCATCATCGACTCCGGCACCAACCGCCCGGTGCAGTGGTTCTTCGACAACCTCCTGCCGGAAGATGCGGCCCGAACCCAACTCGCCTCCGCCTCGGGCATGGAGTCCGTCGATGCCTGGGACCTGCTTGCGCGCTTCGGCGCCGAGTCGGCCGGCGCGCTCACCCTGCTGCCCCCCGACACCCTCCAGCCCGAGGGTGAACTGCTGCCCCTGACCGATGCGGAACTGGAAGCCCGGATCCGCGCCATGCCGCGGCAGCCACTGGCGGCCCGCGCGCCCAAGCGGATGTCCCTGGCCGGGGCCCAGCAGAAACTGCCGGTGGTGCTGCAGAGCGACGGCCGCCTGTACGAACCCTCCGGCGCCCGCCCTTCCACTCACATCGTCAAGCCGGACGTCACCGCTACGCACTACCCCCACAGCGCCGTCAACGAGTGGTCTTGCGCCCGGATCGCGCAGGAGCTGGGGCTTCCCGTACCCCCGGTCCACTTGCGCTACGTCCCGTCCCCCGTCTACATCATCGAGCGCTTCGACCGCCGGACGACCGGGGCTGCCGTCGAACGGCGGCACACGCTCGATGCGGCCCAGCTCCTCTCGCTCGCCGCCGGCGCGAAGTACGCGAGGTCCGGCGCCATGGCGCTGCGCGACGTGGTCGAGCTGTGCCGCGCCAAGGCGCCGTCACGCATCGCCCTGTTTCGCTGGGTTCTCTTCAACCTGCTGATCGGCAATGGCGACGCCCACCTCAAGAACATCTCGCTGTACGCGGGTCCCGACGGCTACTCGCTGGCGCCACACTACGACCTCGTGAGCACCGGCGCCTGGGCACGGCCGGAACTGCTGGGTCCCGGTGAGCCCGCCTGGGCGCAGGTCCCGCTCACCTTTGCCGTAGGTCGCGCCCACCTGTTTTCCGAGGTGACCGTGGCCGACGTCCAGTCCTTCGCCGCGGACCTCGGCGTCCCCTCCGGGGCCGTCGCGCGCAATCTCAAGTCACTGGTCGGCGGCATCCTTGCTGCTGCCGGCGCGGTTCACGCCGAGTTCGAAGCGCGGACCGACGTGCCGGTCGCGGCACGCGCCGGCCAGCTGCGCATGCTCCTCGCCATCCGCCACCTGCCGCTCACCACCATGGTGAACCAGTTATCCCGCTGACCTGCCCTCGGGCTGGAGGCGCAAGATCGCGTAGCCCTCAATTTTTGGAGAACATTGCACTGAGCATCACAAAATATCCGAAAGGCCCTCGTTTCTTTGAAAACTCCAGGGACACCTTCGCCGCAGGCCTCGGCATCCCCTCCGGGGCCGTCGATCGTGTGCTCGACTGGAAGGAGATCAAGCGTGCTGCTCATACTTGGCGTGCGCGTTGCCCATCGGCGTGAAGTCTATCGATAACTGACGCCACGCATCGAAGGGGATCGCCTCACCATTTTCGCTATACTAGCCTCCGCTTCTCTCTAGTATAACGCAACGCCACCCGCTATACTAGAAACACACTACAACCTAGTATAACGCCCCATGCCCCCGTACCTCACCGAGCTGTCCCTATCGGCACAGACCGCGTACGCGCAGTTGCTCGACGCCACGCTGTCAGCCGAGCACCTGCGCTCGGTAGCCGACTTGCCGGGATCCTTCGCCGCCAAGACTGTCCCAGGACACAAGTACTGGTACTTCCAGTACACGGAGCCCTCGGGAAAGCTGCGCCAGGTCTTCGTCGGGCCGGATGTCCCTGCCGTTCACAAACTGATGGAGCGCAAGGACGGCGAGTCCGCGCGCGAGCCGCTACAGCCCTTGGCCCGGTCCGCGATGGCGTTGGGCTGCCCCGGCGTCCTGCCGCGGCAATTTCGCGTCGTCAGGCGCCTGGCCGACTACGGGTTCTTCCAGGCGGGGGGCGTCTTGATAGGCACCCATGCGTTCCTCGCGTTCGGCAACATGCTCGGCGTCCGCTGGGGCTCCGCCGACCGCACGCAGGACATTGATTTTGCCCACGCGGGCAAGAGCATTGCGCTGGTCCTGCCGAGCAACCTGGAAGTGCAGACCGGCGACGCGATTCAGTCACTGGGCATGGGCTTTCTGCCCATCAGCGGTCTTGCCTCGAAATCCGGCGCCGGATACCTGAATCCGAAAGAACCGGAGTTTCGACTGGATTTTCTCACCACCCGCCACCGCGGGCACGAGGAACCGTTCGAGCACAAGCAGTTGCAGGTGACCATGCAGCCGCTGAAGTTCATGGAATATTCGCTCGAGCACGTCCAGCAGGCCGCCCTGTTCTGCCCCGAAGGATCCGTGTTGGTCAACGTGCCGCACCCGGCGCGCTACGCGCTCCACAAGCTGCTGGTCTACGGGGAGAGAACCGGGACCTTCGGCGCCAAGGCACCCAAAGACCTGGCACAGGCTGCGTGCATCCTGGCTGCGCTCAAGCCGCATCAAGCCACAGAAGTCGAGGACGCTTGGGTCGACCTCACAAGTCGCGGCAAGGGCTGGGTCACTCGCGCACGGCAGGGATTGTCGGCGCTAAACGCCGCCTATCCTGACCTGTCGGCGGCGGACTGGCTCCGGCTGCCTGCCGGCACGCGGCCTAAGCCGCATTGAGCGCGAAATGGGTCTGGTCCGTGAAACCGGTGAGTTTGTCCAGCGACAATTAGACTTGCCGTCGGATTGCCTCAGCTGCCGGCGCGAAGTACGCGAGGTCCGGCGCCATGGCGCTGCGCGACGTGGTCGACCTCTGCCGCGCCAAGGCGCCTTCACGCATCGCCCTGTTTCGCTGGGTCCTCTTCAACCTGCTGATCGGCAATGGCGACGCCCACCTCAAGAACATCTCGCTGTTCGCGGGTCCCGAAGGCTACTCGCTCGCGCCACACTACGACCTCGTGAGCACCGGCGCCTGGGCACGGCCGGAACTGCTGGGTCCCGGTGAGCCCACCTGGGCGCAGGTCCCGCTCACCTTTGCCGTAGGTCGCGCCCACCTGTTTTCCGAGGTGACCGTGGCCGACGTCCAGTCCTTCGCCGCGGACCTCGGCGTCCCGTCCGGGGCCGTCACGCGCAGCCTCAAGTCACTGGTCGGCGGCGTCCTTGCCGTCGCCGGCGCGGTTCACGCCGAATTCGAGGCGCGGACCGACGTGCCGGTTGCGGCACGCGCCGGCCAGCTGCGCATGCTCCTTGCCATCCGCCACCTGCCGCTCACGACCATGGTGAACCGGTTATCCCGCTGACCGCCTCAACAACCGCCGCACCTCCCCCACCGGCCGCGCATTCAGCACGTCGGCCTTCTCCAGCCAGCCGCGCCGCGCCTGGCCGATGCCGTACTTGAGGTTGTCGAACTCGAGCACGCTGTGCGCGTCGGAATTGACGCTCACCAGCACGCCCTCGTCGCGCGCCATCCGGCAGTGGATGTCGAAGAGATCGAGCCGCTCGGGGTGCGCGTTGAGCTCGAGGTGCACGCCGCGCGCCTTCGCCTTGCGGATGATCCGCAGCATGTCGACGTCGTAGGGCTCGCGCTCGTCGATCAGGCGGCCGAGCGGGTGCGCGAGCAGCGCGACGTACGGATTCTCCAGCGCGCGCAGGATCCGCTCGGTCTGCTGCTCGCGCGACAGGCCGAAGCTGGCTGTGCACGGCGCGCGACGACGACGTCGAGCTCCGCGAGCACGCGGTCGGGCAGGTCGAGCGTGCCGTCGTCGAGGATGTCGACCTCGATGCCGGTGAGAGCGTCATGCCCTTCGAGCCCGCGGCGGCCGCGTCCATCTCCGCGCACTGCCGCTCGCACCCGCTCCGGGTCGAGCCCGTGCGCCATCGTCAGCCGCCGCGAGTGATCGGTGATCGCCAGGTACGACAGCCCCCGCGCCAGCGCCGCCTCCGCCATCTCGCGGATCGTTGCGGCCGTCGGTCCAGTTGGTGTGCACGTGCAGGTCGCCGCGCAGGTCGCCGAGCTCGACCAGCTTCGGCAGCCTGCCCAGCGCCGCCGCCTCGATCTCGCCGCGATCCTCGCGCAGCTCCGGCGGGATCCACGGCAGGCCGAGCGCGCGATAGACCGACTCCTCGGTCTCGCCGGCGATGCGCTCGCGCCCCGCGGAACACGCCGTACTCGTTGATCTTCAGCCCTTTCTCCTGCGCCACCCGCCGCAGCGCGATGTTGTGCGCCTTCGACCCGGTGAAGTACTGCAGCGCCGCGCCGTAGCTCTCCGCCGGCACCACGCGCAGGTCGACCTGGATGCCCGACTGCAGCACGACGCTCGACCGCGACGCCCCGCTCGCCAGCACCTCCCTCACCTCCGGATAGGCGACGAACCGCTCGCATCACCGCGCCTGTCCGCCGCGCAGCCGGTGACGAGGATGTCGATGTCGCCGACGGTCTCGCGCATCCGGCGCAGGCTGCCGGCGGCGATGCAGTCGCGCACGCCGGGCACGGCGCGCAGGTAGGCGACGAGCGCGTCGGCATACTGCGCGCCGACCGCGAGCTTGAAGCGCCGCGCCTTGGACAGGTGCGCCCGCGTCGCCTCGAGGATGTTCGCCTCGGTCTTCGCGCCGAAGCCGGGCAGCTCGCGGATCCGCCCCTCGCTGCGCCGCCTTGTAGAGCTGCGGCAGCGTCTGCACGTCGAGCTCGTGGTAGAGCATCCGCACGCGCTTCGGGCCGATGCCGGGGATGTGCAGCAGCTCGGTGATCGCCGGCGGCAGCGTCTGCCGCAGCCGGTCGAGCGCGCGTCAGTGGCCGGTCGTCGCGATCTCGCGGATCTTGCCGGCCAGGTCGTCGCCGATGCCCGGCAGCTTGGGCAGCGTCTTCGCCCTTGGCGATCGCCGCCGCGATGTCGAGCCGCAGCTCACCGACCACGCGCGCCGCGTTGCGATAGGCGCGCACGCGAAACGGATTCGCGTCGGAGAGCTCGAGCAGGTCCGCCATCTCCTCGAACAGCCGCGCGATGTCGGCGTTGTGGGTGGGCATTGCCGTCCTTCAGCACATCCCGCGGGCGCGTTCGGGAATCCGGAAGATGGCCGTCGGGGCGCTGCCTTTCACCGCCAAGGCAGGAGGCGACGATGCGCCACGGACCCCGCCCGCACGTCGCGCCAGCCGGCCCATGTCCGCACGTCGCGCCAGCGGGCGCCATGCTCCGCACGTCGCGCCGGCCGCCCTATGTCCGCACGCCGTGCACGCCGCGGCCGCCGGACGCGGCGTCCCGCGCAAAGCGACCTTCGTACCATGGCAAAGCCTCGGCCAGCCCCGAACGCACGTCGTACCCCGGAGCATAGCCCAGCAGCCGGCGCGCCTTCGTGACGTCCGCCTGCGAGTGCCGCACGTCGCCGGCGCGAAATTCGCTGTGCACCGGAGGCGGAATCTGCAGCGCGGGATGGCGCGCGCGAGCGCATCGCGCAGGCTCCCGCAAAGCTCGTTCAACGACATCCTGCCGCCCACGGCCACGTTGTAGACCTGCCCGACAGCGGCAGCATCGTCGGTCGTGGCCGCGAGCAGGTTGGCCTGCACGACATTGGCGACATAGCAGAAATCGCGCGTCGTCTCCCCGTCGCCGTTGATGGTGACCGGCTCGCCGCGCAGCATCGTCGCCGACCCAGCGCGGAATCACCGCGGCGTAGGCACCCTCCGGGTCCTGGCGCGGGCCGAACACGTTGAAATACCGGAGCCCGATCGAGATCGGCGCGTAGCAGCGGTCGAACACCTGCGCATACAGCTCGTCGAGATACTTGGTCACCGCGTAGGGAGACAGCGGCTGCCCGATCCGTCCTCCACCTTCGGCAGCGCCGGATGATCGCCGTACGTCGAGCTCGATGCCGCGTAGACGAAGCGCCGGACGCCCGCGTCGCGGGCCGCCACCAGCAGGTTGACGAAGCCCGTGGCGTTGGCCGCGTGGGTCCGCAGCGGGTCTTCGATCGAGCGCGGCACCGAGCCGAGCGCGGCCTCGTGCAGCACGACGTCGACGCCGGCGCACGCCTCGGCGGCAGGCCTCGGGGTCCGCGATGTCGGCCTCGATGAACGTGTGGCGCTCCCACAGCGTCGCTGCCGACGGCGCGCTCGACCTCGTCGAGGTTGGCCCGATGGCCCGTCGCAAAGTTGTCCATGCTGACGACCTCCTGATCGAGGCGCAGCAGCGCCTCGAGCAGGTGGGAGCCGATGAACCCCGCGCTGCCGGTGACGAGCCACCGCCGCGGGTGCCGGGCGAGCCGCGCCTGCACCAGCGGCAAGCGGGTCCGGCGCCTGGGGCGGCGGCGCCATCAGAGCCTCCAGACGTTCACGCCCAGCGCGCGCAGAGCCGCCGCATCGGCCTGGCACTTCACGTCCATGTACAGTCCGCCGGGCTCGAGCTTCGCCATGATCTCGGCCGGGGCCAGGCGCCTGAAGGCGTCGTGCGCGACCGCCGCGACCACCGCCGGCGCCCGGGGCAACGACTCCCACGCCTCCAGCTCGACGCCGTATTCGTGGCGCGCCTCGGCCGCATCGGCCACCGGATCGTGAACGTGCACGATGGCGCCGTACGAGGCGAGCTCCCGGATGACATCGATGACGCGGGAGTTGCGCAGGTCGGGGCAGTTCTCCTTGAAGGTGAGCCCGAGCACGAGGACGTGCGCGCCCTTCACCGGAAACCCGGCCTGGATCATCTGCTTCACCGTCTGCTCGGCGATGTACTTGCCCATGCCGTCGTTGATCCGCCGGCCGGCCAGGATGACCTGCGGGTGGTAGCCGAGCTTGTCCGCCTTGTGCGTCAGGTAGTACGGATCGACGCCGATGCAGTGCCCGCCGACGAGCCCCGGCCGGAACGCGAGGAAGTTCCACTTGGTCCCCGCCGCCTCGAGCACCTCGGTCGTGTCGATGTCCATCCGGTGGAAGATCAGCGCCAGTTCGTTCATCAGCGCGATGTTGAGGTCGCGCTGCGTGTTCTCGATCACCTTGGCCGCTTCCGCCACCTTGATGCTGCTCGCGCGGGTAGACCCCCGCCGTCACCACGCGCCCGTACATCTCGGCCACCCGCGCCAGCGTTTCCGGCGTGTCGCCGGAGACGACCTTGGTGATGCGCGTCAGCGTGCGTTCCTTGTCGCCGGGATTGATGCGCTCGGGCGAATAGCCGACCCAGAAGTCCTTCTTCCAGACGAGCCCCGAGTGCTTCTCCATCACCGGAATGCAGATCTCCTCGGTCGCTCCCGGATAAACCGTCGATTCGAAGACGACCGTTGCGCCACGCTTGAGATTGCGGCCGACCGTTTCGCTGGCACCGAGCAGCGGCGTGAAATCGGGCTGATGCGCGTCGTCGACCGGCGTCGGAACGGCGACGATCACGAAGTCCGCTTGCTGCAGCTGCTCCGGATCGGTCGTCACGACGAGCTGCCGGGCGGCGGAGCAGGTCGGCGGAGCTCACTTCGCCGGTCGGGTCGAAGCCCTTCCGGTAGGCATCGACCTTCGCGGACGAGAGATCGAAGCCGATCGTCGGAAGGTGCTTGCCGAATTCCACCGCCAGCGGCAGTCCGACGTAACCCAGGCCGACGACGGCGACGGTAGTGTTTGCAGTCATGTTTGCGGTCATGTTCGCGATGGCCGGCCGCACGCGCGGCCGCCAGTCAGGTTGATGATCAGGAAGGAGAAGCGCGACCCGGGCCGGGCCTGCGCAGATACGGGACACGCCTGCACGCCGTCGCATCCTTGTCCCGGCGCCGCTCACTTGAGGCCGAAGCGATGCATGAGATCGTACAGCGTCGGGCGGCTCACGCCCAGCATCTCGGCGGCCTTGCTGAGATTGCCGTCGGCGTGGCCGAGGACGCGCAGCACGGCGTGCCGCTCGGCTTCGTCGCGGACCTGGCGCAGGTTGAGCGCCGTCGAATCCGCGTCGACAGGCGCCAGGCCCAGGTCGGCGGCACCGATCGTCGTGCCGTCCGCCATGATGACCGCCCGCTTCATCACGTTCTCGAGCTCGCGCACGTTGCCGGGCCACGAGTAGGCCTCGATGGCGGCGATGGCGTCGGGCAGCAGCGTCATCATGCCGCGCCGGTATTCCTCCGCGAACCGGCGCGCGAAATTGTGCGCGAGCAGCGCCGCGTCGCCCTTGCGGGCGCGAGAGCGGCGGCAGCTCGACGACGATCTCGGCCACCCGGTAGTACAGGTCTTCGCGGAAGTTCCCGTCCGCGATCCGGTCGCGCAGGCTCCGGTGCGTCGCGCAGACCACCCGGAGGTCGACCGGGATCTCCTGCCGGCCGCCCACCCGCTCGATCACGCGTTCCTGCAGGAAGCGCAACAGCTTGGCCTGCAGCGACATCGGCAGGTCGCCGATCTCGTCGAGAAACAGCGTCCCGCCGTCGGCGACCTCGATCTTGCCCAGGGTCTGCTTGTTCGCCCCGGTAAAGGCGCCCTTCTCGTAGCCGAACAGCTCGCTTTCGAGAAGCGTCTCCGGAATCGCCGCGCAGTTGATCGCGACGAAGCGGCTGGCGCGGCGCGGCGACAGCTCGTGCAGGGCGCGCGCCACCAGTTCCTTGCCGGTGCCCGAGCCTCCGACGACGAGAACCGTTGCCGAAGTTGCCGCGACCTTCTCGACCATGCGGCAGATCCGCTGCACTTCCGGGTCCCGGGTGATGATTCCCGCCATCGCCGGCGACGGCTGCATCGATTGCAGGCGCCGGTTCTCTTCCTGCAGTTCGTGGATGCGGAAGGCCCGGTCGATGGTGATGCCGAGCAGCTCCGGATCGAATGGCTTGGCGCAGAAGTCGTGCGCCCCGAGGGCGATGGCGCGAAGGGCGTTCGCGCGGTCTTCCTGCCCGGTAAGCACGATCACCTTGGTATCCGGCGCGAGCGCATGGATGGTCTCGAGCAGCGCCAGCCCCTCGGTCGGATCGTCGGGATGGGGCGGCAGGCCGAGGTCCATCGTAACCACCGCCGGCTCGTAGCGCCGCAGCTGCGCGATCGCCGATTCGCGATCGCCCGCCACGATGGTCTCGTATTGATCGAAGGCCCAGCGCATCTGCTTCTGCAGCGCGGGATCGTCCTCGATGATCAGCAGCGGCTTGCGGGTTTCGCTCACGCAACCTCCTTGGACGGGGCGGCAGGAGCAGCGGCGCCGGATCCATCACGGCAGCAGGACGCGAACCCGCGTGCCGGCGCCCGGGGCGCTCTCGATCACGATCCGGCCGCCGAGTCCGCTGACGTACTGCGAGCTTTCGTACACGCCGATTCCCATGCCGGTCGCCTTGGTGGTCTCGAACGGCTTGAACAGCCGCTCGCGGACGAATTCGGGCGTCATGCCGACACCCGTGTCGCGGACTTCGACGCACGCGAACGCGCCTTCGCGCCCGACGCGAACGGTCACCTCGCCGCTCGCGCGCCGTCGCGTCGAGCGCATTTTGCACCAGATGGCCGATGACGTGTTCGAGCCGGTCCTCGTGGCCGAACGCCGCAACGCCCGCGGCAACATCCAGCGCGATGGCCGGGCGGCCGGCACCGGCGGCGCAGACCCTGCGCACGATCGGCTCGAGGTCGACCGGGCGCGGCTTTTCCACCGGCGTCGCGCCCGTGCGGAGCTGCAGCATCAGGCTGTTCATCCGACCGACGACGTGCTCCACCGTCGCCAGCATGTCGCGCTGGAACTCCGGATTGTCGCGATGTCGTTCGGCATTCCTGAGCATCAGCGAAAGCTGGGCGACGAGGTTCTTGAGATCGTGGACGACGAACGCGGACATGCGGTTGAACGCGTCGAACTTGCGGGCCTCGAGCAGCGCTTCGGTCGCCCTGATCTGCCCGAGATAGCTGGCCGCCTGGCGGCTCGCCGTCTTCAGGAGGTCGCGCACCTCCCAATCGATGTCGATGGCGGCACGAGGTGTCGTCGAGCACCACGAAGGCCGAGCAGGTCGGTGCCGGACGCCAGAGGAACGACGAGCCAGGCCTCCGGGCATCCCGGTGAGCCAGGCAGGCAGCGTCAATTCCGGGTACGCCTGCGGCATTGCGGCGTACTCCGCCACGGCGATCAGCTTCCCGGTGCGCGCCAGGAATCGCGTGAACGGACTGTCCGCCGGCTCCACCGCGTCGATCGCCGGCGTATTCCAGCGCGCGACCGGACGAAAGTGCCGTCCCCCGCATCGAGCCAGAGGACGCCCGCCGGGCTCTCGACCAGGTCGGCGAGCGCCTGGATGCCCGCTCCTGGACCGTCTGCACGCTGCCCTCGGCCGACAGCGTGCGGGTGAAGCGCAGCCACTCCTCGCGGTAGTCGTAGCGGTACGAGAAGAAGTGCTTGCTGACGAAGACCTTCAGACGCGAGCGGAAGCGCCCGGACGATGCGCACCAGACCGCGAGCACGACGGCAGCGAACACGATCTCGATCTGCAGTGCGCGCCCCCAGTCGCCGCCGAAGAAGCGGACGTAATAGCCCGGCGCCCGCGACTGCCAAGCAGGAAGAGGCCGGAGAGCAGCAGCGCCGCGGATTGGAAGACGCGCCGCGCGCGACACGTGCATGTCGATCGTCCAGCCGGTGTTGCGCGCGGTCGCGATGGCGATGAGCGGAATCACCAGCGCGTTGGCGACGCCGCGCGCGACCCAGATGTCGGCGTCGAGGCGCCCGAACAGCAGCGCGTCGGCGTAGAAGAACAGGTCGAAGCCGAACACCCCGCCCAGCGCCGACGCACAGCGGCTTGACGCCCCAGCGCGACTGCGGGTCGCACGCGGCGGATCAGCTGCTCGACCAGGATCAGGCCGAGGACCGCAATGCCGAGCCGAATCGCGAATTCGACGTGCGGCGCCGCCGAGCGCCGAGCATCGGCGCCAGGGGCGAGCCTGCGGCGAGCAGGATGCTCGCGACAGGCAAGGCCGGCGGCAGGCGACCGCGGACGACGCTCGCGCGGCAGCCGAGCCGGGCGCAGCAGGTCCGAGGAACACGAACCACGCCGCATAGCGCAGCGTGTCGGCGGCGCCCGCGCCAGATCGGACCGGGCCACAGGGCCATTCCGCGGCGATGCAGAGCCGCCGCCCACAAGGCGGTGGCGAGCGATCGCGCCGAGCAGCGAGCCCGCGCGCGCGCCGCGCGCCAGGGCAGGCCGATGCGCACTGCGAAAGCAGATAGCCGGCGGCCGCGAGGCCGTAGCTCCAGGATGGCTGCGGTGGCGAAGGTCGCTTTCGGTCACGATTGTCAGCACGTTGGTGGCCATGGAGCCCTGCGGACAAGCCGCTACGGGGCCGCTGGCGCCGTGACGCCGGCATTGGCTGCAGCGCGCCGGTGCGCGGCACGGACGCCCAGGTGCGCCGGTCGCGCGCGAACTCGCGGCCGACTAGCGCGCGCCCTCCCCGACAGGACGACCCGGACCGTCTCGAGCAGGATCAGCAGGTCGAGCAGCGAGCGAGTGGTTCTTGACGTAGTAGAGGTCGTATTCCAGCTTCCGCACCGACTGCTCGACCGTCGCGCCGTAAGAGTACCGCACCTGCGCCCAGCCGGTGATGCCCGGCTTGACGCTGTGCCGCACCGCGTAGAACGGCATCTGCTCGGTCAGCATCGTCCACGAACTCGGGCCGCTCCGGCCGCGGCCCGACGAAGCTCATCTCGCCGCGCAGCACGTTGAAGAGCTGCGGCAGCTCGTCGATCCGCGTGCGCCGCATGAGGCGCCCGACGCGCGTCACGCGCGGGTCGTTCGCGTCGGCCCAGCGCGCCGTTGCCGCCGCTTCTCGGCATCCTGCCGCATGCTGCGGAACTTGAACACGGTGAACGGCCTGCCGCGGCAGCCCGACGCGCTCCTGCCGGTAGATGACCGGGCATCCCGGTCTCGAGCGACGATCAGCGACGGCAACGAAGCCATCAGCGGCAACGCGAGGACGAGCAGCAGCGTCAGCGCGACGACGACGTCGAACGCCCGCTTGACTGACCGTGCGCAGCCACCCCTGGCGATAGCCGTTGCCGTAGATCGAGCCAGCTCGACCTTGACCGAGCTCGATCGGCACGCGGCCGTGCACCCGCTCGAAGAACCGGGCGAGATCGGTGACCTGCACGCCGTTCAGCCGGCAATCGAGCAGTCGCCGCAGCGGCAGGACGCCGCCGCGCTGCTGGCGCACGGCGACGATGATCTCGTCGACCCTGCGCTTGCGCACGAGTCCTCGAGCGACCTGCCCTGCCGCCGATGACGCGATTGCGCGACACGAGCGGTCGGTCCCCGTTCGCCAGCGCGTAGAACCCGACGAGCCTGAATCCCCGGCGCGCTCGCGGCGCCAGCGAGGCCTCGACCAGCCGCGCTTCCGGCCCGGTGCCGAGCACCAGGACCCGGTGCGGCATCATCGTGCGATGAGCGGAAGGACAAAGGCGTGGCGGACGAGCAACAGCCCGCCGAGTGCGAGACAGTCCGACGATGCCGACATGCTTCTGGAAGATTTCGCCACCGGGCAGCGCATCCGCGAGCAGATAGGCGAGCGGAATGCCGATGAGCAGGGCGAGGACGAAGCGCAGCGCGTAGGCGCCGGCGGACAGATTCTCGACGTGCCGGTAGAGCCCGAACGCTCCGTTGAGGCAGACGATCAGCAACGCGAATACCAACGCGAGCGAATAGGCGCCGGGCGTCGGAATCGCGAGGCGTGCGGCGAAGCGCAAGGTCAACAGGACGGCCGCGAACAGCCAGCACAGCTCGACGCCGAGCTGCAACAGCACGGCGCCGGGAACGCTGCGATGCGGGGCGTTACCCACGTGCCGCCCCAGGCCCGGCCGGGAGGCCGGAAGACGGCTCAACGTGGGTGCCCGGCGCAGTCGAGGTCGGGAGATTCATCATTCGGCAGCCAGAAATCCCGTTGTCATATGCAATTAGCATACCACTTGCCGGATCGGCGTGAGCGCAGGCGCCGCTCTGGAGCGGCGACAGCCAGTCTTCCGCCCAATGCCAGCCGGCCAATCCCCTGGAGGGGTTTGCCGGCGCCTCAATTGGTCATCTAATGCCGCGGCACGGTGATCCGAAGGGCCCGGCGTGTGCGCCACCGGTCGGTCGGCGAATGGACGAATTTTGACAGGGAACGCTTGCATCCGCCACCAATGGGCCGCACGAGTGTCGCGAAGATACCCGCAGCTTGAAGGACTGCAGGCCATCAGCGAGAATCAAGCGGTCAGGCTATCCGCCGTGTTGACCTGATCCGAGGGCACCCAGCCCTCCACGAATCAGAACTCACATACCACGCGCTCGGACACAATCCGAGGGGGTTCATTGCCGCTCTTGTCTCTCCCCCTCCGCGCCTCCGCCTCCCCCACACGGTGGGGCCCTGGCTGCCCCTCTCGGTCGCCTGTGCTCTGTGGCTGTTGTCTCTGCTTTTCGGGTCGGCCCTGATCGCCCCGTCCGCGGCGGACACCGCCGCTCGGCTGCTCCTCCCCTGGCAGGCGGCGCTGGTGCTGGCGACCGCCGGATTCTGCGCCGGGGCCGCCCTGCCGCAGACTTCGACCGCACGCTTGGTCCCCGCAGCTCTCGGCCTTGTGTCGCTGTGGGCCGCGGTGTTGGTGGGCTATCTGCTGCGCTTCAACCTCCCAGGGACGCCTTACCTGCTCGCCCTGGGGCTCGCGGGCATTGTCCTCGGCCTCGCCGCCGGGGTGCTGACGCGACCCTTCTCAGCGGCGGGCAACCGCGTTCGGGAATGGCCGCCTGCTCGGCGGCCTGGCGCTCGCCTGCGCCCTGGTCGTTTCGCTGGCCCCCTTCGCCGCGAGCAATCCCCTGACCGCGCCCTTCGCGCCCACCGCACCCCTCGATCTGGTCCGTCGGATACCCCAGCAGGTCTATGTCCTGATCAAAGGCGCAATGATTTGGGTCCCACTGGGGTTCGTGCTCGCCGTCGGGGGCCTGGGCCGGGGCCTACGGCGGTGGGTGCCCGCGGGGGTCATCGCCTTCTTTGTGGTTGGCTGGCCCTTCTTCCCAGGGCTTCGGGTCTCGACATGCTGGAGGTCCTGTTCGCCCCGGTTGGCGTTTGGGTCGGGGTGTGGATCGGCGAGCGCACGCGCATCAGTGCGCCGATGCCGGCAACGGAACGGGCCCCCATGCCCCCACCCGCCACCGGACCGCCGCCTCCGCCCACCGCCGCATCGGAAGCAGGGTCCCGACCCCGACTGCCGCGCCTCGCCCTCCCGCGGCCCCACCCCTTGGCCCCGCTCCCGCCCTTGGACTCGTTGCCTTCGCAACCTGGTGCTGGTGGGGATCCCCCCGCTTCCAGGTCGCCCTCGGGGTGGCCCTGCTGCTGTACCTGGCCGTGCTCGTCGGCTTCCGCTACGGCTGGCTGGTGGCGGTCCCGGCCCTGCTGCCGGTGCTGACCTGGCACCCTGGACGGGCGATTCTTCTTCGACGAGAGCGACCTCTTTCTGCGGTCACGCGGGCCGGCCCCTGCACCTACGTGATCCGGAGGCGGGGCCATTCCTCGCGCGCCCCGTGGCCGCACTCGCCGCCCTGTTCGCGGCATCTGCCGTGATCGCCCTGCTGCTCGGCCTCTTTCCCTCGTGCCGCTCGACGCCAACGCCTTCGCCACCTATCTCAGCCACTACAATGCCCTTCGCGTGGGAAGGTTTTCGCCGGGGGTTCGGCTTCCTCCTGCTGCTGCGGTGGTCTGTCCCTCAGGGCCCGGAGCTCCCGGCGCGGCTCTTTACCACCGGCATGCTCGTCGGACTCCTCGGCGTGGTCCTGATCGGGGTACGCGAACGCTGGCAGTTCGCCGACCTGCTCGACTTCTCCACCGTGTACCGCATCACCGCGAGTTTCTCCAGCATGCACACCGGCGACGCGCACCTGCCCGCCTACCTGGCGCTCGCCGTGCCGTTCGTGTGGCTATGGGTGGTGCGGCTGCGCCCCGTCGCCGGGCTGCCGGTGGGCTTGGTCCTGTTCTCTGGGGCCATCTACCTGGTGGTCGCTACCGTCACCCGGGCGAGCGTGCCGGCGCTCACCCTGGAGCTGGCCTCCTCGCCCTGTTCTGGCTGCGCAACCTGCGCAGGCCCGGCGTACGGGTCGCGTCCAGCGCGTTGGCCTACGCGGCGATGGCGGCGGTGGCGGGGGGTGTGCTGTACCTGGGTACCCAGGGCGGCTACTACAGCAGCGCCTCGGGACGGTGAGCGCGGACGCCGACACCCGGATAAATCACTGGCGCATGGGGGGTCGGGATGATGGATCAGGACCTCCCCTCCCAGGTCTTCGGCAGGGCCTGGGTTCCCCGAGGACGTATCTGTGGCGCAACCCCCAGCGAACTCTCCCTGGCAACTTCCGTTATGCGGAAGAGGACGGCAACGGCTACCTCCTGCTCGGCGCCGGGGAGAACCCTTTACCTGGCCCAGCCATGTTGGTGCAGCCGCATACACAATATCGGCTGGCCTTTGACCTTCGCGGTGACAGCACGGGCTGGTCCTCACGGTGCCCCTGTGCGAGAAGCACCTGCTGGACTCCCGCCGCTGCAACTGGAATACCTATTCAGTGCCCGGCGGCGAGGGTTGGCAGCACAAAGAGGCGATCCTGGACAGCGGCCCCATAGGCGAGGGCAACTGGCTCAGCCGCCCGCCGGTGGAACTCTTCCTCTACAACGGGGAGAAGGACCAGCGACTTGCCGTTGACAACCTGACCCTGCGCGCCCCGGATCGACGAGAGCTGCTGCGCAATGGGGACTTCTCGGCCGGGGGTGACTCCTGGTTCTTCAGGACCCACGACCACCTGGCCTGGCATAGCAAGAACTGTCTGGGTGTCGCTGTCTTCGAGCAGGGCCGGCTCGGCCTCGTCGCCTTCAACCTGCTGATGCTCGCCGCCCTGATCCACCTGGGTCGCCCCGCCTGGAGCGGGAGCCCCGTCCCCGCGGCGGCCCTCACCGCCGTGCTCGGCTTCCTCACCGTCGGGGGTCTTCGCCAGCCCCTTCGACGCCCCGCGCCTGACCGCGCTGTTCTTCGCCGTCCTGGCAGTAGGGCTCCATGCCACCCCATCGCTGGCAGCGGTGCACTCCGAGCGCCGTCCGCGGCTGCCCCGCGGCCGTCGAACAGACCTTCAGTGAATGCG
>CAWHVP010000020.1:0-147817 GCA_963832705.1 uncultured beta proteobacterium | reverse complement strand
GGGCGTTTCGGGAGCATGTCGGGAGCCGCGAGGCCGCGACATGCGGAAGCGCGCGGCCGATGCCTTAGATTCACAAGCGAAGAGGAATACGACATGTTCTACAGCAACGACTGCCAGGCGTCCCCGCTGCGCCTCGTGCGCGCCGCCGTGCTCGCCGCGCTGGGATCGGCCTGCGCGCCGGCGTTCGCCGGGGGGATCCTGCTGTACGAGGTGGGCAGCGCCGACTTGGGGCTCGCGTCCGCCGGCTACGGCGCCCGCGCGCAGGATGCGTCGACGCTGCTGACCAACCCGGCCGGCATGACGCGCCTCGACGGCACGCAGGTCCTCGCGACCGGGCAGCTGATGTGGGCCGACGTCAGGTTCTCGCCGGGTGGCGGCACGTCGCCCGAGCTCGGCGGCGGCGACGGCGGATACACGGTCGGGCAGAGCGGCTGGTTCCCGGGCGGCGGGGTGTTCGCGAGCTATACCGCGTCGCCGGACCTGAAGCTGGGCGTCGCCTTCACCGGCAACTTCGGCATGCCGCTGAACTACGACGACAACTGGGTCGGGCGCTATTACGTGCAGCAGGCGACGATGCTCGGCCTGTCGTTCATGCCGACCGCCGCCTACAAGATCAACGACAAGCTGTCGGTGGGCGCCGGGCTGAACGCAATGTACGGCATCTACAAGAACCAGGTGGCGATCAACAACGTCAACCCGCTCTACGGCGACGGCCAGCTCAAGATGAAGGACGAGACCTGGGGGTGGGGCGCCAACGTCGGCGTGCTCTTCGAGCCCGATGCGCGCACCCGCTTCGGCCTCGTGTGGAACTCGCAGATCAACCTCGACTTCAGCTCTCCGCTCGAGTTCTCGAACCTCGCTCCCGGCCTCCACAAGATCCTGAACGACCGCGGGCTGCTCAACGCATCGGTGAACGTGGGCATCAAGGTGCCGCAGGGCGTGATGCTGAGCGGGTACGCGGAGACGAGCGACCGCTGGGCGCTGCTGGGCAGCGTCGGCTGGCAGCAGTGGTCGAAGTTCGGGCAGGTCCAGCTCGGCATCGACGACGTCAACAATCCTAAGAGCGTCACGGAGAACCTCGACTACAAGGACACCTGGCACGTGGCGGCGGGAGCGCAGTACCGCTATTCCGAGCCGTGGCTGGTCAACTTCGGCATCGCGTACGACTCGGCCTTCCAGTCGGGCACCATCTCGCCGCTGATGCCGACCAACTCCGCATGGCGCTTCGGCGCGGGAGCCCAGCAGCAGCTCGACAAGAAGACGTTCTGGGGCTTCGCCGGCGAGTATGCGTACGGCGGCACGCTCGACACGGACCTGCGCGGCAAGCCGGTCGCGCTCGGCGGGCGCGGCGACGTCGTCGGCTCGTTCAACCAGGCCGGGTCCATCTTCTTCGGCGCGTACTACAACTGGAAGTTCTGATCCGCGAGCGCGGGCGCTCGCGGAACGAGGCGGCGGCAGCTTGCTCAGCCCGGTCCGGCGTCCGGTTCGCCGCAGTGGGCCAGGATGTGCGCGCGGGCCGCGTCGCGCAGGGCGACGGCCGCGGCGAACGCATCCGGCGCGGACGGGGAGGGCAATGCCGGACGGCCGATGGTGACGGCGATGGCGCCGCGTCGCGGCAGCCATTGGCCGTCCCGCAGCATTGCCCGCGTGCCACGGATCGCGACCGGCAGCACGGGAACCTGCGCCGCCACCGCCGCCGCGAAGGCGCCGAGGTGGAACGCCCCGAGCCCGGGCGTGCGCCGGAACGTGCCCTCCGGAAACAGTGCGGTCGAAGCACCGGCCTTCACCGGGTCCGCCAGGCGCATGGCGTCCTCGACGCTTTGCCGGGCGTCGAAGCGCTCGACGAACTGCACGCCCAGCCCGCGCAGATAGAGGCGCGCCACCGGGTGGTCCAGCAGCTCGCGCTTGGCCACGAAGCTGAAGTGCGTCGGCAGGGCGGCGAACAGGGCCATCCCGTCGAGATAGCTGGCGTGGTTGGCCACCAGGACGCAGGGCCCGGGCGGCAGGTGCTCGAGCCCGCGCACCGTGACGGCGATCCCGCCGAGCCGCAGGACCGTCCGCGCCGCCCAGCGGTTGACGCGCCACGCCGCGGCGGGCCGCGGCGCCAGCGCCGTCAGCAGCCACGTCGGCGGCGCGAGCAGCGCAAAGGCCGCCCATGCGTAGACGCCGTAGAGCAGCTGGGCACCCGCCCTCGCCACGCGCCGCGCCTGCGGCAGCAGCGAACCGGAAACGAGGCGGACGACCTGCCACCAGGCGGCGTGTTCACCGGCGCCCACGTGACCGGCCTCGTACAACTCGCGGCAGGCGGCGCGGCGGATCTTTCCGCTCGAGGTCTTGAGCACCGTGTGGGGCGGCGCCAGCACGACCTCGTCGGGTGGTTCGCCGACCACCGCGACGGTGACCTCGACGATCCGTCCGCGCAACGCGTTCTGCTCCGCCGCCCCGGTATCCCGGGCCTCGGCGAGCACGACCAGGCGCTCGGTGCCGCTGTCCGGGTCGGGGCTGCCGAACACGGCGACGCAGCCCCGACGCACGCCCGGCACCGCGCCCACGGCATTCTCGATCTCGTGGGGATAGATGTTGCGCCCGCCGCGGATGATGATGTCCTTGACCCGGCCGGTGAGATGGACCTCTCCTTCGGCGATGTAGGCGCGGTCGCCCGAGTCGAGCCAGTCGCCGTCGAACAGGCGGCGCGTCTGCTCCGGATTGCGGTAGTAGCCGCGGGTGGCCGAGGGGCCCCTGAACTCGAGCCGCCCTTCGATGCGCTCGCCGACCTCCTGGCCGAGGACGTCGACGATGCGCACCTCGTGCCCCGGCAGCGGGCGTCCGCAGCAGACGAAGCTCAATGCGGTGGCATCGTCGGCCGGCGCCGGCTCGGCCCGGCCCGCGCGACTGAAGGGCTGGCGGCGGACGCGGTCGATGCGCGGCCCGCGATCCAGCGGCGGACACAGCAGTCCGACCGTGCATTCGGCGAGGCCGTACACCGGCGTCATGGCCCCGGGCCGGAAGCCGTAGCGCGAGAAGCGCTCGGTGAAGCGGCGCATCGTCTCGGGGAGCACCGGTTCGGCGCCGTTGCACGCGACGCGCCAGGAGCGAAGATCGAGCCCGTCGATCTGGGCGTCGTCGATGCGCTTCACGCACAGCTCGTAGGCGAAGTTCGGCGCCGCGGAGATCGTGCCGCGATAGCGTTCTATCGCCCGCAGCCAGCGCTCCGGGCGCGCCAGGAAGGCGAGGGGCGACATGACCACCAGCGGAATCGCGAAGTACAGGCTGGAGAGCCACATGCTGATCAGCCCCATGTCGTGATAGAGCGGCAGCCAGCTCACCAGGACGTCGTCCGGCTGCACGTCGACCGCCCGGCCCATGGCGCGGACGTTGGCCATCAGGTTGGCGTGGGTCAGCACCACGCCCTTGGGATCGCCGGTGCTGCCCGACGTGTACTGGATGAAGGCGATGTCGTCCGGCGTGACGGGCACGGGCAGCGGCTCGCCGCCGCCTTCCTTCAGCTCGGCCACCGTGACGACCCGGCGCAGGCAGGGCACGCGCGCCTCCAGCAGCCGCGCGACGCCGCGCGCCTCGGGCACGGTGACGAGAATCGTCGCCTCGGCGTTCGCCAGGATGCCGGCATGGCGGCGCACGTGCTCCTCGATCTGGGACAGGCGCGCCGGCGGATAGATCGGCACCGGAATGCCGCCCGCTCGCAGGATCCCGAAGTAGGTGTGGAAGTACTCCGGGCTCGTCGGCAGCATGATCGCCGCCGTCTGGCGCGGCTCCAGTCCCGCCCGCTGCAACCCCGCGGCGACGATGTCGACCTGCTGCTGCAGGTCCCGATAGCTGATGCTCGTCTCGCCGCTGTCGCCGATGTGGACGATGTGCACCCGATCGGGGTGCGCGCTCGCGTGCCAGTCGAGCGCCTCGACGAGGGTCGTGGCGTCCGTCGGGATGGCGTGGACGGGCTCGAACCAGCGCGCGGGCAGGGTGGCGGGCGCGGCCGCCGAAGGATTGCCCGGAGAATCCTGCAGCGCCTTGACCAGGTCGCGCAGCGTCAGGGCGCCGCCGAGCGTCTGTTCCGGCAGGGTGACGCCGAAGGCTCGCTCGACGCGCGCCGCGAGCTCCACCCGGCTCAGGCTGTCGAGCCCCAGGTCCCGCTCGAGCACGCTGTCCAGCGTGACCGGGTGGATCCACGTCGCGCCGGGATGCAACTCGGCAAGGAATCGCCGGGTCAGCGCCAGCACCGTTTCGGGTGTTCGACCGCTGTCCGGGAGGTCGCTTCCCGCCGTTCGGCCCGCCATCGTTCCTTCCGCTCGATCCGCGATTGCCACGTTCCGGAATCCGTGGCCAATCCATTCTAGGGCCTGGTGATCGCGGCGGGCGGCACCGCGCGGCGGCGTGCTTGATCCACGTCAACCGGCGGTGCTCAACGCGGACTGCGACGGGTGCGACGACGCCGCAGCGCGCATCAACGCCGCGCCGACGCGACGTCGAGCAGGTGGTACGGCAGCGGCAGGTAGGGATTCACCGCGAAGCCCGCACGCGCGGCCGGACCAGCGTCACGTCGTCAGCGGACGGCAGGATGCGCGCGGGCGCGTGCGCGTCGAGCAGCGCGGTGAGCTCGGCGAACACGGGCGCCCGCTCGGGCCCCGGCGGCATCACCCGCAGCCGCTCGAAGATCCGGTCGAAGTCGTCGTTCCTGTAGCACGAGAAGTTGACGGTGCCGACCTTGGCGCTGTGGAAATTGCCCATCGCGGCCGGCGCCGTCCGGCGCGCCGCCGCCGAAGCTCATCGTCGTCATCTGGTACTGGCAGGTGGACGAGCCGCTTCAGCCGGTCGCCGCCGGGCATCGAGTCGAAGTCCACCCGCACCGAATCGCGTCGAGGCTGCGCTTCATGAACTCGGCCAGTCGCCGCGACTCGGTCGTCGTGCCGTTGATCATCCGCAGCTCGAGCGGTGCGCCGTCCGGCCGGCGCCGCCAGCCGTCGGCGCCGCGCGCGTAGCCCATCCGGTCGAGCAGCGCGTTGGCGGTCGCCGGGTTGTACGCGTTCGGATTGCGGTACGCGGGATCGTAGCCGACGACGTCGGGTCCGATGATGTGCTGGCGCACCGTGCCGACGCCCTGGTCGAAGGTGCGCAGCCAGGCGGCGTCGTCGATCGCCATCGCGATCGCGCGCCGCAGCGCCACCTGCGCCGGCGCGAAGCCGCCGATCACCGGATCGCGCATGTTGAACTGCAGCAGGTACATGCCCTGGTCCGGCGCGCGCTCGGCGCGGATGCCCGCGGCGCGCAGCGGCGCCTTCAGCGTCGTGCCGTCGAACACCAGCGGCGCGCGCGCATAGGCGATCAGGTCGATCTCGCCGCGCGTCAGCGACAGCACCGCGGTCGACGGCTCGGGAATGCGCAGCATCTCGACGCGGTCGACGAGCGGCACCGTGCGCCCGCGCATGCCTTGCCAGCGGCCCGTCCGCCGGCGCGTTCGGCGCGAAGAACGCCCACGGCAGGGGCGTGAAGCTGGGATTGCGGACGACGTCGAGCCGCGTGCCGGGCTGGAAGCGCGCGACCTGGTACGGCCCGCTGCCGATCGGCCTTGCGCGAGAACTCGGCGCCCTCGGCCTCCACGACCTCGCGCGGCACCGCGGACAGCCCGCCTACGCCAGGTTGTAGATGAACGTCGGGTCGGGCCGCGTCAGCCGGATCTCGAGCGTGTAGCGGTCGGTCGCGCGCAGCCCGGCCACCGTCGCCACGTAGTCGAACGGCTTCGCCTCTCGCCGCGCGCGAACGACGCGTCGTCGAGCCCCTCGATCAGGCCTTCGAGCGCCGACCAGCTCATCGACGAATGCGCAGGGTCGGCGACGCGCTTCCAGCTGTAGACGAAATCCTCGGCGACGAGCTCGCGCGGCTTGCCGCCGAACGCCGGGTGCGGCGCGAACAGCAGCCCCGGGCGGAGCTTGAGCGTGTAGGTGCGGCGGTCGGCCGAGATCTGCGGCAGCGCCTCGGCGGCGTACGGCATGAGCCGGACGGGGCGCGAGCCGTAGTCGTAGGTCAGCAGCTGGTGGTAGAGCGGCGCGATCGTGTTGACGGTGCCGAGCTCCGGCGCGCGGGCGGGTCGAGCGTCTCGACGTCGCCCGGCATCTGCACGCGCAGCACGCGACCGGCCTCCGGCCCCTGCGCCGAGGCCGCGCCGGCGAGCAACGATACGAAAACCGCGAGCACGAGGCGCTTCATCCCGGAATCCTGTGAGGTTCCGTCGCGCGACGCGCCGGACGCCGCCACGTTAACACGGGCCGGATACGGGATTTCGTCCGCCCGGGGGCGTGATCGGCCTCCCGGACAATGGGCCGAGACGGGGAAAGCGAGTACTTCGCCGACGGTCTGTCCGAGGAGCGTCAGGGCCTGCGCAGCCGAACCCGAGGTCGCCCGCGCAGGCGATGCAGGCCGGCGAGGAGCAGCAACAGCGTCGCCCCTGCAGCACCGTAAGCGCTCAGCGTCGGCACCGGCTGCGCCGGCGCGACGATGAATAGGTGCAGCGTGGATTCCTTCCCGATGCCGTAGTCGGCGAGCATTGCGTCCGTAATCGCGGCCGTTCTCAGCGCGTCGACGCCCCGCCTGGATCCTCTCCGCGATCCGCCTTGGCCTTCTTCTTCTTCGGCCCGAACTCGATGCCGGTGAAGAGCCGTCGCAGCGGGCACTCGGTACGGTCGGTGCAGCCGTGTTCGCGGACGCACTCCCGATGCGTCTGGTCCAGCAGGACGTAGCCGCGACAGACCTTGCAGTAATCGAACGGGGAATCGAGCATTTCCCGATCTCCTTGGATTGATGATCGACCCATTGCGGGTCCGGCGCAAGGCGTCCGCGACCCGTCGTGAACCGCTTGGCGCGCGGTCGAGGCGGTGCGGAATCGCTGCACCGGTCGACGGGTTCGTCGTGCCACGCAAGGTTGAGTAAGATGCTCGACAAAGCCTGGGGCCGCGCCGGCGGAAGCGGCGTCCCCGTTCGCATGCGCCATCCCCACCTCGTACTCTTCGCCGTCTGCAGCGTCGCCCTGATGTCCACGGTCGGCGTCGCGCTGCCGTACCCGATCCTCTCGCCGCTGTTCATCGACGGTCCGGTCAACGCCTTCACGCACTGGGCGGGCCTGCCGCCGAAGCTGCTGCTCGGGATTGCGATCGCGCTCAATCCGCTCGGCATCCTGCTCGGCTCGGTCGTCCTCGGCAGCCTCTCGGACCGCTATGGCCGGCGCCGCATCATGCTCGCGACGCTCTCGCTCGCCGTGCTCTGCTACCTGCTGACCGCGCTGGCGATGGTGCTCGAGAACTACCCGCTGTTCGCGCTCGCGCGGCTGGCCACGGGCCTGTGCGAGGGGAATGCCGCCATCGCGCGCGCCATCGCGGCGGACCTGCACCCGCAGGTCGACAAGACCCGCTCCTTCTCGCTGGTCAATGCCTCCCTCTACGTCGGCTGGCTCGTCGGGCCGCTGCTGGGCGGCTTCCTGATGCCGCTGGGCGCGGCGGTGCCGTTCCTGGTGGCCGCGGCGATGATGGTGCCCGCGCTCGTCCTGCTCGCGTGGCTGGTGCCCAATACCGGCATGAGCGGCACGCCGGACCGCCGCAGCCTGCTCGTGTTCGCCCGCGAGCAGCATGCCTTCCGGCTGCTCGAGCACGCCGGGCTGCGCCGCGTGTTCTGGCTGCAGCTGGCGTTCACGTTCGGGCTCAACGGCTTCTACGAGTTCTATCCGCTCTGGCTGGTCGAGTTCGCGCGGCTGGACAGCCGGGGGATCGCGTGGGTCACGGCCGCGCTGGCCGTGGCGATGACGACGATGAGCGTGTTCGTCTGGCCGCGGTTCGGCGGTCGCTTCGCGCCGCTGCCGACCGCACGCGCGATGGCCTGGGTGGTCGCGGGCGGAATCGCGATGCTGCTCGCGGGGCATCCGCAGATCGGCATCGCCGCCACGGCGCTGCTCGGCCTGCCGCTCGCGATCTACCAGACCTGCATGCAGGTGTACTGGTCGCAGCGCTTCGACCGGCACGGGCAGGGCGCGGTGATGGGCCTGCTGTCCACGACGTTCTGCCTCGCCAATGTCTTCGTCGCGCTGGTCGGCACCGTCCTGATCCTGATCGACACCCGCCTGGTGCTCGCCGCCAGCGCGGCCGGATGCGCGTGGGCGGCCTCGCGGATCGGTCTCCTGCACCGGGCGGGGCCGGCGCCGTCGTGATGCCGGATTTGTGCGCCGTGGATCGGTGCGAGGCCTGGCCGCCAGGAATCTGTTGCAGAGTTCCCAAGTGCCCGTCGCGGAAATCGCGACGAGGCTCGGCTATTCGGACACCCCGGCCTTCACGCGTGCGACTGCAGCGGGGCGGCACAGAAGGACGATCTGACGCAGGCGATCAGCGCCGTCGGCAATCATGCGGCAATTGCCGCTTCCGTCGATCGCCTATTCCCAGTCCGCCGGTGCGCGGGTTCGGCGTCAGGTCATGGCAATTTGGCGGTGATCGCCTTCATCTCCTCCGCAGAGAATGCGCGCAACGTTTGCGTGCGGATGTTGCCTAGTGAACCCAGCTTCAGGAGCACTGCAGTTACGGCCTCTTCGGACCCTTCGACGACGTTGACCATGTCGTAAGCTCCCACCGTGTAGAGGGAGCTCTTCATCGTAACCCCCATCTTCTCCGCCATGGCCTTGAACGCCGCGAGTCGGTCTGGCGATTCCTTGACATTGCGGATCCCCTGGTCCGTGAAGCTGGCGAGAACGACGTACGTTGCCATGTTCCTCCTCCTTCGCTGAGTGAAGTGTCGACGGCGGTCGGGAAAGTGCCTTGTGATTCGGAAGACGACCGCCACTCTCCCAAGCCTCCGCGTCGGATCATAGAACAACGATTGTGCCGAGTCATCGTCGCGACGCAGATCGACAGCTGGGCTCGGGTTCACGGCACTGGGCTTGCGATCGATCGCCATTCAGCGCCTGCATCTCGGCAGTGGCCCTTCAGTCTGCTGCCCTCAGCGCGACTTGGCATAATGGCAGCCTTCCGAGGATGAGAAATGAACAATCGCCGCAAGCTGGTCATCGCGCTTGGCGCCGCCGCCTTCGCCGCGCCGTTGTCGTCGCTGGCGCAGGCTCCCACCGCGAAGCCTGCGCGGATAGGACTGTTGGGGCCGAGTTCCGTCGCCGGCGGCGCGAGCTGGGCCGCCGGACTGGTGGCGAACCTGCGGGACCTCGGCTACGTCGAAGGCACGAACCTGACCGTGGAGCCGCGCTGGACCGAAGGAAAGAGCGATCGGCTGGCCGAGCTGGCCGCCGAGCTCGTGCGCCTGAACGTCGATGTCATCGTCACCTTCCAGACGCCTGCCGCGCTGGCCGCCAAGGAGGCAACGAAGACGATACCGATCGTCATGGCGGCGGCAGCCGATCCGGTGGCAACCGGTCTCGTCGCCAGCCTCGCCCGGCCCGGCGGCAACGTCACGGGATTGTCCGGTGCAACCTCGGAGCTTACGGCAAAGAACCTCGAGCTCATCCGGCAGATATTGCCCTCCGCAAAGCGCGTCGCCGTGCTCGTGAATGCAGCGGACACCTTCGCGAAGCTATTCCTGGAGCAGAACCAGCTTGCAGCCCGGACCTTGGGCGTCGAACTGCAGACCGTGATGGTCCGCAGCGGCGAGCCGCTGGACGCCGCCTTCGAGGAAATAGCCAAAGCACGGGCAAGCGCCGTCATCGTCCAACCCAGTCTCCCGTACAAGCCTGTTGTCGAGATGGCGTTGCAATATCGGCTTGCGACATCCGCACCCGGTCAGGGCTTTGCGGATGCGGGCGGCCTGTTGGCATACACCCAGAGCATCGCGGACCGGGATCGTCAGGCCGCTCTCTACGTGGACAAGATACTCAAAGGTGCAAAGCCTGCCGATCTCCCGGTCCACCAACCAACGAAGTTCGAGTTGGTCATCAATCTGAAGACGGCCAAGGGGATTGGCCTGAAGATTCCGCCCGGCGTACTCGCGCGCGCAGATAGGGTCATCGAGTGAGACCGTGAATGTCTGCAATGGCGAGGATCGAACGATCGGAACCAGCCTGAACCGGGCATCCCGGTGCGGCAGGCCAACGTCAACTGATGGCCGGTTCGAGTCCGCGGCCCTCACCGCCCGTCGTCATGAGCGTTTGCGCACTCGGGCGGCGACTGCCCAGCGGGTGCGCTGCATCAGTGCGACGCCCGCGCGGTCGCGCTAGATACCACGCAATTCGTCCGGTCCGATGACGATGGTACCTGTCGCCGGCACACCGCGAGCCAGCAGGTGCGACGTGATCACGCGCTCGACCTCGTGGCGTCGCGGCCGGAAATGCTCGCGAATGGCGTCGACCGTATCGCCGCCGCTCAGTGAGGCGACGGTCGACCAGTCGATGCGAACGTTGACCCGCTTGCCGTCGACGGTCACGGTGAAAAGCACAGGCTCGTGCTCGCGAAGATCCAGCGGCGTCTGCGGAAAGTTGATGTTCATCACATCCTCCTCAAGGCGCATCTCCCCCTCTCTTCATTCTACTTCTTATTGGCAATCGGAACGCCCGCGCCGGTTGTCCACTACTCGCTGCAGCATTCCTCAGGCCATCGATCTGCGCCTGTCGTCCCTGCGGACTGGAATCCAGGTGCGCCGCCGCGAACGGCAGCTCGCGGGAAATCTCCGTGGCGTCCGCGGACGACCGGAGTTGG
Organism: uncultured beta proteobacterium; assembly: GCA_963832705.1. Classification (GTDB taxonomy): domain Bacteria; phylum Pseudomonadota; class Gammaproteobacteria; order Burkholderiales; family Casimicrobiaceae; genus CAIWHR01. The sequence continues at coordinate 137,132 of CAWHVP010000020.1, read as the reverse complement.
CCGCGAGCCGAGATTCCGCCGCATCGCCGATAGCCGCGCCCCGGGTCGTCAGCCTTTGACGCGAACGGCAGCTAACCGGCGCCCTTGCATGAAGGCCCTGCGGAAGCAGTCGCTCGCGCGTTCGGCTGGCACCGCGGCGAGTGACCGGCAGCTTTCAGTCCGATCCGCCGCGAGCGATCATGGGCGCGAGCCGCCGCGCGCGCACGCCGCAACGGGGGCTCGACCGAGCGGCGGGCGAAGGCCGCGGATCGGCTCGGGGCGCGATCAACGCTGCAGAAACGACGGGGCGCGGAGGCCGCCATTCACCTTTGCCTCCATGTCGGCCTCGGCGGTGCGAACCGCCTCGAGACGCGCGATGACCGCGTCGATGCGATCGAACGGCACGACGACCACGCCATCCTGGTCGCCGACCACGATGTCGCCGCTGGCGACGGCGACGCCGCCCACGACGACGGGAAAGCCCACGGTGCCCGGCCCCTCGCGGGCAGGCGAATTGGGCGTCACGCCGACGCAGAAGCATGGCAGGCCGACCGCCCGGATGCCGGGAACGTCGCGCACGCAGCCGTCGGTAACGAATGCTATTGCCCCCCCGTTGCGCGCCATTCCGAGCACGAGATCACCGACGATCGCGCAGCCGGTGTGGCCAGCGGTCGCCGCGACGATCACGTCGCCTGGCACGAGGTGTTCGAGCGTGCCCAGCACGGCGAGATTGTCGGCGGGTCCGGCGTCGCAGGTGACCGCGGGGCCGCAGAAGACCGACTGCTCGGCCGCGATCGGCTTGATCCGGTAGTCGAGCGCCCCCGAGCCGCCGAGCGCGTCGACGACGTGGCCCGTGGGTACGCCGCTGAGCGCTGCGACGTGTCGCTGCTGCGGCCTCCGGATAGGCGTGCGCGTTGACAGCTTCGGGGCGTCTTCGATCATCGGATTCTTCCGCGGGTTGGGGTTGTTCGGCGGCGGGCAGCCTGCTCCGGAGAGCGTCAGCCTTGGGGCGGCGACTCCACGTCCTTGCGCGCGACAATCATCCGGTAGGCATTCGCCTTACGGTGGCGCGCGAAGTTGAACGATGTCGTATTGTAGATGGCGGGAAGCGGACCTGGGGCTTGCCAGCCGAAAGAGGGCACCCCCTGACGAGACACAGCGGGGGCAGCCACGCTGTCCCCGCTCCGCGTGCCGTCGAGGCTTATCGGACCAGCTCGATCTCGCTCAGACGCCAGCTCTTGTCGAAGAACGGCTCCAGCGGACTGTAGAGCCGCAGGACCGGGAACCAGCCCTTGCCAGGCATCGTCTGGATCCAGTTGCCGCGCTTCACGCCGTCGGGCTGCGTCGGACCGAAATAGATCGTGGTGGACCCGTCCGCGCTGGCCTCGGCCGCAGGCGACGGATAGCTCTGGCTGCCAGCACGCGGGAATCGCTGCGGCGTGTCCAGCATCGAGCGCGTCATGTTGTCGTAGACCGTCAGCGACCAGAAATTCGCTTCGGGAATTCCTTTGGGAAGCGTCACCCTATAGGTCTTCGCGCCGTCGAGGTAGTTCTTGTTGGCGTCGGTCATGGCCAGCAGGTATTGCGAGCCGGCGCCAGGCAAGCGCATGGCCATGGCGGGCGTGATTCCCGTGATCCCGTAGAAGAAGTTCGTACGGGCATCCATGGTCCGGTATCCGGTCGGAGGAAACGGCTTGACGCCTTGCGGCGTGATCAGCGGGATCGGCGTCTCGAATTGGTAGCCCGTTTCGAACAGGAAATTGAACCAGGACGAGTTCGGGTAGTAGAACCAGCTGGGATCGCGCGGCGTCATGAACAACGTTCGCGACGTTGCGTTGGACAGAGCGAGCGCCTCCGACATGATCTTCTTCATGCGCGCGTCGGGCGCGAATGGCTTGCCCTTGACGATGCCGATCGCGGCGATCGGCCCCATGAGCTCGGCGTCGAGCGACGTCGCGGGCTCCCGCTGCACGACCTCGTTCAGCATTTCGTAGAACGTCCAGTCGCTCGGTGGAATCGTGTTGACGACCTTGCCGCTGCCCTCGTGAAAGACGGTCGGCGGCGGCGCCTTGACGGGTGCGAGCCGGGCCTTGCCTGCCAGGAACGCCGCCATTGGCGTGCCTACGCCGCCCGCCTCGTAGGGATAGACTTTGGTGAACTTGCGGATGGTTTCGACCACCGGCTTGGGATCGTTGTGATTGGCGAGAAACGATCGGCCAAACCACAGGATGGTGTTCGTGCGTGCGTGGGCGACGGAGAATCCACCCTCGGGCATCGGGCCAGTGTAGTCCGGCGGAACGATCAGGTACTTCCCCCCCTCGCCCCGGTCGGGGCCCGGCACGCCCAGGTCGATGACCCAGCGAAACCACGCGTCCTGCACGGCCCCCAGGAACTGCGGCGGCGTCTCGATCACCACGGGCCCTCTGCTGAGATCGAGCGAGCCCATGACGTAGATGGTGTCGGCATTCGCCGTCAGGAACAGCGACTTCGCGTCCATCAGCTGCGAGAAGACGAGCACCTCGTTGTCCTTGACCCCGAGGTCCTGCATGCCTTTGCGCAACGCGTGAATGCTGACGCCGCGCAGGTTGTCCATGTACGCGCGATATGCGTACGTGAGGTCAAGGTTGTCGTAGAGCCGTTCGGCCGTGGCGCGCGACGGCACGCCATCGTTGAACTCGAGCGTGCCCAGGCGCGACTCCACCTTGTTCGGCGTGACGAGTGACGGCGGCGTGGCCGGCATCGATTGCGCGCCAACGTTCGGCGCAATCGCAGAAACCGATAAGGCGAAAAACGCGAGGACCGTGTTAGTGGCGAATGACCGCAAGGTGCGACCACCTATACCTTTTGCGCAATTGGCGTCAGTAATGATCATCGATTCGAAAGAGGAGTTGGATTGGGAGCGACCGTCACCTGATAGCTCCGGTGGCTTCGCAGGATATCAGGTCGGGTGCCCGATCGTCATCGGCATCCTTTAGCCAGGGAAGGTGAATCGGAAACATCCGGGAACGAATGCCGCTCGCGCCAATGCCTGCGTGACCGTTTCCACTTGGCGTAAACGGCCGCCTTTGACGTACACGGGCCATCGGCGATCGTCATCGATAAGTCCGATTTCACTCTACAGCCCTTGGTTCGGGCAGGTCAAAGGTCCGGAGTGGGTCGTTAGCGCCGGGGAACGACGGCTTTTCGGAAAAGTCCGCTATCCACCGCCAGCCGTGTCCGGGTGCGGCCAAGACCAGTCTAAACGCCCGTTCCGCCAAAGTAGCCAGTCATGCATGTCGGCCAGCCGCATTTGCCCAACGCGCGGAACGAACGAGCATCTTCGCCACGGGCATTCGCAAATGCAATTGTGGACAGGAGGCTGCGCGAATTGATTTTCATTGCGTCGCCACGACAATCACCGTATACCGCTACCTAGACGGCAACAGGGGGGCGCTTGCCACTCCGCCCCAATAGATTGGCGACTTGCTCGTTCCTGTAAGTCGACAGTCCAGCTCCCACCTCGGCATTGGCGGCGAGGATTCGCGACAAGGGGAAATGATGCGTCCACGTTTGCATGTTGCCATCGGCTGCGCTGTGTTGGCGTGGCTCTGCGTGGGTTCGGCACAAGGCCAGACGACAAGCTATCAAGGGATCTGGTGGGCCTCGCCAGCGGGATCGGAGTCGGGTTGGGGCATCAACTTCACTCACCAAGGTGACGTGATCTTCGCCACTTGGTTCACCTACGATGCCCAGGGGCTACCCCTGTGGCTAGTGGCGGCAATGCAGCAGCAAGCGGGAACGGCCACCTTCAGCGGTGACCTCGTCCAGACCACGGGTCCGGCCTTCAGTGCGACGCCATTCGACCCTGCCAAGGTCTCAGAAAGGACGGTCGGCCGGATGTCGGTCGCGTTCGAGAATCCGGCGAGCGCGTCGCTCACCTATTCGATGGGGTTGATAGCGCAGACCAAGGCCATCACCCCCCAGGCGTTCCGGTCACTGCCCTCCTGCCAATTGTCCTCGGTCGTTAATCTCGCGAGCGCAACCAACTATCAGGGACTGTGGTGGGCATCGCCCGCTGGATCGGAATCGGGATGGGGCATCAATTTCGCCCACCAGGGCGACGTAATCTTCGCGACTTGGTTCACCTACCGCGCCGATGGTAAGCCGCTGTGGATGGTCGCCACGCTGCTACGCCGGCCAGACGGCTCGTTCGCCGGCGACCTCGATCAAACGTCGGGTCCCGCCTTCAATTCGGTGCCGTTCAATCCGGCGCTGGTGCAGGAAGCGGAAGTCGGCTCCGCCGAGTTGAAGTTTGCGAGCGGGAACAGCGGGACTTTCACATACTCGGTGAGTGGCGTGACGCAGACCAAGACCATCGTGCCGCAGTTGTTCCGCGAACAGGTGACGGTGTGCGAAGCATCGACGGCCTATTCGGTGCCGACTGATCTTGCCAAGGTTACGTACCCGGATTCGTACATAACGCCGTTGCCGGAGCGGCTCAACGTGACCGTCGACATCTGCGAACTGAGCCTGCCGGAGGTGACCTACCCGCAATCGTGGATCGGCCAGACTCCGCTGCCGAAGGTGACCGGCGCGCCATTCAAGTCGTCGTATAGCCGGGGCATGAGGGTGAAAGACATCACGCTGCCGGGCAATCCTGCATTCGTCCTGCCGGGCGCGCCCGGCGCGCCCCAGGGCTGCAAGGGCGACCTGCAAGCCGAGCTTGCGAGGACGATTGCGCGTCTGAAAACCCTCGGCGTCGATTACATCGCATTTCCGCAATGGCATTGGCTGTCAAAGCGACCCGACGGCACCTGGTACGTCGTACGGGCTGAGGATTCGTTCGGACCTCTGGGAGATGCCGACTTGACGTTTCTGGTCAACACGGCGCACGCGGCGGGAATGAAAGTCCATGTGAAGAACCAGATTCAGGGCATGGTCGACTCGTACACCTCCGGGGGTTACAGCCCCGCCCCGACGTATGAAAACCTGCAGAAGTTCTTTTCCGCATATCAGCCGTACATGATCGAGCGGGCCGGGTTCTTCCAGACGATTGGTGTCGATACATGGGAGCTGGACTGCAGCGAATGCTGGATCGCCGGTTTCGAGTCTATGGGCCAGCAGTACGTGGATTTCATCGTCGGGCAATATGTCCAGACGGCCGCCAACATAAAGCCGTTATTCGCCGGAAGGCTTGCGTTCACCTACAGGCCATGGCTGGAATCTGCGCATGGTGTGCTTGATCAGGTCGATATCCTCCAGTTCGGATTCAACGGGTTCCCCCCTTCGGTTACTGCCGACCAGGTGTCTCAATTGAGCGTGGAGAAGATCAAGGCGCTCATTAATTGGTCGGGGCCGTACTTCGAGGGGGTGCTGGACAAGCTGGGCAAGACGTTCATTTTCAACATCGCGATGCAGTCAAGGGGAAATGCCTTTACTGTTCCGGGGTATTTGGAAGAGACGGGTTGCGTTGCGTCCATGGGAGACCTGGCGGCGTCGTCCAGTGGATGCATCCAACGGGAAATGCAGCCGGACTTCTCGCTTCAGGCGAACTTTTACGAAGCAGTGCTGGAGTTGATCGGCCAGCTGGATCTCAAGTCACCGGTCATCGTGCTCCCCGGTGACTATTGGGTGACCGAGCAGCTGGCGCCGGCAACCACGTTCCCGAACCTCGCCGGTTCGATGCGAAACAAGCCTACGGAGGGAATTCTCAAGGCTTGGTACGCAAGGCCCTAGGCTGCGCGGCGGCCGATGGGCGTGAATGTGTACCATGAAACCGGCACTCGCCGGTACGGTCTCGGCTGACTGGCCGCTTTCGCAGAGCGTAACTGTCCGGAACGGGTCGATAGCGCCGGGGAACGACTGCTTTAGGAGAAGGTCCGCTATCCACCCGCGGCCATGTCCGGGTGCGGCTGACCATCCAACGTGACGCGTCAAATCAAGAATCATGCCGGGATTGGCGGATCGTGGAATGCGGTGCTTGCTTGTAGCGTACGAGGTTAGATCTGCATCCTCATTGCACATTGACGTTGCCAAAACTTACTGCGCGATTCTAAATTGACACGTCTTTACAGCGGGGCCATGCCGTGCTTCGCGCGCCAGGAGGGCTGAAGTGCAATCGCGTGCAGGAAGTACCCAGCGCGAGCGACGGTCGCGAAGTTCCCCGTCCAATGTGCAGCCGAGAACCCGCGCGCTCGGTCTTATACCTTTGGAGGCAAAGCTATGAAACGTACTTTAGCAGTGCATGCCGTTATGGCATTGGCTATTTTCGGGCTGACTTCCGTTGTGAGCGCGGGAGAGAAGTCGAGATACGGTGTGGACGCTAGCCAGTGGGATTCCGCGACGGTCGCGGTTCCCGGTGGTCATCCTCCCCATCGGAGGCGCTGGGCAGATTAACGGCAAATTCGTTACCGGTGAGCGCAATGGTGTGCAGATCGCCATCCGTGCGTCGAAGCGCTTTCTTGGCCCAGTGGATGTCCGCGGCGATAAGAACGCCGGAATCTATGAGCTTGATACCGGGTACTCAAGCCCCGGATTGGCAACGTGGAACTACGACTTGCACGTCGACCTTCGCGGGGCAAAGGGAGTAGCGGCAGGGGAAGACGCTCGGCGATTACACGCTAGTGTTAGATAGCGACATCGGTTCGTCTTTATTCGGCTGCGCCTTCCCTTGTGAGGTCACTCCATCGATTCCAGGTACCGCGCTATTGTGGCAAATGTCGCTGAATCCCGTGTTCGGAGGTACGGGTTTCGATCCGACGGCGGAAGACCGCTACTACTTCACCTTCACACTGTCCCCGAAGACATTCAGAGGGCCCCCAATTACGGTACGCATGAAGGTCGATGTGATCAATCCGTAATGCTCTCCGACCTGCAAGTGACGGCCCCGCTCCGGCGGGGCTGATCGTTTGCGGCATCCATGGCAATCACGGTTAGGCGCGATTTAGCGCCGAAGTTGCGACCGCATACATGGCATCATGACTCGCGGGAGCGCCCGCATGATGGCCTCTTCCTGGAACTCACCTTCGCCGCTATCTCAGCGCGGCCAGGTCTTAGGGCATACCCGCGTAGCATCTGAACTTCGTCGCCGTCGAGGAAAGCTACTCGTGGCGCAGCGGATCGACAGCTTTTCGGCCAGGCGAAGGTCCGCAATGGGTCGATAGCGCCGGGGAACGACTGCTTTAGGAGAAGGTCCGCTATCCACCCGCGGCCGTGTCCGGGCGCGGCCAGTTCCAGCCGGTCGCCCGCATATCTCAATTTGCCGGGAAGCAGCCATTCGCGAGGCGACCGGCCCCTGGAGGTCCCAAGCCCCCGGCGGCTACTCTGTCGACCCACGCGCCGTCGGTCCGGGCAAGTCAAGGCGCATTGCGATGCTCCATTCGACGCGTCGCAGCGTTGGAATTATCATCCGTCAACGCAGTGTGCGCGGTAGCATTTGCCTTGCCGAGTCGCGGCAGCTGACGGGTTTGGGCCGGATACGCGGTGCGCTGGGGGTGGACCCCTTTTCGGTGACAGTGAGAATTCAAGTGAGAACGCAGCTCCGTAGGACAGGCACGCTCGCTGCCATCGTGGCCCTCGCCCTCGTCGCCGGTGCAGCAGTCGCGCAGCCGGCATTCGTCAGGATCGGGCCGGAAACCCTCTACGACGCGGGGGAGCGGTGCGCCGTGCCATTCTGGAGCGTGACCGACCTCAATGGTGACGGACGGTCGGACATCGTGCTCGGCAACACGCCCTTTTCGGCATTCGGCTCCTCCGTCGCGCCGGCGGAGCTGATGATGTGGATCGCAGGAGCGGATGGAAGCTACACAGAGCGTGCACGGGAACTCTTCTCCGGCAACGTGCTGCGTGCCACGGGCTTCCAACAGGTTCGCGTTGCCGACTTCAACGGCGACGGCGTGCCCGACGTGTTGGTTGCCGATCAGGGCATCGATACCTACGTCGACGGTGTCCCCGTCGGGCCATGGCTGGGTGCCACGCCCAAGCTCGCGCTGAGCAATGGTGCCGGCAAGTGGGTGGATGCGAGCGACCGCCTGGCCGCGCTGAAGCCGACTTTCGCCCACAGCGCCGCGGTGGCCGATGTCGACGGCGACGGGAGGTCCGACGTCTTCGTTGCGAACACCGCGGTCAGCCCTGCGTACCTGCTGATGAACAAGGGCCAGGGCAATTTCGCCTTCACGCGGGCGACCTTGCCGGCCGAGATCGCGGATTGGGACTCGCGGCCCGTCTTGGCAGTCGATGGGGATACGAACCGTCGATCGAGCCGGAGTTATACGAGCGCGCTGTTTGTCGACGTCGACAACGACGGTGATCCCGACCTGATCGTGATGCCGCAGAGCTCGACCCCGACAGGTTTCCTGGCGCTCAACGACGGCCACGGGAACTTTGCCACCAAGCCGCCGATCCCGATGCCGCCCGGACTCTACGGCGGTGGCTACGCCACGGATCGCCTCAACCCCGATCGGTCGATGACCATCAGCTCGACACGCGGTACCGTGGGCCTGGACATTCGTGCCGTCGATCTCAACGGCGACGGCTACCGGGACCTGGTCGTCATCGAGACGCTCGTCGATCCCGACCCTGCCGACTACACGCAGTACCGCGGCGGCAGGCTCCAGATCCTCATCAACCAGCAGGGCCGGGGATTCGCCGACGAGACGGATGCGCGCGGTGCGCCGGGCTACCTCACGGGCAAGAACTATGACTCCTACCACGGCACGCTGTCGGTGTTCGACGTCAACGGCGACGGCTACCCCGACCTCATCGTCACCCGCGCCGCCGGCGGATACGAGAGCCACGTCTTCCTGAACGACGGCAGCGGTCGCTTCGCGCGTGCGACAGCGATCGAGGGACTGCCGCTGGATGCCCTGCTGGTCCCCGTTTCCGGTGGGGACGGGCAGGACATCCGCATCGCTCGCATCCGGGTCGAGTATTACCGAGTTGATCAATCCACCACCCATTGCAAGCTCAGGGTGCAGACCTATGGAAGGTCGGGCGTGCCGCCGGTCAACGTCCAGGGTTTGTGGTGGAATCCGGCGGAGTCGGGCTGGGGCATCAACTTCGCGCATCAGGGCGACATCATCTTCGCCACCTGGTTCACCTACGATGCGGGCGGCAAGCCCTGGTGGCTGATTGCCGAGCTGCACAAAGGTGCCGCAGGCGTGTACACCGGCCCGGTATCGACGGTCGCCGGCCCGGCATTCACCGCGGTACCGTTCGCACCGGCCCCGGTGGAGACGCAGGTGGGGACGATGACCGCGACCTTCAGCGATCCCGGTGCATGGCGCGATCGTCTACACCGTCAACGGCCCTGTCCCAGACGAAAGCCATCGTGCGGCAGCAGTTCGGCCCGCTGCCGACGTGCGCCTGGGGTGCGCAGCCGGACCTCGCGCTTGCCACCAATTACACGGATCTGTGGTGGAACGCCGGCGAGTCTGGTTGGGGCGTGAATCTCCACGCACCAGGGCGACATCATCTTCGCCACCTGGTTCACCTATGATGCATCCGGAAAGCCGTGGTGGCTGATCGCGGAGTTGCACAAGGGCCCGGGCAGGATGTACACCGGTGAAGTATCCACGGTGTCGGGGCAGGCGTTCAACACGGTGCCGTGGAACGCGAACAAGGTGGTGGAGACGGTCGTCGGCACCGCGACGGCGACGTTCGCGAACGGCAACAGCGCGACCCTCGCCTATACGGTGACCGGGGTGTCGCAGTCTAAGCCCATTGCGCGGCAGATCTTTGCGCCGCCCGGGACGATCTGCCAGTAGCCTCGGCGGTCCGGCATTCGATGGGGATGATGTCTGCTTCATCGAATTCTGATGACCGCTTCCAGACGGCGGGAAGGTCAGTGACGGGTCGAAGGCGCAGGTTCGGCGCCTTGACTAGCAGACGTTCGCTCCGCATTTCACTTTGGCTGGCGACCCATGTCCATGGCGGTCCGCATTGGAGATTTCCTCGCGGCGTGATTGGCACAGACCTACGTCTGCTGCTGAAAAGCAGAGACGGCATCAGACGGTCAGTAGTCTCTCGGTCCAAGCGACATTGCGCTACACCACGCGTTCGAGAGGTTGATTCCTGCGAGTTGCCCGAGCAACACGGAGAGCGCATCGAGAGGACCGCGCGCTTGGCAACGTCCGCTGCGCTGTCGCTGGCGGACTCCGGCCGACGCGGGCAGACACCGCCAGCGCTGACCGACATCGTCGTTCAAGACCGTGAATCTGCCCGGGGTGCCGAGCGGATCGACCAAGGTCCACGTACCAGCGATGTCCAAGAGACAGGGCCTGGCCCGCCTGCTGCTGACGCAGAGCCGCATCGACGAGGGCTTCGCCCACAGGATCCGTGCGCGCGAGCTCACCCCTTGTCACCGATCTGGCACACGCTGGAGTTCGGCATGACGGCGCAGTGCTCAACGTCGGCAAGAGGCCGGCACTGCCTGCCGGGCGCGGCTAGGAAGCCATCAGGCGGGCGAAGCGCTCCTCCGCACCCTTGGGAATCTTCCCGGCCAGCGCCACGGCCGCGCCCGCGCCGAGCATTTGCGCGAATGCCTCGCGCACCTGGGCCGGCGTGACCGCCGCGACGCCGGCCATGATTTCCTCGCGCGAGCGCACGCGGCCGAAGGCGTAGAGATCGAGCGCTGCGATCTCCAGCCGCTGCGAGGGGTCCTCGCGCGCGCACAGGCCGCGCACCATGATCTGGTTGCGCGCGCGCTCCAGGCCCACCGGGTCGGTGGCCTCGGCGTGCTCGCGCAGCAGCCGGGCGACCTCGATGAAGTATTCGTCGACGTGCGCGGGGCTGGTCGACGCCTCGACGACGAACTGGCCGCACAGGTCGGTCACGTCGGCCGAGCAGTCGGCGTGGTAGACCAGTCCGCGCCGCTCGCGGATCTGGTCGAGCAGCGGCGAGCTCATGCCTTCGCCGAACAGCGCGGCGGCGACGACGGCGGCCTGGTGCTCGCCCAGCAGCCCGGGGATCGGGAAGCCGAGCACGACGTGCGCCTGGTTGCACCCGGGAATCCGGCGGCAGCGCGTGCCGCCGAGATAGTCCGGCGCCGCGACCAGGTTGTCGCTGCCGCGCGGCATGTCGCCGAACGCCGCCTGCGCCTCGGCGAGGACGTCGCCGGCATCGACATTGCCGGCGACGCCGACGACGGTGTTCGCGCCGGTGTACTGCTGCTGCACGCAGGCCATCAGCTCGGCGCGGGTGAAGCGCCGGATGTTGGCGCGGCTGCCGATCACCGGACGCGCCACCGCGTGCTCGCCGTAGCACGCCTTGTCGAACAGCTTGAACGCGGTCGACAGGGCGTCGTCCTCGTCCTCGTCGAGCTCGTGCAGGATGACCTGGCGCTCGCGCTCGAGCTCGCTTTCGGGAAAGGTGCTGTGGAGGACGATGTCCCCCAGCATGCGCACGAAGGCGCCGGCGTCCCGCGCCAGGCCGCGCATGTGAAAGGCGGTGTGGTCCTTGTCGGTGTGGGCGTTGACCTCGGCGCCCAGGCGCTCGGCATCGAGGTTGATCTGCTGGCAGTCGCGCGAGCGCGTGCCCTTGAAGGCCATGTGCTCGATGACGTGGCTGATGCCGCTCGTGCGGGCGCTCTCGTGCTGGCTGCCGCTGCGCACGAAGACGCTGACCGCCGCCGTGGCCACGTAAGGCAGCCGGAGCACGACCACGCGCACGCCGTTGTCGAGTGTCGTGACCGAGGTGTCGGTCGTCGGGTCGGTCATGTGCGGTGCTCGGCTGGTGGGGGGCGAGCACGCCGGGTCACAGTCCCTTCAGCTGCTTGACTTCCTGGCTGCTGAGCTCGCGCATGTTCTCGGATGGGTGGACGGGGTTCCGGCCCTCGAAGTGGATGTAATTGTACGGCGCGCCCTCGACGCGGTCGCCGGTGCGCGTGTCCGTCGTGCCCCAGGGATCGGTCGCGTAGATCTTCCCGCCTTCGAGATCCGAGATCCAGTAGCTGTTGCCGCGCCGATAATCATCCCACCTTGCGTCCATGGCCTCCTTGCGCGCCGCGCGGTCCTCGTAGTCCGCCTGGTTGGCGTGGATGGCGTCGTACAGGCCCTGCATCGCGCTCTGCGTCCTGCGCTGCTGCGCGCGCAGGTTCGCGATGCCGTTCTGGATGTACTTCGTCGCGTAGGCGTCGTCGATGCGGAACGAATTGGCGATCTGCTGCAGCATCGGCAGATGGCGCGAGAGGTCGTTGCGCGGGCCCCCAGATCCCGGCCACGATCGAAAACCACTGTCCGGCGACATTGGGGTGCGCGTCGAGCAGCTTGAAGCTGCCGAGGCAGGCGTTGCCTTCAGGCGAAACCCAGGTGACGAGCACGTCCGCGGCATCGCAGGCCCGCCCGATGCGCCGCGGACAGTCGCCCGAAGTCGCCGGGTCGGGCAGCGACCCGAGGACGCGGATGTTCCGGTTGCCGAACTGGGCGAAGATCCTGGGCAGGATCTCGGCCGGCGACTGATAGCCGGACACGATGACGCCGGGCGGCGGCGCGACGCCGTAGTTCGACGGCATGATGGAGAAGAGCGTGAAGATGAATCCGGCGCCGCCTCCCGGCGCCACCGACATCGCCGTTCCCTTCTGCGCGAGGAAGGTCCAGTCGGCCGGTACGCTCAGCGACAGCGAGCCGTCGGTCGCGCGCCGCTCGACGAGGCGGATCGGAAGCGGCGGCTTGCCCGCGCCCACGCGGATGTTGGCGAGGACGTCGAGCAGCGTCGGCCGCTGGGCGTCGAGCTGTGACGCGGGTGCGCTGTAGCTCCGGATGCTGACGAGGTCGGGATCGGCGTGGAAGAAGTATCGGCCGCGGACCGGGGCGCCCTCGATGTTGTAAGCCAGCGTCGCCACGGCGCACGAGGCCGCCGCGTCGCGGCAGACCGCGACGCCGCTGACGGCGAGATCGCGATACAGCGAGCGCAGCTCGCCCAGCTTGGCGGACATCAGCGACAGCGTCCGGTAGCGCCCCTGGGGGTTGGGGGCGAGGATGGTCTCCACGCGGCCCTGGCCTTCGGGGTCGCTGACGGTGATGTGCAACGCGCCGCCTGCGGTCTGCGACTGCACGATCCAGTTCTCCGGCTTGACCAGCGTGAATGGCGGCGCATCGGAAACGTAGCGCTTCATCTTCAACGCGGTGCGGGTGCGCACGGGTGCGGCCGCTCCCTGCTGCCACGCGGAGAGACGGATCGAGCCGGCAATCTGCGCGAAGGCCGGCTGCAATCCATCGGCCTGGCGAGCCGGGCTCGTGAACACCGCCAGGAACTGCTGCTTGCCCTTCACCGCAACCACCAGCCAGCTCCGCTCGAGCTCGCCGCCGCGTCCGGTCGCGCTTTCGAGCATGACCGATTCGGCGGGGAAGCCGTCGAGCTTCGTTGCCTTGCGAGCGACGATGCGCAGTCCGGGATTGTCCTTCCGGTACGCGCCAACGATCTGGTCCGCGGCGGCCGCGGCGGTTGCGGCCGACGCTTCCTGGTAGCCCGCGGCGAGGCCCAGCAGGATGGACACGTTGGTCCCGCTGGCGTCCCTGGTGACGTGCTTGCCGTCGGCGGCGGCGCAGTAGCTCATGCCGGACGGGAAGACGTCGGCGCTCCAGTTCGACGGCAGGGTCGACCGTGAAGCCGCGTCCCATGTGCGGCTTCGTGCCTGCGCTCGGCGGGGTGAGTGCCGACGGCCCTGCGTGCGACGCGAAGGCCAGGCCCAACATGGCGAAAGCGATCAACGCGATGCGCGAAGCACGCGCCAGGAGACTGTTCATGATCACCTCGATGCTGCGGACGATGCGGAGAAGCGTCGCGTCGAAGCGTCCCGCGGCGTCGATGTTCGGACCGCCAGTGACCTTCGAGTCGGGGACGCCCACCGGCAATTTCATTTGGCGCTTTCCGGTGTGGGCAGGTTTGACTCGTGTCAAAATCCGTTCCTGGCGCGACTCTCGTCCGGTCCCTTCGATATCGGCGTACCATGGCCGGACCCCCTTTCGCCGACGAGGTGATCAGATGATCACGCGCCGCACGGTCTTGCTGGCAGGTGGCATCGGATTGCTCGCCGCGCATTCGACGGGCCGTGGACAAGCCGGCCGCGACGCTTCGTCGTGTCGCGCTGCTTTCGGGCGCGTCGGAATTGACGGCCGCGCATCTGCGCGCGGCGCTCAAGCAGGGAATGGACGACCTCGGCTGGCACGAGGGCAGGAACGTCGAGTATCGGGCCGCCTACGCCAACGGCAATACGGATCGCCTCAACGCCCTGGTCGGCGAACTGATCGAGCAGCGTGCCGAGGTGATCGTCGCCTCGAGCCAGCAAGCTGTCCGCGCCGCACAGAAGGGCGACGAAGACGATGCCCATCGTCATGGCCGGCGTCTCGAATGCCTTGGGCGCAGGGCTTGTCGCTAGTCTGGCCAAGCCGGGGGGCAACATCACCGGCTTCACCAGCCAGCAGGAAGAGGTGGTGGGCAAGCTGATCGGGATCCTGCACGAGGTCGCGCCGGGCGCCCGGCGTATCGCATTCTGTTGAACGAAAACTTATCCGTCCCATGCCGTCTTCTGGGCGCGGCGCCCAGAGCGCGTGCGCCGCGCTGGACCTCGTTGCGCTGCGGATGTGGCCAAGCGCCGGCGCAACTCGGCACCGCCGTCGAGCAGATCGTTCGGCAGCGATCGCAGGCCATCGTCGTGATCCCGGACGCCATGTTCTTCGCCGAGCGGGCGAAAGTGCAAGAGCTGTATGGAGGCTGCCCGGAAGCCGGGCGCGTATGAGTTGCGCGATCACGTGCTTGCGGGCGGGTTTCTCAGCTATGGATCCGATCATCGCCGCGAGCTTCCGCGATGCGGCGAAGTACATGGACCGGATCCTGAAAGGTGCGCGGCCCGCCGACCTGCCCGTCGCAGCAGACGACTAAGTTCGAGCTGGTGATCAATGTTAGAGACAGCGAAAGCACTCGGCCTCACGATTCCGCAGGCGGTTCTGCTGCGTGCCGATGAGGTGATCCAGTAGCTATTTGCCACCGACGGGAGAGTTGATGTCGAATCAAAGTCTTCTGGGCAAGCGGGTGCTCGTCACCCAGGCCGATGTGTTCATGGGCCCGGTGCTGTGCGAGGTGTTCGCCGGGCACGGCGCCACCGTGATCGCGAGCACCGACCCTCTGGTGAGCACCGGCGCCCCCGCCGCGGTCGTCGCCGAGGCCGGTCAGGTCGACGTCCTCGTTGCCAACCTGGCGGTGCCGGCGCCGACCACCGCCGCCACGGACGTGACCGAAGAAGAGTGGAACGACACGTTCGCGGCGCTCGTGCATCCGCTTTCGCGATTGTTCCGGGCCGTCCTGCCGTCCATGATCGAGCGGCGCGCGGGCAAGATCCTGGTCATGGGCAGCGCATCGGCGCTGCGCGGGATGAAGCGCGCGTCGACCTACAGCGCCGCGCGCGGCGCCCAGCTTGCCTACGTGCAAGCCGTCGGCGTGGAGGTCGCGCCGCACAATGTCCAGGTGAATGCGATCGCGCAGAACTTCGTCGACAACCCGACTTACTTCCCGCCCGAGGTTCAGGCCAACCCCCGGTTCCAGGAACGCCTGAAGCGCGAGGTTCCACTCGGGCGGCTTGTGGGAGCGAGGGAAGACGCGGAATTCGCTGCCTATCTCTGCAGCGAACCGGCCAGCTGCTTCGTCGGGCAGGTCTTTCCGGTCTGCGGCGGCTGGGTGCGCGCTAGCGGAACGCAACCCTTGTTCTTCAGGCCCCCGGCGCGACAGCGCACCTCGGTGCGCACGCGCGTCAGCGCCTGCGCCGGAAGCCGGTCGTCAGACCATCTTCAGTTCCTCGAAGCGAAGATACAGCTCGCGGCACACCCAGGCATCCGTCGCCGCGTAGGTGATCTGGTGCGGCGTCAAGCGGCGCGCAGCCCAGTTCGTCGTCTTCGCGCCCTTGGGGATGCGCACGCCGAGGAACATCCCGGCAAGGTTGCGCACGCCCGTCTGCTTCAGGCCGTGGCGCTCCGCCACCGCGCCGAGATCCACCACCGATCTTTCGTCGAACGCGAACACCTTCTTCAGGTTGCGCAGGTCGTGAGCCACCGACACGCCCGCCTTGACGATGTGCTCCGACGAGAGGATCTCCCGCATCCCGTCGAACAGGTCCGGGTGCTGGACCTGCAGCAGATACACGGCGCTCGCCGTCGCGAACTGCACGAGGGAGGGAAGGTAGCTCTCGCCGGCCCTGAAGGCGGGCCGGGTCTCGGTGTCGAAGCCGACGACGCGTTCCCGGAGGATGTCCTGCATCGCCTGCCGCAGGTCCGGCTGCCCCGCGACGACGTGCACCGGGCCCTCGTAGCGCCGGATCGGCAGGTCGTTCATCTCCTCGCGGGAGATCCTTTCGACCGCGTCGGATGGCGATGCGGCGGCGGGTTTCGGACTCATCGCCGCATGGTACGCCGGTTCCCCGCCACGAGTGGTCGCAGGCGGGGCCAGGCGGAGCCTCGATTACTGCACTCTTCCCCGCATCGATGCCGGGCTCCCCGGCAGCGCGATGAGCGTGCCCGTGTTCACGACGGTGTCGCCGTCGACCCTGAGCACGGAGATGTTGCGGTCCGCGTAGTTTCCGACGTAGAGCCAGCGGCCGTCCGGACTGAACACTGCGCCTTCCGGGATGGCGCCGACCGCGACGTCGCCGGTCCGGGTCACCTTCTTGCCGTCGATCTTCAGGATCGCGACGCTGCCGTTGCGGTTGTAGAACCAGCTGTTCTTCGGGCCGTCCGAGCCTCCCAGGAGGATGGGGGCGGCGATGCGGCCGGTGGGACTCACCGCGAAACCCTCGGGCCCGTCGCCGACGACAACCTTGTCGATCACGCGAGGCGGGTTCGCCTCGATGTCGATGACCGTGACGGTGTCCATGTTGCCGTCCGAGCGCCCGGCATTGCCGTTGTCTCCCGCCAGCGCAAGCCTGCCGTCCGCGGAGACGGCGAGGTTGTAGGGCCACAGGCCCACCGACACGTCGCGCTTGTTGTAGGTCACCTTCTGGCCGTCGACGTCGAGGAACGCCACCTTGTGGCCCGGGAACTTCGCGGCGAGCGCGCGCTTGCCGTCGGGGTGAACACGACAGCCGCAACCATCTCGCCCATCGGCACGGTATCGATCAGCTTCACCTGCTTGCCCCGGATCGACAGCACGTTGATCGAGTTGTCGGCACGGTTCGCGACGAGGGCGAGGTCGCCGGCGCGATTGATCGAAAGCCCCGACGGCTGCTTGCCGATCGCGAGCGTGTCGATCAGCGCCGGGGGATTGCTGGTGAGATCGATCACGTGGAGCTTGTTGTCGGGCACGAACTTCCAGTTTGCGCCGTCCGCAACCCAGTCCAGCGAGTTCGCCACGAGCGCGAGCGTGCCGTCCGGCGTGATCGCAAGGTTGGTCGGCGGCCCGACCACCGAGTTCATCAGCGGCAGGCTGGCAACGATCCGAGGCTTGGCGGGATCGCTGCCGATGTCGACGATCACGATCGAGTCCTTGCCGGGTGCGAGAAACTGCAGGCTTCCGTCGTCGGCGAAGACCACCTTGGTGTCGATGCCGACGAGCATGTACTCAGGCTTGCCCGAGGGCGTCGGCGCCGTGGTGGCGCAGGCTGCCAGCACTGCCGACATCGCGACGGCGGCAAGGCGCGCAGAGCAACTGTTCATGGCTGTCTCCTCTCGGTGAACACCGCGCGTCGCCGGCTGCGGCGCGTGCGCGCCATCCTACTCCACCCCGCGGAACTTGGCCCGACGTCGCTTTCCCCGGTTCGGGTGCGCCTCCGATTGCCGCGGCCCGTCCGGATGGCCGAGAATGCCGCCATGGGTTCACGATTCCGTCTCGCGCAGGGCGTGGCCGGAGCGCTTGCGCTCGCCGCGGCGGCGTCGCGTTTGCGCCGGATGCGCACGCACAGGTGTACAAGTGCACCGACGCCGCCGGCAAGGTTTCCTACGCCGACACGCCCTGCGACAACCGCAGCAGGCCGCTGAAGCTTGCCGACGACGGAAAGGCGACGCCGACGGACCCCGAACCTTTGCGCGCAACTGCTCGACGAGACGAATCGGCTGGCCGCCGAGGCGCAGCGCAACGCGCAGCGGGGGCGGGCGGAGAGCGCGGGGAGCGCCAAGCGCAGGAAGGCTCTCGACCAGCAGTACGCCGCGCGCTGCGTCGGCATTGCCCGTTCGAGTCCGGCGCCGCGTTGAGGCTCACCGGGGCCACGATCTTGCCGGGCACGGCGGCTCGATCACGGAGGAGGTGCGCGATGAAGAAGATGTTCGACCTGACCGGCAAGGTGGCGATCGTCACCGGCGGCAATGGCGGCATCGGCCTCGGCATGGCGCGGGGCCTCGCGTCGCACGGCGCGACGATCGTCGTCGCGGCACGCAACCCGGAGAAGATCGCGGCGGCCGTGCGGGAACTGCAGGCGCTCGGCGCGGCGGCGAGCGGAGTCGCGGTCGACGTGCGGGACGAAGCGTCGGTCAACGCGATGGTCGCCGATGCCGTCGCCCGCCACGGACGGCTGGACGTGCTCGTCAACAACGCCGGCATCAACGTCCGCAAGCCGCCGCACGAGCTGTCGCTGGCGGAGTGGCGCGAAGTCCTGGAGACCAACCTGACCAGCGCCTTTCTCGCCAGCCACGCGGCCTATCCGCACATGAAGAGCGGGCGGCGGCGGCAAGATCGTGAACATCGGCTCGATGATGTCGATCTTCGGCGCGCCGTTCGTGCCGGCCTACGCCGCGAGCAAGGGCGGCATCGTGCAGTTCTCCAAGGTCTGCGCGAACGCCTGGGCGAAGGACAACATCCAGGTCAACGCCGTGCTGCCGGGCTGGATCGATACCGGGCTCACGCAGCGCGCCCGGGCCGAGATCGAGGGACTCAACGAGCGCGTGCTCGCGCGCACGCCGGCGAGCCGCTGGGGCGTGCCCGACGATCTCGCCGGCATCGCCGTCTTCCTGTGCAGCGCGGCCTCCGATTTCGTGACCGGCACGGCGATCCCGGTCGACGGCGGCTACTCGGTCAACGGGTGAGATCTCGCGCCAGTCCGCTCGCGAGCGATTTGGCCGCGATTGCACGGCTGCCGGTGCACAAGTCGTTTACCATTGGGTATTCGAGGTTTCCCGACGACATGCAACGGCCGCGCCAGGGACGATCCGGCGGCGACACTGGAGTCTGCAATGAGGATTTTCACGAACCTTGAGGGCGCTTTCACGTTGATTGCGGCGCTCGTCGTCGCCGCGACCGGCACGGTCCACGCCGCCGCACCGGAGGCAGCGCCGGCGCAGCCGGCCGCGAACGTCGCCGCCGCCCCCGGCCCGGCGAGGATGCCGCGCATCGGCCTGGCGCTCTCCGGCGGCGGCGCCCGCGGCATGGCGCACGTCGGCGTGCTGAAGGTGCTCGACGAGATGCGGATTCCGATCAGCTGCGTGACCGGCACCAGCATGGGCTCGATCGTCGGCGGCACGTTCGCCGCGGGGCGGACGCCCGTCGGAAATGGAAACGCTCGTCCTCGAGGCCGACTGGGACGCGATCTTCCGCGACAAGCCGCCCGCGCGAGGAAATCGCCGTCCGGCGCAAGATCGACGACTACAAGACGCTGTTCGCGCCGGAGTTCGGCGTCAAGGACGGCGGATTGGCGCTGCCGAAGGGTGTCATCGCTGGCGTCTCGATCGAGTCGTACTTCCGGACCCTGTCGACGCCCGCGTTCGGCATCACCGACTTCAACAAGCTGCCGATCCCGTTCCGCGCGGTGGCCACCGATATCGAAAACGGGCCAGGCAGTCGTGCTCGACCACGGCAGCCTGGCGCAGGCGATGCGCGCGAGCATGTCGGTGCCCGGGGCGATCTCGCCGGTCGAGATCGACGGCAAGCTGCTGGTCGACGGCGGGATCGCCGACAACCTGCCGATCAGCGTGGCCCGCAAGCTCTGCGGCGACGTCATCATCGCCGTCAACATCTCGACCCCGCCGCTGAAACGCGACCAGATCACGTCGGCGCTGTCGGTCGTCGGACAGCTGATCAACTTCCTGGGCATGGAGAACGTCGACAAGCAGCTGAAGAGCCTCGGCGACAACGACGTGCTGATCGCGCCCGATCTCGGCGACATCTCGGCGGCCAAGTTCGATCGCTCGAAGGACGCGATCCGGATCGGCGAGGAGGCGACGCGCGCGATGGCCGACAAGCTGAAGCGCTACAGCCTGCCGCCCGAGCAGTACGCGGCGCTGCGCCGGACGCAGGTCGCCGAGGCGAAGGCGCTGGGCACCGTCGACGAGATCCGCGTCGAGGGACTGCAGAAGACGAATCCCGCGGTGGCGCTGGCGCTGGTCGAAAGCAAGCCGGGCGAGCCGCTGACCGAGGAGAAGGTCGGCGCCGACCTGCGCCGCATCTTCGGGACCAAGGACTTCGAGAGCATCAGCTACCGGATCGTCGGCGGCGACTGGCGGTCCGCGGGCGATGGTCATCGAGCCGAAGGAGAAATCCTGGGGCTCGGACTACCTGCGCTTCGGCCTGGCGCTGGCAAGCGACTTCTCAGGGCGACAACCAGTTCAATGCGCTGGTCCAGTACCGGAGCACTTGGCTCAACAAGCTGGGCGGCGAACTGCAGGTCGAGGGCCAGGTCGGCCAGAACACGCACCTCCTGGGCCAGTTCTACCAGCCGGTGACCGAGAGCGGCAGGTGGTTCGTCGCGCCCAATGCCTACGTCGGGCAGCAGTCGCGCGGGCGTGTTTCAGGGCGACGACAAGATCGCCGATTACCTGGTCAGCTCCGGGCAGTTCGGCCTCGACCTCGGCGCTGCGCTCGGGCACCTGGGGGCAGCTGCGCGTCGGCCCGTGTGGACCAAGGTCTTCGCGCGGCCCGACACCGGCGCGTCCGACCCTGCCGTCGCTGCGCCAGACGACCGCGGGCGTGCGCGCCGGGCTTTTCGCCGACCAGGCCGACCCCGCCTGGTTCCCGCACGGAGGGCTGGAGCGCCACGGGCAACGCGTATGCGGCGATGACGTCGTTCGGTTCGGCGCTGGACTACCAGCGCCTGGAGGGACTGGCGCGCGCGACGCAGAGCTGGGGGCCGCACACGGTGAACGTCGCCGTCAGCGGCGGCACGGCGCTCGGCTCCGACATGCCCGCCTACGAGTCGTTTGCGCTGGGCGGCCCGCTGCGCCTGTCCGGCTACCGCATCAACGAGCTCTCCGGGCCGCGAATACGCGTTCGGCCGGGCGATGTACTACAACCGGATCCTGCCGCTGCCCGACCTGCTGGCTCGGGCGTCTACGTCGGCGGCGCGGCGGAGATCGGCCCGGATCACCGCAACCGCGCCGACGGCCTGCCGTCGCCGGGGACGCTGTGGTCCGCCTCGGCCTTCCTCGGCGCCGACACCTTCCCGGGGCCGGCCTACCTCGGCGTCGGCTTCGCGGGCGCCGGACGCTGGAGCCTGTACCTGCTGCTCGGCGCGCCGTAGGCGGGCTCGCCGGCAACGGACGCGATCGGCCCGCGGGGCCGGACGCGGTCGATCGACCGCGGCGATGGCCTGCGTCCAGTCCCGGGCCGCTGGGAAAGCAAAGCGGTATCATTATGGGTTGAGCCGGCGGCCGTCCGGCCATCGACGCGGGATCCGCGGATGCGCGCGGCGCACGTCGGTCCGGCCCCGCCTCTTCTCGACAACGATTCCCCAACGCCAACAGGAGCAACACCATGCAGAAGCTTGTCATTGCCGTCGGTCTCGCCATTGCCGCGACCACTGCCTTGCCGGCCGCCGCGCAGACCGGCGCCGTGGCCGTGAGCAGCACGCCCGGAAAGGTCCAGGTCGCGGACACGATCAAGGTCTCGGCCACGATCACCGCCATCGACGCGAAGACCCGCGACGTCACGCTGAAGACGACGGAGGGCAAGGAAGCGGTCGTGACCGCGGGTCCCGCGGTCAAGAACTTCGCCCAGTTGAAGGTCGGCGACAGGGTCGAGATGCAGTACGTCGAGGCGCTGACCCTCGAGCTGAAGAAGGGCGGCGGCCTCGTCGTCCAGCGCACGGACAAGGCGGGCGCCGCCGCGGCCAAGCCGGGCGAGCAGCCCGCCGGCGCCGTGGGACGCGAGGTCACCGTCGTCGCCGATGTCGTCGGCGTCGACGCGGCCACGCAGACCATCACGCTGCGCGGCCCGCAGCGCACGGTCGACCTGCGCGTCCGCGATCCGGAGCAGTTCAAGCGCATCGCCAAGGGCGACCAGGTCGAGGCGACGTTCGTGCAGGCCGTCGCGATCGCGGTGGAGCCGGCGGCAAAGAAGTAGCGCGAAGGCACCGAATCGCAAGGGCCGCGGCGGCAGGATCGCGCCGCCGCGTGCCCGGCACCGGGCGGAGCGATGAGCGAAACACCGCGGATCATCAGGAAGTACCCGAATCGACGGCTGTACGACGTGGCCAACGACGGCTACATCACGCTGGCCGACGTCAAGCAGCTGGTCCTGAAGAACGTTCCCGTCCGGGTCGTCGACGCGAGGTCCGGCGCCGACCTCACGCGCGCGATCCTGCTGCAGATCATCCTCGAGGAGGAATCGGGCGCCGCCCCGATGTTCAGCGCGGAGATGCTGGCGCAGATCGTGCGTTTCCACGGCGCCGCCCAGCAGACGATGGTGGGCGCCTACATCGAGGAGAACGTCAACACGTTCCTGCGCGTCCAGGGCAAGCTGCAGGACCCGGCGACGTCCGGCGACGGCGACACGCCGGGGCTGACGCCCGACCTGTGGCGGCAGTGGATGCAGCTTCAGGCGCCCGACATGCAGGCAATGCTCGACAGCTTCCTGGAGCGCAGCGCACGGCAGTTCATGGATCGGCAGTAGTGCACAGCCGCTGCCAGCCTTCGCGCCCGAGGCGGCGCAGCGTCTCGACGTTCCGCTCGTAGATGGCGGCCGCGTCGGGAAACGCCGCCACCGCGCGATCGATGCTCGTCTCGCGCAGCAGGTGCAGCATCGGGTGCGGTGACCGATTGGTGCAATTCTCGACGTCGTCGGGCGCACTGCCGGCGAACTCGTAGGCCGGGTGGAAGCTCGCAACCTGAAAGCGGCCTTCGTGCCCGAGGTCCCGGATGGCCGCATCGACCTCCCGCAGGAAGAAGTGAAAGTCGATGAAATCGGCCATCGCCCGGGGGTGGATCAGCAGCGTGGTTTCGACGTCCTCGGGCTTCGTCTGTTCCAGCAATTCCAGCTCGTGCCGCAGCTCCGCCAGCAGCTCCTCCGCCGTCGCCGCCGCGGTGACGGCGTAGCGGATCTGGCGCTTGACGTGCACCGCCTTCGCGAACGGGCACAGGTTCAGGCCGATCACCGCCCGCTCCAGCCAGCGCCGCGTGGACGCGACCGCGCCGGCGGTCATCGCGGCATCGTCGAAGGGGATCAGGACATCGTTCATGACGGGGAGGCGGGTGTTGGCGTGCTTCTGCCACCCTACGCGAACTCGCCGGGGATTGCGACAGCGTGGGCCTTCCCCCACCATGGGGCCTCCCAGTTCGGCTGCGGGGTGGGCGACCATGAAGACTGGAGCGGCACGCGCGTGGATCGTCGGCGCGATTCTCGCCGGATCGGCCGTGGCCGGCGGCGCCGCGGCCGGCGCCCTGTCCGCCGACGTCCCGACGGCAGGCGTCCCCGCCACCTCGGCGCCGGCTCCCCGCTCGCTGCCCGCGCCATCCACATCGACGGTTTCGGCGCTCGCGCCGGGCGGCAGGCTGCGCGCCGCGATCAACTTCGGCAATCCGATCCTCGCCAACCGGGATGCCGCGGGCCAGCCGGCCGGCGTGTCCGTGGACCTCGCCCGCGAGCTTGCGCGGCGGCTTGGCGTGCCGGTCGATCTCGTGACCTACGATGCGGCCGGGAAGGTCGTCGAGGGCCTGCGGGCCGCGGCCTGGGACGTTGCGTTCCTCGCGATCGATCCGGCGCGCGCCGTCGACATCGACTACACCGCGGCCTACGTCGTGATCGAGGGCGCGTACCTGGTCCGCGACGGCTCGCAGGTGACCGCGAACGGCGAGGTCGACCGCCCGGGCACGCGCGTGGTCGTCGCCAGGGGCAGCGCTTACGACCTGTTCCTGTCGCGGGAGCTCAAGCAGGCGACGCTCGTGCGGGTGGCCACGTCGCAGGCGGTGGTCGATCATCTCGTGGCGCAGTCGCTCGACGTCGCGGCGGGCGTCAGGCGGCAGCTCGAGTCGGACGCGCGGCGCATTCCCGGATTGCGGCTGCTCCCCGGCCGCTTCATGGCGATCGACCAGGCGATGGGGATCCCGAAGGGACGCGACGCCGCGCTGCCGTGGCTGCGCGATTTCGTCGAGGAGATGAAGGGGACCGGATTCGTCTCGCAGTCGCTCGCACGGCACCGGATCGAGGGTGCTACGCTTGCGCCGCCGGCACGCTGAGCGGCCACGCCCCGCCTGGTCGCGATCCGATCCGGCGGGCCCGGCAACTTCCAGCACATCGAGATCGCCGAGGCGGCGAAGCGCCAACGCGCGGCCGTCAACGCATCCAACCGTCACGCGATGAAATCTCCGAATCCACGTGCCGCCCGGCAGGCGGCGATGCCGTTCATCATGCTGACGGTGCTGATCGACATGATGGCGATCGGCCTGATCATCCCCGTGCTGCCGGCGCTGGTCGGCAGCTTCACCGGCTCGCAGGCCGATCAGGCCTTCTGGTACGGCGTCGTGACGTTCGCCTTCAGCATCGCCAACTTCTTCGGCTCGCCGGTGCTCGGCGCGCTGTCCGACAGCCACGGCCGCCGGCCGGTGCTGCTGATCGGGTTCTGCGGCCTCGCGCTGAGCTTCTTCGCCACCGCGTCTCGCCACCGCGCTGTGGATGCTGATCGTCGTGCGCCTGGTCAGCGGCGCGATGCAGTCCAACCTGGCGGTCGCCAACGCCTACGTCGCCGACATCACCGCGCCCGAGGAGCGCGCGAAGCGCTTCGGCATGCTCGGCGCGATGTTCGGGCTGGGCTTCATCGTCGGGCCGGTGATGGGCGGCCTGCTCGGGCGCGATCGACCTGCGCCTGCCGTTCTTCGCCGCCGGCAGGCTGGCGCTGCTCAATCTGCTGTACGGCTATCTTCGTGCTGCCGGAATCGCTGCCGGTCGCAGCGCCGGCGCGCGTTCGACTGGAGGACGGCCAACCCGGTCGGCTCGCTGCGCGGGCTGGCGCAGCTGAAGGGCGTGGGGCGGCTGGTCGCGGTGGTCGCCTGCAGCGGGCTCGCGCAGTTCGTGCTCTACACCTGCTGGGTGCTGTACACGACGCTTCAAGTTCGGCTGGGGGCCGCGGGAGAACGGCTGGTCGCTCGCGGCGGTCGGCGTCATGTCGGTGATCGTGCAGGGCTTCCTGCTCGGCCGGCTGCTCAAGCGCTTCAGCCCGCAGCGGCTGGCGGTGATCGGGCTGGTCTCGTCGACGCTCGCGTACGCGCTGTGGGGCGCCGCGACCGAGGGCTGGATGATGTTCGCGATGATCTTCGCCAACCTGCTCGGCGCCACCGTCACCGCCTCGATCCAGAGCATCATCTCGGCGGCTGCCGGACGCGCGCAGCCAGGGCCAGACGCTCGGCGCGGTCAGCTCCCTGAACAGCCTGATGGCGGTGTCGCCCCGGTCATCGGCGCGCCGCTGCTGGGGATGGTGTCGCACCTGCCGCAGGGCGACTGGCGCATCGGCGCGCCGTTCTACTTCTGCGCCGCGCTGCAGGCGGCGTCGCTGGTGCTCGCGGCGATCCACTTCCGCCGCCAGCGGCGCGGCGCACGCGCAGGCAGGCTGACGCACCGCCACGCCGCCCGGTCACGCCGGTGGCCCGCCGCTTGCGGGTCGCGGCCCTTTCTGCGAGGCTGCGGTGCCCATCCCACGCATCGCAACCGCGAAGGCCCCGCCGATGATCACGCGTGTCTCCCGAGCCGTCCTCCTTGCCGCGACCGTCGCCGCGTTCGGCGGATTCGCCGCGCCCTGCGGCGCCGCGGCCGATCCGGCCAAGGTGCTGCGCGTCGCGCTGCCCGACATCGCGATGCTGGATCCGCAGCAGATCACCGATCTCTATTCGAACCGCGTCGCCACCGCGATCTTCGAGGGGCTCTACGAATTCGACTACGTCGCGTCGCCCGCGCGCGTGGTGCCGAACACCGCGGTCGCGCTGCCGGAGATCACCGAGGGCGGGCGCGTGGACGATCCGGATCAAGCCGGGAATCCTGTTCGCCGACGACCCGGCCTTCAAGGGCAAGCCGCGCGAGCTGGTGGCCGAGGACTACGTCTATTCGCTCAAGCGTCGCCTCGATCCCAACCTGAAGCTGGGCGGCGAACCGGCGCTGACCGACCTCATCGCGGGCGCGCGGCCGGTGATCGACGCGGCGCGCAAATCGGGCAGGCTCGACTACGACGCGAAGATCGAAGGCCTGCAGGCGCTCGATCGCCACACGCTGCGGCTCAGGCTCACGGCCGTCGACTACACGGTGCTCGAGCGGCTGGCCGTGCTGGGCACCTACGCCGTCGCGCGCGAGGCGGTCGAAGCCGCCGGCGCCGACGTCGTGTCGAAGCCCGTGGGAACGGGCCCGTTCCGCCTCGCCGAGTGGAGGCGCGGGTCGCGGATCGTGCTCGAGGCCAACCCGCGCTACCGCACGATCGCCTTTCCCCAGAGCACGGACCCGGCGCTGCGATCGCTCGTGCAATCGATGCAGGGACGCAGCTGCCGGCGCTGGCGCGCATCGAGATCTCCGTCATCGCCGAGCAGCTGCCGGAGGTGCTCGCGTTCGACCAGGGCGGCCTCGACTACATCGCCGTGGGCGGCGCGCTGCTCAGCCGGCTGCTCGACAACGGCACGCTGAAGCCCGAGTTCGCCCGGCGCGGCATCACCCACCGCCGCTACCCCGTGCCGGCGCTGGTCTACACGTATCTCAACCAGGACGACCCCGTCGTCGGCGGCAACTCGCCGGAGAAGATCGCGCTGCGGCGCGCCATCGCGATGGGGTTCGACACCGACGAGTTCATCAAGGTGTTCTACGCCGGCCAGGGAGTGCCGGCGAACCAGATCCTGCCGCCGGGCACGAGCGGTCACGATCCGCGGCTGCCGGCGAAATCGATCTACGACCCGGCCGCGGCGCGCGCGCTGCTCGAGCGCTTCGGCTACCGCGATCGCGACGGCGACGGCTTCCGCGAGACGCCCGACGGCCAGCCGCTGGTGCTCGTCCAGAGCCTCGCTGCCGGACAGCGAGAGCCGCGAGGGGGACCTGCAGTGGATCAAGAACATGGCGGCGATCGGGCTGAAGATGACCGTGAAGACGCAGCAGTTCAACGAGCTCCTCAACCAGAGCAACGCCGGCCAGCTGATGATGTTCAACCTGGGCTACCGCGCGTCCGAGCCGTCGGGCTACAGCTCGCTGATGACGCTCTGGGGCAAGGCGCCGCCCGACACCAACCGCGCGCGGTTCCGCAATGCCGACTACGATGCCGCGTTCGAGGCGTTCCTGCGCACGCCCGACGGCCCGGAGCGCATCGCGCTCGCGCGCCGGATGTCCGACGTCGCGAACGCGTTCGTGCCGGTGGTGCTGCAGGTCTTCCCCGTCGGCAACGCGTTCGCGCAGCCGTGGCTGCTCGGCTACCATCCGGCGCCGTTCGGCTTCACCTGGAAGTACATGGACATCGACGTCGCGAAGCGGAAGGCGGCGGGCAAGTCAGCGGCGCCGCCTCGATCGACGGCGGAACGAACCGCATCGGGGGCCTGCGGCCCGCGGCGTTTCCTATAATGGACCGGATGGATGCCGGTCCGCTTCCGCTCGATCGCTTCATTCCGCGTCCCGACGTGAGGGAACGGTTCGAGACGACGATTCGTGCCCCTGCGGGCCTCGTCATGGAGGTTGCCGGCCAGTTCGACATGCAGTCCCTCCCGGCAGTCAGGTTCATCTTCTGGCTGCGCGAAAGGCTTACGCGGGCGGCCCGCTCTGCACCGCGCAAGTCGCAAGGCATCCTGGACGAGACGAAGGCACTGGGCTGGGGCGTCCTGGCCGCGCAGCCCGGACAGTTCATTGCTTGCGGCGCGACCTGCCAGCCTTGGCTGGCAAACGTCCAATTCCGTGCGGTCGCCCCCGACGAGTTCGCGACGTACGCGCAGCCGGATCAAGTGAAGATCGCCTGGACCCTGGAAGCCGTGGAGGTCGGCCCCGGCACTGACGCGCTTCGCGCAGGAGACGCGCGCGGTCGCGACCGACGAGCAGGCGCGGACCAAGTTCCGCCGCTACTGGCGATGGGCGCGCTTCGGCATCATCGCCATCCGCCTGCTGATGCTGCCTGCGGTGCGGCGCACCGCGGAGCGACGCTGGCAGCAGCAGGCGTGAAGGTGCGGCCGAGACGCGCAGCGATTCGGTGGCCCACAAGGTCACGTCGCCGCTCCCGGCCAAAGTCAGCCGCAGCCCTGCATCGCTCCCGATGACAACCTGACGACACCCGGCCTTGCGGCGAGAACAGCGGCCACCATCGCAGCCGCGACATCTTGCGCGTGGATTGGTCGCACCCTCTTCGGCACGATCCAGCTCATCGGCTCGATCAGGCGCGTCGCCAAGTCTTCGGCACGGCGCGGCGGTTGCCCAGGACACCGCGGTCGCCCAGGAGCAACGAAGGCTGCGCGATGACGATGGTTTCGTAGCCGAGCTGGGAGATGGCGATCTCCATTTCGCCCTTGACGCGGTTGTAGAAGACGCGCGACTTTGCATCGGCACCCATCGCAGACACCACGGCAAGCCGCCTGGCTCCGGCCGCCAGGCCCGCGCGTGCGGTGTTCACCACGTAGTCAAAGTCGACCCGCCGAAACGCATCCTCCGATCCGGCGACCTTGATCGTGGTGCCCAGCGCGATGAACACGTCATCGGCCGACGGCACACCGGAGTTCGTCAGTTGTGCGAATTCCGCGGGGTGGACGTTCAGCTTGGCGCTGGACGGAAGAGTTGGTGCTGCCCGACGCACCAACAGATGCACCTTGCGGTACTGGTCGCTTGCGAGCAGCAGGGATAGGAGCGCGCGGCCGACGAGGCCGGTGCCGCCCACGAGCAGGGCGGTGCGTCTTGTCGTCGCTTGTTCATCCATGGGAGCGCTTCACGCGAGTGACCGGTGCCCCTGAGAAGTATGCCCGCCCATTGCCAGGTGCAGCACGATGCGGAGCGAACGTCGTGCTCCCGGATGAAGTCAACTTGCCGAAACCCGCCGGGTCGCGGCGGCCAAGGTCCGCTCGACGGCGTCACGAACGATACCCGAAGCATCCTTGGCCAGGGCGCAGGGCTCGTGGACGAGCCCCCAGTCGTCGCACAACGACGCATACCGTGCGAGGTTTCCCGGTGCCCCGGTGACGACGTGGTTGCCGGGAAGGGGAGGCGCCCGGCGCCAGTCGATCAGTTGCAGGTTGCGCCGGTAGGTGTCCCGGTAGTCCGGCCCGGCGGCGCGGCGCAGCGCAACGCCGCGGATCGCCGCGCCGGAATCGTGACTCGCCCACAAGGTTTCAATCGCGTCGTACTCGCGCAGGATCTTCGCCGCCGTCTTCAGGCCGATGCCGATGACCCCGTCGATCCCGTCGACTGCGTCACCTGCCAGCGCCTTGGCGCGGACGTAGTGGTCGGTGGAAAGAAACGACGAGCAGAACCCTGGGCCGCGATGGTGACGCTGAAGCGACATTGGCCGCTGCGTGTGGCGGGCGATCAGTGGGCATGTATGACCTGTCCCGGCAAAGCGACCAAGCGCTTTGGCAATTGCCGAAAAGTTGACCAGTCAAAGAAAAAAGGCCACATCGCTGTGGCCTTAATCTACCGAGTGCAATTGTTTTTTGGTCGGGGCGAAGTGATTCGAACACTCGACCCCCTGCACCCCATGCAGGTGCGCTACCAGGCTGCGCTACGCCCCGACGTCAGACCGCGATTATAGCGGTTTACGGGTCACCGACCTAGCAATTGGCGCAGCGCCAGCAGCTCGCGGCGCAGTTCCTCGTTCGACAGCGCCGGCGCCTCGGTCCGGCTCGCGCGCCTCGATGGTCGAAGGCTCGCTTTCCCGGCGCGCCGGCGCGGCGCGGCCCGGCGTTTCGCTCTCGAGGCGATGGCGCGCGCCGCTGATCGTGAAGCCCTGCTCGTAGAGGAGATCGCGGATGCGGCGGATCAGCAGCACCTCGTGGTGCTGGTAGTAGCGGCGGTTGCCGCGCCGCTTGACCGGCTTCAGCTGCGCGAACTCCTGCTCCCAGTAGCGCAGCACGTGCGGCTTCACCGCACAGAGGTCGCTGACCTCGCCGATCGTGAAGTACCGCTTGGCCGGAATCGGCGGCAGTTCGACCTTAGGTGGGCTGGGTTCCGGCATGGTTCGCGGCTTCGACCATGGCCTTCAGCTTCTGGCTGGCGTGGAAGGTCACGACACGGCGCGCAGTGATGGGAATCTCCTCGCCCGTCTTGGGATTGCGCCCGGGACGCTGCGGCTTTTCGCGCAGCTGGAAATTGCCGAAGCCCGACAGCTTGACGCTGTCGCCGGCTTCCAGCGCGATGCGGATCTCCTCGAAGAAGCGCTCGACCATGTCCTTGGCCTCGCGCTTGTTGAGCCCGAGCTGCTCGAACAGCAGGTCGGCGAGTTCGGCTTTGGTGAGGGTCATCGGGAGTCCTACTGGCGGAGCGTCGCCCGGAACTTCTCGGCGAGGACGCCCAACAGCTCGGCGATGATCGCGTCGATCTCGGGGTCCGTCAAAGTACGTGCAGTATCCTGCATAAGCACCAGAATCGCAAGGCTTTTCTTGCCAGGTTCGATGCCCGGGCCGCGGTAGACGTCGAACAGCGCGAGGGTGTCCACGCGCGCCGGGCGCGCCGCCTCGAGCGCCGCCAGCACGTCCTGCACGGGCAGTGCGTCGTCGACGACGACGGCGAGGTCGCGGCGCACGACCGGCAGCTTCGGGACCGGGACCGCGGCCGGCAGCGGCCGCTGCGTCAGCGGCGCGAGCTCGAGCTCGAACACGATCGGCGCGCGCGGCAGGTCGAAGTGACGGGCGAGCCGCGGATGCAGTTCGCCGAGCCAGCCGACGGCTTCGCCATCGACCAGCACGCGCGCGGCGCGGCCCGGGTGCAGCGCAGGGTGCGCGGCCCGTTCGGTGGTGAGCTTCCGTGGCGCGACCAGCGCCTCGAGGTCGCCCTTGACGTCGAACAGGTCGACCGGGCGGCGCGCCGCGCCCCACTGCTCGGGCATCGCGTCGCCGTAGGCGAGGCCGCCCAGGCGCAACGGCTGGTGATAGCCCTGGCCGGCGCGCTCGAAGCAGCGGCCCGTCTCGAACACGCGGACGCGGTCGCGCTTGCGCGCGAGATTGGTCGTCAGCACCTCGATCAGGCCGCCGATCAGGTTCGTGCGCATGACGTCGAGCTGCGCGGCGATCGGATTGAGCACGGCGATCGGCGCCGACTGCGCGTCGCGATCGGGGAAGAGGGCCGCCTCCCACGCGGAGCTGACGAAGCTGAAGGTGACGGCTTCCTGCCAGTCGCGGTCGACGAGGCGGCGCTTCAGCGCCCCGGGCGAGCGCGCCTGCTCGGGATCGGGGAGCATTCGCTGCACGT
Source organism: uncultured beta proteobacterium (assembly GCA_963832705.1). Taxonomy (GTDB): domain Bacteria; phylum Pseudomonadota; class Gammaproteobacteria; order Burkholderiales; family Casimicrobiaceae; genus CAIWHR01. Next base: position 105,659 of record CAWHVP010000020.1, on the reverse strand, counting down.
GCGCGGCGGGGAGCGCGGGAATCGCGTCGTAGCCGTGCAGGCGGGCGATCTCCTCGACGAAGTCCTCCTCGATCGCGAGGTCGAAGCGATGCGACGGCGGCGTGACCAGGAAATCGTCGCCGGCGCGCGCGTGCGCGAGGCCGAGCCGGTCGAAGATCGCCGCGATCTCGGTCGCGGGCAGCGCGATGCCGAGCAGCCGCGCGACGCGCGCCGGGCGCACGCGCACCGGCTCGCGCGCGGGCAGCGCGCTCTTCACGTCGTCGAGCGGTCCGGCCCGGCCGCCGCAGATGTCGAGGATCAGTTGCGTGGCGCGCTCGACGCCCGCGGCGCAGCCGCCGAAATCGACGCCGCGCTCGAAGCGGTAGCCGGCGTCGCTGGCGAAGCCCAGGCGGCGCGACTTGCCCTGGATCACCGCGGGGCTCCAGTACGCGCCCTCGAGGAACACCGTCGTGGTCGTGTCGCTGATGCCCGAGTGCTCGCCGCCCATGATGCCGGCGAGGCCGAGCGGCTTCTTCTCGTCGCACACCATCAGGAGGTCGGGCTCGAGGTCGAGCACCTGGCCGTTCAGCAGCGTCAGCTTCTCGCCGAGGTTGGCGAAGCGGACGACGATCGCGCCGTCGAGCAGCCGGTCGTCGTAGGCGTGCAGCGGCTGCCCCAGCTCCAGCATCACGTAGTTGGTGATGTCGACGACGGCGGAGATGCTGCGGATGCCGCTCCTCTCGATCCGCTCCTTCATCCAGTGCGGCGTCGGCGCGTTGGGATCGATGCCTTCGATCGTGCGGCTGACGAATCGCGGGCAGCCTTCGGGATCGACGACGCGGACCTCGCGGCGCGCGGTCGTCGTCACCGGCGCTGTAGCGCCGGCGGGCGAGGCGAGCGGGGCGCCGGTGATCGCGGCGACGTCGCGCGCGATGCCCGTGGATCGACAGGCAGTCGGCGCGGTTCGGCGTCAGCTTCAGCGTGATCAGCGTGTCGTCGAGCGCCAGCGCGTCGCGCAGGTCGGCGCCGACCGCGGCATCGTCGGGGAGGGGCAGCAGGCCCGACGCGTCGTCGGCGATGCCGAGCTCCTTCGCCGAGCACAGCATGCCGCTCGACTCGACGCCGCGCATCGTCGCCGCCTTGATCGTGAAGCCGCCGGGCAGCACGGCGCCGACGAGCGCGCAGGGCACCTTCATGCCGGCGGCCGCGTTCGGGCGCGCCGCAGACGATCGAGAGCGGCGAGCCCTTGCCGGCGTCGACGGTGCACACGCGCAGCCGGTCGGCGTTCGGGTGCGGCGCGACGGCCTCGATCCTCGCGACGACGACGCCGGAGAAGGGCGGCGCGGCGGGCACCGCTTCCTCGACTTCGAGGCCGGCCATCGTCAGGCGGTCGCACAGGCCCGCGCGTGTCGAGCGGCGGGTCGACCAGCGTGCGCAGCCAGCGTTCGGAGAATTTCATCGTCGTCCCCTTACGCGAACTGGCGCAGGAACCCGAGGTCGTTCTCGTAGAACGCCCGCAGGTCGTTGACGCCGTAGCGCAGCATCGTCAGCCGGTCCGGCCCCATGCCGAACGCGAAGCCCTGGTAGCGCTCCGGATCGATGCCGACCGCCCTCAGCACGTTCGGATGCACCTGGCCCGCGCCGGCGATCTCCAGCCAGCCGTCGCCGAAGCTCATGTCGATCTCGGCCGAGGGCTCGGTGAACGGGAAGAACGACGGCCGGAAGCGCACCTTCAGGTCGTCGCGCTCGAAGAAGCCGCGCAGGAACTCGGTCACCACGCCCTTGAGATCGGCGAACGAGACGTCCTCGTCGATCCACAGGCCCTCGACCTGGTGGAACATCGGCGAGTGCGTCGCGTCGCTGTCGACGCGGTAGACGCGGCCCGGCGCGATGATCTTGATCGGCGGCTTGTGGGTCTCCATCCAGCGGACCTGGATCGGCGAGGTGTGCGTGCGCAGCACGTGGCCGCCCTCGACGTAGAACGTGTCGTGCATCGACCGCGCCGGATGGTTCTCCGGCGTGTTGAGCGCGGTGAAGTTGTGGAAGTCGTCCTCGATCTCGGGGCCGTCGGCGACCTCGAAGCCGAGCGAGCGGAACAGCGCCTCCATCCGCTCCAGCGTGCGGGTGATCGGGTGCAGGCCGCCGGTGGCGACGCCGCGGCCCGGCAGCGACACGTCGAGCGCCTCGGCCGCGAGCTGCGCCGCGAGCTTCAGCTCGGCGAGCGCGTCGCGGCGGGCGTTGAGCGCGGCCTCGAGCGCGACCTTGGCCTCGTTGATCCGCGCGCCGGCCGCGGGGCGCTCGGCGGCCGACAGCTTGCCGAGCGACTTCAGCAGCTCGGTCAGCGCGCCGCCCTTGCCGAGGTAGCGCGCCTTCGCGTTCTCCAGCGCGGCGGGATCCGTGCACGCGGCGAAATCCGACTGCGCCGCGGCGACGATGCGTTCGAGGTCATCCATGCGATGCTTCCTGGGGGCGAAAAAAAGGCGGCGTGTCGCGCCTGCCTGCGGCGCCGAGCGGCATGGGCGGAGAGCGGGACTCCCGGAGGGCGCGTCTGCCCCCTCCTTCTCGTCGTGACCCTGCGTCGCGGTTCGGCGCAGGCGCAATTGTACCCTGCCGCGCCTGCGGGCATCCCTCCCGCGCGGCTCAGAAACAGACCGTTCCGGGCGGCGCGAACACCTGGCGCGCGATCTCCTTGGCCAGCGTCCTGCCGTCGATGGTCGGGGCGAAGGTCCCGCGGTTGCCGTCGCTGAACGTCAGCGTCGCGCTGCCCACGACCGTCTCGACCACCTTGGACGCGTCCCAGGGCGTCGCGTCCAATGGCGGGCCGGCGAGCGTCCGCAGCGGCCCGGCATAGGTGTTCGGCCCGGTCTTCTGGGCCGCGACCAGGAACCACAGCGGCTTGCCGTCGGCGCCGAACGTGGACCACGTGGCGGCCAGCGTGTCTCCCTGGTGGGTGACGGCGACGGCCCAGCCCGGTTCCGCCGCATTCCCCCACTGGTCCTGGAAGTTCTCGGCGAGCGCGAGGTCGGGCTGCGCTGCCCAGCTGCAGTTCGGCACCGGGCTCGCGAAGACCTGCCGGGTGATCGTCTTCGCCTGCGAGACGCCGTTGTACGTGTAGGCGAAGTACGCGTTGTCGCTGCCGAAGAAGGTGACCGTCAGCGTCCCCACCACCGTCGACACGACCTTGGCGGGATCGAACGGCGCGGCGTCGTACGACGGGCCGGTGGCGGAGGTCAGGGGGCCCGCATAGACGTTGGTGGCGGTCCGGGAAAGCTTCGCGCTCAGCCACAACGGCTTGCCGTCGGCGCCGTAGGTGAACCAGGTGGCGACGATCGCATTGCCCTGGTGCGCGAAGTTCACGGTCCACCCGGCTTCCGCGCCCGAGGGCGCCTTCACCCACGAGCCCTGGTAGTTCGCGCGCGCGGTCGGACCGAGCCGGAACTCCGTGGTGTTGAGCAGCACGGCGATCCTGTCCTCGCCGACAAGCGGCACGGAGATGTCGGGGCGCCCGTCGCCGTTGAGGTCGGCGACCTGCACGCCGAAGCTCGGGTTCGTCCCGACCGGGATGATCATCGCGGGCCGGAAGCTGCCGTCGCGGTTGCCGTAGAGCACCGCCACGCTGTTGAGCGAGGGCACGACCGCGACCAGGTCGAGCGCGCCGTCGGCGTCGAAGTCGGTGACGCCGAGCGACACCGGCGATCCGCCGACGGGGTAGAACACGGCCGGCGCGAAGCTGCCGTCGCCGTTGTTGAGCAGGATCGCGATGTCGTTGGAATCCGCGTTGCGCACCGCGACGTCGGGCCGGCCGTCGCGATTGAAGTCGCCGATGCTGTGCGCCCGCGGGTTGGCGCCGACCGCGTAGTGCACGGCGGGCTTGAACGTCGCGCCGCCGCTGTTCATCAGGACCGAGATCGAATTCGCCGCGGAGTTCTCGGTGACGATGTCGAGATAGCCGTCGCCGTCGACGTCGCTGAACCCCCCCGACACCGGCCCCGCCTGGACCGGGTAGTCGGTCCGCGCATGGGCGAAGTTGGCGCCCTGCTTCAGCACCGAGACCGAGTTCGATCCGAAATTGAACGTGACCGAGTCGTAGAGGCCGTCGAAGTCGAGGTCGGTGGTCGCGATCTGGCGCGGGTCGGCGCCGACGGGCACCGTCGCCCTGAGCGTGAAGTTGCCGGCGCCGTCGTCCTGGAACTGCATGAACGTGCCGTCGCCGCCGTTCACGACGCTCAGGTTGTGCCGGAGCGGGCTGCTGAGGTTCGCCTGGCAGGTGAGCCAGGCCGGCCTGCTGCCCGCGGCGATGGTCTTCGCCGCCGCGAACGACCCTTTCCCCTGGTTGACGAGGACCGACAGCGAATCGCTGCCGGTGTTGACGGTGACGAGGTCGCGCGTGTTGTCGCCGCTGACGTCGCAGGCGACGACCAGCGCGGGCTGGCTGCCCACGGCGTAGGTCTGCGCCGCGAACGTGCCGTCGCCGTTGTTGATCAGCACGTCGGCGGTGCTGCCGGTCGTGTTCACGCTGGCGAGGTCGACGATGCCGTCGCCGGAAAGATCCGCGGCCACGCGCAGCGCCGGATGGCCGGCCGGATACTTCGCCGGCGGGAGGAAGCCGATGCCGGGGAGGAACGCCCCGGTTCCCTCGTAGGCGCCCATGTCGGGCGCGGTCTTCTGCACGCGCGGAAAGCCGGTGCCGCGCTGGTCGGTGGCGAGGCCGAGCGGATTCGCGCCCCGGTCGATCACCAGGCTGGTCGGGAGCGGCGCCTGCGTGCGCGACGTGCCGCCGTTGAACGCCAGCGGCCCGAGATACGGCGCGAAGCCGACGAGATTGTCGGGCCCCTTCACCTGCACGCCGAGGCCCGGGTTCTGGACCAGCGAGCTGGTCGCGTCGACGATGAACGGCGTCGGTACGGTCGAGAGGCTCACGCCGATGTCGGCCGTGCTGGCGACCGTCGGGTTGGAGATCACCGAGGAGACGATCTTCAGCGTCGGCGGCCGCGCGTTGGAGCCGGAGGCGGGATTCGTCGCGCCGGTGGAGAGATCGACGCCGCTCGTGAACTGGGTCCGCCCGCTGTTGCCCGCCACCGTGGAGTTGTAGATCTCGGCCGCGACGTTGCCGTGCAGCCTGATCGCGCCGCCGCTGGTGACGGCGACGTTGCCCGACACCGTCGAATTGACGAGCCGGACCGGGAACGCCGAGGCGGGCGCCTGCAGGTCGGCAAGGTTGTTGATCAGGTACGCCCCGCCGCCCAGGTCGGCCGAATTCTCCGCGATCTCGGTGCGCTCGATCGTCAGCGACCTCGCGTAGCCGTAGATCCCGCCGCCGTGGTAGGCGGCGACGGGCGGCGTCGGCGCGTCGACGTGATTGTCGACGATGCGCGAGTCGGAGATCGTGACGCTGCCGGACGAGAACATCGCGATGGCGCCGCCCAGCCCGTTGGTCGTCGTCGGCTCCGCGCTGTTCCCGCTGAACACGCTGTTGCTGATGGTCACGACCGTCGGCGTGCGCCCGTCGCAGTTCTCGACGATCCGCAGCCCGCCGCCATTCGCGGCCGACACGGTCCCTGCCGCCGTGGGCTTGGCGGCGTTGTCGAGGAACTGGGAATTCGTGATGGTCAGCGACTGCCCCGGGTATTGCGCGAGGAACGCGACGCCGGCGCCGCGCGGCGCGACGTTGTTCCGGACGACGACCGAATCGAGGGCCAGGCTCTTGGTCGAGAAGATGGCGCCGCCCGAGTTGTCGAGGTCGCGCCGGGCGTTCTGCAGCGTGAGGCCGGAGATCGAAACGAGGTAGTCGGCCGGGCCGGTCAGTGCGGGGCAGGCCGGCGGGTTGACCTCGTTGATCTGGAAGATCCGGCTGGATGCATTGCCGTCGATCGCGAGCCTGCCGGCGCCGGGCCCCTTGATCGACAGCGGGCCGCTGGTGATCTGCAACGGTCCCGAGGTCAGCCTGATCGTCCCGGTCGCGTCGAGCAGGATCTCCTTCGGCCCGGAGATGGCGTTCGCCTGGGCGACCGCGGCGCGCAGGCTGCCGGGGCCGCTGTCGTTGGTGTTGGTGACCGGAATGGCGATCGGGCCGGGGATGTAGCGCACGCGCTGGAACTGGAAGGTCCCGTCGACGTCCTTGAAGGTGAGGACGTCGCCGTTCACGGTCACCGTGGTCGAGCCGCGGGCACTCGACAGTCCCCACTGACCGTTGGTGTCGACCACCGCGGTGGCGGCAAACGCGCCGGTGACGGGGTCCCACGTATACGTGCCGCGCTCCATCCCGTCCATGCCGCTCGGATCGCCGGTCGCGGCCGAGGAATCGCCGTCCTCCGCGAGGTAATAGGTGCCGTTGGCCAGGAACGTGAGGACCACCGAGCTGTCGGGAAGCGCGGGATTGCCCATCAGCCAGCCGCCGACGATCGGGCTCGACCCGGTGACGCGGACCGCGGTGAACGGATCGCGCGGGTCATTGCCCTGCGGCGGGAAGTCGAGGGTGACGTAATCGCCGACGACCGTGGCGGTGGCCGCCACGCCGACGACGCCGGACGCGCCGTCGGTGCCGTTCGTATCCACCAGCACCGACGTCATCGCGAACGCGTGAGTGACCGGGTCCCAGACGTAGGTGCCGCGCTCCATGCCGCTCGGCACCGCCGGCGTGTCCGATTCCGTCGCCAGCATGAAGTAGCCGCCGTTGAGGAACGTGAGGGCGCCCGCACCCGGGCCGCCCGGGGGTCGTCGGTCCACGCGCCGACGAGGGAGACGGGCGGCGCGTCGCCGACGTAATTGGCCAGGTAACCGCTGGGAAATTCGATGACCACGCCCTCGGTCGCGCCGTTGTGGATGCCGCTGCCCCAGACCAGCGTGCCGTCGGCGGACATGCCGAAGATGTTGTCGATCGTCCATCCGGTGAGGTCGACGCCGGCACGGGCAATGAGGGTCTGCAGGGGGTGCCAGCCGCGGCTGTTGCGCAGGAAGCTCGCGCCGGCGGAACCGCCCGGCGGGGCGAGACTGGTCACCACCAGCGAGCCGTCGGCGCTCATCCCGGCAAAGAGCGTCGCATTGACGATCTGCCATCCGCCGGCGGGCGTGCCGAGAGCGGTCCTGGCGCCCGTCGCTGCGTTGTACAGATACACCTCGCCGTTGGGGGCCGCCGCGCTGTCGCCGGCCACGAGCACCAGGTTCCCATCCGGCGACACCGCCAGCGCCCCGTTCCAGGTGCCGCCCGGCGAGGTACGGAATGGTCGACACACCGCTGCCGTGGACGTAACGGAACGCGTGATTTCCGACGCCGTCAAAATCGCCGCCGTCGACGCTGCCGTTCGTGCTGGTGCCGACCATGACCGAACCGTCGTCCGACGCGCCGCGGCCGGCCGGGTTGCTGACGTCGTCGCCGGCGACGGCGAACGGGATCGCCGTCATCGTGGGACCGGCGACCGTGTAGCGGACCGCCTGCGATTTCCCGGGCGCGTACTGGGCGAACCCGTAGAGGATCGAGCCGTCGGCCGAGATCGCCGTGGCGGCGCTGTTCGGGAACCCCGGCAGCGCGCCGAGGTCGACGTTGATCAGTCCGGCTGTCGTCACGCGGACCGCGTGGCGTTGGAAGGAGTTGTTGGGATTGAACCGGGCCCGGCTGGCGATGTACCGGGCATCGCGCGTGATCGCCGACGCGATGATCGCATTCTCGCTGGTGAGGTTGGGGGCGAGATCCGGCAATGCCGTCATGCCGCCGGTCGACGTCCAGAGGTACGCCGTGTCCTGGGGATTCTCGCCGGCTTTCGACGAGGTTCCGCCGACCGCGTAGATCACGCCGTCGACCCGGGTGGCGTCGCGCACGCCGCTGTACACGAGCCCCCCCGGGAGGTCGCCGACGCCGTGGAGCACCGCCTGCGCGGTCGCCGTGACGGGGGCGAGGATCGCGATGCCGAGCGCGCAGGCGCCGAGGAAGCTGCGGATGGGGTTCATGGGCTCTTTGGGCGCGAGGTAGGAGGGCATGGGTTCGCGGGCAGGGGCGTTCGTGGAGGTGTGCGGCGGCGGGTCCGGCGGGCGCTCGGGTCAGAACTCGAGCCGCAGCCCGAGCGTGTACTTCTGGCCCTTGAAGCTCTCCTTGCCGAACGACTGCTCGTAGTTGAAGAAGCAGGTGAAACCGTTGGCGAGGATGCCCGAGGCGCCGGCGGCGAAGTTGCCGAAATTCCGGTCCGGGCCGAGCGTCGGCACGATCGACGACGGCGAGCCCAGGCCCGCCAGCTGCGCCGTCACGTCCTGGGCATTGCTCTGCGCGAGGTGCTGGAGCTCGATCTTGGCGTAGGGCACCAGCACGCCCCACGACGTGCCGATCGCGTAGCTCGCCTGTCCGCCCAGCGTCAGCGTGGTCGCCTTCACCCGCTGCTCGCCGAGGACCAGCGCCTCGTCCGGGCTGCCGCTCTCCGTGAAGCCGTTGACCTTGGCGTCGACGTACTCGACGCGCAGGTACGGGTTGGCGGTGAGCGGTCCCCGGTTGAAGTTCCAGCCCGCGCTGACGGCGACGGCGAACTGGTTGCCGTCGGTGCTGCTCGTGGCCTGGCCGCCGGCCTGCAGCGGACGCTGGCCGTCGTACTGGTTGCGGCCGGCGTTGACGATGGCGTCGATGTAGGCATTCTCGACGGGCACGTAGCTCGCGTACAGCGAAAGGCTGTAGCCCTTGGCGTCCTGGCTGCCGCCGTCGGTGACGTTGGTGTCGGCCCTGAGCAGGCCCAGCGCCGCGCCGAGCACGTGGTTGCCCTCGAAGCGGTAGTCGGTGCCCAGGGTCAGCCCGTTCGACGTCACCTTGAACGCGCTCTGCGTGTCGACCGCCGATTGCCTGCCGATGTCGATGTCGCCGTTGACGTAGAAGCCCCAGCGCTCGAACGCGTTCGGCGGGTCGGCGCTGGCGCCGCCGCCGCGCGCCGGCCTGCCGTCGCGGTCGGAAACGGGAGCGAGCGCGAACGCGCCCAGCGGCGGCAGCGCGCGGCCGTCGACGCTGACCTTGAGCGCCTGCGTCACCGCCGGACCGTGCTGGAAGCGGATCTGATCCAGCCGCTGGCGCACGTTGCTGATCTGGATCGTCGGGGCGGTCACCGCCGTGACCGCCGCCGGCGAGGTCACCTGCTGCGCCGGCACGTCCACCGCCGATTGCTGGTTCAGCACCGTGAACTCGAACGTCGCCGACGTCCCCGTCGCGCGCACGGTCACCGTCGCGCTCTGCTCTCCGGCGCCGGTGGTGAACCCCGCCTGCACCAGGCCCTGGGCATCGCTCACCGGCGCCGGGTTCGTCAGCGTTCCGCCGCCCGGGCTCACGGTCCACGTCACCGGCGCGCCGGCCACCGGCGCGCCGCGGCTGTCCACCAGCCGCGCCGTGAGCGGCTGCGGCACCGGCGTGTTCGGCGGGACGACCTGATTGTTGCTGCTGCCGACCGGCACGACCGCGCTGGTCGGCGCGGCGATGACGGTCAGCGTGCCCGTGTCCGAAGTGATGCTGGTGCACGCGCCCGTGGCCCCGCTGACGTCGGTGACCTGGAAGGCCAGCTTGAAGCTGCCCGCGACCAGCGGTGTCCCGGAGACGAGCCCGGTCGTCGCGAACGTCAGCCCGGGCACCGGCACCGGGTTCTGCCAGGTGAAGGCGAAGACCGGCGCGGGATTGGTCGCGCACTCGAAGGTCCTGGCGACGTCGTAGGTGTACGGCTTGCCGACCGTCGCGGCGGGGACGGCCAGCTTCTGCGCGATGCGCCGGGTCGGCGCCGGGCCGCCGGCCGCGGCGGCACTTGCGTCCGCCACGGCGTGAGCGCGACCGCGGCGATGGCGATCAGGACGCGGACGCCCGACCGCGATGTCGAGAATGGCATGTTCAGTTCCCCAAGGAACGCATCAAGGTTCCGCGCAATCGTGCGAACGCGCATTTGTGCTCCGACGCGGCGTCACCGGGCGACCGGAACGAAGATGAAATCGCCGCCCTGGTGCCCGGCGTGCTGGATGCCGGCGTACAGCGGCGTCTGGTCGCTCTCGATCTCCGCCTTCTGGCCGCGGCGCTGCTCGCTGTAGGCGAATCTCCTGGCTCGCCTTGATCACCCGTCCCTCGACCGCGTCGAAGAGACGGTACCCCTCGAGCACCGTATCGTTGACGCTGAGCACGTCGAGGAATGCGGTCGCGAACACCGAGTTCTTCCCGCTGGCCCCGTCCCAGACCGGCTGCAGGCCGCCGGAGGTGAGGACGGTGCGCGAGTGCATCTCGGCGATCCGCTTCTCGGCGCCGAGGCGCACCTCCTCGGCGACGTCGGTGCGGATCGTCGGCACCGCGCCGTTCTCCGCCCCGGCGAGCGTGCCCGAATAGCACGAATCGGCGACGACGAGGACCTTGCGCGCATTCATCCTGAGCAGCAGGTCGGTGATGTGGACGTCGAGGATCCACCGCGTGTCGCGGTCGGCGTCGGCATCGACCGGTATCCAGTAGCCGCGCCTGCCGAGATCGAAGTGCCCGTGGCCGGCGTAGTAGATCAGCAGGCTGTCCTTGTCCGTCAGCGTCTTCACGTAGTCGTTGAGCGCGTTCAGCGTCTGCTCGAACGTCGCGTTCAGCAGCACCGTCGTCCTGAAGCCGTACTTGCTGCGCAGCAGCTCGCCGACGGCGTTCGCGTCGTTGACCGCGGTTCGCAGCTCGCCCCAGTTCCGGTACCGATCGTTGCCGATGACGAGCGCATGGTAGTTGCCGAAGGTCCCGCTCGGCACGCTGATCGGCGCCCGCGGCGGAACGCCCGTCGTCTTCGCGGGCCTCAGCTGGAGCGAGACCTCGTCGCGCTCGCCCTGGCGGTCGACCGCGACGATGCGCACCGGCGTCCCGCCGGGACCGACGGCGACGTCGGCATCGAACAAGCCGTACCGGTCGGGCTGCACGTCCCTGCCGTTGATCGTCAACGAGCCGATGCCGTTGCGGGACCGGACCCGCCCGACGATCTGCTTCGTCTGGATCTCGCTGCGCACCAGCACCTCGCGCTCGCCCCGCGTCGCGATCAGGCTCGGCTCGATCAGCTGGATGCTCGGCTTCCCGCCGGCCGCCGCACCGACGTCGACGACGAGGCCGATCGGCACCGGCTTCGCGCCGCCGAGGAGGTCGTCGACCTTGGCACGGGCCTCGGAGAGCTCCTGCTCCTTCTGCGCGGTCGGCGCGCCCGACTGCCGCAGCACGGCGATCTCGCGCTCGAGCCGGGTGATCCGCTGCTGCCCCTCCCGCAGGCTCTCCCGCAGCGCGCGGACGTCCTCGCCGCCGCCGATGTCGCCGGCGAGTCCCTGCGCGCGCCGGTACAGGGTGAGCGCCGTGCTCGTGTCGCGGGTGACGCCGAGCCCCTTGTCGTAGAGCACCGCCAGGTTGAACGCGGCTGTCCGGTTGCCCTGGTCCGCCGCCTTCCGGTACCACGCCGCCGCCGCCTGGTAATCCGGCGTCCCGTTCGTTCCCATCTCGTGGATCTGGCCCACCCGGTACTGCGCCACGGCATCGCCCTGTTCGGCCGCGGGCTGCCAGATCCTGAGCGCGGTGGCGGGATCCGCCCGATCGAACAGCACGTACTCGCCGCCGCGAACCTCGCATTCCTTCACCGCGACCTTGACCACCTTGCGCGGCGTCAGGTACGTCACACCGGCGCCGAGCTTGCGCACGGCGCCCGGCAGCAGGCAGTCGACGATCATGTTGCCGTCGAGCGTCAGCGCGGCATCGGCGCCCGGAGGTCCCGCGGTCGGGGCCGCCGCGTCCGCCATGCCGCACGTCAGCGCGCAGGCGATCGCGACGCCGATCGCGCCGCGATGGCAGCGTCGCGCCGTCCGGCGGCGTGGAGGCCGGTCCGGGTGGCGGGAGGAGAGAGGTTGCGCTCGCATGGATTGGTGCCGTCGATCGCCAAAGCCGTCGCGGACATCGGTCGCCGTCGGGACGCCGCGATTCTGCGCCAACGTCGCGCGGCCAACAAGACACCCGCTTCGCACCCGCTTCGCGACAGGCACCCGCTGCGCGGCCGGCCGTGCCGGCGCCCCGCGCGGCACGGTGCGATTCCGGCCGGGCGCAGCACGCCCGTCCCGACGCGACGCATTTGAAACGACCTGCCGCATCAAGCAGAATGGCGCCATGCCAATGCCTGGACCGCCTTCACGGCCGTCGCGATGCACCGACCCCCGGCGCCGCGGGCGCCGGGAGCGTTTCGACCCGTCCTCCCAGGCTGTGCCCGCTTGAGCGACAAGCGCCTAGCCGCCGCAGGCTGCGTGGTCTTCGCGATTGCGCTGCTCGCCGATCTGGCCTGGCTGGGCCTCTTTGCCCGGTTCGACCACGGGCTTTCCGATGCCCTGCTGCGCTACGCGAGCCGGTCGCATCCGCCCGACCCGGAGATCGTGCTGCTGGTGGCCGACGAGCGCAGCGTCGAGGTCCTCGGGGAAGAGGTCGATCGCTGGCCGTGGCCGCGCGAGGTGTTCGGCGAGGTCGCGCAGGCGATCGCCGCCCAGAAGCCCGCCGCGATCGTCTTCGACATGGTGCACGCGGACCCGGACCGGTCGCGCCCGAAGAGCGACGAGGCGATGAGCCGCATGCTGTCCGGGCTGCCGAACGTCTACATCGCGATGGTGCGCGGCGACCCGGCCAACGACCCCTACGGCGTCTCGCTGCGGGCCCTTGCCCCCTACATCGGCGTCGACCCCGGCGCGCGTCCCGACGCCAAGGCCAACATCCTCCTGCCGCGGGCGCTGAGCACGAAGGTGTGGCGCCTGGGCGCGATCAACTTCGAGGCGGACGCCGACGGCGTCGGGCGCCGCTACCCGCTGGCGATCGACGTGCTCGGCTGGCCGCTGCCTTCGATCGGGGCCCGCGTCGCCCGCGACCTCGGGTACAAGGTGCCGGACCGCAGGGACATCGTCCTCTCGTGGTCATCGCAGCCGCACCGCACTGTGTCGTTCGTGGACTTCTACGACGACGTCCGCCGGGTGGCGAAAGGCGATCCGGCGCAGCGCCCGGCGTCCGAGTTCACCGGCAAGATCGTGCTCATCGGCGCGAACCTGACCGGCATCAACGACATCCATCCCACGCCGCGCAGCAGCATGGACTTCGGTCCCGACATCATCGCGACGGCGATCGACAACCTGAAGAACCAGGACTACCTGACGCTCGCGCCCCGGCCCGTCACCGCGGCGATCGGCCTCGCGCTGCTGCTGCTCGTATGGGCCGGCTACCATCGCCTTCACCACTCGCTCGCCCTGGGCGGCCTGCTGCTGGCGGCGAGCGCCGCGCTGCTCGCGATCGCGTACGTCGGGCTGGGACGCCACGTGGTGCTGCACGTCGCGACACCGCTCGTCTTCGCGTGGGCACTGTACGCGGCGATCGCGCTCAGGACCTATGTCACCGAACGCGACCTCCGCCTGCGCACCGTGCAGGCCTTCTCGCGCTTCGTCAACCCGGTGATCGTCGGGCGCCTGCTGTCCGAGGGGGGGCTTTCGCGCGAGCCCGAGGCGCGGGAGATCACCGTGCTGTTCTGCGACATCCGCGGCTTCACCACGCTGTCCGAGTGGCTGGAGCCGAAGGCGCTCATCGACCTCCTCAATCGCCATTTCGCGGTGCACGTCGACGTCATCTTCCGGCACGGCGGCACGCTCGACAAGTTCATCGGCGACGCGATGATGGCCATCTGGGGGGCGCCGGTCGACGACCCGCGGCATGCCGAGCGGGCCGTGGCCTGCGCGCTCGACATGCGCGACGCCTACGAGGACTTCCGTCGCGGCCTGCCGCCCGAGCTCGCCGGCTTCGACATCGGCATCGGCATCCATTCGGGCACGGCGATCGTCGGGCTCGTCGGGCCCGAGCGCCGTCCCGAGTACACGGCCATCGGCGACACGGTCAACGTGGCGGCCCGCATCGAGGGCCTGACGTCGGGCAGCGGCAGCCGTTCGCCCGACGCGCCGGACGCCGACCGGCAGCGCTGCCGGATCCTCGTATCGCAGGAGACCCGGGAACGCGCCGGTTCCGCTTTTGACTTTTGGCCTGCGGGCCATTACAAGGTGAAAGGTCGCACGTCGGAAGTCGACGTCTTTGAACCGAAACGGAGGGCGCCATGAACTACGTGCTTGCCGCGGCTGTCGCCGCGGTGTTGTGGATGCCGCTGTCGACGGCAGGCGCAGCTGATCCGCCGCCCGGCACCGTGGTGTCCGCCGACAAGCCGGCGCCGGCTGCCGGGCCGCAAGGCGGCGACGCCAAGGCCGGCAAGGCGGCCGACAAGAAGAAGGCATCGGCAACGAAGGAAGACAAGGCGGCGCCGGCCGCGGTGGCCGCGCCCGCGGCGCAACCGGCCACGGACCCGGACCTCGCCGGCACCAGCGCACGGAACCGTCCGGCCTCGCAGTCGACGGTCACGACCGGCACGCGCGGCAAGCCCAAGGCGCCGGTGGAGGGCAGTGCCGACAGCCGGACGGAGCCGGCGCCCGCACCCGCGAAGTAGGGTGGCCGGACCAGGCGCGGCCCGTCGCGCCATGGCGACGCGGCCGCCGCGCCGCGAGCGAATCGCCGGAAGCCAGCGCACTCCAGGCGCGTGCCCGTTTCGGCTCGCGGGACGATCGGTCGTCCTGCTGCTGATCGCGGCGCTGGCCGGCTGCGCGACGCCGGCGGACCGCTTCAACGAGCGCGCGGGCGCCCTCGGGTTTTCCGCCATCGGCGTGCGCGGCGGGGATTTCGGCCTGCAGGCGTACGTGGCCGGGGTGCCGCCCGGAGCGGGCACGCTGCACGTCTACATCGAGCACGACGGAACGCCGTGGCTGGGGGAGGGCGCCGTCGCGGCGGACCCGACTCCGCGCCTGCCCGTCGCGCTCGAGCTGATGGCGCGCGACCGCGGGCCGCGCCTGCTCCTGGGCCGACCCTGCCACCTCGCGCCGGCGGACAAGGTCCCCTGCGATCCGCTCCTCTGGACCCACCGCCGATACTCGCCGGAAGTCGTTGCCGCCATGGTCGCCGGGCTGCGCGACCTCCTGGCCCGGTATCCCGTCGAGCAGGTTGTGCTCATCGGCTACAGCGGGGGCGGAACGCTCGCGTGGCTGATGGCGCGCGAGGTCCCCGAAGCGACGGGCGTGATCACGATCGCCGCGAATCTCGACATCGACCTCTGGGCCGACGTCCACGGTTACAGCCCGCTGGACGGCTCGCTCAATCCGGCGCGGCAGCCGGCGCTGCCGCGCACGATCGGGCAGGTTCATTACTTCGGCCGGCTCGACCGGAACGTGCCGCCGGCGGTCGGCGCGTCGTTCCACGCGCGCCACCCGGAGGCTCGCATCGTCGTCGTCGACGACTTCGACCACGTCTGCTGCTGGGTCGCCCGCTGGCCGGAGCTCGTCGGCGCCGCCGTCGACGACGCTTCGCGCGGCCGCGGGCGCTGACCGCCGTCGCGCGGCGCACTCGCAGGAAGAGGCTCTTCGCCGAATTGCCGAAAAAAAAGAGGCGCGGGGTTCCGCGCCTCTCTCGTGCTTCCGGCAGGATCAGGCCAGCGAGGCCTTGGCCTGCTCCGCGATCTTGCTGAACGCGGCCTTGTCGTAGACCGCGAGATCGGCGAGGACCTTGCGGTCGATCTCGATCTGGGCCTTCTTCAGGCCGTTCATGAACACGCTGTACGACATGCCGAGCTCGCGCGCGGCAGCGTTGATGCGGGCGATCCACAGCGCGCGGAACACGCGCTTCTTGTTCCGGCGGTCGCGATACGCGTACTGGCCGGCCTTCATGACCGCCTGCTTCGCGATCTTGAAGACGGAGTTGCGACGGCCGCGGTAGCCGCTGGCCTGCGCCAGGACCTTCTTGTGCCGCGCCCGGGCGGTTACCCCACGTTTGACTCGAGGCATGGTCGCTCCTTACGCGTAGGGCAGCATGGACTTCACCGAGTCCATGTTGGTTGCATGGATCTCGGCGGTGCCACGCAGGTGCCGCTTGTTCTTGGTCGTCTTCTTGGTGAGGATGTGGCGCTTGAACGCCATCGAGCGCTTGATGCTGCCGCTCCCTCGGACGCGGAAGCGTTTCTTCGCCCCGCTCTTGGTCTTCATCTTGGGCATGACTTCGTCCCTTATTTGCTGCCTTCAGCGGTGCTCCCCGGCGGGGAGGCTTTGTGACCGGCTTCGGGCTTGGTTGCGTGCTGCGCCTTCGGTGCCACCTTCTTCGGAGCCAGCAGCATCACCATCTGCCGCCCCTCGAGCCGCGGAAACGACTCGACCACACTGTGCGGCTCCAGGTCGGTGCGGATCCGCTCCAGCAGCCGGATGCCGAACTCCTGGTGCGCCATCTCGCGGCCGCGGAACCGCAACGTGATCTTTGCCTTGTCGCCCTCGCCCAGGAAGCGGATGAGGTTGCGCAGCTTGATCTGGTAATCGCCTTCGTCGGTCCCCGGCCGGAATTTCACTTCCTTGACCTGGATCTGCTTCAGCTTGAGCTTGGCTTCGTGCTGCTTCTTCGCCTCGCGGTACTTGAACTTGCCGTAATCCATGATCCGGCATACCGGGGGCTGTGCCATCGGCGCGATCTCGACCAGATCGAGTTCCGCCGCTTCCGCCTTGGCCACTGCTTCGGCCAGGGGCACGATGCCGAGTTGTTCGCCGTCCTCGCCGACGAGGCGGATCTCCGGGGAATTGATCTCGCCGTTGATCCGCGGTGCTTTGTCCTGGGCTATCGCACTTTCTCCACGTAGATAAAAAACAAACCGTGCCCCCGCGTCGAGGCCCGCCGTTCCGGCGCGAACGCCATCATTGACGGGCCGCGGCCTCCTGTTGCAGGCGGGCGAGCAGGTCTCCGACGGGCATCGCCCCGAGATCCTCGCCGCTGCGGGTTCGCACGGCCACTTTTCCGGCCTGCACTTCCTTGTCGCCGATGATCAGCTGATAAGGGAGCTTTTGCAGGCTATGTTCTCGAATTTTATAGGTTATTTTCTCGTTGCGCAAATCGGCGATCACCCGCAGCCCGGCCGCCGCCAGCGTGTCGCGGACCTGGAGCGCGTACGCGTCCGCCCGGTCGGTGATCGTCAGCACGACCGCCTGGACCGGCGCCAGCCACACCGGCATGGCGCCGGCGTGGTGCTCGATCAGGATGCCGATGAAGCGCTCCATCGAGCCGACGATCGCGCGGTGCAGCATCACCGGCACCTTCCGGGTGTTGTCCTCGGCCACGTACTCGGAGCCCAGGCGCGCCGGCAGCTGGAAGTCGACCTGCATCGTCCCGACCTGCCAGCTCCGGCCGATCGAGTCCTTCAGGTGGTACTCGATCTTCGGGCCGTAGAACGCGCCTTCGCCCGGCAGCTCGGTCCAGGCGGCCCCGCAGGCCCGCAGCGCGTCGCGCAGCGCCTCCTCGGCCTCGTCCCACTGCTCGTCGGTGCCGATGCGCGGCGTCGGGCGCAGCGCCAGCTTGATCACGATGTCGGTGAAGCCGAAGTCGCGGTAGACGTCGAGCGCCAGCCGGTGGAAGTCCACGCACTCCGGCTGGATCTGCTCCTCGGTGCAGAAGATGTGGCCGTCGTCCTGCGTGAAGGCCCGCACCCGCATGATGCCGTGCAGCGCGCCCGACGCCTCGTTGCGGTGGCAGGCGCCGAACTCGCCGTAGCGCAGCGGCAGGTCGCGGTAGCTGCGCAGGTCCGACTTGAAGATCTGGATGTGGCCCGGGCAGTTCATCGGCTTGATCGCGAAGTCGTGCTTCTCCGACTCCGTGGTGAACATGTTGTCCTTGTAGTTCTGCCAATGGCCGGACTTCTCCCACAGCGCGCGGTCGAGGATCTGCGGCGTCTTCACCTCCAGGTACCCGTTGTCCTGGTAGACGCGGCGCATGTACTGCTCGACCTGCTGCCAGATCGACCAGCCCTTCGGGTGCCAGAACACCATGCCCGGCGCCTCGTCCTGCAGGTGGAAGAGGTCGAGCGCGCGGCCGAGCCTGCGGTGGTCGCGCTTCTCGGCCTCCTCGATGCGCATCAGGTAGGCGTCGAGGTCCTCCTTCTTCGCCCAGGCGGTGCCGTAGATCCGCTGCAGCATCTCGTTCTTCGAGTCGCCGCGCCAGTACGCGCCGGCGAGCTTGGTCAGCTTGAACACCTTGAGCTTGCCCGTCGACGGCACGTGCGGGCCGCGGCACAGGTCGGTGAACGCGCCCTCGGCGTAGAGCGAGATGTCCTCGCTCGACGGGATCGACGCGATGATCTCCGCCTTGTAGTGCTCGCCCAGCGACTTGAAGTACGCGACCGCCTCGTCGCGCGGCATCAGCCGGCGCTCGACGCGCTCGTCCTTCTTCGCGAGCGCGGTCATCTTCGCCTCGATCGCGGCGAGGTCCTCGGGCGTGAACGGCCGCTTGTAGGAAAAGTCGTAGTAGAAGCCGTCCTCGATGACCGGGCCGATCGTCACCTGCGCGTCGGGGAAGAGCTCCTTCACCGCGTAGGCGAGCAGGTGCGCCGTCGAGTGGCGGATGACCTCGAGGCCTTCGGGATCCTTGTCGGTGACGATCGCCAGCGAGGCGTCGCGGTCGATGAGGTACGAGGTGTCGACGAGCCTGCCGTCGACCTTGCCGGCGAGCGCCGCCTTGGCGAGGCCGGGGCCGATCGACGCGGCGACGGCGGCGACGGTCACCGCATCGTCGAAATGCTTGCTGGAACCATCGGGCAATCGGATGTCGGGCATGGTCTCGGAACTCCGGAAAAGAAAATGGCACGGACGAGCCGCGCCATTTTCGAAAATGCGGTACTGCCGGGCGTGCGCGCTCGCTACTCGGTCAACGAAGCTCCCAACGCGTTCGCGGTGTCATAACCATGCCTTTCGGACTCGATCGCCGGCGGTGCCCGGCGCCAAGCGCGGCCCCGGTGCGAAACAGGCCGCCATTCTAGCAGTTCGGGCGCGGCGCTGCTCGGCGCGGCCGCGGGGCGCCGGTTGCGGGCGCGCGGGGGGCCGGGCGGCCCGGTTGGCGACGGCAGCCCGGACCGCCCCCCGGCCGCTCCGGCGCGCTTGACCCGTGGCGTCGCGTCGCCGAACATCGGCTGGCGAGGAGGAGGGGGCGATGATGCAGAATGCGAATCGGGAGGGCGTGACGGCGGCGGCATCGCCGCGCGCGCTGCTGCGCCGGATGTTCGACGCCGCCATCGCCTCGGCGCAGCCGGCGCTGTGCGTGCCGCCGCACCTGCCGGCGCCGCCGCGCGGGCGGCTCGTCGTCATCGGCGCAGGCAAGGCCTCGGCCGCGATGGCGAGGGCGGTCGAGGACCACTGGCCCGGCCCGCTCGGCGGCCTCGTCGTCACGCGCTACGGCTACGGCGTGGCCTGCGAGCGCATCGAGATCGTCGAGGCCGCGCATCCGGTGCCCGATGCCGCCGGCCTCGCCGCGGCGCAGCGGATGCTGGAGATCGTCGCCGGATTGACCGCGGACGACGTCGTGCTGTGCCTGATCTCGGGCGGCGGCTCGGCGCTGCTGCCGCTGCCGCTGCCCGGCCTCACGCTCGAGGACAAGCAGGCGGTCAATCGCGCGCTGCTGAAGTCCGGCGCGACGATCAGCGAGATGAACTGCGTGCGCCGGCACCTGTCGGCGATCAAGGGCGGGCGGCTCGCGGCCGCGTGCCATCCGGCGCAGGTGCTGACGCTGCTGATCTCCGACGTGCCCGGCGACAACCCGATCGACATCGCCTCGGGCCCGACCGTTGCCGATCCGACGACCTGCGCCGACGCGCTGGACCTCATCCGCCGCTACGCGATCGACGTGCCCGCGGCGGTGATGGAGACGCTGGCGAGCGGCCGCGGCGAGATCGCTGAAGCCCGGCGATCCGCGGCTCGCGCGCGCGACGACGCGGATCGTCGCCGCCCCGCAGATGGCGCTGGAGGCCGCGGCCGCGGTGGCGCGCGCGGCCGGCATCGACGCCTCACATCCTCGGCGACGCGATCGAGGGCGAGGCGCGCGACGTCGGCAAGGTGATGGCGGGCATCGCGCTGCAGGTCGCCGAGCGCGGGCAGCCGCTCGCCGCGCCCTGCGTGCTGCTCTCGGGCGGGGAGACGACGGTCACCGTGCGCGGCACCGGCCGCGGCGGGCGCAACGTCGAGTTCCTGCTCTCGCTCGGCATCGCGCTCGGCGGGCACCCGCGCATCTTCGCCCTGGCCGGCGACACCGACGGCGTCGACGGGCAGGAGGAGGTCGCCGGCGCGCTGCTCGGCCCCGACTCGCTGTCGCGCGCGTGGTCGCTGGGCATCAAGCCCAAGGACGCGCTCGCGAACAACGACGGCCACGGCTTCTTCGAGGCCTTGGGCGACGCGGTCGTCACCGGCCCGACGCGGACCAACGTCAACGACTTTCGCGCGATCCTGATTGCGGGCGCGTGACGGCGGGCGCGCGATTCCGGCGAGTGCGCATCGCACCGGACGCGAGCATCGACGGCGGCGCGCTTGGAGCAACGGGAGGGCAGAACCCGGTCCCGCCCTCCCGTCCCGCCGGGTAACCGCCAGGCTACTGGCTGGCGTTGGCCTTGGTCGTCTCGGTGACCGTCTTGCGCTTGGCTTCCTTGGTCGGCAGCGCCTTCGGGGTTCCCTTCTCGGCCTTGGCCTTGGCGACATCGTCGGCTTCCGCCGCCGCGCTGGAGCTGCTGTACTGGGTCGACTTGGTCGTCGCGTTGACGGACTGGCGCTTGGCTTCCTTGGTCGGCAACGCCTTCGGCGTGCCCTTCTGCTTGGCCGCCTCGGCCGAGCCCGCCGCAGACGCCGCCGCGCCGGCACTGCTCATCGAGCCGGCCTTGGTTGTCGCATTGACGTCCGCCTGCTTCTGCTGGGTGGTCGCGGTCTGGGCACCGGCGCCTGCGGCGAAGGCGGCGGCAACGAGCGCTAGCAAGAGCTTGTTCATCGTGGTCCTCTCGAGCGGGATGAAGGAGTCGACACCGATCAACCGATGTCGTAATCGAATAACGGATCAGGCGGCCGCGGGTTGACCGCCGATCCGGCTTCATCCCCGTCCATCGCTCGCCCGGGCAATCGCCCACGGGTCGAGGGCGGGCGGCGAAAAACAAAAAGGGCCTTGATTATCAAGGCCCTTTTTGCGGAATTTCGTGGTAGGCGCGATTGGACTCGAACCAACGACCCCCACCATGTCAAGGTGGTGCTCTAACCAGCTGAGCTACGCGCCTGCGAAGACCGGGAATTCTAGCCGATGCCCGGGCCACGGGCAACTGCGGCGAGCGGTGCCTTTCAACACGTTCCTCACGCGGCGGGTCGCCCTCTCCGGCGAATCTCCTTGCGAATGACGGTGGTCCGCGCCTATGAGATCCGGGAGCGGTTCAGCGCCGTTGGAGCAAGCACCGGATCGCACGATGTCCGGCGGCAGGCGCCGGCCACGATGGCCAGCGCGACGACGATCAGTGCCGTCGCCACCGCAAACGTGTACCGCATGCCGGCGGCAACGGCTTCCGGGCGCGCCGTCGTGATGTCGGTCGTCGCCGACGCGAAGGCGAAGATGGCGCCCATGACGGATGCCCCGGTGATGAGCCCCAGATTGCGCGACAGGTTGAGCATCCCGGAAATGACGCCCCGCCGGTCCGGGCTGATGTCGGTCATGACCGCGGTGTTGTTGGCCGTCTGGAACAGCGCATAGCCGGCGGTGACGACGACGATGGGTGCGACGTAGCCCGGAACGCCGAGCGTCGCCGGCAGCAGGGACAGCATCGGGGAGCCGGCCGCCACTCCGATGAGCCCGGCGGTCACCATGCGCTGTGCGCCGAATCGGTCCGCGATGCGTCCGGCCGGTACGGCGGTCAGCGCGACGACAAGCGGGCCGACGGACAGGACGAGTCCGACGCAGTGCCGCGTCGAGCCCGAGCGCACGGGACAGATAGAACGGCCCGACCACCAGCGTCGCCATCATCACGGTCGAGACGAGCGCGCTCGCGGCGAGGCTCGCGCTCAGCACCGGATCGCGGAACATCGTCACTCGGATCAAGGGCGATGCGGCTCGCGCTTCGACGAGCACGAAGAGGCCGACGCCGGAGGCCGCAGCCAGCAGCAGGACGATGTTGAGCGCGGCCGAAGCTGCCGTGCCCGAGCGGTCATGGCGAGCGCATAGGCCGCGAGCGTCAGCGCCAGCAGCAGCGCGCCCAGCATGGTCGAAGCCGGCCCGTTCGGCCTTCGGCTCCCGGTGATCGATGGGCAGGTGGCGATAGCGCAAGAAGCAAGGTCAGGATGCCCAGCGGTACGTTGACGAGGAAGATCGCCCGCCAACCGATGCCGGCGATCAGGACGCCGCCGAGCGATGGCCCCAGGGCGGTGCCGATCGCGGACATCGTTCCGAGCAGCCCCATGGCGCTGCCGGTCCTTGCCTTCGGAACCGTCTCGCCGACAAAGGCGATCGTGAGGGCCATCATGATGGCCGCTCCGAGCCCCTGCACCGCGCGAGCGGCGATCAGCAGCCACAGCGCGGGCGCGACGCCGCACAGCACCGAGGCCGACCGTGAACAGGAAGACGCCGGCCAGGAGCAGCCGCCGACGGCCGGTGATGTCACCGAGCCGTCCGACGCCGACGATCAGGCTGGTGATGGCGAGCAGATAGGCGAGGACGATCCACTGGACCTCCTGGAACGACGCGTCGAACGCCTGTGCCAGGGTCGGCAACGCCGACATTGGCGATGCTGGTGCCGAGCGAGGACAGCAACATGGACAGCGAAAGGCTGGCGAGCGCCCATCGAGCCGAAGGTGCCCGTTCCGCGCTTCCAGCGGCTGCCTCATCTCGTCCTGCAATGATCGGCTTCACTCTGAACCTCCGTGGTCTGGCGACTCTCAAAACGGAGCTGTTCCGATATGTACTCCGTTGACTGACATGGCGGAAGGCGCATCATTTGCACTTTATTCGTGCGTCTGACGCCACATCACGATCAAACTGAGCTATGGTCGACCCATGTCGAAACCCGATCTCAACCTGCTGATCACGCTCGACGTGCTGCTCGCGGAAGGCAGCGTCGCGGGCGCTGCCCGGCGGCTGCGCCTCAGCCCGTCGGCGATGAGCCGGTCGCTGGCGCGACTGCGCCAGACGACCGGCGATCCGCTGCTGGTCAGGGCCGGGCGCGGTCTCGTTCCCACACCCCGGGCGCTCGAGCTGCGCGAGCGGGTCGGTCAGCTCGTGCAGGATGCGGAAGCGGTCCTGCGCCCTGCCGAGAAGCTCAACCTCAGGCAGCTGGTCCGAACGTTCACGCTGCGGACCAGCGAAGGCTTTGTGGAGAACTTCGGACCGGAGCTCATTGCCCGCATCGGCGAGGAGGCGCCCGGCGTGCGGCTGCGCTTCGTGCAGAAGCCCGACAAGGACAGCACGCCGCTTCGCGACGGGATCGTCGATCTGGAAACCGGTGTCGTGGGGAAGACGACGGCTCCGGAGCTGCGCGTGCAGGCGTTGTTCCGGGACCGCTTCATCGGCGTCGTGCGAACGGGGCACCCGCTCGGCCGTGGCGAGATCACGCCCGCCCGTTATGCGGCCGGCAGGCACATCGTCGTCTCGCGGCGAGGTCTCGACCACGGGCCGATCGATGAAGCCCTGAATGCGCTGGGGCTGGAGCGGGAAATCGTCACGATCGTCGGCGGCTTTTCGACCGCGCTGGCGCTCGCGCGCGCCTCCGACCTGATCGCCAGTGTTCCCGAGCGACACACCGGAATCCTGCGTGCCGGAATGCACAGCTTTCCCCTTCCGGTTCCCACGCCGGAGATCACGGTTTCATTGCTCTGGCATCCGAGGCTGGATGCCGATCCGGCACATCGCTGGCTGCGCGGCCTCGTCAAGGACGCCTGCGCGGCGCTCCGCTGAACGGACCTGGTGTTCCCGAGCCGAGGCTCGGCACGGACGATGCCGTGCAGCGCATCCCTTTGGTAACCTTGCCGTCCGAGGCAACTCGTGGAGGCAGGCATGAGCGTGACGTTCAGCGAGTTCGAGGCCGAGGCCCGCGCGCAGGGATTCGACGAGGTGCTCGCGCGCGAGTGGGGGCCGGGCGTGGAAACGGGGCTGCACACGCACCCGTTCGCGCTGCAGGCGCGGGTCGTCCGCGGCGAGATGTGGCTGACCGTCGGCGAACGCACGACGCATCTGCAGCCCGGCGACACGTTCGCGCTGGAGCGTGACGTGCCGCACGCCGAGCGCTACGGTGCCGACGGCGCCGTGTACTGGGTGGCGCGGCGCACGTAGCCGGTCGATTTGCCTGGCCGGTTCCGTGGCGCCGGACCCGAGGTCGCCCGCGTCCGCGCGTTCGTGGGCCGCGTCGGGTCGCGGGGCTCGCCTGCGCGTCCCGTCGGGCGAAGCCGTCCGTCAGTTCGGCGTCTTCGCCTTCACCGGCGTGCTGGGATTGTTGTCCTTCAGGACGGCATTCTCCATGCCTTCCAGCGCCGTCTGGCCCTGCTCGTTCCTTTCGGCGCGCGCCGGGTCGTTCGGCGCCGTGGCCGCGCAGCCGCCGGCGAGCAGCGCGATCGCGGCGGCGCTCGCCAGCAGCAGCAAGCGCGCAGGGGCAGGGCGGGGGGTGGCTCGCATCGAAGGTCTCCTTGAAGTCGGTCGCGGGGGCCGCGCAATGGCTGCCCCGGCAGGCAATCAAAGTTCACCGGCGACGATGATAACCCGGCCTCGCCGGCCGCGGATGCGGCTGCCGCGCCGTCGTCGCAGCCGTCGTGCCCGTCGCACCGAGCGCGGCGCCGTCGCGACGGTCGCCGCGGGCGCGCAGACCGGCGGCGAGTGCGCTATATTCAGCCGCGCCATGGCCCCCCTCGGACAATCCCGCCCGCTGGAACTGCTCGCCCCGGCCAAGACCGCCGACATCGGCCGCGAGGCGATCCTGCACGGCGCCGATGCCGTCTACATCGGCGGGCCGTCGTTCGGCGCGCGCGACAAGGCCGGCAACCCGATGGGCGAGATCGCGCGACTGGTCGAGTTCGCGCACCGCTTCCACGCGCGCATCTACGTCACGCTGAACACCATCCTGCACGACGCCGAGCTGGAGCCGGCGCGCGCGGCTGGCGCACGAGTGCTGGGACGCCGGCGTCGACGCGCTGATCGTGCAGGACATGGGCCTGCTGGAACTCGACCTGCCGCCGCATCGACCTGCACGCCTCGACGCAGTGCGACATCCGCACGCCGGAGAAGGCGCGCTTCCTCGCCGACGTCGGGCTTCTCGCAGATCGTGCTGGCGCGCGAACTGACGATCGAGGAGATCGCCGCCGTGCGCGCCGCGGTGCCGGCCGACGACGGTCATCGAGCACTTCGTCCACGGCGCGCTGTGCGTCGCCTACTCCGGCCAGTGCTACATCAGCCACGCGCAGACCGGCCGCAGCGCCAACCGCGGCGACTGCTCGCAGGCCTGCCGCCTGCCCTACACGCTGCAGGATCAGCGCAGGGCCGCGTCGTCGCCTTCGACAAGCACCTGCTCTCGCTGAAGGACAACAACCAGAGCGCGAACCTGCGCGCGCTGATCGACGCCGGCGTGCGGAGCTTCAAGATCGAGGGCCGCTACAAGGACTGCGCCCTACGTGAAGAACATCACCGGCCACTACCGGCGGCTGCTCGACGCGCTGCTCGACGAGCGGCCCGATCTCGCGCCGGCCTCCAGCGGGCGCACGCAGCTCGCTGTTCACGCCGGACCCGGACAAGACCTTCCATCGCGGCGCGACCGACTACTTCGCCCGCGGCCGCCAGGCCGACATCGGCGCCTTCGACACGCCGACCTTCGTCGGCGTGCCGCTCGGCACGCGTGACGCGGATCGGCCCCGACTGGATCGAGATCGAGGCGAGCGAGCCGCTCGCCAACGGCGACGGGCTCACCTACCTGCACAAGCGCGAAGCGGTCGGCCTGCAGGCGAACCGCGCCGAGCGCGTCGGAGCGACCGGGAGCGGAGCCTCGTTGTGGCGCGTCTGGCCGAACGAGCCGATGTCGTCGCTCGCCCGGCCTCCGGCCCGGACACGGCGATCATCCGCAACCGCGACCACGCCTGGGAGCAGGCGCTCGCGAAGACCTCCGCCGAGCGGCGCATCGACGTGCGCGCGCGGTTCGCGGAGACGCGCCGAGGGCTTCGCGCTGACGCTCGAGGACGGCGACGGCATCCGTGCCGGCGCGACGGTCGCGCTCGACATCAGCCGGCGCGCGCGCGGGGCCGAGGCCGAGGCCGGCGCTGCGCGCGCAGCTCGATCGCTTCGGCCAGCACCGATTTCGCGCTGGCCGAT
The DNA here is from genome assembly GCA_963832705.1 of uncultured beta proteobacterium. Classification (GTDB taxonomy): domain Bacteria; phylum Pseudomonadota; class Gammaproteobacteria; order Burkholderiales; family Casimicrobiaceae; genus CAIWHR01. The sequence goes on along the minus strand of CAWHVP010000020.1, from coordinate 79,525 downwards.
CTCGACGTCGCGTGGAGCCGAGCCCTGGTTCGTGCCCGACGTCGGTCGCCAACCGGCTGCGCCGCGATGCGGTCGCGGCGCTCGACGCGGCGCGCCAGCGCGCGTACGTGCGGCCGCTGCGCCGGCCCGAGGCCCTGCCGCCGGCCGTCTACCCGGACGATTCGCTGACCTACCTCGCCAACGTCTACAACCAGGCGGCGCGGGCGTTCTACGCGCAGCCACGGCGTGACGGCTGATCGCCGCCGCCTACGAGGCGCACGAGGAGCCGGGCGACGTGTCGCTGATGATCACGCGCCACTGCCTGCGCTATTCGTTCAGCCTGTGCCCGAAGCAGGCGAAGGGCGTCATCGGCGTGCAGGGGCAGGTGCGCGCCGAGCCGATGACGCTGGTCAACGGCAACGAGCGGCTGACGCTGCGCTTCGACTGCAGGCGCTGCGAGATGCATGTCGTCGGGCGGGCGAGGAAGAGCATCCTGAAGAGCCCGCCGCCGTCGGTGGTGCCGCCGTCGGGGTTGCCAGAGTCCGCGCCCGTCGTCTTCCATCGCCGCAAGTCCGGGGCCGGGCTGGGGCGTTGATCGCAGTCTCCGGCGAGCGTCCGCGAATTCCCCCTCTCCCGCCCGGCGGGAGAGGGCCGGGGTGAGGGCGCGTGCGAGGCCGCTGCCGCACCGCGCGGCCCGCGCGGCCCGCGCCTCGCTCGCGCTGCTGGCGCTGGTCCTGGTCGTCCCATTCGCGCTGCAGCAAGCCCTCGCCGCCGACCTCGAAGGCCGCGTCGTCGCCATCAAGGACGGCGACACGATCGAGGTCCTCGCCGCGGGCAACGTCCGCACGACCGTGCGCCTGGCCGCCATCGACGCGCCCGAGCTCAAGCAGGCGTACGGCCAGGCGGCCAAGCGGACGCTGTCGGCGCTCGCCTTCGACCGGCCGGCGCGCGTCGCCTCGACGAAGACGGACGACTACGGGCGCGTCGTCGGCACGGTCTCGATCGACGGCGCCGACGTCAACCTGGAGATGGTCGAGCGCGGGTTCGCCTGGCACTACAAGCGCTACGAGGGCGAGCAGGCGCCTTCCGACCGCCGGCGCTACGCGGCGGCCGAGGTCGGCGCCCGGGAGGCGCGGCGCGGCCTGTGGGCCGATCCCGACGCGGTCCCGCCCTGGCTGTTCCGCCGCGGTGTCCGCAGCCCGGCGCCCTCGCGCCGAACCTTGCGGCACATCAAGTCGCGCCCGGCGGCGCGCGGTTAGGCTGACGCGGGCCCCGCTGTCCGGCCCGCGGGAGCGGGGCGGCGACGGCGAAGGGACGAGACGGACGACAAGGCGGCGGGCACACGCCCGGCCGCGCGACGCAAGGGCGATCATGACGCAAGAGATACTGCTGGGAGACGAGGCCGTCGCGCGCGGCGCCATCGACGCGGGGATCAGCGCCGCCTACGCCTATCCGGGCACGCCGTCGACCGAGATCTACCAGACGATCGAGACGCTGGCGAAGCAGGAAGGGCTGCCGATCCGCGGGCTGTGGTCGACCAACGAGAAGGTCGCGCTGGAGGAGGGCATCGGCGTGTCCTACTGCGGCCGGCGCGCGCTGGTCGCGATGAAGCACGTCGGCCTCAACGTCGCCGCCGACCCGTTCATGAACGTCGCCGTCGCCGGCGCGCACGGCGGGCTCGTGATCGTCGTCGCCGACGACCCGTCGATGCACAGCTCGCAGAACGAGCAGGACTCGCGCTACTTCGCCGACTTCGCGCAGATTCCCTGCCTCGAGCCCGCCGACCAGCAGCAGTGCTACGACTTCACGCGCGAAGGCTTCGAGCTGTCCGAGAAGCTGCAGACGCCGGTGCTGCTGCGCCTGGTCACGCGGCTCGCGCACAGCCGCGCGCGGGTGACGCGCGGCTGCTGCGCGGCCGCAGAACGCGGCGAGCTACGTCGACGACGCGAGCAAGTACACGCTGATCCCGTCGAACGCCCGGCGCGCGTACGCGGGCCTGCTCGACAAGCAGCAGGCGTTCACCGCCTACTCCGAGGCGCATCCGGCCAACGCGCTCGCGATCGCGGGCGAAGGCCGGCCGGGGATCCTCGTCAGCGGCGTCGCGCGGAACTACCTCGCCGAGGCGCTCGGGCCGAAGCTCGCCGGGTTCAACCTGCTCACCATCGGCGCCTACCCGCTCCCGGTCGCGAAGATCCGGCGGCTGCTCGACGCGTCCTCCGAGGTGACGATCGTCGAGGAGGGCTACCCGTTCATCGAGCGCTACGTCGGCGCGCTGGGGCTCATGCGCGAGCGGCCGATCCACGGCAAGATGACCGGGCACGTGCGCGCGCAGCGGCGAGCTCACGCCGGATGCGCTCAAGCGCACGTTCGGCATCCCGGTCGAGGCGTCGCTGGAGATTCCCGGGCTCGACGCCGTGCTGATCGGGCGGCCGCCGCGGCTGTGCGAGGCCTGCCCGCACGGCGACGCGTACGTCGCGATCAACCGGGCGCTGGAGGGCCAGCACGAGGGCATCCGCGTCATGGGCGACATCGGCTGCTACGCGCTCGGGTACCTCAAGCCCTACCAGGCGATCCACTCGTGCCTGTGCATGGGCTCGTCGATCGGCATGGCGATCGGCGCCGCGCACGCGGGCATGCACCCGTCGCTCGCCGTCATCGGCGACGGCACGTTCACGCACTCCGGCATGGCGCCGCTGCTCGACGCCGCCCGCGAGAACACCGACATCAAGGTGTTCATCCTCGACAACAGCATCGTCGCGATGACCGGCGGGCAGCCGACGCAGGTGACCGACGAGGAGGTCGTCGACCTGGTGGCGGGGCTCGGCGTGCCGCGCGAGCACATCCTGGTCGTCGCCCCCGCGCGGCAGACGATGGATGCGACGGTCGAGACGATCAGGCAGGAGATCGCCTATCGCGGCCTGTCGGTGATCATCGCCCGGCGGCCCTGCGTCACCTACGCCAAGGCGATCAAGGAGTTCAAGCGCGAGCGCAAGGCGCCGGCATGGCCGGTAGTGCCGGCATGAACTACGATTTCGTCCTCTGCGGCGTCGGCGGCCAGGGCGTGCTGTCGATCGCCTGGGTCATCGGTCAGGCGGCGCTGGAGGCCGGGCTCCACCTGAAGCAGCCGGAAGTGCACGGCATGGCGCAGCGCGGCGGCGCGGTGTCGGCGCTCGTGCGCCTGTCCGACGCGCCGATCGCCAGCGACCTGATCGCCGACGGCACGGCGGCGATGGTGCTCTCGGTCGAGCCGATGGAAAGCCTGCGCTACACCAAGCTGCTGCGGCCCGACGGCTGGATCGTCACCGACATCACGCCGCTGGTGAACACGCCGACGTATCCGGAGGCGGACGCGCTGTACGGCGTGCTGTTCGCCGCGCCGCGCGTCGTCGCCGTCAACGCGACGCACCTCGCGCACAAGGCCGGCACGGTCAAGGCGCAGAACATGGTGATGCTGGGCGCCGCGGCGTCGCGCCTGCCGATCGATGCGGCGCTGCTCGAGAAGCACGTTGGCGAGCTGTTCGCCGCCAAGGGGCAGCGGATCGTGACCGCGAACCTTCGCGCGTTCCGCATCGGCCAGGCGGCGAGCCACTGCCACGCGGCGCTGCTCGAAGCCGGGGTCGCGCCGGCGGTGGCGGCGCGCACGGTGGCCGGGCTGGAGTTCGGCCCGGAGCCGATGGCCGCGGACGCGATCGCGGGCTGGGTCGAGCGGCTGCGCGGGGCCGACGGCAACGACGCGGCGCTGCGCGTGTTCGCGGAGCGCGCGGCGGCCTGAACGACCGGCCGCCGTGACCGGGCGCTAGTTCGCGGCCTTCGGTGCCGCGGCCGGGGCCTCGGCGGGCGCGGCCGGTGCGGCGGGCGTGGCCGGTGCGGCAGGCGTGGCGGGCGTGGCACCGGGAGCCGAAGGCGATGGCGGCGGCACGCCGGCGGTCGACCCGCCGGGAGGGGCTGCGGCCGGTACCGGCGTCATCGGTGTCGACAGGACGACGCCCGGCGCCAGCGGAATCTCCTCGACGGCGACGACCTTCGTCACGTAGTGGCGCGTCTCGCCGAAGCACGTCGTCGGCAGGCCGACCTTCTCCTCGTAGTGCAGCGACACGCGCTTGCCCATCGCCCGGTTGATCTCGCCGGCGACGCCGTCGTCGCGCACGGTGAACAGGAACTTCTCCTGCGCCGTGCCGGGCATCGTGACCATCGCCATCTCGCCCTCCCAGGTCTTGCACAGCCAGCCCTTGTGGGAGAGCTTCTGCACCCAGCCCGCGCGCTCGCCGGTCGAGTAGTTCCACGAGAGGGCCACCCAGATCCAGGCCGCGACGAGGACGGCGGCGACGACGACGACGCCGAGCAGCGCCACTGCGGCGCCACCGCGTTCCCTGCTCCTGCGCTTGCCCATCCGTCGCTTCTCCGCCCGCGTGAACAGGCGCCATTGTAAGCGACGCGGTGCCGCGGCCGTGCCCCGATCGCCGGTCAGTTCAGGTCGCCGTCCTTGTAGTACTTCGTGCCCTTGGCGGTGAGCTCCAGCGCGAGGCCGTCGTCGGTGAGCTGGTAGAGCCAGACCCCGGGCGCCACCGAGACCGCGCCCTGGTACGCCGCTCCCTGGTTGCCCGTCTTGGCCGCCGCCGTCGCCTGCGCGCCGAATTCCCAGCCCGAATTGACGAAGTCGTTGAGCGCCTTCTCGGTCTCGAACACCCACACCAGGCTGAACTTCTTGACGCCGAATCCCAGTCCCGCCTGCACCTCGGCCATCTTCATGTAGGTCGTCGCCTTGGTCTTGTTGTTGACGGCCACGCCCTTCCCGGTCCCGCCTCCGGCGATCAGGATCTTCATGCCGAAGTTGCTGAACGCGGCGTATCCGGCCGCGCCCTCGACGGCGCGCTTCGCCGACGGCTGCGCCTTGTACAGCTTGGCGAGCGCCTGCTGCGCGACCTTGCGCGCCTCGGCCTGCGACTCCTGCTTGGACGCCCCGTACGCCGCGCCCTGCAGCGCGAGGAACGAGGCGGCGGCCAGCACCAGCATGCTTCGAAGTTTCATCGTGGCTCCCGTGGGGTTGAAGGATTCACGTTCACGGCCGGCTCGGAAAGCACAGGCATCCGACCCGAAGCGACCGTTCGGCGCCGCCTCCAACAGATGTTAGTCCTGGCGCGCGCCGGCGCCCAGTACGGCCGGCCGCCCCTTTGACGCCTGTCAATGCGGTGGGCCGCGGTTGGACGATGATGGAAACATGGTTCGCTCGCCGCCGTGGCAGGCGAGCGTCTAACGAACACGCAGGAGCGAAGACATGGCGACCCGGATCGAAAAGGACTTTCTCGGCGAGAAGCAGATTCCCGCCGAAGCGTACTACGGCGTCCAGACGCTGCGCGGCAAGGACAACTTCCACATCACCGGCATCCCGATGGCGACGGAGCCCTGCTTCGTCCAGGCCTTCGGCTACGTGAAGAAGGCCGCCGCGCTCGCCAACCGCGATCTCGGCGTGATCGACGCCAAGGTCGCCGACGCGATCGCCGCGGGCTGCGACCGGTTGATCGCCGGCGAGATGCTCGACCAGTTCGTCACCGACTTCATCCAGGGCGGCGCCGGGACGTCGACCAACATGAACGCGAACGAGGTGATCGCGAACCTCGCGCTGGAGAAGCTCGGCCACAAGAAGGGCGAGTACCAGTACGTGAGCCCGAACGACCACGTCAACTTCGGGCAGTCGACCAACGACGTCTACCCGACGGCGTTCCGGCTGGCGCTGATCCTGCGGCTCGAGTTCCTGATGGCGGCGCTGACCAAGCTGCAGGAGTCCTTCTTCGCCAAGGGCCGCGAGTTCGACCGCGTGCTGAAGATGGGCCGCACGCACCTGCAGGACGCGGTGCCGATGTCGCTCGGCCACGAGTTCCACGGCTGGGGCACGACGATCGGCGAGGAAGTGCAGCGGATCACCGAGGTCCGGCAGCTGCTGCACGAGATCAACCTCGGCGCGACGGCGATCGGCACGACGGTGACGGCGGCGCCCGGCTACCCCGAGCTCGCGACCAAGTACCTGTCCGAGCTCACCCACCTCAAGTTCATCCTCGCCGGCGACCTGATCGAGGCGACCTCCGACACCGGCGCCTACGTGCTGCTCTCCGGCGTGCTGAAGCGCACGTCGTCGAAGCTCACCAAGATCTGCAACGACATCCGCCTGCTCGCGTCGGGGCCGCGCTGCGGCTTCAACGAGATCAGCCTGCCGCAGATGCAGCCGGGCAGCTCGATCATGCCGGGCAAGGTCAACCCGGTGATGCCCGAGGTGATGAACCAGGTCGGCTTCCTGGTGATCGGCCTCGACCTCACGGTGACGCTCGCGGCGTCCGCCGGGCAGCTGCAGCTCAACGTGATGGAGCCGGTGATCACCTTCGCGCTGTTCACGTCGATCAAGACGATGGAGAACGCGATCGACGCGCTGCGCGTGCACTGCATCGACGGCATCACCGCCAACGCCGAGCGCACCCGCGACATGGTGCTGAACTCGCTGGGCATCGTCACCGTGCTGAAGCCCTCGCTGGGCTACAAGCTCTGCGCCGAGATCGCGCACGAGGGCTACGAGAGCGGCAAGTCGCTGCACGACATCGTCGTCAAGGAGAGGAAGCTCCTGACGCAGGAGAAGTGGGACGAGGTGTTCTCGTTCGAGAACCTGATCAATCCGAAGTTCGAGCAGTAGCGACGCGGACGGCCCCGCTCCGGACAAGGAGTGAGGCAATGACATTGGCGATTGTTCTGCAGTTCGTCGTCGTGCTCGCCGCGATCTGGATGGGCGCGCGCTACAGCGGCGTCGGCCTCGGCCTGTGGGGCGCGGTCGGCCTGCTGGTGCTGGTCGTCGCGTTCGGCGTCGCCCGACGTCGCCGCCGATCGACGTGATGCTGATCATCCTGGCGGTGATCATGGCCGCCTCGGTGATGGACGCCGCGGGCGGCATCGACTTCCTGGTGCGGATCGCCGAGCGCATCATCCGCGCGAACCCCAAGTACGTGACGATCGTCGCCCCGCTGACCACCTGGAGCTTCACCTTCCTCGCGGGCACCGGGCACATCGTCTATCCGCTGCTGCCGGTGATCTACGAGACCGCGCACCAGGCCGGCATCCGTCCGGAGCGGCCGATGGCGGTGGCGACGATCGCCTCGCAGCAGGCGATCACGGCGAGCCCCGTCGCGGCGGCCACGGCGGCGATGATCGGGCTGTTTGCGGAGAAGGGCATGACGCAGTGGGGCCTGCCGCAGATCCTGATGGTCTGCGTGCCGGCGACGCTCACCGGCGTGGTCGCCGCGGCGATCGTGTCGATGTTCATCGGCAAGGACCTGAAGGACGATCCGGAATACCAGGCGCGGCTGAAGTCCGGCGAGGTGCCGCCGCCGAAGGCCGCCGCCGAGCGCCCGCCGCTGCAGCCCGCGGCCAAGGCGTCCGCCTTCCTGTTCCTCGCCGGCGTCGCGCTGGTCGTGCTGTTCGGCTTCTTCCCCTCGCTGCGCACGCTGCCGGGCGCCAAGAGCGCGCTGCAGATGCCGATCGTCATCGAGATCGTGATGATGTCGGTCGCGGCGATCATGCTGCTGGTCACCAAGGTCAACGTCGACACGATTCCCAAGACCTCGACCCTGCGCGCCGGCGTCGTGGCGGTGATCGGCATCTTCGGCCTCGCCTGGCTCGGCGACAGCTTCATCGCCGCCAACAAGGACGTGATCGTGCCGGCGATCGGCAAGTGGGCCGAGCAGGCGCCGTGGACGTTCGCGTTCGGCCTCTTCTTCGCCTCGGTGCTGCTGTACAGCCAGGCGGCGACGACCCGCGCGCTGATGCCGCTGGGCATCGCGCTGGGCATTCCGCCGCAGTTCCTGATCGCGATGTTCCCGTCGGTCAACGGCTACTTCTTCATCCCGACCTACGGCTCGCTGATCGCGGCGATCAACTTCGACCTCTCGGGAACGACGAAGATCGGCAAGTACGTGCTGAACCACTCGTTCATGATCCCGGGCGTCGTCGCGACGGCGACCGCGGTCGTCACCGGGCTGTTCCTGGCGAAGCTGATGTTCTGACCGCTGCCGCAAAGGAGGAAGCCATGCCGCGCACGCATCGTGTCGACCCGTGTTCCCGGTGGCAACGCCGGCTGCGGGCGCTCCCGGCGGCACTGGCCCTGGCGGGCATCGCCGGGACCGGGCTCGCCCAGGGCATCTACCCGGGCGACCTGCCGAAGGAGGGCTACCGGCTGCCCGGCGGCTTCGAGCCGGTGCTGCAGCTGCGCACGTACTACTTCGACCAGGAGAGCACCAGCGGCGTGCCGAGCCAGGCCTGGGCGCTCGGCGGCTGGGCGGGATTGCGCAGCCCGTGGTGGGGCGACCTGTTCCAGGGCGGGATCGTCGGCTACACGTCGCAGAAGCTGTACGGCCCGGAGGGCGAGGGCGGCACCAGGCTGCTCACGCCCGACCAGGGCCAGATCACCGCGCTGGGCGAGGCGTTCGGCGCGCTGCGGATCGCGGGGCAGACGATCACGGCGTACCGCCAGCTCGTCAACCGTCCGTTCATCAATCCGCAGGACAACCGGATGGTGCCCAACACCGTCGAGGCCTACACGTTGACGGGCAAGGTGGAGTCGGTCAGCTACATCGGCGGCTACATCACCAAGGAAAAGACGCGGGACACCGACAGCTTCCGCTGGATGTCCAACGTCGCCGGCGGGACCGGAACGCAGCGCGGCGTGGCCTTCGGCGGCGCCACGTGGAACTTCGGCAAGGGCGGCTATGTGCGCGTCGACGAGCAGTACGCGCTCGACACGTTCAACACCTTCTACGCCGACGTCCGCTATCCGATCGAGATCGACGGCGACACGTCGCTGGCGCTCGGCGGGCAGTACTACCCGCAGTCGTCGGTCGGCGACGAGCAGATCGGCTCGTTCTCCACCTGGGGCTACGGGCTGCAGGCGGCGTTGAGCCGCGGGCCGTTCGGCGTGCAGGTCTACTGGACGCAGACCGGCAAGGGCTTCGACACGCAGAATCCCTTCGGCACCCACCCGTCGTACCTCGACATGATGCAGGTGTCGTTCAACACCGCGGGCGAGCGGGCCTGGGGCGTGGGCGCCAACGTCGACTTCGGCAAGCTCGGCGCGCCCGGCCTGACGGCGGCCGCGCTCTACGCCGCCGGCCGCGACCGGATCGACGATACGACCGGAGCGCCGATCGCCGACCGCAACGAGACCGACGTGCGCGTCGACTACGCGTTCCCGAAGGGCTCGGCGCTCGACGGCCTCTCGGCCACCTTCCGCTACTCGTGGCTGCAGCAGGACGGCGCGCCGCAGACGGCGACGCAGCTGCGGGCCTACCTCAACTACGCCGTCCGCTTCTGACCGACCTCGACCGGAGCTTCCCATGGAACCGATTTCCGCTGCTTCGACCGCCCCGACGGTGGTCCTGACCGGCGCGGCCGGCGCGCTGGGCCAGGCCGTCGCGCGGCACTTCGCCGGCGCGGGCGCGCGCCTCGCGCTGATCGACCGCGACGCCGGTCGCCTCGCCTCGGTGCTGCCGGAGCTCGCCGGCGACGGGCGGCACCTGCTGGTCACCGCCGACGTGACGTCGGAGGCGGACATGCGCGCCGCCAGCGCGCGGATCGTCGCGGCGATGCAGCGCGTCGACGTCCTCGTCCACGTGGCCGGCGGCTTCGAGATGGGCGAGCCGACGCACGCGCTGTCCCGCGCGTCGTGGGAGCGGATGATGGACCTCAACGCCTGGTCGTTCGTCAACGCCACGCGCGACCTCGTCCCGCACATGCTCGCCAACGGCCGGGGTCGCGTGATCGCCGTGTCGGCGCGCGGCGCCGCGCGCGGGCAGGCGGCGATGGGCGCCTACGCGGCGTCGAAGAGCGCGCTGCAGCGGCTGGTCGAGGCGCTCGACCAGGAGGTCGCGGCGAAAGGCGTCAGCGTCAACAGCATCGCGCCGACGATCATGGACACGCCCGCCAACCGGGCGGCGATGCCGGAGGCCGATCGCTCGACGTGGGTGCCGACGGCGGTCGCGGCGCGGACGATCGCCTTCCTGGCGTCCGACGACGGCGGCTGGGTGCACGGCCAGCATCTCGTCGTCGGCGCTGAGGGCCGAGCGTGAAGGCCGAGCGCGGCCGCCGGGCACGCCGGCGAGACCCGGGGCGGGTGCCGCGGTCAGCGCCCGACGAACACCCAGAGCACGCCCAGCAGCAGCGGCTGGTGGACCATGTACACGGCGAGGCTGTGCCGGCCCAGCCACTGCAGCCACGCCGGCGCCGCGGCCAGCGGACGCAGCGCGCGGAAGTCGGTCCTGACGAGCGCGTGGCCGACGGCGATGCCGATCAGCACGATGCCGGCCCACGGGGCGAGCGGCACGTAGTCCTCGGTGGCGGGCTTCGTCGTCGTGAAGCCGATCCACGACAGCGCGCGGGCATCGAACGCCGCGTGCTGCAGCGTCAGCCCGGCGACGACGACGACGGCGCCGAGCGCCAGCGCGGCGGCCGGCCTGCGCACCAGCGGCTGCGCCAGCAGCGACGCCGCGGCGATGCAGTGCAGGATGCCGAAGTAGATGAACCTCTGCGGGAACAGCAGGTAGCTGCCGAGGCTCGCCAGGAGCGCGCAGCCGGCGATCGCGCCGATGCGCTTCCAGTAGGCGGCGCGATCGCCGGGCGCGCGCGCACCCGGGGCGCGGTGGGCGCGGTCGGCCAGCACCAGGCTGACGCCGACCAGCGTCATGAAGCTCGTCACGATCAGCGCGCGAAAGCCGAGCCAGAACGGATCGCGCTCGAAGTCGGCGGCGATCACCCGGTAGTAGCGCAGGTCGAAGCAGAAGTGGTAGACGACCATCAGGCAGATCGCGCCGCCGCGCAGCGCGTCGATCGCCGTCCGGCGCCGCGGGATCGCTGCCTGGGGACCGGATCCGGCGGCGGGCGCCGGCGCGGGCCGCGCCCGATCCGCGGGGGTCGATCGCGCCGCGGCCGTGCGCTCGCGTGACCGGCGGCGGCTCACGTCGTCAACGCGGCTTCGACTGCCAGCTGACCCGCCATCCGGCACCGTCGGCGGTGCCGATGGCGGCGAGCGCGCGCGCGAGCTCGGCATCGTCGGCGCGGCGCGGCGTCAGCACCAGCGTCACCGTGGCGTCGCCGGTCGTCCCGACGAGCGATGTCGCCGCGGACGTCGATGTCGCCGCCGCGGTTGACGACGGGTCCCGCCAGCCGGTTGCCGCTGGCGACGAGCTTCGCCGACAGGTCGCCCAGCGCGACCGGGCGCGACTCGGCGGGCGTCAGCTGCGCGTTGCGCCAATCGACGTCGATCCCGCCGGACCAGGCCGCCGGCGTCCACGCCAGCGTCGGCGTGCCGGCGGCGATGTCGCCGGCGACGATCCAGCCGCGCGGCGCCTTGGCCGCGCGCAGCAGCGCCGGCTGCAGCACGCTCGCCGGGAACGCGACGGCGAGGCCGGTCAGCACGAGGCCGTTGCGGCTCGCGCGGATGTCGGCGCGCGGCGCGCTCGCCGTCGCATCGACCGGCATCAGCTCGATCCGCGCCTCACCGGTCGCGAGCGGCAGCGGCGCGACGCGTCCAGGCGACGGGAAGCTGCACCGAGCCCGCGGCCAGCGTTGCGCGGCCGCGCCACAGCGTCCCCTCGGCCGCGGTCGCGGCGACGTTGCCCAGCGTGGCGCGCTCGACGAACGGCGCGACCAGCGCCGCCGGCGCGAACGCGGCGAGCGCCACCGCCAGCAGCACGACGGCAACCGCCACGACGATCAGCGTTCGTTGCATCGGTCCGTCCGCGGGCTTCGGGTCAGCGCGCGAGCACGATCTCGGCGCGCACGGTGCCGGGATCGACGCGGGCGGTCAGCGTCGCGTCGACGACGCGCAGCCCGGCGTCGCGCTGCAGCGCGTCGAGCGCGGCGACCAGCGTGTCGAAGCGCACGGCGGCGAGCGTCAGCCGCGCGCGCCCGTCCTCCCACGCGACCTGCGCCGAGCCCGCCGCGATGCCGCGCTCGCCGAGGATCTGGTCGACGACGGCCGGCGCGACCGGCGGGCGCGCCGCCGGCGGCGTGCGGGCGAGGCCGGCGATCTCGGCCGCGAGGCGCTGGGCCTCGGCGAGCTGCGCGCGCGCGCCCGGCGCGGCGGCGCGCAGCGCATCCAGGTCGCGCTGCACCGGCTGCCAGACGGCGAGCCAGGCGGCGGCGGCGATGACCAGCGCCGCGATCGCGCCGATGATCCGCCGCTCGCGCGGCGACTTCCGCGACCACCACCGGGCAACGGGCGCCGGGGCGAGGCGGGGCAGCAGGCCGGCCGGCGCAGCCATCACAGGCCTCCGATCCGCAGCCGCGCGCCGGTCGGCGTCGTCGCGATCAGCGCGGGCGTGCCGGACTGCCTGAGGCGCGCGTCGATGCCGCGCAGCAGCGCCGGGTCGGCCGCCTGCAGGTCCAGCGTCCAGTGGCCGCCGCCGTAGGTCGCGGTCTTCAGGCTGCCCGGCGGCAACGCGGCGAGCGCCGGTGCCGCACGCGCGAACAGCGGCAGCGCGTCGTCGGGAGCCGGCAGCGCGCGCGCGTGCCGCTCGTCGGCGTAGCGCGTCGCGAGCGCCGCCCTGGCCGCATCCGGCGTGGACGCGCCACCGATCCCGGCGCCGGCCGCGACGGCGATCGTCGCCTGCGCGGTCCGCCACGCATCGACGCGCCACCAGACCCATTCGCCGAGCGTCGCGACCACGTGCAATGCCAGCGCGACGGTCGCGAGCGCCAGCGCCGGCGCGAACAGGCGCGCGCGGCTGCCCGCCGCCGGCGGCGGCGTCGGCGCGAATTCCCGCTGCAGCAGATTCGTCGCCGCGGCGAACGCCGGGGCCGGTGCCGCGTGCCAGCGCCAGGGGCTGCCGCGCTCGAAGGCGACGCCGGTGTCGCGCTGCCACTGCGCGAGCGCCGCGTCGGCCACCGCCCCGTCGACGCGCACGCGCGCGGGCAGGGCGCTGTCGCGCCGGCCCTGCGCGAGGGCGAGCTGCAGCTCGGCGGGCAGCGCCGCGTCCGCGCCCGGGGCGCTCACCGGGAACGCGCTGCCGTCGGCCAGGCGCACGAAGCCGCTGCCGGCCTCGGGCTCGTCGGGGATGCACCAGCACCAGCCGTCGCCCGCGTCGGCGAGCTCGGGCTCGGCAACGATGCGCAGGACGCGGGCGCCGGCGTGCGGCGCGCCACCGCGGGCGCGCAGCGCCGCGACGAGCGCGCGCGCCACGATGGCCACGATGACGCGGCCGCGGTGCCGCTCGGGCGCGACGGCGAGCCACTGCTCGTCGGCGGGACCCGCGAGCCGGTCCTCGAGGGCGAACGCGGCGGCGGCGGCGACGCGGGCGGCCGGCATCGGCGGCAGTGCGAGCGAAGCGAGGCGCACGTCGGACGCGCCGACGACGAATTCCAGGGTGTCCGCATCCGGCCAGCCGGAGGCGGCATCGCAGCCGGTGCGGACGCATGCGCCGCCCGCATCGTAGAGCGCCCACGGGACGGGCGCGGAGCTCACGTCCGCGGCGGCGCGGACAAGGACGCGCAATACGGTCACAGGGGCACCCTTGGCGCTGCGCGCCGTCCCTCCGGGAGGGAGCAGTCCGCGCTCGGGACGGCCCTTCGCGCGGACGGGCACACCCTTTGCGCGGCGGATCGTGTCCGGTTCGTGGTGGTCGTCATGACGGCTAGTGTACTTGAAGGGCGGCGGGGCGCCGTCACTCGACGACCTGCCACACGATGCTCGGCCAGGCCTGCGCGCCGCTCGTGCGGCGCAGCAGCGCGCGGGCGCGCGCGATCGTCGTTCCCTGCCGCGCTTCGACGGTCACGAGGAAGAAGTCGCTGCGCACGGCGAGCGCGATGTCGCTCGGCGGTGTCGTCCCCGGCGGCAGGCGCGAGCGGAAATCCGCCACGCTCGCGAACGGGCGCTGCGCGCGGCCGGCGACGAGCGCGGACAGCGCGTCGCCGCGCAGGTCCTTGAAGATCGTCGCGAGGACTTCCGGCGGCGCGGTATTGACGTTGACCGGCGCGCCCGCCGGCAGCGCGATCAGGTACGGCGCCACGGCCGCGAGCGATGCCAGCGACACGCCGCGGACGGCGGCGAGCTCCGCCACGCGTACGACGGGGCCGTTGGCGGCGACGCCCGGCGGCGACTGCTCGGCGTAGGCCGCATCCTCGGCGCCGTCCGGCCGCCGGTCGCCGTCGACATCGATCCAGTCGGCGATCGCGTCGATCGCGCCGACCGGCCCGCCGCGCTGCGCGAACAGGCGCTCGATGCGCTCGCGCTCCGGATCGCCGGGGCCGCGGCGACGCCGAGTCCGTTGACGTTGAGGCGCGCGCTCGCGTCGCTGATCAGGCCGCGGATCTCGCCGTTGTCGAGCGGGATCGGCGGCAGGCTCATCGCCCAGGGCTCGCCCAGGTGGTCGACCGTCTTCGGGCGGCCTCCCGTGTCGAGGATCTGCCGCGCCCACTGCACGCCCGCCATCGCCAGCGCCTGCGCCTGCACCTGGTCGCGCCGCTGCATCACCGCGCGCGTCCACCGCTGCTGGTCGGCGAAGAGGGTGACGGCGATCGTCGCGGCGAGCGCGGCCAGCAGCATCGCCAGCACGACCGCCGCGCCGCGGGGCCTCCGGAATTGTGCGGCTCCCTCTCCCGCGAGCGGGAGAGGGTCGGGGTGAGGTCGGCTCGTCCGGCTCATCGCAGCACCAGCCATCGCTCGACGGTCTCGCCGCCGGCGAGCGTCAGCTCGACGCGCACCGCGCGCGGCACCGGCGGCTCGCCCTCGACCGGCCACCGGTCGCGCCAGCTGCCGTTGCTGTCGAGGCTGGTGATGGCGAGCCGGCGCACGCCCTCGACCAGCGGGTAGGCGGTCGGCGCGGTCCCCGGCGCGGCATCGAGATACGGCCAGTAGAGGACTTCGACGGTGCCGTCGTGCAGCCGGTAGCCGATGCGCTGTCCGGCGCTGGGGGGCTCGAGCGCGAATTCCGGCCCGGCGCGCGAGAAGCGCACTTCGGCGCTGCCGTCGAGACCGGGAACCAGGACCCACGCCGGCTCGGCGCCGACGGCGCTGCGCACGGCGCGCGGCTGCGCCTGCCGCAGGTCGGCTTCCAGCCGCATGAACAGCGTGTCGAGCGCGCGCCAGTGCGCGGTCTCGGCGGTCAGGCGAACCTCGGCGTCGGTCAGCGACACGACCGCGCGGTACCCGAGCAGCGACAGCAGCGCGAGGATCGACAGCGCGACCAGCAGCTCGATCAGCGTGAAGCCCGCCGGGCGGCATCCGCCGGCAGGGGCCACGGCAGGCGCGGCGGGCACGGACGTCACGGCTGCGCCGCCTGGCCCAGGTAGCCGACGAGTCGCGCCAGCACGTAGTCCGGCGTCGCCGGGTCGACGACGGTGATCTCGATCTTGCGGAACGCCGGGTTCGGCGTGCCTTCGACCGTCTCCCGCCAGGCGAAGCGCGTGTGCGCCTGCTGCGCCTCGCCGTCGCGAAAGCCGAGCGCCGGCCAGGGATTGGCCAGCTGCGCGGCCGCCAGCCGGTTCTGCGCGACCCACAGCGCGAGCGTGCGGTCCTTGCAGCAGCGTCGCCGCGTCGCTCGACTGCGCGACCGCGCGCATCCCCGCCGCCAGCGCGACGGCGACGATCGCGAGCGCGACCAGGATCTCGATCAGCGTGAAGCCGCGGCGCGGCGGCGGCGCGCCGGCGCGGCCGCCCGCGTGGGGTGTCGAAGCGGCGGGCTCGCGCATCAGCGGCCGGCCGCGGGGAGGCCGGCTCCGGCGCGGCGGCGTAACGGACGCGGCCGACCGGATCGGCGGACACGACGACGTTGGCGCGGTCCATCGCCAGCGTCATCGCGTACGGCTCGTTGCGGCCGCTGGCGCGAAACGGGACGACGAGGTCGGGCGCGGCCGGCGCGCCGGCGTAGCGTCTGCGCGGCGACCGTCATCCCGGGCGGCAGCCGGCGCGACGCGAGCACGTCGTCGCCGGTCAGCGCGATCCAGCGGTCGTCCGCGTCGCGGCGCCAGAACCGGTAGCCGCGCCCGTCGGCCCCGTCGACCGACACGCCGAGCATCTCGCTCTGCCACTGCGCGAGGGCCTGCGCGTGCTCGAGCGCGCCGGCCAGGCGCCGCGCCTCGCGCTGCACGTCGCGCGCCGCGTCGCCGAACGGATTCACGTACAGCAGCGACGCGGCGATGCCGATGACGACGATGACGACGACGATTTCGACCAGCGTGAAGCCGGCGGTCGCGTTCCGGCGCGTGCTGTTGCGCCGGGCGCTCAGAGGTCCCACGACCCGATGTCGGCGTCGATGCCGGTGCCGCCGGGCTGGCCGTCGGCGCCCAGGCTGAACACGTCGATCTCGCCGCGCAACCCCGGGTTCAGGTACTGGTAGGCGTGGCCCCAGGGATCCTTGGGCAGCCGCTCGAGATAGCCGTTGGGCTTCCAGTTCGGCGGCACCGGAGCCTGCGTCGGCCGGGTCACCAGCGCGGCGAGGCCCTGCTCGGTCGTCGGGTAGCGCTGGTTGTCGAGGCGGTAGAACTTCAGCGCCTGCATGATCGTGGCGATGTCGCTCTTCGCGGCGACGGCGCGCGCCTCGTCGGGCCGCTCGAGGACGCGCGGCACGACCAGCGCCGCGAGAATGCCGAGGATCACGATGACGACCATGATCTCGATCAGCGTGAAGCCGGACGCGCGGCCGGCGCGCGCGCGGCGCGGCTTCGTCGTGGCGGTTGCCCGCGGGCGGCAGGTCGCGATCAGGAGGCAGGCATCGGGCGATTATAATCCGGCAGCGCGCGCGCTGTTCGCCGCGTCCCGGCCGGCGCGGGACTTCGCAGTCCCGCCGGCCACGCCCTTTCGAGCCGTCCCGAACCGCCGATCGTCCGCCGCATCCGTCCCGCCTCCCGCCGCTGGCTGCTCGCCGTGCTCCGTCGCGCTGGCCGTGCTGGCGCGCGGCGGCCGCCGGCGGCGCGTGGTGGTGGCTCGCGCAGCCGCTGCCGCTGCCGTCGTCGCCGTACGCGTTCGAGGTCCGCGCCGGCGCGAGCCTGCGCCAGGTCGCGCGCGAGCTGGACGGCGGCCGGCATCGTGCCCGGCGAGCTGCCGCTGGTGGCGCTCGCCCGCCTGCGCGGCGTCGACCGCACGATCAAGGCCGGCAACTACGAGGTCGACGCCGGCGTCACGCTGCCCGCGGCTCCTCGACAAGCTGACGCAGGGCGACGCGCTGCAGACGTCGCTGACCGTCGTCGAGGGCGCGACCTTCGCCGACCTGAAGCGCGCGCTGCCGGACGACCCGGCGATCGCCGAAGACGCTGCGTCGACCTGCCCGACGCCGAGCTGCTGCGCCGGCTCGGCGCCCAGGGCACGAGCGCGGAGGGCTGGTTCTTTCCCGACACCTACTTCTTCGTGCACGGCTCGACCGACGCCGCGCTGCTCGCCCGCGCCCACCGGCTGATGCGCGCGCGGCTCGACGCGGCGTGGGCGAGCCGCGCGCCGGACCTGCCGCTCAAGGACCCGTACGAAGCGCTGATCCTGGCGTCGATCGTCGAGAAGGAGACCGGCCGCGCGCGCCGACCGGCCGCTGATCGCCTCGGTGTTCCTCAACCGCCTGCGCCTCGGCATGCGGCTGCAGACCGATCCGACGGTCATCTACGGCCTGGGCGAGCGCTTCGACGGCAACCTGAGCAAGCGCGACCTCGAGGCCGACACGCCGTACAACACCTACACGCGCGACGGCCTGCCGCCGACGCCGATCGCGCTGCCGGGGCAGGCGTCGCTCGACGCCGTCACCCGGCCGCCGACGACGCCCTACCTCTATTTCGTCGCGCGCGGCGACGGCACGACCGAGTTCTCGACGAACCTCGCCGACCACAATCGCGCCGTGGCAAAATACCAGCGCGGCGGCCGCTGACGGCGCGCCGCGCCTCCACGCCGCGACCCATTGACCACGACTCCGCCCCGGCCGCTTCATCACGCTCGAAGGCATCGACGGCGCCGGCAAGAGCACGCACATCGCGCTGGCTCGCCGGCGAGATCTCGGCGCGCGGGCACGAGGTGGTCAGCACGCGCGAGCCGGGCGGCACGCCGCTCGGCGAGGCGCTGCGCGAGCTGGTGCTGCGCGCAGCCGATGGCGCACGACACCGAGACGCTGCTGATGTTCGCCGCGCGGCGCGAGCACCTGGAGCAGGTGATCCGGCCGGCGCTCGCGCGCGGCGACTGGGTGCTCTGCGACCGCTTCACCGACGCGACCTACGCCTACCAGGGCGGCGGCCACGGCGTGCCGCTCGGCGCGCATCCTCGAGCTCGAGCAGTGGGTCCACGGCGACTGCCAGCCCGACCTCACGCTCCTGTTCGACGTGCCGACCGCGGTGTCGCGCAAGCGGCTCGATCTCGCGCGCAGCGAGGGGCGCGAGCTCGACAAGTTCGAGACCGAGGCCGGCGCGCTTCTTCGAGCGCGTGCGCGACGCGTATCTCGCGCGCGCCGCGGCCGATCCCGCGCGCTTTCGCATCATCGACAGCACGCGGCCGATGGCCGACGTGCGCGCGGACCTGGGCCGGCACCTGGCCGGGCTCGATGCGTAGCCCGCCCGATGGCCGAGCTTCGCCGAAGCGTCCGCGGCGGCGACCGCGCTGCCCTGGCTGCCGCTGCCGCCGTGGCAGCAGGCGCTGGCGCGCTCGCTGCTCGCGCAACGGTCGAGCTGGCCGCACGCGCTGCTGATCCACGGGCCGCGCGGCACCGGCAAGCACGCGCTGGCGCTGGCGCTCGCGCAGGCGCTGCTGTGCGAGGCGCCGCGCGCCGAAGGCCTCGCCTGCGGCGAATGCCCGGGCTGCCACTACGCGGTCGCCGGCCAGCATCCGGACCTGATGCGCCTCGAGCTGATCGAGGTCGACGAGGAGGAGGGCGGCCTCAAGGCGGTCGACACCATCGCGATCAAGCGGATCCGCGCGCTGATCGACTTCATCGAGCTCACCAGCCACCGCCAGCGGGCGAAGATCGGCGTCATCGCGCCGGCCGAGCGGATGAATGCGGCGGCGGCGAACGCGCTGCTGAAGACGCTGGAGGAGCCGCCGGCCGGCACGTTCCTGATCCTCGTCGCCGACCTTCCCGGGCGCCTGCCGGCGACGATCCTCTGCCGCTGCCGGCGGGTGCGCGTGCCGCTGCCGGCGGCCGACGAAGCCTGCGCGTGGCTCGCCGCGCAGGGCGTCGCCGCTGCCGCAGCTCGTGCTGGCGCAGGCCGCCGGCGCGCCGCGGACGGCGCTCGAGCTCGCCGGCCGACGACTGGCAGAAGGAGCGCAAGTCGTGGCTGGACGCGCTGGGCGAGCCGCAGCGGCTGCCGGTGATCGCGCTGGCCGCGCGGATCGACAGCCGGCGCCCGCGACGCGCGCCGCGAGCGCCTCGCCCGCGTCGTCGACTGGCTGCTGGCGTGGACCGCCGACCTCGCGCGCGTCGCCGCCGGCGGGGAGGCGCGCCGCAACCCGGACTTCGCGCGCAGCTCGCGGCGCTCGGGCGCCGGGTGGCGCCGGTGGCGGCGTTTCGCTATCATGACTCGTTGCTGCGGCAGCGGGCGCTGCTCGCCCATCCGCTGCAGCCGCGCCTCGTCGCCGAGGCGATGCTGATCGATTATCGGGCCCTGTTCAGGTAGCGACCCATGGTGGATCCGAAGCCCGGCGCAGCGCGTCCCGGATGCGCCCGCAGGCGACGGCGGCGGCGCGCCCCGGCGTGCTGTCGCTCAACATCCGCGAGCGCGCCGCGCTGTACGCCGCGTACATGCCGTTCCTCAAGGGCGGGGGCATCTTCATCCCGACGCCGCGGCAGTACCAGCTCGGCGAAGAAGTGTTCATGCTGCTGTCGCTGATGGACGACCCGAACCGCATCGCCGTGCAGGGCAGGATCGTCTGGATCACGCCGGAGGGCGTCCAGGGCAACCGCACGCAGGGCATCGGCGTGCAGTTCTCGCAGGACGAGACCGGCGCCGCGGCGAAGTCGACGATCGAGAAGCTGCTCGGGCAGACGATCGCGAGCTCGCGGCCCACGCACACGATGTAGCCCGGCCGGACGCAGCCCGGGCCGGGCGCGGCGAAGCCCGGGGCCGGCGTCCCGGGAGCTCGGCGCCGCTCCACCGCACGACGCCGCTCCGCTCCGTCACTCCCCGTTCCGCCGCCGCGCGCGCCGCCTCCGCTGGACCCATGTTCGTCGACTCGCACTGCCACCTCGACTTCGCCGACTTCGCCGCCGACCGCGAGGCGGTGCTCGCCGCGATGGCCGCGGCGCGAGGTCACGCACGCGCTGTGCATCGCGGTCAATCTGCCGGACTGGCCGAACGTGCGTGGCGCTGGCGCAGGCGCACCCGCAACCTGCTACGCGACCGTCGGCGTCCATCCCGACTACGAGGACGCGCCCGAGCCGACGGTCGCCGACCTGGTCGCGCTGGCGCGCACGCCGAAGGTCGTGGCGATCGGCGAGACCGGGCTCGACTACTACCGGCTGACCGGCGACCTCGGCTGGCAGCGCGAGCGCTTCCGCACCCACATCCGCGCCGCGCGCGAGGCGGGCAAGCCGCTGGTCGTCCACACCCGCGCGGCCGCCGCCGACACGCTCGCGATCATGCGCGAGGAGCGGGCCGCCGACGCGGGCGGCGTCATGCACTGCTTCACCGAGTCCTGGGACGTCGCCAGCGCGGCGCTGGACCTCGGCTTCCACATCTCGCTGTCGGGCATCGTGACGTTCAAGAACGCGCACGTCCTCAAGGACGTCGCGCGGCGCGTCCCGCTCGACCGCCTGCTGATCGAGACCGACGCGCCCTACCTCGCGCCGGCGCCGCACCGCGGGCACGCGCAACGAGCCCGCGTACGTGCCGTTCGTCGCCGCCGAGATCGCGCGCCTGCGCGAGCTGCCGGTGGAGGAGGTCGCGCGCGCGACGTCCGCCAACTTCTTCCGCCTCTTCCGGATTCCCGCCGATGCCTGACCCTTGCCCGAACCGCCGCCGCCGCGTCGCTTGCCGCGGCGCTCCTCCTCGCCGCGACGACGCTGTCGCCGCTGCCGGCGTCCGCCCAGTCGCTGCTCGAGGATTTCGTCATCGCCGTCGCCAACGACCGCGTCGACCAGGTCAAGGCGCTGCTCGCGCCGCGGCATCGACCCCGACAGCGTCGACCGCAACGGCGATCCCGCGCTGGTGATCGCCGCCCGGCAGGGCTACGTCGCGACCGTCCAGCTGCTGCTCGCGGCGCGGGCCAAGGTCGACCAGCGCAACCGCTTCGGCGACACCGCGCTGATGGTCGCGGCGCTCAACGGCCACGTCGCCGTCGTCAAGCAGCTGCGCGCGCGCGGCGCCGAGGTCAACTTCGCCGGCTGGACGCCGCTGATCTACGCCGCGACCGGCGGCCACGACGAGATCGTCCGCTACCTGCTGGCGGAGGGCGCCGACGTCGACGCCCAGTCGCCCAACGGCACGACGGCGCTGATGATGGCGGTGCGGGAGGGCCGGCCGGCGACGGCCGAGCTGCTGCTGGCGCGCGGCGCGAACCCGAACCTCGCAACCAGAACGGGGCGAGCGCGCTCGACTGGGCGAAGCGCGCCGACGACGCCAAGCTGATCGCCGACCTGAAGAAGGCCGGCGCGCGCGAGTAGCGATCGCGGCCCGGGGGGCCGGCCGCGGCGCTACGGCTGGGTGTCGGGCGTGGCGGGCGCGGCGTCGACGTCGAGCGGCGCGGCCAGCGCCTCGCTGACCAGCAGCGAGGGCACGAGGCCGGGCACCGCGCCGACCAGCCGGCGGGCGCCGTTGAAGCGCTTGTGCCAGAAGCTCTTGTCCAGCGTCGCGACCTCGACCTCGCGGCCGCGCGACGGCGCGTGGATGAAGCGGTTGTCGCCGAGGTAGATGCCGACGTGCGAGAAGGCGAAGCGGCGGGTGTTGAAGAACACGAGGTCGCCGGGCTTCAGCTCGTCGAGCGCGACCGTGTCGCCGACCCGGCTCATCTCCTTCGCCGTGCGCGGCAGCGTGACGCCGGTCACCTGCTGGAAGACGTAGCGGACGAGCCCGCTGCAGTCGAGGCCGGTCTCCGGCGTCGTGCCGCCCCACTTGTAGTTGACGCCGATCAGGCCCAGCGCGAACACCGACAGGTCCTGCGCCGACTGCCAGGCGGTGCTGGCGACGGTCTTGACGGCGGAGGAGGCGGACTGCGGCCAGCGAATGCTCGGTGACTTCCTGGGCGCCGGCCAGCGGCGCGCCGAAGGCGAAGCTCGCGGTCAATAGCGCGACGGCCAGCAGGCGGAGGGGGTGCTTGAGGGGCTGCACGCGGGCGCATTGTCGCCGAATCGCGACGTTTCGGCAACCCCTGAATTCGGTCAGGGTATTTCCTTCAGGCGGCGCGGTCGCCGCCGTCCCGCGGCGGCGCCTTCGAGCGCGACCGCGCCGCGGCACGCAGGCGGCGCGCTTCCTTGGGATCGACGGCGAGCGGCCGGCAGAGATCGATGCGATCGCCGTCCGTCGGGCACGGTGTCGTCGCGCACGAGGCGGCCGCGGATGCCCGGGCGGACGCTGTCCCGGGCGACGCCGTAGCGGTCGAGCAGGCCCGAGGCGGCGATCGCCGCGCCGACCGTCGCGCCGGCCGGCAGCTCGACCGGCGACGACGTCCTGCACGGCGGGCGTGGCCCAGGCGACGCTCACGCGCACGGTCAGGCGTCCGCGGAGGGTCGCGACGCGGCCGGTGGCATTCCTCGGCGCGCCGGACGAACGCGTCGATGATCGTGCTGGCGATGTGCCCGAACACCGGGCCGACGACCTTCTCCAGCACGTGGGTCGAGAACTCGTAGGCGAGCTCGAACTCGACCTTGCACGCATCCTCGGCGAGCGCGTGGAACCGCCATTCGCCGTGCAGGTGGCGGAACGGCCCGTTGTTGAGCGTGAGGACGATCGACTCCGGCGGCCGGTTGACGTTGTCGGTGGTGAAGTGCGCGTGCACGCCGTGGTAGTTGATGTCGATGCGCGCGGTCTTGCCGCCCTCGTGCGTCTCCAGGATCCGTGGCGCCGCCGCACCAGGGCAGGAACTCGGGATACCGCTCGACGCCGTCGACGAGCTCGAACATGTCCGCGGCGCTGTACGGCACCAGGACCGATTTCTTCACGCTCTGCATGGTGCAATGGCGGTCGCATCGCGTGACAATGAGCCGCGGCTGCGCGTACGAATGCGCTGCGAGCGTGAAATGAGCATCGTCGAGAACAAAAAAGCCTATCACGACTACTTCGTCGAGGAGAAATTCGAGGCGGGGCTGTCGCTCGCAGGGCTGGGAGGTCAAGGCGATCCGCGCCGGCCGCGCCCAGCTGAAGGAAGCCTACGTGATCGTCAAGGACGGGCGATCGTGCTGATCGGCGCGCACATCACGCCGCTCTCGACGGCCTCGACGCACGTCCATCCGGACCCGACCCGCACGCGGCAGCTGCTGCTGCATCGCGACGAGATCAACCGGCTGATCGGCAAGGTCGAGCGCGCCGGCTACACGCTGGTGCCGCTCAACCTCCACTACAGAAGGGCCGGGTCAAGCTCGACATCGGCCTCGCCAAGGGCAAGAAGCAGCACGACAAGCGCGACACCGAGAAGGAGCGCGACTGGAACCGGGAGAAGCAGCGGCTGCTGCGCAACCGCCCGGGCAGCCGTCGCAGCGCGGCGTAGAGCGGCGTCGAGCGGCGTAGCGAGTCGTTGCGCGGCGCAGCCCGTCGTAGCGCATCGCGCGGGCAGCAGCCCGCGGCAGCCCGTCAACCGAGATCCGCCTGCAGCGCCCGTGCGGCGGCGACGCCGCTGCGCACGGCCGCCTCCAGCGTCGGCGGCAGGCCGGGCGTCGGTGTAGTCGCCGGCCAGGTAGCGGCCGGGCGCGACGCGTCCGGCGACGGGACGGTCGAGCCCCGGCGTGCAGGCGTAGGTCGCGCGGCGCTCGGCGACGATGCGGGCCCAGATCGGCGCCGGCAGCGCCGGATCGAGCCGCCGCAGCTGCGCGTCGATCCGCGCCGCGAGTGCTCGCGTGGTCCTGCGCGATCGTGCGGCCCGCCGCCGCTGATGACCACCGAGAGCAGCGCGCGCGCGCCGCGCGGCGCCGATCCGGCCAGCGCGTCGCTGCGGTCGAACACCCATTGGCCGGGGGCGTCGTCGAGGCGGGCGATCGGCGCCGGCAGCGCGACCGGCGCCGGATAGGCGAGCCACACCGTGGTGATCGACTCGTAGCCGAACGCGCGACACCTGCGCGAGCGCCGCCCGCCACGGGTTCGCCGGAGCGCCGGCGTCCCCGCCGTCGCCGCCGACGAGCGCCGCGAGCTGGTGCGGCCCGACGGCGACGACGACCGCGGCGAACGCCTCGACCTCCGGCGCCGGCCGCGACGGCGACGCCCCGCGCATCGGCTGCCGAGCCGGCGCACGGCGACGCCGGCGCGGACCTCGCCGCCGTTCGCCTCGACGTAGCGCGCCGCCGCGTCGGGGAAGAGCGCCGAGAGGTCGCGGGCGGGGATCAGGAAATCGCTGCCGGCGGCGCGCCCGGTGAACGCCTCCCGCGAGCACGGCGGCGAACACCTGCGCCGACGCGCGCTCCGGCGGCGTGTTGAGCGCGGCGAGGCACAGCGGGGCCCACACGGCGTCGAACGCGCGCCGCGGCGTGGCGGCGAAGCACTCGGCCACCGACTGTCCGGCAGGGCAGCGAAACGCCGCACGGGCGAGGCGGCGGAAGTCGGCGGCCAGCGCGAACCGCTCGCGCCACGAGAGGCCGCGCGCCGCGAGGATGCCGGCGGCGAGGTCGAGCGGCGCCGGCAGCGGCCAGGCGCGCAGGGCGACCGCGCCCCGCCGCGCGGTCGCCGAACGGCGCGAGCGTCAGCGGCAGCCGCTGGAACAGCGCGGCGGCCTCGGCCGCGCCGTGCACCGTCGCGAGCAGCCGGAGCGTCTCGCGAGTAGGCGCCGATCAGCAGGTGCTGGCCGTTGTCGAGCGCGAGGCCTTCGATGGCGACGCGCCGCGCGCGGCCGCCGAGCGTGCGCGAGCTGCTCGAACACGGTGACCGGGAAGCCCGCGCCCGCGCAGCGTCACCGCGGCGGCGAAGCCGGCCCAGCCGCCGCCGACGACCGCGACGCGCCGCGGGGCCGGGGATTCGCTCATCGCGACGCCTACGTCCCGCGCGCGCCGCGGGTCAGGCCGCGCGTGCCGTCGACCACGCGATCCAGAACTTGCGCAGCGGCGTGAGCGCGATGCGGCGGTCGAGCACGTCGAACCCGCTGGCCTCGATCTCGCCGAGCAGCGCGCGGTAGATCGCCGCCATGATGAGGCCGGGCCGCTGCGCCTTGCGGTCGGCGGCGGGCAGCGCGGCGAAGGCGCGCGCGTACCACTCGCGGGCGCGCGCGACCTGGAGCGCCATCAGCGCCGCGGAAGCCGCCGCCGCCGCTCTCGCGCCGCAGCAGCGCCGACGGCGGCACGCCGAAGCGCGACGAGCTCGTCCTGCGGCAGGTAGATGCGCCCGCGCCGGGCATCCTCGCCGACGTCGCGGATGATGTTGGTCAGCTGGAACGCGACGCCGAGATCGTGCGCGTAGTCCCGCGTGCCCGGCTCGGTGGCGCCGAAGATCTCGGCCGACATCAGGCCGACGACGCCCGCCACGCGGTGGCAGTAGACGCAGCAGCGCGGCGAAGTCGAGCGTAGCGGTTGCGCTCGAGGTCCATCGCCATGCCGTCGATGACGGTCTGGAAGTGCTCCTGCGGCAGCGCGAACGCGGCGACGACCGGCTGCAGCGCCAGCGCGACCGGATGCTGCGGCGTGCCGGCGAACGTGGCGGCGACCTCCTGCCGCCACCACGCGAGCTTGGCGCGCGCGACGTCGGGATCGGAGACCTCGTCGACGACGTCGTCGACCTCGCGGCAGAACGCGTACAGCGCCGTGATCGCGCGCCGCCGCTCGGGCGGCAGGAACAGGAAGCTGTAGTAGAAGCTCGAGCCGCTCTGCGCCGCCCGCTGCTGGCAGTAGTCGTCGGGGGTCATGCGGGACATCCGCGGCTGGCGCGGTGGCGGCGCGGCGGCAGCAGCGCGTGCGCGGCGACGACCAGCCAGTCGCGCGCGCGCGAGCTGCGGCCGCCGGCGGAAGACGTCGCCGTCCGACCGCGTCGATGCGCGTCGAGGATGCGGTGGCCGCCGGCCAGCACGCCGGAGAGCTCCAGCCCGAGGCGCCACGGCAGCGCGCGCGACGAGCGGCCGGCCGGAGGCGAGCAGCGCGCGCGTGCGCGCGCGTCTCGAAGGCGACGAGCGCGCGCCAGCGCGCGTCGCAGCGCGCGTCGGCGATCTGCTGCTCGGTCAC
This sequence comes from uncultured beta proteobacterium, assembly GCA_963832705.1. GTDB lineage: Bacteria > Pseudomonadota > Gammaproteobacteria > Burkholderiales > Casimicrobiaceae > CAIWHR01. The sequence goes on along the minus strand of CAWHVP010000020.1, from coordinate 53,267 downwards.
GCCGAAGCGGTGCGAGATCCTCGCTGCGGCAGGTAGACGCGGCCCTTGCGCCAGTCGATCGCGATGTCCTGCCAGAAGTTCACGAGTTGCAGTGCCGTGCAGATGGCGTCGGAATGGGCGAGGTTGGCCGGCGTCGCGGCGTCGTAGAGGTGCAGCAGCAGCCGCCCGATCGGGTTGGCCGAGCGGCGCGCAATAGTCGAGGACCGTCGCGTAGGTAGGATAGCGCATCGTCGTGACGTCCTGCGCGGAACGCCGACAGCAGGTCGTGGAACGGCTCCGAGCGGCAGCCGGTGGCGCCGGACCGTCTCGGCCAGCGCCGCGAGCATCGCGTTCGCGGGCTCGCCGGCGAGCGCCGCGGTCGAGCTCGCGGCCGTAGCGCGTCGAGCGTCGGCGAGCCGCGCGGCGGGCGTGGCGTCGCCCTCGTCGGCGAGGTCGTCGGCGAAGCGGGCGAAGCGGTAGATCGCGAGCACGGCGGGCCGCAGCCGGCGCGGCAGCAGCGAACGAAGCGACCGGGAAATTTTCGTAATGGGCGGCCGACACGGGCAACGGCGCGCAATGCGCCGAAAGGACACGTTTGCGAGCGGGAGAGCAGCTTGCCGGTTGCCGCTCCTCTGGCGGGAACCTCCCGCTTTCCGATATACTAGCCCGTTCGGCGAAAGCGGCTGCGAAAGTGGCGGAATTGGTAGACGCACTGGATTTAGGTTCCAGCGGGGCAGCCCATGGGGGTTCGAGTCCCCCCTTTCGCACCAGCGGGCCAATCTAGCAAGGATTCGATGCACATGCAAACCAGCCTGGAAACCCTCGGTCAGCTCGAACGTCGCCTGAACGTGGCCGTGCCGCTCGCGGCGATCGACAACGAGGTGGCCAAGCGCCTCGCCAAGCTCGCCAAGACGGTCAAGGTCGCCGGCTTCCGGCCGGGCAAGGTGCCGCTCAAGATGGTCGCGAGCCAGTACGGCCCGCAGGTGCGCTCCGACGTCATCTCCGACACCGTGCAGGCGACGTTCAACGACGCGCTGCGCGACCAGAACCTGCGCATCGCCGGCTACCCGCGGATCGAGCCGAAGGAGCAGTCGCCGCGGCGCCGAGGGCCAGCTCGAGTTCTCGGCCGTGTTCGAGGTGTATCCCGAGATCCGCATCGGCGACCTGTCGACGGTCGCGGTCAAGCGCCCGGTGGCCGAGGTCGGCCCCGCCAACATCGACGAGACGATCGAGGTCCTGCGGCGCCAGCGCGCGCATTTCCAGCCGGTGACGCGTCCCGCCGCGCAGGGCGACCGCGTCACCGTCGACTTCAGCGGCCGCATCGACGGCGTCGAGTTCGCCGGCGGCCAGGCCAAGGACTTCACGATCAACCTCGGCGAAGGCCGGATGCTGCCCGAGTTCGAGGCGGCCGTGACCGGCATGCAGGCCGGCGAGAGCAAGGTCTTCCGCCTCACCTTCCCGGCCGATTACCACGGCAAGGAAGTGGCCGGCAAGGAGGCGGAGTTCACGCTGCAGGTGCTCGCGGTGAACGAGGCGCAGCTGCCCGCGGTCGACGCCGACTTCGCCCGCGAGTTCGGCGTGGCGAGCGGCGACCTCGACGAGCTGCGGACCGAGATCGCGACCAACCTCAGGCTCGAGCTCAAGCGCAAGATCGAGACGATCGTCAAGGAGCAGGCGCTGGCCGCGCTGCGCGCCAAGGCGGAGTTCGCCGTGCCGCGGTCGCTGGTCGAGGGCGAAGCGCAGAACATGGCGCGGCAGATGGCGGCCGACCTGCAGCGGCAGGGGATGAAGGCCGAGGACGTCAAGCTCTCGCCGGACATGTTCCGGCCGCGCGCGGAAGACCGCGTCGTGCTGGGCCTCGCGATCGGCGAGCTCGTGCGCCTGCACGGCCTGTCGGCGAAGCCCGAGCAGGTGAAGGCGCTGGTGCTCGAGGCGGCGCAGACCTACGAGCAGCCCGAGGCCGTCGTGCGCTGGCACTACGAGCAGCAGGATCGCCTGAAGGAATTCGAGGCGCTCGCCGTCGAGCGCAACGTCGTCGACTGGATCCTGTCGCAGGCCAAGGTCGAGGACACGCCGGCGAGCTTCGCCGATCTGATGGGGCCGACCCGCGCTTGACGCCCGGACCGAAGCCCGCGCCGCGACCGGCCCGCCGCCCGGCGGGCCGCACGCCCGGTCGTTCGGTCGTTCGTTCGGCGATTCCGCGGCGCCCGGGCATCCGCACCACGCCGGGGCACGCGACCGCCGTCCGGCAGGCGGGCTTGCCTTCCGTGCCGCGCGGACCCACATTCCACGGTAACCCTTTCCGCTAACCCGGCCGCCAGGAACCCATGACCCCGATCCGCACTCCCCACGACCCATTCGCGAGCGACCCCCGCGCCCTCGGCCTCGTCCCGATGGTGATCGAGCAGAGCGGGCGCGGCGAGCGCGCCTATGACATTTACTCGCGCCTGCTGAAGGAGCGCGTCGTGTTCCTGGTCGGCCCGGTGAACGACGTGACGGCCAACCTGATCGTCGCGCAGATGCTGTTCCTCGAGTCGGAGAATCCCGACAAGGACATCGACTTCTACATCAACTCGCCGGGCGGCTCGGTTTCGGCGGGGATGGCGATTTACGACACCATGCAGTTCATCAAGCCGGACGTGTCGACGCTGTGCGTCGGGCAGGCGGCGTCGCATGGGCGCGTTCCTGCTCGCCGCAGGCGCCAAGGGCAAGCGGTTCGCCTGCCCAACTCGCGGGTGATGATCCACCAGCCGATCGGGCGGATTCCAGGGCCAGGCCTCCGACATCGAGATCCACGCGCAAGGACGTGATCGACTCGAAGCACGCGGCTCAACGAGCTCCTGGCGAGATACACCGGGCAGCCGATCGAAACGATCGAAAGCGACAACGACCGCGACAATTTCCTGTGGGCCGAGGCAGGCGCGCGACTATGGCATCGTCGACAAGGTGCTTGCAGCAACGGGACGAGGGCGGTTGAGTCATATCCGCCGGGAAGCCGTCTTGACGCCGCGCTGGCATTCTGAACGCGATACGAGGCAGAACCAGCGATGGCCGATAAAGCCGGCGGCGAAAAGCTGCTTTACTGCTCGTTCTGCGGCAAGAGCCAGCACGAGGTGCGCAAGCTCATCGCCGGCCCGTCGGTGTTCATCTGCGACGAGTGCATCGAGCTGTGCAACGACATCATCCGCGAAGAAACGCCAGGGCGAGCACGGCGCAGGGCCGACAAGAACGGACCTGCCGACGCCGCACGAGATCCGCGCAATCCTCGACCAGTACGTGATCGGGCAGGACCTCGCCAAGAAGATCCTCTCGGTGGCGGTCTACAACCACTACAAGCGGCTGAAGACCATGCGAAAAGACGACGAGGTCGAGCTCGCCAAGAGCAACATCCTGCTGATCGGCCCGACCGGCTCCGGCAAGACGCTGCTCGCGCAGACGCTGGCGCGGCTGCTGAACGTGCCGTTCGTGATGGCCGACGCCACCACGCTGACCGAAGCCGGCTACGTCGGCGAGGACGTCGAGAACATCATCCAGAAGCTGCTGCAGAAGTGCGACTACGACGTCGAGAAGGCGCAGCGCGGCATCGTCTACATCGACGAGATCGACAAGATCTCGCGCAAATCCGACAACCCCTCGATCACGCGCGACGTCTCGGGCGAAGGCGTGCAGCAGGCGCTGCTGAAGCTGATCGAGGGCACGATCGCCTCGGTGCCGCCGCAGGGCGGGCGCAAGCACCCGAACCAGGAATTCGTGCAGGTCGACACCACCAATATCCTGTTCGTCTGCGGCGGCGCGTTCGACGGCCTCGACAAGGTCATCCGCGCGCGCTCGGAGAAGAGCGGCATCGGCTTCGGCGCCGACGTGCGCAGCAAGGACAACCGCAAGGACATCGGCGAGGCTGCTGCGCGACGTGCAGCCCGAGGACCTGATCAAGTACGGCCTGATTCCGGAGTTTGTCGGCCGCCTGCCGGTGGTCGCGACGCTCGAGGAACTGGACGAGATCGCGCTGATCCAGATCCTGATCGCAGCCCAAGAACGCGCTGCTCAAGCAGTATCAGAAGATGTTCGCCATGGAAGGCGTGGAACTCGAGGTGCGCGAGCCGGCGCTGCGGGCCATCGCCGCAAGGCGCTCGACCGCAAGACCGGCGCGCGCGGCCTGCGCTCGATCCTCGAGCACACGCTGCTCGACACCATGTTCGACCTGCCGTCGATGGAAAACGTGGTCAAGGTGGTGGTCGACGAGGGCACGATTACCGGCGACGCCGCCGCTGCTGATCTATTGCCGACCAACCCAAGGTGGCGGGATCCACGATGTCGAGTCTCCTTTTTTGCGGCGCCGCGGCGCCGCCGGTTTCGGGCCGAGCGGGTGCCTCCGCTTGATTTTCAGGCAGCACCGCCCAATGTTACGCGTTAAGTATTGTTTTTTTAAGGTAAATTCATCATGTCCAGCCCGAAAACCAGAATATCGAACCCGTTACAGCTGCCGTTGCTGCCCTTGCGCGACGTGGTGGTTTTTCCGCACATGGTCATTCCGCTGTTTGTCGGGCGCCCGAAATCCATCAAGGCGCTGGAAACGGCGATGGAAGCCGGCAAGAGCATCGTGCTGGTCGCGCAGAAATCCGCGGCGAAGGACGAGCCCGTGCCCGAGGACCTGTACGAGATCGGCAGCATCGCCAATATCCTGCAGATGCTGAAACTGCCCGACGGCACGGTGAAGGTGCTGGTCGAGGGCAGCCAGCGCGCGCCGCATCAACGCAATCATCGACTCAAGACGCACTATGCGGTGATGGTCACGCCGGTGCCGGCGAGACCGCCGCCGCGCACGAGGTCGAGGCGATGCGCCGCACGATGATCGCAGCAGTTCGATCAGTACGTGAAGCTCAACAAGAAAATCCCGCCCGAGATCCTGACCTCGCTCGCCGGCATCGACGAGGCCGGCCGTCTCGGCCGACACCGATCGCCGCGCACCTGCCGCTCAAGCTCGAGCAGAAGCAGGAAGTGCTCGAGATGTTCGACGTCAAGCAGCGGCTCGATCACCTGCTGAAGCTGGTCGAGAGCGAACTCGACATCCTGCAGGTCGAAAAGCGCATCCGCGGCCGCGTCAAGCGCCAGATGGAGAAAAGCCAGCGCGAGTACTATCTGAACGAGCAGGTGAAGGCGATCCAGAAAGAGCTCGGCGAAAGCGAAGACGGCGCCGACATCGACGAGGTCGAGAAGCGCATCAAGTCGGCGCACATGCCGAAAGAGGCGCGCAAAAAGGTCGAGGCCGAGCTGAAGAAACTCAAGCTGATGTCGCCGATGTCGGCCGAAGCCACCGTCGTGCGCAACTTACATCGACGCGCTGGTCGTCGCTGCCGTGGCGCAAGAAGAGCAAGATCAGCACCGATCTTGCCGCGGCGGAGAGGGTGCTCGACGAAGACCACTACGGCCTGGAGAAGGTCAAGGAGCGCATCGTCGAATACCTGGCGGTGCAGCAGCGCGTGGACAAGCTGAAGGCGCCGATCCTGTGCCTGGTCGGCGCGCCCGGCGTGGGCAAGACCTCGCTCGGTCAGTCGATCGCGCAGCGCGACCAACCGCAAGTTCGTGCGCATGTCGCTGGGCGGCGTGCGCGACGAAGCCGAAATTCGCGGCCATCGCCGTACCTACATCGGTTCGATGCCCGGCAAGATCCTGCAGAACATGGCCAAGGTCGGCGTCCGGAACCCGCTGTTCCTGCTCGACGAGGTCGACAAGATGGGCATGGATTTCCGCGGCGACCCGGCCTCGGCGCTGCTCGAAGTGCTGGATCCGGAGCAGAACCATACTTTCGTCGACCACTACGTCGAGGTCGAGTACGACCTGTCGGACGTGATGTTTGTCGCCACGGCCAACACGCTCAACATTCCGCCGGCGCTGCTCGACCGGATGGAAGTGATCCGGCTGTCGGGCTACACCGAAGACGAAAAAGTCGCACATCGCGGTGCAGTCACCTGCTGCCGAAGCTGATGAAAAACCACGGCGCTGAAACCGGAGGAAATGCGTCATTGCCGACAGCGCGGTGCGCGACATCGTCCGCTATTACACGCGGGAAGCGGGCGTGCGCAGCCTCGAGCGCGAAATGTCGAAGATCTGCCGCAAGGTGGTGAAGACCCTGGTGAGCGAGAGCGAGGGCAAGCGCGCAAGGTCGGTCGAGTCACCTCGCGCAACCTCGACAAGTACCTGGGCGTGCGGCGTTACAGCTACGGCATGGCCGAGAAGACACAACCAGGTCGGCCAGGTCACGCGGCCTCGCCTGGACCGAGGTCGGCGGCGAACTGCTGACGATCGAGGCGGCGATCATGCCCGGCAAGGGCAAGATGACCACCACCGGCAAGCTGGGCGAGGTGATGCAGGAATCGGTGCAGGCGGCGTTGTCGGTCGTGCGCGCCCGGTCGCAGCGCCTCGGCATCCACGCCGACTTTTATCAGAAGAACGACATCCACATCCACTTGCCGGAAGGCGCGACGCCGAAGGACGGCCCGAGCGCGGGCATCGGCATCTGCACCGCGATGGTGTCGGCGCTCACGGGCATCCCGGTGCGTGCCGACGTCGCGATGACCGGCGAGATCACGCTGCGCGGCGAGGTGCTGCCGATCGGCGGACTGAAGGAGAAGCTGCTGGCGGCGCATCGCGGCGGCATCAAGACCGTGCTGATTCCCGAAGAGAACGTGAAGGATCTCGCGGAAATTCCCGATAACGTCAAGAACCGCCTCGACATCCATCCGGTGAAATGGATCGACCAGGTGCTGGAGATGGCGCTGGAGCGTAAAGCCCGAGCCGCTGCCCGAGCGCGCAGGCGGCGGCCGGCGAGCGTGTGCCCGACCGCATCGCCGGACGAGCGACGGACGCCGGCCGCATGCGCACACGCGGTCGTGATCACAGCACTCGAGCGAGCGTGCCGTGGATCGCTGTAATGCGGCCAATCGCCGAGGAGAACTAGCGGTGAACAAGTCCGACTGATCGACGCGATCGCCAAGCACGCGGACATTTCCAAGGCGGCGGCCGGCGCGCGCTCGACGCGACGCTGAACGCGATCAAGACGTCGCTGAAGAAGGGCGACATGGTGACGCTGGTCGGCTTCGGCACCTTCTACGTCGGCAAGCGCGCGGCGCGGCAGGGCCGCAATCCGCGCACCGGCGAGGCGATCAAGATCAGAGCGGCGAAGGTGCCTAAGTTCCGCGCTGGCAAAGCGCTGAAGGATGCGGTAAACTGACGACTGTTTCGTGCGTGTGCAAGCACGGGGAAGCGCGAACTAGCGCGTCCCGGTGCCGCGGGGTGCTTAGCTCAGTTGGTAGAGCGTCGCCCTTACAAGGCGAATGTCGGGGTTCGAGCCCCTCAGCACCCACCAACGGGTCGCGCAGCTGGTTTGCTGGAGTGGTAGTTCAGTTGGTTAGAATACCGGCCTGTCACGCCGGGGGTCGCGGGTTCGAGTCCCGTCCACTCCGCCAACTAGACGAAGGGCGAACGCGAGTTCGCCCTTTTTGGTATCCGCGTCGCGGCCGCGGACGGCGTATGCCGGGGCGACGGGTTCCGGATTGCAGCAGGCGCCTCGCGGCGCCGATGATGAGTGCACGCGCATGTTCGATTTCATCACCAAGCACAAGCGGATCTCCAGGTCGTCCTGGCGCTCATCGTGCTGCCGTTCGCGTTCTTCGGCGTCGACTACTACTTCCGCCAGGGCGGAACCGAGCTGGACGTCGCGACCGTCGCCGGCGAGAAGATCCCGCAGGCCGAATTCAACCGCGCGCTGCGCCGAGCAGCAGGACCGGCTGCGGCAGCAGCTCGGCGCGAACTTCGATCCCGCGATGTTCGACAATCCGGAGGTCCGCTTCCGGTGCTGGAGCAGGTGATCAACCGCCGCCTGCTGCAGGACGCCGCGCCGGAAGGAGGCGTTCCGCGTGCCCGACGTGCAGCTGCAGCAGTACATCGCGAAGGTCCCGGCGTTCCAGGAGAACGGGCAGGTTTTCGCCGGAGCGCTACCAGCAGCTGCTCGCGGCGCAGAACATGACGCCGCTCGGGTTCGAGGAGCGCCTGCGCCAGGACCTGCTGCTGGCGCCGCTCACCGAGCCGATCGCGACCGGCAGCCTCGTCGCCCGCAGCAGCGGCGAGCGCTTCCTCGGCCTCCTCGAGCAGAAGCGCGAGGTCGCGCGCGGCCGCGGTCGATCCCGAGCCAGTTCGTCGAGCGGCATCAAGCTCGACGACGCCGCGGTCAAGGCCTATTACGACGCCAACCCGGGCGCGTTCCAGATCGCCGGAGCTCGTGCGCTCGAGTACCTCGCGCTGACGCCAGGACGCGCTCGCGGCGCAGGGCGCGCCGACCGCCGCCGAGGTCAGCGCCGCAGTACGACGCCAACGTCAAGACGCTACTCGCGCGGCCGAGGAGCGCGACGCGTCGCACATCCTGATCGCGGTGAAGCCCGACGCGAAGCCGGAGGAGAAGGCGGCGGCCCGCAAGAAGGCCGAGGACATCTGGCGCAGGCCAAGGCGAACCCGGCGAAGTTCGCCGAGCTCGCGAAACAGTATTCGCAGGACCCGGGTTCGGCCGCGCAGGGCGGCAGCCTCGGCACCTTCGGCCGCGGCAACATGGTCAAGCCCTTCGACGACGCGGTGTTCGCGATGAAGGTCGGCGAATCGCCGGGCCGGTCGAGACCGACTTCGGCTACCACGTGATCCACCTCAACGCGATCAACCCGGCCGCAGGTGCGGCCGTTCGACGAGGTCAAGGGCCAGATCGAGGCCGACCTCAAGCGGCAGCGCGCGGCGCAGAAGTTCGCCGCCGCGGCCGACCAGTTCCAGAACCTCGTCTACGAGCAGGCGGACTCGCTCGAGGGCGCCGCGAAGGCGCTCGGCCTCACCGTGCAGACGTCGCCGCCCGTCACGCGCGCGCAGGCGCAGGCAGCTCGCGCAGGGCAGCGCCAAGTTCGTGCAGGCGCTGTTCGCGCCCGAGTCGATCCAGAGCAAGCGCAACACCGAGGCGATCGAGATCGGCCCCAACGCGCTGATGGCCGGGCGCATCGTCGACTACAAGGCGGCGGCGCTGCGCCCGTTCGCCGACGTGGCCGCGGACATCCGCCAGCAGCTGGTCCGCAAGGGCGCCTCCGAGATGGCGCAGAAGGCCGGGCAGGAGAAGCTCGCGCTGCTGGAGCAGGGAAAGAGCGACAAGGAGGTCGGGCGTCACGTTCGCGCCGCCGGTCGCGCTCACGCGCAACCAGCCGCAGCCGGGCTTCTCGCCCGAGGCGCTGAAGCGGATCTTCCAGGTCGATCCGACCAAGGTGCCGCAGTACGCCGGCGCGCCGAACGAGCGCGGCGGCTTCTCGATCTACCGCGTGGTCAGGGTGATCGATCCTCCGGCGCCCGAAGCGGGGAAGCTCGCGGCGGCGACGAGGCAGATCGGCGACCAGGTGGGGCGCGAGCTCTACAACGCGTATCTCGCGTCGCTGAAGGCGAAGGCCGACGTCAAGATCAACCAGGCCAACCTGGAAAAGAAGTAGCGCGGCGGGCGGTCCGCCCGGCCCGCGCGCGGTCCCGGCGCGCCCGGCGAACGCCGGGCTAGTTCTTGCAGCTGTCGCGGATCAGCCGCTGCGTGCGCTCGATCTCCTGGCTCCGCATCTGGTCGTCGAAGGCGACGCGCTCGCCCTTGTCGTTGAACCGGAACACCGGCTGCTTGGCGTCGAGCAGCATCGCCAGCTGACCCCGCGCGGTCGCGCACATGTCGCGCCGCTGCTCGGTCTCGGCGCGCGTCTTCTCCGCCGCGGCCGCCGCTTCCTGCTTCTTCTTTTCCGCCTGCTTGCGCGCGAACTCCTGGTCCTCGAGCTCCTTGGCGGCATTCGGATTGGCCGGCGGCGGCAGGTCCTTCAGCGTCTCGCTCTTGACGCTGGCCGGAGGCGGCTGGTCGGAGTAGACGACGCGGCCGCTGGCGTCGACCCACTTGTACACGGCGGCGGCGGCCGGCGCGCAGGCGAGGGCCAGCGCCGATCGCAACGACCAGCGCAACGGCGTCCCACCGCGGGCGGGAGGGTGCGGGCGGCCGCAACGGATCGCGTGGGGCGGGCATGGCTCGGCGGGCACGGAGACTATGACATTGGCAAGGTAATCCAAGTCGGCCGGGGCGTCAAACCGCCGCGGCGATCCGTGCGGCCGATCCGTGCGCCGATCGCGGCGCGTGCTCGATGATCGGCCGCGGCGGACCGGGCGCCCGCGGCCTTGGGCCACCCCCGGCGCCGCGGGTATAATCGCCCTTTGCGTGGAGGAGAAATGCCCATGCGTGTCGTCCGGAAGGCGCTGACATTCGACGATGTCCTGCTCGTTCCCGCCCACTCCCTCGTCGTTCCCCGCGACGTCAGTCTCGCCACCCGCCTCACCAGGAGCATCACGCTGAACATCCCGCTGCTGTCGGCGGCGATGGACACCGTCACCGACGCGCGCCTCGCGATCGCGATCGCGCAGGAGGGCGGCCTCGGCATCGTGCACAAGAACATGTCGCCGGCGAAGCAGGCGGCCGAGGTCGCCAAGGTCAAGCGCTTCGAGAGCGGCGTCGTCAAGGACCCGATCACGATCCCGCCGACGATGTCGGTGCGCGAGGTGCTGGCGCTGAAGCGGCAGCACCGGTTCTCCGGCCTGCCGGTGATCGAAGGCAAGCGGGTCGTCGGCATCGTGACCAATCGCGACACGCGGTTCGAGACCAACCTCGACCAGCCGGTGTCGAACATCATGACCAAGGGCGACCGCCTCGTCACCGTGCCCGAGGGCACCGACCTCGAGCGCGCGAAGGAGCTGATGCACCAGCACCGCCTCGAGCGCGTGCTGGTGGTCAACGGCGACATGGAGCTGCGCGGGCTCATCACCGTCAAGGACATCCTCAAGTCGACCGAGCACCCGCTCGCGTCGCAAGGACGACCTCGGCCGGCTGCGCGCGGGCGCGGCGATCGGCACCGGCGGCGACACCGAGGAGCGGTGCGAGGCGCTCGCCGCGGCCGGCGTCGACGTCATCGTCGTCGACACGTCGCACGGCCATTCGCAGGGCGTGCTCGACCGCGTCCAGTGGGTGAAGAAGCGCTTCCCGCAGGTGCAGGTCGTCGGCGGCAACATCGCGACGGCCGTCGGCGCGCGCGCGCTCGCCGACCACGGCGCCGACGCGGTCAAGGTCGGCATCGGCCCGGGCTCGATCTGCACGACGCGGATCGTCGCCGGCGTCGGCGTGCCGCAGATCTCGGCGATCCAGGACGCGATCGAGGGCGTCGCCGGCATGGGCATCCCGGCGATCGCCGACGGCGGCATCCGCTACTCCGGCGACATCGCCAAGGCGCTCGCCGCCGGGGCGAACTGCGTGATGCTGGGCAGCCTGTTCGCGGGGACCGAGGAGGCGCCCGGCGAGACCGAGCTCTACCAGGGCCGCTCGTACAAGAGCTACCGCGGCATGGGCTCGCTCGGCGCGATGCAGCAGGGCAGCTCCGACCGCTACTTCCAGGACGCCGAGGGCGAGGGCGCGGCCGAGAAGCTCGTGCCCGAGGGCATCGAGGGCCGCGTGCCGTACAAGGGCGCGCTGTCGGCGGTGATCCACCAGCTGATGGGCGGGCTGCGCGCGGCGATGGGCTACTGCGGCTGCGCGACGATCGACGAGCTGCGCATGCGCGGCGAGTTCGTCGAGATCACGTCGGCCGGCGTGCGCGAGTCGCACGTCCACGACGTGCAGATCGTCAAGGAAGCGCCGAACTACCGCGTGGACTGATGAGCCTCCGGCTCGCCTGCGCCCGCCGCGCCCCGTGGGGGCGTCCGGCGCGCCGCGCGCGGCCGTGCGCCCGCCGCCCGCTTCAACCCGGCATTGACCCGATGGCAGCCACTTCGCATTCCCGCATCCTGATCCTCGACTTCGGCGCGCAGTACACGCAGCTGATCGCGCGCCGCCTGCGCGAGACGCACGTCTACTGCGAGATCCACCCGTACGACGTCGGCGACGCCTTCATCCGCGCCTTCGCGCCCCGGGGCATCGTGCTCTCGGGCGGGCCGAACAGCGTGACCGAGGGCGACACGCCGCGCGCGCCGCAGAGCGTGTGGACGCTGGGCGTGCCGGTGCTCGGCATCTGCTACGGCATGCAGACGATGGCGGCGCAGCTCGGCGGCACCGTCGAGGCGGGCACGGTCCGCGAGTTCGGCTACGCCGAGGTCCGCGCCCGCGGGCACTCGGCGCTGTTCCGCGGCATCGAGGACCGCCGCAACGCCGAGGGGCACGGCCTGCTCGACGTCTGGATGAGCCACGGCGACAAGGTCACCGCGCTGCCGCCGGGGTTCAAGCTGATCGGCAGCAGCAGCGCCTGCGCGATCGCGGCGATGGCCGACGAGGCGCGGCGCTACTACGCCGTGCAGTTCCATCCCGAGGTCACGCACACGCCGCAGGGCGCCGCGATCCTGCAGCGCTTCGCGCACGAGATCTGCGGCTGCGGGCAGGACTGGAACATGGCCGACTACGTCGCCGAGGCGGTCGCGGCGATCCGCGCGCAGGTCGGCGCCGAGGAGGTCCTGCTCGGGCTGTCCGGCGGCGTCGACTCGTCGGTCGCGGCGGCGCTGATCCACAAGGCGATCGGCGACCAGCTGACCTGCGTGTTCGTCGACCACGGCCTGCTGCGCCTGAACGAGGCCGAGCAGGTGATGGACACGTTCGCGCGCAACCTCGGCGTGCACGTCGTCCACGTCGACGCGAGCGGCGAGATGCTCGCGGCGCTCGCCGGCGTCACCGACCCCGAGCAGAAGCGCAAGATCATCGGCAAGCTCTTCGTCGACGTCTTCCAGCGCGAGGCGGTGAAGCTGCGCGACGGCAAGGCGCACGCGCGCTGGCTCGCGCAGGGCACGATCTACCCCGACGTGATCGAGTCGGCCGGGGCGAAGACCAAGAAGGCGCACACGATCAAGTCGCACCACAACGTCGGCGGCCTGCCGGAGTCGCTGCACCTCAAGCTCCTCGAGCCGCTGCGCGAGCTCTTCAAGGACGAGGTCCGCGAGCTGGGGCTGGCGCTGGGCCTGCCGCGCGAGATGGTGTTCCGCCATCCGTTCCCCGGGCCGGGCCTCGGCGTGCGCATCCTCGGCGAGGTGACGCGCGCGCACGCCGACCTGCTGCGCCGCGCCGACGCCATCTTCATCGACGAGCTGCGGCAGGCACGCGACGCCGGCGGCCGCAGCTGGTACGACCTCACCGCGCAGGCGTTCGCCGTGTTCCTGCCGGTGCGCTCGGTCGGCGTGATGGGCGACGGGCGCACCTACGAGCACGTCGTCGCGCTGCGCGCCGTGCAGACGACCGACTTCATGACCGCGCACTACGCGCCGCTGCCGCACGACCTGCTGGGCCGGGTCGCGAGCCGGATCATCAACGAGGTGCGCGGCATCAACCGCGTCGTGTACGACATCTCCGGCAAGCCTCCCGCCACGATCGAGTGGGAGTAGCCGCGTTGTCCTCGGCGCCCGGCGCTGACGAACTGATGGGCGAGGCGCTCGCGCTGGCGCGGACGGCCGCGGCGCGCGGCGAGGTTCCCGTCGGCGCGGTCGTCGTCCGCGACGGCGTGATCATCGGCCGCGGCGGCAACGCGCCGATCGAGGCCAGCGACCCGACCGCGCACGCCGAGATCGCCGCGCTGCGCGACGCCGCGCGCGCGCTGGGCAACTACCGGCTGCCGGGCTGCGAGCTCTACGTCACGCTCGAGCCCTGCGCGATGTGCGCCGGCGCGATCATGCACGCGCGCATCGGCCGGCTGGTGTTCGGCGCCCGCGACCCGAAGACCGGAGCCTGCGGCTCGGTCGTCGACCTCTTCGCCGAGCCCCGCCTCAACCACCACACGCAGGTGACCGCCGGCATCCGCGCCGACGAGTGCGGCCGGCTGCTGTCGGATTTCTTCGCCGCACGGCGCTGAGGATCGCATGACCGCCATCACGCCTTCCGCCACCGGCCCGGCGCGCCGCTGGCGCATCGGCCTGTACGCCCCGGCCGGCTTCGCGACCGAGCCGGAGGCGGTCGCGCGCGCCGTCGAGCGGCTGACGGCGGCCGGCCACCGCGTCGTCGTCGATCCCACGTGCGCGACGCGCTGGCAGCGCTTTGCCGCGACCGACGACGAGCGCCTCGCCGCGGTGATGCGGATGGCCGCGGATCCCGACGTCGAGCTCGCGATCGCCGTGCGCGGCGGCTACGGCTGGTCGCGGCTGCTCGACCGGCTCGACTGGGCGGCGCTCGCGCAGGCCGGCAAGCGCTGGATGGGCCACAGCGACTTCACCGCGTTCCAGCTCGCCGCGCTCGCGCACGCGGGCATGACGACCTACGCGGGCCCGATGGCCGCCTACGACTTCGGCGCGGCCGCGCCGTCGGCCTACACGCTCGACCACTGCTGGCGGCTGCTCGAGTCCGGGCGCGTCGAGGTCGACTGCGCGCTCGACGGGCCCGACGTCGCGGTCGAGGGCACGCTGTGGGGCGGCAACCTCGCGCTGGCGGCGCACCTCGCCGGCACGCCGCACCTGCCGGCGATCGACGGCGGCATCCTGTTCCTCGAGGACATCGGCGAGCACCCGTACCGGATCGAGCGGATGCTCTACCAGCTGGCGTTCGCGGGCGTCCTCGCCCGCCAGCGCGCCGTGCTGCTCGGGACGTTCAACGGCTACGCGCCGTCCGCCAACGACAACGGCTACGACTTCGCGGCGATGCTCGCGCACGTCCGCGCGCGCTTCGGCGTGCCGATCCTGACCGGACTGCCGTTCGGCCACGTGCCCGACAAGCTGACGCTGCCGGTCGGCGGCCGCTGCGAGCTCGCGGTGCGGGACGGCCGCGCGCGGCTCGCGCTGTCGCATCGCGCGCCGGCGCCGTTCCGGGTCCGCGTCGCGCGCTGGCCGGACGATGCGCCGACGCTCACCGCGATCCGGCACACGGTGTTCGTCGTCGAGCAGAACGTGCCGGTGGCGATCGAGCAGGACGGCATCGACGGCAGGTGCCGGCACGTCGTGGCCGAGGACGCCGCCGGGCGCGCGATCGGCTGCGGGCGCCTCCTGCCCGACGGCCACGTCGGACGGATGGCGGTGCTCGCGTCGTGGCGCGGCCGCGGGGTCGGGACCGCGCTGCTCGCGCGGCTGGTCGCGCTCGCGCGCGACGACGGGCATGCCGAGGTCGCGCTGAACGCGCAGACGCACGCGCTGCCGTTCTACGCCCGCTGCGGCTTCACGCCCGTCGGCGAGGAGTTCGAGGAGGCGGGCATCGCCCACCGCACGATGGTGCGCCCGCTGGCCTGACCGCCGGCGCCGGCGGCTACGGCGCCGCCGCCAGCCGGAAGCGGACGTCGACCGTGCCCGTCCCGCGGCCCGCGGGATCGAAGCTGCGTTCGACGAACCGCGCCTCGCCGTCGCGCCCGAGCGTCACGACGGTCGAGCAGCGGGTGCCGTAGTCGGCGCTGACGATGAACGGCGCCGACAGCAGGCGCTCGCGCGTCGAGCGGGATGCCGGTGTCCGGCAGGTCGGCGTCGGCCGCGACGGCGCGGTCGGACAGCGCGGCGAACAGCGGCTCCAGGCTGCCCTCGCCGTGCTCGCCGGCGGCGCACCAGGCGGCGACCGCGGCCCTGGTGCGCACGACCTTCGGCCACGGCGTGTCGAGCACGTGGTTCGACAGGCCGTGCAGCCCGGGCGCGAGGTCGCGCGCTCCGGGGCCGCGATTCGTTCCCCACGCGGCCCGCGCGCCGTCGCCGCCGACGAGGTTGAAGCCGTTGTGGCGTCCGCCGGCCGCGGCGAGCTCGGGGATCGCGGCGGCGGCGGGGCGGGGATCGGCGAGCAGCGTCGTGACCAGCGCGCCGCGCGACGGCGCGCTCGGGTCGTGCCGGGCCGGATCGCGGATGTTGGTGAGGAGCGCCCAGCGGCCCGTGCGCGTGACGCCCAGCCAGGTGCCGCCCGCCGCCAGGTCGCGGCCGGCGAGCCAGCCCTCGTTCCACCAGTGCGCGGGCGTCGGTGGCCCGCGCGTGGAATTCGTCGCGGTTGGCGACGATGACGACCCGATAGCGCGGATGCGCGTCGAGGGCGAAGACCGCGAGGCACATGGCTGGAAGCGGGGCGGCGGAGGTTGGGCCGGAAGGGCCGGGGCGCGCCGCCGGGCAGGGCCACGGGCCCCTCGTCCCGGCGCGTGCCGTCAGGGACCCGCGGGGCGCGGCGCGCTGCGCCCGCGCGGCTCGGCCGGGGGCGGGATCTCGTAGGGCAGCGGCACCGGCTCGAGGCGCGGCCCGTCCGGCGCGTCGAGGTGCACGTCGCCGCCGGCCGCGGCGGCGATCTGCAGCACGGCGAGGAGGTCGCAGCCGCCGCCGGGCGCCGGTGCCGCGTTGACGACGGTGCCGCAGGGCTGGTCGCCGAACGCGCTGCTGAACAGCCGCGCGCCCGGCGCGACGCTCGCCTCCGGCGCGTGGAACGCGAACAGCCGCTCCTTCAGCCGGCCGAGGTAGTGCATGCGGGCGATGATCTCCTGCCCGGTGTAGCAGCCCTTGTGGAAGTTGACGCCGCCCAGCACGTCCCAGTTCGCCGTCTGCGCGATGAAGCGATCCTGCACCGGCGCGGTCACGACGGGCACGCCGGCGCGGATCGCGAGCCACTGCCAGACGGGGTAATCGACGCCGGCACGGCGCGCGCGGCGAGCGCCGCGGCGATCCCCGTGCCGTCCGCCGCCGGCGCGACGACGACGAAGCGCGGGCCGGGCAGCGCGAGGACGTCGGCCGCCCCGGCGCGCAGCACCGCGAACGGCGCGGGGGCGCCGCCGAAGGCCGCCGCGACCGCGGCGGGCGCGTCCGGGCCGCCGACGCCCAGCCGGGCGAGCCCGGGCGTGGCGTCCGCCAGCGTCACCTTCGAGCGCAGCACGTACATCGCGAGGCGCTTCTTCACCGGCTCGGCGATGTCGGCCGGGAGCAGCGCCCGGTAGCCGCCGCCGGCGTCCGGCGCCGGCGCGCCAGAGGACGAAGTTCGCGAGCATCCGGCCGCCCGGCGAGTTGTAGCTCGTGTACTGGCAGCCGTCGGCGGGGAGGTCCGACGGCGTCGTTCGACAGCTGGCCCTGCAGGAACGATGGCGGCGTCGGGCCCGCCGACGGCGAGGACGGCGAGCGGCGCGAGGTCGCAGAGGACGGCGCGCGTGTTGCGGCGCGGCGAACGCGGGCGGAAGCGTCGGAAATCGGGGGTCATGCGGTGCGGTGGGCCGCGGAAAAGTGTGTAAAATTCAATGTTAGCTCGATTCGATCCCGCGCGCTCGGCCTTTCCGGGCCGGCGCGCCGGGACGAGCCGGGCAATTCGCAGACCCGCGCACCTCAGGGTGCCCAGGGCGGCCGGAACCGCGGCGAGCGCACGTCTTCGCCGCGGGACTCCTGCCTGCTTTGAGCCTACATGCGGGTCGTGGTTCAACCCTGAAAGGAGCTTCACCATGTCGGTCACGATGCGTCAGATGCTGGAAGCCGGGGTCCACTTCGGCCACCAGACGCGGTACTGGAACCCGAAGATGGCCGAGTACATCTTCGGCCAGCGCAACAAGATCCACATCGTCAACCTCGAGAAGACGATGGAGCTGTACCAGGAGGCGATGAAGTACCTCCGCCAGCTCGCGGCGAACAAGGGCACGATCCTGTTCGTCGGCACCAAGCGCCAGGCGCGCGAGATCGTCGCCGAGGAGGCGCGCCGCGCCGGCATGCCCTACGTCGACGCCCGCTGGCTCGGCGGCATGCTGACCAACTTCAAGACGGTCAAGGGCTCGATCAAGCGCCTGAAGGACCTCGAGGCGATGCGCGACGACGGCACGTTCGAGAAGATGAACAAGCGCGAGGCGCTGACGCTGCAGCGCGAGCTCGACAAGCTGACCAAGAGCCTGGGCGGCATCAAGGACATGAACGGCGTGCCCGACGCGCTGTTCGTCATCGACGTCGGCTACCACAAGATCGCGATCACCGAGGCCACGAAGCTCGGCGTCCCGATCGTCGCCGTCGTCGACACCAACCATTCGCCGATCGGGATCGCGCACGTGATCCCGGGCAACGACGATTCGAGCCGGGCGATCCGCCTGTACGCGCGCGGCGCCGCCGACGCGATCCTCGAGGGCAAGACCCTCGTGATCCAGGAGATCGTGCAGGGCGGCGACGAGTTCGTCGAAGTCTCGGACGAGGCCGCCGCGTAAGGCGCGGCCCGGTCCCGATCCCACTGCAATCGCTGCCGCGCCGGGCGCGGCGTGCCGCGCGCCCTAGGGCAGCCGACGAGTCAAACGAGAACCACGGAGCAGCAAATGGCGGAAATCTCCGCAAGCATGGTGATGGAACTGCGCCAGCGCACCGGGCTGGGCATGATGGAGTGCAAGAAGGTGCTGGCGGAAGCCGCCGGCGACCTCGCGAAGGCCGAGGAGCTGCTGCGCATCCGCAGCGGCGCCAAGGCGTCGAAGGCCGCCGGGCGCGTCGCGGCCGAGGGGCTGGTCGGCGCGTACCTCGCCGCCGACGGCAGGACCGCGGCGATGGCCGAGCTCAACTGCGAGACCGACTTCGTGTCGCGCAACGAGGACTTCGCGGCGTTCGCGAGGACGCTCGCGCGCCTCGTCGCGGAGAAGGACCCGGCCGACGTCGCCGCGCTCGCGGCGCTGCCGCTCGACGGCGGGACCGTCGAGAGCGCCCGCCAGGCGCTGGTGCAGAAGATCGGCGAGAACATGTCGATCCGCCGCTTCCGCCGCTTCGCGGGCGCGGGCCGGCTGGTCCAGTACCTGCACGGCGGCGGCCGGATCGGCGTGACCGTCGAGATCGACGGCGGCAGCGAGCAGGTCGGCAAGGACGTCGCGATGCACATCGCCGCGTCGGCCGCGCCCGGCGCGATCCGCCCGGTGTGCGTGTCGAAGAGCGAGGTGCCGGCCGACCTGATCGAGCGCGAGCGCGCGATCTACACGGCGCAGGCGGCCGAGAGCGGCAAGCCGGCCGAGATCGCGGCCAAGATGGTCGAGGGGCGCGTCAACAAGTTCCTGGCCGAGGTCACGCTGCTCGGGCAGCCGTTCGTCAAGAATCCCGACGAGACGGTCGAGAAGTACCTGAAGGCCAACGGCGCGACGGTGAAGGGCTTCGAGCTCTACGTCGTCGGCGAGGGCCTCGAGAAGCGCAAGGACGATTTCGCCGCGGAGGTCGCGGCGATGGCCAAGGCCTGACGGCCGCCGCGCCGCCCGCCGCAACGCTCACCGCAGGGGGACCGACGATGAATCCGCCGACCGCAACGGCACCGCGCGCGCTGTCCGCCGCCCCGGGCGCGGCGGCGGAATCGGTCCCCGCGGCGGGACCCGCCTACCGGCGCATCCTGGTGAAGCTGTCCGGCGAGGCGCTGATGGGCGAGGACTCGTACGGCATCAACCGGCAGGTGATCGACCGGATCGTCGCCGAGATCGGCGAGGTCGTCCGCATGGGCGTCGAGGTCGCCGTGGTCATCGGCGGCGGCAACATCTTCCGCGGCGTCGCGCCCGGCGCGGCGGGGATGGACCGCGCGACGGCCGACTACATGGGCATGCTGGCGACGGTGATGAACGCGCTGGCGCTGCAGGATGCGCTGCGGCGCACCGGCGTCGAGTCGCGCGTGCAGTCGGCGCTGCGGATCGACCAGGTCGCCGAGCCCTACATCCGCGGCCGCGCGCTGCGCCACCTCGAGGAGCGCAAGGTCGTCATCTTCGCCGGCGGCACCGGCAACCCGTTCTTCACGACCGACACGGCGGCGGCGCTGCGCGGACGCGAGATGGGCGTCGACATCGTGCTGAAGGCGACCAAGGTCGACGGCGTCTACACGGCGGACCCGAAGCGGGACCCGACCGCGCAGCGCTACCACGACCTGACGTTCGACGAGGCCATAGTCAAGAATCTCAAGGTGATGGACGCGACCGCGCTCGCGCTGTGCCGCGACCAGAACATGCTGCTGAAGGTGTTCTCGATCTTCGTCCCGGGGGCGCTCAAGCGCGTGGTCATGGGCGGGAGCGAGGGCACGCTCGTGCACTGCTAGTCGAGGGAACCGCAATGATCGATGACATCAAGAAGACCGCCGAGCAGAAGATGAGCAAGTCCGTCGAGGCGCTGAAGAACGACCTCGGCAAGGTGCGCACCGGCCGCGCGCACACCGGCATCCTCGACCACATCCACGTCGACTACTACGGCGCGCGGATGCCGCTCAACCAGGTCGCGAACCTCACGCTGTCCGACGCGCGCACGATCACCGTCCAGCCGTGGGAGAAGAAGATGATCCCCGTGGTCGAGAAGGCGATCCGCGACTCGGACCTGGGCGTCAACCCGGCGACCTCGGGCGACGTCATCCGCATCCCGATGCCGCCGCTGACCGAGGAGCGCCGGCGCGACCTGATCAAGGTGGTCCGCCACGAGGCGGAGAACGCCCGCATCGCCGTGCGCAACATCCGCCGCGACGCCAACGAGCACCTGAAGAAGCTGCTGAAGGACCACGCGGTCGCCGAGGACGAGGAGCACCGCGCGCAGGACGACGTGCAGAAGCTCACCGATCGCTTCATCGCCGAGATCGACAAGGTCCTGGCGGTGAAGGAAGCCGACCTGATGGCGATCTGAGCGGCGCCTTTCGCGCCGGCCGCCAGCCCGTCCCCGGACCGCAACGCATCGGCACCACGCACGGGCCCGCCTTGTTCAAGAGCTCAACCCGCGACATTCCCGACGCGCGCGCGGTCCCGCGGCACGTCGCCATCGTCATGGACGGCAACGGCCGCTGGGCGAAGCGGCGGATGCTGCCGCGCGTGGCCGGCCACCGCAAGGGCGTCGATGCCGTGCGCGGCATCGTGCGCGCCTGCCTCGAGCGCGGCGTCGAGTTCCTGACGCTGTTCGCCTTCTCCAGCGAGAACTGGCGCCGCCCCCCCGACGAGGTCTCGCTGCTGATGGAGCTCTTCCTGCGCGCGCTCGAGCAGGAGGTCGGCAAGCTCGACGAGAACGGCATCCGCTTCCGCGTCATCGGCGACACCGGGGCCTTCGACCCGCGCATCCGCGAGCTGATCGCGGCCGGCGAGTCGCGCACCGCCGCGAACACCCGGCTCACGCTGACGGTGGCGGCGAACTACGGCGGGCGCTGGGACATCGCCCAGGCGGCGCGCCGCTACTTCGCGCTGAATCCGGAGGCGCTGCAGAACCCCGCGCTGCTGCGGCCCGAGGCGATCGAGCCGTTCCTGGCGATGGCCTACGCGCCCGAGCCCGACCTCTTCATCCGCACCGGCGGCGAGCAGCGGGTATCGAACTTCCTGTTGTGGCAGCTCGCCTACACCGAGCTCTACTTCACGCCCATGCTGTGGCCGGATTTCGACGCGGCGGCGCTCGACGCGGCGATCGACTGGTACCGCGAGCGCGAGCGCCGGTTCGGCCAGACCAGCGAGCAGGTGCAGGCGGTCGTCACGCGCGTGGACGCGTAGCGCCCGCGTCCCGGCGGCCGACGGCTTCGCGATGCTCGCCACCCGGATCCTCACCGCGCTGGTGCTCGTCGCGCTGGTGCTCGCCTCGCTGTTCCTGCTGCCCCCGGTCGGCTGGGGCCTGGTCACGCTGGCGGGCATCGCGCTCGGGCGCCAGCGAATGGGCGAACCTCGCCTCGCTGCCGCGCCCGGCCTGGCTGCTGTTCGTCGCCGGCGCCGTCCTGATCGGCGGCAACCTCCTGTTCTCGCCGCTCGCCGGCTTCGACCGCGGCTGGCCCGACGGCGTCGTCATCGCCGTGTGCGCCCCGGCGGCGCTGTTCTGGCTGTTCGCCGCGCCCGCATGGCTCGGCAACCTGTGGCGGCCGCGCTCGCCGCTGCTGCTCGCGATCGTCGGCTGGCTGCTGCTGATCGCCGCGTGGGTCGCGCTGGTCGAGCTGCAGGCGCGCTCGCCGTGGCTCGCGCTCGCGGCGATGGCGATCGTGTGGGTCGCCGACATCGCCGCCTACTTCGCCGGGCGCGCGTTCGGCCGGCGCAAGCTCGCGCCGTCGATCAGCCCCGGCAAGACCTGGGAAGGCGTCTACGGCGCGCTCGCCGCGGTCTTCGCCTACGCCATCGCGCTGCTGCCGTTCGCGGCGGCGGCCGGCTACACGCGTCCGCTGACGCTGCCCGCGATCTCGACGTGGCTGGCGCTGGCGCTGGTGCTGGCGGCGCTGTCGGTCGTCGGCGACCTGTTCGAGTCGCTGCTCAAGCGCCAGGCCGGCGTCAAGGACAGCGGCACGCTGCTGCCGGGACACGGCGGCATGCTCGATCGCATCGACGCGCTGCTGGCCGCGCTCCCGCTCGCGGCGCTCGCCGCGCTCGCGTTCCTGCGATGAGCGCGCGCAGAACGGTCTCGATCCTCGGCGCCACCGGCTCGATCGGCGACTCGGCGCTCGACGTCGTCGCGCGCCACCCGGAGCGATTCGCGGTGGGCGCTCTCGCCGCCAACCGGCAGTGGGAGAAGCTCGCGCGCCTGTGCCACCGCTTCCGGCCCGAGCTCGCGGCGCTGCTCGATCCCGACGCCGCGCGGCAGCTCGAGCGCGCGCTGGCCGGCAGCGGCCTGCCGACGCGCGTCGTCGCCGGGCCCGCCGGGCTCGAGGCCGTCGCCACGCTCGCCGGCGCCGACACGCTGCTGGCGGCGATCGTCGGCGCGACGGGGCTCGTCCCGACGCTCGCCGCGGCCCGCGCCGGCAAGCGGATCCTGCTCGCCAACAAGGAGGCGCTGGTCGTCGGCGGCGCCGCCTTCATGGACGCGGTGCGGGAGGGCGGCGCGACGCTGCTGCCGATCGACAGCGAGCACAACGCGATCTTCCAGTGCCTGCCGCGCGACTACGCGCGCGTGCCGGCGGCGGCCGGCGTGCGCCGGATCCTGCTGACCGGCTCCGGCGGCCCGTTCCGGACGCGGCCCGTCGCGGAACTTGCGGCCGTCACGCCGGACGAAGCCTGTGCGCACCCCAACTGGAACATGGGCCGGAAGATCTCGGTGGACTCGGCGACGATGATGAACAAGGGCCTCGAGGTGATCGAGGCGCACTGGCTGTTCGGCGCGGCGCGCGAGCAGATCGAGGTCGTCATCCACCCGCAGAGCGTCATCCACTCGCTGGTCGAGTACGTCGACGGCTCGGTGCTGGCGCAGCTCGGGCATCCCGACATGCGCACGCCGATCGCGCAGGCGCTCGCGTACCCGGACCGCATCGACGCCGGGCTGGGGCTCCTCGACCTGCCCCGGCTGTCCGCGCTGTCGTTCGAGGCCCCCGACTTCGAGCGCTTTCCCTGCCTGCAGCTCGCCTACGACGCGCTGGCGGCGGCGGGCACGGCGCCCGCCGTGCTCAACGCCGCCAACGAGATCGCGGTCGCCGCGTTCCTGCGCGGCGCGATCCGCTTCACCGCCATCGCCGCCGCCTGCGCCGACACGCTCGCGCGGCTCGGCGCGCGGCCCGCTGCGCACGCTGGACGACGCGCTGGGCGCCGACGCCGAGGCACGGGCGTTCGCCCGTGCGAGGCTCGGGCTGCCGGCGGCCGACGCCGGCGGGGGCGGCGCCTGATGGACATCGTGCAGAAGATCCTCGCGTTCCTCGTCGTGCTGTCGGTGCTCGTCGTGTTCCACGAGCTCGGGCACTACTGGGTCGCGCGCTGGTGCGGCGTCAAGGTGCTGCGCTTCTCCGTCGGCTTCGGCCGCGTCGTCTGGTCGCGCCGCCTCGGGCCCGACCTTACCGAGTGGGCGATCTCGGCGATCCCGCTCGGGGGCTACGTGAAGATGGCCGACGAGCGCGAGGGCGACGTGCCTTCCGCGGACCTGCCGCGCACGTTCAATCGCCAGAGCGTGGGGCGGCGCATCGCGATCGTCGCCGCGGGGCCGATCGCGAACCTGCTGCTCGCGGTGCTGCTGTTCGCCGGCACCTTCGTCGCCGGCGTCCCGGGACAGCGCGCGATCCTCGCCGACCCGCGCCCCGACACGCCGGCGGCGGCCGCGGGGATCCGCGCGGGCGACCTCGTGGCCGCGGTCGACGGCTCCCCGGTCAGGAGCTGGCAGGACCTGCGCTGGCAGCTGCTCGCCGCGTCGGGGAAGCCCGCCGTCGCGCTCGACGTCGTGCGCGACCACGGGCCCGAGGCCGAGCGCCGCGCGACCCGGACGCTGTCGCTCGCGCCGCTCGCGCTGGCCGACTGGGAAGGCAACTTCATGCCGCAGCTCGGGCTGGCGGCCGACTTCGGCGTGCCGATGGTCGACGAGGCGGTCGCCGGCAAGCCCGCCGCGCGGGCCGACCTGCGGGCGGGCGACCGCATCGTCGCGGTCGAGGGGACGCCGATGCGCTCGCCCTCGGACGTCGCCGCCGCGACCAACGCGCGGCCCGGCCAGCCGACGACGTTCCGGATCGAGCGCGACGGCGGCCAGTTCGACGTCGTGCTGACGCCGGAAGCGGTCGAGCAGGGCGGGCGCCGGATCGGGCTCGCCGGCATGCGCCTGAAGATCGATCCGGCCGCCGCCGAGCGCCTCGCGATCACCGTGCGCTACGGCCCCGTCGACGCGCTCGTCCAGGGCGCGAAGAAGACCTGGGAGCTGTCGCTGTTCACGCTGAAGATGCTCGCGCGCATCGCCACCGGCGACGCGTCGCTGAAGAATCTCTCCGGCCCGATCACGCTCGCCGACTACGCGGGCCAGTCGGCGCAGGCCGGCCTCCTCGTTTTCGTCGGCTATCTCGCGCTGATCAGCATCAGTCTCGGCGTGCTCAACCTGCTGCCGATTCCGCTGTTGGATGGGGGGCATTTGCTGTATTATTTCGCGGAACTTATCAAGGGCAGTCCAGTTTCCGACCGCGCCTTCGAGATCGGCCAGCGCATCGGCATGGCCATGCTCGCGATGCTGATGGCGCTGGCGTTTTTCAATGACCTTTCCCGCCTGTTCTGAGCACCCGTCGGCACGACGCGACCGCGGCGCGCCGCGGCGCCCGCGGCGGCGCCGCGCGCGGCCGGCGCGCCTTCGCGTCGTGCTCGCGGCGTTCGCCGCGCTGGTCGCAGTCCTCGCCGCGCCGCCTTCCGCCGAGGCGTTCGAGCCGTTCGTCGTCCGCGACATCCGCGTCGAGGGCGTCCAGCGGACCGAGGCCGGGACCGTCTTCTCCTACCTGACGATCAAGGTCGGCGAGCGCCTGACCGACGAGCGCGCCGCCGAGGCGGTGAAGGCGCTGTACGCGACCGGCTTCTTCCGCGACGTGCGGCTGGAGGTGCAGGACGGCGTGCTGATCGTCGCCGTGCAGGAGCGCCCGACGATCAGCAAGATCGAGTTCTCCGGCAACAAGGAGTTCGACACCGACACGCTGCGCAAGGCGCTGAAGGACATCGGCATCGCCGAGGCGCGCATCTTCGACCGTTCCGCGCTCGACCGCGCCGAGCAGGAGATGAAGCGCCAGTACATCACCCGCGGGCGCTACGCGGCGAAGGTGACGACGACCGTCACGCCGCAGGAGCGCAACCGCGTCGCCGTCAACTTCACGGTGGACGAGGGCGAGGTCGCCAAGATCGCCCGCATCAACATCGTCGGCAACAAGGTGTTCTCCGAGAAGGAGCTGCTCGGCCAGATGCAGCTGACCACGCCCGGCTGGCTGACGTGGTACACGAAGAACGACCAGTACTCGAAGCAGAAGCTGCAGGGCGACCTCGAGCAGCTCCGCAGCTTCTACCAGAACCGCGGCTACCTCGAGTTCGCCGTCGATTCGACGCAGGTGGCGATCACCCCGGACAAGGAGGAGATCTACATCACCATCGTCGTGTCGGAAGGCGGCCGGTACACGGTGTCCGACGTGCGGCTCGCCGGCGAGCTGATGGTGCCGGAGGCCGAGCTGCGCGAGCTCGTCCAGCTGCGCCCGGGCGACACGTTCTCCCGCGACCGGCTGCAGGCCTCGACCAAGGGCATGACCGACCGGCTCGGCAGCGACGGCTTCGCCTTCGCCAACGTCAACGCGGTGCCCGAGCTCGACAAGGACAAGCTCACCGCGGCGTTCACGTTCTACATCGACTCCGGCCGCCGCGTGTACGTGCGCAAGGTCAACATCAGCGGCAACGTCAAGACGCGCGACGAGGTCATCCGCCGCGAGGTCCGCCAGCTCGAGGCGGCCTGGTACGACGCGACGCGCATCGAGCGCTCGAAGACACGCATCCGCCGCCTCGGCTACTTCGACGACGTCACGATCGAGACGCCGCCGGTCGCCGGCACGCCGGACCAGGCCGACGTCGAGATCACCGTGGTCGAGAAGTCGACCGGCCAGCTGCTCGCCGGCCTCGGCTACTCCAGCAACGACGGCGTCGTGCTGAACGCGTCGATCTCGCAGCAGAACATCTTCGGCAGCGGCAACGCGCTGACGCTGGCGCTGAACACGAGCAAGGTGAACAAGACCTACTCGATGTCCTTCACCGAGCCGTACTGGACGGTCGACGGCATCTCGCGCACGCTCGAGATCTACCAGCGGACCATCGACACCGCCTCGATCGACGTGACGACCTACACGTCGTCGACCTACGGCGCGGCGATCGGCTTCGGCATCCCGATCACGGAGACCGACGCGATCAACGTCGGGTTCCGCGCGGAGCGCACCGACATCAGCTTCCCCGACGGCTACTGCATCACCAGCATCGAGCAGCCGATCCCGCCGAGCTACTGCCTGTTCATCGCCGAGACCGGCACGCCGTTCAACAGCTTCATCCTCTCCGGCGGCTGGGCCCGCGACACCCGCGACGACATCCTCTATCCCACGAAGGGCCGCCTGCAGAGCTTCGGCGTCGAGTTCGGCCTGCCGCTCGGCGACGTCCCGTACTACAAGCTCAACTACCTGCAGCAGTGGTTCACGCCGCTGCCGTACTTCAACGATTTCATCCTGATGCTCCGCGCCGACCTCGGGTACGCGGACGGCTACCAGAACAAGCCGCTGCCGTTCTTCAAGGCCTTCTACGCCGGGGGCGTGGGCTCGGTGCGCGGCTACCAGACGGCGTCGATCGGCCCGAAGGACATCTACGGCAACTCGACCGGCGGCAAGGAGAAGATCGTCGCCAACGCCGAGGTCTTCTATGCGCTGATCAAGGGCGACAAGTCGGTGCGCGCGAGCGTCTTCTTCGACGCCGGCATGATCCGCGGGATTCCGCTCGCGACGTCTTCGCTGTCGACCAGCCTCGAGGCGGACTACCAGGACTTCCGCTACTCGACCGGAGTCGGCATCGCGTGGAACTCGCCGATCGGGCCGCTGAAGTTCAGCTACGCGTACCCGCTCAATCCGGGGTCGCTCGACAAGATCCAGCGCTTCCAGTTCCAGGTCGGGTCGGTGTTCTGACCCGCTCCGCCCAACGCCGCAGGAGAGTCACTTGAACCGCAGCTTGCCTCACGTTACGCGCGTCGTCGCGGCCCTTGCCGCCGCGCTGGTGCTCGGTGGCGGCGTCGCGCACGCGGCCGAATACAAGGTCGGGTTCGTCAACACCGAGCGCCTGTTCCGCGAGGCGGCGCCGGCGAAGCGCGCGCAGCAGAAGCTCGAGAAGGAATTCGCCGTGCGCGACGCCGAGATCCAGAAGCTGTCGAAGCAGGTGCGCGACCTGCAGGCGAGCCTCGAGAAGGACGGGTCGACGCTGTCCGAGACCGAGCGCCGCAACCGCGAGCGCGACCTCGCCAACCTGTCGCGGGACCTGCAGCGCCAGCAGCGCGAGTTCCGCGAGGACCTCAATCTTCGCCGCAACGAGGAGCTCGCGAGCGTGCAGGAGCGGGCGAACAAGGTCATCCAGCAGATGGCCGAGGCCGAGAAGTTCGACCTCATCCTGCAGGACCCGGTCGTGTTCGCCAGCCAGCGCATCGACATCACCGAGAAGGTGATCAAGGCGCTCGCCGACAAGTAGCGGCGGCCGGTCGCCTCAGAGCCCCCGCACCCGCGATGGCGCCGCCGACGCCCGCCGCCACCGCGCGCAGCCACACGCTGGCCGAGCTCGCCGAGCGCACCGGCGCCGCGCTCGAGGGTGACGGAACCATCACGATCACCCACGTCGCGCCGCTCGATGGCGCCGGCCCCGGCGCCATCGCGTTCCTGACGAGCGCCAAGTACCGCGGCGCGCTGGCGACGACCCGCGCCTCGGCGGTGATCGTCGACCCGAAGTCGGCGCCGCTGACCGCGCTGCCGCGGCTCGTCCACCGCAACCCCTACGCGACCTACGCGCGGGTCGCGACGATCCTGCACCCGCGGGCGGCGCCGCGTCCGGGCGTGCATCCGTCGGCGGTGGTCGCGGCGGATGCGCAGGTCGCGCCGAGCGCCGCTGTCGGCGCGCACGCGGTCGTCGGCGCCGGCGCCGTCATCGGCGAGCGCGTCGAGATCGGTCCCGGCTGCGTGATCGGCGACGCCGTCGCGCTCGGCGACGACGTCCTGCTGCACCCGAGGGTCGTCGTCCACGACCATTGCGTCGTCGGCCCGCGGACGATCCTGCACAGCGGGGCGGTGATCGGCGCCGACGGCTTCGGCAACGCCGACGACGGCGGGCGCTGGATCAAGATCCCGCAGCTCGGCCGCGTCGTCATCGGCGCCGACGTCGAGATCGGCGCCAACACGACGATCGACCGCGGCGCGCTCGGGGACACGGTGATCGAGGACGACGTGCGCATCGACAACCAGGTCCAGATCGGGCACAACTGCCGGATCGGCCGGCACACGGCGATCGCCGGCTGCGTGGGCATCGCCGGCAGCGCCAACATCGGCCGCAACTGCCTGTTCGGCGGCGCGGCGATGATCAACGGCCACATCGACATCTGCGACGGCGCGGTCATCACGGCCGCGACCGGCGTGATGCGGTCGATCGACAAGCCGGGCGTCTACACCGGCTCGTTTCCCGCCGTCGAGCACGCGGCGTGGAAGCGGATGCAGATCGAGCTGCGGCGCCTCACCGAGACCGCGCGGCGGCTGCGCGCGCTCGAGAAGGCGGCGGGCCGGAGCGCCGCGGCGGGCACGGGCGACGCAGGGCGACAGGAGGACCCATGACGACTGACACCGTGGCAACGAGCGGCAGCGGCGCGATGGACATCACCGACATCATGCGCATCCTCGCGCACCGCTACCCGTTCCTGCTCGTCGACCGCGTGCTGTCCTGCGTGCCGGGCAGCACGCTGCGCGCGCAGAAGAACGTCACGATGAACGAGCCGTTCTTCACCGGGCACTTCCCGGGACACCCGGTGATGCCCGGGGTGCTGGTGATCGAGGCGATGGCGCAGGCCGCCTGCATCCTCGCCTACCACACGCTCGGGACGACCGGCGGCGAGACGCTGTTCTTCTTCGCCGGGATCGACAACGCGCGCTTCCGCCGCCAGGTCGTGCCCGGCGACGTGCTGATCTTCGACGTCGAGCTCCTGCGCATCGCGCGCGGCATCGGCAAGTTCAGGTGCCGGGCGACGGTCGACGGCAAGGTGGCCGCCGAGGGCGACCTGATGGCCGCCGTGCGCGCCGACAAGCCCGGCGACGCGCCGGCCGCGGGCTGAGGACGCGATGGCGCGCATCCACCCGACGGCGCTGGTCGCGCCCGGCGCGCGGCTCGCCGACGACGTCGAGGTCGGCCCGTACTCGGTCGTCGGGCCGGACGTCGTGCTCGGCGCGGGCACCGTCGTCATGTCGCACGTCGTGCTGACCGGGCGCACGACGGTCGGCGCGCGCAACCGGTTCTTCCAGTTCTCGTCGATCGGCGAGATCCCGCAGGACCGCAAGTACGGCGGCGAGCCGACGTCGACGACGATCGGCGACGACAACGTGTTCCGCGAGTTCGTCAGCATCAACGCCGGCACCGCGCAGGACCGCGGCGACACCGCGATCGGCAACGGCAACCTGTTCCTCGCCTACACGCACGTCGCGCACGACTGCGTCGTCGGCAACTTCACGACGTTCTCCAACAACGCGCAGCTCGCCGGCCACGTCCGCATCGACGACTGGGCGGTGATGGGCGGCTTCAGCGGCGCCCACCAGTACTGCCGCATCGGCGCGCACGCGATGGTCGCCGCCGGCTCGATCGTGCTGCAGGACGTGCCGCCGTTCACGACGGTGCAGGGCTACCCGGCCAAGCCGCACGGGACCAACAACGAGGGCCTGCGCCGGCGCGGCTTCACGACCGCCGACATCGCCGCGGTCCGCCGCGCGTACAAGACGCTCTATCGCGCCGGGCTCACGATCGAGGAGGCGCGGGCGGCGATCGCCGAGGCGGCGGTCGAAGCCCCGGTGCTCGCGCCGCTGGTCGCTTTCCTGGCCGAGCCGGGGCGCGGCATCGTCCGCTGAGATGAACGACCCCCACGCTCGCTGCGCTCGCTGCCCCCCGGGGGGGCAGTCAGCGCCCTTCGGACGGCCGGGCGGGCGCTGAGGCGGCGCGGGCAGGAGCGATGGCCGGCGACATCACCATCGGCATCGTCGCGGGCGAAGCCTCCGGCGACGCGCTCGCCGCCACGCTGATCCAAGCCGTCCGCGCGCGCCTGCCGCAGGCGCGCTTCGTCGGCATCGCGGGGCCGAAGATGGAGGCGGCCGGCTGCGAAGCCTGGTACCCGCTGGAGACGCTCGCCGTGCGCGGCTTCGCCGAGGTCGTCGGCCACCTGCCCGAGCTCGTGCGCATCCGCCGCGCGCTCGCGCGCCGGCTCGTCGCCGAGCGCGTGCCGCTGTTCGTCGGCGTCGACGCCCCCGACTTCAACCTCGGCCTCGAGCGCAAGCTCAAGCGCCGGGGCCTGCGCACGATCCACTTCGTCAGCCCGTCGGTCTGGGCGTGGCGGCGCGAGCGCATCAACACCATCGGCCGCAGCGTCCACCGGCTGCTGGCGCTCTTTCCGCACGAGCCGCCGCTGTACGAGGCCGCCGGCGTGCCGGTCACCTTCGTCGGCCACCCGCTGGCGCAGGCCGCGGCGCGGCACGGCTCGCGCCGCGAGATGCGCCAGACGCTGCGGCTCGGCGCCGCGGTCCCGGTGTTCGCGCTGCTGCCCGGCAGCCGCGCCTCCGAGCTCGACATGCACGGCGACCTGATCCTGCAGACGGCCGCGGCGATCCACGCGCTGCAGCCGGAGGCGCGGTTCCTGGTGCCGCTCGCGACGCGGCCGACGCGCGACCGGTTCGAGGCGTCGCTGTACCGGCTGGGGCTGCAGCAGCTGCCGCTGACGCTGCTGTACGGGCACGCCGGCGACGCGCTGCGCGCGGCCGACGTCGCGCTGGTCGCGTCCGGCACCGCGACGCTGGAGGCGGCGCTCGCGCGCTGCCCGCACGTCATCTTCTACAAGGTGGCGCCGCTGACCGCGCGGATCGTGCGCAGCAAGATCCTGGTGCCCTGGGTCGGCCTGCCCAACGTGCTCGCCGACCGCTTCGTCGTCCCCGAGCTGCTGCAGGACGACGCCACCGTCGACAACCTCGCGCAGGCGACGCTGAACCTCTACGACGACACCGTCACGCGGCGCCGGCTCGAGGCGCTGTTCGCCGGCCTCGCCGCCCGGCTGACCGCCGACACCGGCGGGCTCGCGGCCGACGCGGTGACGGCCGAGCTGCGCGCGGCGGGCGTCGGATGCTGATCGCCGGCGTCGACGAGGCCGGCCGCGGTCCGCTGGCGGGCCCGGTGTACGCCGCCGCGGTGATCCTCGACGCGGCCTGCCCGATCCCCGGGCTGCGCGACTCGAAGCAGCTCTCCGCGGCCGCGCGCGAGCGCCTCGCCGGCGAGATCCGCGCGGGCGCGCTCGCCTGGAGCATCGCGAGCGCCGACGTCGCCGAGATCGACGCGCTGAACATCCTGCAGGCGACGCTGCTGGCGATGCGCCGCGCCGTCGAGGGGCTGTCGCGGGCGCCGACCGAGGTGCTGGTCGACGGCAACCGCTGCCCGAAGCTCGCCTGCCGGGCGCGCGCGATCGTCGGCGGCGACCGCGACGTCGCCGCCATCTCGGCCGCGTCGATCCTCGCCAAGACCGCGCGCGACGCGCTGCTCATCGAGCTCGACGTCCGCTATCCCGGCTACGGCTTCGCGCAGCACAAGGGCTACGGGACGCCGGAGCATCTGGCGGCGCTCGCCCGGCTCGGGCCGTCGCCGATCCATCGCCGGAGCTTCGCGCCGGTGGCGCAGGCCGCGCTCGATTTCTGAGCGCAGCGCGCCGGTGTCGGGAGCGGCCGATGTCGAGCGCAGCGCGGTGTTATATTCGATCCACGCCGGCGCGGAGGTTTCACACCCTCTCCCCGCGCGCGGGGAGAGAGTTGGGGTGAGGGGAAGGAGTTGCCGATGATCCATTGCGTGCTGCACGACCCGAACGATTCGGTCGCCGTCGTCGTCGTCGAGGGCGTGAAGGCGGGCACCGAGCTCACCGGGCTCATCCTCGACGAGGACCGGACGATCACGCTGCCCTGCACGCAGGACATCCCGATCGGCCACAAGGTGGCGCTGAAGGACATGGCGGTCGGCGACACGGTCATCAAGTACGGCATCGACATCGGCAGGTCGTCGCGCCGATCGCAAGGGCGAGCACGCGCACGTGCACAACATCAAGACCAAGCGCTGGTGACGCGCGCCGCGGGCCGCTGAATCCCGCGGCCCCGCGACCGGGACGCCCCACCGCTCACTCGGAGCACGAGCCACCATGCAGAAGACCTTCCTGGGCTATCGCCGCGAGAACGGCCGCGTCGGCGTCCGCAACCACGTCATCATCCTGCCCGTCGACGACCTCGTCCAACGCCGCCTGCGAGGCGGTCGCGAACAACATCAAGGGCACGCTGGCGATCCCGCACCCGTACGGCCGCCTGCAGTTCGGCGCCGACCTCGACCTGCACTTCCGCACGCTGATCGGCACCGGCTGCAACCCGAACGTCGCCGCCGTCGTCGTCATCGGCATCGAGGACCAGTGGACGCAGCAGGTCGTCGACGGCATCGCGGCGACCGGCAAGCCGGTCGCCGGCTTCGGCATCGAGCTGCACGGCGACCACGACACGATCATGCGGGCGTCGAAGGCGGCGCGCGAGTTCGTGCAGTGGGCGAGCGAGCGGCAGCGCGAGGACTGCGACGCTCGCCGAGCTGTGGGTGTCGACCAAGTGCGGCGAGTCGGACACGACCTCCGGCTGCGGCGCCAACCCGACGGTCGGCGACGCGTTCGACAAGCTCTACGCGGCCGGCTGCACGCTGGTGTTCGGCGAGACGACCGAGATCACCGGCGGCGAGCAGATCGTCGCCGCGCGCTGCCGCGACGACGACGGTGCGCGACGCAGTTCATGGCGATGTTCGACCGCTACCAGGACGTGATCGACCGGCACAAGACGTCCGACCTCTCCGACTCGCAGCCGACGAAGGGCAACATCGCGGGCGGCCTGACGACGATCGAGGAGAAGGCGCTCGGCAACATCCAGAAGATCGGCAAGAAGTGCGTCGTCGACGGCGTGCTCGACAAGGCCGAGGCGCCGACCGGCCCCGGGCTGTGGTTCATGGACTCGCTCGTCGGCGGCGGCCGAGATGGTGACGCTGTGCGCCGCCGCGGGCTTCGTCGTCCACTTCTTCCCGACGGGGCAGGGCAACGTGATCGGCAACCCGATCCTGCCGGTGATCAAGATCTGCGCGAATCCGCGCACCGTGCGCACGATGAGCGAGCACGTCGACGTCGACACCTCGGGCCTGCTGCAGCGCGAGATCACGATGGACCAGGCGGGCGACAAGCTGCTCGACATGATGTTCCGCACCGCCAACGGCCGGCTCACCGCCGCCGAGGCGCTCGGCCACCGCGAGTTCGTGCTGACCCGGCTCTACGAGAGCGCGCTAGAGGGGGCGCCGGTGAGCCCGAAGGGCCGCCCCCAGGGCGAACCAGACCCGAAGCGCGTCAGCGGGAGGGTAGGCGGGAGCGCGGCGCGACGCCGCGCCACTCGCGCTGCCCGACCTCGCGGCGATCCGCGCGGCGCGCGCGCGCATCGCTGCGCACGTGCAACGCACGCCGGTGCTGTCCTGCGCGCTCGACGCCGAGGCCGGCGCGCGGCTCTTCTTCAAGTGCGAGAACCTGCAGAAGGTCGGCGCGTTCAAGGCGCGCGGCGCCGCGAACGCGGTGTTCTCGCTCGCCGCCGACGAGGCGGCGCGCGGCGTCGTCACGCACTCGTCGGGCAACCACGGCGCGGCGCTCGCCTAGGCGGCGGCGCGCCGCGGCATTCCGGCCTGGATCGTGATGCCCGACAACGCGCCCGCGGATCAAGCGCGCGAACGTGCGCCGGCTAGGGCGCGACAGATCCGGCTTTGCGCGCCCACCGTCGCCGCGCGCGAGGCCGCGCTGCGCCGCCGTGCAGGCCGAGACCGGCGCGACGCTCGTGCATCCGTACAACGACTGCGCGCGTGATCGCGGGGCAGGGCACCGCGGCGCTCGAGCTGCTGGAGCAGGTCCCCGACCTCGACGTCGTGATCGCGCCGGTCGGCGGCGGCGGCCTGCTGTCGGGCACCGCGATCGCGGCCAAGGGCATGCAAGCCCGGCATCCGCGTCCACGGCGCCGAGCCGAAGGGCGCCGACGACGCGGCGCGCTCGCTCGCGGCCGGACGGATCATCCCGCAGGACAACCCGCAGACGATCGCCGACGGCCTGCGCACGTCGCTCGGCGAGCTCACGTTCGCCGTCATCCGCGCGCGACGTCGACGGCGATCGCGACGTGCGAGCGAGGAGGCGATCGTGCGCGCGATGCGCCTGACCTGGGAGCGCATGAAGATCGTCGTCGAGCCGTCGTCGCGCCGTGCCGCTCGCGTGCCTGCTCGAGCGCACGCTGCGATCTGCCCGGCGCCCGCGTCGGCATCATCGTGTCGGGCGGCAACGTCGACCTCGACCGCCTGCCGTGGCAGGCGTGACGCCGCGGCGCACTTCTTGAATTCCAGGAATCCACATGCCTGACGTCCACCTTCCCCCGGCGACCTATCCGCGCTTCCACCTCGCGTTCCCGGTGACCGATCTCGAGGCCGCCCGTCGCTTCTACGGCGACACTCTCGGCTGCGCCGAGGGGCGCGCGTCGGACGCGTGGGTCGACTTCGACTTCTACGGCCACCAGATCGTCGCGCACAAGGTCGCGGCGCCGCAGATGGCCGCCGCCTGCAGCGAGGTCGACGGCGACAGCGTGCCGGTCCGCCACTTCGGCGTGATCCTCGACCTGCCCGCGTGGGAGGCGCTCGCGGCGAAGCTCCGTGCCGGCGGCACGAAGTTCGTCATCGAGCCGCACGTCCGCTTCAAGGGCCTGCCGGGCGAGCAGGCGACGATGTTCTTCCTCGATCCTTTCGGCAACGCGCTGGAGTTCAAGGCGTTCGCCGACATCGACCTGCTGTTCGCGAAGAACGCGTAGCGCCGGCGACGGCGCCCGCCGCGATGAAGCCGCTGCCGCGCAGCGTCGCGATCCTGCTCAACGTCGGGCACGCGCTCGACCACATGTTCCTGCTGATCTTCGCGACGGCGGTGGCGACGATCGCCGCCGATTTCGGCTGCGCCGACTGGGAATCGCTGATGCCCTACGGCGTCGGCGCGTTCATGCTGTTCGGCCTCGGCTCGCTGCCGGCCGGGCGCCTCGGCGACCTGTGGGGCCGCCGGCAGATGATGCTGGTGTTCTTCTTCGGCATGGGCGGCTTCGGCGCTGCTGGTGGCGCTGCACGCACGAACGCGTGGCAGCTCGCCGCCGCGCTGACGCTGATGGGCGTGTTCTCGGCGATCTACCACCCGGTCGGCATCCCGATGCTGGTCCGCGGCAACGCTGCGGCCCGGGCTCGCGATCGGCATCAGCGGCCTGTCCGGCAACCTCGGCGTCGCGCTGGCGGCGGTGGTGACCGGATTCCTCGTCAAGTACGCCGGCTGGCGCGCGGCGTTCGTCGTGCCGGCGCTGCTGGCGATCGCCTGCGGCATCGCGTTCGCGCGCGTCGCGCCGAAGGAGACCGAGCCGCCGGCGAAGCGCGCGCGCGTCAAGGCCGACGCGGCACGACCGCGCGACGCTGACCCGCGTGTTCGTGGTGATGACGATCGCCGCCGATCTCGGCAGTCGCTGCTGTTCAACTTCACCACCAACGGCAACGGCCAGCTGCTGCGCGAGCGCTTCGCGGCGATCATCGCCGACCCCGCGCTGCTCGGCACGCTGCTGGCGTGCGTCTACGTCGTCGCGTCGTTCGCGCAGGTCGCCGTCGGGCTCCTGATCGACCGCTTTCCGCTGAAGACGCTCTACCTCGGCATCGTCTGCGCTGCAGGCGCCGCTGTTCGCTCGCCGCGGCCTTCGCGCGCACGGCTGGGCGCTGTTCGCGCTGCAGGTCGGCGTTCATGGTCGCCGTGTTCGGCGCGATCCCGTTCACCGACGCGCTGATCGTGCGCTACGTCGACGACCGGATGCGCTCGCGCGTCGCCGGCATGCGGCTCACCGTGGCCTTCGGCGTCAGCTCCGCGGCGGTGTGGCTGCTCGGGACCGGTGGTCAAGGCGGCCGGCTTCACGACGCTGCTGCTGGCGATGGCGCGGCATCTCGCTCGCGACGCTGGGCGCGATCGCGCTGCTGCCGGCGGCGCCGCACCGTGCCGCGCGCGAGCCCGAGGTCGCGGCGGCGGCGGCGGCACCACGGCTGCGGGCAGCCGCGGCCGTTTCTGACCCGACACCGCGGCTATGGTGTTTTCGGCGGCGCTTAGGTACGCTTTCCGGCAGCGCCCACCCGTTTGACGGCGCCGCCGCTGCCGAGGGCCAAAGCGCAAGCCCGGGCCGGCTGCAGCCCAACCCAGGAGGACTCATGCAGAAATCGCTCCACATCGACCCGGCCAAGTGCACGGGCTGCCTGCAGTGCGAGATGGCCTGCTCGTACGAGAACTACGGCGTGTTCAACCCGTCGAAGTCGCGGATCAAGGTCTTCGATTTCCACGACACGGGGCGCAAGGTCCCCTACACCTGCACGCAGTGCGACGAGGCGTGGTGCCTGCACGCCTGCCCGGTCGAGGCGATCAAGGTCGACGCCGCGACCGGCGCCAAGGTCGTGCTGGAAGACGTCTGCGTCGGCTGCAAGGTGTGCACCATCGCCTGCCCGTTCGGCACGATCAACTACGTGCAGGACACCGGCAAGGTGCAGAAGTGCGACCTCTGCGGCGACCAGCCGGCCTGCGTCGACGCCTGCCCCACCGGCGCGATCACCTACGTCGACGCCGACTGGACCGGCCTCGAGCGCATGCGCCAGTGGGCCGCCAAGCTCGACACGCAACCGCAAGCCTGAGGAGGACCACCATGGCCTGGCAACGCAAGATCCTGCGGGTGAACCTCACCAAGGGCACCTGCACGCCGGAACCGCTGAACATGCAATGGGCGCAGGAATACCTCGGCCAGCGCGGTCTCGCGACCAAGTACTTCTGTCGAGGAGGTCGACCCGAAGGTCGATCCGCTGTCGCCCGCGAACAAGCTGATCTACGCCACCGGCCCGCTGACCGGCACGATGGCCTCGACCAGCGCGCGCTATTCGGTCATCACCAAGGGCCCGCTGACCGGCGCGATCGCCTGCTCGAACTCCGGCGGCTATTTCGGCGCCGAGCTGCGCTTCGCCGGCTGGGACATGATCATCTTCGAGGGCAAGTCGCCGAAGCCCGTCTACCTGCACATCGAGAACGACAAGGCCGAGCTGCTGCCCGCCGACGGCATCTGGGGCAAGAGCGTCTGGGACACCGAGGCGATCCTCAAGAAGAAGCACCAGGACCCGCTGATGCGCGTGTCGAGCGTCGGCCGCGCGGGCGAGGCGCAGGTGCTGTTCGCCGCCGTCGTCAACGACCTGCATCGCGCCGCCGGCCGCTCGGGCGTCGGCGCCGTGATGGGCTCGAAGAACCTGAAGGCGATCGCCGTGCGCGGCACAAGGGCGTCGGCGGCGTCAAGGACCCGGCGGCGTTCATGAAGGCCGCCGTCGGCGGCGAAGAAGGTGCTCGCCGACAACGCCGTCACCGGCCAGGGCCTGCCCAAGTTCGGCACGCAGGTGCTGATGAACGTGATCAACGAGATGGGCGCGCTGCCGACGCGCAACCACCGCGACGTCCAGTTCGAGAACGCGGGCAAGATCTCGGCCGAGGCGATGCACGAGAAGCGGCCGACCGACGGCAAGGCCAACCTGGTCACCAACCAGGCGTGCTTCGGCTGCACGATCGCCTGCGGGCGCATCTCCAAGATCGACGAGACGCACTTCACGGTCGTCAACAAGCCGCGAGTACTGGGGCGCGTCCGGCGGCCTCGAGTACGAAGCGGCGTGGGCGCTGGGCGCGGCGACCGGCGTCGGCGACCTCGAGGCGCTGACCTACGCCAATTTCGTCTGCAACGAGGACGGCATCGACCCGATCTCGTTCGGCGCGACGGTCGGCGCGGCGATGGAGCTCTACGACCTCGGCCTCATCAAGGAAGCCGACGTCGGCTTCCCGCTGACGTTCGGCTCGGCGGAGGTGCTGACCAAGCTGGCCGAGATGACCGGCGCGCGGCGAGGGCTTCGGCAAGGAGATCGCGCTGGGCAGCAAGCGCCTGTGCGCGAAGCACGGCCGGCCGGAGCTGTCGATGTCGGTCAAGGGCCAGGAATTCCCGGCCTACGACTCGCGCGGCATCCAGGGCATGGGCCTCGCCTACGCCACGTCGAACCGCGGCGCGTGCCACCTGCGCGGCTACACGGTCGCGTCCGAGGTGCTCGGCATCCCGGTGAAGACCGATCCGCAGTCACCGAGGGCAAGGCGGGGCTGGTCAAGGCGTTCCAGGACGCGACGGCGGTGTTCGATTCGTCCGGCGCTGTGCGTGTTCACGACGTTCGCGTGGACGCTGGCCGATCTGCAGCCGCAGCTCGCAGGCCGCCTGCGAGGGCGACTGGTCGATGGAGAAGCTGCCGCTCGTCGGCGAGCGGATCTGGAACCTCGAGCGGCAGTTCAACAACGCGGCCGGCTTCACCGCCAAGGACGACAGCCTGCCGCCGCGGCTGACCACCGAGCCGGCGAAGACCGGCCCGGCCAAGGGCCTCGTCAACGGCCTCGACAAGATGCTGCCGGAGTACTACGAGCT
Source organism: uncultured beta proteobacterium (assembly GCA_963832705.1). Classification (GTDB taxonomy): domain Bacteria; phylum Pseudomonadota; class Gammaproteobacteria; order Burkholderiales; family Casimicrobiaceae; genus CAIWHR01. The sequence continues at coordinate 14,338 of CAWHVP010000020.1, read as the reverse complement.
GCGCGGCTGGTCGAAGGACGGCGTGCCGACGAAGGAAACGCTCGCGCGCCTGGGCCTCCCGGCCTGATTCGCCTGCGAGCGGCGGGACCGCGGCTTCGCGGCCGCGGCCCGCGCTCGTCCCCACTGGAGCAAACGGATGAGACACGTCATCATCGGCAACGGCCCGGCCGGGCGTCGTCGCCGCCGAAACGCTGCGCAAGGCCGATCCCGCGCGCGACGATCACGCTGATCGGCGACGAGCCGGAGCCGCCGTACTCGCGCATGGCGCTGCCCTACCTGATGATGGGCGAGATCGACGAGGCCGGCACGTACCTGCGCAAGAGCCGGGTCACTTCGGCAGCAGCGGATCGACCTCGTGCGCGACCGCGTCGAGGCGGTCGACACCGCGGCGCGCAGCGTCCGGCTGGCAGGGGGCAGGAGCCTTCCCTAGGACCGGCTGCTGATCGCGACCGGCTCGCGGCCGATCGGCCGCCGGCATGCCGGGCATCGACCTGCCCGGGGTCCACACCTGCTGGACGATGCAGGACGCGCGCTGGATCATCGCCACGGACGAAGGCGGGCACGCGCGTGCTGCAGGTCGGCGCCGGCTTCATCGGCTGCATCATCATGGAAGCGCTGGTGATGCCGCGGCGTGCAGCTGACGATCGTCGAGATGGGCGACCGCATGGTGCCGCGGATGATGACGCCGGCCGCCGGCGGCATGATCCGCAACTGGTGCGAGGGCAAGGGCGTGGGCGTGCACGTGAAGACGCGCGGTCACCTCGATCCGGCGCGCGGCGGACGACGGCGCGGCGCTGGTCGCGACGCTCGACACCGGCGGCGAGCTCGAGGCGGACCTGATCATCTTCTCGGCGGGCGTGCGCCCGAACGTCGAGTTCCTGCAGGGCAGCGGCATCGCCTGCGCGACGGGCATCCCGTCGACGCGCCGATGCGGACCAACGTGCCCGACGTGTACGCGGCGGGCGACGTCGCCGACGGGCTCGACTTCGCGACCGGCGAGCGCGTCGTCTACGCGATCCAGCCGACGGCGGTCGAGCAGGCGCGGATCGCGGCGCTCAACATGGCGGGGCGCGAGGCCAGCTCGAAGGGGCACATGGCGCTCAACGTGCTCGACACGCTGGGCCTCGTGTCGACGTCGTTCGGCAAGTGGTGGAGCGAGCCGGGCGGGCAGGGCGTCGAGCTCGCCGACCACGACGATTTTCGCTACCTGAGCCTGCAGTTCAGCGGCGACGTGCTGGTCGGCGCGACGGCGATCGGCCTGACCGAGCACGTCGGCGTGCTGCGCGGCCTGATCGAAGGCGCCGTGCACCTCGGGCCGTGGAAGGACCGGCTGCTGAAGGACCCGCTGAAGGTCGTCGAAGCCTACCTCGACCGGGCGCAGGGGGCGCTGAGTCCGGCGTGAGCGTCGCGCTGAAGCTCTACGCGTCGCTCGCCGATTACCTGCCGCCGGACGCGCGCCGGACGCACGGCCTGCGGCTCGACCTGCCCGCGGGGACGACGGTGGCCGACGTCATCGCGCAGCAGAACCTGCCGCCGAAGATGTGCCACCTGGTGCTGGTGAACGGCGTCTTCGTCGCGCCGGGCGACCGGGCGACGCGCGTGCTCGCGCCCGACGACGAGCTGGCGATCTGGCCGCCCGTGGCCGGCGGCTGACGCCGCGTGCGCGACGCCGAAGTCCTGGCGCTGTGCCAGGACATGACGATCTCGCGCGCCGACTTCCTGCGCAGCCTCGGGCAGGCGGCCGGCGACGCGCCCTTCGTCGTCGCGGGGACCGAGATCCGGCACGACGACGGCGAGCGCGCGTGGCGCATCGTGCTCACGCCGCTGGCCGACCTCGTCATCGGCAGCATCCGGCTGCCGCGGCACCGCGTCGCGATCCACCTGGCCGGCTACGATCCGGCGGCGGCGCGACGCTTCCTCGAGCGCTTCGAGCTCTACTTCCGCCGCGGCGGCGGCTGACGCGCCGGGGTGCGCGGCGGCGACCCTGCGCGCCTTCGTCGTCGCGATGCCGGAGGCGCGCGGCGGGGCTAGTAAAATGCGGGGCTCGCCCCGACTGATGTGCCGGAGTCATCCATGGACAGCGTCGACCTCGAAGTCCTGAAGCGCAGCACCGAGTGGCTGGACGCGGGCCGCCGCGTGCTGCTCGTCACCGTCGTCAAGACCTGGGGCAGCTCGCCCCGTCCGCCGGGCGCGATGCTGGCCGTGCGCGACGACGGCCTGGTCGAGGGTTCGGTGTCCGGCGGCTGCATCGAGGACGACATCGTCGGGCGCATCCGCCACGACGGCTTCACGGCGACGCGCTGCGAGGTCGTCACCTACGGCGTGTCCGCCGACGAGGCGCGGCGCTTCGGGCTGCCCTGCGGCGGGACGATCCAGCTGGTGCTGGAGCCGCTGACGCGCGAATTCCGGCATCGACGCGCTGCTCGCCGAGATCAGCGCGGGCCGGCTGGTCGCGCGCCGGCTCGACACGGCGACCGGCGCCGCCGGGCTCGCGCCCGCATCGGCCGCGGCCGGGCTCGCGTTCGACGGCCGCGTGCTGACGACGATCCACGGCCCGCGCTACCGGATGCTCGTCATCGGCGCGTCGCAGCTGTCGAAGTACCTCGCGCAGATCGCCGTCGGCCTCGACTACCAGGTGACGATCTGCGACCCGCGCGCCGAGTACCACGAGACCTGGGACGTGCCCGGCGCGGCGCTGGTGAAGACGATGCCCGACGACACCGTGCTGGCGATGAAGCTCGACGAGCGCTGCGCGGTCGTCGCGCTGACGCACGATCCCAAGCTCGACGACATGGCGCTGATGGAGGCGCTCAAGTCGCCGGCGTTCTACGTCGGCGCGCTGGGCTCGCGCGCGAACAACGCGAAGCGCCGGCAGCGGCTGCTGCAGATGGACCTGACGGAAGCCGAGATCGCGCGGCTGCACGGGCCGATCGGCCTCTACATCGGCAGCCGGACGCCGCCGGAGATCGCGGTGTCGATCCTCGCCGAGATCACCGCGGTGAAGAACGGCGTGGCGCTGCCCGAGGCGGTGAAGATCGCGGGCGCGAAGGCGGCGATCGAGCCGTCGGCGGCGTGCCCGACGACGTGAGCGCGGCGGCCTGAGGCCGCGGCGTTGCCGCTCGCGGGACGCCGGTCCTCGAGGGGGCGGCTGTTGAGCGTGTACGCATCCCGACCACGTGCAGGACGGCGGCCTTATGAGCTACGGCCAGGTACACGGCGGAGTCAATTCTCCCGCCGGGCGGCGCGCTAAGCGACCGGTTCTTCAAGGGCATGGGGCCGGCCACCTGCCGGGCGAAGCCGACCAAGTCGAGCTGGCGATCGACTGCAGACGGGCCGAGGCCCTGGAGCGAGGATTCTTCAGTCCATGCTGGCGCGGGCGGCCGCGGCCGGGCCGTGCCCCGGACCATCGGCAGCACGGATGGAACGACCTCACAACCGCGCCAACGCATCCTCCAGCACGCGACGCGCGCTCCTTCGCTCCTCGTCGGTCATCGGGCCCGGATCGAGACTGAGGTTGAGATGCGGCAACCGCGCGCGAACGATCGCGCCGTCGGCCGCTGCCTCGAGGTCCTCGATCACTCGATACGTGGTTATCGGGTAGGCGATGCCCTTGACGGAGATCTTTCCGACTTCCTCGCAGCTGACCTCGTCCTTGACGTGAGCGTACGTTTCGTACGAGATCAGGATCCCTCCGGGAGGCGCCTCGCTCTCCAGGCGCGAAGCCAGGTTCACGCCGCTGCCCACGGCCGTGTAGCTGACGCGATCCACGCTGCCGAAATTGCCGACGGTGCAGTAGCCCGTGTGGATGCCCATCCGGCAGGTCAGGGGGCGCTCGATGCCGGCATCGCGCCACGCCACCGCGAGCTGGCGGATGCGCCGCTGCATGGCCACCGCCATCTTGACGCAGGCAATGGCGTCCTCGGCCACTCCGCGGCTTTCCGGATCGCCGAAGAAGGTCATCACCGCGTCACCGATGTACTTGTCGATGGTCGCGCCGTGATCGATGGCGATCCGGGACATCTCGGTCAGGTACTGATTGAGGAGATGGGTCAGGTCCTCCGATTCCATCTTGTCCGTCGTCTCGGTGAACCCGACGATGTCCGAAAAGAACACGGTCAGCTTCTTGCGCTGGCTCACGACGTTGACATCCTGGGCGCCCGAGAAGATCGTCGCGTAGACCTGCGGCGGCAGGTACTTGCTGAGCTTGGCCGACAGCGACTCCAGCATCGAATTCTTCTCGGAGACCTCCACCGTCACGCGCCGCAGCCGTTCGCGCTCGGCGGCGAGCTGCTGCTCCCGCAGGCGCAGCTCCGTGATGTCCGTTCCGGTGCCCCGGTACCCGTTGAACGTGCCGTCGTGTCCGAACACCGGCTTGCCGCTGATCTGGATGAAGCGCAGCTCTTCGTTCGGCAGGGTCACGTCGTACTCGAAGGAGCGAAACGGCTTGTGGGCCTCGAGGTCGCGGTAGTGCGCCTGCCAGTGGGGTGCCTCCATGGCCCGTCCGGCGAACTGGTGCCGGGACTTGCCGATGATGGCTGCGCGTGGAATGGCGAATATCTGGAAGAAGCGATCCGACAGGAACGAGAAGCGCAGGTCGCCGTCCATCTCCCAGATCCAGTCGCCCGCGACCTCGGCGACGTCGCGAAACCGCTGATTGCTCGCCTCCAGCTCGGCTTCGCGGCCCTTGATCTCGGTAAGGTCGGAGTAGAGGGCGACGATGCCGCCGTCGCGGGTCTTCCTCTCGCTGATCCGATACCAGTGCCCGTTGCCGTGTCGTCGAACGATCGGCTCGACGGGATCCCGGTGTCGCGCAACGCGCTCGCGTATCCACGCTTCCGGGTCTCCCTCGGGAGCCGCGATGAGACCGCCGGCCAGCGCGCGCCTGATGATGCTCTCGAACGTGTCGCCGATCTCGACAGTCGACTCCGTGCGGTCTTCGAGCAGCTCCTTGAACTTGTCGTTGCACAGCACCAGGCGGTCCTGATCGTCGAAGAGCGCGAATCCCTCGGAAATCGCGGCAACTGCCTCCGTCAGGCGCTTGCGGGCGTCGGCCGCCTCGCCCTCGCGCAGCTTCAGGCTCGTGACATCGCGACCGGTGCCGCGATACCCGGAAATCTCTCCGCCCGCGGCCAGGATCGGCTTTCCACTGATCTGGATGTGGTGGACCACGCCGTCGGACATCGTCGTGCTGTATGCGAAATCGCGGAACGATCTTCGCTCCGCAAGGTCCGCGTAATGCGCGCGCCAATGCGGCTCGGTCAGCTCGCGGCCCGCGAACTCCTGCCGCGTCTTGCCGATGATGGCGGCCGGCGCGATGGGAAAGATCTCGAAGAAGCGCGGGGACAGGTACGTGAACCGGAGGCCGCCATCCATCTCCCAGATCCAGTCGCCGGCGGTCTCGGCAACGTCGCGGAACCTCTGCTCGCTTGCCTCGGTCACGGCGTCGTGCGCGCCCTGCGCCTTGGCCCGCTCGAGGTGCGACAGCACCCAATGCCGGACAATGCGGATGTAGCGGCGTGCGACCTCCAGCGGGGCCGCGACGGCAACGCTGAACAGACGCTGGCCGTCGAAGTCGATGGCCGACGTGCAGCCCTCGAGCATGGTTGGCGATCGTGCCGCTTCCTCGGCGGTGACGCTGAACGAGTCGATGTCGCCGGCCATGATTCGCGCCGCACCCTCATGGATATCGCCGACACGCGATGTCTTCGAGGACGCAATGACCGTGCCGCGAGCGCCGAAGATCGTGACGACGGCATCGATCTCGGTCGCGATCTGTTCGCAGACGCCCTGAAGAATGCTGGTTTCGAGCTTCATGAGAGGCGGCCAATCCAATGTGACGTACGATCGTCTGGGGCAATCACTCCGCGACGCCGAGGCGTCGTCGCCAATCGGCACCGCGGCGGATCGATTGCACGATGGACAAGCGACGTGCCGCAGCCGTCATTCGGCGCCGGCTCGCCCGGAGTGTCGGAAAGGGACGTGCGGAGGCGATCACGTCAGCGACGTGGTCTGCCGCCAAGGCAAGGACATCGATCGACCATAACTGCGACCGCGCATCGTGCGCCTTCGGTCACGGCCGGTCAAGGAACGCTTGTCGTCGTGATCTCGCGTCAGGTGGGGGGCTAGCGCCCTCGTTGCGGCCCATGCTGAATTGCCCGCCGTCCATGCCGCCTGAACGTAATTCCATGGTCAGGCCATCCTCTCGGACTCGGGTCTTGACCAGTCGTTCGACCTGCGCCCTCGCCAAGGCTTCTGCGGAGATAAGGTTATGAAATCGCGTCATTCGTCCCGGTTGGTTTCGACCGTTGTCGTTGCGCTGTTCTGCGTGGCTCCCGCCTCGGCGCAGCAGGTATCCGGCACGCCGGGCTTGCCCAGCGCCACGACGACGATTCCCGGCAACCAGCTTCCCCCGCCGCCACCCAAGTTCGGCGGCGTCATCAAGGAGAACGCCGCGGACTCGAAGCCCTGATGGCCGCCGCGGGTCGTGCCGCCCAAGGGCGCCCCCAACGTGCTCCTGATCATGACCGATGACCAGGGCTACGGCGTGACGAGCACCTTTGGCGGCGTCATCCCGACACCCAACATGGACAAGCTGGCGAAGGCGGGACTGCGCTATACGCAGTTCCACTCGAGCGCACTGTGCTCCCCGACACGCGCGGCGATCATCACGGGTCGCAATCACCATTCGGTGGGCTTCGGCGTGATCGGCGAGATGGCGACCGTCTATCCGGGCCATGACTCGATCATCGGGCCCGAGAGCGCGACCATCGGCAGGATCCTGAGCGACAACGGCTATCCCACGTCGTGGTTCGGCAAGAACCACAACACGCCCTCGTTCCAGTACAGCACGGCCGGGCCCTTCGACCAGTGGCCGAGCGGGATGGGATTCCAGTACTTCTACGGGTTCATGGGCGGCGAGACGGACCAGTGGACGCCGTACCTGTTCCGCAATCACACGCCAGTATTTCCATGGGTCGGCAGGAAGGACTACAACCTGATTACCGACATCGCGGACGACGCGATCGGCTACATGAAGGCGCTAAACGCCTCGGCGCCCGAGAAGCCGTTCTTCGTCTACTACGTCCCCGGCGCGACCCACGACCCGCATCACCCGACCAAGGAGTGGATCGACAGGATCAGCGAGATGCGTCTCTTCGACCAAGGCTGGGAGAAGCTTCGCGAGCAGATTTTCGGAAGTCAAAGCCCACGCCTGTTCGCTCTGGCTAGAGTTCCTCATGCGCACGCTCCAGCACGTCCGCACCGAGATGAGCCTGCAGGTACTCGCCTACAACCTGAAGTAAGTGATGCGGATCTTGGGGATCAGCGAAATGCTGAAGGTGCTGGCAACATAGGTAGACCCTTTACCGTCGCGATCAGGCTTCCTACGTGGCCCTCGGGGCGTCCACCACACCCCGACCGAGTTCCAAGCGCCACGCGGAGCTGCGATCGTCTCGCCGACCATCCACGACCTCTATCGCCGCACCCAGCATGGCGGTCTTACACGGCCTCGGCCGAGAACCGACGCCGTATTGTCGTCAGCGGATGTGTGGGCAATCTGGCGGCGCCGGTGGGTTGGAATGCTGCCTGCCGCACACGGTTACTCGCCGGCTGCCAGCCCGTCGGCGTGCCGCGGCCACATCCGGTTGCAGCAGTATGCGCGTGTGTGCGCGGTGTGCGCGCCCTTGCCTCGACTGAGAAGCTCTTCCCCGAAAGGCAAGAAGTCTTGCGGACTTTCGTTAAGGGTTGGCGCGCTGATCCGACGCCTGACTCTCGCCGCGCCGCGTTTCACGTACCATTGGGACCCTGCTTCGCCCGGTGAGACCGGCGCGGAGCCGCAAAGGGATTCGTGGGAGCTGTGGAATGAGGGGATGGTTTTCAGTGGAAAGCGGTGCGGGCGCATCGCCATCGCGGCGCTCTCTCTTGCCGTCGCACTGGTAGGCAGTGCCGTTGCCGCCAACAGCCCGGCGCGCGAGCTGTTCGCTGATGGAAATGATCTGCTCCTCGCCGGCAAGCCGCAGGAAGCGGCGGCAAAGTTCGAGGCGGGGCTGACACTCGAGCCCGGCAATGCGCTGGCGTACTTCTACCTGGGCGAGGCCTACCGCGCGCAGAAGATGGCCGAGCGGGCGCTCAAAGCCTATTACCAGTCGCTGGCGGTGGATCCGTACAGCTGGGTCGCGCCGCAAGCGAAGCGGCGGGTGGAGGAAATGTGGACGCCGCCGATGGCTGCGGCCCCGGTGACGCCGCCGGTCGCGCCGGCGGCCGCGCCGACTCCTTCGCCGATTGCCGCGCCGGCCGCCGCGCCAGTCACAGCACCCGTCACGGCACCCGTCACGGCACCAATCACGGCACCAATCACAAACACACATCAACGGCACCAATCACGGCACCAATCACGGCATCTGTCGCCTCGCCAGTCGCCGCGCCGATTCATGCGCCAGTCGCCGCGCCGATTCCCGCACCCATATTCGCACCGACTGCGGTGCCGTCCTTCGCGCCCGCTCCCGCGGCAGCTGCCGCGCCCGTCGTCAGCCTTGGCGAATCGACGGCCATTGCCGAGATGATCAGCGCGAACCGCGACTACGAAGCGGGCAGTTGGACCGGCGCCGAAGCGCATTACGCGAAAGTCATCGTGGCGGTTCCGGACGAACCGCGTTCCTGGGCAAGGCTGTGCCACTCGCTCGTCATGCAGGAGAAGTTTGCCCAGGCGGTGGAGACGTGCCAGCGGGCCGCGGTCATCGCCCCGGGCGAAGCCAACGTGTTCCAGAACGTGGGCTACAGCTTCTACCGGACCGGCAGGACCACCGATGCCATCGCATGGTACGAGTTGGCCATCTGGGTCAAACCGGGATACGCCGCGGCGTACCGCGGCATCGCCACCGCGCTCTTCGCCTCGCGCAACTGGCCCGATGCCGAACTGGCCTATCGCAAGCTCGTGGCGTTGGAGCCGGACGACCAGGAGGCGTGGCACGCCTTGGGCTACGTCGTGGCGGAGCAGGGACGGCGCGCCGATGCGGTCGCCTTCTACCGGAAGGCGCTCGAACTCGGGCGCGACAACGCCGACCTGCAGCGGGAGTTGGGCTGGCAACTGTTTCTCCAGGGACGCGAGGCGGACGCGGAGGCGGCCCTGGTCGAGGCGAACCGCCTGAACCCGAAGGACGCCAATACGCTGGTGCAACTGGGCGTGGTGCGGGAGCGCATGGGCAAGAACGCAGCGGCGCTCGAGGCGTGGAACCGCGCCGTCGCTCTCGACCCGAACGGGGAGTCCGGTTCGATCGCGCGAAGGAACCTGGCGGGTCGGCAATAAGCGCGCCTTGCGTCCCTCCGCCACTTCCGGGCATCGTCGCCCGATCGCTTTCGCTTCTGGGACAAGCTGCGCGCCTCCCCGGGCGGAAGGGCGCTTTCCTGCTCCGACTGTCGCGGTCCTGATCCTGCTGGCCGCGTCGACGCTTCCCACGTCCCGTGGATTCGCCGCTGGCGGCCGCGGAGCGGTTCGCGTTCGATCAGCAGATGCGCTTCCTGCGGGCGTTCCATCCCGCGGCCGCTGCCGACGACGTCGTCCTGATCGGCATCGACGACGAGACGCTCCAGGCGTTCGACGAGCCGATCGCGCTGTGGCATCGCCGCTTCGCGGCGTCTGGCACGCGCTGGCCAAGGCCGGGCCGCGCGCCGTCGGCGTCGACTTCGTCTGCCGGAGCGCTCGTTCGACAAGATCTCGCCGGGCATCGACCTCGCGATGATGCGCGGGCTGCTGGCGCTGAAGCGCGCGACGCTTCTCGTCTATGTCCAGACGGTCGACAGCCAGGGCAACCTCGTGCCCGTGCAGCCCAACTACCGGACGCATCATCACGCCGGACAACGTCGGCATCGACCAGCAGTTCCGCGATCCCGACTCCGTCTCGCGGCGGTTCGGCCCCCTGCGAGCCGCCGACGGCGAGGACATCCCGACGCTCGTGAGCCAGATCGCGGGCGGCATCGACGTGCCCGTCGACGAAGGCTACATCGACTACAGCCTCGGCGCGCCGCTCGAATACGTGCCGATCCACGCGGTCGCCGGAATGGACGAGGCCGAGCTCGCGAAGCGGTTCCAGGGCCGCGTGGTCCTGGTCGGCAGCCTCGTCGGGTTCGTCGACCGCTGGCGTCTGCCCGTCAAGCTGCTGGCGGTCGATCCGGGGCGCCCGAAGGAGGCGGCCGACGACGACCCGGGCGCGTACACCCAGCCCGGCGTGCTGATCCACCTGCAGGCGCTGCGCAGTCTGCTGGGGCCCGGGTTGCTGCACCCGGTGCCGCCTCGCGGCGAAGTGGCTGCTGTGCGCGCTGGCGCTGCTCGCGGTCCTGTGCACGGGCGGCCCGCCGTGCTGGTGCTCGCGGCGCTGCTGTCTCCGCGTGCCGCTCGCTGCCGCCAGCCTCGCCGCCATCGTCAAGGCGCAGGCGCTGCTGCCGGTGGCGTCGCTGCGTGGCGGCGTTCTGGCTGGCGCTGATCGTGCGGGGGATCTTCGACGCCTCGGAGGCGGTCATCGAGCGGCATGCGGCTGCGCCAGTCGTTCGCGGGGCAGGTCAGTCCCGGCGGTCATGCAGGACATGCTGGCGGGCAGCCTCTCCGTCGAGGCCGGCGGCGAGCTCGCCGACGTATGCGTGCTGTTCAGCGACGTCCGCGACTTCACGACGCTCGCCGAAGCCATGCCGCCGCAGCAGGTGACCGCTGTCTTGCAACGGTATTTCGACCGGATGGTGGCCGCCGTCCACCGCTCACGACGGCACGGTTGACAAGTTCATCGGCGATGGCATGATGGCCCTCTTCGGGGCGCCCCGGAAGTCGGCGGACCCCTGCGGCGATGCCGTGCCTGCGCACTGGCAATGATCGGCGGGCTCGACGAGCTCAACGCCGAGTTCGGCCGCGAGGGCCTGCCGACGCTGTCGATCGGAATCGGGATAAACTACGGCACCGTCACGGTCGGCAACATCGGCTCCTCCGAGAGCCACAACTATTCGGCGATCGGCGACGCGGTGAACGTCGCCGCGCGCGTGGAAGGGCTCACCAAGGAACTCGGCCGCAGGATCGTCGTTACCGAGTCCGTCGCGAGCGCGGATTGGAGTGCGTTTCCCGCTCGAGCCCTCGGCAGCCACAAGGTGAAGGGCCACAGCCCGGTCGACGTCTGGGCCGTGGGCATGGCAGCAGAATAGAAAGGGGACAAAAATGACACATATACACGCTCGCACTCTCGCTTCTGGCCTTCGCGGCCGGTTCCGCGTTCGCGGCCGACCCGGTCGCGTTCCTCTCCAACATGAAAGGCGACGTCGCCGTCGACGGCGATTCGCGCCCGCTGCTGCTTGCCGAGCTCGCCAAAGGCCAGAAGATCGTCGTCAGCAAGGACGCGCAGGCGGCCGTGATGTACATCGGCAGCGGCAAGGAGTTCGTCCTCAAGGGCCCGGGCGAATTCGTCGTGAAGGACGCCGAGGTCGGGGCCAGTTCGGGCGCCGCGCCCGTCGCCCGCACGACCGAATGGCGCGCCAGCAGCAAGGTGCTGGGGCAGGTGGCGCAGACGGCATCGGCGAGCGTGCGCATGCGTTCGATCGCGCCGGCCGAAGGCCGACACCGGCGCCAAGCTGCTCTTTCCGACGCAGGGCAACGTCGCCACGCTGCAGCCGACGTTCCGCTGGCGCACCGACGATCCGAAGACGCAGGTCGAGTTCGTGCTGCGTGATGGACGGGCAGGACAAGCCGGTGGTCAGCGGCCAAGCCGGCCGGCGGCGCGTTCAAGGCCGCCGCGCCAAGCTCAAGCCCGACACCGAATACACGTGGACGGTCGCCGCCAACGGCGACGAGATCGGCTCGGGCAAGTTCCAGACGCTGCCCGCCGACGCCATCAAGCAGATCGACAAGCGTCGCCCGTCGGACAAGGCGGATTTCTCCGACCGCCTGCTGTTCACGCTGATGCTCCAGGAGATGGGCGCGGTGCAGGAAGCCCAGGAGTCGTGGGCGAAGCTGTCGCAGGAACGCACCGACCTGCCGGAGCTCGCCGCATTCGGAAAATGATGCGGCAGGGATCGTCCATCCCGCTTTTCCCGTACTCCGCGCGCGCGGCCCGGCTTCCCGGGCCGCGACCGCCGTCATCCAGCGACGAGAGCGCTGACGGGCCGCCCCGAGGGCTAACACGCGAAGTGCGCAGCGCGAAGCAGTAATCCAGCTGACCATGGCAATCACCCTGCGGAAATGGGCGGCTCTCTTCGTCGTGCCCCTGTGCATGCTCGCGGGCCCGGCCGTCCACGCCGCCGAGCGCGTCGCGCTGCTGATCGGCAACAACGCCTACGCGACCGTCCCGCTGCGCAATGCCGTCAACGACGCCAAGGACCTGGGCGAAACGCTGAAGGAGCTGGGCTTCAAGGTGATCGTGCGCGAGAACGCCGGGCGCAAGGACATGATCGACGCGATCCGCGAGTTCGGCGCGGCGCTCGACGGCGCGAAGGCCGCGCTGTTCTTCTACGCCGGCCACGCGATGCAGTTCAAGGACCGCAACTACCTCGTCCCGGTCGACGCCACGATGGGCAGCGAGGAGGACGTGACGTTCTTCTCGGTGGAGATCGCGCAGGTCTTCGACCGGATGGAAAAGGCGCGCACCCAGTACAACTTCATCATTCTCGACGCCTGCCGCGACAACCCGTTCGCGGGCACCTTCAAGCTGTCGACCGCCGGCCTCGCGCAGATCAACGCGCCTTCGGGAACGCTGATCGCCTACGCCACGTCGCCGGGCTCGGTCGCCGCCGACGGCTTCGGGCGCAACGGCATCTACACCAAGAACATCCTGCTAGAACATCAAGGCGCCGGATCTCCCGGTCGAGATCATGTTCAAGCGCGTGCGCGAGGGCGTGGAGCGCGAGACGCGCAAATCGCAGACGCCCTGGGACTCGTCGTCGCTCAAGGGCGACTTCGCCTTCAATTCGACTCGCCTCCCGGGCCGAGCGCCGGGCGCGCGCGCGCCGGCATCGGGGCCGAGCGCCGACGCCACGCTGTCCATCGAGCGCGAGTTCTGGAGCAGCGTCAAGGATTCGAACCGGCCCGGAGGACATCAGGCCTACATCGACAAGTATCCGAACGGCAATTTCGTCGCGCTGGCGAAGAACAGCCTGGAGGCGCTGCTGCGTCCGCGCGCGCGCGATGGCGCCCCCGCCGGCGACTGCCGGCGCCGCCTGCACCGGCGGCCGCCGCGGCGGCAGCGCACGGCCCCGCGGCTGGCGCCCGCGACGGCCCGCGCGGTGCCACCGCCCGCCGCGGCTGACCGGCTGCCGGCACCGGCACCGGCCGCGCCGCCGGAGGAGAGGCCGCGACCGCGGCGCCGAGGACCGCCGCTGCCGCGGCGCGGCGCCACCGCGGCTGCCCGGGAAACGCCACCGGTGCGGCCGCGCCGCCGCCGAAGCCCGCCGAGCCCGCTGCCGGGCCGCGAGATCGCGCCGGCGTGCGCGAGGTCACCTTCCCGACGGCTCGATCTACCGCGGCACCTTCGACGGCAGAGCATCCACGGCAGGGCGAGTACATCTCCAAGGCGTTCAAGTACGAAGGCGAGTTCAGCCAGGGGCAGAAGGAAGGCGAGGGCACGTACGTCGGGAGAACGGCGATCGCTACGCCGGCCATTTCGCCGACGACCGGCCCGACGGCATGGGCAAGTACACGTTCGCCAACGGCGACATCTACGAGGGTGACGTCAAGGCGGGCGTCATCATCGGGCGCGGCACCTACACCGAAGCCGAACGGCGACGTCTTCGAAGGCACGCTTCGTCGACGGCAAGCCGCAGGGCGTGGGCATCTACCGCTTCGCGATCGGGCGACCGCTACGAAGGCGAGGTCGCCGGCGGGCACCTGCAGGGCAAGGGGCGCTACTTCTCGAAGAACGGCGACCGCGTCGAAGGCGAATTCGTCGACGGCAAGGCGCAGGGCAAGGGCGTCTACTTCTTCGCCAACAAGGACCGCTACGAAGGCGACATCCAGGCCGGCGTGCTGACCGGGCAGGGCGCCTACTTCTTCGCGACCGGCCTCAAGTACGAGGGCGAGTCGGCGCCGGGCGGCCGAAGGGCAAGGGCGTGTTCTGGTTCCTCGACGGGTCGCGGTTCGAAGGCGTGTTCGAAGACGGCATCACCAAGGCGAACGGCGAACTGTCAAGCCGGACGGCACGCGCTCGCCCGGCGAGATCGTCGACGGCATCTTGCGCGCCCTCGATTGACCGCCCGGCGCATTCGCCTGCGCCGTTCCCGCCGGGCCCGTTAGTTTCGTTGAGCGTCCGGTTCGGAGAGATGGCGCCGTCGTACGGCCGCTATCGGCGGCTTTGCCGTAGGGCCGCAGTTGTTA
>CAWHVP010000019.1:0-135715 GCA_963832705.1 uncultured beta proteobacterium | reverse complement strand
GTATTTCCGCAGGACCTTGGCCGAAGCTGAAGACGTGCAGGCTCCAGGCCTTGTCGTTCCCGCCTCCATCAACTCGAGCAACCGCAGGGCCCGGTGCCGGTGTTCAGGAGAAAGTTCTCGTCCATGACGAAGAACCCCTGCACCTTCATCGTGCGCTCCAGCTCGCACATGATGTCAAACAGCTCCGCGCCCGTGCGGTAGAACTCGATCGATTGCCCTTGCCGCCGAACATGGCGACGTCGCAGAAATTGCAGCCCATCGGGCAGCCGACCGACGGGATCAGGGTCGCGGCCGGCTCGACGCCTGTTGCCACCGCCCGCCTCGCCCATGAGCGCGAGCCGATGTCAGGTGCGACTGCGGCTGTTTGATGGCCTCCGGGGTCTTCGCCGAGGTAATTCCGAATCACCGCACCCCTTCCGCCCGCACGATGTGGTCGCTCGACCAGTGGCGGCGAGGTCGGGGAGGCTGGCGACGTGCCCGCCGATGACGATCTCCGCGCCGGCTGGTGCTTGCGATGAGCGGCACATCCTGCGCACCTTGACCAATTGGTTTGCTGCGCTGATTCCGACGATGTCGTACGGCTGGTCCGCCACCTCCCGGATGAACCGCTCTATCGTGGGGAAGTCCAGCACGTGCCAGGAGGGCGCACGTTGGCCTGGATGATCATGAGGCCCCAGGAGCGGTTGAACTCCGCAACGAGAACGGATCCTGCACGCGCGTGACCTGGTTGTGATAGAGCTCCATCGGGTTGAGGGTGCGGCTGCCGTAATCGTCGTCCTGGGAGTAGGGCCCGAACACGCTCGTGAGGAGGACGCGGGCCCGGGATCCCAGGGGATGGCGCGGCACCGTGTCTCTGCGTGCCGTGCTGTGGACGAATGTGGCGTTGGACATGCGCACCTACCTGTCGGTTTCCCGAGTGTCGAGCAGCGCCTTGCCGCGGGGTGCCTCAGGCCGGACCGAAGGCCGATCGCGCCTGGGTCGCGAGGATGTGCTGGCTGAGCCGACGGACGAGCTGGCCGCAGAGCGCTTGGTCCTGGGTGGATGCACCGACGCCGGCGGCCCCCGAATCGCCCGCCACCAGCAGGCGGACCAGCGAGCCGCGACCCGCCGTGCCGGCGCGGCATCCAGGCGGTTCCGGCATCCGTGGCGTGATGCGCCGGACGCACCTCGCCTGCAGCCACAGCACCGGCCACAGTAGACCCAGGAGCAGGCGACGCTCCCAGTCGGCTCTCGTGCGACCCGTGGACACAGCCACAGCGGCATTGACGGTCCCTTCCGATTCGATGAGGGGCCGCTGCCTGTGCGCGCGATGGCGGACCCCGATCGCTGCATCTTGGGTGATCCGGCGCTTGCGCACCGTGCGCCAGCGTACGCAACGAAGCGGTGTGTCGAACTCGTGCGGCGTCAGCGTCGCCTGGGACGACGCCATGACTCCGATCCGCCCAGGCCGCGTGGCGCGGCCGATGTGTGTCCCAGCGCACCGACACCCTGGGTCGCTGCCGCTAACGTTCGGCCACACAGGTTCCTGCCCTGGCGGCAGAGTCCTTGTCAAAATCCTGTCGGCGACGTCGCGATCGATGCCGGCGAAACGGTGCGGGCCCTCATGAAATCCATCCTCGATCCTTCGTTCCGATACACCGCGAGCTTCAACACGGACCTTCGGAAAACGTTCGCGCGCCTCCGGCGCGACCAGCGCAAGGACATCGACAGGCCGCTGCATGCGGCCGCGGAAGCGCCCGCCAATGTTTCGTCGATGTCGGGAAGTCGGCGAGGGCACGTTGAACGACAGCGAGCCGTCGACGGCCCGGCCTGCGCCGTCGAAACGAGTTCGAGCCGACGTCAGCGCTTGAACCACTGGTACACGATGGCTTCGGCCGGCTTGCCGCGTATCGACGTCGCCACGTTCGGGAACGTGAAGCTCGGCAGCAGGTTGTCGTCCATCAAGGTCTGGATGCTCACCCCCGCGACGGTTTCGGAGCCCCGCTCGAAGATAGCTTCCAGCGCGGCTTCGTGGGCCGTCGCCTGCAGTCCGAAGTCGGTCGTCTTTGTTGATGCGCATCGCAGATTACCCCAACGTGCGCAGGTGGCGCGAACCATGAAAGCAGGTCGCATGCTGCGGAATCGGCTGGTCTGACCGCCATCGTGCGCCGAGTCATCGAATTCGCGCGCTGCGGGTGAACAACGGCGCGCTCCAACACGTGTCGCCCGTTTCATGCTGTTGGCCCCCTCGCCAGTTCGCACGATTCAGGTCATCACGCTGACATGACGGGTTAGCCAGAGATTCTCTGAGGGGTGTCTGCATTCAGGCTAACGGACCTGCTTTCGATCTTCGCCGGCCGTTCCTGTCGCCTCAAGCCTCGCTCGTTCAGGAAATCTTCAGGTTTCGCACGCAGGCTTGGCCCGGTGCCCTCTTGCGCAGGAGGACTCCCGATGAAGGGAGCGTCCGAACAAGTGGAGTTTGCTCTGTACGCTGGATCAGTCTGGGCGACCGTGTCGCTAACGACACTGCCAGGCGACTCGGCGCGAGTCTGATTGGCCAATATCGAGGACCTCGGTGCAGGCCACTCCTGACGAGCCGGAGCGCTACATGACGCAGGCGTTGAACGCCGCGACGACCGCAGTCAGCGACGACTACCGACGCGGCCATCCTCTTGGCCTGCGCCGCCACCATCGCGTCAGGCAGTTCAGCGATCACGACGCGCAAGCGGATTTGACGTAGATCGAACTGCGCGCGGGCACGGCTGGGCCGTCGACAGGTAGAGGGACGGCTTGGCGAGACGGCGGCACTTGCCGCTGGGAGAAGCACCTGACCTGCGCCGCATTCTTCTTCGGGAAGCGGCGAACGGCAGGCAATGTCGCCACGATGGCCTCATGCCACCAATGGCGGCCACGGTCTTTGAATGCTTCAGCTTCGACGGAGGAATTCATGAATCAGGTATCTGGATCTGCGTTGAGGATTGGCGTCACGGCGTTAGCCGCGCTGGCGTTTGCGCTGCCGGGTCATGGGTTCGCACAGCCTTCGGGTGTGGGAGCCGAGAACGCGGCGGCCCAGGCGACACAGGATCGACTCCGCAACAAGGCCGCGCAGAAGGGGGAGGTGAATGTCATCGTCGGCCTGAAGCTGCCGCGGGCGTTCACCGCCGAGGGCAAGCTTCCGGGACCGGCGGCGGTCGCGCAACAGCGCGCGGACATCGCCGGCAAGCGCGACGAGCTGCTCGGGGACCTCGCGGGTCTGCAGGCACGTGCGTACGGAAATGGACCAGCGTGCCTTCCGTGGCGCTCAAGGTGAACGCGGCTGCTCTGGAGCACCTGCTCAAATCGCCGCGTGTGTCGAGCATCCAGGAGGACAGTCTCTCCCCCCCTTGCTCCTTAGCGCCGGCAACTGGATCGGCGCCAACCTCACTTGGCAGGCCGGTTTCGGTGGTGCTGGCCAAACTGTAGCGATCCTGGATAACGGCATCGATGCCAACCACCCGTTCTACGGTGGGCGCGTGGTCTGGGAGGGATGCTGGTCGGCGGCCGCGCCGGTGGCACTTCGCTCTGCCCGGGGGGCGCAAATCTGGTTGGCCATGGTGCGGCCGATTTCAACGGGAATGGCAATTGCACCGCTGCACTGTGCAGTCACGGATCGCACGTAGCCGGCATCACCGCGGGGCGCGATCCGGGCGGGGCTGGCGCGACGGGCTACAGCGGCACTGCGCCCGAGGCCAACATCGCCGCCTTTCAGGTGTTCACGTTGTTCACCGCGGACTCGGACTGCGGTGGCAATCCGGCGATGCGCCATGCATGAGGACCTATGCCTCGGACCAGATCAGTGCGCTTGACTACATCAACACGACGCTGCGACTCACCTACAGTGTCTCGTCCGCCAACATGAGCCTCGGCGGTGACAACAACGCGGGCGCCTGCGACGGCGATGCGCGCAAGGCAGTGATCGACAGCCTGCGGTCCAATGGCATTGCCACGGTGATCGCAGCCGGCAACGATGGCTGGACGAACGCCCTCTCTATGCCTGGGTGCGTCTCCACAGCGGTCACCGTTGGCGCGGTCTACGACACGGACCTGCCGGTTCCCCCTCTACCTTCTCCCGGGACGACGTGACGTCGTTCTCGAACATGAACCCGGTGGTCGACTTGCTGGCGGCGGGCGCATTCATGGACGCGTCCGTGCCCGATGACGCCTACGGCAGCAAGAGCGGCACGTCGATGGCCACGCCCCAGGTCACTGGTGCCTTTGCCGTGCTGAAGGCGATGCAGCCTGCGTGGACGGTCGACCAGATCCAGAATCATCTGGCCGCTACCGGTGTCCTCGTGACCGACATCGCGTCCCCGGCAAGCCAGCGGGTGCCATGAGCGGCATCACCAAGCCGCGGATCCAGCTCGACGTGGCAGTGGCATCGCTGTTGACGGCTGACCTGCGCGTGGCGAAGGACTGCAAGCCGGACCGGCCCGCGACGGCAGGGATCGGCGAGTACGTCACCTGCGAGATCACGGTCGAGAATCTCGGCCCCGATTCCGCCATCGGCGTCACCCTGACCGACCGGCACATCAGCGACGCGCGGTTCGCCTTCGGCACCACCGACCCCGCCGCGCCAACGTGCAGCAAGGTGCTGGACGCCGGCGGCCTGTCGGGTACGGTGACCTGCAACCTGGGCGCGATCGCGGCCGGTGCTTCGGTGACGGTGCGCGTGCAGGTGGCTGGCACGACGCCCAGGACATCAACGACCGCGCGACCGTCGAGAGCCTGACCCCGGATCCCGACGCCGGCAACAACGTCGCGGAGGATGGTATTACGGTTCGCGGCGAAGCCGATCTCAGGATCACCAAGACCGCGACGCCCGACCCGGTCGTCGCCGGAACCAACCTGACGTACACGCTGACTGCGACCAATCTCGGGCCGTCGTCGGCGATCAACGTCGTGGTCGAGGACGTCATGCCCGCGGGCGTCGCGCTCGTCTCGATCACGCCTCCGGCCGGGGCGTCCTGCGTCGCCGGTCTCGCCGGGAAATGCCGCGCTGCCGACCCGCTGCACGCTGGGCACGCTGGCGAACGGTGCGTCGAAGGCGATCGTCATCGTGGTCAAGGTCCTGCCGCAGACGACCGGAATCCTCGGCAACAACGCCACGGTCTCGAGCGACACCTACGATCCGAACAACGCCAACAACTTGGCGTCGAGGACGGTGACGGTGCAGTCGCAGGCGGCCCTCGGCATCACCAAGACCGATTCGCCGGATCCGGTGGTGGCGGGCGCGCCGCTTTCGTACAGCGTCGTCGTCAGCAATGCCGGGCCGTCTACGGCGCTCGCCGTCACGGTGACGGACACGCTGCCCGCAGGGGTCGCCTTCACCGGGTACACCGGGTTGCCGGCCGGGGCCTGCGCGATGCTGGTTCTGGGCACGGTGACCTGCAGCCTCGGCTCGATCGATCCGGGCACCGCGGTCGAGGTCGTGCTCCAGGTCGCAGTCAACGCGTCGGTGCCCGACGGTACCATCCTACGAACACGGCGACGGCTTCGGCTTCGACTCTGGATCCGAACGCTGCCAACAATTGGCCACTGCCAATACCACCGTACAGGCCCGGTCGAATCTCGCGATCGCCAAGGCTGCGAGCTTCGACGTGAACAACCCGTCGCCGCGGATCGTCTACACGGTCACGGTGAACAACATCGGCCCGTCGGACGCGCAGGGCGTGGTGATGGTCGATTCGCTCCCGCTCGACCCGAAGAAGATCGTCTACGTGTTCGACACCGGCAACGGCGCGTGCGGGTACAGCGCCGCCACGCACCAGGTCACCTGCAACGCGGGCTCGCTCGCAGCCGGCGCTTCGTGGTCGGTCGACATCGTTGTCGACGCGCGCGGCTCCGTGGGCGGATCACCAACAGCGCAACGGTGAGTTCGACGACGATCGATCCTGACCTCACGAACAACACCGCGACCAAGGAAATGCGGGTGAAGGGCGGTCCTGGGAAGTGATCGTCCGGGGCATTCAAGCTTCGGAGTGACGGCGAGATTCGCCGGAACATCGTGCAGGGGAGCGCGCCCTGCACGATCAGCAGCACCTCGGAGGGCACGAGGTCGTCCTTGGTCTGCGCAGAGAACTTGGGCTCGGCCCGTGCCGGGGGCTCTGTAGCAAGCGCTGTTCGCGTTTCCCGGCAAGACCGCTCACTTCGCCCGCAAACTCCAGACGAGGCGTGGGCCGCTCGGCCGCAGTGGGACGGCAGGCCCCGCGGGAACGCAGCTACCCGTCCGCGGCAAATTCGCTTGCCCGTAGCCGATGCCCGAGGGACGTGAAGGTGCGACTTGCGTGAGTCCTCGATCCCATTGGTAGAATGGCCGGTCCCGGTGGCGCATTCAGTGCCAACGTACGCCCAAAAATGAATGTGGAGGCTGCATGAAAGGGCTCGATACCGGTCCTTGCAGACTGGCACTGGCCGCCGTCCTGGTCGCCCGCGGCCTGTCGGTGGCCACCGAGGAGGATGCCGCCTACACGGTGCGGCTGATCCACTTCGGCGCCGACGTTGTCGCCAACGGCAGCGGGACGCTCAATCTGGCCGGCTTCTACCCGCGGCGGTGGCCGGCGTGGGGCCGCGGGCTATACGCCAAGGGCGCGGTATTCGGCATCGATCCGGTTCGGGACGTCGATTCAACGAGGATGCCTACGGGGCCTCGGTCACCGGCCCGACCAGCTACGGCACGGGCGATTACGTCTCCCCCAGCGCGGGAAGCGGCGACCTGATCGAGATCTACCGCACCACCGGGTACATCTACGTCTACCGCGGCTACGTGTCGGGCAGTCCGCTCGCCAGCACCGCCGTCTGGAAGGGGGCCACGATCGCCAGCCTCGGACTTACGCCGGGCACCTGCGCCTGGACCTGGGGTTCCGGCGCGAACGCCGACAGCTTCACGCTGATCATCGACGACGTGCCTGCGGCTGCCGAATTACCAGGGCCTGTGGCGGAATGCCCCGGGCGGCTCGGAATCGGGCTGGGGCATCAATTTCGCGCACCAGGGCGACATCATCTTCGCGACCTGGTTCACCTACGACGCAGGCCGGGGACGGTCTGCCAGTAATCGCGCCGCGTCAGGGGCCGCGTTGCCCCAGCGCGTACTGCAGCGCCTGCTCCGCCGTCATCAGCCGGCCCTCGGCCCACGCCGCGTCGAAGTCCCCGCTGCCCATCGCCGCCCGGGCCGCGGCCACGTCGCGGTCGTAGTAGGGCCGCTCGCTCGGCGGCAGCGGGCATCCGATCTCGCCGCGGATGCGCTGCGCGGCGCCCCAGATGCGCGCCGCGCGCGGCGGGTCGGCGAGCCCCCATGCCACCGTCGCGAGCCCTTCCAGCGACCACGCCATGCCCCAGCGGTCGCCCAGCGCGGTGAAGTCGGCGATGCTCTGCTCGTAGAGCGTCCGCGCCGCGCGGTAATCGCCCTGGCGCGAGGCGACGAGGCCAAGGTTCGTCGCCACCGACGCCACGGCCTGCCGGTCGCCGAGATCGCGATAGATTTCGATGCTCTCGGTGTGCAGCGCCTGCGCCGTCGCGAAGTCGCCGCGGCACTGCGCCACCAGCCCCAGGTTGTTGAGCGAAGCGGCAATGCCCCAGCGGTCGCCGACCTTTCGCCGCAGCGCGAGCGCCTCCTCGTAGATCGCCTCGGCCGCCGGGAAGTCGCCCTGCTCGCGGGCGATGATGCCCAGCGCATTGAGCGACGTCGCGATGCCGCGGACGTCGCCCAGCTCCCGCTGGATCGCGCAGCCCCTCGTCGTGGAAGGCGCGCGCTGCCGCGTAGTCTCCCTGCCGGCGCGCCAGTCCGCCGGCGCCGGTGAGCACCTTGGCGCGGGCCGGCGCCGTTTCGCGGTCCGGCGTCGCCGCGACGAGCAGCGCCGAGAACCAGGCGCGGCCCTCGCCGAGGTAGCCGCGGTTGTACCAGAACCGCCAGATCGCGCCGGCCAGTTGCAGGCCGGTCAGCGCATCGCCCCCGGGCGTCGCCGCCCACGCCATCGCGGCGCGCAGGTTGTCGTGCTCGGTGTCGAGGCGTCCGATCCACGCCTGCTGGTGCGCGCCGGTCAGCTCGGGCTCCGCCAGCTCCGCCAGCCTGAGGAAGAAGCTCAGGTGGCGGTACTTCCAGCGCGCTTCCTCGCCGCTCTCGCGCAGCCGGTCGCGCGCATACTCGCGCACGGTCTCGAGCAGCCGGTAGCGGGTCTCGCCGGCGCGTTCGTCGGTCTGCACGAGGCTCTTGTCGTCGAGGGAGGTGAGGAGGCCGAGCACGGCCGGTTCGTCGACGGCGGCGCCGCTGCAGACCTGCTCGGCCGCGTCCAGCGTCCAGCCGCCGGAAAAGACGGACAGCCGGCACAGCAGGGCCTGCTCGGCCGTCGTCGAGCAGGTCGTAGCTCCAGTCGATCAGCGCCCGCAGCGTCTGCTGGCGCGGCAGGACCGTGCTCCATCCGCCGGTCAGCAGGCGGAAGCGCTCGTCGAGCCGCTCGTTGACCTCCCGCAGCGACATCGACCTCACCCGGGCCGCGGCCAGCTCGATCGCCAGCGGGATGCCGTCGAGGCGGGTGCAGATCGACGCGAGCGTCGGCGCGGTCTCCTCGGTGACGGCAAAGGTCGCGACCTGCAGCCGCGCGCGCTCCAGGAACAGGCGGGCGGACTCGTATTGCTCGAGCTCCCCGGCGGTGACGGCGCGCGTCGAATCCGGCATCGACAGCGGCGGCACGCGGTAGGTCTGCTCGCCGGGCACCCGCAAGGCCTCCCGGCTGGTGACCAGGATGACGATGTGCGGACACTCGCGCAGCAGCGTGTCGGCGAGCCGCGCGCAGGCGGCGGCGAGATGCTCGGCATTGTCGAGCACCAGCAGCAGCTGCTGGGCCCTGAGGTGCTCGGCCAGCGTCGTCGCCAGCCGCTTGCCGGCGTGCTCCCGCAGCCCGAGGACGGTGGCCACCGCCTGCGGCACGCCGCGCGCATCGGAGAGCGTGGCGAGCTCCACCAGCCACACGCCGTCGCGGTAGCGCTCGACCATGTCGGCGGCGGTGCGCAGCGCGAGCCGGGTCTTGCCGATGCCGCCGCTCCCGACGAGCGTCAGCATGCGCGTCGTCGCGAGCAGTTGCGCGATCTCGCCCAGCTCGCGCTGCCGGCCGACGAACGAGGTCAGCGGCGCCGGCAGGTTCGATCGGGTGCGGGCGCCTTCCGCGCCGGGGGCCGCCCGGTCCGGGACCCGGGCGACGGGACCGACGAAGCGGTAGCCCCGCCTGGGCAGGGTCTCGAGCCAGCCTTCGCTGCCGTGCACCTGGGCCAGCGCGCGCCGGATGGCGAGGATCTGGACGGCAAGGTTGCCTTCCTCGACGATCAATCCGGGCCACGCGGCCTCGATGATGCGCGCCTTCGGCACGAACTCGTTCGCCGAACGCACCAGCACGACCAGCACCGCGACCGCCCGCTTGCCGAGGGCCACGGGTGCGTCGCCGCGGAGGAGCACACCGGCATCGGCATCGAGCAGGAACGGTCCGATCCGGTAGGTTTCGGTCATGCGACGGGTTTGCCGATGGAGAGATCTGTCAGGAGAGTTCTCACGAGGCTTGCGGATCGGTCGTCGACGCGCGAGGGCGCCGCCGTGCCGGAGCGGAATCAAGTGGATTTTTAGTGCAATTTAATGCCGTCGTAAAGGTTTTTCCGGCAGTCTTGAGTTTCGCCGAAGGAGGCCGCGATGACCACGAACGGGATCGATCACGATTTCATGCATCACGGTCTGGTCAGGATCCTGAACGTCCTGGCGATGGTGCTGACGCTGCTGGTCATCGCCTACGGACTGATCAATCCGCCGGCAACGCTGTTCCCGCTGTCGAGCATGGTGATCGACTCGGGGCCGCAGGTGCCGACGCCGGCGCGGCATCCGATCGGCCCCCTGACCCTTTACCTCCGCCCGGGCGCCGCGCGGTCTCGGCTGCCCGGGATCTTTCTGTCTGTCGCTCCATCGCATTGCTTGCAGGGCTCACGCCATGAGCCCCGCGCGGGCTGGCCGGAGACGACCGCCAGCAGCGCGGCGCCGTAGCGCGAGAGCTTGGCCGCGCCGATCCCCGGCACGTCCGCCAGCGCGTCGAGGTCCGCCGGCTGGCGGCGCGCGATCTCGGCGAGCGTGGCGTCGTGCAGGATCACGTACGCGGGGACCGCCTGCGCCCTGGCCTCGGCCAGGCGCCAGGCCTTCAGCTGCGCGTAGAGATCGGCGGCGGCAGGCGCGAGCTCGGCCGGCGCGCCCTTGCGCGCAGCCGCGGGGCGGCGTCCGCGCGCGACGACCCGCCGCATCTCCACCTTCTTCTCGCCGCGCAGCACCGGCCGGCTCGCCTCGGTCAGCTTGAGCGCGCCGTGCGCTTCGTGGTCGACCTGCACGAATCCGAGCGCGACCAGCTGCCGGAACACGCTGCGCCACGTCGCCTCGTCGTCGTCGGCGCCGATGCCGAACACCGCGAGCTGGTCGTGCTGCCAGCGCGAGACGCGCTCGTCCGCGCGTCCGCGCAGCACGTCGATCAGGTGCACGGCGCCGAAGCGCTGGCCGGTGCGATAGATGACCGACAGCGCCTTCTGCGCGGCCACGGTGGCGTCCCAGGTCTCGGGCGGCTCGAGGCAGGTGTCGCAGTTGCCGCAGGGCGCCGCTCTCCTCGCCGAAGTAGGCGAGCAGGCGCACGCGCCGGCAGCCGGCGGTCTCGCACAGGCCCAGCAGCGCGTCGAGCTTGGCGGTGGCAACGCGCTTGAACTCGTCGTTCGCCTCCGACCGGTCGATCAGCCGCCGCTGCTGCACGACGTCGGCGAGCCCGTAGGTCATCCACGCGTCGGCGGGCGCGCCGTCGCGGCCGGCGCGGCCGGTCTCCTGGTAGTAGCCCTCGATGCTCTTCGGCAGGTCGAGGTGCGCGACGAAGCGCACGTCGGGCTTGTCGATGCCCATGCCGAACGCGATGGTCGCGACGATCACGATGCCGTCCTCGCGCTGGAAGCGGGCCTGGTGCGTGCGCGCGTCGCCGCGTCCATGCCCGCGTGGTAGGGCAGCGCCGCCACGCCGTGGGCGGCCAGCCAGCGCGGCGGTCTCGTCGACCTTGCGCCGCGAGAGGCAGTAGACGATGCCGGCGTCGCCCGGGTGCTCGCTCGCGGATGAAGCGCAGCAGCTGCGCGCGCGGCTCGTCCTTGTCGACGATCGTGTAGCGGATGTTCGGCCGGTCGAAGCTCGACACGAAGATCCGCGCGTCGCTCGAGCGCCAGGCGCTGCACGATCTCGGCGCGCGTCTGCGGGTCGGCGGTCGCGGTCAGCGCGATGCGCGGCACGCGCGGGAAAGCGCTCGTGCAGCACCGACAGCTGCAGGTACTCCGGCGCGGAAGTCGTGGCCCCACTGCGACACGCAGTGCGCCTCGTCGATCGCGAACAGCGCGACCTTCGCCGCCGCGATCAGGTCGAGGCAGCGCGGCAGCAGCAGCCGCTCGGGCGCGACGTAGAGCAGGTCGAGCTCGCCCGCGAGCGAACGCGCGCTCGGTCGCCCGCGCTTCGGCGGCGGTCGAGCGTGGAGTTGAGGAAGGCCGCGCGCACGCCGAGCTGGCGCAGCGCCTCGACCTGGTCCTGCATCAGCGCGATCAGCGGCGAGACGACGACGCCGGTGCCCTGGCGCAGCAGCGCGGGAATCTGGTAGCACAGCGACTTGCCGCCGCCGGTGGGCATCAGCACCAGCGCGTCGCCGCCCTCGACGACGTGCCGGACGATCTCGTGCTGCGCGCCGCGGAAGGCCGGGTAGCCGAAGACGTCGCGCAGCAGCGCGAGCGCGCGGGTGGAAACGTCGTCGGTGGGGGCGGTCATGGGTCGGTGTGTCGCGGACCGGGGGCGTCGTGAAGACGCGCAGATGCGAATTCCGCGGCCCGGGGTCCAAAGGACTAGCATAATCCGGAAGCGCGCATCGCGGCGTCCGCCATCAGGCGGATGGCATTCACCGCCGCCGAGGCCGCTCGCCTCCCCCGGAGAACGGCGATGTTCGACCTGCTCTGTCTAAGCGGTCGATCCGCGGCGCCGCTGCGCCAGCCAGCGAAAGACGAGCCCGCGCGGGGGCTCGACCCCGGAGCACACCCAGGTGACCGTCCCGGGCTCGGTGAGGTAGCGCTGCTGCAGGCGGCGGGAGGGGTTGTCGCCGACGAACAGGACCTGGTCGCCGGGCTTCAGCGGCGTGTCGTCCGGCGGCAGCAGCTGCACCGTGCCCTGCCGCTCGAGCATCACCGCCGCCACGCGCATGCGCACGACCGGGTCCGTCGGGTCGGTCGCGAGGTGGCTGATCCGGAACGGCTCGCCGTTGCGCTGGAAGAACGCGGTGAACATGCCGGGCTGCATGGTGTCGCAGCCGAACGCCCAGGAGTGCGGCGCTCCCTCGCCCGCATCCCGGCGCACGCGCTCGATCGTCGCCGCCGCGACCGCCGAGCCGGCCTCCCGCAGCCGGACGATGAACCGCCCGAGGATCGGCGTGCGCAGGAGCTGCAGGCACTCGTGCACCATCAGGTCGGACTGCACGAACTCGACGTTCGCGCGCGCCGCCTCGACCAGCGCGCGGTTGCTGACGCTGTTCTGGCGGATGACGACGAAGATGTCGGGCTTGATGCGCCGGGCGAGCGTGGTCGCGCCGAGGTTGACGGCGTCGATGTCGGTGCCGGCCACGACGGCACCGGCTTCCCGGATTCCCGCGTCCTGCAGCAGGTTCTCCGTGTAGTCGCCGTGCAGCAGGTGCCGCTCCCCGGACTCGGCGATCGCCGGATCGTAGGCACGCCACTCGATTCCCTCGCGGTCGAGCACCTCGGCGATCGTGCGGCCGACGCGGCCGAAGCCGACCAGGACCCAGCGGCCGCGGGGCGGACGGACCAGCTCGGGGCAGGGCGTGCCCGGCGGCGCGGTCAGCCATTCCTCCAGCTGCAGCACCTCGGGCGTGCGCAGCGCGACGCCGAGGTTGGCGGCGAGGGTCTCGAACGGATTGATGACGTCGACGCCGCCGAAGGACTCCAGGTTCACCTTGGCCACGTGCGTCTTGGCCCGCGCGACGATCCGGATGGCGGGATTGAGGACCCGGGCGCCGATCGCGATCGCCTGGTTGACGTCGTCGGCGCCGGTCAGCGCGATGACGCCCCGGCAGTACGGACTGCGGATGCCGCAGTCCTCGAGCACGTCGGGCAGCCGCGCATCGGCGGACAGCACGAGCGGCGGCGTCGCGAAGTCGCGGATCGCGATCAGGGCGGCGCGCTCCGGCAGCGGCTCGACGATGACCAGCCGCTGCCCGAGGCGGTCGAGCGCCTGCGTGAGGCG
The DNA here is from genome assembly GCA_963832705.1 of uncultured beta proteobacterium. Classification (GTDB taxonomy): domain Bacteria; phylum Pseudomonadota; class Gammaproteobacteria; order Burkholderiales; family Casimicrobiaceae; genus CAIWHR01. The sequence continues at coordinate 122,412 of CAWHVP010000019.1, read as the reverse complement.
CGCGCCGCTCTCGCCGTAGCCGCAGAGGATGTAGAAGGGCTCGGCGATGCCCCGCGCCCGCCAGATGAAGTGGCCGCGCGCGAGCAGCCCGCGGAAGGTCGCGTCGTTGACCAGCGCGATGATCGATCCGAACGTGTAGGCCCAGCCGACGACCGACAGGTAGATCGCGAACGTGACCCAGAGCCGCTGGGCGTCGGTGAACGGGTACGGCAACTCGCCGAAGCCGATGGTCGTGGCGGTGTAGCTCATCACGTAGAACGCGTGGAAGATGCTCATCGGCACGCGGTGGCCGTCGCCGTCGACGCCCGGGATCATCGCGAGTCCCGCGACCGAGATCGCGTACACGCTGATCAGCACGATCAGCGGCGCCCGCAGCGCGCGCAGGATCAGGAACAGGATGTCGCTCATGGACGGACGGAGGGTCCGTTGACGCGGGTGCGGGGCGGTCCTAGCGTCCCTGGCGGAGCGTCTCCCCGAGCAGCAGGATCACCGAGAACAGGTTGGCGAGCAGCGCGCCGCCCGACAGCGACACCACGACCGAGATGATCTCGCCGTCCACCGGCAGGCCGGTGACGTAGACCCGCCACGTCCACACCATCGACGCCGCCAGCAGCTGGAACGACGCCACGAGGCTGGTCGCGAGGTGGGTGGCGCCGAGCTGCGTCCGGTCGCCGAACTTGAGCACCGTGGCGATCAGGTTGACGACGACCGCGGCCAGGAGCTCGAGCGGATGGTGGAGCTCCGGCCGCTCGATGTCGCCGATGAAGAACCCGAAGTTCATCGTGCAGGCGAAGATGATGAAGAATCCGAAGATGACCTTCTCGAGGTTCATGCCGCCTCCCGACGCGACTCGCGTTCGTTCGTCACTGCTGGTGCACGTACACGCCGGGGGCGTCGCACAACGGCGCCAGGCCCGCCTGCGGGGCGCCGAGGGCCGGCGGGGCGCCGAGGGCGCCCGAATGCGCGTGCAGCCAGGTCGACCATTCGGGCCACCACGAGCCTTCCCGCGCCGTGCGTTTCGGCCTGCCAGACCTCGGGATCGACGTAGCGGCCCGAGGCCGCGTGGGTGGCGATCCGGTAGTGCCGGTGCCGGTGCCCCGGCTCCGACACGATCCCGGCGTTGTGCCCGCCGTTGGTCAGCACGAACGTGACCTCGGTGTCGGTCAGCAGGTGGAACTTGTACACCGACTGCCAGGGCGCGACGTGGTCGAGCTCGGTCCCGACGGCGAACATCGGCACGCGGATGTCGGTCAGCGCGACCGGGCCGCCGCCGACCTGGAAGCGACCTTCGGCGAGATCGTTGTCGAGGAACAGGTGGCGCAGGTACTCGGTGTGCATCCGGTACGGCATCCGCGTGGCGTCGGCGTTCCAGGCCATCAGGTCGGTCATCGGCTGCCGCTCGCCCATCAGGTAGTCGCGCACCGCGCGCGACCAGACGAGGTCGTTCGAGCGCAGGATCTGGAAGGCGCCCGCCATCTGCTTGGTGTCGAGGAAGCCCTGTTCCCACATCATGTCCTCGAGGAACGACAGCTGGCTCTCGTTGATGAACAGCGTCAGCTCGCCGGCCTCCTTGAAGTCGGCCTGCGCGGCGAACAGGCTCACCGTCTTCAGCCGGTCGTCGCCGTCGCGCGCCATCGCCGCCGCGGCGATCGCGAGCAGCGTGCCGCCGAGGCAATAGCCGACCGCGTGCGCGCGCTCGCCGGGGACGATCGCGGTCACGGCGTCGAGCGCCGCCATCGCGCCCAGCCGGCGGTAGTCGTCCATCGACAGGTCGCGGTCCTCGGGCCCCGGGTTCTTCCACGAGATCATGAACACCGTGTGCCCCTGCGACGTGAGGTAGCGCACCAGCGAGTTCTCGGGCGACAGGTCGAGGATGTAGTACTTCATGATCCAGGCCGGCACGATCAGCACCGGCTCGGGACACACGGTCGCCGTCGTCGGCGCGTACTGGATCAGCTCGATCAGACGGTTGCGGAAGACGACCTTGCCCGGCGTGATCGCCACGTTGCGGCCGACCTCGAAGGTCTCGGCGCCGACGGGCTTGCGCGCGCCGACCGCGCGCTCCCAGTCCTCGACGAGATTCTGCCAGCCGCGGACCAGGTTCATCCCGCCCTCGCGCTGCGTGCGCGCCAGGACCTCGGGATTCGTGAACACCGAGTTCGACGGGCTCCAGACGTCGAGGAACTGCCGCGTCGCGAACGCGACCATGTTCTCGTCGCGCCGGGTCACGCCGCGCACGCCGGTCATCGCGTTGTGCCACCACTGCTGGCCGAGCAGGAACGCCTGGTACATGACGTCGTAGGGGGGCGTGTGCCAGGCGTCGCCGTCGAAGCGGTGGTCCTGCGGCAGCGGCTGGATGCACGGCTCGTTGCCGTCGGTGTGCAGCAGCGATCGGCTCGCGTAGTTGGCGAGCCGCATCCACTTCTTGAATGCCTTCTCGGCCAGCTGCGCCTGCTTGCCCGGCGCGAACGCGAGGTGGGCGGCCCAGTCCATGTACGACCCGATCAGCGCCATCGGCGACAGGCCCACGGTGAACCGGGCCGAGGCGGCGTGCACCGAGCGGTCGATGATCTCGGCGAGCGCCGTCGACGCGTACGAGTCGCGGATGAACGAGGGATCGGGCGGCGCGGTCACCGGCAGCGCCGGCGGCCGCGGCGGCGCCTTCGCGCGGGGAAAGGGGACGAGCGATCCGCCGGTCTTGCCTGCGGGACGGTGCGATCTTGCGGCGGGACGGGAAGTGCGTTGGGCATCCATCGGGTCACTCCTTGGCCGCGGTTCGGGCGGCGCGCTGGAGAATCCCGGCCGGCGGCGGGCGGCCGCCAGGGGGGGCAGGAGCGGGAGCGCGGCCAGGCCGCGCTCCCGCCAGCTCCAAGGATGCGCCGGCGGCGTTCGGGCGTCTTTGACCGGCCTCAACGCCGGCTCGAAACCCCGGCCGCGGCGCGTTCCCGCCGCGGGTCGGCGCGGGCGCGGGGCGCGTCGCGCCGCCCTCGGCGGACCGCGCTTCCGTGCCGTCGTCGCGAGGGCGGAGGCGTCTGGCCTTCGCCGGTGACTTGTGGAACAATGCCTGCAACTTATCGTTTCAGGGTGACCGCCATGCTGGATCGCGACGGTTATCGCCCGAACGTCGCCATCGTCGTCGTCAACGGCAGGAATCAGGTCTTTTGGGGGAAGCGGGTACGCGAGCACTCGTGGCAATTTCCGCAAGGCGGCATCAATCCCGGTGAAACGCCCGAGCAGGCGATGTACCGGGAGCTGCACGAGGAAGTAGGGCTCCAACCCCAACACGTCCGGATCCTGGGTCGTACGCGCGACTGGCTGCGTTACGAGGTGCCGCAGCATTGGGTAAGACGCGAGTGGCGAGGCAGCTACCGCGGTCAGAAGCAGATCTGGTACCTGCTGCGGCTCGTCGGCCGCGACAGCGACGTTTCGCTGCGGGCCAGCGACCATCCGGAATTCGACGCGTGGCGCTGGCACGACTACTGGGTGCCGCTCGACACGGTGATCGAGTTCAAGCGCGAGGTGTACCGGCGCGCGCTGACCGAGCTCGAGCATCACCTGCACGCGCGGGCGCAGACCCGGCGCGAGCGCCTGTACGGCTCGGCCACACGGCGATGCCGCCCTCGTACGCCGACCCGGCGTCGCAGAACGGGGATTGACGGTGTGGCCAGCGAACCGGGGCAGGACTTTGTGCACCTCCGCCCGCGCTTCGCCGCTCAACCGGCGCTCACGTTAGCCTCGCCGCAACTGGCCTTGCTCAGCCAGCAGACCATGTTGTCCCTATGGATCAGCTCGGGCTCGTCGACGTAGCCCAGCATCGCTTCGATCTCGGACGAGGGCCGGCGCAGGATGCGCGCGGTGTCGGCGGCGCCGTAGTTGACCAGCCCGCGCGCGATCTCGCGGCCGTCGGGGTCGAAGCAGCCGACGACTTCGCCGCGCTCGAACTCGCCGTCGACGGCGACGACGCCGATCGGCAGCAGGCTCTTGCCGTCGCGGGCGAGCGCGCGCGCGGCGCCGGCGTCGAGCTGCAGCCGCCCGGCGAGCTGGACGTGGTCGGCGAGCCACTGCTTGCGGGCCGCCAGCGGCGCCGCGTCGGCGATGAGCGCCGTGCCGATGTCCTCGCCGGCGGCAAGCCGCGTCAGCACGCAGGCTCGCGCCCCGAGGCGATCACGGTGGACGCGCCCGAGCGCGCCGCGCGCTTGGCCGCGAGCACCTTGGTCAGCATGCCGCCGCTGCCGAGGGCGCTGCCGGCGCCGCCGGCCATCGCCTCCAGCCGCGGATCGCCGGCGCGCGCGCTCGCGACCAGCGTCGCCGCCGGATCCCTGCGCGGATCGGCGGTGTAGAGCCCCGTCTGGTCGGTCAGCAGCACCAGCACGTCGGCCTCGATCAGGTTGGCGACGAGCGCGCCCAGCGTGTCGTTGTCGCCGAAGCTGGATCTCCTCGGTCGTGACGGTGTCGTTCTCGTTGATGATCGGGATCACGTCGAGCGCCAGCAGCGTGCGCAGCGTCGAGCGCGCGTTGAGGTAGCGGCGGCGGTCGGCGAGGTCCTCGTGCGTCAGCAGGACCTGCGCGGTGCGCAGCCCGAACCGCGTGAACGCCGTTTCGTAGGCCTGCACGAGGCCCATCTGGCCGACCGCCGCCGCCGCCTGCAGCTCGTGCATCGCCGACGGCCGCGCGGTCCAGCCGAGGCGCTTGATGCCCTCGGCGATCGCGCCGGACGACACGAGCACGACCTCCCTGCCGCCGCGCTTCAGCTCGGCGATCTGCTCCGCCCAGCGGCCGACCGCCTCGTGGTCGAGACCGCGGCCTTCGTTGGTGACGAGGCTCGAGCCGACCTTGACGACGAGGCGCGAGGCGGTGGCGACGGGCGTGGTCATGGGGACGGCGGCAGTCGTGGAATCAGTGCCGGGCGGCGCTCACCCGCGGGCGGAGCGTTCGGCGCGGTCACCCGGCGCGGCGCCCGCGTGGCCTCCGGCATGGCGCCCGGCGCGGCCGGCTCCTCCACCGGAGCGGCCGGGTGCGCGTCCAGCCACTCCTGGATCTTGAAGACGAGCTCGCGGCAGCCGTCGCCGTTGATCGCGGCGATCGGGAACACCGGGCCCTTCCAGCGATACGCCTTGACGAACGCCTTCACGCGCGCGGCGCGCTCCTCCTCGGGAACGAGGTCGAGCTTGTTCAGCACCAGCCAGCGCGGCTTCGCGAGCAGCGACTCGTCGTAGCCGCTTCAGCTCGCCGACGATCGCCTTCGCGTCGTGCACCGGGTCGGCGTCGCGGTCGAGCGGGGCGACGTCGACGATGTGCAGCAGCAGCCGCGTGCGCTGCAGGTGGCGCAGGAACTGGACGCCGAGGCCGGCGCCGTCGGCGGCGCCCTCGATCAGCCCCGGAATGTCGGCGACGACGAAGCTGCGCGTCGGTGTCGGTGCGCACGACGCCGAGGTTCGGCGCGAGCGTCGTGAACGGGTAGTCGGCGACCTTCGGCCGCGCCGCCGACACGGCGCGGATGAACGTGCTCTTGCCGGCGTTCGGCATCCCGAGCAGGCCCACGTCGGCCAGCACCTTGAGCTCGAGGTGCAGGCGCCGCTTCTCGCCTTCGACGCCGAAGCGTGAACTGCCGCGGCGCGCGGTTGGTGCTCGACTTGAAGTGCAGGTTGCCGAGCCCGCCCTTGCCGCCCTTCGCGACCTCGGCGCGCTGGCCGTTGGCCGCGAGGTCGGCGAGGAACTCGCCGGTGTCGGCGTCGGTGATCGACGGTCCCGACCGGGACGCGCAGCACGATGTCCTCGGCGCCCTTGCCGTACTGGTCGGCGCCGCGGCCGTTCTCGCCGCGCTTGGCGCGGTGGATGCGCGCGTAGCGGTAGTCGATCAGCGTGTTGATGTTGCGGTCGGCGACGAGCCAGATGCTGCCGCCGCGGCCGCCGTCGCCGCCGTTCGGGTCCGCCGCGCGGGACGAACTTCTCCCGCCGGAACGACGCCGAGCCGTTGCCGCCGTCACCGGCGATCACCTCGATCCATGCTTCGTCGATGAATTTCACGTTGGCTCCCGCCGAAACAGCACGAAGCGCTCGGTGTCGTCGCCGCGCCGGGCGCCCGTCCACGCGATGTCCCAGCCGACGCGCGGCGTCGGCACGCCGTCGTGCCGGCCGTACTGGACCAGCACCAGCGCGCATTCGTGATGCGGGATTGCGCTCCTCCCGCACGGTCACGATGTCCGCGAAGTAATGGAGCAGCGCGCGCTGCGGCTCGCCGAGGTTCCGGCTCGCCACGCAGCCGTCGCGCGGCAGCTCGCGCGCCAGCGCCTCGGCGACCGAGCGGTAGCTGCGCCGCGAATCCAGATAGGGCAGCCAGATCGACATGTACAGCCCCCACACCAGCGTCATCCCGACCGCCCAGTTGAGCACCGCGCGGCGGTTGGTCCGGCGCGCCGGCCGGACCAGCGCGAACCAGAACACCGTCAGGAATGCCGAGACCGCGACCGCCAGCCATTGCACGGGCAGCTGGTATCCGGGCTCGGTGTCGCGGAAGACCTGCGCGATCCGCGGGCGGGATGCCGAAGATCACGGCGTTGCCCCAGACCCACCAGACGACCGCCGCCAGCAGGCCGAAGGTGAGGATGCCGAACCAGTCGAGGGCGCCGGAGAATCCGCGCTGCAGCGAGTCGACCTCCAGCGCGCCCAGCAGGCACAGCGGCAGCATCAGCGGCATCGCGTAGATGGCGCGCGGCTCGGCCATCACCATCACGCAGAGGATGATGACGACGGCGAGCACCCCGGGAAGCACGATGCCCGGCGTGGCGAGCCCGCCGTGGAAGCCGCGGCCGCGCGTCCACAGCGTCCACAGCACCAGCGGCAGCGCCGGCCACGCGAGCCAGGGCAGGTTCTTCACGATGTACAGCGGGTCGCCCGAGGTCGTCGCCGCCAGCGGCGCGAAGTAGTCGCCGATCGACTGTGCGGCCCACCACGCCTCGAGGTGGGCCGGAGCGCGCGCGGCCAGCAGCAGCGGCCAGGAGGCGGCGAGCGGCAGCGCGACGCCGAGCGCCACCGCGAGCGTCGCCGCGAATTGCCGCGTCCGCCACACCGGCAGAACGAGCGGCAGCACCAGCGCGGTCACGACGAGCCACAGCGGCCCCATGAACCCGCGGGCGAGAAACGCCATGGCTGCGCCCAGCCCGAGCGCGACGCCGCCCGCGAGCGGCCGGCGCAGCGCGAGTGCGAAGCCGTAGAGCGCGAGCGCGATGCCGGCGAGCAGGCCCATCTCGGGGGAGAGCTGGTGCGCGCGGTCCCACAGGCCGACGGTGCCGACGAACAGCAGGACCGGCACCCAGCGCAGGCCGCGGCCGTAGAGCTCCACCGCCGTGGCCGCGAGCAGCGCCAGCGTCAGCGCGAGCATCGCCCCGGCCGCGATCCGCGCCGCGTCGTGCGGGGGCAGGACCGGCGAGAGCAGGTGGCCGAACAGCGCCGCCGCCATGTAGGCGAGCGGCGGGCGGTCGACGTAGGGCTCGCCGGCGAGCGTGGGCACGAGCCAGTCGCCGGACTGCATCATGCCCCAGGCGATCCCGAACGACGTCGCGTCCTCGGTCTTCCACGGGTCGTGCCCGACGAGGCCCAGCACGATCCACGCCGCGCACAGCACGACGAGGCCGGCCACCTTCCACCGCCGGTACGGGCCGGAGGGGCCGGCCGAGTCCGACGCGGAGCCGTCGAGGCGTGGCGAGGCTAGGGGCGGCATGCGGGCGAGGGACCTTGGATCGGCGCGCGAAAGGCGCTGCGGAGACGGAAAGAAAAAGGCAGCCGAAGCTGCCTTTCCAGGGCGAAGCGCGACCGCGGCTACGCCGAGGCTGCGGGCGGCGCCGCCTTGGTGCCGTAGCGCTGGCGGAACTTCTCGACGCGGCCGGCGGTGTCCATGACCTTCTGCTTGCCGGTGTAGAACGGGTGGCAGGACGAGCAGACCTCGACGTGGATCGGCTTGCCGACGGTCGAGCCGGTCGTGAACGTGTTGCCGCAGCTGCACGTCACCTGGATCTGTTGGTACTTCGGGTGGATTCCGTTCTTCATGGTGTCCTCGCAGGCATCCCGGCGGGCCGGGGGCGCGCCGCCCGCATGGGGCCGGCCGCTTTTGAACAATTGATAATTATGCCTTTTTTCCGGCTCGAACGCAACCTCGGGGTCGCCTCGATCAGCCGCGGCGCATCGAGTCGAAGAAGTCGGAGTTGTTCTTCGTCGCCTTGACCTTGTCGAGCAGGAATTCCATCGCGTCGAGCTCGTCCATCGGATAGAGCAGCTTGCGCAGGACCCAGACCTTCTGCAGCACGTCGGGCTTGAGCAGCAGCTCCTCGCGCCGGGTGCCGGAGCGGTTGACGTTGATCGACGGGTAGATCCGCTTCTCGGCCATGCGGCGGTCGAGGTGGATTTCCATGTTGCCGGTGCCCTTGAACTCCTCGTAGATCACGTCGTCCATCCGCGAGCCGGTGTCGATCAGCGCCGAGGCGATGATCGTCAGCGAGCCGCCTTCCTCGACGTTGCGCGCGGCGCCGAAGAAGCGCTTCGGGCGCTGCAGCGCGTTGGCGTCGACGCCGCCGGTCAGCACCTTGCCCGAGGCGGGCACGACGGTGTTGTAGGCGCGGGCGAGGCGGGTGATCGAGTCGAGCAGGATCACGACGTCCTTCTTGTGCTCGACCAGGCGCTTCGCCTTCTCGATCACCATCTCCGCGACCTGCACGTGGCGGGTCGCCGGCTCGTCGAACGTCGACGACACGACCTCGCCGCGCACCGAGCGCTGCATCTCGGTCACTTCCTCGGGGCGCTCGTCGATCAGCAGCACGATCAGCACGCACGTCGGGGTGGTTGGCGGCGATCGAGTGCGCGATGTGCTGCAGCATCACCGTCTTGCCGGACTTCGGCGACGCGACCAGCAGCCCGCGCTGGCCCTTGCCGATCGGGGCGACGATGTCGATGATCCGGCCGGTGATGTTCTCCTCGGCCTTGATGTCGCGCTCGAGGACCAGCGGCTCGTCGGGGAAGAGCGGCGTCAGGTTCTCGAACAGGATCTTGCTCTTCGCGTTCTCGGGCGGCTCGCCGTTGACCCGGTCGACCTTCACCAGCGCGAAGTAGCGCTCGCCGTCCTTCGGCGTGCGGATCTCGCCCTCGATCGTGTCGCCGGTGTGCAGGTTGAAGCGGCGGATCTGCGACGGCGAGATGTAGATGTCGTCGGTGCCGGCGAGGTACGACGTGTCGGGCGAGCGCAGGAAGCCGAAGCCGTCGGGCAGCACTTCCAGCGTGCCGTCGCCGAAGATGCTCTCGCCCTTCTTCGCCTGCTGCTTCAGCATCGCGAAGATGAGGTCGTGCTTGCGCATCCGGTTCGCGCCCTCGAGTTCCATCGAGTTGCGCGAGGTCGACGAGTTCGGTGACGTGCTTGGCTTTCAGTTCGGACAGATGCATGGCGCTTGAGGGAGCGTGCGGAAAGGACGACGGAGGGCGGCAGGGTGCCGCGGGGGACGTGCTACTCGGGGAGTGTGGCGCCCGGACAGAACCGGGGGCGCGAGCGAGCGGTGCCGCGCGAGCACCCCCTCAGACGGAGGGGAATGCCGCGGGCACGAGGATCAGCGTATCGGGTTCAGAGATTGCTGTCAACAAAGGCGGTCAGCTGCGATTTCGACAGCGCGCCGACCTTCTGCGCCTGCGACCTGCCCGCCCTTGAACAGCATCAGCGTCGGGATGCCGCGGATGCCGTACTTGGCGTGGTCGCGGGGTTCGCGTCGATGTCGAGCTTGGCGACGGTCAGCCGCCCGGCGTAGGCCTTGGCGACGTCCTCGAGCACCGGCGCGATCATCTTGCAGGGACCGCACCATTCGGCCCAGTAGTCGACGAGCACGGGCGTGGCGGACTGGATGACTTCGGCGTCGAAAGTGCCGTCGGAAACGTGCTTGATGTGTTCGCTCATGCTGTCTCGGGGGATGGAATCGTTCGGGTCGCCGCGGGGAGCGGCGGGGCACGGGCCGGTCTGGTCCGGGCGCGGGCGCCGGCCGGGGTTTCTCGACGGGCCGGGGTTACGGGAAGTTAGCCCAACCGGGCGTGCCGCGCAAGCACCCGGCCGAGCCGCGGCCGATCGCGAGCGCCGCCCGTCGGGGGGCGGATTTGGTAGAATCCTGCACTTTTTCCGCGCAGGGCCAGGCAATGACCTACGTCGTCACCGAGAATTGCATCCGCTGCAAGTACACCGACTGTGTCGATGTCTGTCCGGTGGACTGCTTCCGCGAAGGACCGAACTTCCTCGTCATCGATCCGGACGAGTGCATCGACTGCACGCTGTGCGTCGCCGAGTGCCCGGTCGAGGCGATCTTCGCCGAGGACGACGTGCCGCCGGACCAGGCGGAATTCAAGGCGCTCAACGCGGAGCTCGCGAAGGTGTGGAAGCCGATCATCGAGCGCAAGACCCCGCCCGCCGATGCGGACGAGTGGAAGGGCGTCAAGGACAAGCTCAAGCACCTCGTGCGCTGAACCCGGCGTTCCCGTCGGCGGCCCGCGGCGCGGGTCGCGAAGGCGGCGGACGCCATGCTGCAGTGCGGCGTGACCCTGTGGAAGCGTCGCCCCTACAATCGCGCCCTTCCGCCGTGCCGCGGCGCAACGAACGGAGCAGTCTCGAACTTCCCATGGCCAAGTTGACGACATTTGCAGTGGCGGCGCTCGCCGTGCTCGGCGCCCACCACGCGCAGGCGCAGGGCGCAACCGCGGGCGACCCGGCTGCCGGCGCGCAGAAGAACCAGATGTGCTCGGGCTGCCACGGGATCGAGGGGTGGCGCACCGCCTTTCCCGAGGTCTACCAGGTGCCCAAGATCGCCGGCCAGCACCCCGCGTACATGGTCAAGGCGCTGCAGGCCTACCGCAACGGCGACCGCAGCCATCCGTCGATGCGCGCGATCGCGGCGTCGCTGACCGACAAGGACATGGCCGACCTCGCCGCGTACTACGGCCAGACCGGCGTCAAGACGGCGGGGAAATGATCATGACCCAACTCAAGCTGACGATCATCGCTCTTGCCGCGACGCTGGCGATCGGCGCCGCCGTTCCCGCGCAGGCGGCGAACGTCGCGGCCGGGCAGGCGAAGGCGAAGGAAGTGTGCGCGGCCTGTCACGGCCCGGACGGCAACAGCCAGCAGCCCGACTACCCGAAGCTCGCGGGCCAGTACCGCGACTACCTCGAGAAGGCGCTGCACGACTACAAGTCCGGGCAGCGCAAGAACCCGATCATGGCCGCCATGCCGCCGCGCTGTCGAACGACGACATCGCGAACCTCGCGGCGTGGTTCAGCTCGCAGCCGGCGGTGGTGACGACGCGGTACTGATCGCGCCGCGTCGCAGGGTCGGAAGAGGGCGCCGGATGGGCGCCCTTTTCAATGGGCGCGGCCGGTTGGCGGGTGCGGCCGGCACGCCGGATGGGAGGCAGGCGGCCGGGCCGGCTTTACTGCCGCGCGAGGCACTCGAGGTAGATCGCCGCGTCCGGCGGCGTGCCGTGGCGCTGCGCGTGCCACACCACCTCGCCCAGGCATTCCAGCACCGCGTGCAGCGCCGCGTGCTCGTCGCCTTTCGCCAGGGCGATGCGCTCGAACTGCGCGCGGATGCCCGGCGGCTGGTCGATCGCGAGCTGCTCGGCGACGGCGAGGTGCAGCGACAGGTGCAGGAACGGATTGACCGCGCCCGTCTCCGGCCGGTAGTCGCGATCGAGATGGCGGTCGGGATCCTCGAGCACCGCGTGGTACTCGGGGTGCAGCGCGATGATCCCGGCGGCGATCTGCTCGAGCCCCTCGAGCGGCGCGCCGGCGCGGTACTTCGCCCAGGCGTTGGCGAGGAAGCGGCGCGCCTCGTCGCGCGACGGCGTGAACATCGTCCGCGGCTACCCGGTCTTGTCGCGGTAATCGCAGAGGTCGCGGATCGCGCACTCGGCGCACTTCGGCGAGCGCGCGATGCAGACGTAGCGCCCGTGCAGGATCAGCCAGTGGTGCGCGTGCAGCCGGAACTCCTCGGGCACGAACTTCAGCAGCTTCTGCTCGACCTCGTCGACGTTCTTTCCCGGCGCGAGGCCCGTGCGGTTGGCGACGCGGAAGATGTGCGTGTCGACGGCGATCGTCGGCTGGCCGAACGCGACGTTGAGCACCACGTTGGCGGTCTTGCGGCCGACGCCCGGCAGCCGCTCCAGCGCCTCGCGGTCGGCGGGAACCTCGCCGCCGTGCTCGGCGAGCAGGATCTGCGACAGCGCGACGATGTTCTTCGCCTTGTTGCGGAAGAGGCCGATCGACTGCACGTAGGGAATCAGCCCGTCGACGCCCAGCCCCGCGATCGCGGCCGGCGTGTTGGCGACCGGGAACAGCACCGCGGTCGCCTTGTTGACGCCCTTGTCGGTCGCCTGCGCCGACAGCACGACGGCGACCAGCAGCTCGAACGGCGTGCGGTGGGCGAGCTCGGACTTCGGGTGCGGGTTGGCGGCGGCCAGCCGCTCGAAGATCGCCCGGCGCTTCTGCGGATTCATCGGCCGGGCTTGGCGGGGGCGTCGCCCGCGGCGACGGCGGCGAGCCGGGCGAGGCGCGCCGGCTCGTTCGCCTTCAGGTCCGGGTCGTCCTTCAGCGCGGCGTGCGCCTTCGCGGCCCACGGCCGCGCCGCGGCGGCGTCGCCGCGCGCGAGCGCGATCTCGGCCAGCTCCTCGTAGACGTAGCCGTCGGTCTCGCCGAGCCGATCGTACTCGGCGAGCAGCGCGCGCTGCGTGCGCTCGGCCGCGTCGAGCTCGCCGAGCGAGCGCTGCGCCCGCGCGACCGATCCAGCGCGCGAAGCGCACGTCGGCGGCGTTGCCGCGCGCCTCCCACGCCGGCAGCGCCTTCTGGAAGTGGTCGAGCGCGGCGGCGTAGTTGCCGGCCTCGAGGTAGGTGCTGCCCGATGTTGTTGTGCAGCGACGCGAGCCAGCGCCGCGTCCGCGCGTCGGACGCGCGCTCGGCCATCGCCAGCGCCTTCAGGTTCCACTCCATCCGCTCGCCGGGCGGCGCGGCGATGCCCAGCATGTGCGCGGCGTCGACGGCGTAGAAGGCGTCGCCGTTGCACTCGGCGAGCGACAGCGCCTCGGCGAACGGCGCCATCGCGCGCTCCGGCTTGCCGGACGAATTGAGCACGCGGCCCCGCTCGAGCAGGTAGCGGACCCGCACGTGCGAGGGCGCGCCGTCGAGCCTCGATGCGACGGTGTCGAGCGTGGCGTCGGCTTCCGCGAACTGCCGGCGCAGGCCCTGCGCGCGCGCGATCTGCGTCTGCACGACCAGCGCCTGCGGATCACCCGGCGGCCATTTCGCGAGCTCGGCCCGAAAGCGCGTCTCGGACTCGGCCGGCTTGTGGTAGTCCCACTGCTGGTCGAGCGTGGCGGAGAACGCGGCCAGCGGGGCAGGCGTGGCGGGAGCGGGCGTCGTCATGGCGGTGGCAGGCGTGGGCGCGGCAGTGGGGGAGGTCGTTGGCGGGCGTGCGGGTCGGCGGGCGGCGGGTCGTCGGCGGGGCGGCGGGCGTCGACGGCGGCGCGGCCGGCGTGCCGGCCGCCGGTTCGGCCGCCCGGGCACCCGGCAGGGTCGCCGGCGTCGCCAGCGCCAGTGTCAGCAGCGCGAACAGAGCCGGCTGCGCGTCATGCCGCGGAGTCCTTGCGCGGGGCCGGCGCGCGCCGGGCACGGGCGCGGGCGAGGGCGGCGGCGACGGCCTGCTGGCGGTAGGCCTGTCGGCGTCGTGCGCCGCCGGGATCTCCGGCGGCGCGCACGCGGGGCCGGCGCGTCGCTGCCGGCACCGGCCGGCGCCTGCCGGCGACCGTGCGCGAGGTAGCGCCGCCGGGCCGCGCCCGCGTCGGCCGCGCTCCACGCCCGTCCCGCCGGCAGCAGGTCGATGCAGTCGACGGGGCAGGGCGGGATGCACAGCTCGCAGCCGGTGCACAGCGCGGGCAGCACCGTGTGCATGCGCTTGGCCGCGCCGGCGATCGCGTCGACCGGGCAGGCCTGCAGGCACAGCGTGCAGCCGATGCAGCGGGCCTCGTCGACGCGGGCGACGACGAGCGGCCCGTGCCGGCCGCGGCTCTGGTCGAGCGGCAGATGGCGCCCGGCGCACGATCGACGCCAGCGCCGCGATCACCGCCTCGCCGCCGGGCGGGCACCGGTTGATCGGTTCACCGGCGGCGATCGCGTCGGCGTACGGGCGACAGCCGGCGTGGCCGCAGCGCCGGCACTGCGTCTGCGGCAGCTCGGCATCGAGGCGGTCGGCGAGGAGCGTGGCGTCCGGGGCGTTCATCGAGCGCGCATTTTAGCCCGAGGCCGGCGGCGGCTGCCCCGGCGTTTGCTAGACTTCGCGCGTCCCGCTTCGACGATCTCCGTGCCTGCCCTCTCCTATCGACCCGCCGCCGCGGCCGGGGTGCTCGCGCACCTCGCCGCGCGCGTGCTGGCGCTGCTCGGCTGGCGCATCGTGGCGACGGGAGCCGGTGCCCGCGAAGTGCGTGCTGGTGTTCTACCCGCACACGTCGAACTGGGACTTCGTCATCGGCCTGCTCGCGAAGTGGGCGCTCGAGCTGCCGGCGCGCTGGGTGGCCAAGGACACGCTGTTTCGCTGGCCGGTTGCCGGCATCTTGCGGTATTGGGGCGGAATTCCGGTCAACCGCCGCGAACCAGCCGGATTCGCCGAGCGACTGACCGAGGAATTCGATCGGGCGCCGGGGCTGTGCCTGGCGATCACGCCCGAGGGTACCCGCAGCCGCACCGACGGATGGAAGTCGGGGTTCTACCGCATCGCCCTCGCCGCGCGCGTTCCGGTCGTGCTCTCGTTCATCGACTACCCGCGGCGCGAGATCGGCTACGGCGACACGTTCGCGCTGACCGGCGACGTCGCCGCCGACATGGCGCGCATCGCCGGGTTCTACGCCGACAAGACCGGGCATCGTCCGGCCAACCAGGGATCGGTGCGCCTGCGTGGCGGCATCGCGGAGTAGGACGGCCCGATGCCCGCGCCCTCCCCACCCGTGACTCGACGCCAGGCCGGCGGGGGGGATGCGCGCGCGGACGAGAACCACCACCGGCACGACGACGGCCACGGGCACCGGCACGGGCCGGGGCATCACCACGCGGAGGCGGGCGGCTCGCCGGCAGCGCTGCGCACGCTCTGGATCGCGCTCGGCCTGACCGCGGGCTTCGGCGTCGTCGAGGCGGTCGGCGGCTGGCTGGCGGGATCGCTCGCGCTGATCTCCGACGCCGGACACATGGCGACCGACGCGGCCGGGCTCGTGGTCGCGCTGATCGCGCAGGTCCTGGCGCAGCGGCCGCCGTCGCGCCGCGCTTCCTACGGCTACGCGCGGGCCGAGGTCCTCGCGGCGTTCATCAATGCGCTGTCGATGCTGGCGCTCGTCGTCTGGATCGCCGTCGAGGCCGTGCAGCGGCTGCTCGATCCGTCGCCGGTGCAGGGCACGACGGTGGTCGTCGTCGCCGCGGTCGGCCTCGCCGTCAACGGCATCGTCGCCTGGCTGCTGGCGCGCGCCGGCGGCGGCATCAACACCCGCGGCGCGCTGCTGCACGTCCTGGGCGACCTGCTGGGCTCGGTGGCCGCGCTGGTCGCGGGCGCGGTCATCCACTTCACCGGCTGGATGCCGATCGACCCGCTGCTGTCGCTGGCGGTCGCGCTGCTGATCCTGCACTCGACCTGGGAGCTGCTGCGGCAGTCGACCGGCGTGCTGATGGAACGGGTGCCCGCGCACCTGTCCTACGAGGCCATCGGTCGCGCGCTGGCGGCGCTGCCCGGGGTGACCGGCGTCCACGACCTGCACGTGTGGAACATGAGCGCCGAGCGGGTCGCGCTGTCGGCGCACGTCGCGCTGACCGACGGCGACGCGTGGCTCGGCACGCTCGCCGCGGCGCGGCAGATGCTCGCGCGCGACTTCGGCATCGACCACGTCACGCTGCAGCCGTCGTGGCCGCCGCCTGCCGGCCGACCGGCGCGTCATCCCCCTGACGCCCGCGCCGTGAGCGGGTCGAGCCGTAATACGGGCCCTTGGGGGCGGACGGCGCCTACGCGGCCCGTTTGCAGCGCTGACCCGGCAGTCCTAGATCCACTTCGCGACGCGGAAGCGCCAGAACAGCACGACGTCGATGCCCAGCATCAGCAGCAGCGCGTACGGGTAGCCGAACGTCCACTGGAGCTCGGGCATGTGCTGGAAGTTCATGCCGAAGATGCCGGCGATCAGCGTCGGGATGGTGATCAGCGCGCCCCAGGCCGCGAGGCGCTTGGTCACCTCGCTCTCGGACAGGCTGATCATCGCGATGTTGACGGTGATCGCCGTGGCCAGCATTTCGCGGATGTTCTCGATCGCGGCGTTGATCCGCGACAGGTGGTCGTAGACGTCGCGGAAGTACTCCTGCGTGCCGACGCAGAGCTGCGGCACGCGGCCGCCGTAGAGCTTGCCGACCGCCTCCATCAGCGGCGCCGTCGCGTGCTTCAGCGTCATCAGCCGGCGCTTGAGGTCGTAGAGCTCCTCGATCCGGCTCCCGCGCCGACGTGCCCTCGAACATCCGGTTCTCGGCGTCCTCGAGCGACGACTCGAGCTCGTCGAGGATCGGGAAGTAGCGGTCGACGATCGCGTCGATGATCGCGTACAGCACGAAGCCGGAGCCGATGCGCAGGAGCTCCGGCTCGCGCTCGCAGCGGGCGCGCACGTCGGTGAAGCCCTTCGGCGTCCGGTGCCGGACCGACAGGATGTAGTTGCTGCCGGCGAACACGTCGACCTCGCCGACCAGCAGCTCGCCGTCCGTCGACCTCGGGCTCGGGCTCGAGCGTCTGCAGCACGACGAACAGCGAGTCGTCGTACTCCTCGATCTTCGGCCGCTGGTGGCCCTTGCTGCGCGTCCTCGACCGCCAGCGGGTGCAGGTCGAACTCCTCGGCCATCTGCGTCGAGCTCGTCCGGCGTCACTCGGACAGCGCGACCCAGACGAAGCAGTCCGGCTGCCGCAGGTACTCGCTGATGTCGGCGACCGGGATGTCGGCGAGCTTCCTGCCGTTCTGGTAGGCGGCGCAGTTGACGAGCATGGGCGGGACGCGGAGGAGGATTGGGCCCGATGATAGCGACGCCGCGCGTTTGCCGCCATGCCCGCGTCGGCGGGGCGATCGGCGGCGCCGGGCGCCCGCCGGCACGGGCGAGGGGCATGGCCCCGTGCGGCGCGAGCGGGTAACATCCCTCCTCACTCACCCTCCCGCGCCCGCCGGCACCCGGCCCGACGCTCCCTGCCTGATCCCCGCGATGATCATCCAGTCGCTGCTCGACACCGACCTGTACAAGTTCACGATGATGCAGGTCGTGCTGCACCAGTTCCCGGGCGCGCACGTCGAATACCGCTTCAAGTGCCGCAACCCGGACGTCGACCTGACGCCGCACATCGACGAGATCCGCGACGAGATCCGCGGGCTGTGCAGCCTGCGCTTCACCGCCGCCGAGCTCGACTACCTGCGCGGCTGGCGCTTCCTCAAGAGCGACTTCGTCGACCTGCTGAAGCTCTTCCAGCTCGACGAGCGCTTCGTCGACCGTCGAGCGGCTCGAGGGCAGCGACCGCGAGATCGACATCACGATCAAGGGCCCGTGGCTGCACACGATCCTGTTCGAGGTGCCGCTGCTCGCGATCGTCAGCGAGGTCCACTTCCGCAACGCGTACCCGAACCCCGACCTGTCCGAGGGCCGGCGGCGGCTCGCGGCCAAGATCCGGCAGATCAACGGCGTCGCCGACCCCGAGTTCCGGATCGCCGACTACGGCACGCGCCGGCGCTTCTCGCGCGCCTGGCAGGACGAGATCGTGCGCACGCTGAAGCGCTCGATCGGCCCGAAGCTCGTCGGCACCAGCAACGTGATGCTCGCGATGCAGGACGGGCTGACGCCGCTGGGCACGATGGCGCACGAGTACCTGCAGGCCTGCCAGGCGGTGGGCCCGCGGCTGCGCGACTCGCAGGCGTTCGCGTTCAACATGTGGGCGCGCGAGTACCGCGGCGACCTCGGGATCGCGCTGTCCGACGTCTGCGGGATGGACGCGTTCCTGCGCGACTTCGACCTGTTCTTCTGCAAGCTGTTCGACGGCGTCCGCCACGACTCGGGCGACCCGTTCGAGTGGGGCGAGAAGCTGATCGCGCACTACCAGAAGATGCGCATCGACCCGCACACCAAGACGATGGTGTTCTCGGACAGCCTCAACGTCCCGCTGGCGATCCGCCTGTTCAACTACTTCCGCGGCCGGATGCACACGGCGTTCGGCATCGGCACCAACCTCACCAACGACATCGGCGTCGACCCGCTGCAGATCGTGATCAAGATGACGCGCTGCAACGGCCAGCCGGTGGCCAAGATCAGCGACGAGCCGTCGAAGACGATGGACTACGACCCGTCGTACGTCGCCTACCTGCGCGAGGTGTTCCAGGTGCCGGAGGCCGCGCCGACCGCCCGCGGCTAGCGCGGCGGCGGGATGGCGGAGGCGGCGTCTTCGTGTAGAGTAATCCGATGGCTACCCAGATCACCGATTCGACGGCCGCGCCCGTGGCCGCACCCCCGGGGCCGGCGCCGCGCGGACAGGACCATCGGCTGCGCCTCGACGAGATTCTCGACCTGATGGTGGCCGACGGGCTGGTCCCGCGGAGCGACGCCGCCAAGTTCGCCAAGCTGCGCAGCACCCGCGTCGAGCACCCGCTCGAGATCATCGCCGAGCAGAAGTGGAAGTCGCTCGCGCCGCCGCACCGCCTGATGGGGCTCGAGTGGCTGGTCGAGTGGCTCGCCGGCAAGCTCGGCGTGCGCTACATGCACATCGACCCGCTGAAGATCGACCTCACGGCGGTCACGCAGTCGATGTCGAACGCCTATGCCGAGCGCTACCGGATCCTGCCGGTGGCGGTGACGCGCGACAAGCTGACGGTGGCGACGGCGGAGCCGTTCGTGCGCGCCTGGGCCGACGAGCTCGCGCAGATGCTGCGCACGCGCGTCGAGCTCGTCTTCGCCAATCCCGCGGACATCCGGCGCTACCTCGGCGAGTTCTACAACCTCGCGCGGTCGATGAAGAAGGCGCAGGAGGCCGCGCCCGGCGAGGTCTCGCTGGCGCGGAACTTCGAGCAGCTGGTGGCGCTGGGCGGGCAGCTCGACGCCAACGACAGCCACGTCATCCACATCGTCGACTGGCTGTGGCAGTACGCGTTCGAGCAGCGCGCCTCCGACATCCACGTCGAGCCGCGGCGCGACGTCGGCGTCGTGCGCTTCCGCATCGACGGCATCCTGCACCAGGTCTACACGATCCCGATCCCCGTGCTGCTGGCGATGACCTCGCGCATCAAGCTGCTGGCGCGGATGGAGATCGTCGAGAAGCGGCGGCCGCAGGACGGGCGGATCAAGACGGTCACCCCCGACGGCGAGGAGGTCGAGCTGCGGATCTCGACGATGCCGACGGCGTTCGGCGAGAAGCTGGTGATGCGGATCTTCAGCCACGAGGTGCTGGTCCGCGATTTCAGCGAGCTCGGCTTCTCGAACGAGGACTGGGAGCGCTGGGACCTGATGACGAAGGAGCCCAACGGGATCATCCTGGTCACCGGCCCCACCGGGTCCGGCAAGACGACGACGCTGTACTCGACGCTGAAGCTGCTGGCCACGCCCGAGGTCAACGTCTGCACGGTCGAGGACCCGATCGAGATGATCGAGCCGGCGTTCAACCAGATGCAGGTGCAGCCGGTCATCGGCGTCGACTTCGCGCACGGCGTGCGCACGCTGCTGCGGCAGGACCCGGACATCATCATGGTCGGCGAGATCCGCGACCGCGACACCGCCGACATGGCGGTGCAGGCGGCGCTCACCGGCCACCTCGTGCTGTCCACGCTGCACACCAACGACGCGCCGACCGCGGTGACGCGGATGCTCGACCTCGGCGTGCCGCGCTACCTGATCAACTCGACGCTGCTCGGCGTGATGGCGCAGCGGCTGGTGCGCACGCTGTGCCCGCACTGCAAGGCGCCGGCCGAGCCGCCGGACGACGACACGTGGCGCGCGATCACCGCGCCGTGGCGCGCGGAGAAGCCCGCGCAGGTGATGGGCCCGGTCGGCTGCCTCGAGTGCCGGATGACCGGCTACCTCGGGCGCATCGGGCTCTACGAGATCATGTTGATGTCGCCGGGAATCCGCAGGATCATCCTCGGCGACTACGACGACACCAGGATCCGCGAGCAGGCCTACAAGGACGGCATGAAGCCGCTGCGCGTCTCGGGCGCGATGAAGGTCGCCGGGGGAATCACGACCGCCGAGGAAGTGATCAAGGTCGCGCCGCTCGCGTGACCCGAGGCCCGGGGCGACCGCGGCCGTCCGGCCGCCGCCTTGCGCGCCTGCCGGCGACGACCGAACGCGGATCCGCAATGACCATGGAGAAGAGCCCTTGAGCGGCATCGAACGGCGACTGACGGCGCTTGCGCCCGGCATGCTCGGCCGGCTGCTGCGCGGCGTCGAGAAGGAGGGCCTGCGCGTCGAGCCCGACGGGAGCCTCGCGCTGACGCCGCACCCGCCGGGGCTCGGCGCAGCGCTCACGCACCCGCACATCACGACCGACTTCAGCGAGTCGCAGCTCGAGCTCATCACCGGCGTGCACACGACGGCCGAGGCCTGCGTCGCCGAGCTCACCGAGCTGCACCAGATCGTCTACCGGAACCTCGGCGAGGAGATCGTCTGGTGCGCGAGCATGCCGTGCCGGCTGCCCGCCGACGACGAGATTCCGCTGGGACGCTTCGGCAGCTCCAACGTCGGCCGCATGAAGCACGTCTACCGGCAGGGGCTCGCGCAGCGCTACGGCCGCAGGATGCAGACGATCTCGGGCATCCACTACAACTTCTCGCTGCCGGAGGACGCCTGGCCGCTGCTGCAGCAGGCCGAAGGCGACCGCGGACCGGCGGACCTGTTCCAGGACCGCGGCTATTTCGCGCTGATCCGCAACTTCCGGCGCCACTCGTGGCTGCTGCTGCTGCTGCTCGGCGCCTCGCCGGCCGTCTGCGGCACGTTCGTCCGCGACCGCCCGCACCAGCTCGAGCGCTGGGACGGCGGCACCTATTTCGCGCCGCACGGGACGTCGCTGCGGATGGGGCCGCTCGGCTACCAGAGCGATGCGCAGGCGGCGCTCGGGGTCAGCTTCAACGACCTGCGCGGCTACGCGGAATCGCTGAACCGCGGGCTGACCACCGTCTACCCGCCCTACGCGGCGATCGGCCTGCGCGACGGCGACGGCTACCGCCAGCTCGCGACGACGCTGCTGCAGATCGAGAACGAGTTCTACGGCACGATCCGGCCGAAGCGCCGGATCCGCCGCGGCGAGCGGGCGCTGCGGGCGCTGGGCGAGCGCGGCGTCGAGTACGTCGAGGTGCGCTGCATCGACGTCAACCCGTACCACCCGGCCGGGATCACGGCGGCCGACATGAAGCTGATCGACGTCTTCCTGCTGCACTGCCTGCTGTCCGACAGCCCGCCCGATTCGCCCGCGGAGATCGCGGCGATGGGGCTCAACCAGCACCAGGTCGCGGCGCGCGGCCGCGATCCGGACGTGCGGCTGGAGCGTTGCGGCGAATTCATCACGCCGGCCGCGTGGGGCGGCGAGCTGCTGCGCGAGTGCGCGCCGATCGCCGCGGCCCTCGACGATGCGCACGGCGGCAGCGCCTACCGCGACGTGCTCGCCGCCGCGACGGCGGCGCTCGGCGACTACGCCTCGCTGCCGTCGGCGCAGACGCTGCACGACGTCGAGGATTACCACGACCGGTCGTTCCCCGAATTCGCGCTGCACCACTCGCAGCGCCACCGCGACGAGCTGCTCGCGCTGCCGCTGGCGCCCGAGGTCGAGGCGCGGTACGCCGGCATGGCCGCCGAGTCGATCGCGACGCAGCAGCGGGTCGAGGCGGCGGACGACGAGCCGTTCGAAGCCTATCGCGAGCGCTACCTCGGGCAGGACCTGCTGTGCGGCGCGCATTTCCGGGCGGCCGGCTGAGCGGCGCCCGCGAACTTACAGGGAGAACACGATGAGATTTGGCGCAGGACGGCCCGCGTTCGCGGCCGCGGCAACGGTGCTGGCGCTGGCCTGGCTGGCGGCGATCGGCGAAGCGCAGGCGACATCGGCCAACACCGACGTCACCGACCTCTGGTGGGATCCGACCGACGGGGGCTGGGGCATGGAGCTGACCAACACCGGCACGTTCGTGTACGGCACGCTGTTCGTCTACGGCCCCGACCGGCAGCCGACCTGGCTGGCCGGCGAGATGACCAAGGTCGACGGCGAGCTGACCCGGTTCACCGGCCCCCTGTACGTGACGACCGGCACCTACTACGGGGGCATCTCGCTGAAGCCGTTCACGGCAAGGGAAGCGGGCACGATGTCGTTCACGCTGAACGACGTCTACACCGGGACGCTGCGCTACACCGTCGACGGCGTCGTCGTGAACAAGGTCGTGCAGAGGCAGCCGCTGACCTACGACGACTTCGGCGGCACGTACCGCGCGACGATCACCGCCACGTCGTTCGGCTGCAAGTCCTACCTGCTCAACGGCAACTCGCTCGATTCGCTGTCGGTCAAGATCGTCCAGAACGGGTCGCATGATGACCCAGACCTGGACCTACCTCGGCAACGGCAACGTCTGCACGTACAGCGGCACCTTCACCCAGCTGGGGCGGATGGGCAAGTTCGACGCGCGCTACTCGTGCACGAGCGGCGAGATCGGCACGGCGCTGCTGACCGAGATGACGAACGCGAAGAGCATGTTCAACACCCGTCTCCAGATCAACTCGACCACCTACGGCTGCACGAGCAACGGGGAGATGCAGGGGATCGTGCCGCGTACCTAGCGCCTGCCGTCGGGGCGCTCGCCGCTGCGCGCTCCCGCTCCCTGCCCGCACCGTCCGCCGTCCTTCGAATCGATCGTGCCCACCTGCGCTGACTGCGGCAAGGAGAACCCCGGAGCCTTCCGGCTGTGCGGCTACTGCGGCGCGGAGCTCGTGGCGGGCAGCGCGCCGCCGGAGATCCGGCGCACGGTCACGATCTTCTTCTCGGACCTCAAGGGCTCCACCGCGCTCGGCGAGAAGCTCGACCCCGAGTCGCTGATCGAGGTCCTCGCGCTGCTACTTCGACGCGATGCGGCTGATCCTGGAGTCGCACGGCGGGACGATCGAGAAGATCATCGGCGACGCGCTCGTTCACGGTGTTCGGGCTCACCGCGACGGGCGAGGACCATGCGCTGCACGCCGTCCGGGCGGCCGCCGAATGCCAGGTCGCGCTGGGCGTCCTCAACGAGCAGCTCGACCGGCGCTGGGGCGTGCGGCTCGTCAACCGCACCGGCATCGCGACCGGCGAGGTCGTCGTCGCCGCCGCGAGCGCCGGCGAGCACCTGCTGCTCGGGAACGTGGTCCAGCTGGCGAACAAGCTGGAGGCGTCGGCGCCGGCGATGGAGATCCTGATCGGCGAGCCCACGTACCGGATCGTGGCGGACGAGGTCACGGTGGAGCCGGCCGAGCCGGTGCTGCCGAGCGGCGCGAGCGTGCCGGTGCCCGCGTACCGGCTGGTCACCGTCAGTTCCGCCGCGAACGCCGAGGAGCCCGCCGCGCCGCCGGCCGCGAGCGCGGATGCGCGGACCTGCCCGAACTGCGGGACGCACAATCCGCTCGACTTCCGCCGCTGCGGCGCCTGCGGCGCGGACCTCGTCGCCGAAGCGGACGCGCGAGATCAGGAAGACGGTCACGATCGTCTTCGCCGACGTCAAGGCCACGACGATCAAAGGCGAGCCGCTGGCCGCCGGGCGTGCTGAAGGACGTGATGGCGCGCGGCGTTCGACGTGTCCCGGCACGCGGTGACGCGGCACGGCGGCACCGTCGAGAAGTTCATCGGCGACGCCGTCATGGCGGTCTTCGGCCTCCCGGTCCGGCACGAGGACGACGCCCTCCGCGCCGTCCGCGCGGCGCTCGAGCATGCAAGGCGGCGCTCGCCGCCCTCGCCGAGTCGCTGCAGCGCGACGAGGCGATTCGCCTGGTCGTGCGCCATCGGCGTCAACACCGGCGAGGTCGTCGCGCGGCGACGCGGCCATGGGCCAGCGCCTCGTCACCGGCGACGCCGTCAACGTCGCCGCCCGCCTCGAGCAGGCCGCGGGCCCGTGACGAGGTCCTGATCGGTCAGCTCACGCTGGCGCTCGTCCGCGACGTCGCCGAGGTCGAGGCAGATCGCGCCGCTGGCGCTGAAGGGCAAGTCGCAGCCGGTCCGGCGTTCCGGCTGCTGGCCGTCGAGCTCGGCCGCGCCGTCGCGCCGGCAGCTGGGCGGAGCGATGGTCGGGCGCGACGCGGAGATGGCGCTGCTGACGCGACGTGTTCGAGCAGCGCGGTCGGCCGATCGCGTCTGCCGGATGGTGACGCTCGTCGGGGATGCGGGCGTCGGCAAGACGCGGCTCACCGAGGAGTTCCTCGACTCGATCAGCGGATCGCGTGCGGGTCGCTGCGCGGCCGGTGCCTCTCGTACGGCGAGGGCATCACGTTCTGGCCGATCGTCGAGGTGGTTCGCGATGCGGCCGGCATCCAGGAAGACGGACCCGCCGGCGCAGGCGCGCGAGAAGCTCGCCGCGCTCGTCGGCGACGACGCGGTCGCGGACCGCGTGGCGGCGGCCGTCGGCCTCTCCGATGCGCCGTTCCAGGTCGCCGAGCTGTTCTGGGGCATCCGCCGCCTGTTCGAGATCCTCGCGCGGGATCGGCCGCTCGCGGTGCTGTCTCGACGACATCCACTGGGCGGAGCCGACGTTCCTCGACCTGATCGAGCGCCTGATCGCGACGACCGAGGACGCGCCGGTGATGCTGCTGTGCACGGCGCGCAACGAGCTGCTGGAGAAGAAGCCGAAGTGGGGCGAGCGTCCCGGCGCCAGCCGCATCGTCCTGACCCGCCTCTCCGATGCCGACGCGGGCCAGGTCATCGAGAACCTGCTCGGCCAGGCGGGGCTCTCCGAGCGCGCGCGGGCCCGGGTGATCGCGGCCGCCGAGGGCAATCCGCTGTTCGTCGAGCAGTTCGTCTCGATGCTCATCGACACGGGCCTGCTCCACTTCGTCAACGGACGCTGGGAGCCGACCGGCGACCTGGGCGCGATCGCGATCCCGCCGACGATCCACGCGCTGCTGGCCGCGCGCCTCGACCAGCTTCCCGACGACGAGCGGGCGGTCTTCGAGCCCGCCTCGGTGGTCGGCCTCGTCTTCGCCCAGGCCGCGCTGCAGGCGATCGTCGACAGCGACGTCGTCGGCACAGGTCCCGACGCCACCTGTCGGCCCTCGAGCAGCGGCAGCTCGTGCAGCGCCAGGCGCCGGCGGACGCGGAGACGCTCGAGCACCGCTTCCACGCACCTGATGATCCGCGACGCCACGTACGCGGGGCTGCTGAAGCGCACGCGGGCGCACCTGCACGAGCGCTTCGTCGCTGGGCGGACGACGCCAATCGCGCGGCCGATCGCACGCCCGAGTTCGAGGAGATCCTCGGCTACCACCTGGAGCAGGCGCATCGCTACCTGGCCGAGCTGGGCCCGCTCGACGAGCACGGCGTGGAGCTGGGCATCGACGCGCTCGGGCCGGCTCGCCTCCGCCGGCCGGCGCGCCTTCGAGCGCGGCGACATGCCCGCCACGGCCAACCTGCTGCGGCGCGCGGCGGGCACGTTGCCGAGCGACCATGCTGCCCGCCCGCGGCTCGAGTTCCAGTTCGGGCTGGCGCTGTGGGAGACCGGGCAGTACGCGGCCGGAGTCGCCGCCCTCGAGGCCGCCATCGCCGGCGCGGCCGCGTTGCAGGACACGGGACTGGAGACGACCGCCCGCCTGGCGATCCTGATGAAGCAGTTCTACGCCGACCCGTCGAAGATCGAGGGCAGCGTCGAGGATCGGGTCCGGGAAGCCATCCGCGTGCTGGAGCGCGTCGGCGACGAGGAGGGCTGGCGCGCGCCTGGCTGGCGATCGCGGGCCTGCGGATGGTGGACAGCCAGTGGGGCGCCGCCGCGGAGGCGATCGAGAGCATGATCGAGCACGCGCGCAGGGCCGGCGAACCACGTCCTCGAGCTCCGGGCCGGCGCCGAACCTCGCGATCGTGCGCCCAGTACGGACCGACCCCCGTCGCCGACGCGATCCGCATGTGCGACGGCCTGATCGCGCGGTCCGGCGGCGACCGCAAGGTCGAGGCGATCCTGTTGCGCAGCCCGCGCGCACATGCATGCGATGCGGGGCGAGTTCGACATCGGCGCGCGACGAGTACCGGCGAGCCGCAGGATGCTCGAGGAGCTCGGCTGGACGTTCCTGGCGGCGCTCGGCTCGATCGTCTCCGGGCCGGTGGAGATGCTGGCCGGCGACCCCGTCGCCGCCGAGGCGGAGCTCCGGCGCGACTACGAGGCGCTCGACCGGCTGGGCGACCGGAACTACATCTCGACCGTGGCCGGCCTGCCTCGCCGAGGCGCTCTACCAGCAGGGGCGGTACGACGAGTCGCGCACGTTCGCCGCGTTCAGCGCCGACGTCGCGGACGACGACGACCTCGCGACCCAGGTGCTTTGGCGCGGCGTCTCGGCCAAGCTCGCCGCGCGCGACGGCGTGCTCGACGAGGCCGAGCACGTCGCGCGCGAGGCGGTCGAGCTGATCAGAGAGCGCGGACGACCCGATCGACCAGGCCAACGCGCCTGATGGACCTCGGCGAGGTGCTGCGGATGGCGGGCAAGCACGACGACGGCGACGCGCGCCGCGTCCGAGGCGCTCGGCCTCTTCGAGCAGAAGGGCAACCTCGTGTCCGCGGCGGCAGCCCGGGGGTTCCTGGCCGAGGGTGCCCGGCGGGCAGCCGCCGGGCATGCCGCGCGCCTGAAATGAAACAGCGCGGCCGTCGCGGGCCGCGCTGTCGGTCCGCTGATCGTCGGGCGGGGCCCGAGCGGATTACTCGCGAGTTACTCCGGATACACCTTCGGATCGCCGGGGGGGCGAGGATCACGATGTAGGCGCGACCTTCTTGACGTTCCTCTTCCTTCAGCACGCAAGGTCCGGGATCCTTCCGGTCGGCACTTGGGCAGGTAGCCGGTGTTGTACGTGCCGTCGAAGGCTAGCGTCGTTCCTTCAGCGGCGTGAACGCATGGGCGACGACCAGCAGATCTCGTACTTCTTGGCCTTCTTGGTCACGACCTCGGCGTCGAGCCAGAAGACGACGTACTTGTTCGCGCCCGTGTTGTTAGTGGTTGAAGTTCAGCACGCCAACGCCCTCGGGTCGGCCGGGCCCGTGCCGCCGGGCAGCCGCGTAGGAAATTATCCGGGTCCCAGGATTCCCAGGTCACGCCGAAGAACTCCCCGGACGCCGAGACAGCGTCGCCGCCGAGCCGCCACCGCTGTCCGTTTGCTGCACACCTGGCCAGGCGGACACGGCGCGATCGGCTGCCCGGCGTGGTGTTCGCGGCCTCGATGAAGGTCGAGTCATCATCGATTAGTAGCCGCTGCACCGTCCCCTTCGCCGATGTACGCGTACAGCGTATACGGGCCATCGTACGGCAGGGTCACGTTGAATTTCGCGACCCCCTTCGCTTCACCGCGGTCGTGTAGCTCTCGTAGTAGTCGCCTCGCCCTGAGTATTCGACGTCACGCGGACCAGTGTCGCGGCACAGACGTCGTTCTTCGCGATCTTCGTGCCATCCGTCGTGACGTCGACCTCGACCGTGAACGGCTGGTTGGCGGGCACCAATTGGGCGCGACGATGACGAGCTCGCAGTACGGTCCGCCTTCATCCGCCGGACAGACCGCCGGCGCGGGAGCGGCGCGGGCGGCGCCCGCGAGTGCCAGGATTGCAATGGCCGACAGCGACAGCAGCGCCAGCCGAGTCGTCCGCTGGGCAGTAACGCAAGTTCTGTCGCACGGATACCCCTCCCCAGAAAAGTTGTTGCCGGCAGCAAGCCCTGCGAACGGGGCTCTTCGCGGCCGGCAAACGATGGCGGCACCAACCAGCTGAGCACCCGCGGTGCGTGGTGAGAGGTGGGGCAGATACTACGGGGACGGACGCATTAGCGTCAATTCGCAAGTTCTCATGGATGAAAGCGAGATGATCCGCTTCGCATGCCACCGGGAACTGTCCTGATTTCCAGCGGCCGTGCGATGGTCTGGCGAGTGAATCACCATGCCGGGAATTCAGTCTGGGCGTCTCCGGCTAAGAGCAGGGGCCACCGCCCTCGCGGGCGGTAGCCCTTTCTGCAGTCGAGGCGGATTCCCTACCCTGCCTCGGGCTTGCCCCATCGATTTTGCGAGATTACGGTCCTGTATACGTGAAAACAATCGGGTTGTATTCGAACAGGATATTCGCCGGGTCCCAAACGATTGTTCCAGCGCTGCAATCGACATCGTTCGCTGCGATCAGCCAGATCTTCGCGCCCGGGCTGCTGTTGTTGAAATTAGCATCGGTCGCTTGTGGCAAACTGAGCGTCGCTACCGAGGCCTTGATCTTGACGTTCCCTTTTGTATCGGCGGTGTCGGCGCCGAGGCAAACCACTTAGGGCGAATCGCCCCACGGATCACGGTAGATGACTTCGAATTGGATCCTGCCGCAAATCCCTTTCCCTTGAACTCGAAGGAGAACGCCGGCCCCCAATAGCTGTAATCGAGGGACCCGGTCCTGCCCGCGTTCAACAAGGAGGGCCAAGGACCTGGGCCCGCCGGACAGCCGTCAGGCGTTGGAATCAGCGCCGTATCGCACTTCGGAAGAGCAGCAACTCCCCCTTTTGGCGGCCCGGCTGCTATTCGGATAGAGGAGACACTCGCCAACATGATCGCGGCCAGTGCTATATGTAGCTTTTTCATGGTGATTACCTCGCTCCGTTAGGAAACTGACTCTCCGGCTTCACTTGATGTCTTCCGCTACGCGCCCAATCGGTGCTGATAGCGACAGCCTCTGACTTCCGAGAGTGGCGGATCAACGCTCAACGCAAGGCTCCGGCTGGCTCGGTATCACCAAACTGCCGCGCCCCGACTTTGCAGAAACCCCACACCCCCGCCGTGGGAGAAGGCCGCCTTTTGACGATACACCCTGCGTACTCAATGCTCAATGCGCAAATATGGCGATGCGGCCGGTCTTGTCTTTGCGTTCCTGCAGTCTGCGAGGACTCGGCCGCACAAAGTGACCCGTAAATGAAATGCTATTTATTCGCATCGAGCCCAACAACGTGCTCCTAGCGGCGCGTCAGGTCGAGCCACGATCGGATTCGGGTCACGGCGATTGGTGCTTTGTCCGCACTCGCGCGCACTCGCGGCCAGCGAGATGCCGAGCGGCGCAGCCGCCCTAGCGATCCACCGTTCCTTGTGCTACTTTGCCCGCCGCGGCGAGGTGCCGGACTTGGGGGCGAATGATGAGCAAGGCACGGCTATGGGCGGCGGCGGGCATCTTCTGCGTGGTCTCCGCGGCGTTCGCGAGGCCGCCTGCGGGTCCGCTCGATCTGACCGGCATCTGGAAGGGCAAGATGGTCTGTGACAGCTTCGACGGATCCGCTTTCGTGGATACCTACGAGCACGACACGATGTACATCTCGCAGTTCGGCGACCGCATGCGGATGCGGGCGACCTGCGACGGGGGCAGCCTGCCCGGGGATTTCGACACCTGCCAGGTGGACTACGAAGGATTCGCGATCGCCGCCGGCAAGAATCCTGACAAGAAGAGCGAGGCCACGTTCAACGCCTGCACCACGGGCGAATGGTTCTACTACAACGAGGTGCTGCGCGCGGACAAGCTGGAATTCAGGAACGGCGGCGACGCCGACCTGGAGGGCGACTCGATCTACTCGTATTTCAGCAGGGCGAACCCGGACGCCAGGTTCTTCGCGAACTGCAGGTGGAAGTATCACCGCGTCACCACGGCCGACCCCCAGGTTCCCGAATGCCGCGTCCGCACCCGGTCCACGTCCTCCGCATCGCCGGCCACCAGCACTGCGGACCCGGCCGCCGGCGACGCGGCACCACGCAAGCTGCCTTAGCCGCACCGGACGAGGCTAGCGGTGCTGGTGTCCCCGGGTTTGGTCGCCCGGACGCCGATGTCTGCGCCCCGACGCGCGTCGACCGACCGTAATGACCGCCGCCGTTCGAGCCGTGATACTCGCAGCCACGCGAGCCCGTGCGTCGCCCTTGAGCCGGCGCCCGCGTGAATACTCTAGGAGGATTGATTCCATGCCGTTCTACATGATCCGCGCGAGCTACAGCAGCTCGGCGACTGACAACCTCATCCACCACCCGCAGCACCGCGAGGATGCATTGCGCAAGGCCTGCGAAGCCCTGGGCGGGAAATTGCACGCGTTCTTCTTCAGCTTCGGCGAGTACGACATGATGCTGCTGGTGAAATGCCCGACAACACTGCGGCGGCGGCCCTTTCGCTTTCCGTTGAAGCCTCCGGCGCCGTGCGGGAATCGCGACCACGGTGCTGCTGACCGTCGACGAGGCAGTCGAGGCCATGAAGAAGGCGCAGAAGTACAAGTACGTGCCGCCGACATGACCGGCGGCACGCTGCCGTAGTCAGCGCGGGCGCTCGGCCACCGCGATGGCGACTGTCTGGTCGCGCGCCCGAAGGCGTATTGCGCAGTGAACGCCTTGCCGGCCGCATCCTTCGGATGGCGCCCGCGGGCGAGGCCGCGGCAGTTACCTCGGCGGATGGTTTGATCGCATGCCGATCCACTGCTGCGCGTTCTTGGCGGAAGGTGAGAGATTCGAACTCTCGGTGCCGTTGCCGACACGCCGGATTTCAAGTCCGGTGCAATAGACCACTCTGCCAACCTTCCGCGTGGCGACCGGCGCTTGAAACCCGCCGGCCGGGGCCGCATGTTAGCATTTTGACCCTGCCCGCCGAGCGGCGGTATCAACGTGTTGAAACTTCGGGCGTTTCTGTTAGTCTTACGCATCGTCACGGCCCGCATCCGGGCCACCTTGGAGGAAGCATGGAACCGTCCTTTCGCCCTGTCATGACCCCGGGCGCGCAGCCGCCGCTGCCGATGCGGGCCGGCGCAGGAGCGCGCGCTCGCGCATGGAGCCGAGCCGCGTGCTGCGCAACACCTACTGGCTGCTCGCGCTGTCGATGCTGCCGACGGTCGCCGGCGCGTTCGTCGGCATGTCGCTCAACTTCATCGCGCCTGTTCAAGGCCGCGCCGATCATGGCGCCGCTGCTGATGTTCGGCGTGATGCTGGGCTCGCTGTTCGTCGTCACCGCGCTGCGCAACAGCGCGTGGGGCGTGGTCGCGCTGCTCGGCTTCACGTTCATCGCCGGGCGTGATGCTGACGCCGATCCTGACGGTCGCCGCGGGCTTCCGCAACGGCGGGCAGCTGGTCGCGCTGGCCGGCGGCATGACGGCGGCGATCTTCTTCGGCATGGCGACGATCGCCACGGTGTCGAAGCGGGATTTCTCGTTCCTCGGGAAGTTCCTGTTCGTCGGGCATGATCCTGCTGATCGTCGCGTCGCTCGCGAACCTCTTCTTCGCGGTGCCGGCGGTGTCGCTGGCGATCTCGGCGATCGCCGTGCTGATCTTCTCGCTGTACCTGCTCCACGACGTCAGCAACATCGTGCGCGGCGGCGAGACGAACTACGTCACGGCCACGCTCGGCGTGTTCCTGAGCCTGTACAACATCTTCATCAGCCTGCTCAACCTGCTGCTGGCCTTCTCGGGCCAGCGCGACTGATCGATCGGCGGTGACGTCAAGAAAGGGCGGCCTGCAGGGCCGCCCTTTTTTGTCCGTCGCCTGGCGCGATGGCAGCGCATGCCGCCTGCGTCAGCGCTCGAACACCGCGATCGACTCGACGTGCGCGGTGTGCGGGAACATGTTGACGACGCCGGCCGCCGCCAGCGCGTAGCCGCGCTCCTGCACCAGCACCGCGGCGTCGCGCGCGAGCGTCGCCGGATTGCACGACACGTAGACGATGCGCCGCGGCCCGCCGTCCGGGCGGCAGCGCCTTGACGAGCGCGATCGCGCCTTCGCGCGGCGGATCGATCAGCGCCTTGTCGAACGGCCCGAGCGCCTCGATGCTCTCGGCCGTGGCCTCGAACAGGTTGGCGACGCGGAACGTCGCGCGTTCGGCGAGGCCGTTGCGCCGCGGCGTTCTCCGCGGCGCGCGCGGACGAGCGACGCGCTGCCCTCGATGCCGACGACGTGCGCGCCGCGCCGGGCGATCGGCAGCGTGAAGTTGCCGAGGCCGCAGAAGAAGTCGGCGACGCGCTCGCCGGGCCGCGGGTCGAGCAGCGCGATCGCGCGGCGCACCAGCACGCGGTTGATCGCCGGATTGACCTGCGTGAACTCGGTCGGCGAGTACGGGAACGACCAGCCCGAACTCCGGCAGCGTCGTAGGCGAGCGCGCGGCTCGGGCGGATGGAACGGCACCGCGGTCTCGGGGCCCGCCGGTCTGCAGGTAGAACTGCACGCCGTGGGCGTCGGCGAACGCGCGCAGGCGGTCCTCGTCGGCCGCGGTCAGCGGCTCGAGGATGCGCAGCACCAGCGCGTACGCGGCTGCCGCGCGTCGCGACCGTCGGCGGCCGTGCCGGCGCCACTCGCCGACCGCCAGCTCGATCTGCGGCAGGCGGTCGCGGATCGACAGCGCGCCGACCAGCGCGCGCAGCGCCGGCAGCAGCGCCGAGATCTTCGGCGGCAGGATCGCGCACGACGTCATGTCGGCGACGTAGCTCGACTTCCGCTCGTGGAAGCCGACCAGCACGCCGCCCTTCTTCGCGACGTAGCGGACCGACAGCCGCGCGCGGTGGCGGTAGCCCCACGCCGGGCCGTGGATCGCCGGCAGCAGCAGCGCGGGCGCGCACCCGGCCGATGTGCCACAGCGCGTCCTCGAGCGCGCGCTGCTTGGCCGCGACCTGCGCGGCGGCGTCGAAGTGCTGCAGCGTGCAGCCGCCGCAGACGCCGAAGTGCGGGCAGCGCGGCGCGACGCGCGCGGCGCTGGCGCTGCAGGATCGTCGTCGGCGCGCGCGATCTCGTAGGTCGGCTTGCTCTTCAGCGTCGTGATCGTCACGCGCCTCGCCCGGCAGCGCGCCCTCGACGAACATCGCCTTGCCGTCGACGCGCGCGATGCCGCGCCCCTCCTGGTCGAGCGATTCGATCGCGACGATCGACGGCGTCGCGCGACGGGGCGGAGACGGGCGGCAGTGGACATGGGCAACGGAGCGCGCGGGGAGATGGCTCGTCAGGGCGTGACGCCGGCGAGGCGCGATTGTACCGCTCGACGGCGGCGGCCCGTGCCGGGCGGACGTCGCGCCGACGGCGGTCGAGTAAAATCGGCCGGATGCGGATCCTCGCCGCTCGAGACTTCGACCGAGTGGTGCAGCGTGGCCGTCGGCGACGGCACGCGCTGGCACGTGCGCGACGAGCACGCGGGCCAGGCGCACTCGGAGCGCGCGCTGGTGCTGTGCGCCGAGGTCCTGGCCGAGGCGGGCTGGCGCGCTCGCGAGCCTCGACGGCATCGCCTTCGGCGCGGGCCCGGGATCGTTCACCGGCATCCGCATCGCCTGCGGCCTCGCGCAGGGCCTGGCGCTCGGCCGACGATCTCCCGGTCGTGCCGGTGCCCACGCTCGAGGCGCTGGCGCAGTCGGCGTGGACCGGCGGCGGCCACGCCCGCGTCGTCGCGTGCCTCGACGCGCGGATGCGCGAGGTCTACGTCGCCGCGTACGCGCGCGCAGCGACGACGCGTGGCACGAGGTCGCGGCGCCGGCCGTGCTGCCGCCGGCGGCGGTCGCCGGTGCCGCGCGGCGCCGGCTGGTTCGGCGCCGGCAACGGCTTCGCGCGCGTATCCCGGAGCTCGCGCCGCAGCTCGGCCTCGCGGCGGTCGACGCCGCGGCGCGGCCGACGGCGCGCGCGGTCGGCGAGCTGGCGCTGCCGCGGCTCGCCGCGGGCGAGGGCGGTGGCTGCCGACGACGCGCTGCCGCTCTACGTCCGCCACCGCGTGGCGCTGACGACGGCCGAGCGCGATGCCGGCGGGCGGCTCTGAGCGATGCCGCCGATGGCGACGCTGTCGCCATCCACTCGGCCCGGTCACGCGTCGTCGCCTGGCGCCCGATGCGCGACGACGACCTCGCCTACGTCGCGGCGCTCGAGGCGCAGATCCACGCGGCGCCGTGGACGCATCGGCAACTTCCGCGACTCGCTCGCCGCCGGCTACGCGCGCCTGCGTGGGCGAGTGCGAGGGCCGGATCCTCGTCTACGGCGTGCTGATGCTCGGCGCCCGGCGAAGCGCAGCTCCTCAACCTCTCGGTCGTGCCCGACGCGCGCCGCTGGGGGCTCGGCCGCGCGCTGCTGCGCCGCTTCATCGCCGACGCGCGCCGGCTGGGCGCCGAGCAGCTGTTTCTCGAGGTGCGACCGTCGAACGCTCGCGGCGATCGCGCTGTACGAGACCGAGGGCTTCGCGCGCGTCGCGCGCCGCATCGCCTACTACCCGCCCGCGCGCGCCCGAGGCGCCGCGCGAGGACGCGCTGGTGATGCGCTGCGCGCTCGATCCCGCGCGGGCAGCCGTCGGCGTGGTTCCAGGCGGCCGATGAGCACGCGTGACGAGCTGCTGCGCGAGCTGAAGCTGCTGCCGCGGTGGACGCGGCGGTCGCAGCTGGGCCTCGGCGCGGCGCCGGCGAAGGTTACCGCCGCACCGCCGACCGCCGCCGCGCCGCGGCCGCCGCGGCAGCGGTCCCCTCGACACCCGCGCCGCCGGCCGTCCGGACGCCGCCGCGCGAGCGGGCGCGCCGCGGATGCGGCCGATGCCGTCGCCGACGCCGCGGCCCGGCGCGCCCGCATCGCCGCGCTCGACTGGTCCGACTTCGCGGCCGACGTCGCCGCCTGCACCGCCTGCGGCGCTGTGCCGCACGCGCAACAAGCCGGTGCCCGGCGTCGGCGCGACCGACGCGCAATGGCTGTTCGTCGGCGAGGCGCCCGGCGCCGACGAGGACGCGAAGGGCGAGCCCTTCGTCGGCCAGGCGGGGCGCCTGCTCGACAGCATGCTGGCGGCGCTCGGGCTCGCCCGCGGCAAGGGCGTGTACATCGCCAACGTGCTGAAGTGCCGGCCGCCGAACAACCGCACGCCCGAGCCGCACGAGGTCGAGGCCTGCCTGCCCTACCTCGACCGCCAGATCGAGCTGATCCGGCCGCCGCTGATCGTCGCGCTGGGCAAGAGCGCCGCGACCGCGCTGCTCGGCGCCGACGCGACGATCGCGAGCCTGCGCGGGCGCATCCACCGCTACCGCGACGTGCCGCTGGTCGTGACCTACCATCCGGCCTATCTGCTGCGCAACCTGCCCGACAAGGCCAAGGCGTGGGAAGATCTGCTGTTGGCGCGGCGGACGATGGCGAAGCTCGCGGCCGGGGAGGCAGGGCAATCGTAGCGCCGGCCGCCCGCGGCCCTTGCATATCGCGCCTGGGCGCCCGCATATCGTGAACCGCAGGTCGCACCGACCTGCATCGGCATCAACGCCTGGAGGGAACATGGTCCGCAAAATCGCCGGCCTGCTTCGCCATCGCCGCCACGCTGCTGCTCGCGGGCTGCGGCTACAACGACCTGCAGCGGCAGGACGAAGGCATCAAGGCCGCCTGGTCCGAGGTGCTGAACCAGTACCAGCGCCGCGCCGACCTCGTCCCCAACCTCGTCGCCACGGTCAAGGGCTACGCCGCGCAGGAAGAGCGCGTGCTGACCGAGGTGACCAACGCGCGCGCGAGCGTGGGCAGCATCAAGGCGACGCCGGAGCTGATCAACGATCCCGGCGGCGTTCCAGAAATTCATCGCGGCGCAGAACCAGCTGCAGGGCGCGCTGTCCCGGCTGCTGCTCGTGTCCGAGAACTACCCGCAGCTGAAGTCCGACGCGCTGTTCCGCGACCTGACCGCGCAGCTCGAAGGCACCGAGAACCGCATCACCGTCGCCCGCAACCGCTACATCAAGTCGGTGCAGGAGTACAACACCACGGTCCGGCAGTTCCCGACCAACCTGACGGCGATGGTGTTCAAGATGGACGTGAAGCCCAACTTCACCGTCGCCAACGAGGCGGCGATCAGCACGGTGCCGAAGGTCGACTTCGGCAAGGCCCCGGCCGCCCCCGCGCCGGCGCCGGCGTCCCCGGCTCCGGCCGCCCCGGCACCCGCGGCGAACCCCGGCCAGAAATGAGCGCACTCCGCCCGCGCAACGGCTTCGTTGCGTGGGCGTTCGCGCTGCTGCTCGCGGCGGTTCCCGTCGCGGCGCTCGCTGCGGGCGACGGCTGGGAAACCGGAGCCGGCGGCCTGCATCCGGTGCCGCCGCTCGCGGCGCGCGTCACCGACCTCACCCGCACGCTGACCGCCGGCGAGCAGCAGGCGCTCGAGGCCAAGCTCGCCGACTGGGAGGCGCGCACGGGCAACCAGCTCGTCGTGCTGATGGTGCCGACGACGCAGCCCGAGCCGATCGAGGCGTACTCGATCCGCGTCGCCGAGGCGTGGAAGATCGGCCGCAAGGGCAACGACAACGGCGCGGTGTTCCTCGTCGCCAAGGACGACCGCAAGCTGCGCATCGAGGTCGGCTACGGGCTGGAGGGCGTGCTGACCGACGTGACCTCGCACCGGATCATCGCCGAGAACGTCGCGCCGCTGTTCCGCGAGGGCAAGTTCGCCGCGGGCATCGATGCCGGCGTCGACCGGATCATCGGCGTCGTCGGCGAGGGCAAGCCGCTGCCGCCGAAGGCCGCCGGCGCGAAGCCCTCGTTCGGCTGGAACAACCTCGAGATGCTGTTCATCCTGCTGTTCATCGGCGTCCCGGTCGTCGGCGGCATCCTGCGGCGCATCTTCGGGCGCTTCTTCGGGTCGCTGATCGGGGGCGGCATCGTCGGCGCCGGGGCCTTCGTCGTCGCGGGCTCGGTGTTCATCGCCATCCTCGCGGCGATCATCGCCTTCATCGTGATGATCTTCTTCGGCGCCGTCGGCGGCCTGCCCGGTCGCGGCGGCGGGTTCAGGTCGTCGGGCGGCTGGGGCGGCGGCGGCTTCTCGGGGGGCGGCGGTGGCGGCTTCTCGGGCGGCGGCGGCAGCTTCGGCGGCGGCGGTTCCTCGGGGAGCTGGTGATGAGCCGCAACCGCCACGAGCAGGGGAGGCGATGATGCCCTGGCGACGCTCGGGCCGCTTCTGGCGGCATCTCGTGACCGATCACGGCAGCGCGCGGCGCGCGTTTCCGGCGCCGGCGCTCGCCGCGATCGAGACGGCGATCGCCGACGGGTGAGCGGCGCCACCGCGGGCAGGTCCGGTTCGTCGTCGAGCCGGCGCTGCCGCTGCCGCGCGTGCTGGCCAAGCTGCCGCCGCGCGAGCGCGCGCTCGAGGTCTTCGGGCTGCTGCGGATCTGGGACACCGAGGACAACGCCGGCGTGCTCGTCTACCTGCTGCTCGCCGACCGCGACGTCGAGATCGTCGCCGATCGCGGCATCGACGCCCGCGTCGGCACCGCCGAGTGGGAAGCGGTGTGCCGCGGCATGGAGGCGGCCTTTCGCGAGGGGCGCTACGCCGAGGGCGTCGAGGCCGGCATCGCCCGGATCAACGCGCTGCTGGCCGGGCATTTCCCGCGCCGTCACGGGGACGCCGGCGGCGACCCGGGCAACGAGCTGCCGGATCGCCCGGTGCTGCTCTGACCGCGTCGCTAAGCGCGGCAGTCCCGGGTTGCGCCTCGCTGCAGTCCGGCGGCGCGGGCGCGTGGTGGTGGTGGTGCCCGTCCTTCTCCATGCCGATCAGGTGCAGCGAGTCGTATTGCGCCTGGTTCAGCCGGTGCCGCAGCATCACCAGCGCCATCGTGCCGGCGACGAACAGCCCGAACGCCACGATCGCGACGTTGGCGCTGACGTTCAGCCGGACGAGCAGCGCGTAGAGCCCGACCATCACCAGGATGCCGATGTTCTCGTTGAAGTTCTGCACGGCGATCGAGTGGCCGGCGCCCATCAGCACGTGCCCGCGGTGCTGCAGCAGCGCGTTCATCGGCACGACGAAGAAGCCGGCGCAGGCGCCGATCAGGATCATCAGCACGATGACCAGCGGCAGCTTGGTGACGAAGATCATGGTCATCACGACGAAGCCCATCGCGACGCCGATCGGCAGCACCCTGACCGACCCGCGCAGCGTGACGTAGCGGGCGGCCACGACGGCGCCGATCGCGATGCCGACGGCGACCACGCCCTGCAGCATCGACGCCTGCGACATGTCGAAGCCGAGCGCCTTGCTCGCCCACTCGATGACGATGAACTGCAGCGTCGCGCCGGCGCCCCAGAACAGCGTCGTCGTCGCCAGCGACACCTGCCCCAGCCGGTCGCGCCACAGCAGCGAATTGCAGTGGGCGAACTCGCGGATCAGGAACCACGGGTTGCGGTTGACCATCCTGCGGTCGACGCCGGTGTCGGGGATGAACCAGTTGAACACCGCGGCGATGACGTAGAACACCATGATCACGGCGATCGCCGCTTCCGGCGGCGTGTCGACGCCGGTGTCGATCATCGGCAGGTCGAACCCGAGCAGCGACGCCGCCATCTTCGGGCTGATCAGCGCGCCGCCGACCAGCACGCCGAGGATGATCGAGCCGACGGTCGTCCCCTCGATCCAGCCGTTGGCGACGACCAGCTGCTGCGGCGGCAGCAGCTCGGTCAGGATCCCGTACTTCGCCGGCGAGTACGCGGCCGCGCCGAAGCCGACGACCGCGTAGGCGACGAGCGGGTGCGCCGAGAACAGCATCAGCGTGCAGCCGATGACCTTCACGCCGTTGGTCAGCAGCATGACCCGGCCCTTGGCCATCGAATCGGCGAACGCGCCGACGAGCGGGGCGAGCAGCACGTACGACACGACGAAGCTCATCTTGAGCGACGGGGTCATCCATGCGGGCTCCTGCAGCTCCCGCAGCAGGGCAATGGCGGCGATCAGCAGCGCATTGTCGGCGAGCGACGAAAAGAACTGCGCCGCCATGATGGTGTAGAACCCGGCCTTCATCGTCCTCCGAAGTCCGCGCCGGACGCGGCTGGGGACGCCGGTCCGGGCAGAGAAGTGCGCAGGGGCATGGGTATAATTCTTTTGTCGCCCGAAGCCCGGGCTTTATACCATGATTGGCGGGGGCCGCCAAAGCGGCGCGCCGCGGTCGCCGGGAACGCGCCCCGGAGCGACCGCCGGACGCCGTCCTTCCCTTCACCCGCTGCCACACCGACCGAAGCGCCATGGCCCGACCGCTGTACGCCCAGGTGAACCTCGCCGCGCTGCGCCGCAACGTGCAGCGCGTCCGGTCGCTGGCGGCCGGCGCGCAGGTGCTGGCCGTGGTCAAGGCCAACGCCTACGGCCACGGCCTCGCCCGCGTGCTCCCGGCGCTCGCCGATGCCGATGGACTCGCGCTGCTCGAGCTCGACGCCGCGGTGGACCTGCGCAAGCAGCGCTACTCGCGGCGCATCCTGCTGCTCGAGGGGTTCTTCGACGAGGCCGAGCTGCCCGAGATCGCGGCGCGCCGGCTGGCCGTCGCCGTGCACGACGTCGAGCAGGTGCGGATGCTGGAGTCGGCGAAGCTCGAGCGCCCGGTCGAGGTCTTCCTCAAGATCAACACCGGCATGAACCGCCTGGGCGTCCGGCCGGCGGACGTCGCCGCCGTCGCCGAGCGGCTCGCGCACTGCGACGCCGTCGCGACGATCCGCCTGATGACGCATTTCGCGCGGGCCGAGGAGCCCGACGGGATCGGCGACCAGCTGGCCGTCTTCGAGTCCGCCTGCGCCGGGCTTCCCTACCAGCGCTCGCTCGCGAACTCGGCGGGCGTGGTCCGCTACGGCGAGGTCGGCGGGGATTTCGTCCGCCCCGGCATCATGCTCTACGGCGCCACGCCGTTCGCGCACGACCCGGCCGAGATGATCGGCGTGCAGCCGGTGATGACGCTGCGCTCGCAGCTGATCGCCGTCCGCGAGCTGGCCGCCGGCGACCGCGTGGGCTACGGCGGGGCGTACGCGGCCGGCGCCCCGCACCGGCTGGGCGTCGTCGCCTGCGGCTACGCCGACGGCTACCCGCGGGCGGCGAAGGCCGGCACGCCGATCCTCGTCTGCGGCAAGCTCGCGCGCCTCGCGGGGCGCGTCTCGATGGACATGATCACCGTCGACCTGTCCGCCGTGCCGGAGGCGCGCGTCGGCAGCCCCGTCGTGCTCTGGGGCGAAGGCCTGCCGGTCGACGACGTCGCCTACGCCGCCGGGACCATCGGCTACGAGCTGCTGTGCGCGGTCGCGCCGCGCGTGCCGTTCGTCGTCTCCAACATCGGCAGGCTCGACCTGGAGCTGTAGACTGCATCGTGGCGGCGGACCGCGCGCGAGCGCGCCGCGCTGCCGGTCAAACGCGAAGCCAACACCAATCGCATCGGGGAACCCGCCGTGTACATCGTCGTAACGGGCGCCGCCGGATTCATCGGCGCCAATGTGGTCAAGGCGCTCAACGCCCGCGGCGGCGCGCCGATCCTCGCCGTCGACAACCTCGCGCGCGCCGACAAGTTCCGCAACCTCGTCGACTGCGAGATCGCCGACTACGTCGACAAGGAGGAGTTCCTGGCGCGGCTCCTCGACGGCGAGCTCGAGGACGAGATCGCGGCGATCCTGCACCAGGGCGCGTGCTCCGACACGATGGAGACCGACGGCCGGTACATGATGCGCAACAACTACCGGTACTCGGTGTCGCTGCTCGAGTGGTGCCAGGAGAACGACGTGCCGTTCCTGTACGCGTCGTCCGCGTCGGTGTACGGCGGCGGCAGCGTCTTCCGCGAGGAGCGCGCGTTCGAGTCGCCGCTCAACATCTACGGCTACTCGAAGTTCCTGTTCGACCAGTACGTGCGCCGCCTGCTGCCCGAGCGCACCGCGCAGATCGCCGGCTTCCGCTACTTCAACGTCTACGGCCCGCGCGAGCAGCACAAGGGGCGCATGGCCTCGGTCGCGTGGCACTTCTTCAACCAGTACCGCGCCGAGGGCCGGGTCAGGCTGTTCGAGGGCTCGGGCGGCTTTGCCGCCGGCGAGCAGAAGCGCGATTTCGTCTCGGTCGAGGACGTGGTGCGCGTCAACCTCGACTTCCTCGACCACCCGCAGCGCAGCGGCGTGTTCAACCTCGGCTCGGGCAAGGCCGCGACGTTCAACGACGTCGCGGTGGCGACGATCAACGCCTGCCGCGCGGCCGCGGGGCAGGACGCCTTGTCGCTCGCCGAGCTGGTCGCGGCGGGGACGATCACCTACATCCCGTTCCCGTCGGCGCTGGTCGGGAAGTACCAGAGCTACACCGAGGCCGACCTCACCCGCCTGCGGGCGGCCGGCTACCGGGCGCCGATGCTGACCGTCGGCGAGGGGGTCGGCCGCTACGTCGCGGCGCTGCTCGCCCAGGACGCCGTCAACGCCTGACCCCGGTCCGGCGTTCTAGCCTTCGAGCCGACATCTTGATCGGCCACCGGGGCGGCGGGTCCGCCATCGAAG
The DNA here is from genome assembly GCA_963832705.1 of uncultured beta proteobacterium. Classification (GTDB taxonomy): domain Bacteria; phylum Pseudomonadota; class Gammaproteobacteria; order Burkholderiales; family Casimicrobiaceae; genus CAIWHR01. The sequence continues at coordinate 80,959 of CAWHVP010000019.1, read as the reverse complement.
CCAGGGAGACGCGATGAAACGATTTCTCATGCTGTTGGTGGCGCTGCTGTTCTCGAGCCTCGCGTTCGGCGCCGTCAACATCAATACCGCGACGTTGGAAGAACTTGACGCGCTGCCCGGCATCGGGCCGGTCAAGGCGCAGGCGATCGTCGACTACCGCAAGGCCAACGGGCCCTTCAAGTCCCCCGAGGACATCATGAAGGTGAAGGGCATCAAGGAAGGCGAGTTCGCCAAGCTGAAGGGCCAGATCAGCGTGTCCGGCGCGACGACGGCGCCGGCGGCGAAGGCGGAGCCCGCGAAGGCGGCACCGGCCGCGGCGGCTCCGGCGAAGGCGGCGGCTCCCGCACCGGCGCCTGCCCCCGCGCCGGCCCCGGCACCTGCGAAGGCGGCGGCCCCGGCCGCTCCCGCTCCGGCCCCGCTCCGGCGGCGCCGGCTCCGGCGCCTGCCAAGGCGGCCGCACCCGCGGCTCCGGCGGCTCCCGCGCCCGCGGCGGCGGCCCCGGCGAAGGCCGAACCCGCCAAGGCTGAACCTGCCAAGGCCGCCCCGGCGGCGGCACCTGCACCCGCTGCGGCGCCGGGCGCACCGCTGAAGGGCGTCGACGTCAAGGCGCCGGCAGCGGCGGAAAAGGCGGCGGCCCCGCCGGCCAAGGACAAGGCGGCCGACAAGGCCGCGGCGGACAAGGTCGCCAAGGAGAAGGCGGCCGCTGAAAAGGCGGCGGCGACCGAAAAGGCGGCAGCCGACAAGGCAGCAGCGAAGCAGAAGGCGGCAACCGATAAGGCGGCGGCTAAGGAAAAGGCGGCGACCGACAAGGCGGCGGCCAGCCAAAAGGCGGCGGTCGACAAGGCGGCGGCCAAGGAAAAGACGGCAGTGGACAAGGCGGCGGCGAAGGAAAAGGCGGCAGTCGACAAGGCAGCCGCCGACAAGGCCGCTGCGGACAAGGCAGCGGCGGACAAGGCAGCGAGCGGCAAGAAGTAACGCCCCCGCATTCGAATCGCCCCGTATCACCGACAACCCCGCCTACCCGGCGGGGTTGTCGTTTCCGGACCTGGCTTTCGGGCCGGCGCACGTACGCGCCGCCCGCGGCGCGCCCACCGCCTCGGCTACAATGGCCGTCCTCCGGGCGCCCCGATGACGGCGTCCGCCGCGACAGGCCACGCATGTACCGCACGCTCGAATCCACCGTCGGCAACACGCCGCTCGTCCGCCTGCAGCGGCTGCCGGGGGCGACGTCCAACGTCATCCTCGGCAAGCTCGAGGGCAACAATCCCGCCGGGTCGGTCAAGGATCGGCCGGCGCTGTCGATGATCGTCGAGGCCGAGAAGCGCGGCGACATCCGCCCCGGCGACACGCTGATCGAGGCGACGTCGGGCAACACCGGCATCGCGCTCGCGATGGTCGCGGCGATGAAGGGCTACCGGCTGATCCTGGTGATGCCCGAGCACCAGTCGCTCGAGCGGCGGCAGACGATGACCGCGTTCGGCGCCGAGCTGGTGCTGACCCCGAAGGCCGGCGGCATGGAAGCCGCGCGCGACACGGCCGAGCGGATGCGCGACGAAGGCCGCGGGATCATCCTCGACCAGTTCGCCAACCCCGACAATCCGCTCGCGCACTATCGCGGCACCGGGCCGGAGATCTGGCGCGACACCGGCGGCGCGATCACGCATTTCGTGTCGGCGATGGGCACGACCGGCACGATCATGGGCGTGTCGCGCTACCTGAAGGAACAGAACCCGGCGGTCGCGATCGTCGGGGCGCAGCCGGCCGAAGGCGCGCAGATCCCGGGCATCCGCAAGTGGCCGGAGGCCTACCTGCCGCGGATCTTCGACCGCGCGCGCGTCGACCGGATCGAATCGGTGACGCAGGCCGAGGCCGAGGAGACCGCCCGCGCGCTCGCCCGCGAGGAAGGGATCTTCTGCGGCATCTCGGCCGGCGGCGCCTGCGCGGTCGCGCTGCGGATCGCCCGCGAGGTCGAGAACGCGACGATCGTGTTCATCGTCTGCGACCGCGGCGACCGCTATCTCTCGACCGGCGTCTTCCCCGGCTGAAGCGCTCCGGCGGCGCGGGCGGGAAGCGCACCTCACGGCAGCGGAGCCAACGATGACCCCGATCCTCGTCTTCGACATCGAGACCGTCCCCGACGTCGCGGGACTGCGCCGCGCGCACGGGCTGCCCGCGTCGCTCGACGACGCCGCGGTGCTCGACTCGGCGACGCAGCAGCGCCGCCAGCAGACCGGCAGCGACTTCCTGCAGCCCTACCTGCAGCAGGTCGTGGCGATCGGCTGCGCGCTGCGCGACGACAACGGCTTCCGGATCGGCACGATCGGCGCCGTCGAGGACCCCGAGCCCGAGCTGATCCGCCGCTTCTTCGAGCTGATCGACAAGCGGACGCCGCAGCTCGTGTCGTGGAACGGCGGCGGCTTCGACCTGCCGGTGCTCAACCACCGCGCGCTGATCCACGGCATCACCGCGTCGCGCTACTGGGACTGGGGCGACGAGGACCGCGAGTTCAAGTGGAACAGCTACCTCGGCCGCTACCACACGCGCCACCTCGACCTGATGGACGTGCTCGCGATGTACTCCGGGCGCGCCAACGCGCCGCTCGACGCGATGGCGCGCCTCTGCGGCTTCCCGGGCAAGCTGGGGATGGACGGCAGCGAGGTCCACGCCGCCGTGCGCGCGGGCCGGCTCGACGACGTCCGCCGCTACTGCGAGACCGACGTGATGAACACGTACCTGCTGTACCTGCGCTTCCGGCTGCTGCGCGGCGAGCTCTCCGCCGGCGAGTACGCGAAGGAGGTGTCGCTCGCCCGCGAGAAGGTCGTCGCGACCGACCAGCCGCACTGGCGGCGGTTCATCGAGGCGTGGGACGCGAACACCGGCGAGGATCGGCAGGAGCAAGGTCGCTCGGCATCGCGACCACCCGCGTGAAGCCAGCCGTCATCCAGGGATCCCGGCCCCGGTCGAGATCGGAGTGGCCGATTCGGGGCGGGATTCTGCTTGCCTGGTTCATCGTGCTTTGCTTCGTTCCCGACCCGCGTCCCCTCGGTGCTCCCGAATGGTCTGTCCACGCCGCGCGCGCGCTGACCGGCACGACGGAGCCCACGGCCCGCGCACTCGCCACGCTCGTTCTGCGCGCATTCGGATTCGGCGTGATCGGAGTTCTGGCTTCGCTCGCGTTGTCGTCGGCGCCGGTGCGTCGGGCGGCGCCGATCGCCCTCGTGGCTGCTCCGTCGCTCGCCGTTGTCAGCCAATGGATCAACCACGGTCACTTCCCGATCACCATGCAGATTCAACTGGCGGTCGCGAGCGCCGTCGTGGGCGCTCTGGTGGGTCTCGCGATCCGGCGCAGCCTGATCGCGGTCGGGACGCTGGTCGTTGTCGTTGCGGGGCTGTACCTCTGGGGCACGTCGACACGGGTTTCCGACGATCTGGACTTCGCCGCCCGCGTCACGGGCCAGCACCTGCTCGCCAAGGCGAATGAGATCCCGAGCGGAGATGACGGCTTTTCAGCGCTGCTTCAATCCGCCTTTTCCTTTGCCGAGGACAATTCGCATCGGACCGGTGCCGTGTTCCCGAACGCGGCGGCCATACTGGCGCTCGGGGTCATCCTCGGTGAAGAGCGCGTCGCCACGGCGGCCAGACGGCGCATCGAACCCGACCGTCTCGTCGAGATCGATGCGCTCCGAAGGCGCATTACGCTCCGGGGCCGCAACGACCTCGCGCGGCATTTCTGGGTGAGCGCCGCGCTGGTGGTGCTTGCCGACCGGAGCCGCTCGAAGGCCGTCGGCGTCGGCAAGGAACTGATGGATGCCACGCCCGGTGGTTCAGGCTTCTCGTTCGTGGACCTGGCGGCGAATCTTGCCGGCATTCGGTTCGCCGAGATTGCGACGCGCAGCCAGGAATCGGCCCACGAAATGCAGATGCGGGTCATGCGAGGGATGCAGAGCTCGGATTTTTCACCCGACATCGACGATCTGCCCGAGGGATTGACCCGGGATCAGTTCCAGGCCGAGTTCGGGGGGCTCGGGGGTGCGGAAACGAGAAGGATCGTCGAGGAAATTCAGCGCCGATTGGACGCCAGCGCCGGGTTGGCCCGTTGACGCCGAGAGGATCCGACTTCGCGCAGCTTGCCGTCGCCGGCGTGGGGTGCGAACGCCGCCTTGCCCTGGTTCATCGATCTCCCCGGCGTCGTGGCAGCTCGCAGCGTCGCGGAACGCGAGGTCAGAGGCGGACGGACCCGCGCCCGAGCTCGATGACGCGGCCGGAGACGCGGATCGCGTGGTCGCGGCCGACGTCGAGCAGCAGGCGGCAGGGGCGGCCGACGGCGTCGCCCTGCGCGATGTCGAAGTGCCGCGGCAGCGCCGACGCGGTGGCGAGCAGCCAGCCGCCGAGATTCGCGCAGGCCGACCCGGTGCCCGGGTCCTCGATGATCGCGCCGTGCTTGGGGAAGAAGAAGCGCGCGGTGACCGCCTCGCGGCCTTCCGGCACCGAACGCTCCGGATCGGGCGCCCAGATGTAGGCCATCGCCCGCGTGCCGTTGCTGCCGTGCTTCTGCACGAGATCGGGGCGCGGCGCGGCACGGTGGACCGCGTCGGCGGAGGCGAGCGGAATCACCAGCTGCTCGGATCCGGTGTCGACCCACAGCGGGGGCGCGACGGCCGCGGGCGCGAGGTCGGCCGGCGCGAGCCCCAGCATCGCGGCCAGGTCCTCGCGCGTCGCCGTCGCGGGGCGATGCTTCGGCGCGTTCGCCTGCAGCGTCCAGACGTCGCCCGCCGCGCTCACCGGGATGATCCCCGCCTGCATCTCGAGCTCGACCGCGTCGCCGCCGCCGGCCAGCTCGCGGACGACGTGCGCGCTGCCGAGCGTCGGATGGCCGGCGAACGGCATCTCGAACGTCGGCGTGAAGATGCGCACGCGCGCCGTCGCGCGCGTCGACGGCAGCACGAACGTCGTCTCCGACAGGTTGAACTGCAGCGCCAGCGCCTGCATCGCCGCGTCGTCGAGGCCGCGGCCGTCCTCGAACACGCACAGCGGATTGCCGGCGAGCGGCGCCTCGGCGAACACGTTGACCAGGCGGTAGGCGTAGTTGCGCATCAGTGAGGTCTCCTCGGATCGGCCGGCCGGAAATTGGGGTCAGACACCAATTCCCGGCGAAAATGGTGTCTGACCCTAATTTCGGGGGCGGGCGCGCACGGCGGCGTCGATCTCGCGGGCGAGCGCCCGGAACGCGTCCTCGTCGATGCCGGTCGGCGCGCCCCGGATCGCGTCGCCGGCGTTGGGGAAGTTGCGGCCGATCGAGCGCCGGTACATCGGATCGTAGTGGCGCACCAGCAGGTCGCCGACCAGCGCGTCCCAGTCGCCGGCGGCCGCGGCCTCGCCCCACTGCTCGAGCGCCTTCCGGCCGTGCAGCTCGAGCAGGCCCGCGAGGCGCGCGTTGAGCAGCTCGGCGTCGCCGAGGAAGTGCACGTACTCCTCCTTCAGCAGCGCGACGCGCAGCGGCGTCGGCGTCTCGACGAGGATGCACGAGCCCGCGCGCATCGCGTCGAGCAGCGCGTCGGGAAGCTGCACGGTGCCGATGCGCCGGCTCTCGGACTCGACGTACACCGGGCGCCGCGGGTCGAGCGCCTCGAGCGCCGCCCAGAGCTGGCTCTCGAACCACTTCTGCGACGGCTGCGGATCCCCGGGCAGGTCGCCCAGCATCGAGCCGCGATGCTTCGCCAGCGCCTCGAGGTCGAGCACCTGCGCGCCTTCGGCCGCCAGCGCGCGCAGCAGGCGGCTCTTGCCCGACCCGGTGAGCCCGCAGACGACGTTGAACGCGAACCTCGGGGGCAGCTCCGCCAGTCGCGCGAGCACGTGGCGCCGGTAGGCGCGGTAGCCGCCGTCGAGCTGCACGGCGCGCCAGCCGACCTCGGCGAGGACGTGGGTCAGCGAGCTCGAGCGCTTGCCGCCGCGCCAGCAGTAGACCAGCGGCGCCCAGTCCTTCGGCTTGCCGGCGAACGTCGTCTCCAGCATCGCCGCGATGTTGCGCGCGACCAGCGCGGCGCCGGCAGCCCGCGCCGCGAACGCCGACTCCTGCGCGTGCATCGTGCCGATCCGCGCGCGCTCCGCGTCGTCGAGCACCGGGCAGTTGATCGCGCCGGGAATGTGGTCGTCCGCGAACTCCGACGGGCTGCGCGTGTCGATGCGGTCCGGGTGGTCGGCGAGCGCGTCGACGCCGACCTTGCGGGCGCGCGTGGGCACGACGTTCGCGGGGATCATCGGTGCACACTCATGGCGCTGCACGCGGCCCTCACCCGCCGCTGCGCGGCACCCTCTCCCGCGCGCGGGAGAGGGCCGGGGTGAGGGCCGCCGCCGGTGCTCAACGCGGCTTCCCCAGCAGCGGCGCGAGCCGCGGCCACACGTTGTCGAGCAGCAGCGGCTGCGCCGCCGCCGTCGGGTGGATGCGGTCGGGCTGGAACATCTCGTTCTTCTCGCCGAAGCCGTCGAAGAAGTACGGCACGAGCGGCACCTTGTGCGCAGCGGCCGCCGCGGCGAACAGCGCGTCGAACTCGCGCGTGTAGGCGCCGCCGTAGTTCGGCGGCAGCCGCATGCCGATGACCAGCGTCTTCGCCCCCGCGCGCTGCACGGCCGTGATCATCGCGTCGAGGTTCTCCCGCGTCGCCTTGAGCGCGCCGCCGCGCAGGCCGTCGTTGCCGCCCAGCTCGATCACGACGATCGCGGGACGATGCTGCGCGAGCAGCGCCGGCAGCCGGGCGCGGCCGCCGGCGGTCGTGTCGCCGCTGATGCTCGCGTTGACGACCTGCTGCGGATAGCCGCGCTCCTTCAGCCGCGCGGCGAGCAGGTCGACCCAGCCCGTGCCCGGGGCGAGGCCGTACCCGGCGGAGATCGAGTCGCCGACGACGAGCAGGACCGGGGGCTTGCCCTGCGCGAGTACCGCCCGCGGCGGCGCGACGCCCGCCGCCGCGAGCGCAAGCGCCGCTGCGACGACAAGCCGGCGACGGGCGATCATGGTGACGGGCGGGAGGACATGGCGCGATTGTAGGGGGGCTCCCGGGCGGGAGCGAGCGGCAGGTTAGAATCGTGCATTGCCGCAGGGTTCCGCGGAACCTGTGCCCGCGGCGCGGGTCCGACTGTTCGGTATTCTCCCACGCCACGCTTTCCATCCCCTCGCCATGACCCATCCCGTGCTGCGCGCCGCCGACCTCACCAAGGTCGTCGTCAGCGGCGAAGCCCCGCTCACCATCCTCGATCGCGTCAGCTTCGACGTCGACGCCGGGGAGTCGGTCGCGATCGTCGGCGCCTCGGGCTCGGGCAAGACGACGCTGCTCGGCCTGCTCGCCGGGCTCGATCACGCGACGACGGGCGAGGTCTTCGTCGACGGCGTCGCGCTGTCGGGGCAGGACGAGGACGCGCGCGCGGCGCTGCGGCAGCGGCTGCTCGGCTTCGTGTTCCAGTCGTTCCAGCTGCTGCCGGCGATGACCGCGCTCGAGAACGTGATGCTGCCGCTGGAGCTCGCCGGCGCGCCGGACGCGGCCCGGCGCGCGCGCGAATGGCTCGATCGCGTCGGCCTTTCCCGGCGGACGACGCACTATCCGAAGCAGCTGTCGGGCGGCGAGCAGCAGCGCGTGGCGATCGCGCGCGCGTTCTCCGGCGAGCCCAAGCTGCTGCTGGCCGACGAGCCGACCGGCAACCTCGACGCCGCGACCGGCGCCGACGTCGCCGACCTGATGTTCCGCCTGAACAGCGAGCGCAGGACGACGCTGGTGCTCGTCACCCACGATCCGGCGATCGCGAGCCGCTGCGGGCGCCGGCTGTCGCTCGCCTCGGGCCGGCTGGTCGCGGACGAGCGCGCGGACGCGGCCGCAGTCGCGGCGTGAGCGGGCAGGCTGCGTGAGCCCGAAGGGCCGCCCCGAGGGCGAACTGCTCCCTCTCGGAGGGACGGCGCGGAGCGCCAAGGGAGCACAGATGGCCACCTTCCGCCTCGCGCTGCGGATGCTCGCGCGCGACTGGCGCGCCGGCGAGCTCTCGGTGCTCGTCGCGGCGCTGGTGCTGGCCGTCGGCAGCGTGGGCACCGTCGCGTTCTTCGCCGATCGCGTGCAGACGGCGCTCGCGCGCCAGGCGAACCTGCTGCTCGGCTCCGACGTGATCATCTCCGGCGACCGGCCGCTGCCGGAGACGTACGCGGCCGAGGCGCTGCGCCGGGGCCTCGCGGCGACGCCGGTGATCAAGTTCAACAGCATGGTGCAACGGGCGGCGCCGGTCGCCGCGGCGGCCGGCGACGGCACCGGCGGTGGAAGTGGAGGCGGTGAAGGCGGCGCCGTGCTCGCCGACGTCAAGGCGGTCGGTCCCGGCTATCCGCTGCGCAGCGCGATCGTGCTCGTCGACCCGGCCGGCCCCGACGGGCGTGCCGCCGTCGGCATTCCCCCGCCGGGCACGGCCTGGCCCGATGCGCGGCTCGTGCAGCGGCTGGGCGCGGCGATCGGCGACCGGCTCACCGTCGGCGAGGCGACGCTGACGATCGGCGCCGTCGTCCAGCAGGAGCCCGAGGTGACGAGCGGCCTGCTGGCGCTCGGGCCGCGGCTCGTCCTCAACCTCGCCGACGTGCCGGCCACGAACCTGCTGCAGCCGGGCAATCGCGCGACCTTCCGCGTGCAGGTCGCCGACACCGGCAACCGCGGCGCGCTCGACGCCTACATCGCCTGGGTGCAGAAGGAGCTGCAGCCCGGCCAGCGGATGGAGAACATCCGCGACCTGCGCCCGGAAGTGCGGCTCACGCTGGAGCGCGCGGAGAAGTTCCTCGGCCTCGCCGCGCTGGTCGCGGTGATCCTTGCCGCCGTCGCCGTCGCGCTCGCCGCGTCGCGCTACCTGCGCCGCCATCTCGACACGGCGGCGATGCTGCGCTGCCTCGGCGCGTCGGAGCGGCAGGCGCTCGTCCTGTTCGTGCTGCAGTTCCTCGTCCTCGGCGTCGCCGCCTGCGCGGCCGGCCTCGTGCTCGCGCTCGCCGGCCAGGCGCTGCTCGCGCTGATGCTGGGCTCGATCACCGCGAAGGACCTGCCGCTGCCCGGGCTCGTGCCCGGCGCGCGCGCGTTCGGCACCGGCATGGCGCTGCTGTTCGGCTTCGCGCTGCCGCCGCTGGTCGCGCTCGCCGGCGCGCCGCCGCTGCGCGTGCTGCGGCGCGACCTGCCGCGCCCGCGCCCGGGCGGCGTCGTCGCGTATCTGCTGGGCGCCGGCGTGATCGCGGCGCTGATCGGCTGGCAGGCGCAGGACGTGAAGACCGGCGGGATCATGATCGGCGGGATTGCCGGTCTCCTCGTCGTCGCGGCGCTGGCGGCGTGGCTGCTGATCGCGCTGCTGAAGCGCCTGCCGCAGCGCGGCGCGACCTGGCGCTTCGGGCTCGCGAACCTGCGCCGGCGGCCGCTCGCCTCGTCGCTGCAGATCGGCGCGCTGGCGCTGGGGCTGATGGCGCTGCTGCTGCTCACCCTCGTGCGCGGCGACCTGCTCACCAACTGGCGCACGAGCCTGCCGGCCGACGCGCCGAACCACTTCCTGATCAACGTGCTGCCCGACCAGGTCGACGGCGTGCGCGCGCTGGTCGCGCGCGACACCGGCGCCGACTCGCCGCTGTACCCGATGATCCGCGGGCGGCTGACGGCGGTGAACGGCGCGCCGCTCGACCTCGCGAAGCTGCCCGACGAGCGGGCGCGCCGGCTGGGCGAGCGCGAATGGAACCTCTCGTGGGCCGCCGACCTGCCGAAGAGCAACAAGATCGTCGCCGGACAGTGGTGGGGCGAGGGCCAGGTCGGAAGCCGCGGCCTCGATGCCGGCATCTCGCTCGAGGACGGCATCGCGACGACGCTGGGACTGAAGATCGGCGACGCGCTGACCTACGACGTCGCCGGCACGCCGGTCACCGCGCGGATCTCGAGCCTGCGCAAGGTGGCGTGGGACAGCTTCCGGCCGAACTTCTTCGGGCTGTTCGCGCCCGGCGCGCTCGAGAGCCTGCCGCGCACCTACCTCGGGGCCGTTCGCGTGCCGGAGACCGCGCAGGCGAAGGGCTGGCTGCCGGCGCTGCTGCGCGAGTACCCGAACGTGCTGGCGATCGACGTCGGGGAGATCTTCGGCCAGGTGCAGGCGATCATCGACCAGGTCGCGAAGGCGGTCGAGTTCGTGTTCCTGTTCACGCTCGCCGGCGGGCTGCTGGTGCTGCAGGCGGCGATCGCCGCGACGCAGGACGAGCGCCGTTTCGACGCGGCGGTCCTGCGCACGCTCGGCGCCTCGCGCGCGCAGCTCACCGCGGCGCAGGTCGCGGAGTTCCTCGTCCTCGGCGCGCTGGCGGGGCTGCTCGCGGCGGCCGGCGCCACGGCCGTCGGCTACCTGCTGTCGGATCGCGTGTTCCAGATCCCGTTCGCGGCGAACCCGCTCGTCTGGCTGTACGGCATCGTCGGCGGCTCGGTCGCCGTCACGCTGGCCGGGTGGCTCGGCACCCGCGGCACGCTGCGCCAGCCGCCGCTGGAGGCGATCCGGGAGCTCGGCTGATTCCAGGGCCAGCGTTGCCGCGCCGGTCAACGCCGGTCCGTGGGCTACGCGGCGCGGGTGATGAGCCGCACCAGCGTGACCAGCGTCAGCACCAGGATCGCGGCCAGGACGACGCCGACGACGATCACGTGCAGCGGCTTGATGGTGACGGTGTCGCGCTCCATCGCCTTGCCCTTGCGGATGCCGAGGAAGCTCCAGAGCACGGCGCCGACGACCTGCAGGAACGACGCGGGCTTCGGCGGCGGGGGCGGTGGCGCGGCATCGGGTGCGGGCATGGCGGAGGATGGTCGGAAGAGGTCGGGGAGGCAGCGGGGGCAACGGCGAGGCGGCCCGGAAACCGCCGCCGCGCGCTGCGGCGGGGCGCGCCGCCGGACGATCCTAGCACGACGCGGCGCTTGAAAAGCCGCGCGCCAAGGCCCCACGTCCGAAGCAGACTCTCCGCAAAGGAATCCGCATGCGCTTCGACAAGCTCACCACCAAGTTCCAGCAGGCGCTCGCCGACGCCCAGAGCATGGCGCTCGGCAACGACAACGGCTACATCGAGCCGCAGCACCTGCTGTCGGCGCTGCTCGCGCAGGAGGACGGCGGCACCGCGTCGCTGCTCGCGCGCGCCGGCGTCGCGCTGCCGCGCGTCAAGCGGCGCTGGCGCAGGCGCATCGAGCGCCTGCCCAAGGTCGAAGGGCAGGGCGGCGAGATCATCGGTCTCGCGCGACCTCGGCAACCTGCTCAACCTGACCGACAAGGAAGCGACCAAGCGCGGCGACCAGTTCATCGCCAGCGAGCTGTTCCTGCTGGCGCTCGCCGACGACAAGGGCGAGACCGGCCGGCTGCTGAAGGAGCACGGCCTCACGCGCAAGGCGCTCGAGGAGGCGGTCGACGCGGTGCGCGGCGGCGCGGGCGTCGACTCGCAGGAGGCCGAAGGGCAGCGCGAGGCGCTGAAGAAGTACACGATCGACCTGACCGAGCGCGCGCGCGAGGGCAAGCTCGACCCGGTCATCGGCCGCGACGACGAGATCCGCCGCACGATCCAGATCCTGCAGCGCCGCACCAAGAACAACCCGGTGCTGATCGGCGAGCCGGGCGTGGGCAAGACCGCGATCGTCGAGGGGCTCGCGCAGCGCATCGTCAACGGCGAGGTGCCCGAGACGCTGAAGGACAAGCGCGTGCTGTCGCTCGACATGGCGGCGCTGCTCGCCGGCGCCAAGTACCGCGGCGAGTTCGAGGAGCGGCTGAAGGCGGTGCTGAAGGACATCGCGGCCGACGAAGGCAGCACGATCGTCTTCATCGACGAGCTGCACACGATGGTCGGCGCCGGCAAGGCCGAGGGCGCGATCGACGCCGGCAACATGCTGAAGCCCGCGCTCGCGCGCGGCGAGCTGCACTGCGTCGGCGCGACCACGCTCGACGAGTACCGCAAGTACGTCGAGAAGGACGCCGCGCTCGAGCGCCGCTTCCAGAAGGTGCTGGTCGACGAGCCGTCGGTCGAGAGCACGATCGCGATCCTGCGCGGCCTGCAGGAGCGCTACGAGATCCACCACGGCGTCGAGATCACCGACCCGGCGATCGTCGCCGCGGCCGAGCTCTCGCACCGCTACATCACCGACCGCTTCCTGCCGGACAAGGCGATCGACCTGATCGACGAGGCGGCCGCGCGGATCAAGATGGAGATCGACTCCAAGCCCGAGTCGATGGACAAGCTCGACCGGCGGCTGATCCAGCTGAAGATCGAGCGCGAGGCGGTCAAGAAGGAGAAGGACGAGGCGTCGAAGAAGCGGTTCGCGGCGATCGAGGACGAGATCGCCAAGCTCGAGCGCGAATACTCGGACCTCGACGAGGTCTGGAGGGCCGAGAAGTCGCAGGTGGAGGGCAGCCAGCACGTCAAGGAGGAGATCGACAAGATCAAGCTGCAGATGGAGGAGGCCAAGCGCCGCAAGGGCGACTGGCAGAAGATGTCCGAGCTGCAGTACGGCAAGCTGCCGCAGCTCGAGGCGCAGCTGAAGAAGGCCGAGAAGAAGCTCGCGGCCGAGGAGAAGCAGAAGCCGAAGCTGCTGCGCACGCAGGTGGGCGCCGAGGAGATCGCCGAGGTCGTCTCGCGCGCGACCGGCATCCCGGTGTCGAAGATGATGCAGGGCGAGCGCGACAAGCTGCTGCACATGGAGGACGCGCTGCACGAGCGCGTCGTCGGGCAGGACGAGGCGGTGCGGCTGGTCGCCGACGCGATCCGGCGCTCGCGCTCGGGCCTCGCCGACCCGAACCGGCCGTACGGCTCGTTCCTGTTCCTCGGGCCCACCGGCGTGGGCAAGACCGAGCTGTGCAAGGCGCTGGCCGAGTTCCTGTTCGACTCCGAGCAGCACCTGATCCGCATCGACATGTCCGAGTTCATGGAGAAGCACTCGGTCGCGCGGCTGATCGGCGCGCCGCCGGGCTACGTCGGCTACGAGGAGGGCGGCTACCTGACCGAGGCCGTGCGCCGCAAGCCGTACAGCGTGATCCTGCTCGACGAGGTCGAGAAGGCGCACCCGGACGTGTTCAACGTGCTGCTGCAGGTGCTCGACGACGGCCGGATGACCGACGGCCAGGGCCGCACCGTGGACTTCAAGAACACGGTGATCGTGATGACGTCGAACCTCGGCTCGCAGATGATCCAGCAGATGGCGGGCGACGACTACGGCGTGGTCAAGATCGCGGTGATGGCCGAGGTGAAGACGCACTTCCGGCCCGAGTTCGTCAACCGGATCGACGAGATCGTGGTGTTCCACTCGCTGTCGGAGACGAACATCGCGTCGATCGCGAGGATCCAGCTGAAGGCGCTCGAGGCGCGGCTCGCGAAGATGGAGATCCGGCTCGACGTGTCCGACGCGGCGCTGAAGCACGTCGCCGAGGCGGGCTTCGACCCGGTCTACGGCGCGCGGCCGCTGAAGCGCGCGATCCAGCAGGAGATCGAGAACCCGCTGGCGAAGGAGATCCTCGTCCGGCAGGTACGCCGCGGGCGACACCGTCAAGGTCGGCGCGAGCACGGGGCGGATCACGTTCGCCAAGGGTTGAACGGGCGCCGGAAAATGGGGTCAGAGCCGAATGCGGCGCAATGCGACACAGGTGGCATCGATGGCTCCGGATATCGGCTCTGACCCCATTCGCATTCCTCGCCCGCGCCCTCGCCCTGGATCGTCCGCTTCGCGCCGCTGATCGTCCCGGGCGGGCGCGTGCTCGACCTCGCCTGCGGCCACGGCCGGCACGCGCGCTTTCTCGCCGCGCGCGGCCATCGCGTCGTCGCCGTCGACCGCGACGGCGCGGCGCTGGCGACCCTCGCGGGCGTGCCGGGCGTCGAGACGCGCGAGCTCGACCTCGAGGGCGGCGCGTGGCCGCTGCCTGCCGAGCGCTTCGACGCGATCGTCGTCGCCAACTACCTGCACCGGCCGCATTTCCCGCATCTCCTGTCCGCGCTGGCCGGCGACGGCGTGCTGCTCTACGAGACCTTCGCGCGGGGCAACGAAGCCTACGGCCGGCCGGCGAATCCCGAATTCCTGCTCGCTCCCGGGGAGCTGCTGCAGGTGGCGGCCGGCCGGCTCACCGTCGTCGCCTTCGAGCAGGGCAGCGCCTCGCCGCCCGCGCGCGCGGCCGTGGTCGGGCGCATCGCGGCGGTCGGACCGGACCGGGCGTGGCCGCCCGCGCTGCCTTCGGCCTGAGCCGCCGGAGGACCCCGCGGACGCCTGCCGGAGCGAATGCGGTAAAATCCCCTCTTTTCACGGTGGATCGCCATGCTCACCGGTAGCCTCGTCGCGATCGCGACCCCCATGCGCCAGGGCGGCGCGCTCGACCTGCCCGCCCTCGGCAAGCTGATCGATTTTCACGTCGCGAGCGGCACGGCCGGCATCGTCGTCGTCGGCACGACCGGCGAGTCGCCGACCGTCGACTTCGACGAGCACTGCCAGCTGATCAAGGCGGCCGTCGAGCTCGCGCGCGGCCGCGTCCCGATCATCGCCGGAACGGGCGCCAACTCGACCAGCGAGGCGATCGAGCTCGCCGAGTACGCGAAGAAGGCCGGCGCCGCCAGCCACCTGTCGGTCGTCCCGTACTACAACAAGCCGACGCAGGAAGGCATGTACCGGCACTTCCGCACGATCGCGGAGAAGGTCGACCTGCCGCTCGATCCTCTACAACGTGCCGGGGCGCACGGTCGCCGACCTCGCCACCGAGACGGCGCTGCGGCTCGCCGACGTGCCGGGCATCATCGGCATCAAGGATGCGACCGGCGACCTCGGCCGCGGCAGCGAGCTGCTGAAGGGCCTTGCCGCCGCCGGCAAGCGCGGCTTCGTCGTCTACAGCGGCGACGACATCACCGCGCTGCCGCTGATGTTCATGGGCGCGCACGGCGTGATCTCGGTCACCGCCAACGTCGCGCCGGCGCTGATGGCGCGGATGTGCGCCGGCGGCGCTGGCCGGCGATTTCGGCACCGCGCGCGCCTGCAACGACGCGCCTGCTCGGCCTGCACCGCAAGCTCTTCGTCGAGGCCAACCCGATCCCGGTCAAGTGGGCGCTCGCCGAGATGGGCCACATCGAGAACGAGCTGCGGCTGCCGCTCACCCCGCTGTCGCCGCAGCACCACGACGCCGTCCGCGCCGCGTTGCGCGAAGCGGGCTGCCTCGGATGAACGTCAAGGTATCGCGCATGCATGCTGCCCGCTTCCCCGCCCAGCCTCCGCGTCGCCGTCCTGGCGGCCTGCCTGCCGCTGCTGCTCGCGGGCTGCGAGTCGCTAACTCGCTCGGCAAGAAGATCGACTACAAGTCGACGTCGACGTCGCCGGCGCTCGAGATCCCGCCGGACCTGACGACGCCGCAGTACGACGACCGCTACAACGTCGCGACCGCGTCGGGCATGGCCGCGCGCGACGCGACGCGTCCGCGCTCGGGCGGCGACATCGCCCCCAACGCCAATGCCGACGCGCGGATCGCGAAGCGTGGGCAACGAGCGCTGGCTGGTCGTCAAGGCGACGCCCGAGCAGGCGTGGAACACCGCCCGCCAGTTCTGGAGCGAGAACGGCTTCGTGCTGGCGATCGAGCAGCCGACGTACGGCATCATGGAGACCGACTGGGCCGAGAACCGCGCCGAGATTCCCCCGGACTTCCTGCGGCAGTCGGTCGGCAAGCTGGCGGACGTCTTCTACACGACCTACAAGCGCGACAAGTTCCGCACCCGCATCGAGCGCGGCACCGAGCCCGGCACCGTCGACATCTACGTCTCGCATGCGCCGGATGGAGCAGGTGCCGACGACGACGATCGACAAGGTCTCGCCCGCCGGCTTCGCCTGGGCGGTGATGCCGCCGAACCCCTCGATCGAGGCCGAGTTCCTGACCCGGCTGATGATGCAAGTTCGGCACGTCCGAGCCGGCGGCGGCCGCCGCGGTGGCGCGCGCGACGACGCCCGGGGCGCTCGCCGGAGCTGGCGCGGATCGACAAGACGGCCGACGGCAGGTCGCGGCTCGTCGTCGACGACAACTTCGACCGCACGTGGCGGCGCGTCGGGCTGGCGCTCGACCGCGTCGGCTTCACCGTCACCGACCGCGATCGCTCGAAGGGCATCTACTTCGTCCGCTACGCCGATCCGGAATCGGCCAAGAAGCAGCAGGGCTGGCTGGACAAGCTGGCGTTCTGGAAGGACACCACCGAGAAGGTCGAGCAGTACCGGATCAGCGTCGCCGAGTCGGCGCCGCCCACGGTCGTCGTCGTGCAGGACGCCAACGGCGCGCCGGACAGGACGCCGAACGCGGACAGGATCCTTGCGCTGCTCAAGGACCAGCTGAAGTAATGGCCGCGGCCGTCGTGCCCGTGGTGCTCGCCGCGGCCCCTGCGCCGCGCCGGCGGACGGCGCGCTGACCGGGATGCCGATGCGCTTCGCGTCCCTGGGCAGCGGCAGCGAGGGCAACGGCCTCGTCGTCGAAGCCGGCGGCACGCGGGTGATGATCGACTGCGGCTTCGGCATCCGCGACGCCGGCGCGCGCCTCGCGCGCCTCGGCCTCGCCCCCGATTCGCTGTCGGCCATCCTCGTCACCCACGAGCACTCGGACCACGTCGGCGGCGTGCCGGCGTTCGCCGCGAAGCACGGGATCGCGGTGTGGGCGACGTTCGGGACGATCGCCGCCGCGGGGCGCCTCGCCGGCATGGACAACGTGTTCGGCTTCGACAGCCACGACGAGTTCGCGATCGGCGAGCTCACGATCACGCCGTTCCCGGTGCCGCACGACGCGCGCGAGCCGGTGCAGTTCGTCGTCGGCGACGGCGCGCGGCGCGTGGGCGTGCTGACCGACATCGGCATCCCGACCCCGCACGTCGAGGCGAGCGTGTCCGGCTGCGACGCGCTGGTGCTGGAGTGCAACCACGACGCCGACATGCTGGCGAAGGGACCGTACCCGTACCCGCTCAAGCAGCGGATCGCGGGCCCGTACGGCCACCTGTCCAACGCCGACGCGGCGGCGATCCTCGGCCGCATCGACACCTCGCGGCTGCAGCACATCGTCGCGGCGCACCTGTCGCACCAGAACAACACGGCCGACAGCGCGCGCGCGGCGCTGGCCGCGGCGCTCGACTGCGCGCCGGACTGGATCGGCATCGCCGGCCAGGCCGAGGGCTTCGGCTGGCGGGACGTCGTCTAGATTCGAGATCGGGCCGCGGCAGCTCGCGGCCAGGGGCAACAGCACCGGAGAACGAGCATGGAAAAGCGGCAGGAGCTGTACAAAGGCAAGGCCAAGACCGTGTACGCGACCGACGATCCGCACCGGCTGATCATGCACTACCGCGACGACGTGTCGGCATTCGACGGCGTCAAGCTCGCGCAGCTCGCGCAGAAGGGCGAGACCAACAACAAGATCAACGCCTACGTCATGGGCAAGCTCGCGGCCGCCGGCATCCCGACGCACTTCGTGCGCGTGCTCAACGAGCGCGAGTCGCTGGTGAAGGCGATGAAGATGCTGCCGGTCGAGTGCGTCGTGCGCAACGTCTGCGCCGGCTCGATGGCCAAGCGCTACGGCATCGAGGAGGGCACGCGGCTCGCCGAGCCGATCTTCGAGTTCTTCCTGAAGAGCGACGCGCTGCACGACCCGCTGATCAACGAGGACCACATCCGCGTGCTGGGCTGGGCGAGCGCCGCCGAGATCGGCGAGATGAAGGCGCTGACGCACAAGGTCAACGCGGTGCTGAAGCCGCTGTTCGCCGCCGCCGGCATCGACCTCGTCGACTACAAGCTCGAGTTCGGCCACCCGACCGACGATCCGCAGCGGTCCGCTCGTGCTCGGCGACGAGTTCACGCCCGACGGCTGCCGGCTGTGGGATGCGAAGACCGCCGAGAAGATGGACAAGGACCGCTTCCGCCGCGACCTCGGCAGCGTCATCGAGCACTACCGCGAGGTGGCCAGGCGCATCGGCGCGCCGCTCTGAACCGCGACCCGCGCCGATCGGCGCGGGCGCACCAAAGAAAAAGGCCGACCCGCGGGTCGGCCTTTTCGCTGTCGGGACGACCGACTTACTTCTTCGGCGCAGCAGCGTCCTTGGCGGCGGTCGCGGCCTTGTCGGCGGCGTCCTTGGCGGCGGCGGCGGCCTTGTCGGCAGCTTCCTTGGTGGCGTCGGCAGCCTGGCCAGCGGCGTCCTTGGCGGCGTCGCGGCCTTGTCGGCGGCTTCCTTGGTGGCGTCGGCGGCCTTGCCGGCGGCGTCCTTGGTGGCGTCGGCGGCGTCCTTGTGGCGGCGGCGGCCTTGTCGGCGGCTTCCTTGGTGGCGGCGGCAGCCTTGTCGGCGGCGGCCTTGGCGGCGTCCGCGGACGGGCCCTTGTCGCCGCACGCGGTCACGGCAAGCGCCACGGCGATGGCGAGAAAGATCGACTTGTTCATTCTAGGATTCCCTTGGTGGATGGTCGTTGAGAAAGGAGATGAGCAACCGGCCGCCGCGAGCGCCCGCGTGTTCACTACAACGACAACGCACGCGCGACAGCGATGCAACCGAGTCAGCGCATTATAGCACAAAAACCAACGGATTCAACGGGATTGTGCGGTGCCGCATGCGGTGATCGCGGCATGGTGCGCCCGACCGATTCAGAGTCCCAGCACCGTTCCGGTGAGGCCCGCGTCGCCGGTGGCCCAGATCTCATCGAAGCGCTGGACCAGCGGCTTGGCGAGCGTGCGGCTGCATCGATGCCCAGCAGCGCCCGCGGCTGCTCGACGTGGAAGCGGTGCAGGAAGTGGCGATCGTCGACGATGACCAGCGGGTCCATCGCGCCGCGCGCCTCGGCACCGGTGCGCAGGATCGTCATCGTCGTCGCTGTACAGCCGCAGCAGCTGGCACAGGCGCGCGCAGCTGCGCTCGATGAAGCGCGTGTCGTGCACGATGATGTCGAGGCGCGCGTGCCGCGAGCGGCGCAGGAACGCGGCGAGACGGTCGCATGCGGGCGGGACTCGTTCCACCCGGTGTCCGACAGGTCGACGTCGAACACGCGGATCGACGCCCTGGCGCGGCCGATCAGCTCGTCGATCGCCGCCGATCTGCGCGGCGACGGTGTCGAGCATCTGCTCGCGCGGCTCGGGGGGCGGAGCCTCAGTCGCGGTCGGAGTCCGAGGAAGCCATCGCAATACCACTGGTAGAGCAAGGGCCGCGGCGCCCGGCGGCAGCGCCTGCGCGGTCGCGCGGCCCGAGCGCGCGCTCGTTCGCGAGGCGCGCGAGCGCGGCGGCGCCGTCGGCGGGCCACGGCAGCGCGCTGCCGTTGATGTACAGGTGCCGGTCGTCGTAGAGCAGCTGCGTGCGCCGGTCGAGGGCGAGGCCGTGGCGGCGCGACGGCCGCGGCGAACCGGGCCCGCGACAGCGGCGGCGCCGGCGGCTCGAAGAACACGTGCGGCTTGGGCTCCGACAGCCAGCAGCCGAGGAAGCGCGCGACCAGCGCCGGCATCCCAGCGGATGCCGGCGAGCATCCGCGTGCACTGGCGCCGCATCGCCGGCGCCGATGCGCGCCGGCATCGCGCGTCGGCGCGAGGTCGGGGTCGGCGTAGCGGCCGGGCAGGTCGACCTCGTCGCGCAGGAAGTCGAGGAACGCGGCGGCGAGCTCGCTGGCGCTCGCGGCGCGGAATCCGATCGAGTAGGTCGTGCAGGCGGTCGACGGCGATGCCGTCGTGCGCGAACTGCGGCGGGAGGTACAGCATGTCGCCCGGGCCCGAGCACGTCGTCGCGCTCGGGAACGAACCGCCGCAGGATCTTGACCGGCAGCCCGGGGCGCAGCGCGAGGTCGTCCTGGCGGCCGTAGCGCCAGCGCCGTCGGCCCTCGCCCTGCAGCAGGAACACGTCGTAGGAGTCGAAGTGCGGGCCGACGCCGCCGCCGGGCGCGGCGTAGCTCACCATCAGGTCGTCGAGCCGCGCGTAGGGCACGAACGCGAAGCGGCGCAGCAGCGCGTCGGCCGCGTCGCTGAATGCAGGTTCGACGCCCTGCACCAGCAGCGTCCAGTCGCGCTCGGGCAGCGCCTTCCAGTCGCGGCGCGTGAACGGGCCGTGCGCGAGCGACCACGCCGCGCCGTCGCGCACGACCAGCCGCGACTCGACGTCGTCGCGCTCGGCGAAGGCGCAGAGCTGCCGCGCGCGTGAAGAGGCCGGTGAAGCCGGGCACCGCGTCGCGGACGAGCAGCGCCTCCTTGTGCCAGAACTGCGCGAGGAACGCGGCGGGCGTGCGTCCGCCGAGCAGCGCCGCGGTGGTCGCGGGCGCGGCGCGCCGCGCGTCGCCGTGCGGCGGACGCCTGTTTGCGGGAGGCCATCGCCGCGATTATAGGACAGCGGGTGCGCTACAATGCCTGGCCCGCTCCGCGGCGCGTCCGTCATGGCGCCGCCCGCGCCCGGCGCCTCCCTCCTTCTCCCTCCCGTGTCGAGATCCCGATGAACATCTTCGCCAACACGGTCGTCACGCTCACGTTCGAGCTCTATCGACGCCGACAACACGCTGCTCGAATCGACCGACGAGCCGATCGTCTACCTGCACGGCGGCTATTCCGGGATGCCGCCGAAGCTCGAGGAGGCGCTCAACCACAAGCGAGGCCGGCGAAGCGGTGTCGGTGACGCTCGAGCCCGCCGACGCGTTCGGCGAATACGATCCCGAGCTCGTCAAGATCGAGCCGGCGGAGCGCCTGCCGCCCGACGTCGCGATGGGCATGATGTTCGAGGCCTACGCTGGACGAAGGCGAGCGCAAGGGCGAGGGCATCGTCTTCACCGTCACCGACATCGCCGACGGCAAGGTCGTGCTCGACGGCAACCACGCCTGGGCCGGCAAGCGCGTGCGCTTCGAGTGCCAGGTCGTCGACGTCCGCGCCGGCGACGGCCGAGGAAGTCGAGCACGGCCACGTGCACGGCCCGCGACGGGCACCACCACCACTGACGCGGTCGCGCGCGTCGGCGAAGTAGCGGTCAGCGCCGCTTCGGCGCAGCCGGCACCCGCAGCGAGTGTCTGACCCTACTTATTCGCGGGCCAGCTTCTTGAGGTCGTAGAGCGCGGCCAGCGCGTCGCGCGGCGACATCGCGTCGGGGTCGAGCGCGGCGAGCGCGGCGGCGAGCGCGTCGGCGCGCGGGCGGCGCGGCGTCGGCCGCTTCGCCGCCGGTGGACGACGCCGGCGCGAACAGGTCGCCCTGGCGTCCGCCGCCGGCGCTGAACTGGTCGAGCCGCGCGAGATAGCCGCGCGCGCGGCGGATCGTCTCCGCCGGCACGCCGGCGAGCTTCGCCACCTGCAGGCCGTAGCTCTCGTTGGCCGGGCCGTCGGCGACCGCGTGCAGGAACACGATGCCGTCGCCCTTGCCGCCCGCGTGCAGCACCGCGTCGAAGTGGATGTTGGCGCAGCCGTCGATCTCCGCCGGCAGCGCGGTCAGCTCGAAGTAGTGCGTGGCGAACAGCGCGAGGCTGCGGTTCCTCTCGGCGAGCTGGTGCGCGATCGCCCACGCCAGCGCCAGCCCGTCGAACGTCGACGTGCCGCGGCCGATCTCGTCGATCAGCACGAGGCTCTGCGGCGTCGCGCGGTGCAGGATCGCGGCGGCCTCGGTCATCTCGACCATGAACGTCGAGCGGCCGCCGGCGAGATCGTCGGCGGCGCCGATGCGCGTGTGGATCGCGTCGATCGGCCCGATCTCGGCCGCGGTCGGCGGGCACGAACGAGCCGCAGTACGCGAGCAGCACGATCACCGCCGCCTGCCGCATGTACGTCGACTTGCCGCCCATGTTGGGCCCGGTGACGATCGAGCAGCCGCCGCTCCGGCGTCAGCACGAGGTCGTTGGGGATGAAGTCCTCGACCTGCCGCTCGACGACCGGATGGCGCCCGCCGCGGATGGCGAGCCCGGTCGCGGCGACGAACGCCGGGCGCGCGAGCCCGAGCGCCTCGCGCGCGCTCGGCGAGCGTGGCCAGCACGTCGAGCGCGGCGAGCGCGGCGGCGGCGCGCTGCGAGCGCCGGGATCGCCGGCGCGAGGTCGGCGAGCAGGCGCTCGAACAGCAGCTTCTCGCGGGCGAGCGCGCGCTCCTGCGCCGACAGCGCCTTGTCCTCGAACGCCTTCAGCTCCGGCGTGATGTAGCGCTCGGCGTTCTTCAGCGTCTGCCGGCGGCGGTAATCGTCGGGCACCTTCGCCGTGTTCGCGTGCGTGACCTCGATGTAGAAGCCGTGGACGCGGTTGTACTCGACCTTGAGGTTGGCGATGCCGGTGCGCTCGCGCTCGCGCGCCTCGAGCGCGACCAGGAACTCGCCGCAGTGCTCGTCGATCGCGCGCAGCTCGTCGAGGTCGGCGTCGAAGCCCGTCGGCGATCACGCCGCCGTCGCGGACCTGCGCGGCGGGCTCGGGCGCGATCGCGCGGGCGAGGAGCGTCGCCCACTCGCGGGTCGACGGCGAGGTCGCCGGCGAGCGTCGGCGAGCAGCGGCGCGCCGTCGGCCGCGGCCTCGCCGGCATCGGCGAGCGCCGCCGACAGCGCCGGCAGCCGCAGCGAGCGTGTCGCGCAGCCCGGCCAGGTCGCGCGGCCGCGCCGACAGGAGCGCGACGCGCCCGCCGATGCGCTCGATGTCGACGGTGCGCGCGAGCTCGCGCGACGAAGTCGCGCCGCGCGGCCGGGCGCGCGAGCCACGACGGCGATCGCCGCGTGGCGCGCCGCGGCGGCGTCCTGCGCGCGCAGCGGATGGGTGAGCCAGTGCCGCAGCAGCCGGCTGCCGGCGGCGGTCGCGCAGGCGTCGAGCAGCGACAGCAGCGTGGGCGCGGGCTCGCCGCGCAGCGTCGCGGTGATCTCGAGGTTGCGCCGCGTCGCGGCGTCGAGCTGCAGGAACTCGCCGGCGCTCTCGACGGCGAGCGCGCGCACGTGCGCGAGCGCCGCGGCCTGCGTGCCCGCCGCGTAGTCGAGCAGCGCGCCGGCGGCGCCGACGGCGAGATCGAGATCCTCGACGCCGAAGGCCGCGAGGTCGCGGGTGCCGAACTGCTTGCGTCAGCGCGCGCGTCGCCGCGGCGGCGTCGAAGCGCCACGCGGGCAGCGCGCGCGTCGGGACGTTGCCGCCGCGCAGCGCCGGCGCGGCGCCCGCATCGGACACCAGCAGCTCGGCGACGTCGAGCCGCTCCAGCGCGGCGAGCGTCTCGGCGACCGGAACCTCGGCCAGCGTGAACTGCCCCGACACGAGGTTGAGCCAGGCGATGCCGGTGCGGTGCCGGCCCGGGTTCACCGCCACCAGCAGGCTGTCGCGCTTGGCGTCGAGCAGGTTCGCGTCGGTGACCGTCCCCGGCGTGACCACGCGCAGCACCTTGCGCTCGACCGGCCCCTTGCTCGTCGCCGGGTCGCCGATCTGCTCGCAGATCGCCACCGACTCGCCGAGCTTCATCAGCTTCGCGAGGTAGCCCTCGACCGCGTGGAACGGCACGCCGGCCATCGGGATCGGCGCGCCGGCCGACGCGCCGCGCGCGGTCAGCGTGATGTCGAGCAGCCGCGCCGCGCGCTCGGCATCCTCGTAGAAGAGCTCGTAGAAGTCGCCCATCCGGTAGAACAGCAGCTTGTCCGGATGCTCGGCCTTGGCGCGCAGGTACTGCCGCATCATCGGCGTGTGCGCGGCGAGGTCGGCGCCGGGAGCCGGCGCGGGCGGGGATCGATCGGGGGTCACGGGGACACGGGGAGCGGGGCGCGCTGGACGCCCGATTATACGGACGCGCCGGCACGCGGCGGGATCGCCGTGCCGCAGCCGGGCTGCCGATCGCTGCCTCAATCGAACGCCTGGATGACCGCCGGATCGGGCCGCTCGACCCAGCGCTGCGAACGCGTCGGCGAGCCGCTCGCTTTCGCCGATCGCGCGCTGCCAGTCGCGGATGCGCGCGTCGTGGTCGAGACCGTAGCGCTTGAAGTCGCCGCGGTCGGGCAGCTTGCGATTGGGGAGCGTCGCGACGAACCCGGGCGACGGCGAGACCAGCACGACGTTGTCGAGCCACGCGCCGCGCGCGCGTCGCCAACGAAACGACTTGTCGAGCCAGCCCGGGATCACGTGGTCGGCGAAGTGCGGATAGAGCACGAGGCCGTCGGCGCGCGGGTAGGGCAGGTGCAGGTGGTAGTCGATGATGCCGCCGTCCCAGTACGGGCCGGGGGGCGCGCCGGCGATCCCCGTCACCGCCTCCAGCACCAGCGGGATCGAGCCCGACGCCAGCAGCGCATCGGTGAAGTTGGCCGCCGACAGCGGCACGAGCCGCGTGTGGAACGCGTCGAAGCGGCCGTCGAGCCAGCCGACGTCGTCGCGCCGGTCGTGGAACACGACGCGGTCGAGGAAGCGCGCGAGCCGCGCGCGTCCCGCGGCATTGGCCGCCGCGGCCAGCACGAAGCCGAGCGCCTCCCCGCGCCGCGTCCGCGGTCCGGCCAGCGGGCCGCGGCCGCGCACCGTCAGCACCTCCAGCCGATGGTGCGGATGCGCGAGGATCGCGTCGGCCGCGTCGCCGACGGCCCGCGCGACGAGCTCGCGGCACACGCTGCTGACGTGCGCCGCGCCGGGCTTCGCCGGATAGCGCTGGCCCGCGTACAGGTCGCCGAGGCGCTTCAGCGCGCCGACCGGATCCGGCTGCAGCGCCGCCGCCATCCGCCACGCGCCGATCGATGCGCCGATCAGCTGCCGGCGGCGCGGCGCGCGCGGCAGCCACTCGCCGAAGACGAAGCGGTCGAGGCCGAGCAGGATCAGGCCCTTCGGCCCGCCGGCCGCCGCCGGCACGACGGCGACGTCCTGGGGCGAGAGGCCCGACGCGCGAATGCGCGCGGCGGCCGCGCGGCCGGCGCGGATGACGATCGGGGACGTCATTCCCACTCCGGAATCGACGGAACGCGCAGCCGCAGGACCTCGGGCAGGTCGAAGCCGAAGTGCCGGTCGAGGATCGCCCGCAGCTCGGCGCGGTCGGCCATCTGCGTCGAATGCGCGTCGGGCCCGCGCCACGTCGTCACGACCCGGTTCAGCACGGTGACGCGCCCGTCCGCGGTCAGCGCGCGCAGCATGATCCGGTTCACGAACGGCGACTCGGGGAACGTCGACGTGTAGTGGTTGCCCAGCGCGAAGTCGACCGCGTTCTCCGGTTCCAGCGTCGAGGCCCAGGCGTCGACGACCGTGTCGCCGACCTGCGCGCGCAGGATCCACCAGGGCCCGTCCCGGACCATCCGGTGCGTCTCCTGGCCGGCGCCGGCGACCGCGTGCTCGACCAGCGGGACCGGCACCCGCGGGGCCAGCGTGCCGAAGCCGGGGTCGACGACGAACCGGCCCTCCGGCAGCGGCACGACCAGGAACATGTGCGTGCGCGGCGATTCCGTCCGCGGCACCGTCATCGTCACCCGCGCCGCGTGGCGCTCCGGGCGAAAGCCGAGCGCCTCGAGGACGGCGGCGAACAGCGTGGCGTGCTCGAAGCAGTAGCCGCCGCGGTGCGCGCGCACGAGCTTGTCCTGCAGCGCGGAGAAGGTCGAGGCGGATCGGCCGGCCGAGCAGGACGTCGAGGTTCTCGAACGGGATGTGCGCCATGTGGGCGCCGAGGAGCCCGGTCAGCGTCTCGAGCGTCGGCCGCGTCCCGCCGCGCCAGCGGACCCGTTCGAGATAGGCGTCGAGGTCCAACGGGGTCATCCGTTGGATTCTGCCACGAAGCGCGCGCAGGTCGCGCGTCCGCCCGGCAGCGGGCCGCGCGCGCTCGCCGCGATCGCATTCGCGCGTAAACTTGCACGCGATGATCTCGCCATCGCCACCGGCCTCGCTCCTGCGGCACGATGCCGGCCGCGTCCACGCGAGCGCCTTCCCGCCGGAACCGATGCCATGCTGACACTGCGACCTGGGGCCCTGACGCTTTCCGAGCTGCGCGCGCTGTGGGCGGCGCCGGCGCCGCTCGCGCTCGACCCGGCGGCGCGGCCGGCGGTCGACGCCGCGGCGCGCTGCGTCGACCGCGTCATCGCGTCCGGGGAAACCGTCTACGGCGTCAACACCGGCTTCGGCCTGCTCGCGCGCACGCCGCATCGACGACGCGCGGCTCGCCGAGCTGCAGCGCGCGCTGGTGCTGTCGCATTCGGCCGGCACCGGCGCGCTGCTCGACGACGCGGTCGTGCGCCTCGTCCTCGCGCTCAAGGTCGCCTCGCTCGCGCGCGGGCACTCGGGCGTGCGCTGGAGCGTGATCGAGGCGCTGGTCGCGCTCGCCAACGCCGGCGTCGTGCCCTGCATCCCGGCGCAGGGCTCGGTCGGCGCGTCGGGCGATCTCGCCCCGCTCGCGCACCTCGCCTCCGTGCTGATCGGCGAGGGCGAGGCGAAGGTCGCCGGCCGCATCGTGCCCGGCGCGCGACGCGCTCGCCGCGGAGGGGCTGGAGCCGGTCGTGCTGGGGCCGAAGGAGGGCCTGGCGCTGCTCAACGGCACGCAGGTGTCGACGGCGCTGGCGCTCGCGGGGCTCTTCGCCGCCGAGCGCGCGATCGCCGGCGCGTTCGTCGCCGGCGCGCTGACCGTCGACGCCTGCCTCGGCAGCGACACGCCGTTCGACGCGCGCATCCAGGCGGTGCGCGGCCACCGCGGCCAGGTCGACGCGGCCGCGATCTACCGCGACCTGCTCGCCGGCAGCGGCATCCGCGCGTCGCACCAGGACTGCCATCGCGTGCAGGACCCGTACAGCCTGCGCTGCCAGCCGCAGGTGATGGGCGCGTGCCTCGACCAGCTGCGGCACGCGGCGGCGGTCCTGCGTCACCGAGGCGAACGCGGTGTCCGACAACCCGCTGGTGTTCGCGCGCTCGTCCGCCGGCGACGGCGACGTGCTCTCCGGCGGCAACTTCCACGCCGAGCCGGTCGCGTTCGCGGCCGACAAGCTGGCGCTCGCGATCGCCGAGACCGGCGCGCTGTCGGAGCGGCGCATCGCGCTGCTGATGGACGCCAACCTGTCCGGGCCTGCCGCCGTTCCTGGTCGAGCGACGGCGGCGTCAACTCGGGCTTCATGATCGCGCAGGTGACGGCGGCCGCGCTCGCGTCCGAGAACAAGTCGCTCGCGCATCCGGCGAGCGTCGATTCGCTGCCGACGTCGGCCAACCAGGAGGACCACGTCAGCATGGCGACGTTCGCCGCGCGCCGCCTGGGGCCGATGGCCGCGAACACCGCCGGCATCGTCGCGATCGAGCTGCTGGCCGCCACGCAGGGCGTCGACCTGCGCCGGCCGCTCGCGACGTCGCCGCAGCTCGCCGAGGCGATGGCGCTGGTCCGCGCGCCGGGTCGCTTCTGGGACCGCGACCGCGCGTTCGCGCCCGACCTCGCCGCCGCGCGCGAGCTGGTCGAGGCGCGGCGCGTTCCTGCCGTTCGTGGGCGCGGCGCCGACCTCCTGCGTCTGACGCGCCGGCGGCGAGTGACGGCCGGCCGCGAATCGCGCGAGAATTCCTGCCTCAGTCCGAAGGAGCGACGCCATGCATCGAGACGATCCCCAGCGCCTGTCCGATGCGCGCGCTACTCCGACCGCGTGATCCGCGCGCCGCGCGGCACCGCAGCGCACCGCGAAGAGCTGGCTCACCGAGGCGCCGCTGCGGATGCTGATGAACAACCTCGATCCCGAGGTCGCCGAGCGCCCGCACGAGCTCGTCGTCTACGGCGGCATCGGCCGCGCCGCGCGCAACTGGGAGTGCTTCGACGCGATCGTCGCGGCGCTCACCGCGCTCGAGGACGACGAGTCGCTGCTGATCCAGTCGGGCAAGCCGGTCGGCGTGTTCAAGACCCACGCCGACGCGCCGCGCGTGCTGATCGCCAACTCGAACCTGGTGCCGAAGTGGGCGACCTGGGAGCACTTCAACGAGCTCGACCGCAAGGGCCTGATGATGTTCGGCCAGATGACCGCGGGCTCGTGGATCTACATCGGCAGCCAGGGCATCGTGCAGGGCACCTACGAGACCTTCGCCGAGGCCGGGCGCCAGCACTACGGCGGCGACCTCGCCGACAAGTGGATCCTGACCGCGGGCCTCGGCGGCATGGGCGGCGCGCAGCCGCTGGCGGCGACGATGGCCGGCGCGTCGATGCTCGCGATCGAGTGCCAGCCGTCGCGGATCGAGATGCGCCTCGCGACGCGCTACCTCGACCGGCAGGCGGCGGACCTCGACGAGGCGCTGGCGATGCTCGCCGACGCGGCGGCGCGGCGCCAGCCGGTGTCGGTCGGGCTCGCTCGGCAACGCGGCCGAGATCCTGCCCGAGCTCGTGCGGCGCGGCGTGCGCCCCGACATGGTGACCGACCAGACGTCCGCGCACGACCTCGTCCACGGCTACCTGCCCGCCGGCTGGAGCGTCGAGCGCTGGCTCGCGGCGCAGGCCGATCCGGCGCAGCACGCGGGCTCGTCGCCGCCGCGCAGCGCGTCGATCAAGGCGCACGTCGCGGCGATGCTCGCGTTCCACCGCGCGGGCGTGCCGACGTTCGACTACGGCAACAACATCCGCCAGGTCGCGTTCGACGAGGGCGTGACCGACGCCTTCGCGTTCCCCGGGTTCGTGCCGGCGTACATCCGGCCGCTGTTCTGCGAGGGAAGGGCCCGTTCCGCTGGGTCGCGCTGTCGGGCGATCCCGAGGACATCGCCGCCACCGACCGCAAGGTGAAGGCGCTCTTCCCCGACAACGCGCACCTGCATCGCTGGCTCGACATGGCGCGGCGAGCGCATCGCGTTCCAGGGCCTGCCGGCGCGCATCTGCTGGCTGGGCCTCGGCGAGCGGCACCTCGCCGGCCTCGCGTTCAACGAGATGGTGAAGTCGGGCGAGCTGAAGGCGCCGATCGTCATCGGCCGCGACCACCTCGACACCGGCAGCGTCGCCTCGCCCAACCGCGAGACCGAGGCGATGGCCGACGGCTCCGACGCGGTGTCCGACTGGCCGCTGCTCAACGCGCTGCTCAACACCGCGGGCGGCGCGACGTGGGTGTCGCTCCACCACGGCGGCGGCGTCGGCATGGGCTACTCGCAGCACGCGGGCGTCGTCATCGTCTGCGACGGCACCGACGCCGCGGCGAAGCGCATCGCGCGCGTGCTGTGGAACGACCCCGCGACCGGCGTGATGCGCCACGCCGATGCCGGCTACGCGCAGGCGATCGAGGTGGCGAAGGCGAAGGGGCCTCAAGCTGCCGATGCTCCGCTGACCGGAATGTAGGGTCAGACACCGACTTCCCGCGGAAGTAGGGTCAGACACTACTTACCGGCGCGGCGATCCAGGAAGTTGTGTCTGACCCTAATTCCTGCGGGGCTAGCGCATGCCGAGCGGTGTCGGCGACACGAGGATGCCGTCCTCGTCGCTGTAGAGCCAATGGCCGGGCACGAACGTCACGCCGCCGAAGCCACCGGCACGTCGACGAGGCCGTCGCCGTTCTTGGCGCTCTTGGCCGGATTGGTGCGACAGCGCCTTGATGCCGAAGTCGAGGCCGTCGATCGCGACCGAATCGCGGATCGCGCCGTAGACGATCGCGCCGGCCCAGCCGCTGTTCATGCCCAGCGTCGCGATCACGTCGCCGATCAGCGCGCACTGCAGCGAGCCGCCGCCGTCGACCACCAGCACCTCGCCGTCCGACGGCTTGCCGAGCAGCTCCTTCAGCAGCACGTTGTCCTGGTACGACTTGCACCGTGCGGATCCGGCCGGAGAAGCGCCGGCGCTTGCCGAAGCTCCTGAAACGGCGTCTCGCAGGACGCGGCGTCGGGATGGGCGTCGAAGAGGTCGGCGGTGGCGAAGGTCATGGCGGTTCCGTGGCGTGGTTGCGTGAAGGCGTGATCGGCGGGCCCGGATCAGAACACCCACAAGCTCTCGCGCGGCACTCCAGCCAGTGCGCCCGGCGGCGAGCGGCCGGTCGCCGTAGGCGCGCAGCCGCATCGCGCCGAGCGCGAACAGGTGCTCCCAGCTGGTCGCCGAGGTACATCGACGTCACCAGCCGGCGCTGGAGCGCGGTTGTCGCCGGGGCCGTCGGCGATGCCGGACGCGCTCCAGCCGGATCATGCCGGTGCCGTCGCGCGCCGGCCTCGGCGCCGCGCGCGCGCGTCGCCCCACAGCGCTCCAGCCCGTCGCCGTCGAGCCGCGCGGCGCCGTCGCGCATCTTCGGCGACCGTGCCGGGAAGCCGGTTGTTGCTGCCCATGAACTCGGCGGTGAACAGCGTCTGCGGGTGGCCGTACATCTCCTGCGGGCGTGCCCTGCTGCTCGATCAGGCCGTTGTTGAGCAGCAGGATGCGGTCCGACATCGCCATCGCCTCGCTCTGGTCGTGCGTGACGCACCAGCGCCGACAGCTGCATCCGCACGATCAGCTCGCGCAGCCAGGCGCGCGCCTCCTCGCGCAGCTTGGCGTCGAGATTGGACAGCGGCTCGTCCAGCAGGATGACCGGCGGGTTGTAGACCAGCGCGCGGGCGATCGCCACGCGCTGCTGCTGGCCGCCGGAGAGCTGGTGCGGCTAGCCGTCGCCGAGCTGGCCGAGCGCCAGCTGCGCCAGCGCCGTCGTCGACGCGCTTCTCGATCTCGGCGCGCGCCGACCTTGCGCAGCTTCAGGCCGTAGGCGACGTTGTCGAACACGGTCCTGTGCGGCCACAGCGCGTACGACTGGAACACCAGGCCGAGGTTGCGCTTTTCGGCCGGCACCTCGATGCCCGGCCGCGCCGTCGAACACGACCTCGTCGTCGATGCGGATCGTGCCCTGGTGCGGCACCTCGAGGCCCGGCCACCGCGCGCAGCAGGGTGGTCTTGCCGCTGCCCGAGGGCCCGAGCAGCGACACCACCTCGCCGTGCGCGAGCGTCATCGACACGCCCTTGAGGATCGGCGTTGTCGCCGTAGCGATGCAGGTCGTCGACGGTCAGTCTGCACGAGTCAAGCTTCAGTCATGCAGCCTCACCCCGAAGCGCAGCGCGATGGCGAGGCCGATGCCGACCAGCACGACGTTGATCAGCGACAGCGCGGCGACCATGTCGATCGCGCCGCCCGTCGCCACAGCGACACCAGCAGCGAGCCGATCACCTCGGTGCCGGGAGCCGAGCAGGTAGACGCCGGTCGAGTACTCGCGCTCGAAGATCATGAACACCAGCAGCCAGCTCGCCAGCAGGCCGTAGCGGATCAGCGGCAGCGTGACGTCGCGCGTGACCTGCCCGCGGCTGGCGCCGACGCTGCGCGCCGCTTCCTCGAGCTCCGGCCCGCACCTGCAGCAGCGACGTCGAGATCAGCCGCATGCCGTAGGCGAGCCAGACCACGGTGTAGGCGAGCCACACGCTGAAGATCGTCGATGCGCAGCGGCGTCAGCGGCGGGAAGAACAGGAACACCCACAGGAACGCCAGGCCGGCGAGCAGCCCGGGCACGGCGCGCGGCACCAGCACCAGGTAGTCGACGAAGCGCGACCAGCCGTCGCGGCTGGCGGTGCGTCGCGAAGCCGATCGCCGTGTAGCACGCGACCGCGAGCGCGCCGCCGACGACGCCGATCAGCACCGTGTTCGAGGATCGCCGCGCACCAGCGTCGGCTGCTCCGAACACCGACGGAAGTGCTCGAGCGTCAGCACTTCGGCCAGGTCGACGCCCTCGCCCCAGTTCGCGACGAACGAGCGCAGCGCGATGCCCGACAGCGGCACGACGACGGTGACGAACAGCCACAGCGCCGATCGAGCGCCGCCGCGACCCAGCTCCAGCGCCCGAGCGGCAGCGGCCGCTGGCGGCCGGCCTTGCCCTTGACGGCGACGTACTTGCCGCGCGTTCTTGCAGCAGCCAGCGCTGCAGCAGCACCAGCGGCAAGGTGACGGCGACGATGCAGACCGCCACCGCCGCCATCAGGTGGTAGGACGGCGTGCCGAGCTTGTTGGTCAGCTTGTACAGGTAGGTGGCCAGCACCAGGTGCCCTTCCGGATCGCCCAGCACCAGCGGCAGGCCGAAGAGCTCGAAGCCGAGGAAGAACACCAGCACGCCCGGCGAACAGCAGCGCCGGCATGCACCATCGGCAGGCTCACGTCGAGCGCCACCTGCAACGGCGAGGCGCCGGCCATGCGCGCCGCCTCCTCGACGTCCGAGCCCAGGCTCTTCAGCGCCGCCGACGAGTAGAGGTAGACGTGCGGCACGTGGGTGAGGCCGGCGATGATCGCGATCGCTGGTCAGCGAATAGATGTTCCACGGCACGCCGCCGAACAGCTCCTTCGCCCAGACCGAATAGAAGCCGACCGGGCCCGCGCCACCACGTAGCCGAACGCAGCACCATCGGCGACACGAAGACCGGCACCAGCAGCAGCGGCTCGATCCAGCGCTTGCCCGGGCAGGTCGGTGCGCACCATCAGGAACGCCAGCATCCCGCCCAGCGGCACGGCGATCAGCGCCATGCCGGCCGGCGATCAGCAGCGAGTTCTTGCGACGCCTGCCAGAAATCGGAGTCGGCGAAGATGAACTCGATAGGCGCCGAAGCCGAGGTCTTGCGCGGCGTCGAAGAACGGCGCGGTGAGGAAGCTCTGGTAGAAGATCAGCGACAGCGGCGAAGACGGCCAGCACCGTCACCGCCACGACGGCGATCAGTCGAGACGCGCGCGGCCGATGCGGCGGCCGAGGCCAGGCGCGCTTCGACGTGCGCATTGCGCGGCCGGTTGATTGCCGGCTGCTGCCTGCGGCGAGCGTCGCCTTCCACTGCTGAGGAAGTCGAGGCGCTTCGTCTGATCGAGGTAGACGAGCGAGCTCGGCGCTGACCGGGATCGGCTTGACGTTCGCGCTCCGAGCTCCTTGGTCGAGCGCCGGCCGCCGTGTATCTCGCCCTCGACGTCGGTGCGGATCGCGAACAGCTCGGCCTCGCTGCCGATGATGCGTCTGGCCGCGCTTCGACAGGATGTAGTCGAGCCACAGCTTGGCGGCGTTCGGGTTCTTCGCCGCCTTGGCGATGAACATGCACGCGCGACAGCACCAGCGTGTAGTCCTTCGGCAGCACGACGCCGAGCGCCGGGTCCTTCTTCGCGCGCACCAGCGCGTAGGAGCCGAACACGTTGTAGCCGAGCAGGTTCTCGCCCGACGGATCCTTCTCCATCATGGTGCCGGTGCTCGACTGTAGACGCGGACCCGACGCGCGCCGAGCGCCTTCACGAGCTCCCAGAATGCCGGCGAAGTGCTTGGCTGTCCTGCGTGATGAGCATGAAGCCCACGCCGCGACTTCTCGATGTCGTAGGTCGTGACCTTGCCCTTGAACTTCTCGGCCTTGGCGTTGATCAGCCTGGCGAAGTCGGCGTGGTCCTGCGGGCACTCTCGTCGCCGGTCACGCAGGCGCTTGTTGTAGATGAACACCGCCGGCTCGTAGGTCGTGCCGTAGGCCTGGTTCTTGTAGACCGCCCAGGCCGGCAGCTTCGGCGCCTCGGGCGACGCGTAGGCCAGCGCCTGGCCGTCGTCGACCAGCTTGCATCTGCAGGTCCATCGCCGAGCTCCACATCACGTCGGCCGAGCCGCTGGCCGCCGCGCCTCGGCGATGAAGCGGTTGTACAGCTCGGTCGAGTTCAGGTCGGTGTACTCGACCTTGACGCCCGGGTAAAGCGCGCTGAAGTCCTTGATCAGCGGCTGCGCGGCCTTGGTGTCGAGCGCGCTGTAGATGACGACCTTGCCTTCCTTCTTGGCGGCGGCGATCGTCTGCGCGTAGTCGGCCGGGTAGCCGGCCGGCACCGCCTGGGCGAGGGCGGCGGACGACGCGAGGGCAAGGGCGACGGCGACGGCACGGGCAAGCATCGGATTCTCCTCGGCGGGACGCGGCCGGCAGGGGGCCGCGGGACTCGCGAAATTGTACGCCAGCGCCCTCAGCGCCGGGCGGCCGCGGAGCCGCCGACGCCGAGCTTGTCGATCCAGCCCAGGCCCTCGACGGTGCCGCGCGCCGGCCGGTATTCGCAGCCGACCCAGCCGGCGTAGCCGAGCTCGTCGAGCAGGCGCAAGAGGTAGCCGTAGTCGAGCTCGCCGGTGTCCGGCTCGTGGCGCTCCGGCACGCCGGCGATCTGGATGTGGCCGACGTGCGGCAGCCAGCGCCGCAGCTTGACCGTGAGGTCGCCCTCGACGATCTGCGCGTGGTACAGGTCCATCTGCACCTTGAGGTTCTCGGCGCCGACCTCCTCGCGGATCGCGTGCGCCTCGGCCTGCGTCGAGTGGAGGTAGCCGGGCATGTCGCGGGGATTGAGCGGCTCGATCAGCAGGTCGACGCCGGCGTGCGCGGCTTCGGCCGCGGCGTAGCGCAGGTTGGCGACGAACGTCGCGCGGCAGTGCCCGCGATCGCCCCCCGGCGGGACGACGCCGGCCATCACGTGCAGCCGCGGCGTGGCGAGCGCCCGCGCGTAGCGCAGCGCGAGCGCCAGGCTCGCGCGAAACTCGGCCTCGCGCCCGGGCAGCGCGGCGAGCCCGCGCTCGCCCGCGGCCCAGTTGCCCGGCGGCAGGTTGAAGAGCACGTTCACGAGGTCGTGGGCGCGCAGCTCGCGCGCGATGTCCGCCTCGTCGTGCTCGTACGGGAACAGGAACTCGACGCCGTCGAAGCCCGCGCGCGCCGCGGCGCCGAAGCGCTCGAGGAACGGCAGCTCGGTGAACAGCATCGACAGGTTGGCGGCGAGTCTGGGCATGGCAAGGGTCGTTCGAATGCGGCGGGTCGGTACGCGGGCGTTCGCCGCGCGACGGGCCGCCGGACGCCCCGGCCGGCGCCGGGCAGGCAGGTTGTGTTTGTGGCAAACTTTCGAGATGGCGTTTCGAAGATAGCGCAGCCGGCGAGGCGTCGCAATGCCGCGCGCATCGTGCGTCCGAGGCCTTTCCCGCCCGCGGGCCGATCGCCGTCGCCTTTGACCTCGGTCACCGGCAATGGCATCGGTAAGGCGAACGACGGAAGGACAGACAATCAACTGAGGGAGACAGTTATGCGCAGTCTTCGTTATCTCGTTCAAGCGTTCCTCGCCGTCCTACTGTTCGCCGTCGCCCTGCCGGCGTCGGCGGAAGCCGCCGCCGGAAGTCCGTCCTCGCCGGCTGCCGCGGCCGAGCCGAAGGCCGCCGCCGCGCTGAACTTCCAGGGCCTGTGGTGGCGCAAGCCCGCCGGCAGCGAATCCGGCTGGGGCATCAACTTCACGCACCAGGGCGACATCATCTTCGCGACCTGGTTCACGTACGACGCCGCGGGCAAGCCGTGGTGGCTGATCGCCGAGTTGCACGCGACCGGGAAACAACGTGTTCGCCGGCCCGGTATCGACGGTCAAGGGCCTGCCGTTCAACACGCAGCCGTGGGATCCGACCAAGATGGTCGAGACGCCCGTGGGGACGATGACCGTGACGTTCACCGACGCGAAGAACGGCACGCTGACCTACACGGTCAACGGGATCACGCAGACCAAGGAAATCGCGCAGCAGGAGTTCGGGCCGCTTCCGACCTGCGCGTACGGCGCGTCCCAGGCGGACCTTGCCCTCTCCTACAGCTACCACGACCTGTGGTGGGCGAGCCCGCCGGGCGCCGAATCCGGCTGGGGCATCAACCTCACCCATCAGGGCACATCGTCTTCGCCACGTGGTTCACCTACGATGCCGACGGCAAGCCGTGGTGGCTGATCGCCGAGCTGCACATGACCGGTGCCCGCGTCTATTCGGGGAACGTGGCGACCGTCAAGGGCGTGCCGTTCGACTCCTCGCCCTGGGACACGACGAAGATCGTCGAGACGACGGTCGGAACGATGCAGATCACGTTTGCCGACGGCAACCATGCGGTCATCGACTACACGGTGAACGGCATCCACCAGACGAAGAACGCGACCCGGCAGCTGTTCGGCACGCTCGGCACGCTCTGTTCGGATCCCGACAACAGCGGAGGCTTCGTCGCGATGCTGATCGAGCTCGCCGGTCGCGCCAACCGCGGCGAGATCACCAGCGAGGCGTTCGTCAGCCAGTACCGCGCGATCCTGGCAGCGATCGACGGCCGCACGGGTGCGGCCGACCTGCTGCGGCAGCACCTCGAGACCGGCGTCGTCGGACGGGCCCTGGTTCTGCCCAAGTCGGCGCCCGTGGCCGGCGGGGTCGCTGCCAAGGCGCTGGCGCCAGGCGACTTCGATGCGATCGATGCCTCGCCCGCGCACCGGCTGCTGCAGGCGGCGCTCGAAGCCACGGCATTCCGGCAAACGCCCGACGGCGCCGGCGACCAGGTCGTCGCGATCGACGTCGACGCGGACATCGCGCTGTCCGGCGTGGTCGTGCGCGTCGCCGTGCTCGACGCGGCGACGTCGGGATCGATCCCCACCGGCACGGCGAGCCAGCTGCTGACGCTGATCGCGACCAATCCGTACGCCGCCTACAAGCAGCTGCTGCAGGCGCTCGGGCAGCCGATCCCGGCGTGGCTCGCGAATGTGCCCGCCTGCCTGACCGACTGTACGCCGACGGCGCTGCGCTATGGCGGCCCGATGAGCGGATCGGCGCTGCTGTCGGTGAACTACGGGCCGTTCTCGTGCACGGCGAACGTCGGCTTCAGCGGGACCGTCACGCTCGACATGACACTCTCGGGCAGCAACATCGCCAGCGGGACGGCCGCGGTGGACGGCACGGCGACGGTCTCGAACTCGAACAACCCGGTCCTGTGCCCGAACGGTGCCTATGCGCTCAGCGGCAGCGCGCCGCTCACCGGCACGGTGTCGAACATGACGGCGACCTTCATGCTCGGCGGAAAGTACCCGGGCACGCTGAACGCCTCGCTGTCGGGCAGCACGATCACCGGGACGATTTCGGCGGTGCTGGCCCCGGGCTCGCCGGCGCTGGTGGCGAACTTCACGCTGACGCCGCTCTGACCCGGCCGCAGCGCGCCCGGGCGCCGCCGTCGCGGTGCCCGGCGGCGACGCTCCGCGTCGGCGTCAGGGGCGGGCCGACGACGGGTCCGCGTCGGCGGGCTCGACCTGCGTCAGCGCATCGGCGAACGCGCGCCACGAGAAGTCCTTGCGCGTCGCGCGCTCGCGCGCCGCGGCGTCGGACAGGTCGGCGACGTGGTCCTGGCAGCGCGCCGTCGCGCTCGCCATGAACGGCTCGAGCCCGGCCTCGGCGAGCGTGACCGCGACCTCGCGCATCTCGGCCGCGCGGCGGCGGCCGTGCACGACGACGCGGCTCACCAGGTAGTCGGCGCGCTCGTCCCAGCGCATCTGCGGGAACGTCTCGTCGAGCGACGCGAGCACCCGGTCCTCGACGCCGTAGTGGCGCGCGCCGAGCAGGCACTCGACGACCAGCGCCTCCATGCCCTTGATCATCACGCTGCGGCACATCTTGATCGCCGAGGCGGTGCCGACGTCGTCGGCGACGACCTCGAGCCGCATGCCCGCCGGCGCGAGCCGCGCGGCGAGGTCGGCGGCCTTCGCGCCGCCGAGGAGGATCGGCACGGCGAGGCCGTAGGGCGGCACCGGCGCCATCACCGCGACGTCGACGTAGTGCCCGCCCGCCTGCTCGATCAGCTGCGCGTTCCTGCGCTTGGTCCCCGGCGACACCGAATTGATGTCGGCGAACAGCTGGCCGGGGACGAGGCTGGCCGCCGCTTCGCGCGCGACGTCGGTCGACGCGCCGGCGGTGACGGCGGAAACGATGATCCGCGCGCCGGCGATCGCCGCGCGGTGCGTCTCGGTCATCGCGACGCCGCGCTCGGCGGCCGCGGCGAGCATCGCGGCGCGGGCGGCGCGGTCGTGCACGAGGATGTCGTACGCCGAGACGTCGAAGCAGGCCGGACGCTGTGATGCCGCCGGCGAGGATGCGGCCGGCTTCGCCGAAGCCGATGACGGCAAGGCGCCGGTCGTCGACCGGCGGCTCGGCGCTGCGCGTGGGAGGATTCATGAGCGTGTCTCCGGACGGGGGGCTGGCCGATTATCGGGCGCGGCGGCGTGCCGGCGCAATCGCGCGCCGCGCCGCGTCCTCGACCAGCGCGACCGTCGCCTGCAGCAGCGGCGTCGACGGGCGCTGCGCCGACGTCGCGATCGCGATCGTGCTCTTGATCCGCGGCTGCACGATCGGCCGCGTGACGAGCTTGCGCGCGACGTCGGCGCCGTCGAGCGCGCGCGGCGACAGCACCGCCGCGCCGTAGCCCTCGGCGACGAGCTCGAGGATCGCCCCGACGGCGTCGATCTCCATCGCGACCTGCGGCCGGGCCCCGATCGCCGCCAGCCGCGTCTCGACCAGCATCCGGATCGCGTTCGGCCGGCTGGGGATGATCAGCGGATGGCGCGGCAGCTCGGCGCAGCGGCATCGCCCCCTCGCGCGCCGCCGTCGCCGTCGCGGGCGACGAAGCACAGCGCCTCCTCGAGCAGCGGCCGGCTGTCGATCGCCGGATGCGGCGCCGGGTTGTACAGCACGCCCGATGTCGATGCGCCCGACCTGCAGCCACTCGTGCATGTACGACGACAGCCCGTCCATGATCGACAGCGTCGCGTGCGGGAAGCTCCGGCGGAACTCGCGGACGATCGCCGTGGTGATCAGCCGCGCCAGCGTCGGCGGCAGGCCGACGACGACGTGGCCGACGGGGGCGCCCTTGATCTCGTCGACCTCGGCCCGGGCGCGGTCGACCTGCTGCAGGATGCCGCGCGCGTGGGCGAGCAGGCGCTTGCCGGCCTCGGTCGGCGTCGCGCCCCGGCCGTTGCGCACCAGCAGCGTCTGGCGCAGCTCCACCTCGAGGCTGCGCACCTGCCGGCTGATCGCCGGCTGCGCGACGCCCAGCAGCCGCGCCGCGCGGCTGAACCCGCCGAGGTCGACGACGTTCAGGAAGTATTCGAGCTGCTTCAGGTCCACGGGAGTCGTCCTCGACGCACATGCCGAAACGGCATAACTGCTAGTATAGCGATGCTACTTCCATCGGTGGGCGCGGTGCGCGCACGATAGCGGCCTCGCAGTCCTTCCCGGCCGATGGCATGCAAACCGCGATCCCCTGCCTGTTCATGCGTGGCGGCACGTCGCGCGGGCCGTTCTTCCTCGAGTCGGACCTGCCGGCCGAGCCGGCGCTGCGCGACCGCGTGCTGCTGGCGGCGATGGGCTCGCCCGACGCGCGGCAGATCGACGGCCTGGGCGGCGCCGATCCGCTGACCAGCAAGGTGGGCATCGTCTCGAAGTCGGCGCGTCCCGGCGTCGACCTCGAGTTCCTGTTCGCGCAGGTGCTGATCGACGAGGCGCGCGTCGACACCACGCCCAACTGCGGCAACATGCTCGCGGCCGTCGGTCCGTTCGGCATCGAGCGCGGGCTGATCGCGCCGGCCGGCGACGAGACCACGCGTGCGCATCCTCACCCGCAACACCGACATGCTGTCCGACGTCGTGCTGCGGACGCCCGGCGGGCGCCTCGCCTACGAGGGCGACGCGCGCATCGACGGCGTCCCCGGCACCTCGGCGCCGATCCGGATCGCCTTCCTCGACACCGCGGGATCGGTGTGCGGGGCGTTGCTGCCGACCGGGCACGTCGTCGACACCTTCGACGGCGTCCCGGTGACCTGCATCGACAACGGCATGCCGGTCGTCGTGATCCGCGCCGCCGACCTCGGCCGCACCGGCTACGAGTCGCGCGACGCGCTGAACGCGGACGCCGAGCTGAAGGCGCGGATCGAGTCGATCCGCCTGCAGGCGGGCCGGGCGATGAACCTGGGCGACGTGGCGAAGAAGGTCGTGCCCAAGGTGTCGCTGATCGCGCCGCCCGCTGCCGGCGGCAGCCTGTGCTCGCGCACGTTCATCCCGCGCGACTGCCACGCCGCGGTCGGCGTGCTGGGCGCCGTGACGCTGGCGACCGCGGCCGTGATGGCCGGGACCGTCGCCGACGGCGTCGCGACGCTGCCGGCGGGCAACGTGAAGCCCGTCTCGGTCGAGCATCCGACCGGCGAGTTCACCGTGCTGCTCGAGCTCGACCCGGCCGACCCGCAGAAGGTGGTGAGCGCGGCGCTGCTGCGCACGGCGCGGCTGATCATGCGCGGCGAGGTGATGGTGCCCGCGGCGGTGTGGGACGGCCGCGGCGCGCGAGGGCGTGCGGAATGACGGCGGCGCGGGCGCGGTCCCGCGGGCGCGGCTGACGGACAGGAGAGCGACGGACATGGCGGACTACGGCAAGACGGGAATCGCGGTGCGCAACATCGAGCGCGCGGACGCGGCGGCGGTCGAGCGGCTGGCGCGC
Source organism: uncultured beta proteobacterium (assembly GCA_963832705.1). Classification (GTDB taxonomy): domain Bacteria; phylum Pseudomonadota; class Gammaproteobacteria; order Burkholderiales; family Casimicrobiaceae; genus CAIWHR01. The sequence goes on along the minus strand of CAWHVP010000019.1, from coordinate 40,850 downwards.
TTCGGCACGGCGACCGTGCACGAGGCGCAGGGCCGCACGGGACTCCTGAAGTCGTACATGCGCCCGATCTACCCCGGCGCCGCCGCCTGCGGGACGGCGGTGACGGTGCTCGCGCAGCCGGGCGACAACTGGATGCTGCACGTCGTGGCCGAGATGATCCGGCCCGGCGACATCGTCGTCGTCGGCGTCACCACCGACAACGACGACGGCATGTTCGGCGACCTGCTCGCGACGTCGTACCGTGCGCGCGGGGCGAAGGGCCTGGTGATCGACGCCGGCGTGCGCGACGTCGCCACGCTGACCGAGATGAAGTTCCCCGTCTGGTCGCGCGCCGTCTGCGCCCGCGGCACGGTGAAGGCGACGCTGGGCTCGGTGAACGTGCCGGTCGTGTGCGCGGGCATGCTGGTCGAGCCGGGCGACGTGGTGATGGCCGACGACGACGGCATCGTCGTCGTGCCGCGCGCGCGCGCCGCGGCGGTCGCCGACGCCGCCGCCGCGCGCGAGCAGAAGGAAGAGACCAATCGCCGGCGCCTCGCCGCCGGCGAGCTGGGCCTCGACATCTACGGCATGCGCGAGACGCTGGCGAAGGCCGGCCTCAAGTACGTCGACGCGACCCCTCGAGCTCCGCGCCGACTCCCGAGCGGATCCCGCCGTGGACCCCGATACCTGCCGTTCCACCCTTCGCCGTCGAAGCCCGCGTTTGCCGTGCCGCCGGGCGCGGTCGACGCGCACTGCCACGTCTTCGGGCCGGCGGCGGTCTTCCCGTATGCGCCCGAGCGCAAGTACACGCCCTGCGACGCGCCGAAGGAGAAGCTGTTCGAGCTGCGCGACCGGCTCGGCTTCGAGCGCAACGTCGTCGTCCAGGCGACCTGCCACGGCAACGACAACCGCGCGCTGGTCGACGCGCTCGTGCACTCGGGCGGCCGGGCGCGGGGCGTGGCCTCGGTCGGGCGCGGCGTCACCGACGCCGAGCTCGCCGCGCTGCACGCCGCCGGCGTGCGCGGCACCCGCTTCAACTTCGTCCGCCGGCTGGTCGACTTCACGCCGCGCGAGGTGCTCGCCGAGATCGCGCAGCGGATCGCGCCGCTCGGCTGGCACGTCGTCGTCTACTTCGAGGCGCAGGACCTGCCCGAGCTCTGGGACTTCTTCACCGCGCTGCCGACGACCGTCGTCGTCGACCACATGGGGCGGCCGGACGTCGGCAAGCCGGTCGACGGCCCGGAGTTCGCGCTGTTCCTGCGGCTCCTCGCCGAGCATCCGAACATCTGGTCGAAGGTCAGCTGCCCCGAGCGCCTGTCGAAATCGGGCCCGCCGGATTACGATGACGTCGTGCCGTTCGCGCGCACGGTCGTCGAGCGCTTCCCCGACCGCGTGCTGTGGGGCACCGACTGGCCGCACCCGAACATGAAGACGCACATGCCCGACGACGGCAGGCTCGTCGACTTCCTGCCGCGGATCGCGCCGACGCCGGAGCTGCAGCGCCGGCTGCTCGTCGACAACCCGATGCGGCTGTACTGGAACGACTGACGAGCGCCATGTCGACCTACAACGAGACCTTCAAGGACATCCCGGGGACCGTGGTCTTCGACGCCGAGCAGTCGCGGCTGGGCTACCATCTCAACATGTTCTGCATGTCGCTGATGAAGGCGGAGAACCGCGAGGCGTTCAAGGCGCGACGAGCGCGCCTGCCTCGCCCGCTACCCGATGAGCGACGCGCAGCGCGAGGCGGTGCTCGCGCGCGACTACAACCGGATGCTCGAGCTCGGCGGCAACATCTACTTCCTCGCCAAGATCGGCGCGACCGACGGCTGCTCGTTCCAGAACCTCGCGGCGAAGATGACCGGGATGCCGGAGGAGGCCTACCGCGCGATGATGATCGGCGGCGGGCGCCCGGCACAGGGCAACCGCAGCCGCAGCGATCCGGCGCGCTAGGAACGCACGATGGCCAGGATCATCGCCGGCGTCACCACCTCGCACGTGCCCGCGATCGGCGCGGCGCTCGACCAGGGCAAGACGGCGGACCCGTACTGGGCGCCGGTCTTCGCCGGCTACGAGTTCGCCCGCAAGTGGATCGCCGAGCAGAAGCCCGACGTCGTCGTGCTCGTCTACAACGACCACGCGTCGGCGTTCTCGCTGGAGCTGATCCCGACGTTCGCGATCGGCTGCGCGGAGTCGTTCGCGCCCGCCGACGAGGGCTGGGGCCCGCGGCCGGTGCCGGTCGTCGAGGGGCATCCGGAGCTCGCCTGGCACATCGCGCAGTCGGTGATCCTCGACGAGTTCGACCTGACGATCGTCAACCGGATGGACGTCGACCACGGCCTCACCGTGCCGCTGTCGCTGCTGTTCGGGCAGCCGCAGCGCTGGCCCTGCAAGGTGGTCCCGCTGGCGGTGAACGTCGTCCAGTACCCGCCGCCGACCGGCAACCGCTGCTGGAACCTGGGCAAGGCGATCGCCCGCGCCGTCGCCTCGTACGACGAGGACCTGAGGGTGATGGTCTGGGGCACGGGCGGCATGTCGCACCAGCTGCAGGGCCCGCGCGCGGGCCTGATCAACCGCGAGTTCGACCTCGCCTTCATGGACCGGCTGGTCGCCGACCCCGAGGGGCTCGCGCGGATGCCGCACGTCGACTACGTGCGCGAGGCCGGCTCCGAGGGCATCGAGCTCGTGATGTGGCTGCTGATGCGCGGCGCGCTCGCGCCCGCCGCCCGCGAAGTCCACCGCTTCTACCACGTGCCCGCGTCGAACACCGCCGTCGGCCACATGATTCTCGAGAACCCCTGACAGGATCCGGACCGATGTCACTGAAGATCGCCCTCGCCGGCGCCGGCGCGTTCGGCATCAAGCACCTCGAGGCGCTCGCCCGGATCGACGGCGTCGAGGTCGTCTCGATCGTCGGGCGCAGGCTCGAGCCGACGGCGGAGATCGCGCAGAAGTTCGGCATCGGCCACGCCACGACCGACCTGGCCGACAGCCTCGCGCGGCCCGACGTCGACGCGGTGATCCTGTGCACGCCCACGCAGATGCACGCCGAGCAGGCGCTCGCCTGCCTCAAGGCGGGCAAGCACGTGCAGGTCGAGATCCCGCTCGCCGACACGCTGGCCGGCGCCGAGGCGGTCGCGCACGCGCAGCGGCAGACCGGCCTCGTGGCGATGGTCGGGCACACGCGCCGGTTCAACCCCAGCCACCAGTGGGTCCACCGCAAGATCGCGGCCGGCGAGTTCCACGTCCAGCAGATGGACGTGCAGACGTACTTCTTCCGGCGCCGGAACATGAACGCGCTGGGGCAGCCGCGGTCGTGGACCGACCACCTGCTCTGGCACCACGCCGCGCACACGGTCGACCTCTTCGCCTGGCAGGCGGGCGAGATCGTCGCCGCGCACGCGCTGCAGGGGCCGATCCATCCGGAGCTCGGGATCGCGATGGACATGTCGATCCAGCTGAAGTCGGCGTCGGGCGCGATCTGCACGCTGTCGCTGTCGTTCAACAACGATGGTCCGCTCGGCACGTTCTTCCGCTACATCGGCGACACCGGCACCTACGTCGCGCGCTACGACGATCTCGTCGACGGCAAGGAGCAGAAGATCGACGTGTCGCAGGTCGACGTGTCGATGAACGGCATCGAGCTGCAGGACCGCGAGTTCGTCGCGGCGATCCGCGAGCGGCGCGCGCCGCGCTCGAGCGTGGCCGACGTGCTGCCGTGCTATCGCTGGCTCGACCGCCTCGACCGGCAGCTGGCGGCGGAAACGGTCTAGGGATTCGAACGGGGGAGGCAGGGATGGCAGCGGCACCGCGCGACTACGGCATACCCGGCACGACGATCTTCGACGGCGCGCAGGCGCAGAAGGGCTATGCGCTCAACCGGATGTGCTATTCGTTCAATTCGGCCGAGAACCGCGCCGAGTTCCGGAAGGACGAGGACGCGTACATGCGCAGGTTCGGCCTCGGCGACGAGCAGCGCGCGGCGATCGCCAGCCGCAACGTGCTGCAGCTGATCGCCGCCGGCGGCAACATCTACTATCTCGCCAAGTTCGCCGGCATCCTCGGGCTCGACGTGCAGGACATCGGCGCGCAGCAGACGGGGATGACCAAGGACGCGTTCAAGGCCAGGCTGCTGGCGGCAGGGAGGCAATGACGATGGCCACGATCCTCGGCGCGATCACGAGCGCGCACGTGCCGGCCATCGGCCGCGCGATCGCGCAGAACCTGCAGCAGGACCCGTACTGGAAGCCGTTCTTCGACGGCTATCCGCCGGCCCGCGCGTGGCTCGCGAAGGCGAAGCCCGACGTCGCGGTCGTGTTCTACAACGACCACGGCCTCAACTTCTTCCTCGACAAGCTGCCGACGTTCGCCGTCGGCGCCGCGCGCCGAGTACCGCAACGCCGACGAGGGCTGGGGCATCCCGACGGTGGCGCCGTTCCTCGGCCACCCGGCGCTGTCCTGGCACGTCATCGAGTCGCTGGTCGCCGACGAGTTCGACATCACGACCTGCCAGGAGATGCTGGTCGACCACGCGCTGACGCTGCCGATGGCGCTGCTGTGGCCGGGCGGCGGGCCGTGGCCGGTGCGCATCGTCCCGATCGCGATGAACCACGTCCAGCATCCGCTGCCGTCGCCGCGCCGCGCGTTCAAGCTCGGGCAGGCCGTGGGCCGCGCGCTGGAGTCCTGGAGCGAGGACGCGCGCGTCGTCGTGCTCGGCACCGGCGGGCTCTCGCACCAGCTCGACGGCGAGCGCGCCGGCTTCATCAACCGCGAGTTCGACCTGATGTGCATGGACGCGATCGTCGACGAGCCGGAGAAGCTGACGCAGTACTCGAGCCTCGACATCGTCCGCGAGGCGGGCGCGCAGGGCACCGAGCTGATGGCCTGGCTCGCGGCGCGCGGCGCGCTGACCGGCCGCGTGACCAGGGTGCACGCGAACTACCACGTCCCGATCTCCAACACGGCGACCGGCCTGATGGTGCTCGAGAACCAGCCGGCCGCGCTCGCGGTGGCGGCGTAGGGCAGGGGAGACGCGCGCATGATCATCGACTGCCACGGCCACTACACGACGGCGCCGGCCGAGCTCGAGGCCTGGCGCAAGCGGCAGATCGCCGCGATCGGCGACCCGTCGAAGGCGCCGCGCCGCGACGAGCTCGTCATCACCGACGAGCAGATCGGCGTCAGCCTCGAAGGCGCGCAGCTGCGGATGCAGCGCGAGCGCGGCACCGACCTCACGATCTTCTCGCCCCGCGCGAGCTTCATGGCGCACCACATCGGCACCGAGGCGACCTCGCGCGAGTGGGCGGAGGTCTGCAACGACCTCGTCCACCGCGTCTGCCAGCTCTACCCGGACAACTTCATCGGCGTCTGCCAGCTGCCGCAGTCCCCGGGCGTGCGGCCGGAGAACTGCATCCCGGAGCTCGAGCGCTGCGTCACGCAGCTCGGCTTCGTCGGCTGCAACCTCAATCCCGACCCGTCGGGCGGGCACTGGAAGGAGCCGCCGCTGACCGACCGCTGGTGGTATCCGCTGTACGAGAAGATGGTCGAGCTCGACGTGCCGGCGATGGTCCACGTCAGCACGTCGTGCAACCCCTGCTTCCACGCGACCGGCGCGCACTACATCAACGCCGACACCACCGCGTTCATGCAGTTCCTGCTCTCCGACCTGTTCAGGGACTTCCCGACGCTCAGGTTCATCATTCCGCACGGCGGCGGCGCGGTGCCGTACCACTGGGGCCGCTACAAGGGCATCGCGCAGGACCTGAAGCGCCCGCCGCTCCCCGAGCTGCTGCTGAACAACGTGTTCTTCGACACCTGCGTCTACCACTACCCGGGCATCGAGCTGCTGACCAAGGTCGTGCCCGTCGCCAACATCCTGTTCGCGTCGGAGATGGTCGGCGCGGTGCGCGGCGTCGATCCCGACACCGGGCATCACTACGACGACACGCGGCGCTACGTCGATCAGGTAAAGTCGCTGTCCGACGAGGCGCGCTACCAGATCTTCGAGGGCAATGCGCGCCGCGTGTTCCCGCGGCTCGGCGCGAGGAGCGCGCGCGAAGTCAACGGCGCGGCCGCCTAGCGGCCGCTCCGCCCCGCACCCCGATTCGTTGCCTGCATCAAGACCGTGATTCCACCAAGGAGGAAGCCATGAAGACCCCAGTCCGTTCGTCCCGTCGCCGCGTGCTCGCGGGCATCGCCGGCGTCACCGCCCTCGGCGCGTTCCCGCACCTCGCCTTCGCCGCCGATCCGTTCAAGATCGGGCTGATCCTGCCGATGACCGGGCCGTTCGCGTCGACCGGCAAGCAGATCAGCGCCGCCGCCAAGCTCTACATGCAGAGGAACGGCGACACGATCGCCGGGCGCAAGGTCGAGCTGATCATCAAGGACGACACCGGCCTCGCCCCCGAGACGACCAAGCGGATCGCGCAGGAGCTCGTCGTGCAGGACAAGGTCAACGTGCTCGCCGGCTTCGGGCTGACGCCGCTCGCGCTGGCGGCGGCCCCGGTCGCGACCGAGGCGAAGGTGCCGATGATCGTGATGGCGGCGGCGACGGCGATCATCCCGACCAAGTCGCCGATGATCGTGCGCACCGGCTTCACGCTGCCGCAGGTGACCGGCCCGATCGCCGACTGGGCGGCGAAGAACAAGATCAAGCGCGTGGTCACGATGGTCACCGACTACGGCCCCGGCCTCGACGCCGAGAAGACGTTCCACGCGCGCTTCAAGGCGGCCGGCGGCGAGATCGTCGAGTCGGTGCGCACGCCGCTGCGCAACCCCGACTACGCGCCGTTCCTGCAGCGCGCGAAGGACGCGAAGCCCGACGCGCTGTTCGTGTTCGTGCCCTCCGGCGAGGGCCTCGCGGTGATGAAGCAGTTCGAGGACCGGGGGCTGAAGCAGGCGGGGATCCGGCTGATCGGCACCGGCGACGTCACCGACGACGACCTGCTCGAGAGCATGGGCGCGCCGGCGGTCGGCGTCATCACGTCGTTCCACTACTCGGCCGCGCACGAGTCGCCCGAGAACAAGGCGTACGTCGACGCGTTCATGAAGGCGAACAACGGCATGCGCCCGAACTTCCACTCGGTCGGCGGCTACGACGGCATGCACCTCGATCTACGAGGCCGCGAAGAAGGCCGGCGCCAGCGCCACCGGCGAGCAGCTGGTCGAGGCGATGAAGGGCATGAAGTGGACGAGCCCGCGCGGGCCGCTGTCGATCGAGCCCGCGACGCGCGACGCCATCAACACCGTGTACATGCGCGAAGTGAAGATGGTCAACGGCAAGCCCTGGAACATCGAGTTCGACAAGGTCGAGAACGTCCTGCCGGAGAGCTGACCGGAACGCTGCGCGGGGCAGGGCCATGATCGGAAACCTCGCCGGCGTGCTGTTCGACGGGATCGCGTACGGCAGCCTGCTGTTCGTGATCAGCATCGGCCTGTCGGTGACGATGGGCCTGATGAACTTCGTCAACCTGGCGCACGGCGCGTTCGCGATGGTCGGCGGCTACGCCTGCGTGGTGCTGATGTCCCGCGCGGGCGTGCCGTTCCTGGCGACGCTGCCGGTCGCGTTCGTCGCGGCGGCGCTCGCCGGCATCGTGCTCGAGCGCACGCTCTACCAGCGGCTCTACCGCGCGACGCACCTCGACCAGGTGATGTTCTCGATCGGCATCGTGTTCATGGCGGTCGCGGCGGCGACGTACCTGTTCGGCCCGTCGCAGCAGCCGGTGCGGCTGCCGGACTTCCTGCGCGGGCAGGTCCAGGTGCTGGGCGTCGGCCTCGGCGCCTACCGGCTGTTCCTGATCGCCGTCGTCGTCGTCGTCACGCTGGCGCTGCACCTCTTGATGACCCGCACGCGCCTGGGCGCGCAGATCCGGGCGAGCGTCGACAACGCCGTCGCGTCGGCGGGCCTCGGCATCGACGTCAACCGCGTGTTCGGGTTGACGTTCGCGCTCGGCTCGGGCCTCGCGGGACTGGGCGGCGGCCTCGGCATCGACGTGCTGGGCCTCGACCCGACGTTCCCGTTCAAGTACATGGTGTACTTCCTGCTCGTCGTCGCCATCGGCGGCGCGGGCACGATCAAGGGCGGGCTCGTCGCCGCGATGATCCTCGGCATCTGCGACGTCGCGGGCAAGTACTACGTGCCGCAGGCCGGCTCGTTCATCATCTACGTGCTGATGGTCGCGCTGATGATCGCGTTCCCGGCGGGACTCTACGGGCGGCGGGCGTGACGACCGCCGCGCCCCGGCTGCCGACCGATCGCTGGCGGGTCGCCGAGATCGTGTTCTGGCTCGCGGTCGTCGCGGCCTACTTCGTCTTCCCGCAGAACCGCGTCCTCGGCAGCCAGATCCTGATCACCGGGCTGTTCGCCGTCTCGCTCGACCTGATCCTCGGCTACGCCGGCATCGTCTCGCTGGGCCACGCGGCGTTCTTCGGCCTCGGCGCCTACGCGGCGGGGCTGCTCGCCGTGCACGGCTGGGGCGAGCCGATCTCCGGCCTCGCCGTCGCCGGGCTCGCGGGCGCGGTGCTGGGCTTCGCGACCAGCTTCCTCGTCGTCCGCGGCTCCGACCTCGCGCGGCTGATGGTGACGCTCGGCATCGGGCTGATGCTCTACGAGGCGGCGAACCAGCTGCCGTCGATCACCGGCGGCGCCGACGGCCTGTCCGGCGTCACGATGAGCAAGCTCTTCGGCGTGTTCTCGTTCGACCTCACCGGCAGCACGGCGTACGCCTACAGCGCGGCCGTGCTGTTCCTGCTGTTCGCGCTCGCGCGCCGGATCGTCGCGTCGCCGTTCGGGCTCTCGCTGCGCGGCGTGCGCGAGAACGTGAAGCGGATGCCGGCGATCGGCGCGCCGGTCGTGCGACGGCTGATCGCCGTCTACACGATCAGCGCGGCGATGGCCGGGGTCGCCGGCGGCCTGCTCGCGCAGACGACGCAGTTCGTCGGGCTCGACGTGTTCGGCTTCCCGCGCTCGGCCGACCTGATGATCATGCTGGTGCTGGGCGGCGCCGGCCGGCTCTACGGCGGGCTCGTCGGGGCGGCGGTGTTCATGCTCGCGCACCACTGGCTGTCCGACCTCAATCCGATCTACTGGCAGTTCTGGCTCGGGCTGCTGCTGGTCGTCGTCGTGCTGTTCGCGCGCGGCGGCCTCTTCGGCGCGTTCGAGGTGCTGCGCGACCGCATGCGCGGAGGCGGAAAGTGAGCGGGGCGGCCGCGCTGCGCCACCGAGCGCCTGACCAGGCGCTTCGGCGGCTTCACCGCCGTCAGCGACGTGACGCTCGCGTTCCCGCCGGGCGCGCGCCACGCGCTGATCGGGCCCAACGGCGCCGGCAAGACGACGCTGATCAACCTCCTGACCGGCGTGCTGCCGCCGACGTCCGGCGAGGTGCTGCTGGGCGACGCGCGGATCACCGGAGAGCCCGCAGCACGAGCGCGTCAAGCGCGGCATCACGCGGACGTTCCAGATCAACACGCTGTTCGCCGGGCTGACGGTGCTCGAGTCCACGGTGCTCGCGATCGCCGAGCGCCGGGGGCGCGCGGGCGTCTGGTTCCGCACGGTCGCCGCGCATGCGCGAGGAGATCGACGAGGCGATGGCGCTGCTCGCGTCGCTGCGCCTCGCGGCCGACGCGAACGAGCTGACGAGGAACCTGCCGTACGGCAAGCAGCGGCTGGTCGAGATCGCGCTGGCGCTCGCGACGAAGCCGCGGATCCTGCTCCTCGACGAGCCGGCCGCGGGCATCCCCGCCGGCGAGAGCGCGGAGCTCTTCTCGGTGATCGCCGCGCTGCCGCGCGACGTGACCGTCCTGTTCATCGAGCACGACATGGGGCTCGTGTTCCGCTTCGCCGAGCGGATCACCGTGCTCGTCGGCGGCAAGGTGCTGACCGAGGGCGCGCCCGCGGAGATCGCCGCGGACCCGCGCGTGCGCGAGGTCTACCTGGGCGAGGCGCAGCATGGCTGAGCTGCTCGCCGTCGACGGCGTCACCGCGGGCTACGGCGACGCCGTCGTGCTCGACGACCTGTCGCTCTCGATGGAGGAGGGCGACAGCCTCGCGCTCCTCGGCCGCAACGGCATGGGCAAGACGACGCTGCTGACGACGCTGATGGGGCTCACCAGGCTGCACCGCGGCACGATCCGCTGGCGCGGCGGCAACCTCGCCGCGATGCCCACGCACCGGCGCTGCCACGCGGGCCTGGGCTGGGTGCCGCAGGAGCGCTACATGTTCCCGTCGCTGACCGTCGAGGAGCACCTGACCGCGGTCGCGCGGCCGGGCCCGTGGACGGTGCCGAAGGTCTACGAGGTCTTTCCGCGCCTCGCCGAGCGCCGCGCGAACTTCGGCAACCAGCTCTCCGGCGGCGAGCAGCAGATGCTGGCGATCGGGCGGGCGCTGATGGTGAACCCCAGCCTGCTGCTCCTCGACGAGCCGATGGAGGGGCTCGCCCCGATCATCGTGCAGGAGCTGATGAGCGTGATCCGCGACCTGGTCGAGGAGACCGGCATGGCGGTGATCGTCGTCGAGCAGCACGCGAAGCTCGCGCTGTCGCTGACCAGGAACGCGCTGGTCCTCGAGCGCGGGCGGGTCGTGCACCGCGGCCCGAGCGAGGCGCTCGCCAACGACCCGGACACGCTGCACCGGCTGGTCGCCGTGGCCTGAGATGAGTGCCCCCGAAGCTCGCTCCGCTCGCCTCCCCCCGAGGGGGCGGTCAGCGCCCTTCGGGCGGCCGGGCGGGCGCTGAGGAGGGAACGATGAAGGCGATCGGAATCATCCAGGACGAGCACCGCGCGATCACCGCGGTGGTCGAGGGCCTGCGGCACCTCGTCGCGGAGATCGTCGCGGGCCGCAGCGCGCCGGACCACCGGCTGTTCGCCGCGATGTTCGACTACATCGAGCGCTTCCCGGAGCGGCTGCACCACCCGAAGGAGGACGACTACCTGTTCGCGCGGCTGCGCGTGCGCCGTCCCGAGGCCGCGCCGCTGCTCGACGGGCTGCACCGCGAGCACGAGGTCGGGCGCGACGCGTTCACCGAGCTGAAGGCGGTCTACCGGCGCTACGTGGACGACCCGTCGACGCTGCCGGCGTTCGCCGAGAAGGTCGAGCGCTACTCGCACTTCCACTGGAAGCACATGCGGCGCGAGGAGGACGAGGTGCTGCCGCTGGCGGCGCAGGCGTTGACGGCGGAGGACTGGGAGGCGATCGACGCGGCGTTCGCGTCGAACAGCGACCCGGTCGTCGGCGTGCCGGCGCGCAAGGAGTTCCGCGAGCTCTTCCGGCACCTCGTCGCGATCCTGCCGCCGGGGTGAGATGGCGCCCGGGGGCGGCGCGGCCGGGCGTGAGGGGACCGGCGCGGGCCTGCGCCGGGGTCGGGTCGACGCCGCAATCGCCCCGTGCGGCTAAACGCCGCCCCAGACCTCGCGCGCGACGTCGACGCACAGGCGGATCTTCGCCGCCTGCGTCTCGACCTGGATGTCGTTGCCGTGCACGGTGGACGAGAAGCCGCACTGCGGCGACAGGCAGAACTGCGCGAGCGGCGCGAACTTCGCCGCCTCGTCGATCCGGCGCTTCAGCTCGTCCTTGGTCTCCATCCGGTCGAGCTTGGTGCTGACGAGGCCCAGCACGACGACCTTGTTCTTCGGCAGGAAGCGCAGCGGCGCGAAGTCGCCCGAGCGCGGGTCGTCGTACTCGAGGAAGTAGCCGTCGATGTCGAGCTCGTTGAACAGCACCTCGGCGACCGGCTCGTAGCCGCCCTCGGCCGCCCACGCGCTCTTGAAGTTGCCGCGGCACAGGTGGACGCAGGCCGCCATGTCGGCGGGCCGGTCGCGGATCGCGGCGTTGATCAGCGCGGCGTAGCGGCGCGGCAGCTCGTTCGGGTCGTCGCCGCGCGAGCGCGCGCCCTCGCGCATCTTCTCGTCGCAGAGGTAGGCGAGGTTGGTGTCGTCGAGCTGCACGTAGCGGCAGCCCGCCGCGTACAGCGACGCGATCTCGGCGCGATAGGCGGCGGCGACGTCGGCATAGAACGCTTCGAGGTCGGGGTAGGCTTCGCGGCTGATGGCGCTCCTGCCGCCGCGGAAGTGCAGCATCGTCGGCGACGGGATGGTGACCTTCGGCGTGCGCGTCGTCGCGGCCTTGAGGAACTCGAAGTCGGCGCGCTGGATGTCCTTCACGTGCCGGACCTTGCCGGTCACCTGCATCACCGGCGGCGCGAAGTCGACGTTGCCCGCGTTGCTGTGGAAGCTGACCGCGATGCCGCCCTTGGTCTCGACCCCCTCGAGCTGCGTCAGGAAGTCGATGTGGAAATACGTGCGGCGGAACTCGCCGTCGGTGATGCCCTTGAGGCCCAGGTCCTCCTGGAACTTGACGATGCCGCGGATCGCCTCGTCCTCGACGCGCCGCAGCTCGGCCGCGGGAATCGTCCCGGCCTTGAACTTCTCGCGCGCCTCGAGCAGCGCGCGCGGGCGCAGGAAGCTGCCGACGTGGTCGGCGCGAAACGGCGGCTTGGTGCGGACGTCGGGGGCGACGGCGGTCGTCATGGCGGTATCTCCTCGAAGGCGGGGGCGCGATGCACTGTCGGGTCGACAGCGATTGTAGCGCCGGCGCCGCCTCCCCGGGCACGCCGCCGATCCCGTCTACAGCGTGATCTCGAGCGTCCGGAACCCCACGCGGCAGCTTCCCACCTTGACCTCGAGGCGCCCGCTTCCTTCGGCGACCAGCGTCACGAACTTCTCGTGGACGTTGCCGCGCGTCCAGGGCATGAAGATGTTGGCGCCGTTGTAGAGCCCGCTGCCCCAGCCGTCGAGGTGGCCGATCTCGACGATCGACTCGGCCGGCGCCACGAGCTTCGCGCCGGCGCCCTCGACGCTCAGGCGCAGCGGTTCCGCGTGCGGGAGCTTCCTGGCGGAGGGGATGCCGTAGGTGCCGAGGTAGCCGCGGTTCGAGACGCGAATCTCGATCCGGGTGTGGCCGCTGCCCGCCTTCTCCTGCTTCACCACTTCCACCGCGACCCGCGGCACCAGCGCCGCGACGCGCAGGAACGCGGCGCTCTGCGACGCGCAGGTCTCGGCGAGCTTCTCGTAGGGCGGGTTCCAGATGCCCACGCGTCCGTCGAAGCCGCCGACTTCCACCTCGCCGAGCTGCGGGTGCCGCACCTTGCGCCAGCGACTGAAGCACCGGCCCTGGTTCGTCTCGCGGTCGAGACGGGCGAGCGCGAGGAAGTCCTTGCGCTCGAGCTGCGAGTAGTGATCGACGAACGGCTTCTTCCTCTCGATGCCGAGCTGCTTGAAGAGGTCCCACAGCTCGACCACGTACGCGAGGCAGCCGCGATCGTGGTACGCCCACTCGCTGATGTCGCCGTGCAGCGGCTTCTCCGGCTCGTAGAGGAACTCGTGGAAGCCGCTCACCACCGCGTATCCGGTGTGCTCGGTCATCCACGCCTCCACCTGCTTGAAGATGGCGAGGTCCGTCGGGTCCATCTTGCTGTCGGGCTTGTCGCCCAGCGGGCGGATGAGCACGCCGCCGAACGTGTGCAGGTTGAGCCACGTGAAGATGTTCGGGTGCTTCGCGGCGAACTCGAGGATGGCCCGCGTCTCCGGCGCGCTCCCCGGGAAGTGGCCCGCGCCGGCCTGGTTCGGCTCGCAGGCCCACTGGTAGGGAAAGTTGCGGTTGAAGTCGTAGACGTTGTCGCCGAGGAAGTACGGATCGGGAATCCGCCGGCCGTCGAAGTTCGCGATCACGCCCTCGGGGTAGAGCTTGTAGAAGGGGCCTTCGTCCTCGGGCAGGCGCGGCACCATCACCGGCGGATCGACGGGCTTCCCGTCCTCGCCGCGAAGCTCCACCAGCTCGCCGTCGGGGCTCTGCTGCCGCATGTAGCCGGTCATGCCGTCGCCGTCGATGTCGGCGGCCTCCCAGTACGCGTGGCCCTTGGCCGCGCGGTCGTTCACCGGGCTCGAGCGCAGGTAGCGGCCCTTCTTCAGCACCTCCTCGGCGCCGTCCGGCGAGATGCGCGGGACGATGTAGAACAGCGCTTCCCTGACGGCGTCGGCCATGTGCGGCGGCAGCGGCGAAGACATCGCCGTCTTCCCGCCGCGATGCAGGTTCAGCACGTCCTCGGCGATGGCGAGCGCGACGCTGGAACCGCAGACCTCGGACGCGTGCATGTTGCCGTCGACCCAGATCGCGGGGCGTGCCTCGTCCGGGTTGCGCCCGATCGTGAGCAGCGGGATGTCGCGCCCCTCGGCGCTGGTCCCGAGGGAGGAGACGCGCACGAAGTCCGGGTGCTCGCGCGCCCAGGCGGCGAGCTGCTGCGTGAGCTGGGCGTGGTCGAGATAGCGGCTGCGGAACATGGAGGGGATTCCTTGCGCGAAACGCGAAGGGTGCATCCTATACGATCGGGACGTCGCTATAGCGGCTCACGGCAACGGTGCGGCGTCAGACGACGATCTGAGGCGCCGTGGCTGCGCCCGTGCGGCTTCGATGGACAGGACACTCGGCAGCGCGGCTACCGCGGCGAGCCTGCGGACCGGGATGTCGACGGTGGCGATATCGCCGATGACCGAGCGCACGACCGCCCCTTGCGCCTTGACCGCGTCGAGGGACCCTTCGAAACGGAGGATCGTCGCGACCAGTGGCTCCGGACATCCGGGTTCGTAGCGGACCAGCCCCGATTGTGCGGCCAGGCGGCCCGACGCGTCATCGGCAATGGCCGCGAGCGTGGCGTCCAACTTCTGTGACGGCGCGGGTTCCGCGGCACCCGCGCACAGTGTCATTGGCGCGACGAGCACGCCGAGTGCCGTCGCGATCCAGAGGTGAGATCCGGCTTCCGCGATCATCGGAATCGCTCCTCGCGCCTGAGAACCCGAAGCGGGAAACATCCCTCGGGGAACGTAGCAGGTCGCACCCGGCCGCGGCCGCCGCCGCAACGGCTCAACCGTAGCAGAAGACGTCGAGCTTGTTGCCGTCCAGGTCGCGAAAGTAGGCGGCGTAGAACCCGTCACCACCCTCGGCGCGGAGGCCGGGAGCGCCTTCGTCGGCTCCGCCCAGTTCGAGGGCCTTCCTGTACAGGCGATCGACCTGGTCGCGTGAATCGGCGGCGATGCCGACCATCACGCCGTTGCCCACCGTTGCCGGCCGGCCGTCGTAGGGCTTCATGATGCACAGCATCGGCTTGTCCATCGCGGCGGCCCACGCGTAGCCGCGGTCGCCGAACTCCATCATGCGCTTCACGCCCATCTCCGCCAGCAGGGTGTCGTAGAACGCCTTGGCGCGAGGCAGGTCGTTGGTGCCCAGGGTGACGTAACCGATCATCGCAATCTCCTTCAGGGTTGGAGCGCGAATTTGAACACCACCGTGCCGGCACGTAAACAGCCGGGCGCGCCGCAACTGCTGGCGCCTTGCTGGCACGGATCCGGGAGGGGGCACTTCGCGTTGCGCGAAGTGCTGGATTCATTGGTCGGGGTGAGAGGATTTGAACCTCCGGCCTCTACGTCCCGAACGTAGCGCTCTACCAGGCTAAGCTACACCCCGATTGCCGTTGCCGGCAGGAATTCCCTGATGCCACCCGCGGCGGGAAACTGCGATTTCGCGGGTTTGCGGCGGGTGCGGAACCGACGTTTTCAGTAGGTCCGCTGTGCCGCGAAGGACGCTAATTCTAGCAGACTTTTCCGGTACGGAGTATCGGGCAGCACGTCGAGGCAGGCCGACGCCGCGGCGCTCTCGCCGGCGGCGCGCTCGCGCGTGTAGTCGAGCGCGCCGGTCCTGGTCAGCACGGCGACGACGGGCGTGAACTCGGTCAGCCGGCCGCCGGTGATGGCCTCGCGCAGCAGCGCGCGGTCCTCCGCGGTGCCGACGTCGCGCGCGCGGATCAGCGGCAGCGTCATCTTGCCCTCGGCGAGGTCGTCGCCGAGGTTCTTGCCGATCGCGTCGAGGTCGCCCGAATAGTCGAGCACGTCGTCGACGAGCTGGAACGCCGCGCCGAGGTGCATGCCGTAGCACTCGAGCGCCTCCTCGACCTTCGGCGACGCGTCGCCGCAGACGGCGCCCAGCTGGGCCGCGGCGGCGAACAGCTTCGCCGTCTTGCGCCGGATGACGGCGAGGTAGTCGTCCTCGCCGAGCTCGGGGTCGCCGGAGTTGATGAGCTGCAGCACCTCGCCCTGCGCGATCACGTTGGTCGCGTTCGACAGGATCTCGAGCACGCGCAGCGAGCCCTGGTCGACCATCTGCTGGAACGCGCGCGAGTAGAGGAAGTCGCCGACCAGCACGCTCGCCGAGTTGCCGAAGGTCTCGTTGGCCGTCGCGTGGCCGCGCCGCAGCTTGGAGTCGTCGACGACGTCGTCGTGCAGCAGCGTCGCCGTGTGGATCATCTCGACCACCGCCGCCAGCGTGTGGTGCCGCGTGCCTTCGTAGCCGCAGGCGCGGGCCGACAGCAGCAGCAGCGCCGGGCGCAGCCGCTTGCCGCCGCTGCCGATGATGTGCTCGGCGACCTGGCGGATCAGCGCGACGTCGGAGTCGAGGCTCGTGCGCAGCACGCGGTCGACCGCGGCCATGTCCGCGGCGAGCAGGGATTTCAGGAATTCGATGGTCAAGGGCGAGGGCGAGAGAAATCGGTCCGGCGGCGCAGTTCGTGCAGCAACGGGTGCGCGCAATTGTCGCCGCAGGCGGCGAAAAGTCCGAAAATGCGCACGGCCGGGGCGAATTGTACCCGACGAAGCCCTGCGGGGATTGCCGCCGTCCCGCGGCGGGGCCCGCCTGGTCCCCTGATGCCGGCGGCCGCCTTCAGGGACGCGGTCGGGGGCGCCGCCGGCACCGCGGGCAGGGGCCCGCCCGGCGCCGCCGGCCCGGTCGCGTCGGCTTTTTGACAGCCGTTGCCCTAAGGCCTTATAATGGCAAGCTTTTCCGCGAGGGTCGCGGGAAACATCTCGGAGTTCCCATCATGTACGCGGTCATAAAAACCGGCGGCAAGCAGTACAAGGTTGCCCCCGGCGAAAAACTCAAAGTAGAACAGATACCGGCGGACGTGGGCGCAGAAGTGATCATCGACCAGGTGCTCATGGTCGGTGACGGCGAAAGCGTCCGTCTGGGTCAGCCGGTGGTTGCCGGCGCCACGGTCAAGGCCACGGTCGTCTCGCACGGTCGCGGCGAGAAGGTCACGATCTTCAAGATGCGCCGGCGCAAGCACTACCGGAAGCACCAGGGCCATCGCCAGAACTACACCGAACTCAAGATCGACAGCATCGTCGGCTGAAAGAGAGACCACCATGGCACACAAAAAGGCAGGCGGCAGTTCCCGCAACGGCCGCGACTCGGAGTCGAAGCGCCTCGGCGTCAAGTCCTACGGCGGCGAGCTGATCCCCGCGGGCAGCATCATCGTGCGGCAGCGCGGCACCCCGATCCACGCCGGCACCAACGTCGGCATGGGCAAGGACCACACGCTGTTCGCGCTGGTCACCGGCACCGTCGAGTTCCGCACCAAGGGCAAGGAAAAGCGCAAGTTCGTCAGCGTGGTTCCGGCGGCGTCCTGAGCGTCCGAGCCTGATCGCGCGGGTCCCGACCCGCAGACGAAAATCCCGGCCTTCGCGCCGGGATTTTTTTCGTCCGCCTTTGGTCCGCTCAGCGGGCGGCTACCGTCGCTCCAGCCACCACAGCAGGCCCATCGCCGAGGTGACGAACGCCGCGAGCGGGAAGACCGCCGAGAAGAGCGGCGGCCAGTCGTTGAGCACGCCGAGGTTCGCGAACAGCCGGCTCACGACGAAGAACGAGAGCCCCAGCATCGTCCCGGCGAAGATCCGGAAGCCGATGCCGCCGGCGCGGCGCTGGAACTGCGCGAACGGCAGCGCGAGGAACATCATCACGACGACGGCGACCGGATAGAACACCTTGTTCCAGAACGCGATCTCGAACCGGGCCGTCTTCTGCCCGCCGAGCACGCGGATGTTGTCGTAGAGCGTGTTGATCTCGAGCCGCTCGGGCGCGACCTGGTAGACCGACAGCAGCGAGGGCCGCAGCACCGTGTCCCAGGTGAACGTCGGCACCTTCGTCACCCGGGTGCCGTCCGGCAGGAAATCGGTCGTCGCCACGTCCTTGAGCGTCCACTGCCCGTTGCCGATGAAGCTGCCCGACTCGGCGACGCGCATCCGCTTCATCGCGTGACGGTCGTCGAACTCGTAGATCCGGATGCCGGTGACGCTCATGTCGGCGAGCACGTTGCGGATGTTGACGAAGGTCTGGTCCTGCTTGAACCAGAATCCCGACTTGAACTGCTGCGCGACGATGCGCCGCGCGTCGCCCATCGCCTGGCCGCGGACCTGCTGCGCGAGCCGCTCGGACGTCGGCGCGACGAACTCGCCGGCGAGGAAGGTGATGACGGCGATCGGCACGCCCACCCGCACCAGCGCCCAGGTCATCTGCTGCAGCGACGCGCCGGACGCGCGCATCACCGTGTACTCGGAGTTGGCGACGAACTGCGCCAGCGCGAACAGCGTGCCGATCAGCGCCGCCACCGGGAAGAGCTCGTACATCCGCGACGGCATCTGCAGCACGACGAACATGACCGCCGACGTGATCGTGTAGTTGGCCTTCCCGACGTCGCCCAGCTCGTGGATCAGGTCGAAGAACGCGAACAGGCTGACGAGGCCGGCGAAGACCAGCATGATGGCCGCGATCACCTCGCGGCCGATGTAGCGGTTGAGCGTCCTCACGTCGCGGCGGCCGGCTGGGACGGGGCCCGGCGCAGCTGTCCGAACAGCGACAGCTGCTGGGCGAAGAGCAGCAGCGCGACGACGGCGGCGATCGCGTGCGGCAGCAGGAGCCCCGTCCAGAACCCGAGCTTGCCCTGGGCGATCATGCTCTGGAAGATGTTGAGGCAGTTGCTGTAGACCATGTACACGAACGCGGCCGCGATCAGGTTGAACGACCGGCCCATCCGCGGGTTCACGTACGACAGCGGCATCGCGAGCAGCGTCAGCATCAGCGCGGAGATCGGCACCGACAGCCGCCAGAAGAGCTCGGCGCGCTCGAGCCTGCCGTCGAGCAGCACCAGCGCCTGGCTGGGGATCGCCTTGGCCGACGTGGGGATGGCCCGCAGCTCGGCGGGCTCGATCCGCCGCCCCAGCTTGCCGAACTCGATGACCTGGAAGTCCGCGGTGCCGGGATTGCCCTCGTAGCGGCGGCCGTCGTCGAGGACGATGAAGCGGTCGCCGTTCTTCGCCTCCTGCAGCGAGCCCGACCGCGCCGTCGTCGTCGTGTCCTTGCCCTCGTCGACCGAGTGCAGAAAGATGTTGCGGATCGTGCCGTCGAAGGTGTTGATGCTCTCGACGAAGACGACGAGGTTCGCGCGCCGGAACTCGCGGAAGATGCCGGGGGTGATCAGCGCCAGCTCGTCCTTCGACTGCATCTGCTGCTCGAACTCCAGCCGGCGCCGCTCGGCCCACGGCGAAAGGAACAGCGAAAGCACGACGATCGCGACGAAGAACGGCGCCGCGAACCACAGGATCGGCTTCAGGCAGGCCGCGAGGCTCTGGCCGCTGGTGAACCAGACGATCATCTCGCTGTCGCGGTACCAGCGCGACAGCGTCAGCAGCACCGTCACGAACAGCGTGACCGACAGCAGGATGTTGAGATAAAACAGCGCGTTGAACCCGATCAGCGCCAGCAGGCCCTCGGGCGCCACCGAGCCCCCCGCGGCGCGGGCCAGCAGCCGCACCACCAGGTTGGTGAACAGGATGGTGAGCAGCACGACGAACAGCCCCAGGGCTGTCCCCGTCAGCTCACGCACGAGGCTGCGCCGAAAGATCATGCGCGGAGAAGTTTTGACTTTTTCGGCCTGTTTTGCCGATAATGCGGGCGCTGCCGTCCCGCGGCAAAGAAAGCTAATGGCGAAAGTGGGGAGTCGATGGAATTTACCATAAAAAGCGGAAGCCCCGAGAAGCAGCGGAGCGCGTGTGTCGTCGTGGGGGTTTTCGACAACCGCAAACCGTCCCTCTCGGCGGAATTGATCGATCGGGCCTCGAATGGCTACGTGAGCGAAATCATCCGCCGCGGCGACATGGAAGGGAAGCTGGGCAGCACGCTGCTTCTGCACAACGTCCGCGGCACGCTGGCCGACCGCGTCCTGCTCGTCGGGCTGGGCAAGGAGCGCGAGTTCCGCGACAAGGAGTTCCGCGCCGCGATCAAGGCCGCGGTCAAGCTGCTGAACGAGACCGGGTCGTACGAGGCGGTCATCTACCTGACCGAGGAGAAGGTCAAGCGGCGCGAGGTCGCCTGGCGCGTCGAGCACGCGGTCGTCGCGGCGATGAACGCCGTCTACCGCTTCGAGGACCTGAAGAGCCAGCCGACCGAGGTGCGCCGGCCGCTGCGCAAGCTGACGCTGTCGGTGCCGCAGCGCTCGGACCTGGTCGCCGGCGAAGCCGCCGCGGCGCGCGGTCTCGCGATCGCGCACGGCATGGACCTCGCGTGCAGCCTCGGCAACCTCCCGGCCAACGTCTGCACGCCGGCGTACCTCGGCGAGCGGGCGCTGGGACTGTCCACCGAGTTCCCCGACCTCAAGGCGACGGTGCTCGAGCAGAAGGACATCGAGGCGCTCGGGATGGGCGCGTTCCTGTCGGTCGCGCGGGGCAGCGACGAGCCGCCGCGGTTCATCGTGTTCGAGTACAACGGCAGCCCGAAGAAGCAGAAGCCGCTGGTGCTGGTCGGCAAGGGCATCACCTTCGACAGCGGCGGCATCTCGATCAAGCCCGCTGCCGACATGGACCACATGAAGTTCGACATGTGCGGCGCCGCGGCCGTGTTCGGCACGATGCGCGCGATCGCCGAGCTGAAGCCGCCGCTGCACGTCGTCGGCCTCGTCGCCGCCTGCGAGAACCTGCTGTCCGGACGCGCGACCAAGCCGGGCGACGTGGTGAAGAGCATGTCCGGCCAGACGATCGAGGTGCTCAACACCGACGCCGAGGGCCGGCTGATCCTCGCCGACGCGCTCACCTACGCCGAGCGCTACGACCCCGAGGCGGTCGTCGACGTCGCGACGCTGACCGGCGCGATGGTGATCGCGCTGGGGCACGTCGCCTGCGGCGTGTTCAGCAACAACGACTCGCTGGCGCGCGCGCTGGTCGCCGCCGGCGACGACGCGCACGACCGCGCGTGGCAGCTGCCGGTCTGGGAGGACTACCAGGAAGGCCTCAACAGCAACTTCGCCGACTTCGCCAACGTCGCCGGCCGCGCCGGCGGCAGCATCACCGCGGCGTGCTTCCTGTCGCGCTTCGCCAAGAAGTACGACTGGGCGCACCTCGACATCGCCGGCATCGCCTACAACGAGGGCAAGGAGAAGGGTGCCACCGGACGGCCGGTGCCGCTGCTGACGACCTGGCTGCTCGCGCAGGCGGCGGCCGCGGCGTAGGCATCGGCTCGGCGCGCCGCCGCGGCGCCCGGACACGCGCGTGACGACGATCGACTTCTACACGCACTGCGGCGATCCGCTGGACGTCGCGGCGAAGCTGAGCGTCAAGGCGTGGCAGCAGCACGGCAGCGCGCGCGTGCTGACGCCCGACGAGGCGCGCACCGCGGCGCTCGATTCGCTGCTGTGGCGGATCCCGCCGACCGGCTTCGTGCCGCATTGCCGCCTCGCGAGCCCGCTCGCCGCCGAGACGCCGATCGTCGTCGACCACGAGCTCGCGCACCAGGGGCCGGCCGACGTGCTGATCAACCTGCATCCGGCGCCGCCGCCGTTCTTCTCGCGCTTCGAGCGGCTGGTCGAGATCGTCGGCGCGGCCGAGGCGGATACCGTCGCCGGCCGCGAGCGCTGGCGGTTCTACAAGGAGCGCGGCTACACGCTGCGCTCGCACAACCTGGCGCAGCGGGGCTGACGTGCGCCCCCTTGCTCGTTTCACTCGCGTCCCCCCGAGGGGGACCCGGCGTCCCTTGGGGCGGCCCGGCGGGACGCCTAGCCTGCCACGCGCGGGAGCTGCTCGAGCAGGTCGACGCGCTGATGCGCCGCAACCGGGCGCTCGAGGCCGCCGAAGCGGCGCGGAACGTCCCGGCGGCGACAACGGTGCCGCCGTCGGCGAGCGACGAGGTCCCGGTGCTGACCGAGGCCGTGCCGCCGCCGGCGGGCGAGGCGACGCCGGTGCTGATCGAACCGGCGCCGCCGCCGCGGGCGACGAAGTGCCGGTCCTGACGGAGATCGTCGCACCACCCGATGCGGCGGCCGCCGAGGCCCGCTGGCGCGCGCTGGCCGCCGAGGTCGAGATGCAGCTGCTGCAGCGGCTCGACATCTTCACCGACACCGGGCTGCAGGAGCAGCTGGCGGCGAAGCTCGAGCCCATCGTCGACCGCGCCAGCGCCGAGCTGGTCGCGACGATCAACCAGCAGGTCGGCCAGCTGCTGCGCGCCTACGTCGCCGAGGCGGTCGAGCGCGAGATCGACAAGCTGCGCCAGGACGGCCGCTGATCAGGCCGCCGTCCCGCGTCCGGTCGCCGCCTGCCAGGCGAGCGCCAGTGCCACGAGCACCCAGACGATGACCGGCCCGCTGGGCAGGTCGAGCGCCGTCGAGAGGACGAGCCCGATCGCGTAGCCGGCCAGGCCCAGCAGCCACGCGGCCGGCAGGCGGTGCCGCGTCATCCGCCGGGTCGCCAGCGGCGGCACGATCAGCGTCGCGAACACCAGGTAGAGCCCGACGAGCTGCACCGACACGGTGACCGCGACGGCGAACAGCGCGTAGAACCCCGCGCGTCCCAGCCGGGGGCCGAAGCCGAACCACAGCGCGAGGATCGCCGCGTACACGGCCGCCGCCCACGCGAGGCGCGACGGCGCCACCCACAGGATCTGGCCGACGAGGAGGTCGCGCAGGTGCTCGCTGCCGTGCACGTTGGAGGCGAGCAGCAGCACGCCGCCGGTCGCGCCCAGCACGAACACGACGCCGATCACGGCCTCCTGCACCTCCGGCCACAGCCGCTCGGTCCAGGTGAGCAGCAGCGCGCCGGCGAGCGCCGCGGCCAGCGCGGCGACCTGCACGGCCGCGCCCTGCGGCTCGAGCCCGAGCGCGTCGGCGACGAGCACGCCGCAGCCGGCGATCTGCGCGATCGCGAGGTCGATGAACACGATGCCGCGCGCGAGCACCTGCATGCCCAGCGGCACGTGCGTCGCGCAGACGAGCGCGCCGGCGGCGAGCGCCGGCAGCAGGATCGAGAGCTCGGCAGCGGAAAGATTCACTGAGCCCCCTTGAGCAGGCGCGCGATCGTGTCGTCGAAGAGGCCGTAGAGGTCCTTCGCGGCCTCGCTGCCGCCGACGGTGAACGGCAGCACGACCGCGTTGATCTTCGCCCGCTCGGCAACCCACTGCGACGCGCGGTCGCTCTGGTAGGCGGCGCGGATCACCATCTTCACCGGCTGCCGCTGCAGCGTCGCCAGCACCTCGGTCAGGTGCGCGGTCGTCGGCTCGACGCCGGGCTTGGGCTCGAGCGCGGCGACGCGCTTCAGCCCCAGCCACGCCTCGAGATACGTGAACGCCGCGTGCTGGACGAGGATCGGCGTGCCCTTGAGCGGCGCCGCCTGCTTCTCCCAGTTCGCGATGGCCGCGGTCCAGCGCTCGGCGAAGGCCTTGTGGCGCGCCTGGTAGTGCGCCGCGTTGTCGGGGTCGAGCGCGGCGAGGCGGGCCGCGAGCGCCTCGGCGACGCGGGCGACGTTGCGCGGGTCGGTCTGGATGTGGGGATTGCCGCCGGGGTGCACGTCGCCCTCGGCGCGATCGAGGCGCACCGGCTTCTCCAGCAGGGTCACGAACGCGGTCGCCTCGAAGTTGCCGGGCTTGCCCGGCTGGATCTTCGCGTTGCCCGCCTGCCTGATCACCAGCGGCAGCCAGCCGACCTCGAGGTCGGCGCCGGTCGCGACGACGAGGTCGGCGCCGCGGGCGCGGGCGATCAGGCTCGGCTTCGCTTCGACGTGGTGCGGATCCTGCAGTGCGTTGGTCGCCGTGTAGACGCTGACCTTGTCGCCGCCCAGCTCGGCGGCGAGCGCGCCCCACTCGGGCACGGTCGCGAACACGCTGAGCGCGGCGAGCGCGGGGGGCGCCGCGGCGGCGAGGCCGGCGGCGACGATGGCGGCGAGCAGACGATGCATGGCGGGCCTCTCAGTACGGATGCGCGCCGTGCGCGCCAAGGGTCAGGATGTACTGCAGGAACAGCTGGTTGTCGGTGACGTCCGGCTGCACCCGGCTCTGCTGCCACTGCACGCGGAAGCGGCTGAACTCGGACGGCGTGTAGTCGACCATCACCGCATAGCGCTGCGGGTCGAACGCCGAGCCCGCGAGGTAGGCGCCGTTGGCGCCGTAGTCGACGCGGCCCGGATCGAGCCGGTCGTAGCGGGCGCCGATGCGCCACGCGGGCAGGAACTGGTAGACGGCCTGCGCGTACCAGCCGCTCTGGCGCGACGAATAGTCGGACGTGCGCGCGAGGCCGAGCGCGCCGTCGCGATCGTAGGTGAGATCGCCGGTCTCGCGGCGCCAGAAGTACTCGCCCTGCAGCTTGAAGCTCGTGTCGCGGGCATTGCCGTTGGGTGCCCACTTCCAGACGAAGTCCGCGATCGCGAGCTGGCTCCGGCCGGAGAACCCCACGTCCGCGGCATTGCCCGCGAGGTCGACCTGCGTGTACTGCCGATCGCTGGGGCGCAGCTGCAGGTAGGACAGCCCCGCGCGCCAGCTGTTGCTCGCGCCGACGTCGCCGCCCGCGTGCACGTAGACGGCGGCGTCGCCGATGCCGTTGCGGCTGGTGTCGGTCCCGGGGAAGCTCGCGCCGTTGCCGACCTCGGCGCCGATCTCCACGAACGTGTCGGTCGGCGCGACCCACTTGAGCTGCAGGCCGTCGCTCCGGAACTGGCCGCCGAGGAAGGCCTGGTACGGCAGCGGGGCGTCGTAGAAGTCCCAGGTGTGCGGGTGCCGTTCGTTCAGGTATCCGATCGACGACAGGAAGCGGCCGAACTTCGGCGTGAAGCCGTACGGCAGCGCCGTCAGCGTGCCGTAGGCCTCCTCGACCTCGACCGAGTCGTCCGGCGCGAGCGACAGCGTCAGGCTGCCGAAGATCTTGTCGTCGACGTTGGCCGAGAGCCCGAGCTCCGATTCGGCGATGTTGAAGCCGCGCTTTGCCGGCGCGATGTCGCCGCTGGGCACGAAGCCGGCGATCGCGTAGCGGCTCGGGTCCTGCGACGTGTCGACGTAGGCGCCCTGCAGCACGGCCATGATCGCCGGGTTGAACGCGTTGGCCGACGTCGCCGGGGCGCCGCTTTCCTTTGCGGGCGGCGGGGCCGTGGTGGCGACCGCGGTCCCCGCGGGAGTCGATGCCGCTGCCGGCGGGGCGGCCGAGGCCACCGGCGCCGTCTTCGCCTCGGCCTCCTTCAGGCGCTGCTCCAGCGCCGCGATGCGCGCCTCGTAGGACTCCTTCAGTTGCCGGATCTGCGCGCGGATGTCGGCGAGGTCGGCGTCGGTGGCCGCGAGGGCGGCGGTGGGCAACAGGCCGGCCAGCGCCAACGCGCCGGCGGCCGCAACGAGTCTGTGCACGTCGTGCTCCTTTCCTGATCGGGTGAAACTCGCATCGCCCGGGCCGGGCGATGCACGGAACCGTCGGTCAGGAGAGCGGGGGCGGGGCGCGGGAGAGGTAGAAGCCGGGGGCGGCGAGCGCCGGCGAGGCGGGCAACGTCGCGGTGGCGCGGTCCGCGGTTGCGACCGCTGCGACGATCGGCGGGTCGGTGGCGACGGCGGCGGAGCCGGCCGCCAGCAGCGCGCATTGGGCGCAGGGCGCGTCGCTGCCGGCGGACAGGACCGCCTGCTTCGGCATCCCGCCGCTCCAGTGCGACAGCGCGTGCCGCAGACCCTCGACCTGCATGCCCAGCAGCAGCAGCGAGAGCAGCGCCACGATGGTCGCCCGCCGGCGACGCGACGGGGCGGGCAGGGCGATGAGGTCAACGGCGAGCGTCATGTTGCCGTTGAGTGTATCGGATCGGCGATTCGCCGGCGATCGGCCGAATGGCCGGGATGACACGAATGCTTACAAAAAATGCCGCGCATCCGACGGGCAGCAGGCGTCGTTCGGCGCGGTCAGCGGCGAACTTTGCCCGCGGGATCGGTTCTACTCTAGTGCAGGACCTCGGCAGCAGGAGAGATCGATGAACAAATTCCTTCCGGTGGCGATCGTTGCGGCCCTGGCGCTGGCCCTTGCCGGCGTTGCCGACGCCCAACGCGGCGGTGGTGGCGGTGGCGGCGGTGGTGGTGGAGGGGGCGGCGGCGCGGCGGTGGGGGCGGTGGACGCCGCGGGTGGCGGCGGCTACGGCGGCGGAGCCCCCGGGGGTGGTGGCGGCGGCGCCTGGCACGGCGGGAGCGGGGGCGGCGGCGCCTGGCACGGCGGCGGTGGCGGCGGCGGCGGACAGGGTAACTGGCATGGTGGCGGCGGCCCTGGCTACTGGCACGGAGGGGGTGGCTGGTACGGCGGGCGCGGCTTCTACGGCGGCTGGTATGGGCCGGGGTGGTACGGCGGCTGGTGGCCCTACTGGGGCGCGGGTCTCGCGCTCGGCGCCGCGTACGGCTACTGGGCGCCGTGGTACTTCCCGTATTACGAGGCGGCGTACGGCTACCCGGCGCCGGTCTGGGGGACTTCGTCGGTCGCTGTCACCGAAGCCGCCCCGACGACCTTCGTGCAGCGCGATCCCGGCTACCGCTACTACTGCCGCGATCCGGCAGGCTTCTACCCTGACGTCCCCACCTGCGACAGCGCGTGGCTGAAGGTCGTGCCCGAGGGACCGCAGGCCGCACCACCCGACACCGGAGTACCGCAATGAACCTTCGCAACCTGCATTTCGGCGCCGCGGCGGCTGGCGCTGCGGCGCTGCTGGTCCTCGGCGGCTGCGTGACGGTCCCGACCGGGCCGGCGGTGATGGTGCTGCCGGGCCAGTACAAGCCCTTCGATCAGTTCCGCATCGACGATCTCGACTGCCGCAACTACGCGTCCGCGGCCATCGGCGGGCCGACGCAGTCCGCGACCGACTCCGCGGCGGCCACTGCGCTGGGCGCTGCCGCGATCGGCGCTGCCGCGGGGGCGCTGATCGGGTCGACGACCGGGCAGGCCGGGCAGGGCGCCGCGATCGGTGCCGGCATGGGCGGCGTGTTCGGCGGCACCGCGGCAGCCGGGCAGGGTGCGGCATCGTCCTACCAGTTGCAGCGGCGCTACGATGCGCGCCTACATGCAGTGCATGTACGCGCGCGGCAACCAGATTCCCGGGACCGCCGCGCCGAGCCCCGGATACGGCCCGCCGCCGTCCCGGCAGTACGGCCCGCCCCCGGGACAATACGGCGCCCCGCCGTACGGCACGCCGCCGCCGCAGTACGGCAGCCGCCGCCGCAGAAGGTCCGCCGCCGCCGCAGCAAGTCCGCCGCCGGCGCAGTACGACGCGCCGGCCGCGCCGCGACCGCAGTAGCCGCCGCGCGACGCGGCGTCGTGCACCGAGCGCCCGCGGCCGGGGGCGCGCGGGTGCATCCGCTATAATTTCCCGTTTACCTCCCGCCTCCCGGCCTTCCGGCCGCGGCCGCCTCCATGGAACTCGCCAAGAGCTTCGAACCGCACGCGATTGAAGCGAAGTGGTACCCGATCTGGGAATCGCGCGGCTATTTCAAACCTTCGGCCGACGCCGGGCGCGCCGACGTTCTGCATCCAGCTGCCGCCGCCCAACGTGACCGGCACGCTGCACATGGGCCACGCGTTCCAGCAGACGCTGATGGACGTGCTGACCCGCTAGCACCGGATGCGCGGCTTCGACACGCTGTGGCAGCTCGGCACCGACCACGCCGGCATCGCCACGCAGATCGTCGTCGAGAACCAGCTGCGCGCGGAAGGCGTGGCGCGGCGCGACCTCGGCCGCGAGAAGTTCGTCGAGCGGGTGTGGGCGTGGAAGGAGGAGTCCGGCTCGACGATCACGCGCCAGATGCGCCGGCTGGGCACGTCGGGCGACTGGTCGCGCGAGCGCTTCACGATGGACGAGGGCCTCTCCGCCGCCGTGCGCGAGACCTTCGTGCGGCTGTACGAGGACGGCCTCATCTACCGCGGCAAGCGGCTGGTCAACTGGGACCCGAAGCTCGGCACCGCCGTCTCCGACCTCGAGGTGGAGAGCGAGGAGGAGCAGGGCAGGATCTGGGAGATCCGCTACCCGTTCGCCGACGGCTCGGGCTCGCTCGTCGTCGCGACGACGCGCCCGGAGACGATGCTGGGCGACGTCGCGGTCGCGGTCAATCCCGAGGACGAGCGCTACACGGCGCTCGTCGGCCGGCACGTGACGCTGCCGCTGCACCGGGCGCACGATCCCGGTGATCGCCGACAGCTACGTCGACCGCGAGTTCGGCACCGGCTGCGTGAAGATCACGCCGGCGCACGACTTCAACGACTGGCAGATCGGCCTGCGCCACGGGCTCGCGCCGATCCCGATCCTCAACCTCGACGCGACGATCAACGACAACGCGCCGGCGAAGTACCGCGGGCTCGACCGCTACGACGGCGCGCAAGGCGGTGCTCGCCGACCTCGCCGCCCAGGGCCTCGTCGTCAGCGAGAAGAAGCACAAGATGGTCGTGCCGCGCTGCGGGCGCACCGGCGAGGTCGTCGAGCCGATGCTGACCGACCAGTGGTTCGTCGCGGTGCGCAACGCCGGCGCCCGCGTCGCATCCGCTGTTCCCCGGCAAGAGCATCCAGGACCTGTGCCTCGCCGCCGTCGGCGACGGGCTCGCCAGCCCGCGCACCGGGACGACCGGCCGCGTCGAGTTCGTGCCCGACCAGTGGCTGTCGACGTACCTGCACTGGATCAACAACCTGCAGGACTGGTGCATCTCGCGCCAGCTGTGGTGGGGGCACCGGATTCCCGCGTGGTACGACGAGGCTCGGCAACGTCTACGTCGCGCACGACGAGGCCGAGGCGCGCGGGAAGGCGCGCGCGAAGCTCGGCCGCGAGCCCTCGAGCTTCGCGCAGGACGAGGACGTGCTCGACACCTGGTTCTCGTCGGCGCTGTGGTGCCACTCGACGCTGGGCTGGCCGCAGGACACGCCCGAGCTCCGGCGCTTCCTGCCGTCGTCGGTGCTGATCACCGGCTTCGACATCATCTTCTTCTGGGTCGCGCGGATGGTCATGACGACCACCTACTTCACCGGCGAGGTCCCGTTCCGCACCGTCTACATCAACGCGCTGGTGCGCGACGAGGAAGGCCAGAAGATGTCGAAGTCGAAGGGCAACACGCTCGACCCGATCGACCTGATCGACGGCGTGGACCTCGAGACGCTGGTCGGACCAGCGCACCTACGGGCTGATGGTCCGAGAGCCAGAAGGCGTCGATCGAGAAGCGCACGAGGAAGCAGTTCCCGGACGGCATCCCCTCGTTCGGCGCCGACGCGCTGCGCTTCACGTTCGCCTCGCTCGCGACCTACAGCCGGACGCTCAACTTCGACCTCTCGCGCTGCGAAGGCTACCGCAACTTCTGCAACAAGCTGTGGAACGCGACGCGCTTCGGGCTGATGAACGTCGAGGGCAGGGACGTCGGGCTCGACGCGTCGCTGCCGGTCACGCTGTCCTTCGCCCGACCGCTGGATCGTCTCGCGGCTGCAGCAGGCCGAGGCGCGAGGTCGCGACGCACCTCGTCGCAGTACCGCTTCGACCTCGCGGCGAAGGCGATCTACGAGTTCGTCTGGGACGAGTTCTGCGACTGGTACCTGGAGCTCGCGAAGATCGCAGCTCGCGCAGGGCGACGACGCGGCGCAGCGCGGCACGCGCCGCACGCTCGCGCGCGTGCTGGAGGCGACGCTGCGGCTCGCGCACCCGTTCATCCCGTTCATCACCGAGGAGCTGTGGCAGACGGTCGCGCCGCTCGCGGGCAAGACCGGCGACACCGTGTCGCTCGCGCCTACCCGCAGCCCGATGCGGCGCGCGCGACGCCGATGCCGACGCCGAGGTCGCGGCGCTGAAGGCGTTCGTCAACGCCTGCCGCACGCTGCGCGGCGAGATGAACGTGTCGCCGGCGCAGAAGGTCCCGCTGTTCGCGGCGCCGGGCACCGCGCAGGACCGCGCGCGGCTCGGCGATTCGCCGCGTACCTCGCGCCGCTCGCGCGGCTCTCCGAGGTGCGGATCGTCGACGAGCTGCCGCACACCGACGCGCCGGTGCAGGTCGTCGGCGAGACGCGGCTGATGCTGCACATCGAGATCGACGTCGCGGCCGAGCGCGAGCGCATCGGCAAGGAGATCGCGCGCCTCGAGGGCGAGATCGCCAAGGCGCACGCCAAGCTCGGCAACGAGGGCTTCGTCGCCCGCGCGCCGGCCGCCGTCGTCGAGCAGGAGCGCGCGCGGCTCGCGGGCTTCACCGCGACGCTGGAGAAGCTGCGCCCGCAGCTCGCGCGGCTGTCGGGCTGACGCAATCGGGACAGACCACGTTTTCCGCCGATGGGCGGAAAACGTGGTCTGTCCCCGAATGCGCGGTTCCGGTCGCCCGGGGCGAGCCGACCCGTCAGGCGTCGGCGCGGTCGCGCGGGACGAGCGCGAGGTACTGCTCGACCGTGCCCCCGGCGAGCGGCTTGTGCATGACGCGGACCGTGTTCGTGCGCTGCCCCATCTCCACCGTGCGGGTGCGCGTCTCGACGAAGCCCTGCGCCTCCCAGAAGCGCTCGGCGCGGACATTGCCCGCCACGACGCCGAGGCGCATCCACGCCGCGCCGTTCTGCACTGCCCAGGATTCCACGCTGCGGTAGAGCGCGCGCGCGTCGCCGCGGCCGTGCCGCGACGTCGCGACGATGTAGAGGCCGATGTGCCACACGCCCGGCGCCAGCAGGTCGACGACGCCGTCGGCCATCGCCGCGAGCTCGCCGGTGGCGTCGACCCAGCCCAGCAGCCACTTCCGCGAGTAGCTCATGCCCGGCGGCACCTCGCCGCGGATCTCCTCCTGCGCCTCGGTCGGGCCGGCTGGGCTCGCCCGACACCGCGAGGAAGTACTCGGGATTGGCGTCGAAGAAGCGCTGCAGCAGCGGCTCGGACCCGATCCCCAGCTCGATCACGCCGAGGTCCGGGAGCGGGCAGGAGGGCAGGGCTGTCGACGCCATCAAGCGGCGCTAGCGCCTGCGCGGGCGCGCGGGAGCCGGCGGCCGCTGCGCGAGCACGCGCTTCTCCCACAGGTCCTCGAGGGCGTCGGCGATGGCCTCGGGCAGGTACGTTCCGGACGAGCGCACGCCCCAGCGGTAGCGGCGGAACGGCGGCACGTCGAGCTCGTCGAAGGTGATCAGCGGCGCCTCGAACAGGTGGTCGAGGCGCAGCTTCACGCGGTTGGTCGTCATGCCGGCCGCCGCCTTCTCCGCGATCCAGTGCGCGCAGGTCTCGGGGACGGTGAGCGACACGCCGGAGCCGAAGATGCCCTTCGGCGGCACGCCGAGGCGCACGAGGAACGCACGGCTTCCCGGCTCGATGTTGCGGTGGCGTCCGCACGACCAGCCGGTGTCGAGGTGACCCTGCCGCGCGAGCGTGCGGATGTCGGCGGCAAGCTCCGGCCAGCTCCAGATGGCCGGGTTGAAGGCGTAGAGGTAGGTGGCCATCGGATTCCCTCGCGAAGGTGCTGTGCCGTGGCGACGGTCGTGCCGAATCGCGCGTCCGCCGTCGTCGCGCCGCGGCTCCGGCGGCAGCTCAGCGCGCGTCGCCGGAAAGCCGCGTCGCCGCCTTCTTGAAGGTCTCGCGGTTGGCGTCGCTGGGCGGCGGCTCGCTGTCGCCGAAGATCGCGCGCATCCAGTGGCCGTCGGTGGGGTTGGGGAAGACGATGAAGCGCACGCCGTACTGGTCGCGCTCCTCCTCCATCAGCTTCAGCCGCTCGTCCACGCTCTTCGTGTAGTACTTGCGCCCGAAGTCGTTGAGGTTGTCGCCGAGGAACAGCACGATGTTGAACTTCTGCGCGATCTCCTGCTGCCGCTTCTCCTTGTTCGACGTCTCGCGCAGGATCGTGACGTGCGCCTCGTCCGCGTAGGGCAGGCCGGCCAGCTTGACGTGATTGAGCGCGTACTCGTAGGTCTTCTCGCCCTGGTCGCGGCTGCTGACGTAGAACACCTCGACCCCGTTCGCCGCGGCGAACTTGAAGAACTCGAGGGCGCCGGGGGCCGTCACCATCTGGTTCTTCGGAATCCAGGCGTCCCACACCGGATCGTCGAAGAAGTCCTTGTTCTGGTTGATCAGCATGCCCCAGTAGGCGAGGGGCAGCAGCACGGTGTCGTCGAGGTCGGTGACGACGGCCAGCGGCTTGTCGCCCGGCTTGCGCTGGGCCAGCGCCTTCTCCAGCTGCATCCGGGCGAGCGCGTAGCCCTGGTAGTAGAGCGCGCGATACTCGGCGGCGGTCTGCTTCCAGGCCACGGCGGCGATCAGCAGGTTGTTCGTTCCGGTGCCGCTCGGCCCCGTGGTGTTCGGCGCCGGCGGCGGGGGCGTCTGCGCCATCGCCGAAGCGGCCACGATCCCTGCGGCCAGCGTGGCCACGACCGTCCTGAGTCTGATCATCCCTGCTCTCCCTCGAGTGAACAACCGCGCGCCGGCGGACGCGGCGCGGCATGGGCCAATGATACCCGCGGCGGACCTCAGGAGCGCCGGCCGCGCGAGCGCGCCGCGGGCTCGCCGGACTGCCTTCGCGCTGCGCGCTCCGGTGTTCGCCTTCGGGGCGGCCCTTCGCGCTCACGCACGCAGTAGCCGGTCACTTCCTCGCGGTCGTGATAGAGCTGCCGCAGCGCCAGCGTGTGCGTCACGCCGGCGCGGTCGAGCGTCGTGGCGATGAGTCGCCGCAGCGCTCGACCTCGTCGTAGCGCTTCTTCATCGGCAGCTTGAGGTTGAAGATCGCGCGGCGCGCGTCGCCGTGCGCCGAGCCAGCGCGCGACGAGCGCCGCGATCCGCGCCGGCTGCTCGGCGATGTCGCAGACCAGCCAGTCGACGGGGCGCCGCGGCCGGTAGGAGAGGCCGTCGGCGCGCAGGTGCGTCACCAGCGGATCGGCGGCGACCTCGCCCTTCAGCGGCCCGTTGTCGACGGCGGTGACGCGCAGGCCGCGGTGCGCGAGCTGCCACGTCCAGCCGCCCGGCGCGGCGCCGAGGTCCACCGCCTGCATGCCGGCGCGCAGCAGCTCGGGCTCCCGCTCGCCGAGGAACACGTGACGAACGCTTCGGCGAGCTTCAGCGTCGAGCGCGACGGCGCTCCGTGCGGCATCCGCAGCCGCGGAATGCCCATCGGCCACGCGGCTGCCCCAGGGCGGCGCGCTGGTGCCGACGTAGACGTGCGCGCCGTCGGCGAACAGCACGTGCAGCGCGTGCGGCCGCGCGCCGCGATCGCCGCGATCGGCGCCGGGTCGCGGCCAGCGCGCCGGCGGCCCGCAGCGCGTCGGCGAGCGGCGCGGCGAGCGCGCGGCACAGGCCCGAGAGCTCCTTGCCTTCGTTGGTGTCCGGCGTCTCGAGCGCAGAGCTCCGCAAAGGCCGGCGTCGCGCCCGACCGCAGCGGCGGCGTCGGCGCGTCGAGCGACGCGACAGCGCCGCGAGCGGGACGACGCGGTCGGGGCGGCCCTTGACGGCCGCGGGATCGAACAGCGCGTGCGGGCCGCTGCCGACGAACAGCGAGCGCACGAAGATCGGCGGCGCGCGCTCGAGCGCCCGCGCCCAGCGCGCGCGGGTCGAAGTGCGCGGGCCGGCGCGACGACGAACGCCGCGTCCGCGCGGCGCGTCGAGCGCGAGCGTCGTCCCGGCGGCCGCGGCGATCGCCGCGAGATCGGCCGCGGCCTCCGGCTTCGAAGCCGGCGCGGCAGTGGGCGACGAGCGCCGGGTCCACGCGGGTCATGACGGTGGCGCGCGCGGCCGCGGCGCGGATCAGCTCGGCCCAGTCCGGAGCGAGGTCGGTGAGCGCGTAGCGGGTGTGCCCGGCGAAGCCGGTGACCGTCTCGCGCCGCGAACAGCGCGTCGACGATCGCCTGCTCGGTCGCCTCGGCCGCGGCCTCGAACAGCGGCTCGAGGCGGATCTCGACGAGCACGCGCGACGTCGCGCACCGGCGCGCGCGGCGTCGTGCGGAACGGTGGCCGCGGTGGAGAACGCGAGCGCGATGTCGCCGCTGCCGTGGCCGTAGTACGAGCCGGTGCGGCCGATGCCGGCGGCGGCGCGCGTCGCGACGCGCCGCAGCTGGCGATGGTCGAGCGGCGCGTCGGTGGCGAGCACGACGATGATCGAGCCCTGGTCGCGCTGCGGCGCGTCGCTCGCGGCTCGCGCGCGGCGAGCCGCTCCGCCGAGCACGGGGCCGAGCGGCCGTCCGGCGATGCGTCAGCGTCTCGAGGCGGCCGAAATTCGCGAGCACCAGCGCGCCGAGCGTGAGCGGCAGCGCCGCCGGCCGCGACGACGCGCGACGCCGTGCCGATGCCGCCCTTCAGGCCGAAGCACGACATGCCGCGGCCCGCGCCGACCGCGCCGCGCGCGAACTCGGCCGTCGCCGCGGCGAGCGCCTCGCGCGTAGTGCGCCTCGGTGACGGCCAGCGCCTGCACGTCGTTGAGGTAGCCGTCGTTGCACTCGAACACCAGCGGATTGACCGTCGTCGTCGTGCGCGCGAGCCCCGGGATGCGCGGCGATCGCCGCGCGGACCTGCGCCATGGCGACCGTGCCGACCGACAGCGTGGTGGTCAGCGCGATCGGCGTCTCCAGCACGCCCAGCTCGTTCACCTGCATCAGGCCCGCGCTCTTGCCGAAGCCGTTGATCACGACCGCGGCGGCCGGCACCTTGTCGAGGAACGGGT
Source organism: uncultured beta proteobacterium (assembly GCA_963832705.1). Lineage (GTDB taxonomy): Bacteria > Pseudomonadota > Gammaproteobacteria > Burkholderiales > Casimicrobiaceae > CAIWHR01. The sequence goes on along the minus strand of CAWHVP010000019.1, from coordinate 6,108 downwards.
CGCCGGCGTGCGGGCGCACGACGGTCACGCCGGTCTGCAGGTCGCCCGCGGCGAGCGTCGCGTGGCCGACGGTGACGCCGGCGACGTCGGCGATCGTGTCGCGCGGGCCCGGGGCAGCCGGCCGACGCTGCGGCGGTGACGCTCAGGCTACCGCTGCTCGATCTTCGGGTCGAGCGCGTCGCGCAGGCCGTCGCCCAGCAGGTTGAACGCGAGCACGGTGAGGAAGATCGCGATCGCGGGGAAGAGCGCGACGTGCGGCGCCGTCATCATCTCGGAGCGCGCCTCGTTCAGCATCGCGCCCCATTCGGGCGTCGGCGGCTGCGCGCCCATGCCGAGGAACGACAGGCTCGCGGCGGTGATGATCGACGTGCCGATGCGCATCGAGAAGTAGACGACGACCGCCGAGATCGTGCCGGGGAAGATGTGGCGCAGCACGATCGTCGCAGTCGGAGGCGCCGATGCTGCGCGCCGACTCGACGTAGGTCATGTGCTTCAGCGACAGCGTGTTGCCGCGCACCAGCCGCGCGAACGTCGGGATGCTGAAGATCGACACCGCGATGATCACGTTGGCCATGCCGCTGCCGAGGATCGCGACGATGGCGATCGCGAGCAGGATGCCGGGGAACGCGAACAGCACGTCGCACGATCCGCATGATCACGCGGTCCCACCAGCCCTCGTAGTAGCCGGCGACGAGGCCCAGCAGCGTGCCGATGACGGCGCCGACCGCGACCGAGACGAAGCCCGCCGTCAGCGAGATGCGCGCGCCCATCAGGATGCGGCTGAAGATGTCGCGGCCGAGCGGGTCGACGCCGAACCAGTGCTTGGCCGACGGCGGCGAGTTGAGCGTGTCGTAGTCGAAGAAGTTCTCGGCGTCGAACGGCGACGATGCAGCGGCGCGAGGATCGCGAGCACGACCAGGACCAGCACGAACGCGCCGGCGGCGAGCGCGACGTGCTGCTTCCGGAACTTGCGCCAGAACTCCGACCACGGCGTGCGCACGCGCTCGCCGGCGGCGGCCGGGGCGGCGGCGTCGATCGGGGCGGCGGGCTCGCTCACTGTCGATCTACCGGTAGCGGATCGTCGGGTTGATGAGCCCGTAGAGCACGTCGACGATCAGGTTGATCAGGATGAACTCGAGCGAGAACAGCAGCACCAGCGCCTGGATCACCGGGTAGTCGCGCATGTCGACGGCGTCGACCAGCAGGCGGCCCATGCCGGGCCAGTTGAACACGACCTCGACGACGATCGAGCCGCCCAGCAGGAAGCCGAACTGCAGGCCCATCATCGTGACCACCGGGATCAGCGCGTTGCGCAGCCCGTGCTTGGCGACGACGACGGCTCGGAGAGCCCCTTGGCGCGCGCGGTGCGGATGAAGTCCTCCTGCAGGATGTCGACGAACGACGAGCGCGTGAAGCGGGCCATGATCGCCGCGACGGCCGCGCCCAGCGTCAGCGACGGCAGCACGTAGTGCCGCCAGCGAGTCGGCGCCGACGGTCGGCAGCCAGTTGAGCTGCACGGCGAACACCTGCATCAGCACCATCCCCAGCGCGAACGCCGGAAACGAGATGCCCGACACGGCGAGCGTCATGCCCACCCGGTCGGGCCAGCGGTTGCGCCAGACGGCCGACACGATGCCGATGCCCATGCCGAGCACGACCGACCACGCCATCGCCCACACCGTCAGCCAGAACGTCGGCGCGAAGCGCTCGGCGATCTCGGTCGCCGACCGGGCGCTTGGTGCGGATCGACCTGCCGAAGTCGCCGGTGACGGCGCCGGTGACGAAGCGGACGAACTGCTGCGGCAGCGGCAGGTCGAGGCCCGAGGTCCTTGCGCACCAGCTGCACGGTCTCCGGCGTCGCGTCCGGGCCCGCCGCCAGCCGCGCCGGATCGCCGGGCAGCAGGTGCACGAGCAGGAACACCAGCACCCCGACGATCAGCAGCGTCGGCATCGAGGCCCAGCAGGCGCTTGACGATGTACTGGAGCATGCGCGAGGAAAGTGGGGTCAGACACTACTTACCGCGATAAGTAGTGTCTGACCCTAATTACGCGGACCGGCGCTCTCCCCGCGGACGGGGAGCGGCCGCGGCTGAGCGAAAGACTACTTGAGGTCGATCTCGGTGAAGTTGAACGAGCCGTCGGGCATCGTGTAGACGCCGGACAGCTTCTTGTTGTTCGCCGACAGCAGCTTCTCGGTGACGAGCGGCGCCCACGGCGCGTCCTTGTACGATCGTCTCCTGCGCTTCCTTGTACAGCTTCGCCTTCTCGGCCTTGTCGGTCGTCAGCAGCGCCTTCTTGATGGCGCCGTCGACGACGTCGCTCTTGTAGTACGCGGTGTTGAAGAGCTTCGGCGGCCACGATTCGCTGGCGAGCAGCGGGCGCAGCGCCCAGTCGGCCTCGCCGGTCGACGACGACCAGCCGACGTAGTAGAGGCGCACCGGCGCGGTCTTCGGGTCCTGCCAGCTCTCGACCTTCTCGACGCGCTGCCCGGCCTCGAGCAGCGTGATCTTGGTCTTGATGCCGACCTGCTGCAGCTGCTGCTGCAGCACCTGCGTGACCTTCTGCGCGATCGTGTGGTTGTACGCCGACCACAGCTCGGTCTCGAAGCCGTTCGGGTAGCCGGCCTCGGCCAGCAGCGCCTTCGCCTTGGCGACGTCGTACGGCCACACGCCGGTCTTGCACCGAGTACTCGACGCCCTGCCGGCACGATGGCGTCGGCCGGCGTCGCGTAGCCGCCGAACGCGACCTTGGCCACGGCGTCCTTGTTGATCGCGTAGTTGATCGCCTGGCGCACCTTCGGGTTGTCGAACGGCTTCTGCTGCGTGTTCATCGACAGGTAGCGGACGATGATCGACGGCGCGGCGACGACGTCGAGGTCGGGCTTCGCCTTCAGGATCTCGGCCATCTCCGGCGGCACCGGGTAGGTGAACTGCGCCTCGCCGGTCTGCATCACCGCCGCGCGCGTGTTGTTGTCGACGACCGGCTTCCACGTGATCGTGTCGACCTTCGGGTAGCCCTTCTTCCAGTAGCCGTCGAACTTCGCGACCTTCAGGTAGTCGGTGGCCTTCCACTCGACGAACTTGAACGGGCCGGTGCCGACCGGGTGGAACGCGATGTCCTTGTTGCCGTACTGCTTCAGCGCCGCCGGGCTGATCATCACGCCGCTCGGGTGCGCGAGCTGGTTGATGAACGCCGAGAACGGCGTCTTCAGCGTGATGCGCGCCGTGTAGTCGTCGACGACCTCGGTCTTGGCGATGTTGCTGTAGAGGCCGTAGCGCTTCAGCTTGTTGTCGGGGTTGGTGACGCGGTCGAAGTTCGCCTTGACCGCGTCGGCCTTGAAGTCGGTGCCGTCGTGGAACTTGATGCCCTTCCTCAGCTTGATCGTGTAGACGAGGCCGTCCTTGCTCGCGTCGTAGCTCTCGGCGAGCACCGGGATCATCTTCATGTCCTTGTCGAAGCCGAACAGGCCCTCGTAGAAGGACTTCGCCATCGCCTGCGACAGCGTGTCGTTGGCGTCGTACGGGTCGGTCGTCGTGAACGTCGACGCGACGGCCAGCGTGACGTCCTTGGCGGCGAGCGCGGGGCCCGCGGCGAGCGCGGCCGCGGCGAGCAGCGCGCCGGCGGCGAGGGGGCGGAACGGGAATTTCATCGTGCAACCTCCGTCGGTGAAAAGGGATCGAAGCGTGGCGGCGCGGCGGGGGCGAGCCCGCGCAGCCGGTGGAAGAAAGGCGTCATCCGATGTCCGCTCAATACGCGCCCGCGATCCGGTGCGTGGCGACGAAATGGCCGGGAGCGACCTCGGAGAGCGGCGCGACGACGGGCTCGTCGCCGACGGCGCGGATCGGGCTCGGAATCTCGTCCGATGACAACTCCGTTTGCCGGCGCCGCTGCCCGGGGTCGGCGACCGGCACCGCCGCCATCAGCTTGCGCGTGTACGGGTGCTGCGGGTTCTCGAAGATCGCGCGGCGCGGCCCGATCTCGACGATCTGGCCCGAGGTACATCACGGCCACGCGGTGGCTGACGCGCTCGACGACGGCCATGTCGTGCGAGATGAACAGGTACGACACGCCGAACTCGGCCTGCAGGTCGAGCAGCAGGTTGACGATCTGCGCCTGGATCGAGACGTCGAGCGCCGAGACCGCCTCGTCGGCGATGATGATCTTCGGATTGAGCGCGAGCGCGCGCGCGACGGCGATCCGCTGCCGCTGGCCGCCGGAGAACTCGTGCGGGTAGCGCTGCGCGTGGTCGGGCGACAGGCCCACGTGCTGCAGCAGCCAGCGCACGCGCTCCTCCGCCTCGCGGCCCCTTGGCCACGCCGTGCACGTACAGCGGCTCGGCGATCGAGAAGCCGACGGTGAGCCGGGGATCGAGCGACGCGAACGGGTCCTGGAAGATCATCTGGATGTCGCGGCGCACCGGGCGCACGGCCGAGGCGGGCAGCGCCGCGATGTCCTGGCCGCCGAACTCGATGCTGCCGCCGGCGATGTCGACCAGCCGCAGCAGCGAGCGCCCGGTCGTCGACTTGCCGCAGCCCGACTCGCCGACCAGCGCCAGCGTCTCGCCGGCGGCGAGGTCGAAGCTCACCTGCTCGACCGCGTGCACGCGGCGCGTCGTCCGGCCGAAGAAGCCCGAGCGCAGGTCGAAGCGCGTCGTCAGGCTGCGCACCGACAGCAGCGGCGCGTCGGCCGCGCGCGGCGCGGCCGCGGATGCCGCCTCCACCGGCGCGCCGCCGTCGACCGAGAGCAGCGGGAACTTGCGCGGCAGGTCGGTGCCCCGCATCGAGTGCAGCCGCGGCACCGCCGACAGCAGCGCCTTCGTGTACGGATGCCGCGGCGCGCCGAAGATGTCCGCGACCGGCCCTTCCTCGACCTTCTCGCCGCGCCACATCACGACCACGCGGTCGGCGACCTCGGCGACCACGCCCATGTCGTGGGTGATGAAGATCACCGCCATCTGCATCTCTTCCTGCAGCAGGCGGATCAGCGTCAGGATCTGCGCCTGGATGGTGACGTCGAGCGCGGTCGTCGGCTCGTCGGCGATCAGCAGCGCCGGGCGGCAGGACAGCGCCATCGCGATCATCACCCGCTGGCGCATGCCGCCCGAGAGCTGGTGCGGGTAGCGCGTCAGCACCTGCGCGGCCTCCGGCAGGCGCACCTGCTCCAGCATCCGCAGCGCCTCGGCGTTCGCCGCCGCGCGGTCCTTGCGCTGGTGCAGCCGGATCGATTCGGCGATCTGCTCGCCCACGGTGAACACCGGGTTGAGCGAGGTCATCGGCTCCTGGAAGATCATCGCGATCTCGGCGCCGCGGATCGCGCGCATCGTCGCGCCGTCGGCGGTCGCGAGGTCGATGCGGCTGCCGTCGGGCCGGCCGAAGTCGAGCCGGCCGCCGATGATGCGGCCGCCGCCGTGCTCGACCAGGCGCATCAGCGCGAGCGCGGTCACCGACTTGCCGGAGCCCGATTCGCCGACGATCGCGATCGTCTCGCCGCGGCCGACGGTGAACGAGATGCCGCGCACCGCGTGCACGGTGCGCTCGGTGGTCGCGAAGTCGACGGCGAGGCCCTCGACTTCGAGGGCGGGGGCGAGCGGGCCGGGGGGCGCGTTCATCGTGCGTCGGTGCGGCCCGCCCCGGTCCGGGTCGTCAGACCTGTTCCGGCTCCTTGGCCGGCCGCTTCATCAGCAGCGCCGGCACGGGCCGGGCGTGGCGATGCGCGTGCCGGTGCGCGTGCCCGGTGCCGCCGCCGAGCGCGCCGCCGTCGGCGGCGGGCGTCGCCGGGCCGCTCGGGCAGCGGCTGGTCGGGGTTGAGCGCATACGCGCGCTCGCGCTCCTCGCGCCGCGAATCGCCGCGGCCGGGCTCGCGCGCCGGCTCGCGGCCGGCGTCACGGACCGTCGCGCGCGACGGCGGCGCCGGCGGCACCGGCGGTTCCGGCGGCTTCGGCGGCCGCCGGGCGGGCGGCCTCGCGCCCGCTCCCCTCGCGGCTTCCTCCCGCGCGGCCGGCGCGCGGCGCGCGCTCGTGCCGCTCCGCACCCTCGCGGCGCGGCGACGAGCTCGGGCGCAGCGCGCGGCCCGACTCGACGTCGAAGCCCTCGGGGGTGACGACGGTGA
>CAWHVP010000018.1:0-200541 GCA_963832705.1 uncultured beta proteobacterium | reverse complement strand
GCGCGCCCGACAGGACTCGAACCTGTTACCGCCGGCTTAGAAGGCCGGTGCTCTATCCGGATGAGCTACGGGCGCCCGAACGAAATTGTGGGTCCGACACTCTTAACGAAGTGGTATCTGACCCTCATTCCGCGCTTCCGGGAAGTAGTGTCTGACCCTAATTATCCGGTGCCATTCTGCCTCGCCGGGGGTCAGGGGCCCTTCTGCTCGTGGTACTCGTCGTCGACGTTGATGTCCCAGATGGCTCGCCTTGTCGGTGCGGCCGGCGGCGATGCGTCGACGGCCGCCATGGCCGTCAGCATCGAGTGGTCCTGGTTGTTGTAGCGGTGCATGCCGTTGCGGCCGAGGAGGAACAGGTTGGGATCGGTCGATGTAGGCGCGGATCTCGCGAAGCGGCGTAGGAGCCGAAATAGGCCGGATAGGCCTTCGGCACGCGGATGACCGTCGCGGTCGACGACGTCGGCCGGGTCGACGATACCGATCCGCTCGAGTTCCCGGACGGCAGCGCGCCATGTCCTCGTCCGGCAGGCGCCAGAGATCGTCGCCCTCGTTACAGAATACTCGAGCCCGAGCCAGACCTTGGTCGGGTCCGGCACCAGGTAGGGGCTCCAGTTGTTGAAGATCTGCAGCCGGCCGAGCCGCACGTCCGGCTCCTGGACGTAGATCCAGTTGTCGGGCAGCATCGCCGCGTGCCGGGCCGGCGCTGCCGGCCGCGCTGTCGAGCCGCGTGCGACCAAGCCCGACGGTGATGAAATCGCGGTAGAGCAGCCCGCGGCGACCGCGGCACTCCGCCGGTGCCGCCGGTTCGAGGCTCGCCACGAGGTCCTTCACCGGCATCGTCGAGAAGACGTAGTCGGCCGCGATCGTCGACGGGCTGCCGGTCGCGCGTCGCCACCTCGTCACGCCGCGACGCGGCCGTCGCGCCGGCGACACCGCTCGACCACGTTGCCGCGCCGGATCTCGCCGCCGCCCGCGCGGACGCGCCGGGCGACCCCTCCCAGAGCTGCCCCGGCCCAGCTGCGGATAGAGGAAGAACTCGATGAGGCTCGTCTCGTCTCCTCGCGTGTCGCCGGCGCCGGCGCCACCGAACGCCGCAGCGCGTGCAGGCCGCCGCGGTCAGCGACAGGCCCTTGATCCGCTGCGCGCCCCACTCGGCGCTGATCTCCGTGCACGGCACGCCCCAGACCTTTTCGGTGTACGACTCGAAGAACGTCCGGTAGAGCTCGCGGCCGAAGCGGTTGACGAGGAAGTCCTCGAGCGTGCGCTCGATTCGCCGCGGGAACAGCGAGGCGCACAGGTAGCTCACGCCCGCCTTCACGCAGCGCACCAGGCCCGAGGTTGATGACGGTGCGCGAGGTTGAGCTTGATCGGGTAGTCGAAGAAGCGGCGCAGGAAATAGATGCGCGACAGGCGGCTGCGCACGAGCATGACCCTATCTGCCCGCGTCGTCGGCGATGGCCGCGGCGGCCGGCGGGACCCGCGCTTCGCGGTTGTCTGGTAGCTGATGGTGATCCGCTCGCCGCGCGCGCGGCGGCGGGCTCCAGCGGCAGGATCTCCTGCCACCAGTCCATCACCCAGTCCGACTTGGAGAAGAACCGGTGGCCGCCGATGTCCATCCGGTAGCCGTTGAAGTCGACGGTGCGGGAGATGCCGCCGATCGTCGCCCGTCGCCTCGAGACGACCGGCGTGACGTCGGTCTGCCGCAGCAGCTCCAGCGCGGCCGTCAACCCGGCAGGGCCGGCGCCGATGATGACTGCGGTTTTTCTTCTCTCTGCCATGGGCACCGTCGACACCAAGGTTTACCAGTCCCCCCAGGATATCCATCGATCCGATGCGACATGCAGATTCATCGATCCGTCACGCAATCGCGGAGCACTGACACGCGGGGCCCCCGCCTTGTTAAACTTCGCCACCCGGCGCCTTCGCCGTCCCCGATCGCCCGCGACCCGGTTGCTGTCGAACACCGTCCCGACCTGACCGATGGCGCTGATGCGCAACTTACGTGGCTGGCCCTGGACGAGGGCATCGGCGGCGTCGTCGCCTTCGGCGTCGCGCTCTACCTGGCGCGGGTCCTCGGCGCGCAGCAATTCGGCCTGCTCGGCAGCACGTTCGCCCTGGTCACCTACTTCAGGATCTTCGTCGTCGGCGGCATCGACTACAAGGGCGTGCACGACATCGCCGGCACGCCGAGCGCCATCTCCGACATCTGGGCGTCAACACCATCGCCCGCTTCGTCTGCCTTCCCGTCGTGATTCGCGGTGCTGGGCGTGCTGCTCGCGTTCACGCCGATCGCGCCGCAGGGCGACGTCGGCCTCGTTGCCGTCTATGCGCTGCTGCTGCTGGCGATGGCGTTGAATACCGCGTCGGCGCTGCGCGCGGTCGAGGACATGCGCACGATCGCCCTCGGCGCGGCGTTGACGTGGGGAACATACGCGATCCTGCTGCTCGCGCTGGTCCGCGACCCGACACCCTCTGGCGCTCGTCGCCGCGGCGCAGGTCGCGGGGGAATCCTGGAGATCGCCTACTTCTGCGCGGTGCTGCGCCGGCGCGGTGTTCCGGATCGTCGGCCCGTTCGCGTGGCGCGCGTGTTCGCGACGATCCGCGAGGCGCTCGGCATCATGTTCGGCCGCGTTCCGCGGATGATGTACCTGTTCGGCGACGTGCTGCTGCTCGCGTGGCTCGGGTCGGCCGCCGCGGCCGGCGAGTTCCTGGCGAGCGGATCGGCTGGTGTGACGTTCGTCGCAGATCGGATCCTGATCCGGTCCGCGATACCTTCCCGCAGGTGAGCCAGCTGGCGCTCGCGTCCGCGCCCTCCGCCGGCAGGATGCAGATGGACGCGCTGCGCGACGAGTGGCTGGTCTTCGCGCCAGCATGGGTCTTTCTGCTGGGTTCTACGCCGAGCCGCTGGTCGAGCTGCTCTTCGGGGCCGAGTTCCTGCCGTCGGCGGCGGATCCTGCGCTCGATGCTGCTGACGGTGCCCATCGTCGGGTTGAGCTTGCGCTGCAGGACCTGCTCGCGTCGTCCATCGCGATCGCGTGTACATCGGCGCCAACACACTAGGGATACTCGTGCACATAGAGGTCACGTCCTGCTGATAGGGTCGCAGGGCGCGCTGGGCGCGGCGTCGGCGGCGATCGTCGCCGACGCGCTCGGCGTCGTGCTGCTCTTCCGCTGAGCGCGACCGCGACATCCTGCCGGCGCGAGCTGCTCGGCGAGCCGCTGCGCGTGCTCGATCGGCGCAGCGCGATGCTGGCCGCGATGGCGCTGCTGACCGCATGGCCGATCTCGGCGATCGTTCCGCTGGGGGCCGCGGTGTTCGTCGTGACGGTGCTGGCGCTGCGGGGCGTGCGCCTGGCGGACCTGCGCGAGATGCGCGAGGCGGTGTGGGCACTCGCGTCGCCAGCGGGTACCGGCGGAGCGAGTGGCAAAATGAGCGGTGACATGCGCGGCGACGTAAATGACAAGCGCGCAGCGACGCGCGCGAACCGATGAGCAACGAACCGCGCCCGCGCCCACCCCACCGACACCGCCGCCGCGCCGCGCTGGTGGTCGCTCGCCGCCTGGCTGCTCGCCGCCGCTTAGGCGCGGTCGCGCTGGTCACCGTCGGCGCCCTCGCGCGGGGCAACTGGCTGGGCGGCCCGCCGCGATCACGTTCCGATGAGCGCCTTCGACGTCACGCGCGGCCACGCGGCGCCGAGCGGCACGGCGCTCGTGATCGACGCCCTGGACGCGACGCAGACGGCGATCTGTCGGCACATCGCGCCGTTCACGGCCGCGTCCTACTCCCGCGTCGACTGAAGGTCCTGCCGCGGTCGGCCGCGCCCGGCGCTCGCGCTGGCGTGGGTCACGCGCGAGCAGCCCGGGCGCACGCTCGTCAAGCCGCTGCAGTGGCAGGAACCGCGTCGCGCCGCTGGAGATCACCGCGCCGACGGCTGGATCGGCACGATCTCGGGCTCGGCCTCGTCGTGCGCGGGCAGCTGCCGCGCCCGTTGTCGTGCAGGCGCTCGGCACTGCCCGGATCTCGGCCGCGTCGATCGCGCGCGAGGTCCTCGATCAGTGGGCGGAGCGCCGGCCCTGGGCAGCGGCACGATCACATTCCGTTCGATTCCGACGCGACCAGCATCTGTCGCTGCTGGCGGCGACCGCGCTGGCGCTGGCGCTCGCCGGCTCGGCTACGTCGCCCTCGCGCGATGGCGCAGCTGGCCGTTCGATGCCCGCGTGTTCTTCGCGCTCTTCCTCGGCGGCTGGCTGCTGCTCGATGCCCGATGGCAGGTCAACCTTGGCGGCAGCCGTCGAACCGCGCAGCAGTTCGCCGGCCCAGCCTCGAGGAGAAGTACCTCGCGTCGGCCGACGACGAAGTGTACGCGCTGGCGAAGGAATGCGCAGCGCCTGCCCGCGACGCCCGCGCGCGTCATCGTGCTGTCCGACCACCTGTCGCTGCGGGCGCGGCGGCCTACTTCCTGCACCCGCACTCCGCCAACGGCTTCTACCCGGTCGCCTTCCGGGCATCGGACCTGCCCGGCCCCGACGACCTGCCTGCCGGCTCGTACGCGATGGTCATCGTTTCCACGAAATCGCGTACGACCGCGCCGGCAGCGCGCTGGTGTGGAGGGACGGCCGGCGCCGCGCGGTCGACGAGGTGCTCTACGAGTACGACGGCGTCGCGCTGCTGCGCATCCGATGAAGGCCGAACGCCACCGCCATGCGTGACGGATCGCCGTGCTGCTGTCGCTGGCCCTGCCTTGGCTCGCCGGTACGCTGCTGGTGCTGGGCGCGGCGCCGGCAGCGGATTCGGGCTGGCTGCTCTGCGCCGGCTACGGCTACCTGCTCGGCGCCTTCGCGACCACGCTCGTCATGCGCGCGCTCTCGCTCGCCGGCGTTCGCTGGTCCCTGCCGATCGTCGCCGGCGCGGTGCTGACGCTGGCCGCGGCCCTCGCCGTGCCGGTGCGCGCGCGGATCGCACCCGCCGCGCTGCGCCGAACGCGGCCGCGGCGGGCAGGGCCTGTCGGTGCTGACGACCGCGGGCCGCACGCTGTTCGCGGGCTGCGTCGCGTTGATCGCGATCCGCGCGCTGAGCCTCGGGCTGGAGATCCTCGGCGGCCATTGCTGCCGTTCGACGCCTGGTCGCAGTGGGCGACGAAGGCGCAGGTGTGGTTCGATCTCGGCCGGGTCGTGCCCTTCGTCGGGCAGTCGGCGTGGTTCGCGCCCGGCGACCTGCTGCGCTACACGGACATGCATCCCGCGTATCCGCCGACGGTGCCGCTGCTGCAGGCGTGGACCGGCCTCTGGCTCGGGCGCTGGGACGAGTCGCCGATGAACGCGCCGTGGATCGCACTGTTCGTCGCGTTGGGCTTCGCGTTCCACGGGCAGCTGCGCCGCGCCGGGGCCGGTCCGGTCCGGGCGATGTTCTTCACCTACCTGCTGCTGTCGCTGCCGTTCCTCAACGTGCACGTCGCGCTCGCCGGGAACGCCGATCTCTTCGTCGCGACGACGTACGGTCTCGCGGCAATCGCGCTGTGGCAGTGGGTGCGCACGCGGGACCGCTCCGACCTCGCGCTGGCCGTGCTGCTCGCGATCGTCTGCGCGAACATCAAGGTCGAGGGCCTGCTGTGGGCGCTGACGCTGCTGCCGCCCGCGCTCGCCGCATGGAATCGCCGGGCCGGCCTCGCGCTCGTCGCGGCGGTCGCGCTGGCCGGCGTCGGCTGGTTCCTGTTCGGCCCGCCGCGGCTCGAGCTCTTCGGCTACGTGCTGCGCACCCGCGTCACCAACGTTTCGCTGCCGCTCGCGCAGCACCTGTTCGTGATGGACAACTGGCACCTGCTCTGGTACGCGGCCCTGCTCGTCGTCGCCTGGCGCTGCCGGCGGCTGCTGCTCGCGCCGCGCTCGCGCCGATGACGGTGACGATCGCCGGCGGCCTTGGCCTGGTGTTCGTCGTCTTCTTCATGACCAGCGCCGCCGGCGGCGTCGACGACGAGAGCCTCGTCAACCGGCTGCCGCTGCACATGGTTCCCGCGCTCGTGTTCTACCTCGCGCTGCTGGTCGGCGACTGGTCGTCGCCGCGCGCGAGCCAGGCCCAGGCGTACGCCGCCGCCGAATAGACGTAGTAGACCTGGTGGAACAGGAGGCCGGCGAGGGCGAAGAGCGTGCCACGGCGCCGGCGAAACAACGCGAACAGGTCGACGTTCGCGGCGAGCGCGGCCGCGAGCAGCGCGAGCGGCGCCCACGCCGGCGCGATGCCGGGAGCGGCGAGCGGGATGCTCGCGAAGAGCACGATCGCGAGCAGCGCGCGCAGCCGTTCCGCCGCCCGCACGTTCAGCGTGGCGCCGCGGCCCGACCGCGCGTGCAGCAGCCGCGACCACGGCAGCGCGCGGCGGAAATCTCGGTGTGCAGCAGGTTCGGGAGGCGCCAGACCTTGAGGTGCGTCGCCTGCACGTCGGGGGCGAGCCAGATCGCGCGGCCGCTCTCGACGAGGCGCATGCCGAGTCGATGTCCTCGATCGACGGATGCGGATAGCGCGCGGCGTCGAAACCGCCGGCGGCGAGGAAGTCCGCCTTGCGGATCGCGCCGCAGCCGGCCCAGAACGTCGCGGCCGGGCCTTCGGCCTCGCGGTGATAGTGGTGGTGGACGAGGTTCTTGTACTGCGAGAAGAAGTTCGCGGCCGGCGGCGCGTCGTCGTACGCGCCGAACACCGCGGCGGCGCCGCTGCGCTCGAAGGCGGCGGCGAGCCTGCGCGCCGCATCGGCGTGCACGACGACGTCGGCGTCGACGAACCAGAGGACGTCGCCGACGGCGACCGCGGCCGCGACGTTGCGCGCGCCGCCCGGCCCGAGGCGCCCGCCCGACGGCACGACGCGCGCGCCGAGATCCGCCGCGATCGTCGCCGTAGCGTCGGTCGAGCCGTCGTCGACGACGACGATCTCGGCGATCTCGCCGGCCGCGCGCATCGCGACGAGCGGCGCGAGGCAGCCGGCAGCGTGGCCGCGGCGTTGTACGCGGGGACGATCGCCGAGATCGCGGCGTCACGGGTGCGCCTCGGCGCTGCGCTCCGGCGCGATCAACGTCCGCGCGGGTGCCTGATGTCCACGATGCGATTGTAGATGCGCGCCAGCGCGACGCAGAAGACGAACAGCAGCACGAAGAGCTCGGCCGCGCCGATCAGGCTCCCGACCGGATCGACCGCGTAGCCCGGCAGCAACTGCGCGAGCAGCCGCGCGTGGATGCTCTCGCCGGCGGTGCCGCGCAGCACCAGCCAGTTCGTCGTCACGACGAGACCCAGCGCGCCCATCGCGCCGATGGCGAGGCCGAGCGACGGGCCGTGCAGCCGCAGGACGGCCACCGGGAAATCGTCGCCGCCGTCGTCCATCGCGACCATTTCGTCGACGCTATCGAGCACGGCGCGGCCGTGGATGCGGTAGATGCCGCCGCCAGCGCGCCGCCGACGGCGATCCCCAGAACGAGCCCCGCGAGCGCGCCCAGCCAGCCCGGCCCGTAACCCGGCAGGAACACGCCCAGCAGCGCGACGACGAGCCCGGCGTGACCCCGGGCGCCGCGCCCCGCGGCGAGCCCCAGCGCGAACAGCACGACGCCGGCGAGCAGGCCGAAGATGGCGGCAGAAGATGATCGTGTTGACGCGCAGCGTCGCCCGCAGCAGCGGCACGTCGACGTCGAGGCGGTCGGCGAGGGCGGTCATCGCGAGGCTTGCGGCGGCGTCGCGGGGCGGCCGCGCATCAGTCGATCGAATACGACGCGAGGTTGGCGCGCAACGCGGATGACGGCGAGCACCAGCGGGTGCGCGACGTTCCAGAGCGCCGCGACCGCCGCGCCGCAGGCGGCGCCGACGACCCACGCGTACGCGGCGCCGATGAACGCCCCGCCCCAGGTCACCGTGTAGCCCGGGAACCACGCGGCCAGCGCCGCCAGATGCGGGCCGACGGGAACGCCCGGCGGCGCGCCCTTGCCACCAGCGCGACCGTCAGCGCGAACAGCGCCGCGGCGAAGATCACCGCGTTGGCGGCGGCGAACGCGGCACGTCCAGGCGCGCGAACGCCCACGCGAGCACCATGCTGCGGCGATCAATCGAGGCGTCGGCCAAGGGGCATCCTCTCGATGGGGTCGGAGCCAATTACCCCGAGGAAGCGACAAGGCGCTGGAACCACGGAAGTAGTGTCTGACCCTACTTCGCGAAATTGGTGTCTGACCCGAATTCTCGCGGAATGGTGCTGACCCTCATTCCGGGTCAGGTGGCGAGGTTGCGCAGCTCGCGCAGCGCGACCGACAGCATCGCGGCGTCGGCTCGCCGGCCGTCGCGCAGCTCGGCGAACAGCCGGCCGACCCGCTCGATCGCGCGGCGGTTGCGGTCGCGCCACGCGTCGACGAGCTTGGGCGCGGTCAGCTCGGCGCCGCCGGCGAGCACGTCGCGCGTGATCGCCCGCTGCAGGCCCGACAGGTCGTCCTGCATCGCGCCCGCGCGCGAGCATCTGCCAGTGGTCGTCGGCGGGCAGCGCGCCGATCCGCTCGCGCAGCCACGGCAGCCCGAGCAGCGTCGGCGACTCGAAGTAGATGCGCGCGACGGTCTCGACGGGCCGCCGCGTGTCGCCGGCCTCCTCGACGATGTCGAGCGCCGCGTAGAGCGTGTCGAGCGCGACGACGCGCGCGGCGAGCTCCGCGCGGCACGCCCTCGCCGGCGCCGCGCGCGACCGCGGCGTCGAGGCGCGCGCGATCGGCGTCGTCGAGCAGCTTCGGCAGCGCGACGGCCAGCGCCTCGACGCCGCGGCGCGAACCGCGCGATCGTCGCCGCCATGTCGTCCTGCAGCCGGCGCGAGCGCAGGAACCACCTCGTCCCGCGGTCGATGAGGCGGCTGGAGTCGATCAGCAGCTGCGCCTGCACGGCGTCGTCGACCCGGTTGTCGAGCGCCTCGATCGCCTGCCACAGCGGCGACGAAGCCGAACGTCTCGCGCGTCAGCAGGAACGCGCGGACGACCTCGTGCGCCGCGGCGCCGGTCGTCTCCATCAGGCGGTGCACGAACGTGCTGCCGACGCGGTTCAGCATGCTGTTGGTCGACGTGGGTCGCGATGATCTCGCGCTTCAGCGGATGCCGCGCCATGTCGGCCGGCGTAGCGCTCGCCCAGCGCGCGCGGGAAATAGCGGACGAGCGTCGTGCGCGACCCACGGGTCGTCGGGCAGGATCGACGCCAGCAGCTCGTCGTAGAGCCAGATCTTGGCGTAGGCGAGCAGCACCGCGCGCTCGGGGCGGTCAGCCCCTCGCCCGCGCGCCGCCGCGCGGCGATCTCGTCGTCGTCGGGCAGGAACTCGATCGCGCGGTTGAGCCGCCCCGCCTTCTCGAGGAACTGGATGAAGCGCTGCTGCGCGTCGAGCAGCTTCGGCGCGATCCGGCCGGTGACCGACAGCACCTGCGTCTGGAAGTAGTTGTCGCGCAGCACCAGCGCGGCGACGTCGTCGGTCATCGCGGCGAGCTAGCGCGTCGCGCTGCTGCAGCGTCAGCCGGCCGTCGGCGATCGCCGAGCCCGAGCAGGATCTTGATGTTGACCTCGTGGTCGGACGTGTCGACGCCGGCCGAGTTGTCGATCGCGTCGGTGTTGATGCGGCCGCCGGCGCGCGCGAACTCGATGCGCCCGCGCTGCGTGCAGCCGAGGTTGCCGCCCTCGACGACGACCTTGCAGCGCAGCTCGCGGCCGTTGATGCGCACCGCGTCGTTGGCGCGGTCGCCGACGTCGGCGTGCGACTCGCCCGCCGCCTTCACGTAGGTGCCGATCCCGCCGTTGTAGAGGAGATCGACCGGCGCCTTGAGGATCGCGGTGATCAGCTCGTTCGGCGTCATCGCGTCGGCGTCGATCGCCGAGCGCGGCCTTGACCTGCGGCGCGATCGGGATCGACTTGGCGCTGCGCGGATGGACGCCGCCGCCGGCGGAAATGCAGGCTCGCATCGTAGTCGGCCCACGACGAGCGCGGCAGGCGGAACAGGCGCTCGCGCTCGGCGAAGCTCGTCGCCGGATCGGGGTCGGGATCGAGGAAGATGTGGCGGTGGTCGAACGCGGCGACGAGCCTGATGTGCCGCGACAGCAGCATGCCGTTGCCGAAGACGTCGCCCGACATGTCGCCGATGCCGACGACGGTGAAGTCGGTCGTCTGGATGTCCCGCCCGAGCTCGCGGAAGTGGCGCTTCGCCGCCTCCCACGCGCCGCGCGCGGTGATGCCCATCTCCTTGTGGTCGTAGCCGGCCGAGCCGCCGGAGGCGAACGCGTCGCCGAGCCAGAAGCCGTACTCGGCGCTGACCGCGTTGGCGTGGTCGGAGAACGTCGCCGTGCCCTTGTCGGCGGCGACGACGAGGTACGGGTCGTCGGCGTCGTGGCGCTTGACCTCCGGCGGCGGCACGATCTTCCCGCCGACGCGGTTGTCGGTGAGGTCGAGCAGGCCCGCGCAGGTAATCCTTGTAGCAGGCCACGCCCTCGCGCGAGGTAGGCCTCGCGGTCCGCCGTCGACGGCGCGCGCTTCAGCACGAAGCCGCCCTTCGAGCCGACCGGGACGATGACGACGTTCTTCACCATCTGCGCCTTGACGAGGCCCAGCACCTCGGTGCGGAAGTCCTCGGGCCGGTCGGACCAGCGCAGCCCGCCGCGCGCGACGCGGCCGCCGCGCAGGTGCACGCCCTCGAAGCGCGGCGAGTAGACGAAGATCTCGAACATCGGCTTCGGCTCGGGCAGGCCCGGCACCTTGGCCGGATCGAACTTGAACGACAGGAACGATGCGCGGGCGCCCAGCCTCGTCGCGGCGCCAGTAGTTGGTCCGCGTCGTCGCCTGGATCAGCGCGAGGTACTGCCGCAGCACGCGGTCCTCGGACAGGTTCTCGACCTCGTCGGGCGCCGCCTCGATCGGCGTGCGTCGCCTGCGCGGCGCGCGCCAGCGCCTCGGTGCCGAGCGCCGGGATCGAAGCGCGCCTTGAAGAGGCTCGACGAGCCGGCGCGCGATGGCGGATGCGCGGCGAGCGTGCGCCTCGATGAACGACTGCGACAGCGAGAAGCCGGCCTGCTTCATGTACTTCGCGTAGGCGCGCAGCACGACGACCTCGCGCGCGGGCAGCAGCGCCGCGGTCGACAGCCGGTTGAAGTCGTCGCTCTCGATCTCGCCGTCGACGACCGCCGCGAACGCCTCGGCGAACAGCGGCTGCAGGGCGGCGACTCGACGTCGGCCGCCGGCTCCGGCCAGGCCGAAGTCGTGCATCGAGACCGCGTCCATCCCGGCGGGCGCGATCCGGTACGGGCTGCTCGTCGATGACGCGAAAGCCCATCCGCTCGAGCATCGGCAGGCTCTCCGACAGCGGCACCGGGCGCCCGCCCGCAGCAGCTTGAAGCGCAGCGCGTTCGGCGCGAGCCCCGCCGGCCGGTACAGCGCCAGCGCGAGCTTCGACCCCGCACGGAGCGACTCGATCAGCGCGACGTCGCCCACCGCCGCCGCGGCCGCGAAGTCCTCGCGGTAGCCGGCGGGGAAGGCGCCGGCGTAGCGGCGGTGAAGCTCGCTGCCGCGTGCCTCGCCTTCGGCCGCGACCAGCGCCGCGCGCAGGTCGTCGGTCCAGCGGCGGGAGACCGCGGCGAGGCGCGCCTCGAGCGCCGCGACGTCCAGCGGCGGGATCTTCCCCGGCGTCGTGCGCACGATGATCTGCACGCGCGCCAGCATCGACTCGGACAGCTGCACGTAGAAGTCCGAGCTCGTGCCGTTGCAGGCTTCGGCGAGCATCGCCTGCCACTTCTGCCGCAGCTCGGTCGTGTAGTTCTCGCGCGGCACGTAGATGAGGCACGACAGGAAGCGCTCGAACGGATCGCGCCGGACGAAGAGGCGGAAGCGCTGGCGGTCGCCGAGGTGCAGGATCGCGAGCGCCGTCGGCAGCAGCTCCTCCTCCTGCATCTGGAACAGCTCGTCGCGCGGATACGTCTCCAGCGCGTTCGCGAGCTCCTTGCTCGCGTGCCCGCCCGGCGGCAGCCCGGCGCGCGCGACGACGTTCGCGATCTTGCGCCGCAGCAGCGGAATCTGCGCCGGGTTCGCGCTGTAGGCGGCGGACGTGAAGAGGCCGAGGAAGCGGTGCTCGCCGCAGACCTCGCCCTTTCGCGTCGAAGCGCTTGATGCCGATGTAGTCGAGGTAGCCGTGGCGGTGGACGGTCGAGCGCGCCGTCGCCTTGAGTGACGACCAGCAGCTCGGGCCGGCGGGCGTAGGCGCGCATCTCCGGCGGGATCGGCGAGAACGCGACGGCGGGCTCCCTGCCCGGCCGGTCGCGCAGGATGCCGAGGCTGCTGCCCGCGACGATCCGCAGCCCCTCGGTCCCGTCGACGCGGGCGAGGTCGTAGCTGCGATGGCCGAGGAACGTGAAGTGGTTGTCGACCAGCCAGCGCAGGAACGCGATGCCCTCGGCCACCTCGTCCGGCGGCAGCGGCAGCGGCGGCGCGGCGCGCTCGACCTCGGCGACGATCGCGCGCACGCGCTCGGTCATCGCCGCCCAGTCGCCGACCGCGACGCGCACGTCGGCGAGCACGCGGGAGAGGTCGGCGGCGAGCGCCTCGCGGTGGACGGGGTCGGAGATCCGGTCGACCTCGACGTGGATGAACGACTCGGCGCGGCTGCCGGCGGCGCCCTCCGGCGCGAGGTCGGCGAGCGCGCCGGCGGCGTCGCGGCGCACGTGCAGGATCGGGTGGATGATCAGGTGCTGCGTGAGGCCGTGCCGGTTCACCTCCATCGTGACCGAGTCGACGAGGAACGGCATGTCGTCGTTGGCGATCTCGACGATCGTGTGCGCCGGCTGCCAGCCGTGCTCGGCCGCGGTCGGGTTGAACACGCGGATCTTCGCCGTGCCCGGGCGCGCGCTGCTGCGCGAACCGCCACAGCGACAGCGCGCCGCCGCTCAAGTCGGCGGGCTCGCGCTCGGCGAGGTCCTCCGGCTCGACCTGCGCGTAGTAGCCCCGGATGAAGGCCTCGACCGCCGCGCGCTCCCGCGGCGCGACCGCCGCCGCCGCGAGCGCGATCACTTCGGCGAGGCGCTCGCCGCGGCGGTCGCCGTCGTTGGATTGCCTGTTCATGTTCGTTCTCCGTGTTGGCGCGTCATCCCGGCGCCGCCTTCGCGCCGCCGGCGCGCTCCAGCACCGAGCGGCGCACCAGCGCGACGTGCTCGCGCAGCGTGTAGGCCTCGCTGGCGAAGGCCTTCGGCGTCTCGATGCTCTCGACCGCGCGCCGGATGCGGTCGAGGTCCGCCAGCCACTTCTCGATCGGCAGCGTCACCGCGGCGCGTGGCCGACGTCGCGCTCGAGCAGCGCGAGCTCGCCGTACCAGCGGTAGATGCGCGAGCGCGCGCGCCAGCGCAGGAACTGCGGCAGGAAGTTGAACACCGGCACCAGCACGACGAGCAGCGGGATGACGACGATGATCATGCGCTCGACGAAGGCCGCGACCCAGAACGGCAGGTAGTGGTAGAGCAGGCGCGAGCCGAACCGCAGGTGGCGGTCGGCGTGGACCGAGACGGGCAGGTCGACCGGGCTCGCGTTCGGGAACTCGCCCGCCGCCTCGAAATAGCCCTGGTCGTCGTGGATGTCGCGGGCCGCGTCGACCAGCATGTTGACGAGCACCGGATGCAGGTCCTCGCGCGCGGCCAGCATCGACCGCGTGCCGATCAGCGTGATTTCGCGCGGCGGGATGTCCTTGCCGAAGTCGATCGCCCCCGCCGGCAGCGTCAGCTTGGCGATGTGCGGGAAGCGGCGCTGGTAGGCGTCGGCGCGCTGGAAGTCGACGAGCTCGAGCGCCGGGTCGCGCAGCGCGGCGAGGATCGTCGTCGGTCCGCGCGCCGCCGACCATGACCGCGGCGTCGATCTCGCCGGCCCGCAGCGCGGCGAGCGCATCGGCCGCGCCCAGCGGCAGCAGCGTCGTGTTGTCCGCGTCGATGCCGTTCGCGGCGAGCAGCGGCTCGATGAACGCCCGGGTGCCGCTGCCGGGCAGGCCGATCGCGACGCGCTTGCCCTCCAGCCGGGAGAGCCGCACCCAGGGCTCGCCGGCGCGGTGGAACACCCACAGCGGCTCGTAGTAGAGGCTCGCCAGCATCACGAGGCTCTCCGCCTGCTTCGGCGTCGCGACGCCGCCCTGCATGAACGCGACGTCGACGCCGGACTTCGGGTCGAGCAGCAGCGCGAGGTTCTCGCCGGCGCCCTGGGTCGTGCGCACGTCCACCGTGACCCCGTCGCGGGCGAGCAGCGCCTGGTAGCGCTGCGCGTACTTGTGGTACAGGCCGCCCTCGGCGCCGGAGGCGAGCACGATGCGCCGCGGCGGCGCCGGCTGCAGCAGCTGGAACGACACCCACAGCGCGCCGGCGACCAGCGCCGCGACGACCAGCGCCGCGCGCACGATGTCGCGCCGGGACATCAGGGACAGGGTTTCGCGACTCATCGACCGCAATGGTAACGTCCCCGGCACGGCTTTGGGCGACATGCGAACGCCGGCGCGTCCCGGCGGCCCGGACGCGGATCGTTCTGGACCATAATCCGGTCTGCACGATCCACGGGAATGCCGCCATGTCCGACGAGACCGCAGTCCTCATCAGCGAAGTGGGCCCGCGCGACGGCCTGCAGAGCGTCAAGCGCACGATGCCGACGGCCGCCAAGCTCGCGCTGGATCGACGCGCTGTATGCCGCGGGCCTGCGCGAAATCGAGGTCTGCTCGTTCGTGCCGCGCGAAGCTGCTGCCGCAGATGGCCGACGCGGCCGAGGTCGTCGCGCACGCGCGCACGCTCCCCGGCCTCACCGTCGTCGCGCTGGTGCCCAACCTGCGCGGGGCCGAGGCCGCGATCGCCGCCGGCGCGAACAAGCTGACGATACCGGTGTCCGCCAGCGCCGCGCACTCGATGGCCAACGTGCGCAAGACGCCCGAGCAGATGGTCGAGGAGGTCCGCGCCATCGTCGCGCTGCGCAACGAGCGCGCCCCGGGGGTCGGCGTCGAGGTCGGGCTGTCGACGGCGTTCGGCTGCACGCTGCAGGGCCTCGTGGCGGAGGACGACGTCGTCCGGCTCGCCGGGCAGGTGATCGCCGCCGGCGCCGACGAGGCGGGGCTGTCCGACACCACCGGCTACGCGAACCCGGCGCAGGTGCGGCGCCTGTTCAACAAGGTGCGCGCCGAGATCGGCGACCGGACCGGCGCCGCGCACCTGCACAACACGCGCGGCCTGGGCCTCGCCAACTGCCTCGCCGCCTACGACGTCGGCGTGCGCACGTTCGACGCCTCGCTCGGCGGCCTCGGCGGCTGCCCGTACGCGCCGGGCGCGTCGGGCAACGTCGTCACCGAGGACCTCGTGTTCATGTTCGAGGCGATGGGCGTGTCGACGGGCGTGGACATCGACAAGCTGATCGCCGCGCGCGAGCCGCTGAAGGCGGGGCTCCCCGGCGAGCCGGTCTACGGCATGACCGCCGAGGCCGGCGTGCCCAAGGGCTTCGTCCAGAATAAGTAGGGTCAGACACCTTCGACCTTTCCCCGCATAAGTAGGGTCAGACACTACTTACGCGGTACTACCCCGCGAACACTCCGCGGGAAGTAGTGTCTGACCCTACTTACGGGCTGACAGCCGCTTGACGCCGCCGACGAAGCGCGCGAGCGTCGACGACAGCACGCCGCGCGGGATCATCGCCTCGATCAGCTGGAAGCGGCCGCGCGTGGCCACGGCGTGCCGCAGCGCGTCGCGCAGCTCCCGCCGCGTGCGCACGCGCACGCCGTCGCCGCCGAGCCCCGCGGCCATCGAGGCGAAGTGCCAGTCGTCGAGGTCGTTGAACTTCGACTCCGGCTGGAACGCGCGCAGCATCTCCCAGCTCGCGTTGTTGAAGATCACCACGATCGGGTCCCAGCCGAAGCGCCGGCAGTTGCCGAGCTCCCAGCCGGTCATCTGGAACGCGCCGTCGCCGACGAGGATCAGCGGCCGCTCGCCGGTCGCCGCCTGCAGCCCGAGCCCGCCCGGCACGCCGAAGCCCA
Organism: uncultured beta proteobacterium; assembly: GCA_963832705.1. Taxonomy (GTDB): domain Bacteria; phylum Pseudomonadota; class Gammaproteobacteria; order Burkholderiales; family Casimicrobiaceae; genus CAIWHR01. The sequence goes on along the minus strand of CAWHVP010000018.1, from coordinate 184,533 downwards.
TCGACGCGTAGTAGGCCGGCGCGACCAGCGCGGTGTTCTCGATGTCGAGCGCGGTGAACAGGCAGTCGCCGACGTCGGCCGCGATCGGGAAGCGCCCGACCTCCGCCATCAGGTCGTTGATCGCCGTCGCGATGTCGTTGGGCGCGATCGTGGCGTCGTCGGCGACGAGGCCGCGCGGATACGCGGGCGGCGTGAACGGCGGCACCGCGCGCGGCGCGATGTCGCGGGCGAGGAGCTCGTCGACCAGGGCGGCGAGCGGCAACCGCGGATACGTGTGATGGCCGAGCGTCACCTTCCAGTCGAGCGCCTGGATGGTCTGGCGCATGTCGATCTGCTGCGCCGACACGCCGAAGTTGGTGTCGGAGACGATGACGCCGAGCAGCAGCAGCGCGTCGGACTGCTCGACCTTCGCCGTGAGCTCGGGCGCTCCCGCCACGCCCAGGTACGTGCCGAGCAGCGGCGCGCTGGCGTCGGACAGCAGCCCCCGCCCGAGCAGGCTGGTGACCACCGGCAGGCCGAGCTTGTGCGCGAGCGCCGCGACCCGGTCCTCCAGGCCGAAGCGCCGGACCTCGACGCCGATCATCATCACCGGCGACTTCGCGCGGGCGAGGCGCTCGAGGATCTCGTCGACGCAGGCGGCGAGCGCCTCGCGGTCGAAGTCGAGCGGCGGCGCGGGCACGACCGGCTCGCACGGCGCGTCGACCATGTCGCGCGGCAGTTCGATGTAGACGGGCTGCGAATGCGCGAGGCAGCTGCGCAGCACCCGCGCGATGTCGGCCGGCGCGCGCGCGGCGTCGTCGAGCCGCGCCTGGTCGCAGGTGATCTCGCGGTAGATGCGGTACTGCGAATCGAGCGTCTTCGCCTGGTGGTGCAGCAGGAGCCCGCGGCTCGACTCGCCCACGCCGGGCGCGCCCGAGATCACGACGACCGGCGACTTCTCCGCGAACGCCGCCGCCACCGGGTTGACCATGTTGAGCGCGCCGGCGCCGTAGGTGATCGCCGCCACCCCGAGCCCCGAGTGCGCGCGCGCCGCGGCGTCGGCCGCGAACCCGACCCCGGGCTCGTGCGACAGCGTGTACAGCGGCAGGATCCGCGATTCCTCGATGAAGCGGAAGAACGGCAGCGCGAAGTCCCCCGGGATGCCGAAGATCTCCTTCGCGCCGTGGTCCTTCAGCGCGTGCAGCAATGCCTGCGACAGATTCACGTCAGCCTCCCCCGTGGTTCGCGTGCCGCCTCCAGTCTAACCGCGAATAAGTGGGGTCAGACACTACTTCCGCTGCTTCCACAGCGCCGGGCCAGTGGCGGGCGCCGGGGAGCGGCAGGAAGTAGTGTCTGACCCTACTTATCGCCAGGAAGTGGTGTCTGACCCCAATTACGCGGGGGCGGGGGCCGGGGACGATGCGGTAGACTTGAGAGTCCGCCGCGCGCCCCGGCGCCGCGGCCGTCATCCAGCCAGGGAGCTCCCGTGAACGACACCGTCAAGTACGTCCTCGACGAATCGAGGATGCCGAAGGTCTGGTACAACCTCGCGGCCGATCTGCCGCAGCCGCTGCCGCCGGTGCTGCACCCCGGCACGCACCAGCCGGTCGGTCCCGCCGACCTCGCGCCGCTGTTCCCGATGGAGCTGATCCTGCAGGAGGTGTCGACCGAGCGCGAGATCGACATCCCCGGGCCCGTCCGCGACGTCTACCGCCAGTGGCGGCCGTCGCCGCTGTACCGCGCCCGCCGGCTGGAGAAGGTGCTGCAGACGCCGGCGCGGATCTACTACAAGTACGAGGGCGTGTCGCCGGCCGGCAGCCACAAGCCGAACACCGCCGTCGCGCAGGCGTTCTACAACCAGCAGGCGGGCGTCAAGCACCTGGTGACCGAGACCGGCGCCGGCCAGTGGGGCAGCTCGCTCGCGTTCTCCGGCGCGCTGTTCGGCATCGACGTCCAGATCTTCATGGTCCGCGTCTCGTACGGCCAGAAGCCGTACCGCCGCGCGCTGATGGAGACCTACGGCGCGCGCTGCATCCCGTCGCCGTCGAACGAGACGCAGGCCGGGCGCGCGATCCTCGCGCAGCGCCCCGACCACCCGGGCAGCCTCGGCATCGCGATCTCGGAGGCGGTCGAGGTCGCCGCGCAGCGCGACGACACCAACTACGCGCTCGGCAGCGTGCTGAACCACGTGCTGCTGCACCAGACGATCATCGGCCAGGAGGCGATGCTGCAGCTCGAGATGGCCGACGACTATCCCGACATCATCGTCGGCTGCACCGGCGGCGGCTCGAACTTCGCGGGCATCGCGTTCCCGTTCATCGGTGCGCAGCTGCGCGGCGGCCGCAGGATCGAGGTCATCGCCGTCGAGCCGGCCGCCTGCCCGTCGCTGACGCGCGGCCAGTACGCGTACGACTTCGGCGACACCGCGCATCTCACGCCGCTCACCAAGATGCACACGCTGGGCTCGACGTTCACGCCGCCGGGCTTCCACGCGGGGGGCCTGCGCTACCACGGCATGGCGCCGATGGTGTCGCACCTGAAGCAGCTGGGGCTGATCACCGCCGAGGCGCACCACCAGACGAAGTGCTTCGACGCGGGCGTGCTGTTCGCGCGCGCCGAGGGCATCCTGCCGGCGCCCGAGGCGAACCACGCGGTGAAGGGCGCGATCGACGCGGCGGTCCGCTGCCGGGAGGAAGGGACGTCGAAGGCGATCCTGTTCAACCTCTGCGGCCACGGCCACTTCGACATGCAGGCCTACATGGACTACTTCGGCGGCAAGCTGCAGGACCTCGAGTACGACGAGGCCGAGCTCGCGATGGCGCTCGCCGGCCTGCCGTCGGTGAAGGAGCCCGCATAGGAGGCGACGATCGACCCCGGCCCGGCGATCGAGCGATCGAGCCATCGGACAGCATCGCCGAACGTCCGGCAGCAGGAGCGGCGACGGCGCCTCGCCGGCCAACTAACTTGCCAGCGGCCGCTGGTCCGAGCCGCGGGCGCGACCGATAATCGCGTCATGGAGATCGACCTTCAACGCACGGTCCTCGCGCTCTCCGACGCGCTCGACTTCGTCGGCGTCGACGAGGTGCACCACGGCAAGCGCGTCGCGCTGATGGCCGCCGGCATTGCCCGGGCGCTCGCGTGGGAGGACCACCGGATCGGCGACCTCGTCTACGCGGGCGTGCTGCACGACTGCGGCGTGTCGCGGCAGCTGGAGCACCGTGAGCTCACCGCGACGCTCGAGTGGGACGGCGCGCAGGCGCACTGCCTGCGCGGCGAGCAGTTCCTGCTCGCCTGCCCGCCGCTCGCGCGCTTCGCGCCGATCGTCCGCTGGCATCACACGCGCTGGGAGGAGCTGCCGCGCGAGGGCCTCGCCGAGCGCGATCGCCTGGCGGCGAACCTCGTCTGCCTGGCCGACCGCACCGACGTGCTGCTGGCACCCTACGTCCACGAGGACGGGCTGAAGAGCGACATCCTGTGGGAGCACGACGCCATCGTCGAGCGCATCGCCGCGCTGTCGGGCGTGCTGTTCGCGCCGGACCTCGTCGCCGCGTTCCGGCGCGTTGCCGCCACCGAGGCGTTCTGGCTGGGCCTCGACCCCGGCTACGTCGACGACGAGCTCGAGGACCAGCTGCGGGGGACGCCTCCGGTGCGGCTGTCGACGCGGACGCGCTCGCCGTCGCGCAGCTCTTCGCGCGCACCGTCGACGCCAAGAGCAGCTACACGCTGGAGCACTCGACGCGCATCGCGAGGATCGCGCGCCACCTCGGCGAAGCCTCGGGCATCGCCGGCGAGGCGCTCGACCAGCTCGAGATCGCCGCGCTGCTGCACGACATCGGCAAGCTGCGCGTCCCCGAGGAGATCATCGACAAGCCGGGGCCGCTGACGCGCGAGGAGCGGGCGATCGTCACCCGCCACAGCTACGACACCGGGCACATCCTGCGCAAGGTCTTTCCGCGCGACGCGATCCCCGCGTGGGCAGCGATGCACCACGAGAACCTGCTCGGCACCGGCTATCCGTCGCGCAGCCCGGCCGCCGACATCCCGCAGGAGGCGCGCCTGATCAGCGTCGCCGACATCTTCCAGGCGCTGGCGCAGGCCCGTCCGTACCGGGCGCCGCTCGGGCCGCGAGGCGATCATGGCGCACCTCGACCTGCTGCGCGCGCAGGGCCGCATCGATGCCGGCATGGTCGAGCTCGTGCACACGCACCTCGCGCGCTGCTACGCGCTGGCGACCGGAGCCGCCGCGACCTGAGCCGGCGGCTAGCGCCGCCGTCGCCGGGCGCCGGCCGCGGGGAGCGGCCGCCTTCCTGCGCCTGTGCGTCGCCGCCTCCTGCGCGCGTGCGTCGCCGGCTTCGCTGCGGCAGGCGCCGCGCTCTCGCGCAGGCGGCTGCGCTCGACCGCCTTCGCCATCCGCTCGAACTCGCGGTGGAAGCCCGCGGTGATCGCCTCGGGATCGGGCACGAGGCGGGCATCGGCGACCACGCCCAGCGTCGCGTACCCGCGGTAGCTCATGATGCTGATGCCCATCCCCAGCTGGCGGCCCGGATGCGGCACCCAGAACATCATGCGGTCGATCGGCACGCCCGCGAGGTAGAGCGCTTCGCCCGGCCCGGCGACGTTGGTCATCACCACGCTCGCCTTGCTGCCGAAGAGGTCGACGGCGACGTCCTCGACCGCCTTCGGCACGCGCCCGAACAGGTTGAACAGCGCCATGATCGCGACGGGCTCGGCCGATCGCTTCAGCGCGTCCATCCGCTGCTGCGTCTGCTTCAGGCGCGACAGCGCCAGCCGGTTCTGCACGGCGAGATCGAGGACGACGAGGCCGAACTCGTTGCCGAGCTCGAAGCCGCGCCCGGGCGGCCGCAGGTCGACCGGCACCATCGCCCGCACCGTCGTCCGCCCGACGTCGATGCCGCGGCCCGCGAGGTAGGCGCGCAGCGCGCCGGTCATGCCGGCGACGAGCACGTCGTTGATCTTCGCGCCCGACGGCGTGCCGATCGCCTTGATGTCGGCGATGGCGACGGGCTCCGACCACGCGACGCGCTTCTGCATGCCGAAGTCCCCCTTCAGCGGCGACGCGCGGATCCGAAGGCTTCAGCAGCTCGTCGAGCAGCATGCCGGCGCCGTCGAGGACGAGCTGCGCGCGGTCGAGCGCCTGCTGCGGCCGGCGCAGCGCGTCGAGCGTCGCGTCGACGCGCGGCGAGCGCCGCCTTCGCCGTGCCGCCGACGATCGACAGCGCGGGCGCGAACCAGCTCTCGCCCGCGGCCGCCTCGTCGTCCGGCTCCGCTTCGGGCGCGGACCCGGCCTCCGGCTCGTCGGAAGGCGGCGTCCAGCGCGACGCGCCCGCCGGCGTCGCATCGAAGACCTCCTGGCACACGGCCATCACCGCCGTGCCGTCCCCGATGCAGTGGTGCAGGCGCATGACCAGCGCCGACCCGCCGTCGACGTCGTCGACGACGTGGACCTCCCACAGCGGGCGCTCGCGATCGAGCGGCGTGCCGGCGAGGTCGCTGACCAGCGCGGCGAGCGCCGCGCGGTCGCGCGGCTCCGGCAGCGCGATGTGGTGGATCTGCAGGCCGACGTCGAACTCCGGCACGTCCTCCCAGTGCGGCACGGCCAGCGGGAAGCCCGCCTCGACGACGCGCTGCCGGAAGCGGGCGAAGGGCGCGAGGCGCTCGCGGTAGACCGCCCTCACCTTCTCGAAATCCAGCGGCTCGCGGGTCAGCAGGATGCCGGTGACCAGCGCGAAGTTCGCCGGACCGTCCATGTGGAACCAGGCGGCGTCCACGGGCGCCATCGGATGCAGTGCCATGATCGGGCCTTCCTGCCGCGGGACGCCGGTGCGGGGGCCCGCACGACGCCGCGGCGATCCTCTCCACAATCCATTACGCGCGGCGACGGCGCGCGCCGCATTGACCGGCGTCAAGCTGCGCGCCCGCCGCGGGTCGCCGGCCCGCCGCCGACCCGGCGCGGCGGTCGCGGGAGGACGGCGGCGCGCAGTAGAATCGGGGACCACGCATCCCGCGGACGAAGCCCCCATGACCGAACGCATCAGCGGCGTCCTCGCGCCGGTCGTCACCCCGTTCCGGCCGGACCTCGCGCCCGACGTCGACCGCTGGATCGCCCACTGCCGGTGGCTCCTCGGCAACGACGTCGGCCTCGCGGTGTTCGGGACCAACTCGGAGGCGAACTCGCTCGCCGTGTCCGAGCGCGCGGACCTCCTCGAGCGGCTCGTCGCCGCCGGCGTCGACCCCGGCCGGCTGATGCCGGGCACCGGGACCTGCGCGCTCACCGACACCCTACGGCTGACGGCGCAGGCGGTGCGGCTCGGATGCGCCGGCGTGCTGATGCTGCCGCCGTTCTACTACAAGGGCGTGTCCGACGAGGGGCTGTTCCGCAGCTTCGCCGCCGTCATCGAGGGCGTCGGCGACGCGCGGCTCGCGATCTACCTGTACCACATCCCGGCGGTGTCGCAGGTGCCGATCAGCCTCGCGCTGATCGAGCGCCTGCTGAAGGCCTACCCGGGCACCGTGGTCGGCATCAAGGATTCGTCGGGCGACTGGAGCAACACGCAGGCGATGCTCGAGCGGTTCGGGCCGCAGGGCTTCGACGTGTTCACCGGCAGCGAGACCTTCCTGCTCGCGAACATGCGCCACGGCGGCCGGGGCTGCATCAGCGCCACCGCCAACGTCAACCCGGCCGCGATCGCCGCGCTCCACCGCGGCTGGCAGGACGGCGGCGCCGATGCGATGCAGGCGGCGCTCGACGGCGTTCGCGCGGCGTTCCAGAAGTTCCCGCTGGTGGCGGCGCTGAAGACGGCGATCGCGCACTGGGGCCGCGACCCCGACTGGATGCGGCTGCGCCCGCCGCTGACCGAGCTCTCGCCGGCGCAGGCCGGCGAGCTGATCGACAGCCTGGAGGCGCTGGGGTTTTCGATGCCGGGGCTGCCGGCGGCCCATCCATCCGCCCGATGACCAAGGACAGGCTCCCGGTCACCGCCGCGGTCCGCGTGCTGCGCGAGCACGGCGTCGACTTCACCCATCACCCGTACGCGTACGAGCCGCGCGGCGGCACCGAGGTCTCGGCGCGCGAGCTCGGCGTCGACGAGCACGCGGTCATCAAGACGCTGGTGATGGAGGACGACGCGCGGCATCCGCTGATCGTCCTGATGCACGGCGACCGCGAGGTGTCGACGAAGAACCTCGCGCGGCTCCTGAAGGTGAAGACGATCGCGCCCTGCGAGCCGGCGGTCGCCGACCGCCACTCGGGCTACCAGGTCGGCGGGACGAGCCCGTTCGGCACGCGGCACCCGATGCCCGTCTACATGGAGCGCACGATCGCCGCGCTGCCCCGCGTCTACGTCAACGGCGGCCGGCGCGGGTACCTGGTCGGCATGGCGCCCGCCGAGCTCGTGCGGGTGCTGAAGCCGACGCTGGTCGACGTCGCCGTGGTTCCCGGCAGCTGACCGGCCCGGCGCCGGCGCGCTACAGGTGCTCGGGCGCGCCCTGCCAGAGCATGTCGTAGCCGAGCTCCTTGGTCTCGGAGCACATCTCCAGCATCGCGTCGAAGCGCGTCTGGAACACCTTGTCGGCGTGCGAGCGCTCGTGCTCCTCGAACGAGCGCCAGTAGGTCACGATCACGTAGTGCTCGTCGGCGGTGTGGCTGGCATTGAGCGAGCCCTCGTCGGAGACGAAGCCCGAGAACCGGAACACCTGGCCGGCGATGAACCCGCCCTTGTCGCCGCCGTAGGTCTCCTTGACGACGTTGCACATCTCGCCGACGGCCACCTCGACGTCGTCGAAGCTGACGCCGGGCTTCAGCTTGACGGTGTTGAACAGCATCTTCGCGCCATAGGGAATCGTGATCGGTTCGAACATCGTGGGCTCCCGATAAGATTGGACGATGGTGCCGCGCATTGCCACGGCGGCGGCGTGATTCCGGCTCGCCGGACCGGTCGCGAGCGCGCCGCGTCCGAGCACGCGTGCCACCTGAGCACGGCGAACTCGTCCAGCAGCCGGTGCACTTCGCCCTGGTGCAGCGCGGCGACCTTGGCCAACAGCCGCGCGCCCTTCGGCAGCAGGTGGATCTCGACGACGCGCTGGTCGCTGCGGCCGGTGCGCCGCTCCAGCAGCTCCCGCCGCTCGCAGCGGTCGACCAGCGCGACGACGCCGTGATGCCGCGCCTGCAGCCGCTCGGCCAGCTCGCCGACGCTCGCCCACTCGCGTCCGGGAAAGCCCCTCACGTGCAGCAGCAGCTGGTACTGCAGCGGCGTCAGGCCGTTGCGGCGGCACAGCTCCTCGCTGACGCGCAGGAACTGGCGGAGCCGGTGGCGAAAGTGCGACAGGCGCTCGTAGTCGGCCTTGACGAGCGGAACGGTCGGGGCCGGGGCTGCCGAAGGGGAAGTTCGTGGCTTGGGCATGCGGGAAGTCCTGCGCTGGACATTACATCACATTGTGATACTATTCGGCACCGGGCGATCCGATCCGGTCTGTTGCGAGGAGGTGCGCCATGACGCTGCTGTCCGCTTCGAAGCTGTCGTTCTCCGCCGACCACGGCTGGCCGGAGCTGATCCGGCGGCGCCCGTCGCTGCTGCGGGTGTTCGCGCTGCTCGTCCTGCCGCTGTCGCTGCTGCCGCCGGTGATGCTGTACTTCGCCGGCACGCAGCACCCGGCGATGTTTCCGCACGACGTCGGCGCCCATCCGTGGGGCACGGTCGCCGCCGTCTTCTTTCTCGCCGAGATGGGCACGCTGCTGTTCATGGGCTGGCTGATCCGGGCGGTCGCGACGACGCGCGGCCTCGCCATCGACGGCCACGACGCCTGGCTGCTCGCGGCGATCGCGCCGGTGCCGATGTGGCTGTCGTCGCTCGGCCTCGCCGTGCCCGACCTGCGCTTCGTCGTCGCGGTCGCGCTGGCCGGGCTCGCGCTCTCCTGCGGCATCGTATACCACGGCATCGAGGCCCTGTGCCGCACGCGCGAGGACGTGACCGCCGCGTCGATCGCGCAGGTCGTCATCGGCGCCGGCCTGATCGCCTGGGTGCTGCTGCTGCTCGTCGCATCGATGTAGCGGCGGCGCCGCGAATTGGGGTCAGAACTACTTGGGGTCAGAGCCGGAATGTCTGATCGCAATTCCGGCTCCGACCCCCGGAGATCCAGCTCCGACCCCCAATCCCGCGGTTTTGACTTAGACTCGGGGGCTGCCAAAGCCACCCACCGGGTCCGACCTTGACGCACCCTCCGGCGCTGGACACGATCGCGTGTCCGGACTGCGACCTGCAGCAATCGATCCCGCCGCTGCCGCCGGGCGGGCGGGCGCATTGCCCCCGCTGCAACGTGATCGTCGCGCGCAACCCGGTCGACCCGATCGAGCTCCCGCTCTCGCTCACCGTGGCGGCCGCCATCGTGTACCTGATCGCCAACCTCACGCCGCTGATGGGCCTGTCGGCCGTCGGGCGCGAGTCGACGACGACGATCCTGGGCGGCGCCATCGAGATGTGGGACCAGGGCAGCGAGATCACCGCGATCGCCGTCGCGTTCTGCGCGGTGATCGCGCCCGGCGCGTTCATCGCCTTCATGCTGATCGTGCTGACCGCGGCGCTGGATCCGCCGGCCCCGCGCTGGGTCGGCCAGATGTTCCGCGTCGCCGCGTGGATGCAGCCCTGGTCGATGACCGAGGTGATGCTGCTCGGCATCCTCGTCGCGCTGATCAAGATCGCGCAGCTGGCGACGGTGGTCCCCGGCCCGGGCATGTACGCGATCGGCGTGCTGGTCGGGCTGCTCGCGGCCGTCGGCTCGACGTTCGACGCGCACGTGATCTGGACGCGCGTCGTCTGGGCCGACGGCACGCTGCCGGCCCCGATCCCGCGCAGCCCCGCCGCGCCAGGCGCCGCGCCAGGGCGGTGCCGCAGTGAGCGCGACGGGCCGCCCCGAGGGCGAACTCCGCCCCCTGGGGGAGCGGCGCGCAGCGCCGTTCAGGGGAATCATGCAGGCGTCGCGCTGACCGGCAGCGCCCGGCCCAACCTCGCGCCCTGCACGACCTGCGGCCTGCTGTCGCGCCCGGCGCCGCGCGGCACGATCGGGCGCTGCCCGCGCTGCGGCTCGGCGCTGGTCTCCCGCCACCACCACTCGATCGAGACGACCTGGGCGCTGGTGATCGCCGCGGCGATCCTCTTCGTCCCGGCCATGGCGCTGCCGGTGCTGGTGTCGACGACGCTCGGCTCGTCGGAGCCCGACACCATCATCAGCGGCGTCCACTACCTCTACGTTTCGGGTTCGTGGCCGCTGGCGCTGATCGTGCTCGTCGCGAGCGTGATGATCCCGCTGGGCAAGCTCGCCGCCCTCGCCTACCTGCTGATCACCGTGCAGCAGCGCTCGGCGAAGAACAACGCCGACCGTGCGCGCCTCTACCGCCTCGTGGAGTTCATCGGGCGCTGGTCGATGCTCGACGTCTTCGTCGACGCCTACGTCGTCGCGCTGGTCCAGCTCGATCCGCTGATGTCGGTGGCGCCCGGCTCGGGCGTCGTCTTCTTCATGGCCGTCGTCGTGCTGACGATGCTCGCCGCGCACACGTTCGACCCGCGCCTGATCTGGAACCCCGAACACCTCCGCCGGAGACCGCATGGCTGACCCTTCCGACCGCGGCGAAGTGCCGCAGGCAATGATCCAGATGCAGCGGCGGCACCGGCTGTCGATCGTCTGGATCATCCCGATCCTCGCCGCGCTGGTCGCGATCGGCATCGCGGTCCAGCGCGCGCGCAGCGAAGGCCCGACGATCACCATCGTCTTCAGCGCCGCCGAGGGCATCGAGGCCGGCAAGACGCTGATCAAGTACAAGGACGTGAACATCGGCCAGGTGACCTCCGTGCACCTGACCGAGGACTTCGCCAAGGTCGAGGTCAACGCCAAGATCACCAAGCGCGCGGCGGGCCTGATGGTCGAGGACGCGAAGTTCTGGATCGTCCGCCCGACCGTCAGCCTCTCCGGCGTGTCCGGACTGAACACGCTCCTGTCCGGCAACTACATCGGCTTCGAGGCCGGCAAGTCGACGGAGGAGACGCGCGAGTTCACCGGCCTCGACAAGGCGCCGTTCATCCCCGGCCAGCCGGGACGGAGATTCGTGCTCAAGTCCGACGACCTGGGGTCGCTCTCGGCGGGCTCGCCGATCTATTACCGGCGCCTGCCGGTCGGCCAGGTGATCTCCTACGGCCTCGCCAGGGACGGCGCGTCGGTCGAGATCAACGTGTTCGTCAGCGCGCCCTACGACCGCTTCGTGACCGCGGGCACGCGCTTCTGGAAGGCGAGCGGCGTCGACGTCGCCGTCGGCGCCAACGGATTGGAGGTGCACACCGAGTCGCTGGTCGCGCTGCTGGTCGGCGGCCTCGCGTTCGACACGCCGCCGGCGATGGCGAAGGGCGCCGGCGGCGCCGGAGAACGCGCTGTACACGCTCTACGCCGACCGGGCGACCGCGCTGAAGGCGCCCGATCCGACGGCGCGCAGCTTCGTGCTGCACTTCGACGAGTCGATGCGCGGGCTGACCGTCGGCGCGCCGGTGACCTTCCTCGGCCTGCCGGCCGGCGAGGTGACCGCCGTCGCGCTCGATCCTCGACGAGCGGCACGGGCGCGTGCGCCCGCGGGTCACGATCACGTTCTTCCCCGAACGCCTGATCCAGTATTTCGAGCGTCCCCCGCAGCTCGCCACCGACGAGGAGCTCGAAAAGGACACGGCGCTGCGGCGCGCGTTCGTGCGCAAGCAGTTCGAGGAGCGCGGCCTGCGCGCCCAGCTGCGCAGCGGCAGCCTGCTGACCGGCCAGCTGTACGTGGCCTTCGACTACTTCCCGCGGGCGGCGAAGGCGAAGATCGACTGGAAGGCGGCAACGCCCGAGCTCCCGGTCGTTCCGGGCACGCCTCGTCGACCTGACGATGAAGCTGGCGAGCATCGCCGACAAGATCGACCGGATGCCGCTCGAGGCCATCGGCACGACGCTGAACAAGGACCTGGAGAGCCTCGACGTGACGCTGGCGGCGGCGACGAAGATGATCACCAACGTCGACGAGCAGCTGGTCCCGACGCTCAAGACCGACCTCGAGGCGCTGCAGCGCGTGCTCGGCAACGTCGAGCGCACGCTCGACAACGCCAATGCGACGATGCTCGGGCCGAACGCGCCGGCGCAGCAGGAGCTGCGCGACGCGCTGACCGAGTTCACCCGCGCGGCGCGCAGCCTGCGCGTGCTGCTCGACTACCTCGAACGCCACCCCGAATCGCCGATCCGCGGCAAGTCCGACTCGAAGAGCGGAGGAAAATGATGCGCCGTCCCGCCGTCGTCGCGCTGCTGTACGCCGCGCTCGCTGCCGTCCTCACGCTGCTGTCCGGCTGCGGCACCTCGCCGCCGGCGCGCTTCTACACGCTCACGGCGACCGCCGCGGCGCCGGCGCCGCCGCCGACGTCCACGCTGCTGGTGGCGGTCGGCCCGGTGACGGTGCCCTCGGTCGTCGACCGCCCCGAGTTCGTCGTCAGCGCCGGCCCCAACGAGCTCAAGCTCGACGACTTCAACCGCTGGGCCGCGCCGCTGCAGGACTCGCTGTCGCGGGCGATCGCCGAGAATCTCGTCGTCCTGCTCGGCACGCCGCGCGTGATCATCTTCCCGCAGGCGCTCGCGAGCGACCCCGACTACCGCGTCGCCGTCGAGGTCCGGACGTTCGAGTCGCTGCCGGGCACGGCCGCCGTGCTCGACGCCGTGTGGACGATCCGCCGGGCGAAGGACGGGAAGACGCAGACCGGGCGCACGTCCGCGCGCGAAGCCGTCGACGGCGCCGGCTACGAGGCGCTGGCGGCGGCGCACAGCCGCGCCGTCGGCAGGCTGTCGCAGGACGTCGCCGCGGCGATCCGCGAGCTGCAGCGCGGCGCGACGTAGACGCGCGGCCGCCGCGCTCCCCGGTTTCGCTCCCGCTCAACCGGGACTGCGGGCCTTCGCGTCCAGCGCCTCGGCGCGGCGCGCGATCTCGCGTGTCATGCCCTTGAAGATGAACAGGTGGAAGGGCATCAGCACCAGCCAGTAGAGCAGGCCCCAGAATCCCTGCGGGTGGAAGTACGCGGTGATCGTGATCCGGGTGCGCCCGGCTGCGGTCGGCTCGACCTCGATCTCCAGGATGCCCGCGCCCGGCGCCTTCAGGCCGAAATCCAGCGTCAGCCGCCGCCCGGGCTCGAGGCCCACGACGGTCCAGTAGTCGCTGGTGTCGCCGAGGCGAAGCTCGTACGGGTCGCGCCGGCCGCGCGTGAAGCCGGGCCCGCCGGCGAGAAAATCGAGCGTCTCGCGGATCGTCCAGATCCAGTCCATGTAGAAGTAGCGCGTGTCGCCGCCGAGGCTCGTCGCGACCTTCCACACGGCCGCCGGCGACGCCGCCGTCTCCGCGCTGCCCGACGCGCGCTTCGCGTAGTACGCGTAGTCCTCGCGATACCCGCGGAACATGAGCACGCCCTCGGTCCACCGGGCGGCGACCGCGTTGCTCCGCTCGGCGTCGAGCGCGGCGATCACCGATTCCCGGAACGACAGCAGGCGCTGCGGCACCAGCCGGCGCATCTCCGCATCGTCGGCGGGAATGTCGTGCTTCAGGCCCTGGATCAGCGCCTTCGCGATGCTGGCCGGCACCGCGGTGATGAGACCGAGCCAGTACGACGACAGCGTCGGCGTGAGCACCGGCACCGCGATGATCCGCGGCGTCCTGCCGACGACCGCGCCGAACTGCCGCATCAGCTGCGCGTACGACAGGTAATCGGGACCGGCCACGTCGTAGGTCCTCCCGGCCGTCTCGGGCAGCGCCGGCACCCGCAGCAGGTACTCGAGCAGGTTCGACAGCGCGATCGGCGAGGACTTCGACCGCACCCACCTCGGCGTCACCATCACCGGCAGGTGATAGACGAGGTCGCGGATCACTTCGTAGGCGGCGGAGCCCGCGCCGACGATCACGCCGGCGCGGATTTCGGTGACCGGCACGGTGCCCGCGCGCAGGCGATCGCCGGTCTCCTTGCGCGAGAGCAGGTGCTCCGACCGCGCGCCGGGCGGCACCAGCCCGCCGAGATAGACGATCCGCCGCACCCCGGCGCGCGCGGCCGCGTCGGCGAAGTTGCCGGCGGCGACGAGGTCGAGCTGGCCGAAGCGCTTGCCCGAGGCCATCGAGTGGACGAGGTAATAGGCGGTGTCGACCCCTTCCAGCGCCGCCGGCAGCGAATCGGGCGCGAGCGCATCCGCCGCGACCAGTTCGGCGCCGGGCCACTCGCGGGCCTCGAGTACGTTACGATTGCGAGCCGCGGCCCGGACGCGCGCGCCCGCCGCCAGCAGCGCGGGCACGAGGTTGCTGCCGATGTAGCCGCTGGCGCCGAAGACGAGCATCAGCGGGCGGGGATCGGTCGTTGAATTCGGCATGGGGCGGACGCAGTTTGGAAATCACAGCCGGAATCCGGCGCAAGGTCACATGATACGGCTGCACGAAACCATCGACGTCGACCGCCCGCCCGACGAGGCCTTCGCCTGGACGGCGGACTTCGCCAACATCGAGCAATGGGACCCGGGGGTCGCGGCCTCGCGCAGGACCAGCGCCGGTCCCGTCGGCGTCGGCACCACCTACGTCGTCGACGTCCGGTTCGGGCCGCGCCGGATCCCGATGGACTACGTGATCCAGGTGTTCGATCCGCCGCGCCGCGTCGTCCTCGAAGGCAGGAGCGCATCGGTGCACGCGATCGACGACATCCGCTTCGAGCCCGTGCCCGTCGGCAATCGGACCGGCACGCGGATCACCTACACGGCCGAGATCTCGCTGCTGGGCGCGCTCGCGCGCATCGAGCCGTGGATGAAGGGCACGCTCGGCAAGGTCGGCCGGGACGCCGTCGCCGGACTCAAGGCCGCGCTGACCGCGGACGCGACGCCGCCGGCGCGCAGCGCGTGGACGGACCTCGCCGACCGCCTGATCCTGCCCGGCCTCGTCGGCTTCACGCACCTGGGCTACCGCCGGAAGAAGCGCGCGTGGAAGCCGCTGTCCGTCTCGCTCCGGGGACGCACGGCCGTCGTCACCGGCGCGACCTCGGGACTGGGTCGCGCGGCCGCGCGGCAGCTGGCCGCCCTCGGCGCGCGGGTCGTGCTCGTCGGCCGCGACGCGGCGAAGGCCGAGGCCGCGCGCCGGGACATCGTCGCCGCGACCGGCAACGACGACGTCGCCATCGCGCTCGCCGACCTGTCGCTGCTCGCCGACGTGCGCGGGCTCGCGGATTCGCTGCTCGCGACGGAACCGCGGATCCACATCCTGGTCAACAACGCAGGAGTCCTGCAAAACGAGCGCACGATGACCGCGGAAGGCCTCGAGACCACGCTGGCGACGAACCTGCTCGCCCCGTTCCTGCTGACGCAGCGGCTGCTGCCGCGCCTCGTCGGCGTCGGCGCAGCCCTCGGCGCCGGCACGGATCGTCAACGTCTCGTCGGGCGGCATGTACACGACCGGCATCAAGCTCGACGACCTGCAGTACGAGAAGAAGCCGTGGAACGGCAGCGACGCCTATGCGCGCACCAAGCGCGCGCTGGTGATCCTGACCGAGCTGTGGGCGGATCGGTTGCGCGGCCGGGGCGTCGTCGTGCACGCGATGCATCCGGGCTGGGCCGACACGCCGGGCGTGGCGACGTCGCTGCCCGGGTTCCACGCGCTGACCCGGCCGCTGCTGCGCAGCGCCGACGAGGGCGCCGACACGATCACCTGGCTTGCCGCCTCGCCGCAGGCGGCGGAGGCGAGCGGCTGGTTCTGGCTCGACCGCGAGCCGCACACGACGCACGTGCTCCGGGGCACCGAGGGCACGCCGGAGGAGCGGCGCCGGTTGTGGAATGCGCTGGTCGCCTTGACCGGGGAAGGGGAAGCAGAGCCATGATGGGCATGCCGAAGGCGCGCTGGATCGTCGCGGCGGCTGTCGCCGCGACGTTCGGCATCGGCATCGGCGCCGTCAACGCCGCGCGCGACCACGCCGGGTCGGCGCCCGCCGCGAAGGCGTGCCTCGCGCCGGCGACCTGGGCCACGCTCGACGGCAAGGCGCCGCAGAGCGTCAGCGCCACCGCCGTCATCAACGAGATGGCGAAGAAGGACGTCGTGCTGCTGGGCGAGTTCCACAACGAGGCGGACCACCATCGCTGGCAGCTGCAGGTATTGGCCGGGCTGCTGGCGCAGCGCCCGAACATGATCATCGGCTTCGAGATGTTCCCGCGGCGCGTGCAGCCGGCGCTCGACCGCTGGGTGGCGGGCAGCCTGACGGTGAAGGAGTTCCTGGAGCAGTCGGACTGGGCCCGCGTCTGGGACTATCCGGCGGAGCTCTACCTGCCGCTGTTCGAGTTCGCGCGGATCAACCGCATCCCGATGGTCGCGCTCAACTTCGACTCGAAGCTCAACAAGGCGATCACCGCCAACGGCTGGGACGCGGTGCCCGAGAGCGAGCGCGAGGGCATCGGCCGCCCCGCGCCGGCGTCGAAGGCCTACCGCGACCACCTGTACGAGATCTACCGCGCGCACGACGCCGTCGGCGGCAACAAGGACCCGGCGAAGACGCCGGTCACCGACCCCGCGTTCCTGCGCTTCGTCGAGGCGCAGACGGCGTGGGACCGGGCGATGGCGGAGGCGCTGGCGAGGAGCGTCGCGAACGGCCCGGGTCCGGGCCGGCCGCTGGTCGTGGGCATCATGGGCAGCGGCCACGTCCGGGACGGCTACGGCGTGCCGCACCAGCTGCGCGCGCTGGACGTGAAGAACGTCGGCACGCTGCTGCCGGTGTCGGTCGACGACGACTGCAAGGAGCTGCGCCCGGGCTTCGCCGACGCGGTGTTCGCATTGCCGCTCGCCGCCGCGGTCAAGCCCGAGCCGCCGCGGCTCGGCATCCGCGTCGAGGAGGCCGACGGCGGCGTGCGGCTGGTCGACGTGACGCCCGACGGCCTCGCCGACAGGACGGGTCTCCGGAAGGGCGACCGGCTGCTGCAGGTCGCGGGTGTCGACGCGAAGAAGACGTCGCAGGTGATCGCGATGATCCGGCAGCAGCCCGCGGGCACGTGGCTGCCGATGCGCGTGCAGCGCGGGACGGAGACGCTGGACTTCGTCGTCAAGTTCCCGCCGAAGCCTTGACGATTGCGCGTTTCCTGGCGGCGATTGCCGTCGCGCTCGGCGCGGGCCTCGCGCAGGCGGCCGCGCCCGCCGCGACGCCCTCGCTCGACCTCGACGTCGAGCTCGATCCGGGGACGCGGCGACTGCACGCGGTCGCAGTCGTCGTGCCCGAGTCGAGGCTGTTCCGCTTCCAGCTGCACGAGTCGCTGCAGGTGAGCGCGGCATCGGTGAACGGGAAGGCGCTCGCCGTCTCCGCCGCGGGCAGGCTCGGCGCGATGCGCGGCTGGGAGGTGCAACTGCCCTCGGGTTCGCTCCCGCTGAGGCTCGAATACGCCGGCACGCTCCCTCCGCTCGACCGCAGCCTCGACCACCGCGACGTGCTGCGCCGGCTGCCGCCGATGGCGGCGGACGAGGGCAGCTTCCTGCCCGCGGGCAGCGGCTGGTATCCGGAGCCGGCCGAGCGGTTCGGCTATCGCGTCTCGCTGTCGGTCCCGGGCGCGCAGCGGGCGCTGGTCGCCGGGCGGCTCGTGGCCGAGGACGTGCCCGCCACGGCGTCGGGCCGCTACCGCGCGCGCTTCGAGTTCGCGCAGGCCAGCGACGGCATCGAGCTGATGGCGGGGCCGTGGGTCGTGCGCGAGAGGACGCTGCCGCGCGCCGGCGCCGCGCCGGTGCGGCTGCGCACGTACTTCCCGCGCGACCTCGACGCGACGCCGGGCCTCGCCGACGGCTATCTCGACGACACGCGCCGCTACCTCGAGCGCTACTCCGAGGAGATCGGCGCGTATCCGTTCACCGAGTTCTCGATCGTCGCGGGCCCGTTGCCGACGGGCTTCGGCATGCCCACGCTCACCTACCTCGGCGTCGACGTGGTGAAGCTGCCGTTCATCCGCGCGACCTCCCTCGGCCACGAGGTGCTGCACAGCTGGTGGGGCAACGGCGTCCTCGTCGACTACGCGCGGGGCAACTGGTCCGAGGGCCTGACGACGTTCATGGCCGACTACGCGTACAAGGAGCGCGAGTCGGCCGCGGCCGCCCGCGACGCGCGCCTCGCCTGGCTGCGCGACTTCGCCGCGGTGCCCGACGGCGCGCAGCAGTCGCTCGCGTCGTTTCGCTCGCGCACGCACGGCGCCGCCGCCGCGGTCGGCTACGGCAAGGCGGCGATGGTGTTCGTGATGCTGAAGGACGAGATCGGCGACGACGCGTTCCGGCGCGGCATCCGCGCGTTCTGGGAGGCCGAACCGGTTCCGCGCCGCCGGATGGAGCGACCTGCGGGCGGCCTTCGAGCAGGCTTCGGGCCGGTCGCTGCAGGCGTTCTTCGCGCAGTGGGTCGAGCGCGCCGGCGGGCCCGCGGTGCGCATCGCCGGCGTGAGCGCGAAGGGCCGCCCCGAGCGCGAACTGCTCCCTCTCGGAGGGACGGCGCGCAGCGCCAAGGGTGCACCAGTGAGCGCCCGGGCTTCCGCGTCGGGCCCGAGCGCGGGTCCGGCCGCGGGCCGCGAGGCGATGCGCCTGACGATCGCGATCGAGCAATCGGCTCCCGCCTACGCGCTGCGCCTGCCGGTCGCCATCGCGTTCCCGGATCGCACCGAGACGCGATGGGTGGAAGTGAGCCGCGAGCGCGACGTGGCGACGATCGACGTCGAGGCGCGGCCCGACGGCGTTCGCCTCGACCCCGACCTGCGCGTCTGGCGCCGCCTCGACCGGCAGCAGCTGCCGCCGATCCTGCGGCAGTGGATCGTCGCGCGCGCGCCGCGGCTGGTGCAGGCCTCCGCCGCGCCCGACGTCCGCGCCGCCGCGGCAGCGCTCGGCGCGCGCCTGTGCGAGACGCCGCCGGCGGAGGTCGCCGCCGGCGCGCTCGCGCAGGGACCGGAACCCGTGCTGCTGATGGGCCTGCACGCGGACGTCGATGCGGCGCTCGTTCGCGCCGGCCTGCCGCCGCGGCCCGCCGAGCTCGCCGGTCGCGGCAGCGCGCAGGTGTGGACGATCGCCCGTGACAGCGGCGCCGCCGTGGCCGTCGTCTCGGCGGCCGATGCCGACGCGCTCGCCGCGCTGCAGCGACCGCTGCCGCACTACGGCGCGCAGAGCTGGCTGGTGTTCGACGGCGCCAGGATGCTCGATCGCGGCGTGTGGCCCGCGGCGGGGCCGCTGGTGCCGGTCGCCGGCGGCAGCTGAGACGGGCCAACGGACCGAGTGTCCTGCAGCAGCGCAGCCTGCGGGCGGGTGGGTATCAAGGGCGATAGGCTTGCGCCTATCAATGCGAATGGTTACCATTTGCATCCATCCAATCCCAATCCAACCGCCGCCATGCCCTGCCCGTCTCGTCTCCCCCGCCTGGTCGCCGCCTGCGCGCTCGCCGCCATGCTTCCGGTCGCCCTTCCCGCCGTCGCCGCCGACGACGAATTCCGGTCGTCATCCAGGACCACAAGTTCCAGCCGGCCGAGGTCGTCGTCCCGGCCGGCAGGAAGGTCAAGCTCGTCGTCGAGAACAAGGACGCGACGCCCGAGGAATTCGAAAGCCACGCCCTCAATCGCGAAAAGGTGATCAAGGGCAAGTCGACCGCGACGATCCTGATCGGGCCGCTTGGCCGCCGGCCGCTATCCCGTTCGTCGGCGAGTTCAACGAGAAGACCGCCAAGGGCGTCGTCGTCGCCCAATAGCCGCGCAGGAGGCTCCTCCGTGCTCGCCACCGCCATCATCGTCTTTCGCGAAGTGCTCGAAGCGGCGCTGCTCGTCGGCATCGTCGCCGCCGCGACGCGCGCGGTTCCCGGGCGCAACCGCTGGCTCGCCGCGGGCATCGCCGCCGGCCTCGCCGGCGCGGGCCTCGTCGCGCTCGGCACCGACCGCATCGCCGACCTCGCGGAGGGCGTCGGGCAGGAGATCTTCAACGCCGCGGTGCTGGGCATCGCCGTCGTCATGCTCGCGTGGCACAACCTGTGGATGTCCGTCGCACGGCGCGGCGCTCGCGGCGGATGCGCGCAGCGTCGGCGGCGAGATCCGCGACGGCCGGCGCGCGTGCTCGGTGCTGCTGGTCGTCGTCGGCCTCGCGGTGCTGCGCGAGGGCTCGGAGACCGTGCTGTTCCTTTACGGCATCGCCGCGACCGAGGGCGGCGCGTCGCTGTCGATGCTGGCGGGCGGTGTCGGCGGCATCGCGGCCGGCATCGCCGTCGGCGTCCGCGCTCTACGCGGGCCTGCTGCGCATTCCGCTGCGCTGGTTCTTCACGGCGACGGCCGTGCTCGTGCTGTTCCTCGCCGCGGGCATGGCGTCGCAGGCCGCGAAGCTTCCTGGTCCAGGCCGACCTGCTGCCCGCGCTGGCGACGCCGTTGTGGGACACGTCCGCCTGCTGCCGCAGGACTCGATCGTCGGCACGCTGCTGCACAGCCTCGCCGGCTACGAGGCGCGGCCCGGCGGGCATGCAGGTCGTCTTCTACGTCGTCACGCTGCTGGCGATCGCCGCCGGGATGAAGTGGGTGGGCCGCGGCGGCGCCGGCAAGGCGAGCGCCGCCGGGGCCGCTGCGCCGGAACCGCGCGGCGCCGCGGTCTAGCGACGCCGCGCGGGTGGCGACGGGGCCGGCGCCGTCGGGCCGCCCCGGCCCGCGGCGCGAGCGGCGCGGGTCCGGGTGTAGACTTCCCCGGCGACGGAGCGACGGCCACGACTCGTTCCCCGCCGCCGAACGGCGTTTGCGCCACCTTCAGGAGACCCCGTTGAAACCATTCGCTCGCAGCATCGGCATCGCCGGCGCGCTCGCCGCGGCACTCGCCTTCGCCGCGCGCCCGCGCACGCGCAGGACGTCGTCAAGATCGGCTTCGCCTCGCCGCTGACCGGCGGGCAGGCGAGCTACGGCAAGGACAACCAGAACGGCGCGCAGATGGCGATCGACGAGCTGAACGCCGCGAAGCCGAGGATCGGCGGCAAGGCCGTGAAGTTCGTGCTGATGGCCGAGGACGACCAGGCCGATCCGAAGATGGGCCCGCTGATCGCGCAGAAGCTCGTCGACGCCAGGGTCGCCGCCGTCGTCGGCCACTTCAACTCCGGCGTGACGATTCCCGCGTCCAAGGTCTACAGCGACGCCGGCATCCCGCAGCTGTCGGTGTCGACGAACGTCAAGTACACGCAGCAGGGCTTCAAGACCGCGTTCCGCCTGATGGCCGACGACGGCAAGCAGGGAAAGGCGCTCGGCGAGTACGCGGTCAAGGTGCTGAAGCTGAAGCGCCTCGCCGTCGTCGACGACGCCACCGCCTACGGGCAGGGCCTCGCCGACGAGTTCGAGAAGGCGGTGAAGGCGTCGGGCGGCCAGGTGGTGAAGCGCGAGCACACCAACGACAAGGCGGTCGAGTTCGCGCCGCTGCTGACGTCGATCAAGGCGCAGAACCCCGACGCGATCTTCTTCGGCGGCTACGACCAGCAGGCGGCGCCGATGGTGCGGCAGATGAAGGCGCAGGGCATGAACATGAAGCTGATGGGCGGCGAGACGATGAACTCGACCAAGTTCATCGAGCTCGCCGGCCCCGCGGCCGAGGGCAACATCGCGTCGACGCCCGGCGCCGCGCTGGATTCGCGGCCGGGCGGCGCGGCGTTCGCGGCGAAGTACAAGGCGCGCTACGGCCAGGACATCGGCCTCTACGCGCCGTACTTCTACGACGGCGTGATGGTGGCCGCCGCGGCGATGAAGGCGGCCGACTCGACCGATCCGGCGAAGTACCTGCCGGCGCTGGCGAAGATCAGGCACAAGGGCGTCACCGCCGACATCGAGTTCGACGCCAGCGGCGACCTCACCCACGGCCTGCTGACGATCTTCGAGGTGAAGAACGGCAAGTGGGTCGTGGTCCCCAACTAGCGTGCCGCTCACGGCCGCACGGCCGGCGCGTCGACGGTGAGGCCGGCGGCGCGCGTCGCGAGGTAGAGCTCGAGCGCGACCAGCTCCGGCGCGCCGTACGCGTAGGGCTCGGCGCGCACGCCGGTCATGCAATTGCGCAGCCGGCGCTGCAGCGAGCCCAGCGCCTGCCACTCCAGCCGGTAGATCGGATAGCCGGTCGGGTGCCCCTGCGGAATCAGGCTGCCGCCCAGCCGGCGGCCCGCGTTGGCGTCGTGGCACTGCGCGCAGGAGAGGTCGAGCTGGCCGATGCGCTGCTCGAACAGCAGCCGCCCGCGCTCGCGAAACGGCGCGAGCCGCGGATCCGGGTCCGGCGCGATCGGCAGGCCGCGCGACTGCCGCGCCACGAAGGCCTCGAGGCCGAGCAGGTCGGCGCTCTCCGCGGCCAGCGGCGGGGCCTGCTGGTGGCGCTGCCGGCACAGGTTGATCCGCTGCGCGAGATTCACGGGCCGCTCCGCTGCGCGGTCCCAGGCCGGATGGCGCGCGGCGACGCCGCGCATGGCGACCGCCGCAGTCGCCGTGGCAGTCGGCGCAGGCCTTGTCGCCGCGGCCGGCCTTCTTCGTCCACAGCGCCTCGCCCTCGCCGACCCAGAGCATGCCGGGATTCTGCGCGTCGTCGCGCTGCATCGCCTGCGTCGCGGGGCTCATGTCGTCGAAGCCGGAGCGGCGCGCCTCGCCCGCCGCGGCGGCGCGCCCGGCGCCGAGCATGGCAACGACGAGCGCGGCGGCGACCAGCGCCGCGGCGACGGCGACGCTGCGCGCACGCGGCGTCATGCGACCGTCAGCGCGCGCGTCTCCGTCTGCGCGAAGCCGTCGTCGCCTTCCCAGGTGAACGCCAGCGTGCCGCTCTCGGTCGCGGTCGCGAAGAACGCGAGGTAGGGATTGGCGGCGATCGCCGGGAAGAGCTCGGCGCTGACGACGAGCTCGCCGTTGTAGCGGCAGGCGAAGCGGCGGAGGAGCGAGCGCGGCACGCGCTGCCCGTTGGTGTCGGTGCGAAATCCGGTCTCCATCGGGTGCGCGATCAGCGCCCGGATCTCGATGACCTCGCCGCGCTTCGCCAGCGCCGGCATGGTGATCAGGGCGCGGGCCACGTCAGCCCCCCTCGGGGGGCATCGAGCGCAGCGAGCGTGGAGGCCGTTCATCTAGGAGCCCTCCTCTTCGATGCAGGCGGCCAGCGTCACGATGACGTCGACGGTGTGGGACCAGCAGCTGCCGTCGCTCATCCGCGCGACCGCCGCGAGCTTCTGCGACGTCGCGAGGCGGATGCGCGTCGCCACGCTCGCGCGCCCGGCGCGGGGCCCGAGCGCGAACACGGCGACGTCGCGCTCCGGATTCTTCTCGTTGAAGATCGCGATCGCGACGACGCGATCGGTCGCCGTCATCGGGCTGTCGACGGTCACGGCGACCGGCACCGTGTTGCCGTTCTCGACCAGCGCGGCGACGTCGAGCCGGACCCGGCCGGCGCGCACGTCGGCGCCGCGGGCGAACGCGGCGACGGCCGCGTCCAGCGTGTCGGGGACCGCCGCAGCCGGGCGCACGATCAGCGCGGCGACGAGGCCCGCGCCGGTCGCCATCGCGCGACGGCGCGCGGCCGACGCCGGTGCCGCCGCGGTCACGGCGGCCGCCGCCATCGCAGGATTCGCGCCCTGGTCGGTCACGTCGGCGGCCCGGTCAGTCGCGCAGCGTCGAGAGCAGCGCGACGACGTCCTCGATCTGCTGCGCGTCGAGCAATGGCCGCGAGCGCCACGAGCCCGCCACCCGCGTCAGGTGATCGGTGCGGTAGTACGCGGGCATGATCGTCGCCGGAGCGAGCCGGCGGGCGTCGACGAGCCGCAGCCGCAGCTGTCCCTCGGACCAGCGCGCGCCGGCGCCGGCGAGGCTGGGCGCGAGGTCGCCCTGGAAACGCTCCTCGGGAAACGGCCCGGAGTGGCAGAGCAGGCACAGGCCGAGCTGCCGGCTGGCGACGATCGCGCGGCCGCGCGCCGCGTCGCCGGGCATGGCGGACAGCGGCTCGGGGATCGCGTCGCCGACGACGGTGTACGGGCGCGGCGCGCGCGGCTCGGCGGGAGCGGGCTGCGCGACGGCGACCCCGCTGCCTGCCAGCAGCGCGCCGCCCGCCGCGAGGGCCGCGACGATCGAGGCTCCGCGGCGACCCGGGCGGCGCCCGCGATGGCGCCGGATGGCGCAGGCGCGCAACGCCGGCTTACGCCTTCTTGAGGCTGTGCTTCGACAGCGGCAGCTCGCGGATGCGCCTGCCCGTCGCCGCGAACACCGCGTTCAGCACCGCCGGCGCGGCCACCGCGATCGTCGGCTCGCCGACGCCGCCCCAGAACCCGCCCGAGGGCACCATCGACCGTCTCGACCGCGGGCATGTCCCGCAGCAGCATGATCTGGTACGAGTCGAGGTTCGTCTGCTCGATGCGGCCGTCCTTGACCGTGCACTCGCCCCACAGCGCCGCCGACAGGCCGAACGCGAACGAGCCCTCGACCTGCGCTTCGACCTGCTGCGGGTTGACGACGTGGCCGGGGTCGGTCGCGGCGACGATCCGGTGGATCTTCAGCTTGCCCGCGTCGCTGACCGAAACCTCGGCGACGCCGGCGACGTAGCTGCCGAAGCCCATCCCCTGCGCGATGCCGCGGTAGACGCCTTTCGGCAGCGGCTTGCCCCAGCCCGCGCGCTCGGCGACGGCGTTGAGCACGGCGAGGTGCTTCGGGTGCTTCGCCATCAGCTTGCGCCGCAGCGCCAGCGGATCCTGGCCCGTGGCGTGCGCGATCTCGTCGATGAAGCACTCGAGGTAGACCGTGTTCTGGTTGAAGTTCACGCCGCGCCAGAAGCCGGGCGGGACGTGCGGGTTGCGCATCGCGTGGTCGATCAGCAGGTTCGGCACCGTGTAGCCGAACACGCCCTCGGCGCCCGACGGATTGAGGCCCTGGAACGCGCGCCGGATCCTTGCCGTCCTTGACGTTCTGCGGCGCGATGCCGGCGAGGATCGACTGCCCGGAGATCCGCATGTGCAGCGCGGTCAGGTTGCCGTCCTTGTCGAGGCCGGCCGCGAGCTTGCACTGCGTGACCGGGTGGTAGCGGCCGTGCGTCATGTCCTCCTCGCGCGACCACAGGAGCTTCACCGGCGTGCCCGGCAGCGCCTTCGCGACCAGCACCGCGTAGCGCGTGTAATCCTGGAAGCCGCGCCGGCCGAAGCCGCCGCCCAGGAGCTGCTTGTAGACCTCGCACTTCTCGATCGGCAGCCCCGAGGCCTCCGCGGCGGCCGCGAGCGACGCCTCGCCGTTCTGCGTCGGCACCCAGACCTCGCAGCGCTCCGGCGTCCACTTCGCCGTCGCGTTCATCGGCTCCATCGTCGCGTGGTGCTGGTGCGGGAACGAGTAGACGGCCTCGATCCTGCGCGCCGCGGCGGCGAGCGCCGCGCGCGCGTCGCCGACCTCGTTGCCCACCGCCGCTTCCTTCGCATCGAGCCCGGCCTTCATCACCTCGGCGAACTTGGCGGAGGACGCCTGCGCGTTCGCGCCGGAGTCCCACTCGATCTTCAGCGCGTCGAAGGCGCTCTCGGCGTGCCACCAGGTGTCGGCGACGATGGCGACCGCGTGGTCCTCGACGCGGACGACCTTCTTCACGCCCGGCTGCTTCAGCGCCGCCGCCTCGTTGTAGCCCTTGACCGTGCCGCCGAACACCGGGCAGGCGCGGATCGATGCGTTCAGCATGCCGGGGAGCTTCAGGTCGATCGCGTAGACCTGCCTGCCGGTCGTCTTGTCGACGGTGTCGAGGCGGGCGAGCCGCCTGCCGGCGATCTTCCAGTCCTTCGGGTCCTTCAGCGGCACGTCGGCCGGCGGCGCGAGCTTCGCCGCGGCCGGCGCGACCTTGCCGTAGGTCGTCCTGCGCCCGGACGGCCGGTGCGTGATGACGCCGTCGGCGACGGCGCATTCGGCGACCGGCACCTTCCACTCGTCGGCCGCCGCCTGCACGAGCATCGTCCGCGCGGTCGCGCCGCCCTTGCGCACGTAGTCGTGCGACTCGCGGATGCCGCGGCTGCCGCCGGTCGAGAAGTTGCCCCAGACGCGCTTGCGCGCGAGGCTCTCGCCCGGCGTCGGGAACTCGGTGCGGACCTTCGCCCAGCCGCAGTCGAGCTCCTCGGCGACGAGCTGCGCGAGCCCGGTCAGCGTGCCCTGCCCCATCTCCGAGCGCGCGATGCGGATGACGACGGTGTCGTCGGGATTGACGACGACCCAGGCGTTGACCTCGCGCGCGCGGTCGGCCTGCGCCAGCGCCTCGCCGGCGAACGGAACGTGGAAGCCGACGACGAGGCTGCCGGCGACCGCCGCCGACGCGGCGAGGAAGCGCGCGGCGCGAGAGGCTCGTCGCGCCGCCCGGTCCAGTCTTGGCGCTCATTTGGCCGTCCCTCCGACGTGCTCGATCGCGAGGCCGGCGAGCTTCGCGTCGCCGCCCTTCGCGGCCACCTTGATCGCGGCGCGCACGCGGTTGTAGGTGCCGCAGCGGCAGATGTTGGTCATCGCCGCGTCGATGTCGGCGTCCGTGGGGTTGGGCTTCGACTTCAGCAGCGCCGCCGCCGCCATGATCATGCCCGACTGGCAGTAGCCGCACTGCGGCACGTCGAGCGCGGCCCACGCCTTCTGCACCGGGTGGCTGCCGTCGGCCGACAGGCCCTCGATGGTGACGATCTTCGCGCCGGGCTTGACCGACGACAGCGGCGTCACGCAGCTGCGATCCGGCTTGCCGTCGATGAGCACCGTGCACGCGCCGCACTCGGCGACGCCGCAGCCGTACTTGGTGCCGGTGAGCCCCAGCTGCTCGCGCAGCACCCACAGCAGCGGCGTGTTCGGCTCGGCGTCGAACTCTCGCACCTGGCCATTGACGTTCAACGTGGGCATGTCAGCGATCTCCTGCAGGAAGGATTTCGTATCCGATCATTCTAGCGAGTTTGCCCGCCGGCAACCGGGACTGCGCGAGCGCGGTCAACGCGCGACGATCGCCGCGATCGCGGCGTCGGAGCAGCCGGCTTCGCGCAGCACCTCCCGCGTGTGCTCGCCGAGCGCCGGCGCGACCGGCCGCACGGCGCCGGGCTCGTGCGCGGGAAGTAGGGTCAGACACCATTTATTCGCAATAAATGGTGTCTGACCCCAATTATTCCCAATTATTCGGCCCCGCCGCTCCCCGGATCGATCAGGCCGTCAGGTCGACGCCGAAGTGGCGCTTCAGGATCCAGAGAATCGCGTCGTACGCGATGCCCTTGCGGTAGATCGTCAGGCTCTCGACGTCGAGCAGCGTCGACGAGCACTTCCACGGCGCGTACTTGAGGTGGCCGTAGTCGACGATCACGTCGGCGATCGCGCGGATCGGGGGCTCGATGTCCTCGACGCAGAAGTGCGTGCCCTGCAGCGTCAGGTTCGCCGACGAGCCGAACAGCGCGACGTCGTGCGCGTGCGACAGCTCGCACAGCGCGTGGTGGAACGCGCCGGCGTTCATCAGCATCAGCAGCGTGCCGTCGCGCGTGCTCGCCTCGACGACCCGCGGGTCGAGGTCGGCGAGGAACGGGTCGGTGAAGTCGGCCGGCGCGATGACCCCGAGCGGCAGGTCGTAGGTCTCGGTGATCGCCTCGACGATCTCGCGCCCGCGGCTGTCGCAGCGGTGCAGCCGGCGGTGCAGCGCCTTGTGGCCCGATCATCGCGTTGAGCTTCGAGGGCGCGCGCCCCTTGGTGTCGAAGATCGCCTTCAGCGCCGGGTACGCGTGCGCCATCGCGGCGTAGCCGACGTCGTTGGGCACGATCGCGACGCCGCCGTCCTTCATCGCCTTGAACGCGCGCGCCGCCTCGCGCGTGTGGTCCGGGAGAGGGAACACGCCGGTCATCGATACCCCCTCTCCGCGCTGCGCCGGACGCGGTCCGGGCGGAGGGCCGGCGCAACCCGACTGGGTTTCGGAGGGTGGAGCCGGCCCTCCGTCCGGACCGACGCACGCATTAAGCCGCCTTCTCAGCAGCTACCGCGCCCTGGAGCTCCGCGATCACCTCGTCGGTCGACAGCACGCGGCCCCACAACCGGCGGAACGATTCCAGCGTCACGTCCTGCATCCGGTCCGAGCAGGTCCCCGTCCCGTCCGAGACGAGGATCGAGCCGTAGCCGCGGTCGGCCGCCTCGCGCGCCGTCGTGTCGACGCAGTTGTTCGTCGACACGCCGGTGTAGACGGCGGTCCGGATTCCGAGCCGCGCGTAGACGTCGGCGATGTCGCTGCCGGCGAACGCTCCCATCGTGTTCTTGAAGACGATCGCCTCGCCCGGCACCGGCGCCAGCTCGGCGACGATCTCGTTCTCCGGCGACCCGTCGTAGTTGTTCGTCACCTCGAAGAAAGCCCGCAGGTGCGGCGGCGCATCCGAGAAGTCGGCCCGGCGCGAGCCGACCTTCAGGTACACGACCGGTGCCCCCGCCGCCCGCCAGGCGGCAAGCAGCCGGCGGATGTTGGGGATCAGCAGTTTCTCGATCCGTGCGAAGCGGTACTCGGCCTCGTCTAGCCGGCCCTCGCGCGCGAGGTGCGCGCCGAGCCCGCGGCTGCGCGAGCCGCTCGCGTACTGCATGTCGACGACGACGAGCGCGGTGTCCTGCGCGCGGATCGCGATGGGCCGGGTGAACTGGTCGATGTAGCTGGCCATGGCATTTCTCCGTGGAAGCGGCTAGCGCATCAGCACCAGCGACAGGCTCGGCACGTACGTGAGGATGAACAGCCCCACGAGCAGCGCGATGAAGAACGGCACGACGCCGCGCGCGACCTCCATCAGCGGGACGCCGGTCGTGCCGGTGATGACGAACAGGTTGAACCCGACCGGCGGCGTGATCGCGGCGATCTCGATGTTCGCGGTCAGGATGATCGCGAAGTGGATCGGATCGATGTTCAGCGCCTTCAGCGTCGGCATCAGCAGCGGCGTCAGCAGCACGAGCAGCGTGAAGCCGTCGAAGAAGCAGCCGAGGACCAGCAGCACCAGGTTGACGAGCAGCAGGAACTGCCAAGCCTTCAGGTCGAGGCCGGTCATGAAGTTGGCGAGCTCGTCGGCGGCGCCGAGGAACGACGCGAGCAGGCCGATGCCCAGCGACGCGGCGAGGATGATCAGCACGACCGCCGAGGACTTCGCGCTCTCCAGAAAGACGTCGATCAGGTCGCGCCACTGCAGCGTCCGGTAGACGAAGCGCGTGACCAGGATCGCGTAGACGACGCTGACCGCCGCGGCCTCGGTCGGCGTGAACGTGCCGGTGTAGATGCCGCCCAGCACGATGACCGGCATCAGCAGCGACGGCACCGCGAGCTTGAACGTCCGCCACACGTCGATCGGCACGAACGGCTCGGCCGGGCCCCAGCCGTTCTTCCGCGACAGGATCCACGCCGTGATCGCGAGCAGCAAGGCGAGAAAGATCCCGGGGATGACGCCGGCGAGGAAAAGGCTCGCCACCGACGTGCTGGTCAGCGCGCCGTAGACGACGAACACGACCGACGGCGGGATCATGATGCCCAGCGTGCCGCCGGCGGCGAGCAGGCCGCAGGAGAACGCGCGCGGGTACTTGAGTCGGGTGAGCTCGGGAATCACCACCGGCGACAGCGCCGCGGCCGAGGCGGCCGACGACCCGGTCAGCGCGCCGAACATCGCGCACGCGGCGGTCGCGCCGATCGCGGCGCCGCCGGTCATCCAGCGCGTCAGCGCCGACATGAACTCGAACAGGCTTCTCGCCATCTGCCCCTTCAGCATCACGTTGCCGGCGAGGATGAAGAACGGGATGGCGGTGATGACGAAGCTGTTGATGCTGGAGAACTGCGTCTCGGCCAGCCGCGTGAACGACGTCGCGCCGAACCACTGGTTGCCGAGGATCGCGAGCCCGCCGATGGCGAACGCGATGGGGACCCCGGCCAGCAGGACGCCGAGCAGGATCAGCAGCAGTACGGCAAAGGCCATGTCAGTACCCGCCCGGCCGCCCGAAGGGTACTGACTGCGCCCCCTCGGGGGGCAGCGAACGGAGTGAGCGTGGGGGTCGTCTCATCCTAGCGCCCCGTTCCCTTGCCGGAGACCTGTGCCGCCAGACGCCAGATCTGGCGGGCAGCGTGGAACGCCGACAGCGCGAAAGTGAGCGGGATGACGAGCTGGATCCAGCCGATCTGCAGCGACAGGTTCGAGTCGGCGGAAACGAAGCCCAGCGTGAAGCTGTCCTTCACGTACAGGTAGCCCGCCCAGGTCATCGCCAGGCCGAAGGCGAGCACCCAGGTCGTGGCGACGATGTCGAGCGCGCGGCGCACTCCGGGCCGCACCGCGTTGATCAGCATGTCGATGCGCAGGTGCGCGCCGCGCGCGACGGCGGCCGCGGACCCGAAGTACACCGACCAGATCATCAGGTACGCGCCACCTCCTCCGACCACAGGTTCGACGTGTTGAAGACGTCAGGCGCGGCACGATCTCCGTGCAGACGAGCAGCAGCATCAGCAGCAGCCCGAGCCCCGCCACCCATTCTCGAACAGGTGGCGGTCGCCGGCGGCGGCAGGCGCGGTGGTCACGACGGCGCTCTCGCGCGATCGATCACCTGGCGGCGCGAACCTTCAGGAACTCGTCGATCAGGTCCTTGCCGATCTCGCCTTCGAACTGCTGCCAGGCCGGGGCGGTAGCCTCCTGCCACGTCTTCTCCTGCGCCGGGGTCAGGCGCACAGCTTGACGCCCTTCGCCTTCATCTGCCCGGTCGCCTCTTCGGTGATCTTGATCACGCTGGCGGTTGGAGTAGCGGCGAGGGCATCGTCGACCGCCTGCTGGATCAGCTTCTGGTCGGCCGGCGCAAGGGCGTTCCACCACTTGGCGTTCACCGTCCACGGATAGTAGATCAGCTGGTAGCGGGCGTCGGTGACGTACTTGATCTGCTCGTAGAACTTGTACTCGACGTAGGCGTCCATCAGCGTCTGCATGCCGTCGACCAGGCCCTGCTGCAGCGCGGCCGGCATCTCGGTGATGTTGATCGACACCGCGTTGGCGCCGAGCACCTTCATCGTCGTCGAGTTGACCTTGCCGACGCCGCGGAGCTTCAGGCCGTTGAAGTCCTTGGGCTCGAGGGAGCTGCCGCGCGCGCGTGCCGGGCAGGATGTAGCAGTTGACCATCAGGCCGAGCACCTTGGCGCCCTTGGCCTCGACGTCGCCGTACACCTTGGCGATGAACGCCTTGTTCGCGGCGACGCGGTCGAAGGTCTCGTAGTCGGGGAACGCGTACGGCAGGTCGAACAGCTGGACCTTGGGGGCGATGCTCGTCCAGTAGGCCGGGAACGATCGTCGTCATCTCGACGTCGCCGCGCAGCAGCGCCTGCACGAGGTCGTTGCCCTTGTACATCGTGCCGCCCGGCGACGAAGCGCGCCTTGATGCGGCCTTCGGACAGTTCCTCGATCCGCTTGACGAAGTCCTGGTCGCCGAGGCCCGCCGAGAAGTTGGCGGCGTACTCGACCGGGAACCGGATGGTGATGCTCTGCTGGGCGGCGGCCGGGGCGGCCGCGAGCGCGGCGCCAAGGCCGACCGCCGCGGCGATCGACTTCAGGTATGACTTCATGACTCCTCCTTGGTTTGACTTAGGTGCGACGAACGGGCGCGGGTGTTTCAGACGAGCGACATACTGCCTTCGGTCGGCCGCGGCGGCGATTCATGGCCGAAGTGCCTGCGGACGATCTCGGCCTGCTGCTCGTAGCAGCCGCCGAAGCGGAGACACCTCAGGTCGGAAGCTCGATGATCGTGCTGCCGATCAGCCAGCGATTGGCGTACCTGGAGCGGCCGTAGCCGACGACGAGGTCGCAGCCCGCCTTCAGGTCGGCCTCGACGTCGTCCAGCTCGAACTTGCTGCCGGACAGCGACTTGTTCGCCGACGACCCGAACAGCGGCGTCGAGCCCTCCACGACAGTCGGGCCAGCTCGTTGTCAGCGCGCCGGCATTGAGCAGCAGGTCCATGGTTCGCCCTTGGTCGAGCGGCGCAGCGCGCCCCACTCGCCAGCCTGCAGCCACGGGTGCTCGCGGTCGAACGGCGCGACGACGGACAGCAGCGGGAGGCCGTGATCGTCGACGATGCACTTGACGAGGTCGCGGTCGCGCGGCGTGGTCTGCAGCGCCCCGGTCAGGATGTCCCAGTTGCGATAACGCCGTTGGGCTTGGTCGGCTTGCGGTTCTTGAGTTCGTAGACCCGCTCGACCGCGCGGGCCGTGTGGCCGAAGATCGCGTACGACACGGTGAACGGCAGGACGGCGACACCGCCGGCCTTCAGGATCCGGAAGGCCGTCCGCGCGTCCTCGCGGACGACTTCGGGAGCGGGTTCCTGCCTGCGATCGATCAGCTGCATGGCTCCTCCTCGTTGCCGTCGCGCCCTTAGGGTCGCCGTGTCCCGGCTATTGTCCGTATAAATAATCCACGGCATCCGCTCGTGGCGGCCCGGACCGCGCCCCGCCGGCGCCCCAGCCGGTCAACCGCTTCATCCCGCTCCTCCTGCGCCGCGACGCATCGCCCGCGGCCGCCGCGGTGCCTTGCCCCGGCCTGGCGATTGCGCTAAATTGTCCGTACTTTTTACGGCAATTGCAAGGGGTATCGGCCGCCGCCTGCACGCAGGATCAGCCCTTTCCCCGACGACCGGGCGCCCCCGCGCCTCCGCACCGGCCGCGTCACGCTCATCGCCCATGAATGCACTCGAAGGCATCACGATCCTCGATCTCACCCACATGCTGTCGGGCCCGTACGGGACGATGCTGCTGACCGACCTCGGCGCGCGCACGATCAAGGTGGAGCCCCCGGGCAGCGGCGAGGCCCGGGTGGGCATGCTGCGCGACACCGCGGTACTCGCGCGACGGGATGGGCGCCTACTTCCTCACGCTCAACCGCAGCAAGGAAAGCGTGTGCATCGACCTGAAGCACGCGGCCGGCCGCGCCGTGTTCCTCGACCTGGTCCGCAGCGCCGACGTCGTGTTCGACAACTTCAGCGTCGGCGTCACCGCCCGGCTCGGGATCGACCACGCCGCGCTCGCGGCGGTGAATCCCCGGATCATCACCTGCTCGGTGACCGGGTTCGGCGAGACCGGCCCCGACAACAAGCGAACCGCCTTCGACCAGGTCGTGCAGGGGGCGGGCGGCGGCATGAGCATCACCGGCTTCCCGTCCTCGCCGCCGGTGCGCAGCGGCATTCCGATCGGCGACCTGGGCGGCGGCGTCTTCGGCGCCATGGGCGTGCTCGCCGCGCTGCAGGCCCGCGAGCGCACCGGCCGCGGCCAGCACGTCGACGTCTCGATGCTCGACGCGCAGATCTCGCTGCTCAACTACATGGCGACGATGCACCTGATGTCCGGCCGGATTCCCGAGCGCATCGGCAACGCGCACTTCGTCCACGTGCCGTACAACACCTATCGCACGACCGACGGCTGGATCATCATCGCCTGCATCGGCGATGCCTTCTTCGAACGCTTCATCCAGGTCGTCGACCGCCCCGGAGCTGCGCAAGCCCGAGTACCTGCAGCAGCCGGCACGCTTTACCGCCGACCGCGACCGGATCGACGCCATCATGGGCCGAGTGGGCAGAACACGTCGCGCTACTGGCTCGACAAGCTGCAGGAGGCGAGGATCCCCTGCGGGCCGGTCAACGATTTCGGGCAGGCGCTGTCCGACCCGCAGGTGCTCTCGCGCAACATGGTGGTCGAGGTGCTCACCGCGGGCGGCGGCTCGGTGCGCGCGCCGGGCAACCCGATCAAGTTCTCCGAGTCCGCCGGGCCGGCACCGGGCGTGCCGCTGCGCCTCGGCGCGCACACGCACGCGGTGCTCGCCGCGCTGGGCTACGACGAGGAGCGCCTGCGCGCGCTCGCCGCCGCCGGCGCGATTGCCTGATTGGCCGCCGTGGAACAGCTCGTCATCACCGACGTCGCCGCGCGCGACGGGCTGCAGAGCCAGCCGATTGCGGTCGCGACCCCCGCCAAGGTGGCGCTCATCGAGAGCCTGTTCGCCGCCGGCGTGACCAGCGTCGAGGCGACGAGCTTCGTCTCGCCCAAGGCGGTGCCGCAGATGGCGGACGCCGCCGAGGTCGTCGGCGCGCTCGCGCGTCGATGGCGCCCGGGCCGGGCGAAGCGTCGCGCGAGGGGTTGCGCATCTCGGCGCTGGTCCCGAACCTGCGCGGCCTCGAGCGGGCGGCCGCGGCCGGCGTGCGCGAGATCGCCGTCGTCCTCGCCGCCGCCGAGACGATGGACCGGCGCAACGTCGACCTAGACCTGGCCGAGGCCACGGCGACCTGCATCGCCACCCTCGCGGCGGCGCGGGCCGCGGCGCTGCGCACCCGCGCCTACATCGCCGTCGCCTGGGCCTGCCCGTTCGAAGGCGCACCCGCGCGGGATCGCGTGCTCGCGCTGGCGGAGCGCCTCGCCCTCGCCGGGGCGGACGAGATCGTCGTCGCCGACACCATCGGCGCCGCGGGTCCGGCCGAAGTGCGCTCGCTGCTCGAGGCGCTGAAGGCCGTGGTGCCGCGGCCCGCATCGGCGTGCACTTCCACGACACCCGCGGCCTCGCCGTCGCCAACGCCTACGCGGCGCTCGAGGCCGGCGTGCGCCGCTTCGACTCGAGCGTCGGCGGCATCGGCGGCTGTCCGTTCGCGCCCGGCGCGGCGGGCAACGTCGCCACCGAGGACCTGGTGCTGCTCGCGTGGCAATGCGGGTTCGGGACCGGCATCGATCTCGCGGCGCTGGTGCCCGTCGTCGCGGCGGCCGAGCGGCTTCTCGGCCGGCCGCTGGGCGGCCGCAGCATCGCCTGGCTGCGCCGGCAGGCGGCCGCGCCGGGCGGCGCCGGCACGAACTTCCGAGGAGCGGATATCGTGAGCACCCAACCCATCGATCCGGCGATCTACCGGCAGCAATCCTTCGGCGGCAAGCTCGGCTGGGGCGTGGCGCCGGCGCTGCTGATCATCGACCTGCAGCAGGCGTTCATCGACCCCGCCGTGCTCGGCGGCGAGGCCGTCGGCGCCGCGATCGCGCAGACCGGGCGGCTGCTCGCGGCCGCGCGCGCGAGCGGCATCCCGATCGCGCACGTCCGCTACGTCGTCCAGCAGGACGGCAGCGACCTGGGGCCGTTCGGGCGCAAGGTCCCGGCGCTGGCGCGGATGCACGATGCCTCGCCGCTGGCCGACTTCGTGCCCACGCTCCGGCCGGTCGCCGGCGAGTTGTCGTTCACCAAGCGCCACGCATCGGCATTCTTCGGCACCCACCTCGCGGCCTGGCTTGCGAGCCACCGCATCGACAGTCTGCTCGTCGCCGGCTGCACGACCAGCGGCTGCGTGCGCGCCAGCGTTGTCGACGCCAACGCGCACGGCTTCGCGCCGCTGGTCGTCGCCGAGTGCGTCGGCGACCGCAGCGACGAGAGTCACCGCGTCAGCCTGTTCGAGATGGAGCAGAAATACGCGGACGTCGTCGCGCTCGCCGCCGCGCAGGATTACCTCGCCCGCATCGGGGCGGCGCGCGAAGGCTAGCGGCCGCGGCACCGCGCCCGTTCCCGGCGGGCACGACGCGGGGGCCGGGGAACCCGCGCGGCGTCAGCGCCGCGCGATCACCGCCGCGATCTCGTCCTCGGTGCAGCCCGCCTCGCGCAGCACCTCGCGCGTGTGCTCGCCCAGCGCCGGCGCGACCGGCCGGACTGCGCCGGGCTCCTGCGCGAACCGGATCGGGATCCCGAGATGGCGCTGCGCCGTCGGGAAACACGAGGTGCATGCCGCGCGCCGCCAGGTGCTCGCTGTCGAGCCCCTCCTCGACGCCCTTGACCGGCGCCCAGCAGAGTCGAGCTGCCCCAGGAATTCGGCTCCAGTGCGCGAGCGGCTCGCGGGCGAAGGTCTCGTCGAGGAAGTCGCGCACCGGATCCTGGCCGCGGCCCGGGCGGCAGCCTGCACAGCGGGATCAGGTCGGGGCGCCCCAGCGCGGACAGCAGCGACGCTGACGAACTTGAGCTCGGGCCGCCCAAGCGTCAGGAAGCGCGCCGTCCGCTGCAGCGATAGATGCGGTAGAACGCGTTGCCGCCGAGCGAGCGCTCCTCGGTCGGATTCGAGCTCCCTGTCGCTCGGCGAACACCGGGCTGACAATGTTGACCAGCCACGACAACCAGGCCGTCCTGCATCGACGATGTCGAGGTAGTCGCCCTCGCCCGTCCTGCTGCCGGCGCAGCAGCGCCATCAGGATGCCGGACAGCGCCATCAGCGAGCCGGCCATGTCGGCTGCGGGCACGCCGGGAATGACCGGCGAGCCGTCGGCGCCGACGTTGAGGCTGACCACGCCCGACTCCGCCTCGATCGCAGAGGTCGTGCGCCGGCCGCTGCGCGAGCGGCCCGGTCTGTCCGAACGCCGAGACCGAGCAGTAGACGATCCGCGGGATTGACCGCGCGCACCGCCGCGTAGCCGATGCCGAGGCGCTCGACGACCCCGGGGCGGAACGCCTCGACGACGACGTCGGCCGTCTTCGCCAGCTCGCAGGAACGCGGCGACCGCACTCGGGCCGCTTCAGGTCGAGCACGACGCTCCGCTTGCTCCGGTGCGTGTTGCGGAACCACACCGTCGTGTCGCCCGTGGTACTTGCCGAGCGCGCGCGAGGGCTCGCCGGCCGGCGGCTCGATCCGGACGACGTCGGCGCCGTGGTCGGCCATCATCATCGTCAGGTGCGGGCCCGGCAGGAACATGGAGAGGTCGAGGACCCTGATGCCGGTGAGCTTCATCGTCGTGCCCCGCGTCAGATCCTGTAGCGGTCGATCAGCTGCTTGGCGATGATCATGCGCAGGATCTCGTTCGTGCCCTCGCCGATGCACATCAGCAGCGCGTCGCGGTAGTAGCGCTCGATGTCGTACTCCATCGAGTAGCCGTAGCCGCCGAAGATCCGCATCGCCTCTTGCGCGCAGTTCTCGACCGGCCTCGGAGGCGAAGTACTTCGCCATGCCGCCTCCATGTCGCAGCGCTCGCCCGGCGTCGTAGGTGCGCGCCGCGCTCTCGATCAGGAGCCTGGCGCGCCTCGACCTGCGTCGCCATGTCGCCGAGCTTCAGCTGGATCGCCTGGTGCTGCCACGATCGGCTTGCCGAAGGTCTTGCGCTCCTGCGCGTAGTGCAACGCCGTCCTTCAGCGCGCCGTCGGCCATGCCGGCGCCGCGCGCCGCGACGTTGATCCGGCCGAGCTCGAGCCCGCCGACCGCGCCTGCAGGAAGCCCCGGCCCTCGATGCCGCCCAGCAGGTCGTCGCCTGGCATGCGGTAGTCGTCGAAGGCGAGTTCGCAGGTGTCGATCGCCCTTGTAGCCGAGCTTCTCCAGCTTCTTCGGCGACGATGAAGCCCTCGCCCTTCTCGGCGATCAACATGCTCATGCCCCTGTGGCGGGGCTCGGCCTCGGGGTCGGTCTTGACCAGCAGCAGCGTAGCCGTGGCCGTGCAGGCCGTTGGTGATCCACGTCTTGGTGCCGTTGACGACGTAGTCGTCGCCGTCGCGCCGCGCCACGCGTGCGGATCGCCTGCAGGTCGGTGCCGGCGTCGGGCTCGGTGAGCGCCAGGCCGCCGCGGATCTCGCCGGTCGCCATTCGCGGCAGGTAGCGTCGCCTTCTGCTCCTCGCGTGCCGCCGCGCTCGATCGCCGGCCGCCATGATCAGGTGGGAGTTGAAGATCCCCGACAGCGACATCCACACCGACGCGATCTTCATCACGATCTGCGCGTAGGTCCGTGGCCGACAGGCCCAGCCCGCCGTATTCCTCGCGCGATCGTCGCGCCGAACAGGCCGAGTTCCTTCATCTGCTCGACCATCTCGTGCGGATACTCGTCGGCCTGGTCGAACTTCTTCGCGACGTGCGGCCGCAGCATCGCGTCTCGAGCCAGGTCTCGATGGCGTCAAGGATCAGGCCTGTGTCGTCTGTCGCTGTCCTTGCGGTCTCGGTCCTGCGTGTTCATGTGCCGCACGCCTCGGGTGGTTGACGTCTCAATAGTTGACCTTGTCCTCGACGCTGTGGCCGCGCTTGGCGATCAGGATGGTGCGGTTCGAATGTCGCAGACGAGCACTTGCCGTCCTGGTTGTTGCCGACGGTCCGCACCGTCACGATGCCCGCGCCCGGGCGGGACTTGCCGCTCGCGCTTGTCGCAGCA
This sequence comes from uncultured beta proteobacterium, assembly GCA_963832705.1. GTDB lineage: Bacteria > Pseudomonadota > Gammaproteobacteria > Burkholderiales > Casimicrobiaceae > CAIWHR01. Next base: position 146,423 of record CAWHVP010000018.1, on the reverse strand, counting down.
CCTCGGATCTCGCGCGTACAGCGTGTCGCCGGCGAAGAGCGGATGCGGTCATGCTTGATGTCGCCTCCAGCCGAGGTTGGCGATCGCCTTCTGGCTGACGTCGCGTGACGCTCATGCCGACCATCAGCGCGACGGTGAACGGGCTGCGCAGATGATGCACTTGCCGAACTCGCTGGCCTTCGCGTACTCCTCGTCGAAGTGCATCGGGTGCGTGTTCATCGTCAGCAGCGTGAACCAGGTGTTCTCGGTCTCGGTGACCGTCCGGCCGGGCCGGTGCTCGTAGATGTCGCCGACCTTGAACTCCTCGTAGTGGCGGCCGAACGTCTCCCGGTAGCGGTTTTCGCCGACCTGCTTCGCAACCTGCACCATGGGTCTTCTCCGTTGTCGGCCCGCGCGCCGACGCTGCCGTCAGGCGCCGCGGGCGATCCGATCGAGCTCGACGACCCGCCGCGCGCGTCTTCAACACCGGCGCGTCGACCAGCCGCCCCCCGAAAGATCCACGCTCCGCCGCGCGCCGGGCTCGACGGCGAGCAGCTCCTGCGCCCAGCGCACCTCCTCGGGATCCGGCGCGAACACCTCGTGGATGACGCCGACCTGCCGCGGGTGGATCGCGGTCTTGCAGGTGAACCCGAGCGCCAGCACCGCGCGCGTCTCGGCGCGCAGCACGTCCTGGTCCTCGACCTCCAGGCAGGGCACGTCCCACGCCTGGAGTCCCGGCGCTGCGCGCGGCGTTGACGAGGCGCCCGCGCGCATAGGCGAGCCCGGCGGTCGAGAGCGCGCACGCCGAGCTCGGCCGACAGGTCGGCCCCGCCCAGCATCAGCGCCGCCCTGGCGCTGCCGGAACCCTGCGGACAGGCCGCGGCCAGCGCGGCGGCGATCTCCGCCGCGCGCTCGATGCCCCGCGGCGTCTCGAGCAGCGCGACGATGCCGACCCCGGGTGCGGGCAGCCACGCGCGAAGGCACTCGATCTCGGCGGGTGCCTCGACCTTCGGGCACAGCAGCCAGTCGATCGGCGGCGCGTCCGGCTCCGCGGTCAGCTCGAGCACGTCCTTGAGGCCGTCGAGCGTCCGCACGCCGTTGATCCGCAGCGCGAGCGCGGTCGCGCGGTCGGGCCGCGCGTTGCGCGCAGCCACGCGATCACCTCGCGCGCGCCGCGGCCTCGCCTCGGGCAGCACCGCATCCTCGAGGTCGATGCAGACGACGTCGGCACCGGCGGCGACGGCCTTGGGGAAGCGCTCGGACTTCTCGCCGGATACGAACAGCATCGAGCGTGGGGTGGGCGAGCATCGTCCGGGTCCTGCGTAATCATGTCCGGACAATTTAATGCAGGCGCGGGCGGGCTGTCAATTCCGGCGGCTCGTCCGTCGCGCGGTTCGGCGCGAAGTCCGGGATCGGCTGCGGTCAGCCGGTCCCTCGCTCCCGCGCCGCCCGCTCGAGCGCGGGGCGGTCGTCGGGGTGGGCGATGCCGATCAGCGCGCGCGCCCGCCGCGCGCGCGACAGCCCGCGCAGGCGGGCGACGCCGTGCTCGCTGACGAACACGTCGGCGTCGGCCGCGGGAATCGTCGCCGGACCCGACAGCGCCGCGACGATGCCGGCCGCCTCGCCCTTGCCGGCGCGGCGGCGCGAGGGAATCGCGACGATCGCGGTCCCGTCGGGGCAGGCCAGCGCGCCGCGGACGAAGTCGTTGAGCCCGCCGATGCCGCCCAGGTAGCGTCCGCCGACGCCTCGGCGTTGCACCTGCCCGAGCAGGTCGACCTCGAGTGCGCCGTTGATCGCCGTGAACCGCGGCAGCGCCGCAAGCGCCGCGGTGCCGTGCGTGACCGCCGGCGGCGCGATCCGGTACGCCGGCCGGTCGTGCACCTCGGCATAGAGCCCGGGCGTGCCGTAGACCGCCGAGCAGACGACCAGCGGATCGCCGGCCGCGCGCGGCTCCACGGCGCCGGCCCTGATCAGCGACCACAGCGCCTCGGTGTAGAGGCCGCTGCGGATGGTCATCCGCCGCCGCCCGGCGAGGCCGGCGACGACCGCGCCGGCGACCGCGCCGATCCCGACCTGCAGGCTCGCGCCGTCCGGCACGCAGTCGGCGACCCGCCCGGCGATCGCCCGGTCGACCGGCGTGGCGCGCGCCTCGGGCGCGACCGCCAGCGGCGAGCTCACCTCGACGCTGAGCGCGGGGACGACGTCGTCGGGCCATTCGGCGCCGCGGACGCACGGCGCCGCCGCGTTGATCTCGGCGATGACGTGCCGCGCCCGCCGCGCCGCCGCGAGGATGTGCCCGTGCGCCGGCGCGAAGAAGAGCCGGCCGCTGCCGGGATGCCGGGCAAGGCTCACCAGAGCGACGTCGGCGGCGAGCCCGTCGCGCGCGAACAGGTCCGGGATGCGGGAATAGGGCACCGGGTACACGGCGAGCGGGCGCTCGCGCATCATCGCCGCCGCGGCACCCATGCCGCCCCACACTTCGAGCTGCACCGATGAGGGCATGGCCGCAGCCTCGTTGGAGAACGGCGTCCCGAGGAACAGCGCCGCCGGCAGCGCCGACCGGCCCGCGTTGAGCGCCGCCGCGAGATCGGCCAGCAGCGCCCGCGGCTCGGCGGTCATCTGCGCGCAGACGACGCGGTCGCCGGCCCGCGATCCACTGCGCCCAGTCGATGCCGAGGCCCGGTGCCTGCAACGGACGATTGAGTTCTCCGGGTTCATCGGCATTATTATGTCCGGATAATTCGATGACCGCCATGACGACTCCCCGCGCCACGCACCGCACCGGACGCGCATCCCGCAGCAAGAAGGACGACGAGCCCGGCGCGACGGAAGCCGCCGTGCCGCGGTACTTGCAGGTCGCCCGCCAGCTGATCGCGGGCATCAGCGCCGGCCGCTACCCCGTCGGCTCGCACCTGCCGACCGAGCTCGAACTGTGCGAGCAGCTCGGGATCAGCCGCTTCACCGGCGCGCGAGGCGGTGCGCGTGCTGGTGAACGGCGGGCTCGTCGTGCGCCGGCAGCGCTCGGGGACGACGGTCATCGCCACCCCCGACGAGAGCCGCTACACGCACGCGCTCTCGTCGCTGCGCGACCTGCACCAGTACGCGAAGAACACCACGCTGCGGCTCGTCTACATCGGCCATCTGGCGATCGGCCGCCGCGAGGCGCGCGAGTTCGGACTGACCGCCGGCGAGGAGTGGGTCTACGCGACGGGAATCCGGCTCGACCCGCACAAGGCGCGGCCGTTCGCCGTGACGCGGCTCTACATCAACCCCGCGCTGCGCGGCATCGAGGGCAAGCTGCGCGAGCGCAAGACGGCCGTCTACGAGATGCTGGAGAAGGAGTACGGCATCGCGATCGAGCGCGTCGAGCAGGAGCTGCAGGGAATCTCGCTCGACGTCGACGACGCCGCGAACCTCGGCGTCGCGCCGGGGCACGCGGGCCTGCGCATCATCCGCCGCTACTTCGACGCCGACGGCCGGCTGGTCGAGGTTCGCCGACAACATTCATCCGAGCGATCGCTTCAGCTACCGGATGCAGCTGACGCGCTGACCGGCCCGCGCGGCGGTTGACAGGTGGCGGGCAGCTGAATATATTGCTCTCAATTGTCCGTACAATTTTGCCGCGCCCGGGCATTGCCGCGACCCGGGCACCACCCGACGGCAGGATTCCACGAGAACAGCCGACAAGCGAGGTCGATCCATGAGTGACGCTGCCCCTTGCGGCGACGCGCCGTCGCTCTCGCTGCGCCTCGGCGACCTTCGCCGCGGGCCTCGCCCGCTCCGCCATCCCGCCCGCGATCGCAGAGCAGGCCCGCTACCTGATGCTGGACGCGCTCGGCTGCGCGCTCGCGGCGCGCCGCGAGACGTTCGCCGCCACCTATGCGGCGGCAGTTGCCGAAGCTCGCCGGTCCTGTCGCGCCCGGTGCCGGGCGGGCGGTCATCGGTCACGTGCTGACGCTGCCGATGCGCGACGCGGCGATGCTCAACGGCGTGCTCGCGCACGGTCTCGATTTCGACGACACGCACATTGCCGGCATCGCCCACCTGTCGGTCGCCGTGCTGCCGGGGGTGCTGGCGCTGGCGGCGCAGCGCTCGCTGCCGGGCTCGCGCGCGCTCGCCGCCTATGTCGCGGGGCTCGAGACGGGAGCGCGGCTGGCGCGTGCCGCGCCCGGACTCTTCCACGCGCAGGGCTTCCACCCGACGCTCACCGTCGGCGTGTTCGCCAGCACGATCGCCTGCACGCACCTGCTCGGGCTCGACGCCGAGGGCATCGCCCGGGCCCAGGGATTCGCGCTGTCGATGGCGGGCGGCACGCTGCAGTTCGTCGAGGACGGCGCGTGGACCAAGCGGCTGCACCCCGGCTGGGCGGCGAGCGCGGGCATCGCCTGCGCCGTCATGGCGCAGCACCCGATCCCGACGCCGCGCGACGCCTACGAAGGGCGCTTCGGCCTCTATCGCGCGTTCCTCGGCGACGGCCGGATGCAGGACGTCGATCTCGACGGCATCGTCGGCGGCCTCGGCGACGACTGGAAGCTCTCGGGCATCGGCGTCAAGCCGTTCCCGGTCTGCCGCTTCAACCACGCCTGCGCCGACGCGGCGATCGCGCTGTCGGCCCGCCTCGCCGCCGAGGGCGTCGCGACCGGGCGCATCGACCGCATCGAGGCCCGGGTGCCCGAAGGCGTGATGCCCGCCGTCTGCGTCCCGGTCGACGCCAAGCGGACGCCGACGACCGACTACGAGGCGAAGTTCAGCCTGCCCTACGCGATCGCCTCGGGCCTGCTGCGCGGCTCGCTCGGGCTCGCCGACCTCCTGCCCGAGGCCATCGCCGACGCGCGGGTGCGCGCGCTGATGGCGAAGATCGACTGCGTGCCCGACCCGGCCTCGACCTTCCCCCGGCACTACCCCGGCGAGGTCGTCGTGACGCTCGACGACGGCCGCCGCTTCGCGCACCGCGAGGCGATCAACCGCGGCCACGCGGAACGCCCGCTGCCGCCTGCCGACATCCGCGCGAAATTCCACGCCAACGCCGCGCTGTGTTTCGCCGGCGACGACGCCCGCCGTCTCGAGGCCGCGATCCTCGACCTCGACGACTGCCCCGACCTGCGCGAGCTCGAGCCGCTGCTCGCACCGACTCCCCTCCGGAGCTCCTGACCGCCATGCCCATGACGCCGACCCGACCCCGACCTCAGGCGCGCCCGCGGCCGCGCCCCCCGAAGCAGCGCGCGACACGCCGCCGTTGTCGGGCCTCTCGATCCTCGCCGTCGAGCAGTACGGCGCCGGCCCGTTCGGCACGTCGTATCTCGCCGACCTGGGGGCCGAGGTCGTCAAGATCGAGAACCCGAAGGAAGGCGGCGACGTCGGCCGCCACGTCGGGCCGCACTTCTTCGGCCCCGGCGACAGCCAGTTCTTCCAGACGTTCAACCGGAACAAGCAGAGCCTGACGCTCGACCTCAAGCACCCGGAAGGCCTGCGCGTGTTCCGGCGCCTCGCCGAGCGCGCCGACGCCGTGCTCGACAACCTGCGCGGCGACCTGCCGGCGAAGCTCGGGCTCACCTACGAGGCGCTGCGGGACGTCAATCCGCGGATCGTCTGCGCGCACCTGTCGGCGTACGGCCGCGAGGGCTCGCGCCGCGCCTGGCCCGGCTACGACTACCTGATGCAGGCGGAGGCCGGCCACATGACGATGACCGGCGAGCCCGACGGCCCGCCGACGCGCTACGGGCCTGTCCATCGTCGACCTGATGACCGGCCTCGCCGCCGCCTTCGGCGCTGCTCGCCTGCGTCATGCGCGCCCGCGCGACGGGCCTCGGCGCCGATGTCGACGCGTCGCTCTTCGACGTCGCGCTGCACAACCTCAACTACCCGGGCACCTGGTACCTGAACGCCGGCGCCGTGACCGGCCGCACGCCGCGCTCGGGCCATCCGAGCCTGGTTCCGAGCCAGCTCTATCGCACGGCCGACGGCTGGATCTTCGTCATGTGCAACAAGGAGAAGTTCTGGCCGCTGCTGTGCAATACGCTCGGCCGGCCGGAGTGGGCGACCGATCCGCGCTTCGCCACGTTCAAGGACCGGCTGCGGAATCGCGACGAGCTGACCGGGCTCCTCGACGCCGCGTTCATGACGGCGCCGACCGGGCACTGGATGGCGAAGCTCTCCGGCACCGTGCCGGTCTCGCCGGTGCTCGACATCGCGCAGGCGCTCGAGAACCCGTTCGCGCACGAGCGCGGCGACATCGTCACGTTCGAGCGCGCCGACGGCCCGGCTCCGCGCCTGCTCGCCAATCCGATCCGCATCGGCGGCGTCGAGCTGCCGAGACGCGCCGCGCCGGCGCTGGGGGCGGACAACGAGCGCCTGCTGCGCGCCGCGGGCTACAGCGCCGGCGACATCACCGCGTTGCTGCAGCAGGGCGTGATTGCGGCGCCGGGTTCGGCCCGCCCCTCCGGCAGCGCCGACGACGCCTGAGCTGCCCGTAGCCGGCCCCTCGGCGCCGGAGCGCCGCGGCTTGCGGGACCGCCGCATCACACCGGCGCGTCACGGCGCCTGCAGGAACAGCTCGTCCCACTGCTGGACGGCGAGCACGCCGAACAGCTGGTCGCCGTAGTCGTGCGCGCCGGCGCGGTGCGCCTCGAGCATCCGCTGCACGACCTCGGGCCGGAACCAGCCCTTCGCGCCGAGCGCCGCGGGCGAGAGCAGCTCGGCCGCGAACCCGGGCAGGGGATCGCGCATCCACCGTGCGAACGGCGCCGCAGGCCGCGCTTCTTCCGCGTCCGGATCGCCTCGGGCGCACCGGCTTCATCGCCTCGCGCAGGATGCGCTTCCGGTGAACCCCTGAGCTTCAGCGACGACGGGATCGCCGCGCAGAGCTCGACGAGCTCGTGGTCGAGGAACGGCACCCGCGCCTCCAGCGAGTACGCCATCGACGTCCGGTCGACGTGATGGGTGATGAAATCCGGCAGGCGGATTTGATCTCGAAGTACTGCAGCTGCGCGAACCAGTCCCAGCGCGCGAAGTCGGCGGGGAGCTCGAGGGCCCAGCCGGGGACCGCCGGGTCGCCGACGCGCGAGCGCAGGTCGCCGCGAACAGCTCGTCGAGGATCCCGATGCGCCCGGGCCCGATCGTCGGACGTAGCGGGCGAGGCTCATCGGCAGCGACGCGGCGAGGATGCGGGCGGTCCCGGCCGCCATCGCCGCAGCAGCGGCGCCAGCAGCCGCAGGCGCACGGCGTCCGGCAGCCGCCCCAGTCGATGCAGGACCTTCTCGTTGCGAAACCAGCGGTAGCCGCCGAAGACCTCGTCCGAGCCCTCGCCGACCAGCACGACCTTGCCGCCGCGCCCGCTCGCCTCGGCCAGCAGCATGTGCGGGATCTCGATGCCGCGGTCGTCAGTTCCTCGCAGTGCCAGAGCGTCCGCGGAAAGCGCTCGAAGTCCGCGGACCGGCAGGTGATCCTCGGTTGGGGAAAGCGTAGCCCGGGAACTCGTTCGAGCGTGCGCGCGGTGCGGAGCTCGTCGCATTGCGGGATCCTCGAACCCGAGCGACACCGTGGCGACCGGGTCCTGCACGAGCCCGACGGCGAGGGCGACGACGGCGCTGGAATCGATGCCGGCGGAGAGCCACGCGCCCACCGGCACGTCGCTCCTCACGTGCAGGCGCACGCGTCTCGGCGAGCTTCCCGCGCAGCGCCTCCGCCCATTCGCCGGCACTGCGCCGGATCGGCTCGTCCGACCGCGCCGGGAAAGCCGACGTCCCAGTAGCGGCGCAGCGTCGCGCGGCCGCGCTCGAACAGCAGCCGGTGCCCCGGCGGCAGCCGCCGGACCGACGCCATCATCGTCCTCGGCCCGGCGACGAATCCGAGCGTGAAGAGGTCCTTCAGCGCCTGCGGGTCGAGCCGCCGCTCGACGGCGTCGGCGGCGAGGATCGCCTTCATCTCCGAGCCGAACCAGAGTCCCGTCCGGCGTGATCGCGTAGTAGAGCGGCTTGATGCCGAACCGGTCGCGCGCGAGCAGCAGCCGCCGGCGCGGCGCGTCCCACAGCGCGAACGCGAACATGCCGCGCAGGCGCTGCACGCAGTCCGGCGCCGTGCTCCTCGTAGAGGTGGACGATGACCTCGGTGTCCGACCGCGGTGCGGAACGGTGGCCGGCGCGCCGCGAGCTCGCGCGCGCAGTTCGACGGTAGTTGTAGATCTCGCCGTTGCAGACGACGCAGACGTGCCGTCCTCGTTGGAGATGCGGCTGGTCGCCGGCTCGCGAGGTCGATGATCGCGAGGCGCCGGAAGCCCAGCCCGACTGCCCGGCGCGCGGTGGAAGCCGTCGCTGTCGGGCCCGCGATGGCGGCACGTCGTCGGTCATCCGGCGCATCAGCGCCTCGTCCGGCCATCGGTCGGGGCCGCGTACGCGACGCCGCAGATGCCGCACATGGCGTCAGCCGCCCGGACCGGCCGGCGCGCCCGGCCCGCCGCTCGCTTCGTTCACCACGCGCCGGAACTTGCCGCTGAGCGCGCTCGGGATGTGGGCGACGAACTCGACCGCCGCCGGCACCTGCGGCCCGAACACCGCGGCCGACTTGTCCACCAGCGTGCGGGCGAGCGCGTCCCGGTCGACGCCGCTGCACGGCACGATCCGCCAGCGGATGCCGCCTTCGGGCTCGACCACCAGCTGCGACTGGATCGTGCCGCGCGTGGCCTCGATGAACGCGGTGCTGACCACGACCGGCGCGAACTCGCGGCCGTCGGCGAGCCTGACCACATCGCTGCGGCGGCCTTCGAGCGCCTCCAGCAGCGGCAGCGTCCGGCCGCAGGCGCACGGGGCCGTGGCGAGCCGGCCGAGATCGCCCAGCCGGTAGTTGAGCAGCACCGTGCCCCGGTTGTACAGGTTGGAGATCACGACCTCGCCCGTCCCGCCCGGCGCGACGGTGCGCCCCTCCTCGTCGACGATGCGCACCGCGACGGTGTCGACGTTGAGGTGGAAGCCGCGGCGCTCCTCGCACTGGAAGCCGATGCGCCCGGCCTCGGCCGCCTGGTAGGTCGAGTACACGAGGCTGCCGTACTGCCGCTCGATGATCTCGCGCCCGTCGTCGGACAGCATGTCGGCGCCGTAGACCCACACCCGGGGCGCCGCGAGCGAGCCGCGGCGGTCGGCGAGCCAGCGGAAGAACATGTCGGCGAACGAGCCGTAGGAGAAGACGACCCGCGGCCGGAGGGCGTCGATCGTGCGCACGATCTCGTCGAACGGCGTCGACGGCGACAGCACGTGCCGCTGGCCACGCCCGACGGCGTCAGCGTCGCGCGATCCCAGAACTGCGCGCATCGTCAGCGCGATCGAGACCGGCGGGAAGAGGTAGAGCTGGCTCTGGCCCCAGCCCTGGCCGAGCAGCGCGTTCAGCACCGCGCGGTCGCGCTCGGCGTAGGCGAGGCGCTCGAGCAGTGCGCCGTGGCTCCAGCACAGCGTCTTCCGCACGTGCAGCGTGCTGCCACTGGTTTGCAGCGAGAGGCGCGAGCCCTCGTCGCCGCGCGTCGATGTGAGCCGCGCCGGTCGCGTGGCGAGCGTGAGGCCGTCGATCAGCGGCAGCCGCGCGAGGTCCTCGGCGGTGCGGATGTCCGCGGGAACGAGGCCGCGCTCGCGCATCGCGTCGCGGTAGAACGGCACCGATTCGTACGCATGGCGGACGATCGAGCGCACGCGATGGCGCTGCAGGCGCAGGATGCGCTCGAGCGGCCAGTACGGAATCCAGCGCTCGACCCCGGCCCGCGCGGCGACGTAGCCGGTGTTGACCAGGCGCCGCGCGAGGTTCATGCGCCCGCCCGGGCGCGGCGCGAGATCACCGGCCGGAACTTGCCGCTCGCCGTGCGATCGATGGTGTCGACGAACACGACCTCGGTGCGGGTCTCCGGGCCCAGCAGCTCCGCGAACTTCGCCGACCACGCGCTCGCGCGTGGCCGCCCGGTCGCAGCGCGGCGCGGCCAGCAGCGAGACCCGGAACGAGCTCGTCGTCCTGCTGGACGACCTGGAACTCCCAGATCTCGCCCTCGGGGTTGAACAGCGTGCGGATCATCTGCGGATGCACGATCTGCCCGGAGTCGAGCTCGATCAGGTCGTCGCCGCGCCCCTGCGGGAACGACGCATCGGCGTCGTCCGGCCGCACGGCCAGGCGCCCGGCAGCAGCGCGGCGATGTCGCCCAGCCGTAGTTGAGCAGCACGCTGCCGCAGTTGACGAGGTTGGAGACGATCGACCTCGCCGCTCTCTCCGGCGGGGAGCGTCCGGCCCGCGGCGTCGACGATCCGCAGCGGGTACAGGTCGAGGTTCAGGTGCACGCCGCGGTGCTGCCGCACTCGAAGCCGATCTTGAACGCCTCGACCGCCTGGTAGGTCTGAACACCGGCAGCCCGAACCTCTCGGCGATCAGCCTGCGCCCGGAATCCGACAGGCCGTCGGACGTGTAGGTCAGCGCCGCCGGCCGGTGGAACGCTTCACCGGTAGCGGCGAGATGGCCGAACAGGATCGCGAGATAGGAGCCGTACGAATGGATGACGTCCGGCTTGAAGTCGTTGACCAGGCGGACCGCCTCGTCGGGCTGCGCGTGCAGCGAGAAGGTACCGGCGCTCGATGCTGACCCCGCGCGGGTAGAGCCCGTGCTCCCGCAGGTACTGCTGGACCTTGAAGATCGTGCTGTTGGGCGAGATGATCGACCAGCTCGCGGTAGTCGATCCTGCGGCCGATCAGCGCGGTCCAGATCGAGCGTTCGCGCTCGCCCTGCGCCGCGTTCTGGAAGATGCCGCGGGGGTCGTGAAAGACGGTGCGCGGCGCGCCGGAGCTGCCGCTGCTGCTGATCTTCAGCAGGTCCGCGCGCCGGGGCGCGGTCGAGCAGAAGTACTCGGGATCGCGCTGGATGTCTCCGCGCTCGAGGATCGGCAGCCGGGCGAGGTCGTCGGCCGCTGCGGAAGTCGTCGGGCGAGAGGCCGAGCCGGTCGAACGTCTCGCGGTAATAGGGCACGCTGCGATAGGCGTACGCGGTCATCCAGCGCAGCCGCCGCCGCTGCTCGCGCTCGATCTCCGGCAGCGGCCGGAACGCGAATCGCGCCTGGCCGCGTCAGGTGCCACGCGAAGTACGCGCTCCAGCGCAGGCGGCTCGGCCACATCGATCGCTATCCCTGCCCGCGCGGCGCGCGCTGGCGCCCCGCCGCGCCGGTCGCCGGCCATGCCGGGCGCTCGAGCGAGCCGTTGCGCCAGACCCCGAGCACCCAGAACGCGAGGCCGTGCACGGCCCCGATGGCGATGAAGTTCGGCACGAGAAACAGCAGCAGCAGCGGGCCGCCGGCGGCGAAGGGCAAGACGCACGCCGCCCCGATCACGGCACCGCCCAGTCCGAACTGCCACCAGGACCGCCAGCCGCGCCACAGCAGCAGCGCGAGCACCGGCAGGCCCAGGAACGCCGCGACCGGCACCGTGAAGCCGGCGAGCGCGAGGAATTCGGCCGACCCGGATGCGCGACCGGAGAGCAGCGGCAGCAGCGGGCACGCCAGCGTGACGACGAGGAGAGCGACCGCGATGCGCAGCGTGGCGGTCGCGGCAGCGGGCGAAGGGCGGGCATGCGGGAACCTGACGGCTACGACTGTATCACCTCGTCGGCGCGCAGCAGCAGCGCCTGCGGCAGCACGAGGCCGATGGCCTTCGCCGCCTTCAGGTTGATCGTCAGCTCGAACCGGACGGGCCGGTCCACCGGCAGCTCGCCGGGGTTCGCCCCCTTCAGGATCTGGTCGATCACCTCGGCGATGCGCTGGTTGCGCGCCGCGAGGCTCGTGCCGTACGCCATCAGCCCGCCGTCCTGCACCTGTTCGCGCCACTCCCAGATCGCCGGCAGGCGGTGCCGGTTCGCGAGGTCGATGATCGGCCTGCGGTCGCTGAGGAAGTACGTGGTCGCGACGACGAACAGCGCATCGGCCCGCGTGGCGGCGATGCGCGCGAACGCGTCCGCGTAGTCGCCGTTGCGCACCGCCACCACCGGGAGATCGAGCTTCAGCACGCCGGCCGCCTGCCGCAGCTCCGGCAGCTGGACGGCGATGCTGCCGGGGTCTTCGGGCGCGAGCACGGCGACCCGGCGGGCACCCGGCACCGCCTCCTTCAGGAGCTCGAGCTTCTTCGCGCCCAGCGTGCCCTCCGGCGCGATCAGCACGCCGGTGACGTTCCCTCCCGGGCGCGCGAGGCTCGCCACGAATCCGGCGGCGACCGGATCGAAGTTGCCCCACATGACGATCGGGATCGTCGTCGTCGCCTGCTTGGCCGCGACGATCGCGGCGCTCCCGACCGCGACGATGACGTCGACCCTGAGCTGCGCCAGCTCGCGCGCGAGCGCCGCGATCCGCTGCGCATCGCCGCCGCCGTAGCGGGCCTCGATCGACCAGGTTGCGGCCGCGCACGTACCCGAGCTTCGCCAGCGCCGCCGGCAGCAGGACTTCCGACGTGTACTGGTCGGCGGACCGGGGCTCGGCCGTCGGCCGCAGGATGCCGATGCGCACCGTGCGCTCCACGGGTTGCGCGAAGGCGGCGCGATGGCCGAGGCCGACCGCGACCGCGGCGGCCGCCGCCGCGCGGACGAAGCGTCGTCGCCCCGGCATCCTAGGCGGGGGCCGCGACCAGCAGGAACGCGGGCACCGGCTGCGCGTAGCCCTTGAGCTGCAGCGGGCCCACCGGCGTCACCGTCCAGCCGTCGGGCAGCGCGGCGGAGAGCCGCCGGTCGACGAGGACCTGCCCGGGCCGCGCTTCGCCGCACAGGCGCGCCGCGAGGTTGACGACGCCGCCGATCGCCGTGTAGTCGAAGCGGCCCTCGTAGCCGAACGCGCCGAGCGTCGCGTAGCCCTTGGCGATGCCGATGCCGAGGTCGAGCGCGTAGCCGAGCCGGTGCCAGCGCTCGCGCAGCGGCGCGAAGTGCCGCTGCATCTCCAGCGCCATCGTCGCCGCGCTGGTCGCCGCTTCCGGCACGGGCAGCGGATCGTTGAAGAAGATCAGGATGCCGTCGCCGGCGAAGCGGTCGAGCGTGCCGTTCCACCTGGTGATCAGCGGCCCCATCGTGCCGTGGTAGTCGCGCAGCACCGCCTCGACCTCCTCGGGCTCGGCCGAGTCGGTGAACGCGGTGAACCCGCGCAGGTCGAGGAACACGTAGCAGATCTCGCGCCGGTGCGGGGCGAGGATCGACTTCTCGCCCGCGGTCACGATCGCGTCGGCCACCGGCGGCGAGAAGAACCGCTTCAGCTGGCTCATCCGGTCGAGCAGGGCGACCTGCGCGCGCACGCGCTCCTCGAGCTTCCGGTTCCAGTCCTTCAGCGCCTCCGCCTGCGCCTTGACCTCGTCCTGCAGCGTCTTGATCCGCAGCAGCGAGCGCACGCGCGCGAACAGCTCCGCCTGGTGGATCGGCTTCTGCAGGAAGTCGTCGGCGCCCGCCTCGATGCCCTTCACCCGCTCCTGCTGCGGGTCGAGCGAGGTGACCAGCACGACCGGCAGCAGCGCCGTCTCGGGGTCGGCGCGGATGCGCCGGCACACGTCGTAGCCCGACAGGCCCGGCATCATGATGTCGAGCAGCACGATGTCCGGCTTGTCGGCGGCGAGCTTCGCCAGCGCCGTCTCGCCGTCCGCGGCCGTGGCGACCGCGAAGCCCTTGACCGTCAGCAGGTCGGCGAGCAGCTTGACGTTGTGCGGCGTGTCGTCGACGACCAGCACCTTGGCGGGCGCTCATCATGTGCCCCCTTGGCGCTGCGCGCCGTCCCCCGGGGAGCTGGTTCGCGCTTGGGGCGGCCCGGCGCGCTCATCTACCGCGCTCCAGCGTCGCGCGCACGGTGTCGAGGAACTCCTTCAGGTTGAGCGGCTTGCCGATGTAGCCGTCGAATCCGGCCTTCGTGATCTGGTTGCGGTCCTGCTCCATCACCGATGCGGTCACCGCGATCACGGGGATCGCTGCGGTCGCCGCCTGCGAGCGCAGCACCGTCAGCGCCTCGATGCCGTTCATCCCCGGCAGCTGGATGTCCATCAGCACCAGGTCGGGAACGCGCTCGGTCGCGAGCGCGATGCCGTCCTCGGCGCTGCCCGCCTCGAGCGTCGCGTAGCCCTTGACCTGCAGCACGTCGCGGACGAGCTTCAGGTTCTTGTCGTTGTCTTCGATGATCAGGATGACGCTCATGGATGTTATCGGCAGCGTGAAGGTGAAGGTCGAGCCCTGCCCGGGCGCGCTCTCGACGGTGATGCGCCCGCCGTGCAGCTCGACGAAGCGGCGCGTCAGCGCGAGGCCCAGGCCCGTGCCCTCGTGCTTGTTCGTGTAGTGGCGCCCGACCTGCCGGAACTCCTCGAACACCGCCTCCTGGTCCTCGGGCGCGATGCCGATGCCGGTGTCCTGCACGGCGATCACGACGTTCCCGGGGTCGCGCCGGGCGCGGACCGTGACGCTGCCGCCGTCGGGCGTGAACTTCACGGCATTGGTCAGCAGGTTCAGCATGATCTGCTTCAGCTTGCGCTCGTCGGCGACGATCTCGCCCAGCGCGGGATCGATGTCGACCGCGAGCCGGATGCCGTGGCGCTGCGCGCGCTCGCGGATCAGCGTCATCGCGTTGGAGATCGCCGCGGCGAGCTCGAACGTCGACGGGTCGAGCTCCATCCGTCCGGCCTCGACCTTCGACAGGTCGAGGATGTCGTTGATCAGCGAGAGCAGGTGCCGTCCGGACGAGTGGATGTCCTTCAGGTAGTCCTCCTGCTTCTCGTTCACCTCCCCGAACAGCTTCTCCAGCAGGACCTCGGAGAAGCCGATGATCGCGTTGAGCGGCGTGCGCAGCTCGTGCGACATGTTGGCGAGGAACTCGGACTTGTGCCGGTTCGCGACCTCGAGCTGCCGGCTCTTGTCCTGGATCTCGGCGAACAGGCGGACGTTCTCGATCGCGATCGCGGCGAGGTCGCCGAAGGTCTGCAGCAGGCCCGTCTCCTGCTCGCTGAACGGCCGCACCTCGGGGCGCCGCAGCAGCACGGCGCCGAACGGCGCGTCCTCGCGGACGAGCGGCAGGACCAGCAGCGTCCGGTGGCCGCCCTGCCGCGCGATCTCGCTGCTGCGCGGATACTCGGCCGCCAGCGCCTGCAGGTCGGCGACCTGGATCGTCCGGCGCTCGAGCACCGCGCGTCCCGAGATCGAATCGCGGTCGATCGGCAGCACCTCCACGTTGGCGCCGGCGTCCAGCCGCGGACCCTTCGACGCGACGTGGCGCAGCGTTTCGCCCTCGATCAGGTAGATCGACGCGGAGCCGGCGTCGCACAGGCGCGCGGCGCGCTCGGCGATCGCGTCGAGCACCGGCGCGACGTCGGTCGGCGAGCTCGAGATCACGCGCAGGATCTCGCTGATCGCCGTCTGCCGCTCGAGCGCCTCCGACAGCGCGCGCGTGCGCTCGTCGACCTTGCGCTCGAGGCCGGCGTAGGACTCGGAGAGCTGCGCGGTCATCCGGTTGAACTGGTCGGCGAGGCCCTCGAGCTCGTCGCCGGTGCGCACGACGATCTGCTGGTCGAGGTCGCCGGCGCCGATGCGCCGCGCGCCCTCGTCCAGCGTGCGGATCGGGCGCACCATGCCGCGCGCCAGCAGCAGCGCGCCCAGCGCCGAGATCGCGAAGCCGGCGAACAGCAGCAGGCCGGTGCGCGCGATCGACGCGTCGAGCTTCGCGTAGACCTCGGCGACCGGCTGCTCGACGAACACCTTCCAGTCGAGCGGGTCGATCGGCGCGTAGGACACCAGCACCTCGGTGCCGGCGAGATCGCGCGACAGCAGCGCCGGCTCGATCCCCGCCTGCGCGCCGGCCGCCGCCTGCACGTGCGCGAGGTCGGACAGCCGCGTCTTGCGCAGCACCAGGCTGATGTCGGGGTCGGCGACGAGGAAGCCGCTGCCGTCGACGACGTAGGCCTTGCCCTTGTCGCCGATCCTGATCCGCGACACGACGTCCCAGATGAACTTGAGATTGACGTCGGCGACGGTGACCGGGCCGCCGTTGCTCGGGCGCACGGCGATCGTCATGTACGGCTCGGTCTCCTTGCGGAAATAGACGGGGCCGAACCACGGCTGCCCGCGCTTCGCGTTGAGGAAGGCCGGCTCCTGCGAGCGGTCCCGGCCGGAGCCGACGACGTCCATCCCCAGCCGCGACACGGCGATCTGCTCGCGGCCCTGGGGATCGAGCTGGGCGATGTCGGTGACTTCCGGGACCTGGCGCAGCAGCTTCAGGAACTCGAGCCGGCGCACCTCGGCGTCGGCCGCGTCGAGCTGCGGCAGCGCGGCGTAGGCGAGCTGCTGGTTGATCTGGCGCATGTACTGCTCGATCCGCGACGCCGCCGCGACGGCCTTCTCCTTCTGCAGGCTGGCGAGCGCGGACTTGTTCTCCTGGTACGAGAAGTAGACGCCGATCGCGCCCGAGACCAGCAGCGCGCCGGTCACCAGCGTCAGGATCAGCAGCAGGTACTTGCGGAACAGGCGCCCGCGGTGCGCGCGCGGCGCCAGCGGGGACGGAGCCCGGGGATCCGCAGCGGTCACTGGATCACCTCGTCCGCGCGGACCAGCAGGTCCGCGGCACGCGCGCCCATCGCAACGGCGGTCGCAGGGCCGACGGCGGGCATGGCTTCTCGCAAGATCCCTTCTTCCCCGGGGCAGGTTCGAAACGGTGGACGCGACGCTACGCTCGTGGTCGCAGCGCGTCAACGGAGTCGGCGCCGGTTCGCACGACGCTCAACCGTCGTCGCTGGCGAGCATGCCGGCGTAGCCGACGGCGAACAGAACGCCGTTGTAGGCCATGTGCACGAGCGTGGTCACCAGGAACGCGTCGCGCGCCGAGCGCCGCAGCCACAGCACGAGGCAGCCGGCGTAGACGGCGAGCGGCCACAGCGTGCGCAGGACCTGCCGCCAGCCGCCGCCGATCCGGTGGGCGAGCGCCGCCAGCAGCGCGAGCACGACGATCTGCAGCAGCGGCCGGCTCCGGCAGCAGGCGCGCGAGCACCGCCGCGGCGGCCAGCATCACCGCGGTCTCGATCGCGGGCGCCAGCGCGACGCTGTAGAGGACGAAGGCCGGGTCGATCGCCTGCCGCGGCGCGCGCAGGCTGTCGATCCCGAGCGCGACGAGCAGCGCGAACAGCAGCAGCGACGGCACGATCGCCGCGAGCGAGGCGCGCAGCACCGATCGCGCGCGCGTGCCGTTCGCGCCGAGCAGGCGTTCGATCGCGTCGAGCACGGCTCGCGCCGGGCCGCCCGGCCGGCGGCGTCAGCGCGCGGCGGGCTCGCGCCCCGCCGCCTGCCGCGCGATCATCCAGCCCGGGTATTCCGGCGCGAGCGCGCTGACGCGATCGAGCGCGGCGAGATCGTCCGGCGTCAGCGCCAGCGTCGTCGCCGCGATGTTGTCGGCGAGCTGCTGCTCGTCCCTGGCGCCGACGATGATCGTCGTCACGTGCCGCTGCGCGAGCAGCCACGCGAGCGCGACGCGCGCGACGCCGGCGCCGTGCGCGTCGCCGATCCGGCGCATCTCGTCGATGCAGGCGTACGCCCGCTCGCGGTCGACCGGCGGGAAGTCGAACGTCGTCCGCCGCGCGCCGGCGGGGCCCTCGCCGGCGCGCGCGTACTTGCCGGAGAGCAGGCCCCCGGCCAGCGGGCTCCACACCATCAACCCCATCCGCTGGTCGGCGAGGACCGGCACGAGCTCGCGCTCGAGGTCGCGGCCGGCGATCGTGTAGTAGGCCTGCAGCGACTCGAAGCGATTCCAGCCGTGCATCGCCGCGAGGCCGTTCGCCTTGGCGATCTGCCACGCGGCAAGGTTCGAGCAGCCGAGGTAGCGGACCTTGCCGGCGCGCACGACGTCGTCGAGCGCCCGCAGCGTCTCGTCGATCGGCGTCGCCGCGTCCCAGCCGTGGATCTGGTAGAGGTCGAGCCAGTCGGTGCCGAGGCGCTGCGAGCGAGCCGTCGATCGACGCCATGATGTGCGCGCGGGAGAGCCCCACGTCGTTGGGTCCCGGGCCGGTGCGGGCGCGCACCTTGGAGGCCAGCACGACGTCCTTGCGCCGCGACCCGAGCGCCCGGCCCAGGATGCGCTCGGACTCGCCCTCCGAATAGACGTCGGCGGTGTCGAAGAAGTTGATGCCGGCATCGAGCGCGGCGCCGACCAGGCGATCGGCCTCCTGCTGCGCCGTGCGGCCGATGTGCTCCCAGATGCCGCTCCTGCCGCCGAAGGTCATCGCGCCGAAGCAGAGCTCGGAAACGTACATCCCGGTGCGTCCGAACGTCGAGTAACGCATGCGCCGATCCCCCGTGCGGTGAAGGCTCGATAGTACCGCGACCGGTCGCGGCGCCGGGCGGCGCGCCGCGCAGGCCGGCGGGCCGTGCCCCGCGGACGTTCAACGGATTTGAACGCTGCCGTCAAAGC
The DNA here is from genome assembly GCA_963832705.1 of uncultured beta proteobacterium. Classification (GTDB taxonomy): domain Bacteria; phylum Pseudomonadota; class Gammaproteobacteria; order Burkholderiales; family Casimicrobiaceae; genus CAIWHR01. The sequence continues at coordinate 128,035 of CAWHVP010000018.1, read as the reverse complement.
CGCAGTCCCCCGGCACGCGAGGCGACGCGCACAATCGCCTCCTTCGGGATGCAACGACACCCGGCAAAGGAGCGACCCATGATCACCGTGCGCAAATCGCAGGACCGCGGCTACGCCGACCACGGCTGGCTGAAGAGCTACCACTCGTTCTCGTTCGCCGGCTACCACGACCCGGCGCACATGGGCTGGGGCAACCTGCGCGTGATCAACGAGGACCGCGTCGCGCCCGGCACCGGCTTCGGCAAGCACGGGCACCGCGACATGGAGATCATCAGCTACGTGCTGTCGGGCGAGCTCGCGCACCAGGACAGCATGGGCAACGTCAAGGGCATTCCGCCCGGCGACGTGCAGCGGATGAGCGCCGGCACCGGCGTGATGCACAGCGAGTTCAACCACGCGAAGGGCCAGACGACGCACTTCCTGCAGATCTGGATCGAGCCCAGCGTCACCGGCATCGCGCCCTCGTACGAGCAGAAGACGATTCCCGCCGCGGACAAGCGCGGCCGGCTGCGGCTCGTGGCCTCGCCCGAGGGTTCGCCGGGTGCGGTGAAGATCCACGCCGACGCGGCCGTGTACGCGGGCCTGTTCGACGGCGACGAGAGCGCCACGCTGGCGCTCGACCCCGCGCGCAAGGCCTACGTGCACCTGATCCGCGGCAGCCTCGAGGTCAACGGCCGCAGTCTCGCGGCCGGCGACGCGCTGCTGCTCGCGGCCGAGCGCGAGGTCGTGCTCGGGCACGGCACCGATGCCGAGGTGCTGGTGTTCGATCTCGCCCCCTGATACCGTCGGCCTCGGTCTTCTACGCGCTCACCGATGGACATCGCCACCGTCACCACCGCGCTGCGCGAGGACGCGCCTTCGCTCGTCTTCGTCAACGTGCTGCTGCAGCAGCTCGGCCTGCCGGTGCCGGCGGTGCCGACGATGCTGCTCGCCGGCAGCTTCGCGGCCGCGCCGGGGTCGCTCTGGCTGACGCTGGCCGCGGCCGTCGTCGCCTCGGTGCTCGCCGACCTCGTCTGGTACGCGGCCGGGCGGGCGTTCGGCTACCGGGTCCTCGCCGGGCTGTGCCGGCTGTCGATCAACCCGGCCTCGTGCGTCACCCACACCGAGGCGCGGTTCGTGCGCTGGGGCATGTCGTCGCTGCTGGTCGCCAAGTTCATCCCGGGCTTCTCGACGGTGGCGCCGCCGATCGCCGGCGCGCTGCGGATGTCGCTGCCGCGCTTTCTGCTGGCCGCCGCGGCGGGCGCGGGCCTGTGGGCCGGCCTCGCGCTGACGGCGGGCTGGATGCTGCGCGGCGCGGTGCCGGAGGCGATCGAGCTGCTCGACCGCCATTCGGGCAAGGTGCTGATGGCGGCCGTGGCCGGCGTCGGCCTGTGGCTCGGGTGGAAGCTGTGGCAGCGGCAGCGCTTCCGCGCCGCGCGCGAGGTGCCCCCGATCTCGGCCGAGGAGCTGCTGGCCGAGCTCGCGACCGACGACCCGCCGCTCTTCCTCGACCTGCGCGGCGCGGCGATGATCGCCGCCGCCGGACCGATCCCCGGCGCCGTGGCGGCCGAGTACGACCGGCTCGCGGCGGCCATCGGCGACGTGCCGAAGACCAGGCCGATCGTCACGATGTGCGCATGCCCCGAGGACGCCGGCGCGATCCAGGCGGCGCGGCGCCTGCTCGATGCCGGCCACCTGTCGGTGCGCGTGCTCGACGGCGGCTACGAGGCCTGGCTCGCCGCCACGCGCTGAGGCCGGCGCGGCGCGCCGGCGTGGACATGGGCGGCCGGGTGCGGGTTTCGCGTGTCGCCGTCCTCCTTTTGTCGCGCTGGCGTGACGGGGGTCGCCGGGTGCGGACGCGATTGACCAGCCCGACGTCGCTGTTTCCGGCAAGCTCCATCGACCCGCGATGCCTGCGTACCTCCGTTCCGGCGTGGCGGGGGCTGCCGCGTGCGGGCGCCTGTGCCGCCGTCGGGGTGGCGCGTGAGGCTCGGTCCGGGTGGCCTTGTTTTGGCCGCCCGGGCCGTGCCACTCGCGCCGACCCGACAAGCTTGGCGGCACCCGAAGCCCGCACGCGGCAGCCCCCGTCACGCCAGCGCGACACACGGTAGATCAGTTGCGCCCGACGCAAGCTCCCGGCCACCCCCGTCGCGTCAGAGCACGCGGTACCGCGCGAACACGTCGGCGAGCTTCGCGCCCGCCGCCAGCTCGTCGCGCGTCGTGTTCTCCCCGGTCACCTTGGTGAACGCGCGGGCGAGCGCCTCGTCCTCGACGGCCTGCGGCACGACGACGACGCCGTCGGCGTCGCCGACGACGAGATCGCCCGGCACGACGGCCACGCCGCCGCAGCGGATCGGCGTGTCGATCTCGGCGACCTTGCCGCGGCCCTTGGAATCGAGCGGCGCGATGCCGCCGTGGAAGACCGGGAAGCGCATCGCCCGGATCGCGCGGATGTCGCGGACCATGCCGTCGGTCACGCAGCCCACGGCGCCGCGGGCGCGCGACGCCGTCGACAGCAGCTCGCCCCACGGCGCGATGCGGCGCGAGCCGCAGCAGCCGAACACCGCGATCTCGCCGGGCTTGAGGTCGTCGACCAGCGCGATCTCGAGCTCGTAGGGGTTCTCGCCGGGAGGCGCCTCGAACACCTCGCGGTACAGGCCGGTGCGCGCGAAGCCGGCGAGCACGAGGTCCTCGTCGAGCGGGCGGATCGACGACAGCATCGCCTGGTCGCGAAAGCCGAGCTCGTCGAGGACGTCGGACAGCACCGCCGTGTAGAGCGAGCGGCGGATCTCGTCGAGGAACCGGGGATCGTTGCGCTGGATCATGCGTGACTCCTTGCCGGATTTGCAGCGGCCCGCGGGGCGAGGAACCGCTCGAACGCCTCCGCCGGCATCGGCGCGGCGAACAGGTTGCCCTGCGCGTAGTCGCAGCCGGCGGCGAACAGCAGGTCGCGCTGCGCCGGCGTCTCCACGCCCTCGGCGATCACCCTGATCCCGAGCTTGTGCGACATCACGATGATCGCCTCCGACACCGCCATGTCGCTGGATCCCGCGACGAGGTTGCGCGTGAACGACTGGTCGATCTTCACGTAGTCGATGTGCAGGTTCTTGAGGTACGACAGCGACGAGTGGCCGACGCCGAAATCGTCGAGCGCCACCTCGATGCCCGCGTCGCGGAGCTCCAGCAGCATCGCCAGCACCTCGGGGCTCGCGTCGAGCAGCAGCCCCTCGGTGATCTCCACCGTGACGCAGCTTCCGGGCAGGCCGATGGCCGCGAGGTGCGCGACCCAGTCGGCGTAGCTGCTGCCGCTGCGCTGGAACTCGCGCGGCGACTGGTTGATGCTCACCTGGAAATCGACGTGGCCGGCGTCCCGCCAGCGCTTGACGCAGCGCGCGGCCTCGCGGAACACCCAGTTGCCGATGGCGACGATCAGCCCGCTCGCCTCGGCCAGCGGGATGAACTGCGCCGGACTGACCGACCCGCGCTGCGGGTGGCGCCACCGGATCAGCGCCTCGGCCTTGCGGATGCGGCCGGTCGCGAGCTCGATCATCGGCTGGAACTCGAGGGTGAACTGCCCCTCCTCCAGCGCCGCGTGCAGGTCGTTGGTCAGGCGCATCCGCTCGAGCGCGGCCACCTGCAGCGCCGGCGTGAAGTAGCTGAAGCGGCTGCGCCCCGCGGCCTTGGCGGCGTACAGCGCCTGGTCGGCGTGCTTGAACAGGTCCTCGATGCCGACCGCGTCGCGCGGGTACAGCGCGATGCCGACGCTGGCCGAGATGAACACGTTCTCCTGGCCGATGGCGAACGGCGCCGCCAGCGCATCGATGATCGCGCTGGGCGACGTAGTCGACGCAGCCCGGGTCCTGCAGGTCCGCCAGCGCGATGGTGAACTCGTCGCCGCCGAACCGGGCCACCGTGTCCGATTCGCGCACGCACTCGCAGATGCGGCGCGTCGCCTCGATCAGCAGGTGGTCGCCCTTCTCGTGGCCGAGCGTGTCGTTCACCTCCTTGAAGCGATCGAGGTCGACGAACAGGATCGCGAGCAGGCTGCCGTCGCGCTGGCACTTCTTCAGGTCCAGCTCCAGCCGGTCGCGGAACATCCGCCGGTTGGGCAGCTGCGTCAGCGTGTCGAAGTTGGCCTGCCGCCAGATGAGCCGCTCGGCCTCCTTCTTGCTCGGTGATGTCGGAGAACAGCGCGACGTACCGGTGCACCGAGCCGTCGGGCTGGCAGATGGTGTTGATCGCGACCGCCTCGGCGAAGATGCGGCCGTTCTTGTGCCGGTTCCACACCTCGCCCTGCCACCGCCCCGTCGCCTTGAGCGTCTCCCACATCGACCCGGTAGAACTCGGCCCCGTGGTGCCCCGACGCCAGGATCCGCGGGATTCCTGCCGATCACCTCGTCCGGCCTCGTACCCGGTCAGCGCCGTGAACGCGGGGTTGATGGCGATGATGCGGCCGTCGGCGCCGCACACCATCATCGCCTCGCTGCTGTGCTGGTAGACGAGCGCGGCGAGCTGCAGCGCCTCCTCCGCGTGCTTGCGCTCGGTGATGTCGAGGTTCGTGCCGACCGCCCGCAGCGCGCGCCCGTTCGCGTCGCGCTCGGTGCCGCGGCCCTGCTAGAGCAGCCAGATCGTCCTGCCGCCCGGGGGCGATCACGCGGTGCTCGAGCCGGTACTGCGGATGCATGCTCCGTCGAGCGCCGGCCGCAGCGCCGCCCAGATCGCCGGCCGGTCCTCCGGATGCACGATCGCGAGCAGGCTCGCGCACGTCCGTCACCGTCGGCACGCACGGCCCGCCGAGCAGCTCGGACCAGGCCTCGGACAGGTACATCCTGCCGTTCTCGATGTCGTAGTCCCACAAGGCGAGCCGCGAGGCCTCGAGCGCCCGCTGCAGGCGCTCCTGGCTCTGCTTCAACGCCGTCTCCGCCCGCTTGCGCTCGATGGCCGCGGCGACCTGGTCGGAGACGAACTGGAGCAGCGCCTTGTCGCTCTCGGCGTAGCGGACCGTCCCGGAGTAGCTCTGGACGGCCAGCACGCCGATCGTCCGGTCCCGCGCCTTCAGCGGAACGCCGAGCCAGTCGAGCGAGTCGGTGCCGAAGATCGACTCGCCCTCGCGCACCCTCGCCTCCATCAGCGGCGGGGTGACGAGCAGCGCCTCGCCGCTCCTCAGCACCTCCTCGGTCAGCCCGCCCTCGCCCAGCCGGCGCGGCGCGGGCGACCGGATCGTGCTCGTCGACGAAGTAGGGGAAGGTCAGCGACCGGCTCGCCTCGTCGTACAGCGCCACGAAGCAGTTCGCCGCCGGCAGCAGCGCGCCGATGATCTCGTGGATGCGGCCGAGCATCTCGGGCAGGTCCGCCGCCGAATGGGCGGCCGCCGCGATCTCGTGCAGCGCGCCCTGCAGCCGCTGCGCCTTCCGCGCTCGGTGACGTCCACCATCGCCACGATCGTGCACGACGGCGGACCCGTCCGCGGCCTTCTCGGAATAGGCCGACAGCACGACGTCCATCGGCGTGCCGTCCTTCTTCACGAAGCTGGATCGCGACGTCCGTGCAGAAGCCCGGTCCGGCGCAGCAGCGGCATGACCTCGCCGACCACGTGGTCGCGCGAGGCTTCGGTCATGAACTCGGTCAGCCTCCGGCCGATGGCTTCGTCGCGCGCGTAGCCCAGCTGCGACAGCCAGTAGTCGTTGACGCTGGTCAGCAGTCCCGACGCGTCGGTGGCGTGCAGCAGCACCGGCGTGTTCCGGTAGAGCGTGGCGAACTTGCGCTCGCTCGCGGCCAGCGCGGCGCGATTGGCCTCCTGCTGCCGCACCAGCGCGGGCAGGAGCGCCGACAGGCCCTCGACGTCCGAGGTCTCGGGAATGCTCGTGGCGGCGTCGCTCGTGGAGAGCAGCGTCGCCGCCGCCTCGCGCAGCGCGTCCAGCACGCGGTTGCGGAGCGCGAGATCCTCGACCAGGCGCTCGTTCGCCCCGACCAGCTCCTCCGAGGTGAGCTCGAGGCTGCGCGTGCGCAGGTCCAGGTCGCGGTCGAACTGGTCGAAGGTCGCGTCGACGCGCTCGAGGAACGCGCGGCAGGTGCGCGAGCAGCGTCTTCAGGTCGGCGGAGACCGGCAGGCCGGGCGCCGCCGACAGCGCCTCGTCCAGGACCCTCGCGAGCGCCGCTTCCGATCCGATGCCGGCGGACCTCTTCAGCAGCCGCGCCAGCGCCCGGTTCATGGCGCGTCTTCCGCGATCCAGGTGATGGTCATCGTCTGGTTGTGCAGGTGGCACTCGCCGTTGAAGCCGGCGCCCGCGATCTCGCCGTTGGAGTAGAACCCGGTCACCGTCGCGCCCTGCCGAACAGCTCGCCGACGACCTCCACCTCCTCGTCCACGCGATCGCCCATGACGAGCTTCCGCCCGACGCAGCTGACCAGCAGCGCGAGCGCCGTTGCCGGGAGGCGTTCCCATCGCCTCGAACGCCGCGCTGCGCGGCGGTCTCGGCGCCGTCGATCAGCCGCTCGGTGTTCGAGTGCATGAGCTTCAGCGTGCCGTCGGGATCGATGTCGCCGGCCAGCGTCAGCGACCCCTGCGCCTCGTCGACGCCGAGGATGGTCCGGAAGATGCCGCGCCTTTCGCGGCGCTCGCCGACCATCTCGAAGGGGAACAGCAGGCCCGAGGCCGGCAGATCCGCGGCGTGCTCGCCCGAGGTAGCGCTTGTAGATGTCCAGCGCCCGCTCGCCGTCGAGCTCGTAGAGCACGTTGTCGGCGCAGCGCGTGACCTTGCGGGCCGGACCGAACGGCACCCAGCCGGCGAACGACCCGTAGCCGACAGGCGCAGGCTGGCGCCGTACAGGCCGACGGCGACGACCTGGTCGTCGGCGCAGCCGAGCGGCCCCATCGTCCACGTGCGCTCGAAGGCGCCGGCGTCCGCGGCCAGCCCGCCGGAGATGGTCACCTTCGGCGGCAATCCCGACTGCAGCCCCCGCACCAGCGCGCTGCCGTTGATCCTGCACGCCCGGGCCCAGCACGAGGACCGCGCGGAGATCGCTCGCGGGCAGCGCGGCGGCCAGCCTCGCGCCGGCCGCGAAGGAATCGGCCATCGAGGCAAGGCGGGTAGCCTCGGCGCGGGCGACCGCGCGATCGAACGCGACCGTGGTCACGACGCACGCGCCGTCGCGAACCTCGCTGCCGCAGATCTCCCCGGCGGTCGAGCAGCCGGCGATCGCCGCCTGCGGAAACCGGCGGCGCAGCTCGTCGACGACGCCGCTGCGCTCGAAGTAGGCCACGGCGCCGAACGCGAGCACCAGCGTCGGAGTCGTCTCCCGCAGCGACGCGATCCCCGCCACGGATTCGGCGGGATCGGTCAGCAGGGTCTGGTGTATTCGCATCGGGATCGGTACGGCGGCCGGCCTTCGATCAACGGGATCTCGCGCGCGGATCCGACCTTGCGCCCCGCCGCGCCCCGCCACCGGATGCGGCCGGCCATCGAACGTCAAACTCATACCATGACGCCCTGCCTTCCTCAATAGGCAGACATTCTGGCGGACATTCGGTTGAACGCTCGCAATGCCCGTGCCAGCGTCCGCGCTCGGCACCGTCCCTCGGCCGGGTCTTCCGGTGAAATCGCGCGGCGGATCCGGTCGCGGCCCGCGGGGCCGGAACGAAGGCCCGCGCCCGAAAGTGACGCGCAGCGACAGCGAATGCCGTTGTCGCGCGCCGGTGCGGCGCGCTCGGTGCGCCTTCGTCCGCGCGCCTTCGTCCGCGCTATCCCGTCGGCGCGGGGACCATTGCGCGTGGTCGGGGTGACAGGATTTGAACCTGCGACATCTTGCTCCCAAAGCAAGCGCGCTACCGGACTGCGCTACACCCCGAACCGGCGATTATCCCACCCGGCGCGCGACAGCGGCAAACCGCATTGCGGGCGCCGTCACCGCCCGAACTTGCGGATGACTTCCAGCGCCTCGGCGATCGCGTGCTCGCCGTTGCCCGACTTGACCGCGTGCTGCACGCAGCCGTGCAGGTGGTGCTCGAGCAGCCGGAACGCGAGCGCGTCGAGCGCCGACTGCACGGCGCTGACCTGCGTCAGCACGTCGATGCAATAGCGCTCCTCGTCGATCATCTTCGCGATGCCGCGCACCTGGCCCTCGATCCGCGCGAGCCGCTTGGCGAGATCGGCCTTGCCCGGCCGCGCGACCAGCGGGTGCGCCGGGTGCGCGTCAGCCCGTGACGTCAAAGCCCGCCCCTTCGATCGCCGACCGCAGTGCGGCCGTGCCGGTACGGGCCGGATCGAACGCGATCTTCGCCTCGCCGGGCGTCAACGTCACCGCGACGTCGCCGACGCCGGGCACCGCCTTCAGCACCCGGGTCACGCTCGCGACGCAGCCGCCGCAGGTCATGCCGTCCACCTTCAAGGTCACCGTTTCCATCGTCATCTCCAAGAGTGCGTCATTGACATCAACCGAACCGGCGCAATCCGCCGCCTGCGCTGACCCGGCCGCCGCGGGAGGGCGCCTGAAGTTCGAAGCCCGTACGCGGCGGCCGGGTCAGCGCAGGCTCACTTCGGCCCGGCTGCGATCGACCTGCCGGGCCGCCACCGCTTCAACAAGAGCGCGTTGCCCACCACCGACACCGAGCTCGCCGCCATCGCCGCGCCCGCGATCACCGGCGAGAGCATGCCGAAGGCCGCCAGCGGTATGCCCAGCACGTTGTACGCGAACGCGAAGAACAGGTTCTGCCGGATCTTGGCCAGCGTCGCGCGCGACAGCAGGATCGCGTCGACGACGGCGTCGAGATCGTTGCGCACCAGCGTCACGTCGGCGGTCTCGATCGCGATGTCGGAGCCGGCGCCGAGGGCGAAGCTCACGTCCGCGGCGGCGAGCGCCGGCGCGTCGTTGATGCCGTCGCCGACCATCCCGATGACCTTGCCTTGCGCCTTCAGCGCGCGCACCGCGTCGGACTTGTCCGCGGGCAGCACGCCGGCGCGAAAGCGCTCGATGCCGACGCTGTCCGCGACCGCGCGCGCCGTCGCTTCGTTGTCGCCGGTCAGCATCGTGACCTCGATGCCCGCCGCCTTCAGGCGCGCGATCGCACCGGCCGACGTCGGCCGCACGCGGTCGGCCAGCCCGACGACCCCGAGCAGGCGGCCGGCCGCGGCCACGCCGACGACCGTCATGCCCGCACGCTGCAGCGGGGCGGCCGCCTCGGGCGGCACCGCGATGCCGCTCTCCACCAGGAAGTCGATCGAGCCCAGCAGCGCCGGCGTCGCGTCGCCGCCGACGAGGCCGCGCACGCCCCTGCCCGGCACCGACGCGAAATCGGCGACGGCCCGCGGCGCGATGCCGTCGGCGCGGGCCGCCTCGAGCAGCGCCTGCGCCAGCGGGTGCGTCGAGCCCTGCTCGAGGTCGGCGGCCGCCTGCAGCACGCCGCCGCGCGTCGCCCCGGCCATCGTCACCACGTCGGCCACGGCCGGCCGGCCCTCGGTCAGCGTGCCGGTCTTGTCGACGACGAGCGCGGTGAGGTTCCCGGCCTGCTCCAGCGCCGTCGCGTTGCGGATCAGCACGCCCATCTGCGCGCCGCGCCCGGTGCCGACCATGATCGCCGTCGGCGTCGCGAGGCCCAGCGCGCACGGGCAGGCGATCACCAGCACCGCGACGGCGTTGACCAGCGCCTGCGTCGCGTCGGCGGCGAGCCACCAGGTCAGGACGAACGTCAGCGCCGCGATCGCGACGACGACGGGCACGAACACGCCGGCCACGCGATCGGCGAGGCGCTGGATCGGCGCCTTCGAGCCCTGCGCCTCGCCGACGAGGCGCACGATGCCGGCGAGCAGCGTCGCGCTGCCGACGCCGGTCGCGTCGCAGCGCAGCAGCCCGTCCTGGTTCACCGTGCCGGCGTAGACGCGCGCGCCGGGAGCCTTGGCGACGGCGACGCTCTCCCCGGTCAGCATGCTCTCGTCGATCGCCGACGTTCCCTCGACCACGACGCCGTCGACGGGCACGCTGTCGCCGGCGCGCACGACGAAGCGGTCGCCCGCCACGACGCCGGCGAGCGGGACCTCGACGACCGCGCCGCCGCGCTCGACGCGCGCGGTCTTCGGCTGCAGCCCGAGCAGGCCTTCGAGCGCCGCCGACGTGCCGGCCTTGGCGCGCGCCTCGAGCAGCTTGCCGAGCAGCACCAGCGTGATCACCGCGGCGCCGGCCTCGAAGTAGACGTGCAGCTGGTGCTGTCCGAGCAGCGTCACCGCGGCGCTGAACACCCACGCCATCGTCGTGCCCAGCGCGATCAGCACGTCCATGTTGGCGCCGCCGCCGCGCAGCGCGTGCCACGCGCCGACGTAGAAGCGCCGCCCGATCCAGAACTGCACCGGCGTGGCGAGCACGAGCTGCAGCCAGCGCGGCAGGAGGTCGGCGTGCCCGCCGCCCGCGCTCCACGCGCCGGGGGCGAGCATCGGGATCATCTGGACGAGCAGCGGCAGCGTCAGCACCGCGGCGATCGCAAGCTCGCGCTTCAGCGCCGCGTAGGCGGCGGCCTTGCGCGCCTCGTCGGCCGCGCGCTCCGTCTCCGGATCGCGCCGGACGAACGCGTGGTAGCCGGCGCGCTCCACCGCGGCCTGCATCGCCTCCGGCGTCGCGGCGGCCGGGTCGAACCGCGCCGTCGCGGTCTCGGTCGCGAAGTTGACGGTGGCGACGACGCCGGGGACGCGGTTCAGCACCTTCTCGATGCGCGTCGCGCACGCGGCGCAGGTCATGCCCTCGAGGCCGAGCTCGATCCGGCGCAGGTCCGGGGGCGGCGCGGCGGCGGGGGCCGGTGCCGGAGCGACAGGCTGGGTGACAACGGGCGCATCCATGGCGCGAATCTATACCCCCATCCGGTATCTGTCAATATACCCCTGCCCGGTATAACGACCGCTTGCGACTCGACATAGTCCGGCCATCGCTCGGCAGGTTCCGGCTCGGGCAGGGCGCCGCCTCCACCCTCCGAAACCCAGTCGGGTTGCGGCGGCGCCCTGCCCGAGCCACGCGGTCGGCACCGACGAGGCGCACCACTATCTGACCCCGCTGCAATCGGTGCCCGGTGGCGGCGCCGGAAGACGACATGCGTGTCCCCGAATCGGATCAGCGCACCGACGACCACCGAGCAGCCCGGGGCGGGGGCCGCCGCAACCCGACTGGGGCTCGGAGGGTGGAGGCGGCCCCCGTCCCGGGCTGCGGAGCCGCGACTACAAGAAGAGGCGGGCGCCAGGCTGCGACGCCGCGACGAACGCGCGGATGTCAGGCCCGGGCGAAGAAGCGGTCGACGCTCGCGATCGCGCGGTCGACGGCGGCCGCATCGACGTCGAGGTGCGTGACCCAGCGCTGGCGCGTCGTGCCGGTGATCAGGATGCCGTCGGCCGCGAGGTGCGCGGCGAACGCCGCCGCGATGCCGGCGGGAACCCCGACGAAGACCATGTTCGTCTGCGCCGGCGCGACGTCGAGCTCCGCGTGCCTGCGCCAGCCCCGCGGCGAGGCGCGCGGCGTTCGCGTGGTCGTCGGCGAGCCGGGCGATGTGGTGGTCGAGCGCGTAGCTGCCGGCGGCGGCGAGGATGCCCGCCTGCCGCATGCCGCCGCCCAGCATCTTGCGCCAGCGCCGCGCGGCACGGATGAAGTCGCGGCCGCCGCACAGCAGCGAGCCGACCGGCGCGCCGAGCCCCTTCGACAGGCACACGGAGACCGAGTCGAAGCCGCGGGCGATGTCGCGCGGCGCGACGCCTGACTTCACCGCCGCGTTCCACAGCCGCGCGCCGTCGAGGTGCAGCGCGAGCCCGCGGCGGTCGGCGAGCTCGCGGACGGCCTGCGTGTAGCCGGCGGGAAGCACCTTGCCGCCGATCGTGTTCTCCAGCGCGATCAGCCGCGAGCGCGCGAAGTGCGCGTCGTCGGGCTTGATCGCCGCCTCGATGTCGTCGAGCGGCAGCGTGCCGTCGCGCGCATTCAGGATCGGCTGCGGCTGCACGCTGCCCAGCACCGCGGCGCCGCCTGCCTCGTACCGGTAGGTGTGCGCGTCCTGGCCGACGATGTACTCGTCGCCGCGCGCGCAGTGCGTCATCACGCCGACGAGATTCGACTGCGTGCCCGACGGCACGAACAGCGCCGCCTCGAACCCCAGCAGCGCCGCGGCCTGCGCCTCCAGCGCGTTGACCGACGGATCGTCGCCGAAGACGTCGTCGCCGACCTCGGCCGCGGCCATCGCCGCGCGCATTCCCGGCGTGGGCCGGGTGACGGTGTCGCTGCGAAAATCGGCGGTCATAAGTAGGGTCAGACACTACTTCCGGGCAGGACGGCCATGCCTACGGCGCAGAGTCGTTAATAATCAGGGGGATGGAAAGTAGTGTCTGACCCTACTTATCGCTATTCGGCTTCGCGCTTCAGCTGCGGGAACAGGATCACGTCGCGGATCGACGGGCTGTCGGTCAGCAGCATCACCAGCCGGTCGATGCCGATGCCCTCGCCGGCGGTCGGCGGCAGGCCGTACTCGAGCGCGCGGATGTAGCTCGCGTCGTAGTACATCGCCTCCTCGTCGCCCGCCTCCTTCGCCCGCGCCTGCTCGGCGAAGCGCGCGGCCTGGTCCTCGGGGTCGTTGAGCTCGGAGAAGCCGTTGGCGAGCTCGCGGCCGGTGATGAAGAGCTCGAAGCGGTCGGTGACGGCGGGGTTGGCGTCGTTCGCGCGGGCGAGCGGCGACACGTCGGTCGGATGCGCGACGATGAACGTCGGCTGGATCAGCTTGTCCTCGGTCGTCGCCTCGAAGAGCTTCAGCTGCAGCAGCCCGAGCCCGTCGGTCGGGAACACCTCGACGTCGAACGGGGCGAGCGCCACGCGCAGGTACTCGGGCTTCGCCAGCTCGGCGAGCGGGTACTGCGGGTGGTACTTGTTGATCGCCTCGGCCATCGTCAGCCGGTCGAACGGCCGGCCGAGGTCGATGTCGGTGCCCTGGTACGAAACCGTCGTCGTGCCGAGCACCTTCTGCGCGAGCCCGCGGAAGAGCTCCTCGGTGAGGTCCATCAGGTAGTGGTAGTCCTGGTAGGCCTCGTAGAACTCGACCATCGTGAACTCGGGATTGTGGCGCGTCGAGATGCCTTCGTTGCGGAAGTTGCGGTTGATCTCGAACACCTTCTCCAGGCCGCCGACGACGAGCTTCTTCAGGTACAGCTCCGGCGCGATGCGCAGGTACAGGTCCATGTCCAGCGCGTTGTGGTGCGTGACGAACGGCCGCGCCGCGGCGCCGCCGGGGATCGCGTGCATCATCGGCGTCTCGACCTCGAGGTAGCCGCGGGCGACGAAGAACTCGCGCATTCCCTGCACGATCTGCGAGCGCTTGACGAACACGTCGCGCGAGCCCGGGTTGGTGATCAGGTCGACGTGGCGCTGCCGGTACTTCTGCTCCTGGTCGGCGAGCCCGTGGAACTTCTCCGGCAGCGGGCGCAGCGCCTTCGACAGCAGGCGCAGGCCCGTCACCTTGACCGACAGCTCGCCGGTCTTGGTCTTGAACAGGTGGCCGGTCGCGCCGAGGATGTCGCCCAGGTCCCAGTGCTTGAACGCGTCGTGCGCCTCGGCGCCGATCGCGTCGGTCGTCACGTACAGCTGGATCCGGCCGCTCATGTCCTGGATGGTCGCGAAGCTCGCCTTGCCCATCACGCGCTTCAGCATCATCCGGCCGGCGACCGAGACGACGATGCCGAGCGGCTCGAGCAGGGCGTTCTCCTTCGCGTCGTGCGCGGCGTGCAGGTCGGCCGCCAGCGCGTCGCGCCGGAAGTCGTTCGGGAACGGGTTGCCCCGCCCGCGCAGCGCCGCGAGCTTGCCGCGACGCTCGGCGACGATCTGGTTCTCGTCCTGCGCGACCGGAGCGGCGCCGCGGCCTTGTTGTTGTCGTCCGCCATCGTCACACTCCCTGCTTCAGGCTCGCCGCGATGAAATCGTCGAGGTCGCCGTCGAGCACGCGCTGCGTGTCGCCGACCTCGTAATTGGTGCGCAGATCCTTGATCCGCGACTGGTCGAGCACGTACGAGCGGATCTGGTGGCCCCAGCCGACGTCGGTCTTCGAGTCCTCGAGCTTCTGCTGCTCGGCCTGGCGCTTGCGCAGCTCGTGCTCGTAGAGGCGCGACTTCAGCATCGCCATCGCCTCGGCGCGGTTCCGGTGCTGCGAGCGGTCGTTCTGGCACTGGACGACGATGTTCGTCGGCAGGTGCGTGATCCGCACGGCGGAGTCGGTCTTGTTGATGTGCTGGCCGCCGGCGCCGGACGCGCGGAAGGTGTCGATCCGCAGGTCCGCCGGGTTGATGTCGACGACGATCGACTCGTCGACCTCCGGATAGACGAAGATGCTGGCGAACGACGTGTGCCGCCGCGCATTCGAGTCGAACGGGCTCTTGCGCACCAGCCGGTGGATGCCGGTCTCGGTGCGCAGGTAGCCGAACGCGTAGTCGCCGGTGATCTTCAGCGACGCGCTCTTGATGCCGGCGACGTCCCCCGGGGTCTCCTCGAGCAGCTCGGTCGTGTAGCCGCGCCGCTCGCAGTACTTGAGGTACATCCGCAGCAGCATCGACGCCCAGTCCTGCGCCTCGGTGCCGCCCGCCCCCGCCTGGATGTCGAGGAAGCACGGGTTCGGGTCCATCGGATCGTTGAACATCCGGCGGAACTCGAGGCCGGCGACGATCCTCTCCTGCCCGGCGACGTCGGCCTCGACCGACTCGACCGTCGCGTCGTCGCCCTCGGCGCGCGCGAGCTCGAACAGCTCCGCGCTGTCGGCAAGGCTGGTGTCGAGCCGCGTCAGGACGACGACGACGTCGTCGAGCTGCTTCTTTTCCTTGCCCAGATCCTGGGCCCGCTGCGGGTTGTCCCAGATCTTCGGGTCTTCGAGCTCCCGCGTGACTTCGTCGAGGCGCGCCGCCTTCACATCGAAGTCAAAGATACCTCCGAAGTTCGGCGGTGCGGGTCGAGAGGTCCGCGAGCGTGGCGGCGATCTGGTTCAGGCGTTCGGCTTCCATGGCGGCGCGACTCATCGGGACAAACGCGGATTATAACTTAGGGCGAACACGCTATCATTGCGGTTTTCCTTCTGCGCGCTCCGTCCGGCGGGGCGCCCCGCCCCGAGGTTGCCATGGCCATTCTCTACATCAACGGCGAGCGCGTCGACGTTCCCGCGACCGCCCATCCCGACACCCCCCTGCTCTGGGTCCTGCGCGACATGGTCGGGCTGACCGGCACCAAGTACGGCTGCGGCGAGGCGCTGTGCGGCGCCTGCACCGTCTACGTCGAGGGCGAGCCCACGCGCTCCTGCCAGACGCCGCTGTCGTCGCTGAAGCAGGGCGCCGACATCACGACGATCGAGGGCCTGCGGACGAAGGAGTCGCGCGCCATCCAGGCGGCGTGGGAGAAGCTCGACGTCCCGCAGTGCGGCTACTGCCAGTCGGGCCAGGTGATGGCGGCCGCCGCACTGCTCGCCAAGAAGAAGAAGCCGACCGACGCCGACATCGACAACGCGATGAAGGACCACCTGTGCCGCTGCGGCACGTACCAGCGGATCCGCGCGGCGATCAAGGAAGCCGCGAAGAGCCTCGGCTGATGGAGAACCCCATGTCCAAGCACACCTCCGTCAACGCCGGCCGCCGCGGCTTCCTCAAGGCCTCGGCGGCCGTGTCGGTCGTCGCCGGCGCCGGCCTCACGCTCGGCTTCCGCATCGAGGCCGCGAACGCGCAGGCCCCCGCGGGCGCCGCCACGCCACCCTCCCCCAACACCTTCGTCCGGATCGGCCGCGACAACTCGGTCACGGTGATCTGCAAGCACCTCGAGATGGGCCAGGGCACGTACACGGGCCTCGCGACGCTGGTCGCCGAGGAGCTCGACGCGGCGTGGGAGCAGGTCAAGGTCGAGGGCGCGCCGGCCGATGCGACGCGCTACAACAACCTCGCCTTCGGCCCGATGCAGGGCACCGGCGGGTCGACCGCGATGGCGAACTCGTGGGAGCAGCTGCGCCAGGCCGGCGCGACGGCGCGCGCGATGCTGGTCGCGGCCGCCGCCAAGCAGTGGAACGTGCCCGAGGCGTCGATCGCCGTGAGCAAGGGCGTCGTCACCAGCGGCAAGCAGAAGGCGACGTTCGGCCAGCTCGCCGACGCCGCGGCGACGATGCCGGTGCCGGCGACGGTCAAGCTGAAGGACCCGAAGGACTTCGTGCTGATCGGCAAGGCCGCGCCGCGCAAGGACTCGCGCGCCAAGTCCAACGGCACCGCCAAGTTCACGGCCGACGTGATGCTCGACGACATGGTCGTCGCCGTCGTCGCGCATCCGCCGCGGTTCGGCGCGAAGGTGAAGAAGGTCGACGCCGCCGGCCTCAACGGCCTGCCCGGCATCCGCTACGTCGTGCGCATCTCGTCCGGCGTCGCGGTCGTGGCGTCGACGTTCTGGAACGCGAAGAAGGGCCGCGACGCGCTGAAGCTCGAGTGGGACGAATCCGGCGCGGTTGCCGTGTCGTCCGCGACGCTGCTCGCCGAGTACAAGGCGCTGGCGACGGCCCCGGGCGCGATCGCCCGCAACGACGGCGATTCGGCGAAGGCGCTGGCCGAAAGCGCGAAGACGCTCGAGGCCGGCTACGAGTTCCCGTTCCTCGCGCACGCCGCGATGGAGCCTCTCAACTGCGTGGTCAAGCTGTCGAAGGACGGCTGCGAGGTCTGGAACGGCGAGCAGTTCCAGACCAGCGACCAGGCGGCCCTCGCCCGCGTGCTGGATCTCAAGCCCGAGCAGGTGAAGATCAACATGCTCTACGCCGGCGGCAGCTTCGGCCGCCGCGCCAACCCCGCCGCCGATTACCTGATCGAGGCCGCCGAGATCGCGAAGCAGCTGGCGCTGCAGGGCAAGTACGACGTGCCGGTCAAGCTCGTGTGGACGCGCGAGGACGACATGCGCGGCGGCTACTACCGGCCCGCCTATTACCACGCGCTGAAGGCCGGGCTCGACGCCTCGGGCAACGTCGTCGCCTGGCAGCACCGGATCGTCGGCCAGTCGATCGTCGCCGGCACGTCGTTCGAGCCGATGCTGGTCAAGAACGGCGTCGACGAGACGTCGGTCGAGGGCGCGTCGACGCTGCCGTACGCGATCCCGAACCTCGCCGTCGTCCTCAACTCGCCGAAGGTCGGCGTGCCGGTGCTGTGGTGGCGCAGCGTCGGCGCGTCGCACACCGGCTTCTCCACCGAGACGTTCATCGACGAGCTGGCGCAGGCCGCGGGCAAGGACCCGGTCGCGTTCCGCCGCGCGCTGCTCGCCGCGCATCCGCGCCACCTGGCCGCGCTGGACCTCGCGGCCAGGCAGTCGGGCTGGGGCACGCCGCTCGCGCCGGGCAAGGCGGGCGAGAAGCGCGGCCGCGGCATCGCGGTCGTCGAGTCGTTCAACACGGTGGTCGCGGAGGTCGTCGAGGTCACCGTGCGGGGCAAGGCCTTCACCGTCGATCGCGTCGTCTGCGCCGTCGACTGCGGCATCGCCATCAATCCCGACAACGTGCGCTCGCAGATGGAAGGCGCCGTCGCCTTCGGCCTCACCGCGGCGCTCTACGGCAAGATCACGCTGAAGGACGGCGTGGTCGAGCAGGCGAATTTCGACGACTACCGGCTGCTGCGCTTCACCGAGATGCCGAAGGTCGAGGTGCACATCGTGCCGTCGGCGGAGAAGCCGACCGGCGTCGGCGAGCCCGGCGTGCCGCCGATCGCGCCGGCGCTCGCCAACGCGCTCGCGGCCGCGACCGGCCAGCGCCTGCGCGTGCTGCCGCTGCAGCTCGCGTAGGGCGGGCGGCCGCCGGCGCGCGACGAGCACGGCCCGCGCCGATGCACACGCCGTCGGGGTTCAACCCGTCGCACCGCCTCCCGGCCGAGCTGCCGGGGGCGGCGCTCGCGTTCGCTTTCCGCGGCACCCGGCTCGTCGTCGGCGGCAGCGAGGAGACGCCCGCGATCCCGACGCTCGACGCGCTCGCGGCGGCCGGCATCGACGGCAGGCGGCTCTACCTCGGCGAGCAGGACGGCGTCGCCTGCGTCGCGGTCGCGCTGCGGGACGAGTCCGCCGACCAGGCCGTCACCGACGCCGCGGCCGCGGCGCGGGGGCTGCGCTTCGCCGGGCTGCGCTCGCTGTTCTTCCGGCTTCCCGAGACGCAGCTGGCGCTCGCCGGGCGCGCCTCGCAGGTCGTCGAGTGGGACCGCACGCACCGCTACTGCGGCCAGTGCGGCACGCCGACGCGCGACAGGGACGGCGAGCGGGCGAAGGAGTGCCCCGCCTGCGGCCACGTCGCCTATCCGCGCAATTCGCCGGCGATGATGGTGCTGGTCACGCGCGGCCCCCTGCTGCTGCTCGCGCGCGCGCACCGCTTCCAGGGCGGCATGTACAGCGCGCTCGCCGGCTTCGTCGAGCCGGGCGAGACGATCGAGGACTGCATCCGCCGCGAGGTGCGCGAGGAGGTCGGCATCGAGGTGACGAACATCGCGTACTTCGCCAGCCAGTCGTGGCCGTTCCCGCACTCGCTGATGATCGCGTACACCGCCGAGTGGGCCGGCGGCGAGGTCGTCCCCGGTGACGAGGAGATCGCCGACGCGCGGTGGTTCACGCCCGATGCGCTGCCGCCGCTGCCCTCGTCGGTGTCGATCGCGCGGCGGCTGATCGACGCGACGGTGGCGCGGCTGCGGGGAGAATCCGGGCAGCGCTGCTAAAATGGCTGTTTCACCGACGCAGCCTCTTCCCCTCGTGCACCGATTCCCCCGCCTGGCCCTCTGCTCGCTCGCGCTCGCGGCGGTTCTCGGCGCCTCGCTGACGGTCGTGCCCGCCGCGCGGGCGCAGACGCCGGCGCAGACGCCGGCGCAGGCGGCGGTGGCGGCGCCGGCACCGCCGGCCGAGCCGGCCGCGGTCGTTCCGCCGGAGCTGTCCGAGCAGGCGCGCCGAGCCTACGCGCAGGGACTCAAGGAAGCGCGCGAGCTGATCGCGCGCAAGGACTACGCGGCCGCGGCCGCGCGGCTGGAGGCGCTGCTCGCCGACCGGCCGCGCGAGCCGCAGGCGCGGTTCCTGCTGGGCACCGTGCAGACGTCCCGCGGCGACGCCGCGGCGGCGATCGCGACCTATCGCGCGCTGACCGAGGATTACCCGGAGCTGCCCGAGCCCTGGAACAATCTCGCGGTCCTCTACGCCGACAAGGGCGACTACAACGGCGCGCTGCTCGCGCTCGAGGCCGCGGTGGCGGCCGCCCCCGACTGGCCGGTCGCGCACGAGAACCTCGGCGACCTGCACGCGCGGATCGCCGCGGTCCAGTACGAGCGGGCCGCGACGCTCGACCGCACCAACAAGACGGCGCCGGCCAAGCTCGCGCTGGTGAGGCAGCTGCTCTCGGTGAAGCCGCCGTCTCCCTAGCGCACGGCCGCCCCGGCCGCCGTTCGATCGACCACGCGTTTCCCCCAACCCGAAGGAGCCTTTCGCATGCTGCGTCGCCCGTTCCTGATCACCCTCGCCACGCTCGCGCTCTCCGCGCTGGCCCTTGCGCAGCCGGCGCTCGCCGCGAACCCGCAGGTCGAGTTCGACACGACCGCCGGCAAGATCCGCGTCGAGCTCTATCCCGACGCGGCGCCGAAGACCGTCGCCAACTTCCTCGAGTACGTGAAGGCCAAGCACTACGACGGCACGCAGTTCCACCGCGTGATCGGCGGGTTCATGATCCAGGGCGGCGGCTACACCGCCGACTTCCAGCAGAAGCCTTTGAGGCCGCCGGTCGTCAACGAGGCCGAGCAGTCGAGCAAGGCGGGGCTGCTCAACGTGCCCGGCACGATCGCGATGGCGCGCACGTCCGATCCGAACTCGGCGACCGCGCAGTTCTTCATCAACGTCAACACCAACAAGTCGCTCGACTTCCGCTCGCCCGACCCGCGCGGCATCGGCTACACGGTGTTCGGCAAGGTCGTCGCCGGGATGGACGTCGTCGACAAGATCGCGAAGGCCGCGACGGGTCCGGGCGGCCCGTTCGGCAGCGACGTCCCCGCCGAGCGCGTGATCATCAACAAGGCCTTCGTGGTCGAAGCGAAATAGGAGCGCAAGCATGGTCATCCTGCACACCAACCACGGCGACATCACGCTGGAGCTCGACGCCGCGAAGGCGCCCAAGTCGGTCGCGAACTTCCTCCAGTACGTCCGCGACGGCCACTACGACAACACGATCTTCCACCGCGTCATCGACGGCTTCATGATCCAGGGCGGCGGCATGGCGCCGGGGATGAAGCAGAAGGCGACGCTCGCGCCGGTCGCCAACGAGGCGGGCAACGGGCTGAAGAACAAGCGCTACACCGTCGCGATGGCGCGCACGTCCGATCCGCACTCGGCGACCGCGCAGTTCTTCATCAACGTCGGCGACAACGACTTCCTCGACCACACGGCGCCGACGCCGCAGGGCTGGGGCTACTGCGTGTTCGGCAAGGTCGTCGCCGGCCAGGACGTCGTCGACAGGATCAAGGGCGTGGCGACCGGCAACAGCGGCTTCCACCAGGACGTGCCGCGCGAGGACGTGATCATCGTGCGCGCCGAGGAAGTCGCGGCGCAGGCCTGACCTCCAACCCGCGCTGCGGCGCGCTCGCGCAGCGATGCGGCCGACGCTCCTCATTTCGGACCTGCACCTCGCGCCGGAGCTGCCGGGGCTCGAGCGCGCGTTCGTCGAGTTCTGCCGCGGGCCGGCGCGGAGGGCGGCCAAGCTGTACGTGCTGGGCGACCTGTTCGACGCCTGGATCGGCGACGAGCAGCTGGCGGAGCCGCTGGCGGAGCGCACCGCGGCGGCGCTGAAGGAGGTCGCGGCGGCCGGCGTGCCGGTCGCGGTGATGCGCGGCAATCGCGACCTGCTGCTGGGCGAGCGCTTCGCGCGGGCGGCGGGCGCGACACTGCTCCCCGACGAGATCGTCGTCGATCTCGCCGGCACGCCGACGCTGCTGCTGCACGGCGACGAGCTGTGCACCGACGACGACGCCTACCAGCGCTACCGCGCGTTCGTCCACGATCCGGGCCGGCAGCGGAAGTTCCTCGCGCTGCCGTTCTTCCTGCGGCGCGCCGCCGTCGCCTGGCTGCGGCGGAAGAGCCGCAGCGAGACCGCGACCAAGACGCCGGTGATGATGGACGTCAACGCGGGCGCCGTCGCCGCGGCGCTCACCCGCCACGGCGTCCGCACGATGATCCACGGGCACACGCACCGCCCGGCGCGGCACGAGCTCGCCGTCGACGGCGCCGCGTGCGTGCGCTGGGTGCTGCCCGACTGGCGCGACCGCGCCTGCTGGCTCGAGGTCGACGCCGACGGGGCGCGGCCGCGCGAAGGCGGCGGACCCGTCGCGGCCTAGGCCAGCGCCTGCGCGAAGTCGCCGATCAGGTCGTCGCGGTCCTCGATGCCGCAGGACACGCGGATCAGCTGGTCGGCGATCCCCATCTCGGCGCGGCGCTCCGGCCCCATCTCCCAGAAGATCGTGTGCGCGACGGGGATCGCCAGCGTCCGGTTGTCGCCGAGATTCGACGACGACACGACGACGTCGAGGCGGTTGAGGAAGTCGAAGCAGTCGACGCCGTCGGCCAGCTCGAACGACAGCAGGCCGCCGCAGGCGCGGAACAGCGACTTCGCGAGCGCGTGCTGCGGATGCGAGGGCAGCCCCGGATAGTGGACGGCGCGCACCTTCGGGTGCGCGGCGAGGAGCTCGGCGAGCGCCTGCGCGTTGGCGCAGGTGCGCTCCATCCGCAGCGCGAGCGTCTCGGCGCCGACGGCGATGTGGTGCGCCTGCTCGGCGGACAGCGTCCCGCCCCAGTCGCGCAGGCCCTTCTTGCGGACCTGCGTCAGGCCCCACAGCGCGGGCTTCGCGCTCTTGTACGCGTCGGCGATGTTCGGGTAGCGCGTCCAGTCGAAGAGCCCGGTGTCGGTGATGCTGCCCGCGAGCGCGTTGCCGTGCCCGCCGACGTACTTCGTCAGCGCGTTGACGACGAGGCTCGCGCCGGCGGTCTTCGGCCGGAACAGCCACGGCGAGGTCATCGTGTTGTCGACGACGTAGACGAGCCCGCGCGCGGCGCACAGCTCGCCGATCCGGGCGAGGTCCGCGACCTGCGTGCGCGGGTTCGCGATCGTCTCGACGAACACGAGCTTCGTCGCCGGCGTGAGCGCGCGCTCGACCGCGGCGACGTCGGTCGCGTCGACGAACGTCACGCCGCGCGCCGAACCCGGCCAGCGTGTTGAACAGGCTGACCGTGTTGCCGAACATGAACCGGCTCGCGACGACGTGGTCGCCGCCCTTCAGCAGCGAGAGCATCGCCGCGCCGATCGCGGCCATCCCGGTGGCGAAGGTGACGGTCGCGATCCCGTCCTCCATCCTCGTCACCTTGGCCTCGAGCGCCGCCGACGTCGGGTTGCCCTGGCGGCCGTAGACGTAGCCGGGCGCCCGGCCCTGGAACACCGCGGCGAGATCGCGCGCGTCGCGGTACCCGTAGGCCACCGACAGATGCAGCGGCTTGTGCAGCGCCCCGTGCTCGATCGCGGCGTCGCGATCCGAATGCAGGATTGCCGTCGTGAATCCCCGGGCCCGCTTCTGCTCGCTCATCGTCGCTTCCTCGACCTGCGCCCGGGCGCCCGCGGCCGCCGGCGTCGTGCCGGCCGCCGCCGCGCCCGCTACCGCAGCACTTCCTTCTTGATGGTGACGCAGGACGATGGCGTCGCGCGCATCATGAACACGCGCGCCGACGGCCCGATCGTCAGGATCGAGATCTCGCTGCCGATCGTGCCGCTCGCGGTCGCGCCCTTGAACGTCTTCGCGGCCACCGCGCTGCAGGCCTCGTTCCAGTACTGGACGGTCTCGTACTCGGCGGCGCAGCCGAGGCCCGTGTTGGGCGAGAACGCGGCGCTGACGTAGGCGCGCGACAGGGTGTCGGTCTTCCACTCCATCGCCATCGACACCATGTTGTTGTCCGGATCGCGCTCCGGCACGAACAGCAGCGCGCTCGCCCCGGTGGCGCCCTGCATCAGGAAATTGGTGACCTGGTCGATCCGCGGCGCGCAGTTGCGCACGCCGGCGCCGAAGGCGACGGTCGCCACCTGGTTGGTCGCCCCGGTCTGGATGTTCCGGATGAGCCGCACGGGACCCGAGTCGGTCTTCTCGTCGGCCGCCTGGGCGCTCGCGAGCGCCAGCGCGCACGCGACGCCGATTGCTGGCAAGGATCTGCAGTCTGCGCACGATTCGCCAGGGATGAGTCAATTGCCGGTGCGCGCCGTTAACGGCGCGCATCGCCGCGCAGCTGCCGACCCGCCTCCGGCCGATCGTACAGCAAAGCCGCGCCACAAAAAAATACGCGCCCCGGGTTTCCCTGGAGCGCGTATCGCCGACTGTAGGGCGCCCCCGGACGAGCCGGGGAACGCCCGCGACAGGCGTCTTACCAGGACCAGCCGCCGCCGACACCCCAGACGGTGCTGCTGCTGCCGCCGCCGCCGAAGCCGACGCTGGCCTTCAGGATGCCGTCCTTCGAGACGCGGGCGCTGCCGCCGATCGCAACCGCCGTTTCGCCGTCGAAGCCGCCGACGCCGACGCCCAGGTTGAACTGCTTGCCCTGGTCGACCTGCGGGATGTTGGCCGAGGCCTGCGCGCCGGAGATGCCGCGCTTCGCTTGCTTCCCGAGGTCCTGCAACTGGCCGTAGTTCACCGCGTCGTACTGGCTTCCGCCATTCGCGATGCCGGTCACCGTCATCGGCGCGCCGCCCTTGGCACCGGAACGTCGCCTTGTCGTTGGCGCAGCACGAGGCCGGCGCCGCCGCCGGTGATCACCGTGCCCGGCGCTCGACACCGAGACGCTGTTGCGCCGCGACGCCGCCGGCTCGTGAGCACGCCGTCGTGCGCCGTCAGCTGGTCGCCGCCGGTGCCGGTGATCGCCCAGCGTCGTCGTCGCGCCGGTCGCCGCCAACGTGTTGTTGACGGCAGTCGCGCCGCCCAGCGTCGTCGCGCCGGTCACGCCCAGCGTGCCGCCGACCGTCGCGTTGCCGCTGTTGGTCAGGTTGCCGCTGTTGGCGATGTTGCCGGTGTTGGTGATGCCGGTCGTCGTCGTCGCGCCGGCGACCGCCAGCGTGCCGGACAGCGTCGTGTTGCCGGTGACGCCCAGCGTGCCGCCGACGGTGGCTCCGCCCTTCACCGCCAGCGTGCCGCCGAGGGTCGTGTTGCCGGTGACGCCGAGCGTGCCGCCGACCGTCGAGTTGCCAGCCACGGTGACGCGCCGCCGATGCTGGCATCGCCGGTGTTGCTGAGCGTGCCGGTGTTGGTGATGCCGGTCGTGTACGTCTTGCCCGCGACGCCGAGGTCGCCGCCGACCGCGGCGTTGCCGGTGTCGACCAGCGTGCCGGTAGTTGATAGATGCCGTTCGTCGTGCGTCTGCCGGCCACGGCGAGGTCGCCGCCGACCGTCGCGCTGCCGGTGTTGACCAGCACGCCGTTGTTGGTGATGCCGTTCGTCGTCGTCTTGCCCGCGACGTTCAGCGTCGAATGCAGCGTCGTGGCGCCGTCCACGTGCAGCGTGCCGCCGACTTCGTGTTGCCGTTGGTGTCGACGCTGAAGACCGCCGTTTCCATCGGGGTCGCGGTGATCACGCCGGTCGACGTGTTGTACGCCGCCGCGCCGCTGATGTTGTTCAGGTAGATGCCGTTCGCGCCCATCGAGCCGCTGCTGCCCGCGACCGTGCCGGCGACCGACGTCGTGCCCGCCGGCGTCGCCGTCGTCGGGATCGTGGCCGTGTACTGGCCCCAGCCGATCGACTGGTTCGGCTGGTTCGAATTCACGGTGACCGAGCCGCCGGCGCTGCCCGGGCCCGAGGTCGCCGGTGGTCGGGCTGACGACGTCGGCGAACCGACCGTCGCCGTGCCGACCGGCGCGCCGCCGGCGCCGACGCCGATGATCTGCGCCGTCGCCGGCGCACCGACCAGCGTGGCCGTCGTGATGCCCTTGCCCGTCGACCGTGCCGGTCGCCGTGGCGTTGGTCCAGCCGGAGAGTGCCGTGCCGGTAACCGGCGCGATTGAGCGTTGACGACGCCGACCGACGGCGGGTTCGTGACCGCGGCCGGTCCGAGCCCGGCGTCGAACTGGGTGGCGCCGGTCGACGACAGCGCGACGCCGTAGATCGTGCCGCCGGTCGTCGTCGTGAACACGGCCGTGTTGTCATTGCTGGTTGAGCTGCGCCGGCGTACGTCCAGGCCGGGGCGCTGTCCACGTGCCGTCGGCGTTGTACGTGAACGTCATGTTCTGCGCGCGGCCGCCCGCCAGCGTCGACGTTCACCGGGTACGACACCGTGTAGTTCGCCGGGGCCACGCTCTGCGCTGCCGGGCGGAACGGTCGCAGCCGGGGTGATGGTATCCGCCAGCGCCGGCACGGAGCGATGACACCCGGCCGCGCTGAGGGCGGCGACGATTACTTTGATTTTCATCTTCATTATTGACTACTCCCGACAGTTAAGGAACAGGGTTCGGCAAACAGGAAACACGTCAGCCACGACGCAAACGCAAGAAACGGAGGATCAACCGCGATTCGGCCGTCGCATCAGGCCGTGCGTGCCAGCGATCGCAAGCTCGCGAATGCCCGATCGAATCGCCATTGTGCCGCAATCCGCGGGCGCTTCGCCTCGACGCAGACGACTGGCAACTGATCCGCTGCCGAGGTGATCCGGGGGCGGTTACGAAAATCATGGTAGCACGACAAAATCCGGCCTGACTAGGCAATGCCGCACATTCCCGGGCGCGTTCCGGCACGGTGCGGCTAGCGCGCAACCGCCGCCCGCAGCTGCCGCAGCCGCTCGCAGCCCCGCGGCCTTTTCGGCCGCGGCCTCCCCGGGCGGCAGGGCGGCCCCGGCGTAGCGCAGGTCCTCCTGCGCGAGCTCGGACAGGAACCGCGACGGCTCGGCCGCCGTCCATTCGCCCGCCCGCTTGCGCTTCCGGCAGTACGAGAGGTGCAGGCTGCGCTGCGCCCGGGTGACGCCGACGTACATCAGCCGGCGCTCCTCGTCGACGTTGCCGGCCGCCATCGACTCCCGGTGCGGCAGGATGCCCTCCTCCAGCCCCACGAGGAACACGTGCGGAAACTCGAGGCCCTTGGCGGCGTGGAGCGTCGACAGGCGCACGGCGTCGGGCGCGTCGCCCTCCTGGCCCTCGAGCGTCGTGATCAGCGCGATCATCTGCGTGAGCTCGAGCAGGTTCTTCCGGTCCGCCTCGCCCTTCCTCTCCAGCCAGCCGATGAAGTCCTGCACGCCCTGCCACCGCGCCGCCGCCTGCGGCCGTCGCAGTTGGCGAGCAGCCAGTCCTCGTAGCCGATCGCGGCGACGAGCTCGCGCAGCAGCCGCCCGGCCGGCTCGCGCGGCGCCCGATACTGCAAGTCGTTGATCAGCGAGCAGAATCCTCAAAGCACCTCGCGCTGCCGCGCCGGCACGGCGGCCGCGGCCTCCGGCGCGAACGCCGCGGCGAACAGGCTTTCGTGCCGCTCGCCGGCGACGGTGCCGAGCCTCTCCATCGCCGTCGCGCCGAAGCCGCGCTTGGGCGTCGTGATCGCCCGGATGAACGCCGGGTCGTCGTCCTCGTTGGCGACGAGGCGCAGGTACGCGACGAGGTCCTTGATCTCGGCGCGGTCGAAATACGACTGCCCGCCGGAGACCGTGTACGGGATGTTCTGCCCGCGCAGCGCCTGCTCGAACACCTTGGCCTGGTGGTTGCCGCGGTACAGGATCGCGTAGTCGCCGTAGCGGCCGCGCTGCTCGAACCGTGCCCGATCAGCCGGCGGACGACGAGGTCCGCCTCCGCCTCGTCGTCCGCGGCCGGCGCGACGCGGATCGGCTCGCCGTGGCCCAGCTCGCTCCACAGCTTCTTGTCGAAGAGCTTCGGGTTGTGGGCGATCAGCGCGTTGGCCGAGCGCAGGATGCGCACCGTCGACCGGTAGTTCTGCTCGAGCTTGACGACCTTGAGCGCCGGGTAGTCGCGGGCGAGCTGCGCGAGGTTGTCGACCGTCGCGCCGCGCCAGCCGTAGATCGCCTGGTCGTCGTCGCCGACCGCGGTGAACGCCGCCGCGTCCCCGGTGCCGGCGAGCAGCCGCAGCAGCCGGTACTGCGCCGGGTTCGTGTCCTGGTACTCGTCGACGAGGACGTGGCCGCTCCTCTCCGCGCCACTTCGCCGCCGCGGCGGCGTCGCTCTCCAGCAGCGCGATCGGCAGCGCGATCAGGTCGTCGAAATCGACGGCCTGGTAGGCGCGCAGCGTGTCGTCGTAGCGCTGGTAGGCGCGCGCCGCGGCCAGCTCGTCGTCGCTCTGCGCCGTCGAGAGCGCGGCGCCGGGCGGGGTCAGCGCGTTCTTCCAGCGCGAGATCTGCCACTGCGCGGCCCGCGCCCGGGCGCGATCGGTGGTGGCGAGGAGCTCGGTGACGATCGCCTCGGTGTCGTCGGGACCGAGGACCGAGAAGCCGGGCTTCAGGCCCAGCGCCTTCGCGTCGCCGCGGATGATCCTGAGGCCGAGCGCATGGAACGTGGAGATCGCGACCTCGGCCGCGGCCTCGCGCCTGCCCGCGGCGCGCAGCATCTCGTCGACGCGCTCCCTCATCTCGCGCGCCGCCTTGTTGGTGAACGTGATCGCGACGATCCGCCCGGCGTCGTGCCCGCGCTCGACCAGGTGGCCGATCTTGGCGGTGATCACGCGCGTCTTGCCGCTGCCGGCGCCGGCGAGCACCAGCAGCGGCCCGTCGAGATAGCGGACCGCCTCGCGCTGCGCGGGATTGAGCTGGAACGCCATCGGGGAGGGAAGCGGGGGTGACGGCGGGTGCTAGAATCGCGGCCGATCTTATCATCGCATGCCCGTCGCGAAGGGCCGTCCCGGGCGATCGCCTCGTGACGGTCGCGCACCGCGATGGCGTCCCCTGAGCGCGCAGCGCCAGGGAGCGCCATGAGCGTTTACGCGATCGGCGACATCCAGGGCTGCCACGCCGAGCTCTGCCAGCTGCTGGAGATGATCGGCTTCTCGCCGCGGTCGGATCGGCTGTGGCTCGTCGGCGACCTCGTCAATCGCGGCCCCGGCTCGCTCGCCGTGCTGCGCGAGGTCCGCGCGCTGGGCGAGGCCGCGGTCGCCGTCCTCGGCAACCACGACTTCCACCTGCTGACCGTCGCGGCCGGCCACGCGCGGGCGCACAAGAACGACACCATCGCGCCGATCCTCGCGGCCCCCGACCGCGACGAGCTGCTCGCCTGGGTGCGCTCGTGGCCGCTGGTCGTCAGCGAGGGCAGCCGGCTGCTGGTGCACGCGGGGCTCCTGCCGCAGTGGACGCCCGCGCAGGCGGTCGCGCTCTCCCGCGAAGTGCAGGCGATGCTCGCCGAGCCCGACCACGACGCGTTCCTGCGCACGCTCTACGGCGACGAGCCGCGCGCGTGGCACGACGGCCTCGCCGGCTTCGACCGGCTGCGCACGATCGTCAACGCCTGCACGCGGATGCGCTTCTGCACGGCCGACGGCACGATGGATTTCCGCGAGAAGCGCGGCCCCGGGCACGCGCCGGAGGGCTTCCGGCCGTGGTTCGCGCACGAGGCGCGCGCGAGCTCCGGCGCGCTCGTCGTCTGCGGCCACTGGTCGACGCACGAGCTGCTGCTCGCGCCGAACCTGATGATGCTCGATTCCGGCTGCCTGTGGGGCGGGCCGCTGACCGCCGTCAGGCTCGACGATCGGCGCGTGTTCCAGGTGCCGAGCCGGCGGCCGGTGACGCCAAAGCCGTTCGGATAGCGGCTTCGGCCGCGCGCGACAGCTCGCGCCGGTGCCGCGCCGCGCGCGGGCAGCGCTGTCGCGACGTGCAGCTCGACGACGAGCTCGCGCTCGCCGATCACGCGCCAGAACGATTCGAAGAAGGTCGTGTCGCCGACGTAGGCGGGGACGTCGCTGTGCTCGCCGTCCGGCGTCCGGTAGCGGATGGCGATCGGCTGCACGTGGCCTTCGGCGTCGACGATCGGCTGCAGCAGCGACGTGTGGAACGGCAGCAGGTCGCGCCCGTCGCTGGTCGTCCCCTCGGGGAAGACCGCGATCACGTCGCCGCCGGCGAGGACGTCGGCGACGTGCCGGTTCACGCGGTGCGTGTCGTGCCGGCGGTCGCGCTCGATGAACAGCGTGCCGACGCCGGCGATCAGCCAGCCGACGACGGGCCAGCGCCGCAGGTCGGCCTTGGCGACGAAGCGCGCCGGCTGCAGCGTGTTCAGCACGAAGATGTCGAGCCACGAGATGTGGTTGGCGACGATCAGCACGTTGCCGGGGAGCCCGCCCTCCGGCAGGCCGTGGACGCGGAAGTCCACCTGCAGCAGCTGCAGCAGGCGCCGCGACCAGCCGCGGATCATCCGGTGCCGGCGCGGCGTCCCGACCCACGGCAGGACCAGCGCCGTCTTGAGCAGCGCCTCGGCCACGTGGACGGCCACGCGCGCCGTGCGCAGCACCCGCAGCGGCAGCGCGGGCGGGCGCGGCCCGCGCGCCGCCGAAGCGGGCCGGGCGGCGGCACGGGCGCTCTTCACGGGCGGGCGGGCACGCCTCGCGACGCGTCACCACAGGTTGCCGGCGAACGTCTCCGCGTAGATCGCCGCGACGGTGTCGCGGTCGAGCGCATGGTTCTGTCCGCCCTGCGACGCGATCTTGACCGAGCCGAGGATGGCGGCGAGCCGCCCCGTGCGCTCCCAGTCCCACTGCCGCGCGATGCCGTAGAGCAGGCCGGCGCGATAGGCGTCGCCGCAGCCGGTCGGATCGACGAGCGCCGTCGGCGCGACCGGCGGGATCTGCAGCACGCGGCCGTCGGCGTGGATGCGCGAGCCGTCGGCGCCCTGCGTGACGATCATCGCCTCGACGCGGCGGGCGAGGTCCTCCTGCGCGAGGCCCGTGCGCTCGGCGAGGAGCTCGGCTTCGTAGTCGTTGACGGCGAGATAGGTCGCGGCGTCGATCATCTCGATCAGCTCGGGCCCGGAGAACAGCGGCAGCCCCTGGCCCGGGTCGAACACGAACGGGATGCCGGCGTTCGCGAACTGCTCGACGTGCGCGCGCATGCCGTCGCGCCCGTCCGGCGCGACGATGCCGAGCCCGATGTCGGAGACGTCGGCGACCCCGTTCTCGTGCGAGCAGTTCATCGCCCCCGGGTGGAACGCCGTGATCTGGTTGTCGTCGAGGTCGGTGATGATGTAGGCCTGCGCCGTGTAGGTCCCGGGCACGGTGCGCACGCCGTCGGCGGAGATCCCGAGCCGGGCCAGGCGGTCGCGGTACGGCGCGCCGTCGTCGCCCAGCGTGGCCATCACCACCGGGCTCGCCGGAGATCGCCTTCAGGTTGTAGGCGATGTTGCCGGCGCAGCCGCCCCACTCGCGGCGCATCTGCCCGATCTGGAACGACACCGACAGCATGTGCACCTGGTGGGGGAGGATGTGGCGCCCGAACCGGTCGGGAAACACCATGATCGTGTCGAAGGCGAGCGAGCCGCAGATCAGCGTACGGGAGGAAGGCATGGCAGTGGGATGGGTCCGCGCAAAACGCCGCATTATCGCAGGCGCGCGCCGTCCCTCCCGATCTCGCGGACGATCGACTGCTGCCGGCGCGACACGGGCAGCGTCTCCGGCACGTCCCGCAGCAGCACGACCCAGTGCGCGTCGCCGTCGTCGCCGGCCCGGCGCTCGAAGCCGCGGATGAAATCGCGCGCGACGAGGCAGTTGCGGTGCACGCGCACGAAGCGCGGCCCGAATTCCTCCTCCAGCCGCGTCAGCGATTCCTCGAGCAGGTACTCGCGCTCGACGGTGCGGATCGTGATGTACTTGAGCTCGGCCTTCAGGTAGACGACCTCCTCGATCGGGACCAGGATCACGCGCGCGCGCTCGGTGATCGAGAGGAAGCGCCGGGCCCCGCCCGGCAGCTCGTCGAGCTGCGCCGCGGACACGGGCTTCAGCCGCGGCACCCGCTGCAGCGCGGCGAGGAGCCGCGGCACGCGCACCGGCTTCAGCAGGTAGTCGACGGCGTTGACCTCGAAGGCGGCGAGCGCGTGCTCGCCGAACGCGGTGGTGAAGATCACGACCGGCGGCCGCGGCAGCTTCAGCAGGTGGCGCGCGAGCTCGAGGCCGTTCATGTCCGGCATGTGGATGTCGGAGAGCACGACGTCCGCCGGCGTCGCGTGCAGCATCTCGAGCGCCTCGCGGCCGCCGCCCGCCTCGCCGACGACGGCGAGCGGCAGCACGCCGGCGCAGTCGTCGAGCTGCTGGCGCAGGCGCCGCCGCGCCGGCGCCTCGTCGTCGACGACCAGGATCCGCAGCGGCTCGTCGGTCATCGGATGGCCTCCTGCTCCGCGCTTCGGCGTTCGCCTCGGGGCCGCCCTTCGGGATCATTGCCGCCCCCCGCGTTCGGCGGGCCGGGCGCCGGATGCCGCCGCCGCGCCATGCCCGGCAGCCGCGCGACCGGCGCCGGCCGGTAAGGCATCGCGGATGTGGACTTCGTAGCTGTCGCCGCGGCGGTGGCGTCGAGGCTCGCCTCGACGTCGAAGTGCAGCGCCAGCCGCTCGCGCACGTTGGCGAACGCCATCTTGTTGCCGGCATGGTGCAGGTCGTTGTCCGGCCGGTAGGGATTGCGCAGGATCGTGTGCACCTCGCCGTCGCGCGCGAAGATGTTGATCGACATCGTGCCCGGCTTCGCGAGCGGCTCGATCCCGTGGTAGACGGCGTTCTCGACCAGCGGCTGCAGCACCAGCGGCGGGACCAGCGCGTCGGCGGGCATGCTCGTCGTGTGCCATTCGACGCGCAGCCGGTCGCCGAGGCGCAGGCTCTCGAGCGCCAGGTACTGCCGGCACAGCTCGACCTCGTCGCCCAGCGGCACGAGGTCGCGGTTGTCGCGCATCAGCACGCGGAACAGGTCGGCCATGTCCTCCAGCGCGGCCTCGGCGCGGCGCGGGTCGGCCCGGATCAGCGACAGCACCGCGTTGAGGCTGTTGAACAGGAAGTGCGGCCGGATCCGCGCCTGCAGCGCCTGCAGCCGCGCCTCGGTGATCGCCGGCGACAGCGCCTTGGCGCGCAGGTGGAGGTAGAACAGCAGCGTGCCCGCGACGATCAGGCTGAAGACGAGCCCGCGCGCCGGCGAACCGCCCGGCGTCGGCATCAGCCGGTGCAGCAGGACGTCGACGCCGGCGCCGATGAGCACGGTCAGCGTCAGCACCACCGATCACGCCGGTCGCGTACGAATGCCGCGTGAGCCACGGCGCGATCAGCGCCAGCACGGTGACCTGGGCGAGCAGGTGCGGCTCGGCGACGGCGATGAGCTCCAGCAGCGCCTCCGGCCAGTCGTCCCAGCGCGAGACGTGCACCAGCGCGCCGACGGCGAACAGCAGGTTCGCCCCGACCAGGATCCGCAGGATCGCGCCCAGGTTGCGCAGGTCGGGGAACGCGAGCGGCTTGGGGTTTTGCCCTATAATCGTTTGCATCGCAGTGGTCGCGGGCCGGCATCGGAACAGCCGCTCGGCGCGCATCCTGCGCGGAGCCCGGCCTGCCGCCCACCGGCTATTCTCGGCATGCGCCGCGGGTGAGGCAAGCCTTTCCGGCAAGCCCGCCGGCCTCGCTTCCCCTCTTCGATCGACGCGTGCACCCGATGGCCGATTCCCATCCGCCCCAGAAGACGTCGCCCCAGGGCGGCTGGTCCGGCCGCTTCAGCGAGCCGGTTTCCGAGCTCGTCAAGCGCTACACGGCGTCGGTCGACTTCGACCGCCGGCTCGCTGCCGTCGACATCGCGGGCTCGCTCGCCCACGCGCGGATGCTCGCCGCCGTCGGCGTGCTCGCCGCGGAAGACCTCGCCGCCATCGAGCGCGGGATGGAAGCGATCCGCGGCGAGATCGAGCGCGGCGAGTTCGCGTGGTCGCGCGACCTCGAGGACGTCCACTTCAACATCGAGAAGCGGCTGACCGCGCTGGTCGGCGACGCCGGCAAGCGGCTGCACACCGCGCGCTCGCGCAACGACCAGGTCGCGACCGACATCCGGCTGTGGCTGCGCGGCGAGATCGACGCGCTGTCGGCGCAGCTCGCCGCCCTGCGCCGCGCGCTGCTCGACCTCGCGGCCGCGCACGCCGACACGATCATGCCGGGGTTCACCCACCTGCAGGTCGCGCAGCCGGTGACCTTCGGCCACCACCTGCTCGCCTACGAGGCGATGCTCGCGCGCGACATGGAGCGCTTCGCCGACTGCCGGCGCCGCGTCAACCGGCTGCCGCTGGGCAGCGCCGCGCTCGCCGGCACCAGCTATCCGATCGACCGCGAGCGGGTGGCGAAGGAGCTGGGCTTCGAGGGCCTTTGCACGAACTCGCTCGACGCGGTGTCCGACCGCGACTTCGCGCTCGAATTCACCGCCGCGGCGGCGCTGGTGATGCTGCACCTGTCGCGGTTCGCCGAGGAGCTGATCCTGTGGATGAGCCCGCGCTTCGGGTTCATCGTGCTCGCCGACCGCTTCTGCACCGGCTCGTCGATCATGCCGCAGAAGAAGAACCCCGACGTTCCCGAGCTCGTCCGCGGCAAGACGGGGCGCGTCGTCGGCGACCTCGTCGGCCTGCTGGTGCTGATGAAGGGCCAGCCGCTCGCGTACAACAAGGACAACCAGGAGGACAAGGAGCCGCTGTTCGACACCGTCGACACGCTGGCCGACACGCTCGCCGTGATGACCGACCTGGTCGCGACCGGCATCCGCGTCGACGCGGCGCGGATGCGCGCGGCGGCGCGCGAGGGCTTCGCCACCGCGACCGACCTCGCCGACTACCTGGTCAAGCAGGGGACGCCGTTCCGCGACGCGCACGAGGCGGTCGCGCGCGCGGTTCGCCACGCCGAGGCCAAGGGCGTCGACCTCGCCGACCTGCCGCTGCCCGAGCTGCAGGCGTTCGCGCCGACGATCGCCGCCGACGTGTTCGGCGTGCTGACGCTCGAGGGCTCGGTCGCGAGCCGCGACCACCCGGGCGGCACGGCGCCGGACCAGGTGCGCGCCGCGATCGCCGCCGCGCGCGCTTCGCTCGAGGCGATCGCGCGGCGATGACGCTGCCCGACGTGCCGACCGACGCGCTCGGCTTCGCGGCAGGCACGCTGACGACGATCGCGTTCGTGCCGCAGGTCTACCGGATCGTGCGGACCCGCTCGGCGCACGACATCTCGTGGCTGATGTTCGGGATCTTCAGCCTGGGCATCGTCCTCTGGCTCTGGTACGGGCTGCGCACCGGCGCGCTGCCGGTGATCCTCGCCAACGCCGTCACGCTGACGCTCGCCGTGACCATTCTCTATCTTAAGTGGCGCTACGGCCGCGACGACCTGCCGCATCCGTGGCGCCGGCGCGGGCCCGGGCCCGCGAAACCAGGGAGCAAGCCATGAGCGCAAGACAAGTCGCCTTTCTCGGCCTCGGCGTGATGGGCTATCCGATGGCCGGGCACCTCGCGAAGGCCGGCCACCAGGTCACCGTCTACAACCGCAGCCCGGCCAAGGCGGCGCAGTGGGTCGCGCAGCACGGCGGCAGGAGCGCGCCGACGCCGGCCGCCGCGGCCAGCGGCGCCGAGATCGTGCTGATGTGCGTCGGCAACGACGACGACGTGCGCGCGGTGGCGGCAGGCGCCGACGGGGCGCTGGCGGGGATGCGGGCCGGCGGCGTGCTGGTCGACCACACGACCGCGTCGGCGCACGTCGCCCGCGAGGTGTTCGCCGCGGCGCAGGCCAAGGGTGTGGGCTTCCTCGACGCGCCGGTCTCGGGCGGCCAGGCCGGCGCCGAGAACGGCAAGCTGACGATCATGGTCGGCGGCGAGCCGGCGACCTTCGCGGCGGTCGAGGACGTGCTCGCCCGCTACGCGCGCGCGGTCACGCTGATGGGCGGGCCCGGCAGCGGCCAGTTGACCAAGATGGTCAACCAGATCTGCATCGCCGGGCTGGTCCAGGCGCTGTCGGAGGGCGTCCATTTCGCCGCGAAGGCGGGCCTCGACGTCGAGCGGGTGCTCGACGTCATCAGCAAGGGCGCCGCGCAGTCGTGGCAGATGGAGAACCGCGGCAAGACGATGGCCGCCGACAAGTTCGACTTCGGCTTCGCCGTCGACTGGATGCGCAAGGACCTCGCCATCTGCATCGACGAGGCGCGCAGCAACGGCGCGCCGCTGCCCGTCACCGCGCTGGTCGACCAGTTCTACGCCAGGGTGCAGGCCAAGGGCGGCGGCCGCTGGGACACGTCGAGCCTCATCCGCGTCCTGCGCGAACCGTAGCCCGGGCGGCTACGCGCCGGCGCCCGCCGGCGCCGGCAGCGCGTCCGCGTCGACGATGTCGATCTCGTAGGTGATGTCGGCGGTCTTCGCGAGCATCAGCGTCGCCGAGCAGTACTTGTCCTTCGACAGCTTGACCGCCCGCTCGACCTGGCGGGGGTCGAGGCCGCGCCCGGCGATCGCGTACCGGAGGTGAATCCGGGTGAACACCTTCGGCTCGGTCTCGGCGCGCTCGGCCTCGGCCTCGACGGCGCAGTCCGCGATCGGCTGGCGTGCCTTCCGCAGGATCAGCACGACGTCGAAGGCCGTGCAGGCCGCCGCGCCGGTGAGCACCAGTTCCATCGGCCGCGCGCCGAGATTGCGGCCGCCGTGCTCGGGCGCGCCGTCGATCACCACCGCGTGCCCGCTGCCCGTCTCGCCGACGAAGCTCACGCCCTCGACCCACTTGACCCTCGCCTTCATGCTGTCGCTCCGTTGCTGTGTCCGATCGTCCCGGCCGCCGCCGCGCCGCCCGGCGCGAGCGGCAGGCCCGCCTGGCGACGCACCGCAGCATCCTCGGTTCGCCTAGCGCCCAGGAACGAATTCCCAGGCTTGCGTTGTGCATCGCGTCATGCCAACATCATTGCACGTCGGTGTTCAAGGAGCCCGCGTGCGAGTCTTCGTACCGCCGCTCCCCACCGGCCATTCCTCCATCCTCCTCCTATGGCGGAATGCCTTGAGCGCGGCCCCGAGCGGCCGCGCTTTTTTTCGCCGCCCCGGACCGGCCGCGTCGGGCCGCGCGGTTTGACACTGGCGTGGCTAACGTATTATTATGCAAGACTTTGCTGAATTGAACTCACCCGGAATTTCCCCATGAAGACCTTTTCCGCCAAACCGCAGGACATCCAGCGGGATTGGTTCGTGGTCGACGCCACGGACAAGGTGCTGGGCCGCCTCGCGAGCCAGATCGCCCTGCGCCTGCGCGGCAAGCACAAGCCGATCTACACCCCGCACATGGACACCGGCGATTTCATCATCGTCACCCATGTCGAAGCGATCCGCGTCACCGGCAACAAGGCCGAGGACAAGCTCTATCACCGCCACAGCGGCTACCCGGGCGGCATCTCGACGACGAACTTCGCCAAGATGCAGCAGCGCTTCCCCGGCCGCGCGCTGGAGAAGGCCGTCAAGGGCATGCTGCCCAAGGGCCCGCTCGGCTACAAGATGCTGAAAAAGCTCAAGTGTTACGCCGGCGACACGCACCCGCATGCCGCGCAGCAACCCAAACCTCTCGACATCTGACGCCCCCATGATCGGCAACTACTACTACGGCACGGGACGCCGCAAGAGCTCAGTCGCCCGCGTGTTCCTGAAGAAGGGCACCGGCACCATCACCGTCAACGAGAAGCCGATCGACGTGTTCTTCGGCCGCGAGACGGGGCGCATGGTCGTCCGCCAGCCGCTCAAGCTGACCAACCACGACACGACGTTCGACATCATGGTCAACGTCCACGGCGGCGGCGAGTCGGGCCAGGCCGGCGCGGTCCGCCACGGCATCACCCGCGCGCTGATCGACTACGACGCGGCGCTGAAGCCGACGCTGTCGAAGGCCGGGCTCGTCACCCGCGACGCGCGCGAAGTCGAGCGAAAGAAGGTCGGCTTCCACAAGGCGCGCCGCCGCAAGCAGTTCTCGAAGCGCTGATCGTACCGCCGCTTCGCCCCGCAGAGGCCGCCGAACTGGCGGCCTTTGCGTTTCCGGCCCCGGCGGGCGAGCCGGGGCCGGCTCGAGGCCAATTCGAGGCCAATGCTAGAATCGGCAGCCCCTCATCCGCGGCCCGCGCCGCCCATCCACGAGGACACCATGATCACGATCGGCATCGTCGGCGGCACCGGCTACACGGGTGTCGAGCTGCTGCGCCTGCTCGCGGAGCATCCGCAGGCCAAGGTCCGCGCGATCACTTCGCGCAAGGACGTCGGCACGCGCATCGTCGACATGTTCCCGAGCCTGCGCGGGCGCTACGACGACCTCGTCTTCACCGATCCGGCCGGCAGCGACCTCGGAAGCTGCGACCTCGTGTTCTTCGCCACCCCCCACGGCGTCGCGATGGCGCAGGCGCGGGAGCTGACGGCGGGCGGCACCCGGATCATCGACCTCGCCGCCGACTTCCGCCTCAGGGACACCGCCGTGTTCGAGCAGTGGTACGGCATGCCGCACACCTGCCCCGACCTCCTCGCCGAGTCGGTCTACGGCCTGCCCGAGGTCAACCGCGAGGCGATCCGCGGCGCGCGCATCGTCGGCAATCCCGGCTGCTATCCGACCGCCGTCCAGCTCGGCTTCCTGCCGCTGCTCGAGGCCGGCATCGTCGACACCCGCCACCTGATCGCCGACTGCAAGTCGGGGGTCTCCGGCGCCGGGCGCAAGGCCGAGGTCGGCTTCCTGTTCGCCGAGGCCAGCGACAACTTCAAGGCCTACGGCGTCAAGGGCCACCGCCATCATCCCGAGATCGTCCAGGGCCTGCAGGCGGCGACCGCGGAACCGGTCAGGCTCGTGTTCACGCCGCACCTGACGCCGATGATCCGCGGCATCCACGCGACGCTGTACGCGCCGCTGACGCGGACCGACGTCGACCTGCAGGCGCTGTTCGAGCAGCGCTATGCCGCCGAGCCGTTCGTCGACGTGATGCCGCCCGGCAGCGCGCCCGACACCCGCTCGGTGCGGGCATCGAACGTCTGCCGCATCGCCGTCCACCGGCCGCAGGGCGGCGACATCGCGCTCGTCATCGCCGTCGAGGACAACCTCGTCAAGGGCGCCGCCGGCCAGGCGATCCAGAACATGAACCTGATGTTCGGGCTGCCGGAAACCACCGGGCTCACCGCGCTTGCCCGTCCTGCCCTAGGATCCGCGTGCCGCTGCCCGCCTGGTGGCGCCGGCTGCGCCGGCACTTCGGCATCAGCGCGCCGCGGATGGCGGTGCGCACGCACCTGTCGTGGCCGTGGCGCGCGGTCGTCGGCTTCGCGCTCGTCGCCGTCGTCGGCGGCATGTGGTGGTGGGGCTTCGACTTCGGCCAGCTGCTCGGCGGGTTCAATCGCAAGGAGATCGAGGCGCGGCTCGCGAGCCTGGAGACGGAGGCGGCGCAGCTGCGCGCCGAGAACTCGGCGCTGCGGGCGAAGACCACGGCCCAGGAAAGCGAGCTCGCGATGACGCGCGGCGCGCAGGCGACGCTGACCAGGCAGGCGACCGAGCTCTCCGGCGAGAACTCCCAGCTGAAGGAGGAGCTCGTGTTCCTGCAGAAGCTCGTCGCCGATTCGAACAAGCAGGTCGGGCTGCAGATCCAGCGCCTGTCGGTCGAGCGGCTGCGCGACGACCAGTTCCGCTACAGCCTGCTCGTCGTCCGCGGCGGCAATCCGACGGCCGCCTTCGAGGGCCACCTGACGCTGGCGGCGACGGTGATTCCCCCCGCGACCGCCGGCGCGGCGGCGCGACCGACGGTGACCGCGCTCCCCGACGACCAGCCCGAGACGGCGCCGCCGCTGAAGCTCAATTTCAAGTATTATCAGCGGGTTGAGGGGTCGTTTCGCGTTCCGCCGGGGTCCCAGCTCCGGTCGCTGACCGCCCGGGCCTTCGAGGATGGCCAGGCGAGTCCCCGCGCGACGCGCAGCTTGAATTTGCCGTGAGGAGGGGCCATGTGGGAACGTAGGAAGTCGCAGTCGTCGCAGAAGCGGATCGACAGCCTGATCGGTGCCGGCACCGTCGTGCACGGCGACGTGACGTTCGCGGGCGGCCTGCGCGTCGACGGCCACGTGCAGGGCAACGTCGTCGCGACCGACGGCGAGCCGGGAACGCTGGTGATCAGCGAGCACGCGCGCATCGACGGCGAGATCCGCGTCGCGCACGTCGTGATCAACGGCACGGTGAACGGGCCGGTCATCGTCGAGGACCACCTCGAGCTGCAGGCCAAGGCCCGCGTCGTCGGCGACGTCACGTACCGGACGCTGGAAATGCACGTCGGCGCGGTCATCCAGGGCCGGCTGAACCACGCTGAACAAGGCAGCGCCGCCGTGGTCGAACTCAAGCGCGTCGGCAGCTCCTGAGGGCCCACCCCGCGGGCGCGGGAACCGAAGCTTCCCTACCCGCGAAAGGGTTGCCGCGCGGCGCGGAAACACCCGATAATTCTTCACTGATCCAGAGCACAGGAGTTGCCATGAACGCAGTCACCGAGATGCCCTCCCCGCTGGTCTTCACCGACAGCGCCGTCGAAAAGGTGCGGTCGCTGATCGAGGAGGAAGGCAATCCCGAGCTGAAGCTGCGCGTCTTCGTGACCGGCGGCGGCTGCTCGGGCTTCCAGTACGGATTCACCTTCGACGAGGTCGTCAACGAGGACGACACCTCGCTGGTCAAGGGCGGCGTGACGCTGCTGATCGACCCGATGAGCTACCAGTACCTGGTCGGCGCGGAGATCGACTACCAGGAAGGCCTCGAGGGCGCGCAGTTCGTCATCAAGAACCCGAACGCCACGACCACCTGCGGCTGCGGCTCGTCGTTCTCGGCCTGACGCGGCGTTTCTCCAGCATCACCGGGACGGGGCCTGCGGGCCCCGTTTTCTTTGTGTGCGCGCGTCCGCGCGAAGCCGATCGGGTTGGCGGCGCAGCCCTCCGAAACCCAGTCGGGCCGCACCGCCAACCCGATCCGGTCTTCGATGCGATTGTGGCTAGCGGGGGTAGATGGCGCCGAGCACGCGCGGGCCGCGGGCGCCGGTGACGGCGGGGAGATTGCCCGGGCGGCCGGCGAGGGCCTGGCGCGCGAGCCAGGCGAAGGCCAGCGCCTCGACGTGCTGGGGGTCGACGCCGTGGTCGGCGGTCGTCGTCACGCGGCGCGGCGCGAGGTTCGCGGCCAGCGCGGCGAGCAGCGCACCATTGAGCGCGCCGCCGCCGCAGAGAATGACCTCGGCCGTCGGCGGTGTGCGCGCCGCGATGGCCTCGGCGATCGTCCGCGCGGTCAGCGCGAGCAGCGTGCGCTGCACGTCCGCAGTGGCGGGCGGCTCGCCGTCGTCGTCGATGCCGCCGGCGAGCTTCGCCTCCAGCCACGCCGCGTTGAAGAGATCGCGGCCGGTGCTCTTCGGCGGCGGGGCGGCGAAGTAGGGCTCGTCCAGCAGCCGCTGCAGCAGGCGCGCGTCGACGCGGCCGGAGTGCGCCCACGCGCCGTCGCGGTCGAAGTCCTCGCCGCGGTGCCGCGAGCACCACAGGTCCATCAGCACGTTGCCGGGGCCGGTGTCGAAGCCGCGCACCGCGTCGAGGCCGCCGGAGGCGGGCAGCAGCGTGACGTTGGCGATGCCGCCGATGTTGACGACGGCGCGGTCGGTGCCGGGGCGCGCGAACATCGCCGCGTGGAACGCCGGCACCAGTGGCGCGCCCTGGCCGCCGGCGGCGACGTCGCGCGAGCGGAAGTCGGCGACGACGGTGATGCCGGTGTGCTCGGCGACGCGCGCCGCGTTGTTGAGCTGCAGGGTCCAGCCGGCGGCGGGATCGTGGCGGACCGTCTGGCCGTGCACGCCGGCGGCGAGGACGTCGGCGGGCGCGACGCCGGCCGCGGCCAGCACGGCGGCGATCGCTTCGCCGTAGGCGTCGGCCAGCGCGTTGGCCGCGCGCGCGGCGCGGGCCAGCTCGTCGCCCCCCGCGACCTGCAGCGCGAGGAGCTCGGCGCGCAGGGCGGCGCCGAACGGCCGGTGGACGGCCGCGACGGTGCGGGCGGCATCGCCGCGGAACTCGGCGAGCACGGCGTCGACGCCGTCGAGGCTCGTGCCCGACATCACGCCGACGCAGCGCTCCGCGCGCATGGGCAGGCAGGCCTCGGGAAGCGGACGCGGCCGCGCGCCGCTAGTCGTCGCTCGCGAGCGGCGAGCCGCCGAACGCGCGCGCGAACGCGAGCTGCGCGGCGGCGGGCTCGATCTGCGCGGTGAAGGCCGGCCGCAGCGCCGGAACCAGCGGCTCGCCGGCGGGCATCGCCACGGTCAGCGGATCGCGCGGCGCGCCGGCGACGCGGAACTCGTAGTGGAGGTGCGGGCCGGTCGCGAGGCCGGTCATGCCGACCCAGCCGATCACGTCGCCCTGCACGACGCGCGCGCCGGGCCGCAGCTGCGGCGCGATCCGCGACAGGTGCCCGTACAGCGTCGAATGCGCGCCGCGATGCTGCAGGTGGACCAACCGGCCGTACCCGCCCTGCGTGCCGGCGAACACGACGGTGCCGCTGGCGGTCGCGCGCACCGGCGTGCCGATCGGCGCCGGATAGTCGACGCCCTGGTGGGCGCGCGTGACCTGCAGGATCGGATGGAAGCGGGCGGTGGAGAATCCCGAGGCGACGCGCGAGAATTCCATCGGCGAGCGCAGGAACGCCTTGCGCAGCGCGGCGCCGTTCTCGGCGTAGTACGACTCCGCGCCGGAGGGATCGCGCCAGCGGAACGCGCGCGCGGCGCGCCCCGCGTGGATGAACTCGGCCGCGACGACCCGCCCGGCGCCGATCGCCTCGCCGTTCAGGTAGCGGACCTCGTAGACGACGGCGAAGCGGTCGCCGCGCTTCAGGTCGTGATAGAAGTCGATGTCGCCGCCGAAGATGTCGGCGAGCTGCAGCGTGACCGCGTCGGGCATGCCGGACTCGTCGGCCGCGGCGAACAGCGACGACTCGATCTCGCCGGACGCCATCTCCCAGCGCAGCTCGACCGGCGCCGGCGCCGAGCTCGCGACGAAGCGGCCATCGCGCCGCTCGATCGTCAGCAGGTCGCCGTTCCCGGCAACGAAGCGCAGCGCGGCGAGGCGCCCGTCCTCCCCGGTCTCGACCGACAGCGGCTTGCCGGGCCGCAGCTGGTAGAGCGGCCTGGCCGCCGGATCGGTGCGCAGGAAGGCATTGGCCTCGGGATCGTCGACGTCGAGGCGCGCGAGCACGCTGCCGATGGTGTCGCCGCGCCGGACGCGCTCCTCGCGCCAGTAGCGCGCGGCCGCCGCGGCGGCCGCAGGGTCCGCCGCGTCGCCGACGGCGGCGACCGGGTTCGGCAGCTCGCGCACGATCGCCTGCACGGGCACCGTCTCCAGCGTCGTGTCGGGAGCGAGGCCGAAGGCGGCGACGCCCGAGAGGCCCAGCACCAGCACCGCAAGCCACTGGCCGGGCGACCACGCGGAGAGCACGCGTCCCGAGGCCCGCCGCATGCTTTGCGCTAGAATCCGAAGTCCGTTTGCGGCCATCGCCCGGGTCGTTGCCTGCGAAGCCTGCAATTCTACCAAACCCGCGCTCCGGTACCGCCTTCCCATGACGATGCACGACGTAGAACACCAGCTCGCCGTCTTCCGGCGCGGCGCCGACGAGCTCCTGGTCGAGAGCGAGCTCGTCGCCAAGCTGCAGCGCGGCAAGCCGCTGCGGATCAAGGAAGGCTTCGACCCGACGCGGCCCGACCTCCATCTCGGCCACACGGTCCAGTTCAACAAGCTGCGCCAGCTGCAGGATCTCGGCCACCACATCACGTTCCTGATCGGCGACTTCACGGGGCTCATCGGCGACCCGACCGGGCGCAACGTCACCCGCCCGCCGCTCTCCCCCGAGGAGATCGAGGCCAACGCCAAGACCTACACCGACCAGGTGTTCCTGATCCTCGACCGCGAGAAGACCGAGGTCGCGTTCAATTCGAAGTGGCTGTCGCCGCTGGGCGCCGACGGCATGATCCGGCTCGCGTCGCGCTACACGGTGGCGCGGATGCTCGAGCGCGACGACTTCGCCAAGCGCTTCGCCGGCAACCAGCCGATCGCGATCCACGAGTTCCTGTACCCGCTGGCGCAGGGCTACGACTCGGTCGCGCTGCGCTCCGACGTCGAGCTCGGCGGCACCGACCAGAAGTTCAACCTGCTGGTGGGCCGCGAGCTGCAGCGCCACTACGGGCAGGAGCCGCAGTGCATCCTGACGCTGCCGCTGCTCGAGGGCCTGGACGGCGTCAACAAGATGTCGAAGTCGCTCGACAACTACATCGGCATCACCGAGCCGGCGAACGAGATGTTCGGCAAGCTGATGTCGATCTCCGACGACCTGATGTGGCGCTACTACGAGCTCCTGTCGTTCCGGCCGCTCGACGAGGTCGCGCGGCTGAAGCGCGAATGCGCGGACGGGCGCAACCCGCGCGACGCCAAGGTGATGCTCGGGCAGGAGATCGTCGCGCGCTTCCACTCGGTCGCGGCGGCCGAGCACGCGCTCGCCGAGTTCGAGGCCCGGTTCCGGGGCGGCGCGCTGCCCGAGTCGATGCCCGAGCTCACGCTGCACACGGCGGGCGCCGGCATCGCCGTGCCGCAGCTCGCGAAGCAGGCGGGGGTCGTCGAATCGACGTCGGAAGCGCTGCGGCTCATCGCCGGCCGCGGGCTGAAGCTCGACGGCGAGGTCGTCGCCGACAAGGCCCTCGTCGTCGCCGCCGGGAAGACGGTCGTCGTGCAGGCCGGCAAGCGCCGGTTCGCGCGCGTCACCGTCGTCTGAAGGGGCGAGACGGGGTCAGAGCCGATTTCGCGCGGGAGATCGGCTCCGCCTCAATCGGGGTCAGAGCCGAAATGGGTGACCCCATTTCGGCTCTGACCCCGATTCGTTACTCGAGCTCCAGCGCGTCCTGGATCGCGGCGATGCCCGCCTTCGCGCACACGTCGTCGGCGTCGCCGCCCGGCGCGCCGGACACGCCGATGCCCCCGACGAGCGAGCCCTTGGCGCGAATCATCAGGCCGCCGCCGACGGCGATCACGTTGGGCAGCTGCCGGATGCCGCTCTGCGCCTTGCCGGCCTGCGTCGTCGCGGCGAGCTCGGTCGTGTCCGTGCGGAAGCTGACTGCCGTCGCCGCCTTGTTCGTCGCGGTCTGCGTCGTGTGCGCGCCGGCCAGGTTGTCGCGCAGCACGACCAGCGGCTGCCCGCCGCGATCGACGACCGCCACGGCGACGGTGAACCCGTCCTTCTGGCACCGCGCCAGCGCGGCCTGCGCCGCCTGCTGCGCAGCGCCCGTGGACAGCGTCATGTAGTTGGCCAGCAGCTTCTGCGCCGAAGCGGGTGCCGCGACGCCCGCGGCGATCACCGCTGCGGCAATCAGAATCGATTTCTTCACGCGCATGATTTCCCCCACCGTATTGTCATCTCAAGCCATCCCCGGATTGCCCGCCGCGCCCTCGACCTGCGGCAGGTTGAGCGCGCGCGGCGCAATCGTCTTCTGCGCGCGCAGGTAGCGGGCGATCACCTCCCAGACCGGTTCGCCGCCCGCCGATCTCGCTTCCTCGGAAACAGGCGCCCAGCCGGCGACCTTGTACTTCTTCGCCGCATCGAGCGGCTTGCCGCCCAGCGTCATCGCCGTGATGCGGCTGCCCATCCCGGCGCGCGGGTCGATCGCGTAGCGCAGTCCGCCGACGCGCACCATGTCGCCGCCCTGCTGGTAGTACGGATCCGGGTTGAACAGGTTGTCCGCGACGTCCTCGAGGATGGTCTTGATCATCTCGCCCGTGAACTCGTTGACGGTGACGTAGGGGTACGTGATCGCCGTCTGGTCCATCAGGT
This sequence comes from uncultured beta proteobacterium, assembly GCA_963832705.1. GTDB lineage: Bacteria > Pseudomonadota > Gammaproteobacteria > Burkholderiales > Casimicrobiaceae > CAIWHR01. The sequence goes on along the minus strand of CAWHVP010000018.1, from coordinate 83,282 downwards.
GCTCGAACGTGATCGCCTGCCCGGGCAGCAGCGACGTGCCCCAGCGAAATCCCGGCGAGAACGCGATCTCGGCGTTCTTCTCCGCCATCAGGCCGTCGAGCAGCAGCTGGTCGAAGGTGCCGTTGAAGTTGCCGCGCCGGTAGAGCAATCCTTCGGTGACCGCGAGCCTTTCCTCGAGCTTCGCCTTGTACGGCGCGCGCACCTTCTCGATCAGCGCGCCCATCGCCGGATCCGCGGGCAGCAGGTTGGAGAAGACGGGCAGCAGCTTGTACCGGAAGCCGGCGACCTTGCCGCCCTTGACGTCGAGATCGAGCACGCCGAGGAACTTGCCGTTGCTGCCGGCATTGGTGACCAGCGTGCGGCCGCCGCCGTTGGCGACGATCGTCGGCGCGGGGACGCCGTCGTGGGTGTGGCCGCCCAGGATCGCGTCGATGCCGCGCACGCGCGAGGCGAGCTTCAGGTCGACGTCCATTCCGTTGTGCGACAGCAGCACGACGGCCTGCGCGCCCTTGGCGCGCGCCTCGTCGACGACCTTCTGGAGGTTCTCGTCCTGGATCCCGAAAGTCCAGTCGGCGACGAAGTACCGCGGGTTCGCGATCGGCGTGTAGGGGAACGCCTGGCCGACGATCGCGACCGGCACGCCGTTGACGGGCCGGATCACGTAGGGCGGGAACACCGGGTCGCCGAAGTCGGCGGTCGTGACGTTCTGCGCGACGAAGTCGACCTTGCCGGCGAAATCCTTGTCCACGACCGCCTTCACGCGGTCCGCGCCCAGCGTGAACTCCCAGTGCCCGGTCATCACGTCGACGCCGAGCAGCTTGCACGCGTCGACCATGTCCTGGCCCTTCGTCCAGAGCGAGGTGGCCGACCCCTGCCACGTGTCGCCGCCGTCGAGCAGCAGCGCGTGCGGCCGCGACGCCTTCAATCGCCTGACCAGCGTCGCGAGATGCGCGAAGCCTCCCACCTTGCCGTAGGTCTTCGCGGCGGCGGCGAAATCGAGATACGTGAAGGCGTGCGCGTCGATCGTGCCGGGCCCGATGCCGAAGTGCTTGAGCAGCGCCTCGCCGACCAGGTGCGGCGGGCGGCCCGCGAAGTCGCCGAATCCGAGGTTGACGTTCGGCTCGCGAAAGTAGATCGGCAGCAGCTGCGCGTGGCAGTCGGTGAAATGCAGCAGGCTCACGTTGCCGAACGGGGCGATGTCGTACATCCTCGCGGCCGCGTCGCCCTGCGCCAGCGCGTCGCGCGACGAAAGGGGGAAGCCGGCGGCAGCGGCGGCGGCCAGCACATTCAGGAACTCGCGGCGATTCATGGTCTTGGCGGAAGGGGTGGCGGATCAGCGACGGGCGAAGCGCGCCAGCGCCTGCACGTCCTCGGGGAACATCTCCTTGGACTCCTTGAACACGATGCGACCGTCGCGGTCCACGACATAGACCTCCGGCAGCCCCTCGCGCGGGCCGAACCACCGGTCGCTCTGCGCCGTCGCCATCGCCGCCGGAAAGGTGTACCGGTGCTCGGCCATGTAGGCCTTCGCCTTCGCGGGCTCGCGGTCGATGGAGAAGGCGAGGATCTCCAGGCCGCGCCCTCCGTGCGCATCGTGGAGCTGCTGCAGCAGCGGGTTCTGCCGCTTGCAGAACGGGCACCACGACGCCCAGAACTCGACCACGACGACGCGTCCGGCGAGCGCCGACGCGGGAAGCGTGCGGCCGTCGAGCAGTTCGACGTCGCGCCACTCGACCCGGTCGCCGACCGCGGACGCGCGCGCGAATGCGGGCAGCCCGGCCGCCGCGGCGACGGCGACGGCGTACACGAATTCACGGCGGTTCATCGTGCGCTTCGAGCGGGCCGCCTGCGTGCGCACCGGCATTCGCACCCTAATTGTTGACCGGCGAGCGCGGGTCCAGCAGCAGAGCGACATCAGGTCGCGGATCTGCGCCTCGTCGAGCAGCTTCATGTGGCCGAAGCGCGGCATGTTGGAGCAGGCCGAATAGGCCTTGCTGTTCCAGAGCTTGCCCCAGGTGTACTGGATGACCGCCGCGGACGACGGATCGTCCAGGCTCTTCACGCCCCGAACCTTGCCGTAGTTGAGGAGAGGCGGGCCGATGGTGCCGAAGGAGATCTCCTTCCTGTCGAGCTGGTGGCAGTTGTAGCACTGGCCGCCGTTGCCCTTGGTGTCGGTGCTCGGGTCCGACCAGGTCATCCCCCGGCCGCTCTGGGCCAGCGCCTCGCCGGCCTTCCAGTCGCCGAAGTACTGCCCGTTGGCGGGCCACTTGATCGTGGCCAGCGCTTCCGCCTCGATGCGCCTGGCCACCTCCGGCGGCGGCGGCGTGGCCGACGAGCAGGCGGCCTGCCCCAGGTCCTGCTGGAGGCGGTCGGTCTTGGCGATGCCCTCGTCGCGGAACGAAGACTTCATCATGGCCGCGAACTCCGCGTTCAGGTCGGCGGGCGGGCCGCTGCTGGCGCAGCCCGCGATCGCCGCGACGACCGCCAGGCCGATGAGGACGTGCTTGGTGTCGATCTTCATGGCATCGGCTCCTTCAGCGCTTGAGGGCGGGGGCGACGGACTTGGCGCCCTTGGCGTTGACGCCCATGTAGACCGCCAGGGCGATGGTCACGTCGGAGCCGAAGTGCGGGTACGGGAAGCGCTGCAGACGCAGGCAGTCCTGCATCCGCAGCTGCATGCTCCACATCTGGCCGTTCGAAACCCGGTACGCCGGCCACGCGGCGATGCCCAGGCCGTCTCCCGGGTTCTTGTACAGCGGCGGCAGGTCCTGCAGGCGGATGCGCTTCTTCTCCTCGCCGTGGCAGCTGGCGCAGGAAAAATCCAGCGGACCGGCGCGGTAGTAGAACGCCTTCTCGCCCAGCGCGTAGAACTTGCGCTCCAGCGGGCTGTCCTGCGGCAGCGCGAAGGGCATGTCGCGCGACTGGCCCGAGATCCAGGTGGCCAGCGCCGTGATGTTGGCCATCTCGCCCTTGCCGAACGGAGTCTTCGCCAGCTCCTCGGCGTTGAAACCCTGCAGCGTGGACATGCAGGTCACCAGGCGCGACTCCACGTCCTGGACCCGTCCGGTGTCCGGGAAGTAGCGAGGCAGTTCCACCCAGGCCCCCGTGACGACGCCCGGCCCCTTGCCGAGGTCGCACTTCTCGAGGCTCGCCTTCCTGGGCCCGCGAGGAGTCTTCCAGAGCTCCTCGCCCTTGGCCTCGAACAGCTCGGCGGGGTTCCCGTCGGCCAGCGCCTGGCGATACTTCTCGATCTCCTTGATCGAGTCGTCCTGGCCGAACGCCGGGGAGACGACCCCTGCGGCCGCGAGCGCGGCGATCGCCATGCGTTTCACACGATTGCCCACGTGAACCTCCGAAGGGTGATGCGCGTCCCGCCGCGCGTCGTCGAAAAGGGCCCGGTCTCCCGCGCCATCACGGACGCAGGTAGGCGAAGCCTTCCTTGAACTGGAGCCTGGACACTTCCGCGACACCGGACGGCACGATCGTGGCTTCGGGAAGGGCCTTCTTCCGGTCGATCTTGTTGCGCTCGAGCGTGGGCGCCGTGTCCCCGGCGCGGTCGCACGGCGTGCTACGCGATGGCAGCCTCGTCGGTGCGCTTGTCACCCTTGTTGTCGACCCACGTCACCTGCACCTTGTCGCCCTTCGCGCCGCCCTTGAACCGGAACGACAGGAACGGATTCTTCGCGACCGCGGGACCCCACTGGGCGTTCAGCACCGGCTTCCCGTTGTGCGTCACGGTCACGGTCTGGATGAACCACGCGGGGATCGTCTTGCCCGCGGGGTCCTTGCGCTGCCCGGTCTCCATCTCGTGGCTCATCAGCACCTTCACCTCGGTCGCATCGACGACCAGGTTCGCCCGGATCTTCATCGGATCTGCCATTTCCGCCTCCCGTCAGCCGCCGCAACCGCCGAGCGTGACCTTGATTTCCTTGGACGCCACGTAGTACTTGCCGTCCGCCTTGACCAGCGCGTAGACGTTCGAGCTCTGGCCCATCTTGACGCGCGTCGTGACCGAGGGCTCGGTCCCGGCCGGGATGTCGAAGCTGGCCGCCAGCATGTTCGGATTCTTCTCGACCAGGATGGCGATCGACTCCGTCTTCGGGATCCCGCTCGTCACGCCCACCGGCACGACGGCCCCGTTCTCGGCGATGTCCGGCGTCGACACGAACGTGATGTCCTTGCTCTGGGCCGGCGCTCCGCCGCCGAGCGCCTTCATCGTCTCGTCCATCGTCTTGGCGTCGAAGGCCGCCTTGTTCCAGGCCTGCGCCATCGCGTCGGAAGGCTTCAGCCATCCGGCGGCCGCCACCAGCGCGAACAGCGTGATGCCGCCGCCCGTCTTGAGAACTTCCCTGCGCCTGCTGTCCATCCGCTCCTCCCTTGACAACTGTCATCGTCGCCCGGCTGCGGCCGGGTCGCGGCCGGAAAGTGTACTACCTCCATCCGCCGGCGCGCCACCGGCCGCGACCGGCGCCCGTGCGGGTCCCGCGGACGGCCGCCCCTTCGCCGGCGCAGCGCCCGCCGGCCGTCCCGTCCAGGACCAGGACTACCGGCGATCCGGCAGCAGCTCGCGGACGAAGTTCGGCAGCGCGAACGCGGCGCGGTGCACGTCGCCGTTGTAGAGCTGCAGCCGGCCGATCCCCCGCTCGGCGAGGCGGCGATCGACTTCGGCCGGCGAAACGCCCGCGGGATCGAGCGTCGCGGACGCGCAGGCCATCATCCACAGCCCGCCGTAGAGCGGGACCGACGTCAGGTACGGCACGACGCGCGGGAACGCCGCGCCCAGCTCGCCGAGGATCGCGCGCACGCGCGCGGGGTGCGCGACGGGGCTCGCGACGTGCAGCGTCATCGCGCCGCCGTCGGCGAGCCGCGCGGCGCAGGCGCGATAGAAGCCGGCCGTGTACAGCGGCGTCGACGGGCCGCCGGGGTCGGTCAGGTCGAGCACGATCAGGTCGTAGGCCTCGCGGCTGGCGCGGACGTAGTCGAGGCCGTCGCCGATCTCGATCGTCACCCGCGCGTCGTCGAGCGCGCCGTGGTGGATGGCGCGCAGGTGCCGGCGCGAGACGTCGATCACCGCGGCGTCGATCTCGCACAGCGTCACCGCGGCGATCGACGGATGCTTCAGCAGCTCCTCGGCCGAGCCGCCGTCGCCGCCGCCGACGATCAGCGCGCGCCGCGGTGCCGGGTGGGCGATCGCGGCGACGTGGACGAGGTTCTCGTGGCAGAAGAACTCGTCCTTCTCCGACGTCATCACGTGCCCGTCGAGCCGGTACAGGCGCCCGAACGTGCGGGTGTCGCGCACGTCCACGTCCTGCCAGGGCGACCGGAAGCTCTCGAGACAGCGCTCCGACCGGAGGAAGACGCCCCAGTCGTCGGTCAGGAGCTCGATCATCGCCTCGTCCGGCAACGTGATGCCGTCCATACGCCGCTCCCTGCCCATTTCAAAACAAAACGCCCCATGTCCGCGGCCGGCGGGCACAGGGCCGAACATGCCCCTCGGAACCGCCTCGGAGCATTGGAGAAATTATTGCACAACGGGTCTGCGCACGAGATAATTTTGCTTTGCACAATGAGGTCTTCCGGCACCCGCCGGACGCGCAGGATTTCGCGGCCACGCCGTGGCCCTCTCCCCGGCAGATCCCTCCCGACCGCCGCCCTACCCGCACCACCGACCGCAACAGCCCAAGGCGCCCCGTCATGACCGCCACCACACCCGTTGCCGAATCCCTGCTTGCCAACGCGATCCGCGCGCTGGCGATGGACGCCGTCGAGGCCGCGAAAAGCGGCCACCCGGGCATGCCGATGGGCATGGCCGAGATCGCCGTCGCGCTGTGGCAGCGGCACCTCCGGCACAACCCGGCGCACCCGCAGTGGTTCAATCGCGATCGCTTCGTGGTGTCCAACGGCCACGGCTCGATGCTGCTGTACGCGCTGCTGCACCTGACCGGCTACGACCTGCCGATGGAGGAGCTGAAGCGCTTCCGGCAGCTGCACTCGAAGACGCCGGGGCATCCCGAGTACGGCGCCACGCCCGGCGTCGAGACCACGACGGGGCCGCTCGGCCAGGGGCTCGCCAACGCCGTCGGCATGGCGCTGGCCGAGCGCCTGCTCGCCGCCGAGTTCAACCGGTCGTTCCACACGATCGTCGATCACCGGACCTACGTGTTCGTCGGCGACGGCTGCCTGATGGAAGGCATCTCGCACGAGGCCTGCTCGCTCGCCGGCACCTGGGGCCTCGGCAAGCTGACCGTGCTCTACGACGACAACGGCATCTCGATCGACGGCGAGACGCGCGGCTGGTTCACCGACGACACGCCGCGGCGCTTCGAGGCCTACGGCTGGAACGTGATCCGCGGCGTCGACGGCCACGACGTCGCGGCCGTCGACGCCGCGCTGACGGCGGCGAAGAAGGTGACCGACCGCCCGACGCTGATCTGCTGCAGGACGATCATCGGCAAGGGCGCGCCGACGAAGGCGGGGCACCGCCGACGTGCACGGCGCGGCGCTCGGCGAGAAGGAGATCGCGGCGACGCGCGCGGCGCTCGGCTGGAACCACCCGCCGTTCGAGATTCCGCCCGCCGTCTACGCCGCCTTCGACGCCCGCGCCCGCGGCGCGGCGCAGGAGCAGGAATGGGCCGAGCGCTTCGCCCGCTATCGCGAGGCGTTCCCCCAGCTGGCGGAGGAATTCACCCGCCGCACGCACGGCGAGCTGCCGGCGTCGTGGGCCGAGGTCAGCGCCGCCTTCGTCGCCGCGCAGGCCGCGAAGGCCGCGACCGTCGCCACCCGCAAGGCGTCGCAGCAGGCGATCGAGGGGCTCGCCCCCGCGCTGCCGGAACTGCTGGGCGGATCGGCCGACCTGACGGGCTCGGTCCTCACCGACTGGACGGGCAGCAAGCCGGTCGGCCGCTCCGAAGGCGGGAACTACATCCACTTCGGCGTGCGCGAGTTCGGCATGACCGCGATCGCCAACGGGATGGCGCTCGCCGGCGGCTTCATTCCGTACGTCGGCACCTTCCTCGTCTTCTCCGACTACGCGCGCAACGCGGTGCGGCTGGCGGCGCTGCTGAAGGTCGGCACGATCCTCGTCTACACGCACGACTCCATCGGCCTCGGCGAGGACGGCCCGACGCACCAGCCGGTCGAGCACACGGCGAGCCTGCGCCTCATCCCCAACGTCGACGTCTGGCGTCCCTGCGACACCGTGGAGACCGCCGTCGCGTGGGTGGCCGCGATCGAGCGCCGCAGCGGCCCCACCTGCCTCGTGCTCACGCGCCAGAACGTGCCGTTCCAGCCGCGCGACGACGCGCAGGTCGCGATGGTCCGGCGCGGCGGCTACGTCCTGGCCGACTGGGAAGGCAGCGGCCGGCGCGCGATCGTCATCGCGACCGGCTCCGAGGTCGCGCTGGCGATGGAGGCGCGCAAGGCCCTCGCCGCCGAAGGCATCGCCGTGCGCGTGGTCTCGATGCCCTGCACCAGCGTCTTCGATGCGCAGGACGCGGACTGGCGCAGCAGCGTGCTGGCCCCGGGCGTGCCGCGCGTCGCGGTCGAGGCGGGCAGCACCGACGGCTGGCGCAAGTATGTCGGCGCCAGCGACGATCCGCGCGCGGCCGTCGTCGGCCTCGACCGCTTCGGCGAGTCGGCGCCCGCGGGCGCGCTGTTCAAGTACTTCGGAATCACCGCCGAGAGCGTGGCGGCCGCAGTGCGCCGCGTCGCGTCGGCCTAGACCGGATCGGGATCCGCACCACCGCATACCGACCCTCCCCCAACGGATTCGAAAGGAGAAACGAGAGATGACGATCAAGGTAGGCATCAACGGCTTCGGCCGCATCGGTCGCATGGTGCTGCGCGCGGCGGCACGCGATTTCCCGGACATCGAGGTCGTCGGCATCAACGACCTGCTCGAGCCCGACTATCTCGCCTACATGCTGCAGTACGACTCGGTGCACGGGCGCTTCAAGGGCACGATCGCCGTCGAGGGCAATACGCTCATCGTCAACGGGAAGAAGATCCGGCTGACCGCGATCAAGGACCCGGCCGAGCTCAAGTGGAACGAGATCGGCGCCGACGTCGTCGTCGAGGCGACGGGGCTGTTCCTGACCAAGGAGACGGCCGAGAAGCACCTCGCCGCCGGCGCGAAGAAGGTGATCATGTCGGCGCCGTCGAAGGACGACACGCCGATGTTCGTCCGCGGCGTCAACTGCAGGTCCTACGCCGGCCAGGCGATCATCTCCAACGCGTCGTGCACGACGAACTGCCTGGCGCCGATCGCCAAGGTGCTCAACGACACCTGGGGGATCAAGCGCGGCCTGATGACCACCGTGCACGCCGCCACCGCGACGCAGAAGACCGTCGACGGCCCGTCGAACAAGGACTGGCGCGGCGGCCGCGGCATCCTCGAGAACATCATCCCGTCGTCGACCGGCGCCGCCAAGGCCGTCGGCAAGGTGATCCCCGAGCTCAACAAGAAGCTGACCGGCATGGCCTTCCGCGTGCCGACGTCCGACGTCTCCGTCGTCGACCTGACCGTCGAGCTCGCGAAGCCGGCGACCTACGAGGAGATCTGCGCGGCGATGAAGGCCGCGTCCGAGGGCCCGATGAAGGGCGTGCTCGGCTACACCGAGGACAAGGTGGTCGCCACCGACTTCCGCGGCGAGAGCTGCACGTCGGTGTTCGACGCCGACGCCGGCATCGCGCTCGACAGCACGTTCGTCAAGGTCGTCTCCTGGTACGACAACGAGTGGGGCTACTCGTGCAAGGTGCTGGAGATGATCCGCGTGATGACCAAGGCCTGAGCGGGTATCGCCATGGGCTTCAAACGCCTCTCCAGCCTCGACGTCGCCGGCAAGCGGGTGTTCATCCGCGCCGACCTCAACGTCCCGCAGGACGACCAGGGCAACGTCACCGACGACACGCGCATCCGGGCGTCGGTGGGCGGCATCAAGGACGCGCTGGCCCGCGGCGCGGCGGTGATGGTCACCTCGCACCTCGGGCGCCCGACCGAAGGCCAGTGGACGGAAGCCGACTCGCTCGCGCCGATCGCCCGGCGATTGTCCGAGCTTCTCGGCGTGCCGGTGCCGCTCGTCCGCGACTGGGTCGACGGCGGCGCGTGGCTCGAGGCGCTGAAGCCCGGCCAGGTCGTGCTGCTCGAGAACTGCCGCTGCAACAAGGGCGAGAAGAAGAACGACGATGCGCTGGCGCAGAAGATGGCGAAGCTCTGCGACGTCTACTGCAACGACGCGTTCGGCACCGCGCACCGCGCCGAGGCGACGACGCACGGCATCGCCAAGTTCGCGCCCGTGGCCTGCGCCGGCCCGCTGATGGCGGCGGAGCTCGACGCGCTGACCAAGGCGCTCGCGCACCCGGCGCGGCCGCTGATCGCGATCGTCGCCGGCTCCAAGGTCTCGACCAAGCTCACGATCCTGAAGGCGCTCGCGGCCAAGGTCGACCTGCTGATCGTCGGCGGCGGCATCGCCAACACGTTCATCCTGGCCGCGCACGGGCACGTCGGCAAGTCGCTGGTCGAGGCGGACCTCGTCGGCGAGGCGCAGGCGATTCTCGACGCGTTCCCGGGCAAGGTGCCGGTGCCGGTCGACGCCGTCTGCGCGAAGGAGTTCTCGGCGACGGCGACGCCCACGCTCAAGGCCATCGAGGACCTGCAGCCCGACGACATGATCCTCGACATCGGCCCGACGACGGTGTCCGCGCTGAAGACGATGATCGCGAAGGCCGGGACGATCGTCTGGAACGGTCCGGTCGGCGTGTTCGAGTTCGACGCGTTCGCCGGCGGCACGAAGGCGCTGGCCGAGGCGATCGCCTCGTCGGGCGCGTTCTCGATCGCCGGCGGCGGCGACACCATCGCCGCGATCAACAAGTTCGGCATCGCCGACCGCATCTCGTACATCTCGACCGCGGGCGGCGCGTTCCTGGAGTTCCTCGAGGGCAAGACGCTGCCCGCCGTCGCGATGCTCGAGCAGCGCGGCGCCGCCTGACGCGGGGCCGGTCCGGGCCTGCGCGCGACGCGCGGCCCGGGGTTGCGGGAATTGCCGTACCATTGCGGGCTTTCAATCCGCCGCCGAAGGACTCACCTTGCCCCGCAACACCAAAATCGTCGCCACGCTGGGGCCCGCGTGCAGCGACCCCGCCGTGCTCGCGCGCCTGCTCGCGGCCGGCGTCGACGTCGTCCGCCTCAATTTCTCGCACGGCACCGCCGCCGATCACATCGAGCGCGCGCGCCTCGTGCGCGAGATCGCCGCCAGGCAGAAGCGCGAGGTCGCGATCATGGCCGACCTGCAGGGCCCGAAGATCCGCATCGGCAGGTTCGCCGCAGGGAAGGTCGAGCTCACGCCCGGGCAGCGGTTCGTGCTCGACGCCGAGTGCGAGGAAGGCGACGCCGGCCGCGTCGGCCTCGATTACAAGGAGCTCACCTACGACGTGGCGCGCGGCGACACGCTGCTGCTCGACGACGGCCTGATCAAGGTCGAGGTCGAGCACGTCGTCGGCCGCGAGATCGTCACCCGCGTCGTGCAGGGCGGGACGCTGTCGAACAACAAGGGCATCAACCGGCAGGGCGGCGGCCTCTCCGCGCCGGCGCTGTCGGCCAAGGACGTCGACGACCTCGGGACCGCGATCGCGTTCGACGCCGACTACATCGCCGTGTCCTTTCCCAAGGGCCGCGAGGACATGGAGCACGCGCGCACGCTGCTGCACGGCATGGGCGGCCGGGCGCTGCTGATCGCCAAGATCGAGCGGGCCGAGGCGATCGCGAAGCTCGCCGAGATCATCGACGCCTCGGACGGCATCATGGTCGCGCGCGGCGACCTGGCGGTCGAGGTCGGCAACGCGACGGTGCCGGGACTGCAGAAGCGGATGCTGAAGATGGCGCGCGAGCACAACCGGATCACGATCACCGCCACGCAGATGATGGAGTCGATGATCCACAGCCCGGTGCCCACGCGCGCCGAGGTCTCCGACGTCGCCAACGCCGTGCTCGACGGCACCGATGCCGTCATGCTGTCCGCCGAGACGGCCGCCGGCCACTACCCCGTGGAGACGGTGGAGGTGATGGCGCAGGTCTGCGCCGAGGCGGAGAAGTCGATGCCGGTCGAGCTCGACCGCGACTTCCTCAACCGCACGTTCACCCGCATCGACCAGTCGGTCGCGATGGCGGCGCTGTTCACCGCGTCGCACCTCAAGGTCAAGGCGATCGTCGCGCTGACGCAGTCGGGCTCGACGGCGCTGTGGATGTCGCGCCACAACGCCGGCTGCCCGATCTACGCGCTGACGCCGGAGGTCGCGTCGCAGCGCAAGATGGCGCTCTATCGCAACGTCCGTCCCGTGTACTTCGAGCAGAGCGGCGAGCGCGACGCGGTCCTGCGCGCCGCCGAGGACATGCTCGTCGCCACCGGCCAGGTCCACCCGGGCGACCTGATCGTGCTGACCAACGGCGAGCCGATGGGCTCCTCCGGCGGCACGAACACGATGAAGATCGTCAGGGTCGGTGAACACCGGGCCTGACGATTGCTGCGGTGCGGCAGAGGCGCCTTGATTGCCGGTAAAATGGAACCTGTCCCGATCCCGAATCCGCTCAGGAGACTGTCATGCCCCTCGTCGCGATGCGCCAGCTTCTCGATCACGCCGCCGAACACGGCTACGGCCTGCCGGCATTCAACGTCAACAACCTGGAGCAGGTCCAGGCGATCATGGCCGCGGCGACCGAGACCGACAGCCCGGTGATCATGCAGGCGTCGGCCGGCGCGCGGAAGTACGCGGGCGAGCACTTCCTGCGCCACCTGATCGAGGCCGCCGTGGAGAGCTTCCCCAACGTGCCGGTCGTCATGCACCAGGACCATGGGCAATCGCCCGACGTCTGCAAGTCGGCGATCGGCCTGGGCTTCACCAGCGTGATGATGGACGGCTCGCTGCAGGCCGACGGCAAGACGATCGCCAGCTACGAGTACAACCTCGACGTCACGCGCAAGGTCGTCGACATGGCGCACGCGCTGGGCGTCACCGTCGAGGGCGAGCTGGGCTGCCTCGGCTCGCTCGAGACGATGATGGGCGACAAGGAGGACGGCCACGGCGCCGAAGGGACGATGACGCGCGAGATGCTGCTGACCGACCCCGACCAGGCGGCGGACTTCGTCAAGCGCACGCAGCTCGACGCGCTCGCGATCGCGATCGGCACGTCGCACGGCGCGTACAAGTTCACCCGCAAGCCCACCGGCGACATCCTCGCGATCGACCGGATCAAGGCGATCCACGCGCGGATCCCGAACACGCACCTCGTCATGCACGGCAGCTCGTCGGTGCCGCAGGACCTGCTGCAGATCATCCGCGAGAACGGCGGCGAGATGAAGGAGACCTACGGCGTGCCGGTCGAGGAGATCCAGGAAGGGATCAAGCACGGCGTGCGCAAGATCAACATCGACACCGACATCCGGCTGGCGATGACGGCGGCGATCCGCAAGTTCATGAACGCGAACAAGAGCGCCTTCGATCCGCGCGACTACCTGAAGCCCGCGCGCGAGGCCGCGAAGCAGATCTGCAAGGCGCGCTACGAGCAGTTCGGCTGCGCCGGCATGGGCTCGAAGATCAAGCCGCTGCCGCTGCCCGCGGTCGCCGCGAAGTACCAGTCGGGCGAGCTCGCGCAGATCGTCCGCTAGCTCCGCGACCGCCGGCCGGCGGGTCGTCGCTAGGCGGTGACCAGCATCGCGACGACCGCCGCGGCCATCGTCCAGGTCGCGAGCCAGCCCAGCGCCTTCAGCCGGCGCGTGATCGTGAACGGGCCCATGACCCGCGGGTCGTCGGCGAGCAGCATCATCACGACCATGATCGGCACCGCGATCACGCCGTTGATCACCGCGCTCCAGAACAGCGCCTTGATCGGGTCGATCGGCGTCAGGTCGATCACGACGCCGCCGAGCGTGGCCAGCGCGATGATGCCGTAGAACTCGCGCGCCTCGAACAGCTTCAGGTCGAGCCCGCTCTTCCACTCGAAGGTCTCGGCGACCGCGTACGCGGCCGAGCCGGCGAGCACCGGCACCGCGAGCAGGCCGGTGCCGATGATCCCGAGGCTGAACAGCAGGAACGTGAACTCGCCGGCGAGCGGGCGCAGCGCCTCCGCCGCCTGCGCCGACGTCGCGATGTCGTTGATGCCGGCGCTGTGGAGCGTCGCGGCGGTGCTGACGATGATGAACAGCGCGATCAGGTTGGAGAAGCCCATGCCGATCCAGGTGTCGACCTTGATCCGCTGCAGGTGCTCGGCCGCGGCCTCCGGCGCGTTCGCGAGCGGATGCGAGTGGGGATCGGCATTGAGCTCCTCGACCTCCTGCGCCGCCTGCCAGAAGAAGAGGTACGGGCTGATCGTCGTCCCGAACACCGCGACGATCACCGTCAGCGCCTCCGACGTCAGGCTGACGCGCGGCCAGACGAGGCCGAGCAGCACCTCGCGCCACGGAATCGCGACGGTGAAGAGGACCGCGACATAGGCGAGCAGCGAAAGCGTCAGCCACTTGAGGTAGCCGACGTAGCGCTGGTAGGGCAGGAACACCTGCAGCAGCAGGCAGAAGAACCCGAAGGCGACCGAGTAGACGCGGGCCGGGCCGTGCAGGACGAGCTGCAGCGCCTGCCCCATCGCGGCGATGTCGGCGGCGACGTTGATCGTGTTGGCGGCGACGAGCATCGCGACGATCGCGAAGAGCACCGGCCGCGGGAAGTGCCGCCGGATGTTCGACGCGAGCCCGTGCCCGGTGACGCGTCCCATCCGCGCGCTGATCAGCTGGATGCCGACCATCAGCGGATAGGTGAGCACGACGGTCCAGCCGAGCTTGAACCCGAACTGCGCGCCTGCCTGCGAATACGTCGCGATGCCGCTGGGATCGTCGTCGGCCGCGCCGGTGATGAAGCCCGGGCCGAGCTGCCGCAGCCATCGACGCGCGGTCTTGATCACGATTGCTCCGATGAACGGCCCCGCACGCGGCGCGCGCGCGGCGGGATGGGGTGGCGCGCGCCGCGGGCCGGCCGGGTGCGGCGGCGCGTGCGGACACTTCGATTGTAGCGCGGGCCCCTTTGACGGGACGCGTGCTTTCCCGCCATCATCGCCCCTGCACGCGCATCGTCGATTGCGCATCCGTTCAGGAGGGAATCATGGGCATCGGGGGCCTCGTCAAGCTGATCATCGTCGGGATCATCGTCGGCGCCATCGCGCGCTGGATCATGCCGGGCGCGCAGGCGATCGACCTGGTCCGGACCTGCGTCATCGGCATCGGCGGATCGCTGGTCGGCGGATTCATCAGCAACCTGCTGTGGCCGTCTCCGCACGGGCATTTCCAGCCGGCCGGCTGGATCATGTCGATCGCCGGCGCGCTGGTCGTGCTCTACGGCTACCTGCAGTTCGTCCACTAGGGCGGCGGCCGACCGGGGCCCGCCGCGATGATTCCGCTCGCCGAGATCGAAGCCGCCGCGCACCACGTGTACGCGGCGATGGCGCCGACGCCGCAGTACGCGTGGCCGCTGCTCGGCCGGCGGGCGGGGCGCGAGGTCTGGGTCAAGCACGAGAACCACACGCCGACCGGCGCGTTCAAGGTGCGCGGCGGCCTCAACCTGCTGGCCGCGCTCGCGGCGGACGGGGCGGCCGCGGGCGCCGCCGCCGGCATCGTCAGCGCGACGCGCGGCAATCACGGCCAGAGCCTTTCGTATGCGGCGCGGCGCCACGGCGTGCGCTGCGTCATCGTCGTGCCGTTCGGGAACTCGCCCGGCAAGAACGAGGCGATGCGGGCGTTCGGCGCCGAGCTGATCGAGTTCGGGCGCGATTTCGACGAGGCGCGGCTGCACGCGGCCGAGATCGCCGAGCGCGAGGGCCTGCGCTTCATCGGGCCGTTCGCGCGCGAGCTCGTCGCCGGGGTCGCCACCTACGCGCTCGAGCTCTTCCGCGCGGTGCCCGGCCTCGCCACCGTCTACGTGCCGGTCGGCTGCGGCTCGGGCATCTGCGGGCTGATCAGCGCGCGCGACGCGCTGGGGCTGTCGACGGCGATCGTCGGCGTCGTCTCGACGCAGGCGAACGCGTATGCGCAGTCGTTCGCCGCGCGCCGTCCGGTCGAGACCGCGACCGCGAACACGATCGCCGACGGCATGGCGGTCCGCGTGCCGGTGCCCGCCGCGCTCGACGTCATCTGCCGGGGTGCGGCACGGATCGTCGAGGTGACCGACGCGGAAGTCGAGGACGCGATGCGCGTCGCGTTCGCCGACACGCACCACGTCGCCGAGGGCGCCGGCGCGGCGCCCATCGCCGCGCTGCTGAAGGAGGGGAGCCGCGCCGGCGCGAAGGCGGCGGTGATCATGAGCGGCGGCAACGTCGATCGCGACGTCTACGCGCGGGTGCTCACCGGCGGCTGGACCTGAAATAAGTAGGGTCAGACACTACTTCCCGGTGGAAGTGGTGTCTGACCCTACTTATCGCAAGCGCAAAGGCCCGGACGAACCGGGCCTTTGCCTTGGTGCAACAGCGGTGCGGCGGGGACTTACATGTCCATGTCGCCCATGCCGCCCATGCCACCCATGCCGCCACCGCCCATGCCGCCGCCCCCGCCCTTTTCATCCTTGGGCAGCTCGGCGACCATCGCATCGGTCGTGAGCAGCAGGCCGGCGACCGACGCCGCGTTCTGCAGCGCGAAGCGGGTCACCTTGGTCGGATCGAGCACGCCCATCTCGACCATGTCGCCGTACTGGCCGGTCGCGGCGTTGAAGCCGTAGTTGCCCTTGCCTTCCTCGACCTTGTTGACGACGACCGACGGCTCGTCGCCCGCGTTCTGGACGATCTGGCGCAGCGGCTCTTCCAGCGCGCGCAGGACGATCTTGATGCCCGCGTCCTGGTCGTGGTTGTCGCCCTTCAGCTTCGCGATGTGCGCGCGGGCGCGCAGGTAGGCCACGCCGCCGCCGGCGACGATGCCTTCCTCGACGGCGGCACGGGTCGCGTGCAGCGCGTCCTCGACGCGGGCCTTCTTCTCCTTCATCTCGACTTCGGTCGCGGCGCCGACCTTGATCACCGCCACGCCGCCGGCGAGCTTCGCCACGCGCTCCTGCAGCTTTTCCTTGTCGTAGTCGGACGTCGCTTCCTCGATCTGCTTGCGGATGTTCTTGACCCGCGCCTCGATCGCGTCCTTTTCGCCGTGGCCGTCGATGATCGTCGTGTCTTCCTTGCCCACTTCGATCTTCTTCGCGCGGCCGAGGTCCTTCAGCGTCGCGTTCTCGAGCTTCAGGCCGAGTTCTTCCGCGATGACCGTGCCGCCGGTCAGGATCGCGATGTCTTCCAGCATCGCCTTGCGACGATCGCCGAAGCCCGGCGCCTTGACGGCGGTGGTCTTCAGGATGCCGCGGATGTTGTTGACGACCAGCGTCGCGAGCGCTTCGCCGTCGACGTCCTCGGCGATGATCAGCAGCGGCTTGCCGGCCTTGGCGACCTGCTCGAGCAGCGGCAGCAGGTCACGGATGTTGCTGACCTTCTTGTCGTGCAGCAGGATGTACGGGTCCTCGAGCAGCGCGACCTGCTTGTCCGGATTGTTGATGAAGTACGGCGAGATGTAGCCGCGGTCGAACTGCATGCCCTCGACCAGGTCCAGCTCGTTCTCGAGGCCCTTGCCGTCCTCGACGGTGATCACGCCTTCCTTGCCGACCTTCTCCATCGCGTCGGCGATCGTCTTGCCGATCGCGTGGTCCGCGTTGGCCGAGATCGAGCCCACCTGCGCGATTTCCTTGCTGCTGGTGCAGGGCTTGCTGATCTTCTTCAGCTCCTCGACGACGGCGGTGACCGCCTTGTCGATGCCGCGCTTCAGGTCCATCGGGTTCATGCCGGCCGCGACGAACTTGAAGCCTTCGTTGCAGATCGACTGCGCGAGGACCGTCGCCGTCGTCGTGCCGTCGCCGGCGACGTCGGAGGTCTTGGACGCGACTTCCTTCACCATCTGCGCGCCCATGTTCTCGAACTTGTCCTTGAGCTCGATTTCCTTCGCGACCGACACGCCGTCCTTGGTGATCGTCGGCGCGCCGAAGCTGCGCTCGAGCACGACGTTGCGGCCCTTGGGGCCGAGCGTGACCTTGACGGCGTTGGCCAGGACATTCACGCCGATCATCATCCGGGTGCGCGCGCTCTCGCCGAAGCGGACGTCTTTAGCTGCCATGTTGTATCTCCTGATTGCTGTAGGGTGGGGCGGGATTGATTAGCCGATGACGCCGATGACGTCGTCTTCGCGCATGTGCAGCAGATCCTGCCCGTCGAGCTTGAATTCCTGGCCCGAGTACTTGCCGAACAGCACGCGGTCGCCGACCTTGACGCCCATCGGGACCAGCTTGCCGTTGTCGTCGGTCTTGCCCGGTCCGACGTGGACGACCTCGCCCTGCGAGGGCTTCTCGGCCGCGGTGTCGGGGATGACGATGCCGCCGGCGGTCTTCTTTTCCTCTTCAACCCGCTTGACGATGATGCGATCGTGCAAAGGACGAATCTTCATGGTTAGCACTCACTCCAAGTGGAATTTTGTTTCGAATCAATCGCTTCGGAAGCCGGACGGCCCCTCGGCTGACGCTCGATCGGCGCGGAGGCGGGAAAACGGCATCCCGGCGACTCCCGTCGCTAGCACTCAACCGATGCGAGTGCTAATAATAAGGCCGCCAGGGTGTTTAATCAACCCCGCGTGACGGGAAAAGAGGTCGGCTTCCGGGAATCGGTGCCCGCCGGCGGGCGCCGACGCGCCCCGGCCAGTCGCCCCGGTAGGCCGAGACGGCCGCGCCCGGGCCGGGGGGGCGGTGCGGAGCGGCGAGCGCCCGCCGGCGCTCGCCGGTGCGGACGGCTACGGCTTCTTCAGCAGGACCTTGCGCACCCAGCCGTCGCCGTGGGCGGCGGTGACCTTGACGTAGCCGTTGCGCTCCTCGCCGAGCAGCAGCACCTCGTCGAACTTGCCGAGCGACTGCAGCTCCGGAGCGCCGTCCTGCGGCGCCCTCAGCACCTTGGCGCCGGCGATCTTGGGGATCATCACGTCGCCGGCGGCACCGAAGTCGGCCTGCACGCTGGCGGCGGCATTGGCCTGCGACGCCGGGCCCGCCGTCGCCTGCACCAGCGACGGGTTGTTGCGGATCGCCCGGACGATGTTGTTCCAGTTGTCGACGAACGAGGCGGCGATCACCTTGCCCTCGTTGGTGTTGCCGTAGCCGCCGATCGCGCCCCCGCCGCCACCGCCGAACAGCGCCGCGCCCAGCGCGAGGTCGGCGCTCTGGGCGCTGCCCTCGGCGGCCGCGACCTGGATGCCCGAACGGGTGTCGGACAGCAGCATGCTGGTCTGCGCCTCCTTGAACTTGACGCCGCCGGCGATGCCGCCGACCAGCGCCCCGGCGCGGCCGCCGAGCAGGCCGCCGATGCCCGCCCCGACGCCGCCCGCGTTGTTCTCGCTGAACACGACGTTCGGCGTGACGATGAAATCGGCGGCGACCATCTGCCCCTTGCCGATGTTCTGCCCGGACTGCAGCTGGCCGGACTGCGCCAGCGCGCGCTCCTGCGCCATGTTCTGCAGCGCGGCGCCGCGCTCGACGACCTGGAAGCAGTTCGACTGCTGGATCAGCATCCGGATGATGCCCGTCGGCGACCCCAGCTGATAGCGCTGCAGGCTGGCGATGACCTGCGACTGCGGCTCGACGACGGCGATCGTGCCCTTCGGCCGGTCGCAGGTCTCGAGCTGCGGATTGGCGTTCTGCGCGCCCTGCGGACCGGCGCTGCCCTGCGCCATCGAGCCGCCCTTGCCGAGCGTCTGGGATTGCGCCGGCAGCGATGCGGCAAGCGCCAGGCCGAGGATGACGAGACCGGCCGGGAGCCGGGCGTGGGTGCGGGTCATGGCGGGTTCTCCTGAAATGGAACGCGCCGTCCAGGCGACCCCGGACGGCGCGCTGCGGCATGCAGTCTACTTGCCCGGCGCCTTCTTGGCGTCGCCGGCCGCGGCGGTCTTCGCCGGCGCGGCCGCCTTGGCGGGCTCGGCCGACTTGCCGTTGGCGGCCGCGGGCTTCGCCGGCTCGCCCGGCTTCTCCGGCTCGACGTCGAGGTCGAGCTCGGGCCAGGCGCGGCCATGGCAGGCCGGGTTGGCGCAGAAGTTCCCGCCCTTCTCGCCGAACTTGACCGGCCCGTGGCAGTCCTTGCAGGAGCCGTCGTCGTCCTCGCGGTGCTCGCGCATCCAGTTGGGCCCGTTGTGGCTCTTGGGCGGCGTCTCGTCCGGATCGATCGTCGAGGCGACGGTCTTCAGCGTCCCGTCGACGTAGACCCGCGGGATGTCGTGGCACAGCGTGCACTGCAGCCGGATCGCCTCGCCCTTCTCGTTGAAGTGCTTGCCGTCGTGGCAGCGGAAGCAGCCGGGGAAATCCCGGTGCCCGAGGTGGTTCGGGAACGACTTCCACGACAGGTCCTTCGCCTCGAAATGGGAGAGCTCGAGGATCTCGAGCATCGTCGCCGCGAACTGCGCCTCCGCCGTCTTCATCTCCGGCGACAGTTCGCCCTTGGGCGCGGCGTCGGCGATGATCTTCTGGAACGTCGGGATCTGCTCGTCCATGCGGCCGTGCAGCGGCGCAGCCTTGGCGATGATCGCAACCGCGCGGGCCTTGATCGACGGGATCTTGCGGCTGATCCTGTCTTCGGAAATCGCCTGGTCGACGCGAACCGCCGGGTTCGACGAACGGATGCCCGGCGGCGTTGTGGCAGTCGGCGCATTCCATCCGGTGCTTCTTCGCCTCGTCCATCTCCGCCTTGCCGACCTTGGTCGCGGCGTCGATGTAGGTCGACGTCTTGCCGTCCTTGTCGGTGATCCGGACCCACGGGATCGTCCGCTTCTGCGGGTCCATCGATCACGTACTCGACGTTCTGGTCGATGTGCCAGTGGATGCCGCGCGTCGCCTTCTGCCGGGCTTCGCCGCTGCCGGTGTGGACGATGAGCTGGGTGCGCGACTCCGTGTTCTTCGCGTCGTGGCGAAATGCAGGATGTTGCGCACCTTGTCGGAATGATTGACCGCCGGCCAGTGGCAGCCTTCGCAGCTATCGCGCGCCGGGCGCAGCGTCGTGGCGTTCAGCGGCCGCTTGTAGCCGGTGATCATGCCGAGCAGCTCGTGGTAGTGCGCGGCCTTCAGCGTCATCAGCTGCAGCGTCGGCAGCCGTCCCATGTGGCACTCGACGCACTGGACGCGGGCGTGCGGCGCGACGGCGTACGCGCGCGGCTCCTCGGGGTGGACCGCATGGCAGTTGTTCGTGCAGAACGCGTTGCTGTTGCTGTACTCCCAGGCGACGATGCCGCCCGCGGCGAGCACCGCGAGCCCGATCGCGCCGAGGACCAGCGTCATCGCCGCTCCCAGCATCAGCGTGCGGCTGCCAAGACTGATCTTCATCACCGATTCCCCCTTCGTTGCCGTCCAAGTTCCGAAATTCTACGCGCCGGGCCGTCGCGCGCCCACCTGTGCCTTTCCGGCTAAAAAAAAGCCCGGCCAGGATCCGCCGGGGACTGCGGGCGGCCGGCGCGATCGCGCGCCGGCCGCCTGGTTGCGCAATGTCAAATGAAGCTGCGGACGATCAGCACGATCGCGAGGAGGCCGAGCGCCAGCGCCGTGCCGCCGACGACCCAGCCGAACCACCGCGCCTCGTTGGTCGGCGGCGGCGCCTCGTCGCCGGCGAGCCGGCCTTCGCGCGCGAAGCGCTCGAACTGGACCGCCCGCTCGTGCTTCATCTCGTGCTCGGAAATCCGGCCGGTGAAGATCACCACGTCCATCGGGAACTTGTCCGGCCGCAGGTGGCCGTTGAAGAAGTGGAACGTGAAGATGAAGCCGACGGCGAGCAGCGCCTCCTCGCCGTGCACCAGCGAGGCGATGTTGAACATCCAGCCGGGCAGGAACTTCGCGAAGAACACCGGGAACCACAGCAGCAGCCCCGATCCGCCGATGATGAACATCCCCCAGAACACCGCCCAGTAGTCGAACTTCTCCCAGTACGTCCAGCGGTCGAACTGCGGCCGCGGGCCGAGGCCGAGGAACCACTTGAAGTTGTTCCAGATGTCGATGCCGTCCTGCAGCTGCGGCACCATCGAATCGGGGCCCCAGAAGGTCTTCAGCGCGTTGCCGCCGGTGAACGCCTTGGCGAAGACCATGACGACGTGGCTGACGAACACGACGATCATCACCGCCCCGCAGATCCGGTGGATGAGGCCGGCGCCCGTGAAGCCGCCGAGGATCTGCGCCAGCGTCGCCGCCCAGGGCCGGTCGGCGAAGATCAGCGGCAGGCCGGACAGCGCGCAGCCGACGAACGTCAGCATCAGCGCCGCGTGCATGACGCGCTCGATCGGCGAGAAGCGCCGGTAGTAGCGCTCGCCCGCGCCCGTTTGCGCGCCCGGCGCGCCGGCGGTGTTACCCATCGCGATGGCCATCAGTGCCTCTCTTTGCCGTTGCCGCGCGAGAACTTCTCGACGAGCTCGCGGAAGAACCACAGGACGGTGTGGATGCCGAAGAAGCTGAACACGCCGAGAAGCAGCAGCTCCATGAACTTGGCGGCCCAGTAGTAGATCGGGTCGCGCGCCTTGTCGTGCTTGTTGGCGTGCGGATCGAAGCTCGCGAAGTTCGCCGCGGCGCCGGGGTGGCAGGCCTGGCAGGTCTTCAGGCGATTCTCCTTCGACACCATGGACTTGGGGTCCGACGCCGGCCGCACGTCGTGCGCGCCGTGGCACGACGCGCAGGTCGCCATCCGCGCGTAGCCCAGCGCCGTGACCTGGCCGTGGAACGTGTCGCGGTACGTCTTCAGGTAGTCGAGGTGGCAGGCGCCGCACTCCTCGATGACCCCGGTCTGGAACTTGTCGGTCTCGTGCATCTGGATGCCGTGCGCCGAGTGGCAGTCGGTGCAGCTCGGGCCGGAGGTGTCGCCTTCCTGGTTCAGCTTGCCGTGCTTGCCGCCGAGGAACGCCGCGCTCTCGGGCTTGTGGCAGGAGCCGCAGGTCTCCGGGATCCTCAGCTTGCTGGTCCGGCTTTCCTTGTCCGACTTCGGGCGGATGTTGTGCGAGCCGTGGCAGTTGTTGCAGGTCGGCGCCGAAGCCTGCGCCGCGCCCTTGAGCGCCTTGCCGTGGATGCTGTCGTGGAACTTGCTGCCGACGTTGCCGCCCGGGAGCTTGCCCTTGGCGAGGAACTTGTCGTTGCCGTGGCACTTCGAGCAGGTGGCCTCGACGTTGAGGTGGCTGACGGGCGACGTCGCGTCCTTGACCCGCGTGATGTCGTGATTGCCGTGGCAGTCGACGCAGGAGGCGGCGAGCGCGTTGCCGCCCTTGCGCGCGTTCCCGTGCACGGTTCCGGCGTATTCCTTGGCCGCCTTCTCGTGGCAGCCGGCCGCGCCGCAGTTGACGGGCTTCAGCGGGACGTCGTGATCCGCGTTGGCGTCGGCGTGGCAGTCGGTGCACTTGCCCTTCTGCTGCTCGTGCACCGACGGCGCCTTGCCCGGCTTCGGCTCCATCTTGTCGTGGCACTCGTAGCAGACGTCGTTGCCGGTCTTCGCGGGCGCCTTCGCACCTGCGGCGGCCGGCTTGGCCGCGGCGGCCGCATCGGGCTTGGCCGCCGGAGCGGCGGTCGGCGGCGGCGCGGCATAGGCGGCGGCGGCGACGAAGCATGCAGCCAGGAGGGTCGCTCGAATCATTGGGACAGCGTTCATGGGGTATGGGGCCTGCTGTCAAACGTGCCTGGCAGCCTACCGGCGGCCGGATCGCGGCGCCGCTGCAGGTTCACTTGGGGACAGAGGATGACATCGGGCCCCTCCGGCGGTGTTGACTTGGATCAACCGGTCCCTAGCGCCCGTCCGGCGGTGGCACGCTTTGTTGATGCGCGTCGAAAAAACCGCGGTCGGCGCAACCCGTCGCGCGGCGCGCAGCGGGCGCGTGCCGGCCGTGGTAACGTTGTCCGACCGCAATCGCTCCCCGAGGCCGCCGTCATGGACAATCCGCTGCCTTCCCCGCCGCCCGCGCCCGGCTCCGACCCGGGCCCCGGTGCGCCTCCGCGCGACGGCTGGGCCGTCGGCGCCGGCCGCGGCACCGACTGGTGGAGCGCCGGGTGGAAGCTGTTCACGCCGGCGCCGTGGACCTGGATCGCGATCACCGTGGTGGCGGGTGTGATCACGCTGGTGCTCAACCAGGTCCCGTTCATCGGCCCGATCGCCGTGACGCTGCTCTATCCGCTGCTCTTCGCCGGCGTGATGGTCGGCGCGCGCGAGCTCGATCGCGGCGGCGAGCTGCGGTTCAACCACCTGTTCGCCTGCTTCAGCGACCGCGCGATGCCGCTGGTCATCCTCGCGCTGGTGATGCTCGCCGGATGGTTCGTCGTCTGGCTGGTGACCGTCGGCGTGCTGGTCGGCATCGTCGGCCTCGGCACGCTGGGCTCGCTGCTGGCCGGCGACCTGGCGGACATGGGGCTGGGCATGCTCGGCACGCTGGGCTTCGGCGCGCTGGTCGCGCTGCTGCTCGCCCTGCTCCTCGCCACGCCGCTGATCCTCGCCAGCTGGTTCGCGCCGCTGCTGGTGCTGTTCCGCGGCGACGAGCCGATCGCCGCGATGCGGACGAGCTTCGTCGCCTGCATGCGCAACATGCCGCCGTTCCTGGTCTACGGCCTCGTCGGCATCGTGCTCGCGGTCGTCGCGACGATCCCCTTCGGGCTGGGCTGGCTGGTGCTGATGCCGGTTTCCGCCGGATCGGTCTACGCGGGCTACAAGGACATCTTCGGCAGCCCGTGAGATCGAGCCGGGGCCGACTCTCAGTGCGCCTGCTCCCAGTTGGGGCCGACGCCGACGTCGACGACGAGCGGCACCGCGAGCTCGGCCACGCCGGTCATCCGCTCCGGCAGGCCGGCGCGCACGCGCGGGAGCTCGGCCTCCGGCACCTCGAGCACCAGCTCGTCGTGGACCTGCAGGATCAGCTTCGTGGCGAGCCGCTCGCGCGCGAGCCAGTCCTGCACGCCGATCATCGCCAGCTTGATCAGGTCGGCGGCCGTGCCCTGCATCGGCGCGTTGATCGCCGCCCGCTCCGACGCCGCGCGGCGAGGGCCCCCGCCGGCCTTGATGTCGGGCAGCCACAGCCGCCGGCCGAACACCGTCTCGACGTAGCCTTGCCTCGCCGCGAGCTCGCGCGTCGTCTGCATGTACCGGGCGACCCCCGGGTAGCGCGCGAAGTAGCGGTCGATGAACTGCTGCGCCGCGCTGCGCTCGATCCCGAGCTGCGTCGCGAGGCCGAACGCGCCCATGCCGTAGATGAGGCCGAAGTTCACCGCCTTGATGTAGCGCCGCTGCTCGGTGGTGACCTCGGCCGCCGGCACGCCGAAGATCTCGGCGGCGGTCGCGCGATGGATGTCCTCGCCCTGGCGGAACGCCGCGAGCAGCGCCTCGTCCTCCGACAGGTGCGCCATGATCCGCAGCTCGATCTGCGAGTAGTCGGCGGACAGCAGCACGTGCCCCGGCGGCGCGATGAACGCCTCGCGGATGCGGCGCCCCTCGGCCGTGCGCACCGGGATGTTCTGCAGGTTGGGATCGTTCGACGCGAGCCGGCCGGTGACCGCCGTCGCCTGCGAGTAGTTCGTGTGCACGCGGCCGGTCCGCGGGTCGACCATCTGCGGCAGCTTGTCGGTGTACGTCGACTTCAGCTTCGACAGCGCGCGGTGCTCGAGCAGGATCCGCGCGATCTCGTGGTCGGCCGCGAGCTCCTGCAGCACCTCCTCGTCGGTCGACGGCAGGCCGGTCGCCGTCTTCTTCACGACCGGCAGTCCCTTGTCCTTGAACAGCACCTCGGCGAGCTGCTTCGGCGACGCGAGGTTGAACGGCCGTCCGCCGACCTCGTCGTAGGCTTTGCGCTCCAGCACCAGCACGCGCTCGCCGAGCTCGCGGCTCTGCGTCGCGAGCAGCTCCCGGTCGATCAGCACGCCGGCGCGCTCCATCGCGAACAGCACCTGCCGCACCGGCAGCTCGATCGCCGCGTAGACGTGCTCGAGCTTCGGCTCCGCGGCGAGCCGCGGATGCAGGAACCGGTGCAGCTGCAGCGTGACGTCGGCGTCCTCCGCCGCGTACCGCGTCGCGTCGTCGACGGCCACCTGGTCGAAGCCGATCCTCGACGCGCCCTTGCCGGTGACCTCGTCGTACTTGATCGTCTTCACGTTCAGGTGGCGCCACGCGAGGCTGTCCATGTCGTGCGGCTTGTGCGATTCCAGCACGTAGGACTCGAGCAGCGTGTCGTGCGCGACGCCCGCGAGGACGAGGCCGTGGTTCGCCAGCACGTGCTCGTCGTACTTGACGTTCTGGCCGAGCTTGGCGCGCGCGGGATCGGCGAACCAGGGCGCGAGCCGCGCGAGCACGTCGTCCTGCGGCAGCTGGTCGGGCGCGCCCGGGTAGCGATGGCCGAGCGGGATGTAGCAGGCGCGGCCGGGCTCCACGGCGAACGACAGGCCGACGATGCGCGCGTTCATCGGATCGAGGCTCGTCGTCTCGGTGTCGAAGCACGTGAGCTCCGCCGCTTCGATGACGGCGAGCCAGCGCAGGAGCGCGGCCGCGTCGGTGACGGTCTCGTAGTGGCGCGGCACCGGGGCCGGCGCCGCGGCGTCGGGCACCTCGTCCGCGGCGAACGCGCGCGTGTCGGTGCGTCCCGCACGGTCGGCGCGCGCGAGCGCCGCGTCGGCGCCGGCACCCGACGCCCCGCCGCCGGCGTCCTCCCCCGGCAGGTCGCGCAGCCACGACTTGAACTCGAAGCGCGTGTAGAGGTTCCGCAGCGCGGCGACGTCGGGCGCCTGCGGCGCGAGGTCGGCGGGCGCCAGCGGCAGCGCGCAGTCGGTCTTCACGGTGAGCAGGCGCCTGCCCTGCGGCAGCCAGTCGAGCGCCGCGCGCAGGTTCTCGCCGACGACGCCGCCGATCTCCGCCGCGTGCGCGACGACCGCGTCGAGCGAGCCGTACTGCGCCAGCCACTTCGCCGCGGTCTTCGGGCCGACCTTGGCAACCCCGGGAACGTTGTCGACCGCGTCGCCGGTGAGCGTCAGCCAGTCGAGCACCTGGTCGGCGCGCACGCCGTACTTCGCCAGCACGCCGGCCTCGTCCAGCGTCTCGTTGGCCATCGTGTTGACCAGCGTGACGCCCGGGCGCACGAGCTGCGCCAGGTCCTTGTCGGTCGTCGAGACGAGGCAGTCGATGCCGGCACCCGCCGCGGCGAGCGCCAGCGTCCCGATCACGTCGTCGGCCTCGATGCCCTCGATCATCAGCAGCGGCCAGCCGTGCGCGCGCACGAGCTCGTGCAGCGGCGGGATCTGCGCGGCGAGGTCCTCGGGCATCGGCGGCCGGTGCGCCTTGTATTCGGGATACCAGTCGTCGCGGAACGTCTTGCCGGGCGCGTCGAACACGACGGCGAAATAGTCGGGCTTGCTGTCGATCGCGATGCGGCGGAGCATCGAGACGACGCCGCGCAGCGCGCCGGTCGGCTCGCCCGACGACGTGCGCAGGTCGGGCAGCGCGTGGAAGGCGCGATAGAGGTACGACGACCCATCGACGAGCACGAGCTGGGGCATGGTGACCTTCGCCAGGATTCGGGACGCGATCGAGCCGCCGGCGAAGCGTGTCGCCGACGGGCCGGAGCCCTCGCGGGAGCACCGGATTATGGCAGAGTTCGCTCCCGCGCCACGGGGCGCCGTCTGGTAAGATTGGCCTCCTCCGACAGCCTTCCGATGAACCGCTTGCGCCGCCTCACCTTCCTCGCCGGCTCCACCCTCGCCGTCGCGCTCGGCGCGGCCGGCGCGGCGCTCGCGCAGCCGGGAACGGCCGCGCCGCCGCCGTCGATGCCGGCCGGCCTCGAGCCGGTGCCCGAGGCGGGCGGCGACCCCGACCTCGAGCCGCAGGTCACGATCACGCGCCGGCAGACCGAGACGATCGAGGAGGCGCGGATCGCCGGCCGCCTGGTCTGGATCAAGGTCACGCCCCTCCACGGCAAGCCGTATTTCCTGATTCCCGACGCCAACGGCTACGCGTTCATCCGCCGCGACAGCCTGGACACGGGGCTCAGGGTTCCGCTGTGGGAACTGCTCACGTTCTGACGCCGGTCTCCGCCCCCCGAAACCTGATCCGGCGGCGCCCTCCAGCGCGCGCCGCGTTGCCGATGTCGGTCTACACCCCCGTCACCGCCGAGGAATTCAGCGTCTGGCTCACCCGCTACGGCGTCGGTGCGCTGCTGTCGCTCGAGCCGATCGCGACGGGCATCGAGAACACGAACTTCTACGTGACGACGGCCAGGGGCCGCTACGTGCTGACGCTCTACGAGCGGCTGCCGGCGGACGAGCTGCCGTTCTACCTCAACCTGATGGCGCATCTCGCCCGGAACGGCGTCGAAGCCCCGGCCCCGGAGCCCGATCGCTCGGGCGCGCTGTTCAGCCTGCTGAACGGCAAGCCGGCGAGCCTGGTCACGCGCCTGTCCGGCACCGCGGTGCTCGCGCCCGATGCGGAGCACTGCGCCGCCGTCGGCGCCGCGCTCGCGCGGCTGCACGCCGCGACGGCGACCTACCGGGCGCGGCTCACCAACCGCCGCGGACCCGCGTGGTGGCGGCAGGCGGCGCGGGCCGTGCGGCCGTTCCTCGACGCGTCGCAGAACGAGCTGCTGGCGGGCGAGCTCAAGTTCCTCACCGGCTTCGGCCGCGGGGCGCTGCCGCGCGGCGCGATCCACGGCGATCTCTTCTGCGACAACGTGCTGTTCGAGGGCACGCGCGTCTCGGGGATCGTCGACTTCGGCTTCGCCGCCACCGACTTCCTCGCCTACGATCTCGCCATCGCCGTCAACGACTGGTGCATCGTCAAGGAGGGCGAGCGCGAGGGGGCGCTCGTCCCCGAGCTGGTCGCCGCGATGACGGGGGCCTACGACGCCGTGCGCCCGCTGACCGCCGACGAGCGCGAGCAGTGGCCGGCGCTGCTGCGCGCCGCGGCGCTGCGCTTCTGGCTGTCGCGGCTGTACGACCTGCACCTTCCCCGCCCGGGCGAGCTCACCCACGCCCACGACCCCGGCGCCTTCGAGCGCATCCTGCGCGATCGCGTCCGCGCGGTGCCACGGTTCCCCGCGAACGTCGGCGGCGCGCCGAGGGAATCCGCCTGATGGCCGCCGATCGCCCGCCGATGGCGTTCGAGCGCCTGCCGGCCGCGCGCGGCAGGGAATGGCTGCGCGACGCGTACCGC
Source organism: uncultured beta proteobacterium (assembly GCA_963832705.1). GTDB lineage: Bacteria > Pseudomonadota > Gammaproteobacteria > Burkholderiales > Casimicrobiaceae > CAIWHR01. Next base: position 55,063 of record CAWHVP010000018.1, on the reverse strand, counting down.
ATGGTGTCGCAGGCGCGGCTGCCGTGGCTGATGCTGCTGCTCCTCTACTACCTGGTGCTGGGGATCGTCGACCTCGTCCCGTTCCTCGGGCAGATCGCGGCGCCGCTGCTGAAGCCGGTGCTGTCGGTCGGCTTCCTGGCCGCCGCCTGGTCGCAGGAGCGCGGCGGCACGCCCGAGCTCAAGCACATGTTCGTCGGCTTCCGCTCGAACCTGTGGGCGTTGCTGCCGCTCGGGCTGGTGTTCTTCGCCGGCATCACGCTGGCGATCCTCGGCACCGCGCTGGTCGACGACGGCAAGCTCGTCGACGCGCTGTCCGGCAAGGTCCGGATCGACGACACGCTGCTCGCCGACGGCGACGTGCAGCTCGCGATGCTGTTCGCGGCCGCCTGCGCGCTGCCGGTGATGATGGCGCTGTGGTTCGCGCCGGCGCTGGTCGTGTTCCAGGACTGCAGCGCCCGCCAGGCGCTCGGCGCGAGCCTCGCCGCCGCGGTCGCGAACTGGCGGCCGATCACGCTGTACGGCCTGCTGGTGTTCTTCTGGGGCGGCGTCGTGCCCGGGCTCGCCATGGCGCTGATCACGCTGGTGGCGCCCGCCTCGCTCGCTCTCGGGATCGCGGCCGTCGTGCTGCTGCCCTACCTGTTCCTGTTCATCGCGGTGCTGCACGTCTCCGACTACGTCAGCTACCGCGACATCTTCCACCACCAGGAACCTGCGACGGCGGAAGCCGCGACGCCGGAGACCCAGAAGTAGGGTCAGACACTACTTCTCGCGCCTGACGCGGCAGCGATCATTCGAGTAGTGTCTGACCCTAGCTTCTCGAGGCGTCAGCGCCTCGAGCTTCGCGTACTCGAGCGCCAGCCACTTGACGCCCGCTTCGCGGAAGTTGACCTGCACGCGCTGGTCGGCGCCGCGGCCCTCGGCGTCGATGATGATGCCGAGCCCGAACTTGGCGTGGCGCACGCTCTGGCCGATGCGCCAGCCGGGACCGCCGCGCTCGATGGACGAGGAGGCGCGCGGCGCCACCCGCGGCGCGTCGGCGGCCGCCGCGCTCCCCCATTCGGCGGCATCGACCTCGACGGCGCGCCGGCGCGGCGAGGACCACTGCACGAGCTCGGGCGGCACCTCGTCCAGGAACCGCGACGCGATGTGGTAGCGGACCTGCCCGTGCAGCATCCGGCTCTGCGCGAGCGTCAGGTACAGCCGGCGCTTCGCGCGCGTCATCGCGACGTACATCAGCCGCCGCTCCTCCTCGACGCCGTCGAACTCGGACAGGCTGTTCTCGTGCGGGAACAGCCCCTCCTCGAGCCCGGTGACGAACACCGAGTGGAACTCGAGGCCCTTCGCCGCGTGGACGGTCATCAGCTGCAGCGCCGCCTGCCCCTCGGCGGCCTGCGTGTCGCCCGCCTCCAGCGCCGCGTGCGCGAGGAACGCGGACAGCGGATCGGTCGCGCCCTCCTGCGCCGCGGCCTCGTCGGCGCCCGCGCCCTGCGCGTCCCCTGCGTCCTCCGCGGACGCCGTTCCCGTCCGCAGCGCGATCGGCGCGTCGACGGCGAGATCGGCCTCGCGCAGGAACGAGTCGGCCGCGCTGACGAGCTCCTCGAGGTTCTCCAGCCGGTCCTGCCCGTCCTTCTCGGCCTTGTAGTGCGCGACGAGTCCCGACGCCTCGATCACGTGCCCGACCGCCTCGGGCAGCGGCAGCCCGGCCGTCGCCGCGCGCATCCTCTCGATCGATTCGACGAAGCCCTTGATGCTGCCGCCGGCCCTGCCGGCCGCCTTGCCGCCGCAGGCCGCCTGCCAGAGCGTGGTGCCGGCGCCGCGCGCCGCGTCCTGCAGGCCCTCGAGCGTGCGCGCGCCGATGCCGCGCGGCGGGAAGTTGACGATGCGCAGGAACGCGCCGTCGTCGTCGGGCACGGCGACGAGCCGCAGGTACGCGAGCGCGTGCTTGACCTCGGCGCGCTCGAAGAAGCGCATGCCGCCGTGCACGCGGTAGGGCACCGCGGCGCCGAACAGCGCGTGCTCGAGCACGCGCGACTGCGCGTTCGAGCGGTAGAGCACGGCGACGTCCGACAGCGTGACGCCGGCCGAGGCCATGCCCTTGACGATGTCGACGATGAACGCCGCCTCGTCGAGGTCGGAGGGCGCCGCGAACGCGCGGATCGGCTCGCCCTTGCCGTCGGCCGTCCACAGGTTCTTGCCCAGCCGCGACTTGTTCTGCCGGATCAGCGCGTTGGCCGCGTCGAGGATGTTGCCCTGCGAGCGGTAGTTCTGCTCGAGCTTGATCAGGCGCACCGGCGTGCCGTCGCGCGCGAAGTCGCGCTCGAAGTGCTGCATGTTCGCGACGTTCGCGCCGCGGAACGCGTAGATCGACTGGTCGTCGTCGCCGACGGCGAAGACGACCGTGTGCGCGCCGGCGAGGAGCTGCAGCCACTTGTACTGCAGCACGTTGGTGTCCTGGAACTCGTCGACGAGCAGGTGCGAGAAGCGACGGCGGTAGTGCTCGCGCAGGCCCTCGTGGTTGGCGAGGAGCTCGTAGCTGCGCAGCAGCAGCTCGGGGAAGTCGACGACCCCCTCGCGCTGGCACATCGCCTCGTACAGCGCGTAGTGCTCGACCTGGCGGCGCGAGAACTCGTCGCCGGCCTCGACCTGGCTGGGCCGCCGCCCCTCCTCCTTCGCCCCGTTGATGAACTGCTGCAGCTGCCGGTGCGGGAAGCGCTCGTCGTCGATGCCGTGCGCGCGGTACAGCCGCTTGATCAGCGCCAGCTGGTCCTGCGTGTCCATGATCTGGAAGAGCTGCGGCAGCCCGGCGTCGCGGTAGTGCGCGCGCAGCATCCGGTTGCACAGGCCGTGGAACGTGCCGATCCACATGCCGCGCGTGCGCACCGGCGTCAGCGCGGAGAGCCGCAGCAGCATCTCCTTCGCCGCCTTGTTGGTGAACGTGACGGCGAGGATCGACAGCGGCGTCGCCTGGCCGGTGGCGAGCAGCCACGCGATCCGGGTGGTGAGCACGCGCGTCTTGCCGCTGCCCGCGCCGGCGAGGATCAGCGCCGACTGGTGCGGCAGCGTGACGGCGGCGAGCTGCTCGGGATTGAGGTTGTCGAGGAGCGGGGAGGACATCGGCGGGTCGGGCGCGCGCGGCCCCGGAGGTCGGAGGCCATGGGGCGGCGACAGGCGGTCGGTCATTATACGTGGCGCGGCGCAACGCTATAATCGGCCGGGCCGGCACCTTGCCCCGGCTTCCACCCGAGCCCTCCCCGCCTCCGCCGATGGCCAAGACTCCCAGCGCGGCGCCCGCCGCGCCACTCCGCGACGACGCGCGCGTTCGTCCAGTGGATCCGCTCGGCGGCGCCGTACATCCACGCGTTCCGCGGGCGCACGTTCGTCATCGCGTTCGGCGGCGAGGTCGTCGCCGACGACACGTTCCTCGGCATCATCCACGACCTCAACCTGCTGCACAGCCTCGGCGTGCACATCGTCGTCGTCCACGGCTCGCGGCCGCAGATCGAGGCGATCCTCGCGCAGCAGAACATCGAGAGCCGCTACGCGTTCGGCCTGCGGGTGACCGACGCCGAGACGATGGACTGCGTGCTCGAGGCCTCGGGCCAGGTCAGGAGCCGCATCGAGGCGCTGCTGTCGCTCGGCATCGCGAACTCGCCGATGGCGGGCGCGCGCATCCGCGTGTCCAGCGGCAACTTCATCACGGCCAAGCCGCTGGGCATACGCGACGGCATCGACATGCAGCTGACCGGCGAGGTTCGCCGCATCGACATCGAGGCGATCCGGCAGCGCCTCGACGACGGCGACATCGTTCTGATCTCCCCGCTCGGCTACTCGCCGACCGGCGAGATCTACAACCTCGCGCTCGAGGAGGTCGCCACGCAGGTCGCGGTGCGCGTCAACGCGCACAAGCTCGTGTTCCTGATGGAGACCGAGGGCGTGCGCAACGGCCGCCGCCAGCTGCTGACCGAGCTGTCGACGAAGGACGCCGAGGCGCTCCTCGCGGGGCCCGGCGCGCGCCGCCTGCCGCAGGACGTCCAGCACTACCTGCCCTGCGCGGTGCGCGCCTGCGACAACGGCGTCAAGCGCGCGCACCTGATCAGCCGCCACCTCGACGGCTCGCTGCTGCTCGAGCTCTTCACCCGCGACGGCGTCGGCACGATGGTCGCGGCGGCCCCGCTCGCGAACATGCGCGCCGCGACGATCGACGACGTCGGCGGCATCATCGCGATCATCGCGCCGCTGGAGGAGCAGGGCATCCTCGTGCGCCGCTCGCGCGAGCGCCTGGAGACCGAGATCGAGCGCTTCGTCGTCGCCGAGCACGACGGCGCGATCATCGGCTGCGCCGCGCTGTACGCGTTCGCCGACGAGAAGGTCGGCGAGCTCGCCGCGCTGGCCGTGCATCCCGACTTCCGGCGCGAGGGCTACGGCGAGGCGCTGATGCACGAGATCGAGGCGCGCGCGCGCAAGCTGAAGCTCGACCGCCTGTTCGTGCTGACGACGCGCACGTCGCAGTGGTTCCTCGAGCGCGGCTTCCGGAACGCGACGGTCGCCGACCTGCCGCAGCAGAAGCAGGCGCTCTACAATTACCAGCGCAAGTCGCAGGTCTACGCGAAGAAACTCCAGGAGAAATGAGATGGCACGGATGGTCCACTGCGTCAAGCTCGGCCGCGAGGCGGAAGGGCTCGACTTCCCGCCGTATCCCGGCGAGATGGGCAAGCGCCTCTACGAGAGCGTGTCGAAGGAGGCGTGGCAGGCGTGGCTCCGCCACCAGACGATGCTCGTCAACGAGAACCGGCTGTCGATGGCCGATCCGCGCGCGCGCAAGTGGCTCGCCGAGCAGATGGAGGCAGCACTTCTTCGGCGCCGGCGCCGAGATGCCCGCGGGCTACGTCCCGCCGACAGGCGTGAGCGACGCCGCGATGAGCGAGCGCCGCCGTCTCCCGCTACCCGGTCCCCGCGCTCGAGGAGCTGCCCGAGGACGTCCGCGCGCGCATCCTCGAGGTGCAGGAGAAGGCCGGCTTCGTGCCCGAACGTGTTCCTGGCGCTCGCGCACCGCCCGGAGGAGTTCCGCGCGTTCTTCGCCTATCACGACGCGCTGATGCTGAAGGAAGGCGGCCTCACCAAGGCCGAGCGCGAGATGATCGTCGTCGCGACGTCGGGCGCCAACGACTGCCTGTACTGCGTCGTCGCGCACGGCGCGATCCTGCGGATCTACGCCAAGAACCCGCGCGTCGCCGACCAGGTCGCCGTCAACTACCGCGACGCGGAGATCACGCCGCGGCAGAAGGCGATGCTGGCGTTCGCGCTGAAGGTCGGGCAGGACAGCGCCGAGGTCGGCGACGACGACTTCGCCGCGCTGGCCGCGCACGGCTTTTCCGACGAGGACGCGTGGGACATCGGCGCGATCGCCGCGTTCTTCGCGCTGTCGAACCGCATGGCCGCGCTGGTGCGGATGCGGCCGAACGACGAGTTCTTCCTGCTCGGCAGGCTGCCGAAGAAGCCGTAGCCCGGGCTGCGCGGACGCGCAACCCGGGCGGGTCCTGCATCGTACGGGAGCCCCGATCCTGCCTGCGCTCAACCCGCGCTACGCGTCACCGGCACGGCGGATCAGACGCCGTACTTCCTGAACCACGCGAGCATCCTGCCCCAGGCGTCCTCGGCGTCCGCCTTGCGGTAGTTGTCCGGGCGGAAGTCGGCGTGGAAGCCGTGGCCCGCATCGGGGTACATCACGAGCTCCGCCGGCGTGCCCGCGGCCTTCAGCGCGGCGAAGAACTTCTCGACCTGCTCGGCCGGAATGCCGGCATCCTTGGCGCCGTAGAGCCCGAGCACCGGCACCTTGATCTCGGCCGACGCGGTCCATCGCGCTCTTCGGCGTGAACTCGTTCGCCTGCCCGCCGACCGGCCCGTACCAGGCCGCTGCGGCCTTGAGCTTCGGGTTGGCCGACGAGTAGACCAGCGTCGTGCGCCCGCCGCGGCAGAAGCCGGTGATCGCGACCCGCGCGACGTCCGCCTTCTTCTCGCTGCGCGCGAACTCGAGCGTCGCGTCGTAGTCGGCGATGAGCTCGGTGTCGGCCTTGGAGTTCACGATCGGCATGATCTCGGCCATCGTCGTGATCTTGGTGAGGTCGGCCTTGCGCGTGTAGAGGTCGGGGACGATCGCGTAGTAGCCGGCCTTCGCCAGCCGCCGGACCACGTCCTTGACGTAGGGGTTGAGGCCGAAGATCTCGGCGCCGACGAGGACCACCGGAAACGGCCCGTTGCCGGCCGGCATCGCCCGGTAGCCGCGCAGCGAGACGCCGCCGCCGGCGGGGATCATGACGTCGGCGGCGTCGATGCCCGCGGTGTCGGTGGTGATCGCCTGCGCCGACGCGGGCGACGACAACGCGAGCGCCGCGGTCGCGCCCAGCGCCGACCAGATGAAATCGCGCCGGTCGAATTCCTTGTCCGGCAGGATGCCCTTGATGTCTTGCTCCAGGTCGTTCATGGACCGCTCCTCTTGATTTTCGATAGGGCTGCCGCGGTTGTCGCCGGAAGGCCGGTGCGACCGCTGCGGGGCGGCGAATCTTACGACTCCGGGCCGGCCATGGCAAATGACGGCGTGCGCGCGAAGAAAGGGCGGGCCGGATCTCCAGGAATGGAAATCGGACCCGCCCCCGCTTTCGGCGGTTCCCTACTCGTAGACGATCTGCCCGCCCACCAGCGTGCAGCGCACGCGGCCCGGCACTTCGAGCCCGACGAACGGCGTGTTCTTGCCCTGGCTCTTGAGCGCCTTGGGCTCGACCCGCCAGTGCAGGTCGGGGTCGAAGACGCAGACGTCGGCGCTCTGGCCGACGGCGAGGTGCCCGGCATCGACGCCGAGCACGGCGGCGGCGCTGGCGGTGATCCGCGCCAGCGCAGCGGGCAGCGGGACCTTCTCCTCGGCCGCCCACTTGAGCGTCAGCGGCAGCAGCAGCTCCAGCCCCGTCGCTCCGGGCTCGGATTCGCCGAAAGGCAGCTGCTTGCCGTCGTCGTCGACCGGCATGTGGTCGGAGCAGACGAGGTCGATCGTGCCGTCGGCAAGCCCCGCGCGCAGCGCCGCGCGGTCGCGCGTGCCGCGCAGCGGCGGCGTGAGGTTGCACTGGGTGTCGAACCAGCCGATGTCGACGTCGCAGAGGTGCAGGTGGTGGATCGCCACGTCGCAGGTGACCGGCAGCCCGTCCTTCTTCGCCGCGCGGACCATCGCCACGCCGTCGGCCGTCGACAGCCGGCACAGGTGGACGTGCACGCCGGTCTCGCGGCTGAGCGCGAGGATCGTCGCCAGCGCGATCGTCTCCGCCGACGACGGGATCCCGGGCGAGCCCGAGGCGCGTGGCGACCTCGCCGTCGTGCGCGACGCCGCCCTTGCCGATGTGCGGGTCCTGCGCGCGCAGCCAGACGCGATGGCCGAAGGTCGCCGCGTACTGCATCGCGCGGTACAGGACCTGCGTGTCGACCAGCGGCGCGCCCGCCTGCGAGAACGCGACGCAGCCGGCCTCGACCAGCTCGCCCATCTCGGTCAGCTCCTCGCCCTTCAGGCCCACCGTCAGCGCGCCGATCGGATAGACGTGCGCCTGGTTCAGCGACCGCGCCCGGTGCTTCAGCATCTCGACCAGCCCCGGCTCGTCGAGCGGCGGGTCGGTGTCGGGCGGGCAGGCGAGGCTGGTGACGCCGCCGGCGACCGCCGCCGCCATCTCCGACTCCAGCGTCGCCTTGTACTCGAACCCCGGCTCGCGCAGGCACGCCGACAGGTCGATGAGCCCCGGGGCGACGACGCAGCCCTTGGCGTCGATCGTCCGGTTGGCGCTCCATCCGGCCGGTGCCGTGCCGATCGCCGCGACCTTGCCCGCCGCGATGAACAGCGTCGCCGCGCGGTCGATCCCGTGCTTCGGGTCGATCAGCCGGCCGTTCTTGATCTCGATCTTCATAGGCGCTCAGTTCCCGGCCAGCATCGAAAGCACCGCCATCCGGACGGCGATGCCGAAAGTGACCTGCGACAGGATCACCGCGTGGCCGCCGTCGGCCACCGCCGAATCGATCTCGACGCCGCGGTTCATCGGTCCCGGGTGCATGACGATCGCGTCGGGCTTCGCGTACGCGAGCTTCTCCGGCGTGAGCCCGTAGCTCTTGAAGAACTCGCCGGCCGACGGCAGCAGCGCGCCGCGCATCCGCTCGTTCTGCAGCCGCAGCATCACGATCACGTCGCAGCCCTTCAGCCCCTCGCGCATGTCGCCGAAAGTCCGCACGCCCAGCGCGGAGAGCGCGGTGGGCAGCAGCGTCTGCGGGCCGATCGCGCGGACCTCCGGCGTGCCCATCGTGGTCAGGCCGTGGATCAGCGAGCGGGCGACGCGCGAGTGCAGCACGTCGCCGACGATCGCCACCGTGAGGTTCCGGAAGTCCTTCTTGTAGTGGCGGATGGTGAAGAGGTCGAGCAATCCCTGCGTCGGGTGCGCGTGGCGGCCGTCGCCGGCGTTGACGACGTGGACGTGCGAGCGCCCGGTGCGGTTGAGGTGCGACGCGATCAGGTGCGGCGCGCCCGACTGCGCGTGGCGGACGACGAACATGTCGGCGTTCATCGCGCACAGGTTGTCGACGGTGTCGAGCAGCGTCTCGCCCTTGGTCGTCGACGACGCGCCGATGTTGAGGTTGATGACGTCGGCGGACAGCCGCTTCGCCGCGATCTCGAACGTCGTGCGCGTGCGCGTCGAGTTCTCGAAGAACAGGTTGAACACCGCCTTGCCGCGCAGCAGCGGCACCTTCTTCACGTCGCGCTCGGCGATCGACACGAACGGCACCGCCGTGTCGAGGATGCGCACGATCATCTCGGCCGGCAGGCCCTCGAGCGTCAGCAGGTGGACGAGCTCGCCCTGGTCGTTGATCTGGGGGTTACGCATCGGCGGCTCCTGCGGAATCGGCGGCGCCGGCGCCCTCGGTCGTCAGCGCGAGCCGGCCGTCGTCGGCGCGGGAGAGCACCAGCGACAGCTCGCGCGCCGCCGCGAGGCGCGCGCCGCACCAGGTCGGCTCGATCGGCAGCTCGCGCCCGCCGCGGTCGACGAGCACCGCGAGCTCGATCTTCTGCGGCCGGCCGTAGTCGAACAGCTCGTTGATCGCCGCGCGCACGCTGCGCCCGGTGTAGAGCACGTCGTCGACCAGGACGATCGTCGCGCCCTCGACGTCGAACGGCAGGTCGGTGCGCTTGACCTCGGGCTTCAGCCCCTTGCTGCGGAAGTCGTCGCGGTAGAACGACACGTCGACGTAGCCGACCGGGTGGTCGCCGGGGATCATCCGCGCGAGCCGGTCGGCCAGCCACGCGCCGCCGGAATGGATGCCGACGAAGCGCGCGTCGAAGGCGATCGCGCCGCGCATCCGGTCGGCGAGCGCCGCGAGCGTCTGCTCGGCGTCAGGAAGGGTCAGGGGCTGCATTTCTCGTCCGGGGTCGCATTTGCGGGGTTGTGTTCGTCAAGCCAGGCCTGCAGGATCAGTTGCGCCGCCACTTCGTCGAGCGCCGCCTCGCGCGCGCGTCCCGAAATGCCCGCCTCGCCGAGCGCGGAGGCCGCGGCCCGCGTCGTGAAGCGCTCGTCGACGCGCGCGACGGGGAGGCCGAACCGGCCTTCGAGCTGCCGCGCGAAGCGCTCGGCGCGCGCGGTCATCTCGTTCGCGGAGCCGTCCTCCTCCAGCGGGCGCCCGACGACCAGCGCGCCCGGCTCCCATTCGGCGACGAGGCGCCCGATCGCGGCGAAGCGCGGCGCGGCGGCCTCGCCCCGGATCGTCGTCAGCGGATGCGCGACGCGCACGACGGTGTTGCCGACGGCGACGCCGATGCACCGGGTTCCGAAATCGAATGCGAGCACCGTCGTGGGATCCGCGGGCGCCGGTCGCGTGCTCGTCGTGTTCGCGTTCAAGCGTCAGGCGTGGCCGGCGGCGCCGGACAGCCGGGAGAAGTCGATGCCGAGGAGCTTCATCGCCGCCGGCAGCCGCTCCTCGGCGGGCGTGTCGAACAGCACGTCCGGGTCGGCCTCGACGGTCAGCCACGCGTTCTGCGCGATCTCCGACTCGAGCTGCCCGGCGGACCAGCCGGCGTAGCCCAGCGACACCAGCACGTCGGCCGGACCCTCGCCGCGGCCCAGCGCCTCGAGCACGTCCTTCGACGTCGTGAGGCCCAGGTCGTCGCTGACCGCCAGCGTCGACTGCCAGTTGCCGAGCGGCCGATGGAGCACGAAGCCGCGGTCGACCTGCACCGGCCCGCCGAAGTGGACCTGCGAATCGCCGAGCGTCCCGGCGTCGGCCTTGATCTCGATCTGCTCGAACAGCGCGGCGAGCGTCATGTCGATCGGCTTGTTGACGACGATGCCGAGCGCGCCGTCCGAGTTGTGCTCGCAGACGTAGGTCAGCGTGTGCGCGAAGTTCGGATCGACCATTCCCGGCATCGCGATCAGGAAGTGGTCGGTGAAGTTGGCGGTCGCGCTGGCCATGGGGTGAATTGTAAACGCCGCGCCCCCCCGGCACAATTCGGCATGCCCTTGTTCCGCCTTGTGTTCGGCGCGCTGCTCGCCGCGTTCGCCGCCGTCGTGCTGCCGCTCGCGGCGGGCTGCGGCGACGCGCACGCGCGGCTCGTGGTGATGGTCGGTTTCGCCGACTACACCAGCCTCACGCTGTGGGTCCAGGCCGAGCGCGCCGGCCCGGTCGAGATCGAGGTGACGCCCGAGGCGGCAGGCGCCGCCGGCGCCGGGGCGCAGCGGCTGACGCTCGCGGCCGAGGCGGCGACCGACTACGTCGTGACCGCGCGCCCGGGCGGACTGGCACCCGGCACCGCCTACCGCTGGCGGATCGCCGCGCAGGGCGAGACGCGCGAGGGCACGGCGCGCACGCAGGCGTACTGGAGCAGCGCGAAGGACGCCGCCGACGTCACGATCGCGATCGGGTCGTGCCACTACCTCGCCAATCCCAACCCGGTCTTCCGCGGCGGGGGCGGCGACTGGCAGATCTTCGACGCGATCGCCGGCAAGCGCCCGGACCTGATGCTGTGGCTGGGCGACAACCTGTACCTGCAGGCGCCCGATTTCCTCGACCCCGGCGCGATGGCGGCGCGCTACCGGCAGGTGCGCGCCTTCGAGCCGATGCAGAAGCTGCTGACGGCGACCGCGCACCTCGCGATCCTCGACGATCACGATTTCGGCCCGAACGACGCCGACGGTTCCTACGTGCTGAAGGGCCAGTCGCTGCAGCTGTTCCAGCGCTTCTGGCCGAACCCGAGCTACGGGCTGCCCGGCGCGCCCGGCGCCTTCGGCTGGGCGCGCGTCGGCGACGTCGAGTTCTTCCTGCTCGACGACCGGACGTACCGCGACCCGAACCGCTACCCCGACGTCCCCGGGAAGACGATGTTCGGCACCGCGCAGTTCGACTGGCTGAAGCGCGCGCTGCTCGCGTCGCACGCGCGGATCAAGCTCGTCGCCGCCGGCGGCCAGTTCTGGAACCGCGCCAGCCGCTACGAGGGACTGCACCGGTTCCCGCACGAGCAGAAGCAGCTCGCCGACTGGCTCGCCGAGCAGAAGATCGACGGCGTGATCTTCCTGTCCGGCGACCGCCACTTCGGCGAGCTGCTGAAGGTCGAGCGCCCGGGCGCCTATCCGCTGTACGAGTTCACGTCGTCGCCGCTGACCTCGACCCCCGCGACCCGCCTCGACGCCGCCGAGCGCGACAACCCCGACCTCGTCCCGGGCACGCTGCACGCGCGGCGCCAGTTCGGCCTGATCCGGGTCGGCGGCCCCGGCACCGACCGCAGGATCGCGCTCGAGGCCTACGACAGCGACGGCGCGCCGCTGTGGCGGCACGAGATCCGCGCCAACGACCTGCGTCACGCGCGCGAGAAGAAGTGAGCGACCGCCTCGCCCGCCGCGGCGCGGCTCCCTCTCCCGCGAGCGGGAGAGGCGTCGGGGTGAGGGCGACGCCCGTCGTCGACCGCGCGCTCGTCTGGTTCCGCCGCGACCTGCGCGACTACGACCACGCGGCGCTCGCGGCCGCGCTCGCCGCGGCGCGCAGCGTCTTCTGCGCGTTCGTCTTCGATCGCGACATCCTCGACGCGCTGCCCGACCCCGCCGACCGCCGCGTCGAGTTCATCCGCGGGAGCCTCGTCGAGCTCGACGCCGCGCTCCGCGCGCGCGGCGGCGGGCTGATCGTCGCCCACGCGCCGGCCCGCACGGCGATCCCCGCGCTCGCCGCGGCGCTGGCCGTGCAGGCGGTGTTCGCGGGCCGCGACTACGAGCCGGCCGCGATCGAGCGCGACGAGGCCGTCGCCGATGCGCTCGCCGCGGGCGGCATCGCGTTCCACACGGTCCGCGACCACGTGATCTTCGAGCGCGACGAGATCCTGTCGCAGGCCGGCACGCCGTTCTCGGTGTTCACGCCGTACCGGAACGCGTGGCTGAAGGCGCTGACGCCCGCGCGGCTGCAGCCGCTGGCGACCGACGGGCACGCCGGGGTCCTGGCGGCGCCACCGGCGGAGCTCGCGACCGGCGTCCCGACGCTCGAGGCGCTCGGCTTCCGCGCGACCAACCTCGCGGCGCTGCGCGTCGTACCGGGGATGAGCGGCGGCACCGCGCTCTTCCGCGACTTTCGCGAGCGCATCGACCGCTACCGCGAGACGCGCGACTACCCGGCGGTCAAGGGCCCGTCGTACCTGTCGGTGCACCTGCGCTTCGGCACCGTGTCGATCCGCGAGCTCGCCGGCTTTGCCCACGCGCGCTCGCTGGAGGCCGGCGGCGAGGGTGCGGCCGCGTGGCTGTCGGAGCTCGTGTGGCGCGAGTTCTACGCGCAGATCCTCTGGCATCACCCGCGGGTCGTCGCGCGCGCGTTCAAGCCGCAGTACGACGCGCTGCGGTTCCCGAACGATCCGGCGCGGATCGCGGCGTGGCGGGACGGGCCCACGGGATACCCGATCGTCGACGCGGCGATGCGGCAGCTGGACAGGACCGGCTGGATGCACAACCGGCTGCGGATGGTCGCCGCGTCGTTCCTGGTCAAGGACCTGCTCGTCGACTGGCGCGTCGGCGAGCGCCACTTCGCCGACAAGCTGATCGACTTCGATCTCGCGTCGAACAACGGCGGGTGGCAGTGGGCCGCGTCGACCGGCTGCGACGCGCAGCCGTACTTCCGCATCTTCAACCCGGTGACGCAGTCCGAGCGCTTCGATCCCGACGGCGCATTCATCCGGCGCTACGTGCCGGAGATCGCGGCGCTCTCGGCGAAGGAGATCCACGCGCCGTGGAAGCTGCCGCCGATGGTGCAGCAGGCGAAGGGCGTGGTGATCGGCCGCGACTATCCGCCGCCGATCGTCGACCACGCCGCCGCGCGCGAGGCCGCGCTGGCGCTGTTCCGAGCGTCCGGTAAGCGGGCGCGCCTCAGCCGCCGACCCTCTACCCGCGCAGCACGGAGCAGGCGTGCCCGCGACCGCGGCCGGGGAGCGGCTCGCGGTGCGGCTACTCCTCTTCCTGCTTCTTCGACTTCTGGTACGCGGTCGCGAGCTGCGACTGCAGCGTCGGCGGCGCGGCTTCGTAGTGCGACAGCTGCATCGACCACGAGCCGTGCCCGCCGGTCACCGACTTGAGGCGCGCCGAGTAGCCTTCGAGCTCGACCAGCGGCGCGAGGCCGCTGACGGCGATGACGCCGGGCTGCAGGCCCTGCGTGCCGGTCACCTGGCCGCGCCGCGACGAGAGGTCGCCGGCGATGTCGCCGGTGTTCGTCTCGGGACAGATCACCTCGACGCTGACGATGGGCTCGAGCACGATCGGCTTCGCCTTGCTGATCGCGTCGATGAACGCCTTCTTGCCGGCGGTGACGAAGGCGATTTCCTTCGAGTCGACCGGGTGGTGCTTGCCGTCGTAGACGATGACGCGCACGTCCTGCAGCGGGAACCCGGCGACCGCGCCCGTGGCGAGGACCTGCTCGACGCCCTTCTGCACGGCGGGCATGAAGTTGTGCGGGATGACGCCGCCCTTGGTCGCGTCGACGAACTCGAAGCCGGCGCCGCGCTCGCGCGGCTCGATGCGCAGCGAGACCTCGCCGAACTGGCCGGCGCCGCCCGTCTGCTTCTTGTGCCGGTGGAAGCCCTCGGCCTTGCCGGTGATCGTCTCGCGGTACGGGATCCGCGGCGGGCGCGTGTCGACCTCGATCTTGTACTGCGCCGCCATCCGCTCGAGGATCGAGCGCAGGTGCAGCTCGCCCAGCGCGCGCAGCACCGTCTCGTTCAGCACCGCGTCGTGCTCGAGCGATATCGTCGGGTCCTCGGCCAGCATCCGGTGCACGACGTCGGAGATCCGCTGCTCGTCGCCGCGCTTCTTCGGCGTGATCACGACGCCCTGCATCGGCACCGGGAACTCGAGCGGCTGCAGGTGGATGTGGTCCTCGTCGTGCGAGTCGTGCAGCACGCAGTCGAACTCGATCTCGTCGACCTTGGCGACGGCGGCGATGTCGCCGGGGACCGCGCGGTCGACCTCGATGTTCTTGCTTCCCTGCAGCATGAACAGGTGCCCGACCTTGAACGGCTTGCGGCCGTCGCCGATGAAGAGCTGCGTGTCCTTGGTCACCGTGCCCTGGTGGACGCGGAAGACGCCGAGCTTGCCGACGAACGGGTCGACGACGACCTTGAACACGTGCGCGAGCACGTGCTTCTTCGGGTCGGGCTCGGAGTGAAATTCCTCGATCGCGTCGCCCTCGCCCTTGTAGAACAGCGGCGGGTTGCCCTCGGTCGGATTCGGCAGCAGCTTGACCATGATCTCGAGCAGCTCGTCGAGCCCGGCGCCGTTCTTCGCCGAGACGAAGCACACCGGGATCAGGTGGCCTTCGCGCAGCGCCTTCTCGAACGGCGCGTGCAGCTGGTCCGGCTCGATCTCGCCCTGCTCGAGGTACAGCGACATCAGGTCCTCGTCGACCTCGACGACCTGGTCGACCAGCGCCTGGTGCGCGGCCGCCACGCTCGAGAAGTCGGAGTCGCCCGACGGCGTGAAGAAGCAGTCGACGACCCGCTTGCCGCCGTCGGCCGGCAGGTTGATCGGCAGGCACTCCCTGCCGTACGCCGCCTGGATCTGCGCGAGCAGCGCCGGCAGGTCGACGTTCTCGGCGTCGATCTTGTTGACGATGACGAGGCGGCAGAGCCGGCGCTTGCCCGCCCAGTCCATCATCCGCGACGTGATCATCTCGAGGCCGGTCTGCGCGTTGACGACGACCGCGGCCGTTTCGACCGCATCGAGCGCGCCGATCGCCTGGCCGATGAAGTCGGGGAAGCCCGGAGTGTCGGCGATGTGGATCCGCGTGCCGGCGGTCTCGACGTGGAGCAGCGAGGTCCGCAGCGAATGCTGGTAGGTCTTCTCCAGCGGCTCGAAGTCGCTGACCGTCGTGCCCCGCTCGACGCTGCCGGGTGCCGCGATCATGCCGGCCTTGTGCAGCAGCGCCTCGGCAAGTGTGGTCTTGCCGGACGCGCCGTGACCGACGAGCGCCAGCGTGCGGATGTTCTCAGTGGCGAATTGCGCCATTACCCTGTCCTCCAGATTGGTCCAACTGTGAATTGTCGCCGAAAATCGCCCCGAGCGACCCGGAATCGCACCGTTCCGGCGCTCGAATCCGGGGGAAAGGGATCCGGCGCAAGCCGGTGGCGGCGTGTCGCCGCCGGGCCCGGGTCACCGGCCGCTCATTGGCCAATCAAGGGCTTAGCTCGAGCATCTGGCGCAGGCTCGACAGGAGCTCCTGCTCCTGGAACGGCTTGCCGAGGTAGAGGTCGACGCCCAGCTCCCGCGCCAGCGCGCGGTGCTTCTCCGCCGCCCGCGAGGTGATCATCACGACCGGCGTGTGCACGAAGCGCGGATCGCGCCGGATCGTGCGCATGAACTCGAAGCCGTCCATCCGCGGCATCTCGATGTCGAGCAGGATCACGTCGGGATCCTGCGTCTCGAGCAGCGCCAGCGCCTCGATGCCGTCGCGCGCGACGGCCACCTCGAAGCCCTCGCGCGTCAGCATGCGGCTGGTGATGCGGCGCACGGTCAGCGAGTCGTCGACGATCAGCACCTGCGGCGCCCGCGCGCCGGCCGCTCCGCCGGGCGCGGGGCGGCCGGGCACGACGCGGTCCGGCGCGGTCGGGTCGAATACCGGGATGCCGGCGCGCTGCGCGAGCTGCACCGGGTTGACGATCAGGACGATCTCGCCGGTGCCGAGCACCGTCGCCCCGACGATGCCGGGCACGCGCGCGAGCTGCGGGCCCAGGTTCTTGACGACGACTTCCTGGTTGCCGACCATCTCCTCGACGTGCACGGCGGCGCGGTGCGCTCCCGCGCGCAGCAGCAGCACGGCGTTGTGCCGCCCGCTCCCGGGACGATGCCCGGCGTCGCCGAGCAGCCACGGCAGGTAGTGGAGCGGGTAGCTCGCGCCCTGCCACTCGACGCTGTGCGCGACGTAGCTGTCGAACAGCGCCTTCCCCTCGACCTGGCGCACGTGCTCGACCATGGCCGCGGGCAGCGCCCACAGCCGTCCGGCCGCCCGCACCAGCACCGCCTGCGCGACCGCCAGCGTCAGCGGCAGGTTCAGCACGAAGGTCGTGCCGCGTCCGCGCGCGGTCACGACGCCGATGCGCCCGCCCAGCGCGGCGACTTCCGAGCGGACGACGTCCATCCCGATCCCGCGCCCCGAGAGCTCGGTGACGCGCGTCGCCGTGGTGATCCCCGGCAGGAACATGCAGTCGACGAGCTGCGCTTCCGTCGGCACGGCGCCGGCCGCGACGAGGCCCCGGGCGACGGCGCGCGCGCGGATCGCCTCGAGGTCGACGCCGGCGCCGTCGTCGGCGATCTCGACGACGATCTCGTTCCCGGCCTGGCGCACGGTCAGCGCGACCTCGCCGGTCTCGGGCTTGCCCGCGAGACGGCGCGCCGCGGCCGGCTCGATGCCGTGGTCCACGGCGTTGCGCAGCAGGTGCTCCAGCGGGCCGGCGAGCTTTTCCAGGACGGCGCGATCGAGCTCGACCTCGCCGCCGCGGATCTCGAGGTTGGCGCGCTTGCCCGATTCCTTGGCCGCCTGCCGCAGCACCCGGTACAGCCGCTCCGACAGGCTGCCGAACGGCACGGTCCGCAGCGCGAACAGCTGGCGCTCCATGTCGCGCGACAGCCGCGCCTGCGCGGCGAGCGCCGTGTCGGCGGCGTCGAGGCTGCGGCGCAGCGCCTGCTCGGCGGTCGCCACGTCGTCGATCCCCTCGGCCAGCGAGCGCGCGACTTCCTGGAACCGGGTGTAGCGATCGAATTCCAGCGGATCGAAGCCCGGCGCGGTCTCGCCGGCATGCGCGCGTCGCGACGGGATCGCGGCATCGCCCTGCATCTCGATCTCGCGGACCTGGCCGCGCAGGCGGATCACGCTGGCCTTCAGCTCGAGCAGGTTCGCCTTCAGCGCCCGCAGCTCGCCGTCGATCTGCGCCCGCGTCACCGCCACTTCGCCCGCCTCGCTGACCAGCTGGTCGATGACGTCGGCCCGCACGCGCAGCACCGCGCGCGGGCCGGCCTCGGCTTCGGCGGCCGTGGCCGGGACGGCGGGCGCTTCCGGCGGCGCGACCGGCAGCGGAGGGGCGGCGACCGGGGTCGCCGGCGGCGCTGCCGGCGCGGACGGCCAGGGTCCCGGTGCAGCGGGCGCGACGGACTCGGCGGACACGGCGGCGGCTTCCGGCCGCGGGGATGCCGCCGGTCCGGGCGCCGGCGCGAAACCGGACGGCGCGGCGCCGGTCTCGCCGCCCGCGAGCGCGTCGAGCAGCGCCGCGACGTGATCGAGGTCCGTCTCCAGCGCGTCGAACAGCGCGGCCGGGGGCGCCGGCTGCGCCTCGCCTTCCTGCAGCAGCGATTCCATCCGGTGCGCGAGGCTGCCGAGGCGCATCGCCCCGGCCATCCGCGCGCTGCCCTTCAGCGTGTGCAGCGTCCGGCGCAGGCGGACGGCGACGCCCGCGTCGGCGGGTTGCGCGCGCAGCAGCCGCAGCCCTTCGCCCGCCTGCGCGTGCAGCTCGACGGCTTCCTCGAGGAACACCGGCAGGATCTCGGCGTCGACGGCGTCGCTCTCCTGCGTCTCGGGCGGCGCCCCCTCTGCGGGCACCGGCGCCCGCCGGGATCGCGGGCGCGCCTTCGTCGTGCCGGGCCGCCTCGCGCGCGGCGAGCGCCTCGGCATCCGCGGGCGGCTCCACCCCCGCGACCGCCGGTGCCAGCGCGGCGAGCGTCGCCCGGATCGCGGCCGCGGCATCCTCGTCGCCGCGATCGAAGCCTTCGCCGCTCTTCACGCGGCCGACGAATCCGCGCAGGCCCGCCACCGCATCGGCGACCGCCGGCAGCACCGAGTCGGGAAGCGGGCCCGGCAGCGGCGCCACCGCGACCAGGCCGCGCTCCAGCGCCTTCGCGGTCTCGGCGATCAGCGGAAAGCCGGCGGCGCGGAAGGCTCCGCACAGCGTGTGGCTCGCGCGCACCATCCCCGCCGACGGCCGGTGCTGCGGATCGAACTGCATCAGCGACAGCTCCGCGTCGAGCGTCGCCAGGATCTCGTCCGCCTCGCCGCAGAGAATCCGGTGCAGCGCCGCGGACAGCGCGACGTCGCCGACGGTGACGACGTCGGGCGTCGGCGTGCGGGCGCGGCCGTCGCCGGCGGCCCGGGCTCCGCGGCCGCGTGCCCGGACTGCGTCGTCGGCTCCGTCGCCGGCGTCGCGGGCGCGACGGGGCCGGCCGCGGCGCCCGGCTCGGCCGGCGCGAAGTCGAGGATCTCGAGGTCCTCGTCGTCGCCGAATTCGTCGCCGGACTCGACCGCGGGCGTTTCGGACGCGCGCGCGCCGGTCTCGCCGACCGGGGCGAGCTCGGTCACGCCGAAGGACGCCGCGAGCGCCCGCGATTCGTCCGGCTCGGCGGTCGTGATCTCGATCACCTCGAGCACCGATTCCGGCGGTTCCGTCTTCCGCTGCGGCGGGCGGCGGCGGCGCGGCCGCGACCGGCGGCGCGGCCGGCACCGGACGCGCGAGGACCGACTCGCGATCGCGCGGCAGCTCCGCCTCGAGCGCGACGATCGCCGCGTGCATCGCGTGCGCGTCCGGCTGCACCCGCCCGTGCTGCCGCAGCTCGCCGACCCACGCGCGGAAGCTCTGCTCCGCGGCGTCGATCACGGCCAGCACGGCCCGCGTGGCCGGATGCTCGTCCTCCAGCAGCCGGTTCAGGATCCGCTCGACGGTGAACGCGTGCTCGCCGAGCTCGATCAAGCCCACCATCCGGCCGCTGCCCTTCAGCGTGTGGAAGCCGCGCCGGACCGTGCGCAGCGCGTCGCGCGCGCCGGGGTCCTCGGCCAGCAGCCGCCGGTGCCCGGCCACCATGTCGAGCACCTCGTCGGCCTCGGTCAGGTAGATGTCGAGGAATTCGGCGTCGAGCGCGCTGTCCTCGGTCGCGAGCAGCCGCTTCGTCTCCGCCGAGATCGCCGGTGCGGGCGCGGCCTCCGCGGCGCCCTCCTGCTCCTCCACGCCCTCGACCGGCTCGGTCGGGACCGGCTCCGGCGCCGCTTCGACGGCCTCCGCGCGGCTCGGGCGCCGCCGCCTTGCCCTGCCGGCGGGCGAGCAGCGGCGCGATCAGGCGCTCGGGCTGCGGGCGCTGCTGCTCGACGGCCTCGACGTAGAACCCGAGGCACGACAGCGATTCGGCCAGCAGCTCGAGGTCCGCCCCGGCCACCGGCGCCGCGGCAGTGGCGTGCGCTTCGATCTGCGCCTCGCACAGCGCGAGCAGGCCCTCGGCCTGGTCGAGGCCGAGCATCCGCAGGGCCCCCGCGACCTGGCGGATGTCCTTCGAGAGCGCCGGCAACCCGGCCCGCTGCGCGGGGTCGCGGAAGAACGCGTCGAGCACCTGCTCGATGTGGCGCAGGTTGACCTGGATCTCGCGGGTGACCTGGGCGAGCAGCGCGCGCTCCTGCGCGCGCTTCGACATCTCGTCGAGCCGGGGTGCCGCGACCCCCGCGTCCAGCGGCCGCTGCGCCTGCACGGCGTCGAGCCGCGCGAGCATCGCGTCGACCTCCTGCGCGAGCTCCGGAGTCTCGCCCGCGCGCCGCTCGAACGCGCTCTCGATCAGCAGCAGCGCCGTCGCGTACTCGAGCGCCAGCGCCTCGGGCACCTTCGAGCCCGGCAGCGACGCGACGCGCCCCGCGAGCGATCCGGCGAGCCGCGACAGCGCGGCGCCCCCGGCCTCGTCGGCACGATCGCGCACGGCCGTCAGCGCGCGCTGCAGGCTCGCCCGGCCCTCGGCGCGGCCCGAGGTGAGGGCGAGCCAGGCCTCCTTCGCCGCGCCGACCGCCTCGCGGCCCGCGCGCACCGCCTCGTCCTGCCGCACGCTGTCGGCGGACGCCGCCTCCGGCGACGGCAGGAGCTCGGCCAGCCGGAACGCCCGCTGCACCTCGCGCACCGCGGGCGAGACCGGCACGCTGATCGCCACCTGGTAGAGGACCTCGCGCCGCAGCCGCTCGGCGACCTGCCTCGAACCCTCGACGAAGCGCCGGATCTGCATGTCGATCCGGGCGGCGAGCTGCTTGGTCGCGAGTCCGGGTTCGAGCCCGCCGCCGGCCAGCGCCTCGAGCAGCGCGCCGACGGTCCACCAGAACGACCGGGTCGCCGGCTGCGCGGTCAGTGCCTCGATGCCGGCGACGGCGTCGCGCATCGCGATCGCTCCGGCGGGGTCGCCGCGCAGCCAGACCAGGAGGCCTCCCTGGAAGGCCCGGCGATGCGCGGCGAGGTGCGTCAGCGCGGCATCCCCCCCGCCCCGCCGATCGTCCGCAGCGGCGCCGTCCCGAGCGACAGGTCGGGATGGAAGAGATCGCTGGCGGCCGGAAACTCGACGCCGCGCAGCCGCTGCATCGCCTCGTACTCGGGGAAGAGCTTCAGCGCGACCAGCGGCACGCCCTCCTCGATCTCGCGCAGGAAGACCTTGAGCTTGCGGCAGGCGCGGTCGATCGCGTCGCAGCGGGCGCCGAGCGTCGCCGCGTCGGCAGCGGCGAGCGCCGCGATCGAGCGCTCGATCTCCTCGCCGAAGGGGACGACGGCGTCCAGCCCGACCATCACGATCGCGCCGGTGGCCTGGTGCACGTTCGCCGCCGAGCGCTCGAGCGCGGCGCGGTCCGGGGGGGCGGCGCGCAGCGCGGCGAGGTCGGCCTGCGCGCGCGACAGCGCCTGGTCGATCTCGCCCCGGACCCACGTCAGCGGCCCGACGTCGAACTCGGCGATGGGAACGGTCGCGGCGGAGGTCACAACGCGCGGCGTCGGCTAGACCCTGAAGCGCGCGACCGAGCTGCGCAGCTCGGCGGCCAGCGCGGCCAGGCGGCCGACCGACGCGTTCGTCTCGGTCGCGCCGGCGGTCGTTGCATCGGTGATCTGCAGGATGTCCTGCATGCCGCGGGTGACCGTCGTCACCGACGCCGACTGCGACTGCGTCTGCGCCCAGATGCCGCCGATCAGCTGCGCGAGCTCGCGCGAGACGCGTCCGATCTCCTCCAGCGCCCGGCCCGCGACATCGGACAGGCGCGCGCCCTCGACGACGCCGGCGGTGGAGGACTCCATCGCCGCGACGGCGTCCTGCGCGTCGGTCTGGATCGCCTTGACGATCGCCTCGATCTGCCGCGTCGCCTCGGCCGAGCGCTCGGCCAGCCGCTGGACCTCCTCGGCCACGACGGTGAAGCCGCGGCCCGCCTCGCCCGCCGCCGCGGCCTGGATCGCGGCGTTGAGCGCGAGCACGTTCGTCCGCTCGGTGATGTCGGCGATGAGCTCGACGATCTCGCCGATCTCCAGCGACGACTCGCCGAGCCGCTTGATCCGCTTCGACGTGTCCTGGATCTGCCCGCGGATGTCGTTCATGCCGGCGATCTGGCTCTGCACCGAGCGCGCGCCGTTCTCGGCCGCCGCGAGCGACTGCTCGGCGACCCGCGCCGAGCGCGCCGCCGACTGCGAGACCTCGTCGATCGACGTCGCCATCTGCAGCGTCGCGCGCGGACACCTGCCGGATCTCCCGGCTCTGGCGCTGCGACGCCTCGTACAGGCGGTCGGCGATCGCGTGCGCGGCGGCGGTGGCGCGCGTCACCTCGTCGGTCGCCGAGTTGATGCGGATGACGAGCGTGCGCAGCTCGTCGACGGCGAAGTTGATCGAGTCGGCGATGGCGCCGGTCACGTCCTCGGTGACGGAAGCCTTCACCGTGAGGTCGCCGTCGGCCAGGTTCCCCATCTCGTTCAGCAGCCGGAGGATCGCGTCCTGGTTGCGCCGGTTCTCGTGCTCGCTCTGCCAGGCACGGCTCCTGGCGTCGTCGAGCAGCACCTTGCCGAGCAGCAGCAGCGCCGCCAGCGCCACGCCCGCGCAGATGATCGCCTCGCGCGGCACGCCGCGCCCGTCGACGTAGACGAACAGCGCGCCGAGCGCGAGGAACGCGACGACGACGACGCCGAGCAGCTGGAACTGGCGGACGAACGGGAGGCGGCCGAGCAGCGGCAGCCGGCGCGGCCGCACCAACGGACCCGCCGCCGCCTGGCGCTCCATCATCGAGGGCGGGGCCGGCGGCTCACGGACGGCCGAGGCGGCGGCGGTCTCCGCCGCGGCCGGGAGGTCGGCACCCGCCGCCGCCGCGAGCTCGTCGGGTTCGACGCCGGAAGGCTCCGGCGACTTGGGTTCAGGCGCCATGACGACTCCAGGGCAGGCAGGGTGTGCGGTCGCCGCCGGGACGGCGCGCAGGGTCGGCGGGGTGCACGCGCGGCCTCGATCGTCCGGTCACGGAGCAACCTGCAGGAACGCGGGATCGCGCGCGAGGGCCACGAGATCGATCTCCTGCCACGCGGCGCCGTCGGCGTCGATCCACCGCGGGCCGTACCACGCCGGCGCGTCCGGCGGCGCCGCCGCGGGCGCGAGCGCCGCGAGGCTCGACAGCCCGAGGACCCGCGGCACGACGATCCCCGCGCGCAGCTCGCCGACGCGCGGCCCGAACAGGATGACGCGGCTGGTGCCGCCGGCCGCATGCGGCGGCGCGCCCTCCTGGCCGAGAAAGGAGGCAAGATCGACGATGCCGTAGAGGCTGCCGCGGATGTTCGCGAGCCCGAGGAACCAGCGCTTCGTCAGCGGGACGGGAGCGATCGCCGGCATCGCGATCACCTCGCCCGCGTCGGCCAGCCGGACGAGCCAGAGCGCATCCGCGCAGGCGACGGCGAGCCGCGACGACTCGACCTCGGCCGCCGTCCGCGTCGCCAGCCGCTTCGCGATCTCCTCCTGGTAGACGCGAAGGTCGACCTTGCCGGCGCGCTCCATTCCGGCTCCTTCTATCCGAGCGCCGCGATCTGCGCGAGCAGCTCGTCGCGCTGGATCGGCTTGACGATGAAGCCGCGGGCGCCCTGCCGCAGCCCCCAGATGCGGTCGGTCTCCTGGCTCTTGGACGTGCAGATGATCACGGGGATCGCCGCCGTGTCCGGGTCGCGGCTGATCGCGCGCGTGGCCTGGAAGCCGTTCAGTCCCGGCATCACGATGTCCATCAGGATCGCGTCGGGGCGCTCGCGCTTCGCCACGCGGATCGCGTCGTCGCCGCTGTCGCTGGCGATGACGTCGTAGCCCGCCGCGACCAGCATCTCGTTGAGGACGTGCCGCTCGGTCGGCGAGTCGTCGACGATCAGGATCTTCCTCACCGGCATGCCGCCGCTCCCCCGCCGCGCCGGTCGCCGGCCGTCATCCGCGCGCCGCCCCGACGTGCGCCGCGACCGCCTTCAGCAGGCTGTCCTTGGTGAACGGCTTGGTCAGGTACTGGTCGCAGCCGACCATGCGGCCGCGCGCGCGGTCGAACAGGCCGTCCTTCGACGACAGCATGACGACGGGCGTCGTGCTGAACTTCGCGTGCTTCTTGATCAGCGCGCAGGTCTGGTAGCCGTCGAGCCGCGGCATCATGATGTCGACGAATATCAGGTTCGGCTGATGATCGGCGATTTTGGCGAGCGCGTCGAAGCCATCCTCGGCCAGAATGACCGTGCATCCCGCCTGCAGCAGGAAGATCTCCGCGCTGCGACGAATGGTGTTCGAGTCGTCGATCACCATGACCTTGACGCCCGCAAGCGCATTGCCTTCCGGCACGTTCTCTCCTCCGGGATGTGCCCTCGGCGACGACGTCCTGCCGCCGCGGGGCAACGGGTGCAAGGCTCAGTCTGCCACGGTTCGCCGCGCTTGACCAGAGCATAAACCTTGCCGGAATCCGGTGTGCGGCGGCCGTTCGGCCGTTTCCACCGGGTGGAGCAAGTTTCCCGGGCGCCGCCGCCCTCGTCGGCGGGCGTCAGCGCCCCAGGAACATCCGGTAGGCGGGATTGGCCGTCTCGTCGACGCAGTCGTAGCCCAGGCGGTCGAGGAACGCGCGGAACCCGGCCATCTCCTCCGGCGGCACCTGGATGCCCGCGAGCACGCGCCCGTAGTCGGCGCCGTGGTTGCGGTAGTGGAAGAGGCTGATGTTCCAGCCGTGGCTCATGCTGTCGAGGAACTGCATCAGCGCGCCCGGGCCGCTCGGGAAACTCGAAGCGGTAGACGAGCTCGTTCTTCGCCGCGGGCGCGTGCCCGCCGACGAGATGGCGCACGTGCAGCTTCGCCATCTCGTTGTCGGAGAGGTCGTAGGCGTCGATCCGCCGGCGCTTCAGCTCCGCGAGCAGCTGCGCGGTCTCGTGGCGGTTCGCGACCTGCAGCCCGACGAACAGATGCGCCTGCTTCGGGTCGGAATAGCGGTAGTTGAACTCGGTGACCGAGCGCTTGCCGAGGAGCTCGCAGAACTCGCGGAAGCTGCCGGGCCGCTCGGGGATCGTGACGGCGAGGATCGCCTCGCGCCGCTCGCCCAGCTCCGCGCGCTCGGCGACGAAGCGCAGGCGGTCGAAGTTCATGTTGGCGCCGCAGGCGATGGCGACGAACGTGTGGTCCTTGACGTGGTGCCGCTCGCACCAGGCCTTGATGCCGGCGACGGCGAGCGCGCCCGCGGGCTCGAGGATCGAGCGCGTGTCCTCGAACACGTCCTTGATCGCCGCGCAGCCGGCGTCGGTGTCGACGAGGACGATGTCGTCGAGGAGCTCGCGGCAGATCCGGAACGTCTCCTTGCCGACCTCCTTGACCGCCACGCCGTCGGCGAACAGGCCCACGTGCGCGAGCTTCACGCGGCGGCCCGCCGCGATCGAGCGCGCCATCGCGTCGGAATCGACCGGCTGCACGCCGATGATCCTGATCTCGGGCCGCACGCGCTTCACGTACGACGCGATGCCGGCGGCGAGCCCGCCGCCGCCGATCGCGACGAAGATCGCGTCGAGCGGCCCCTGCCACTGGCGCAGGATCTCCATGCCGATCGTGCCCTGCCCGGCGATGACGTCGGGGTCGTCGTACGGGTGGACGAAGGTCGCGCCGGTCTCGCTCTGCAGCGCCAGCGCGTGCGCGTAGGCGTCGCTGTACGAGTCGCCGTGCAGCACGACCGTCGGCGCCCCGCGCCTCGACGGCGGCGATCTTGATCTGCGGCGTGGTGACCGGCATCACGATCGTCGCCCGGCACCCGAGCCGCTGCGCGGCGAGCGCGACGCCCTGCGCGTGGTTGCCCGCCGAGGCCGCGATGACGCCGCGCGCGCGCGCCGCCGCCGACAGGTGCGCCATCTTGTTGTAGGCGCCGCGCAGCTTGAACGAGAACACCGGCTGCTGGTCCTCGCGCTTCAGCAGCACGCGGTTGCCCAGCCGCTGCGAGAGGACGGGGGCGAGGTCGAGCGGCGACTCGATCGCGACGTCGTAGACCTTCGCCGTCAGGATCTTCTGCAGGTAATCGATGGCCATGGCGGGCGGGGGTGCGGGCAGGCGTTTCCGGGCAGTCGTCGAGCCTATCAGGAAAGGCGCGTACGCCCAAACCCGCGCGACGCGGCCGTTGACGGGAGCTGCGCCGCCCGCGGCGGCGCTCCGTCGCCGGGCCGGCCGCGCTCCCGGCCCGCCGGGCGTTTCTGCTACGCTTCGCGCACCATGCCGCGCACCGAGCTCGCCGCCGCCACCCTCGCCGTCGTCGACATGGGCTCGAACAGCTTCCGGCTGGAGATCGGGCGCGTCGAGGGCGGCCAGATCTACCGGCTCGACACCTTCCGCGAGTCGCTGCGCATCGGCGCCTCGCTCGACGCGCGCGGCCGGATCACCGCCGCGGTCGGCGCGGGCGGCGGTCGCCTGCCTCGAGCGCTTCGGCGAGCGCATCAAGGGGCTGCATCCGTCGGCGGTGCGGGCGGTCGCGACCAACACCTTCCGCGTCGCGGCCAACTCCGCCGCGTTCCTGCCGCAGGCCGAGCGCGCGCTCGGCTTCCCGATCGACGTCATCACCGGCTACGAGGAGGCGCGGCTCATCTACCACGGCGTCGCGCACGTGCTGCCGGCCTCCGACGAGCCGCGGCTGGTCATCGACATCGGCGGCGGCTCGACCGAGTTCATCATCGGCCGCGGCCTCGTCCCCGAGCGGCTCGAGTCGCTGCGCATCGGCTGCGTCGGGCTCACGCAGCGCTTCTTCCCGGACGGCCGGCTGACGGCGGCGGCGTTCGCCGCGGCCGAGACGCGTCGCCCGCACCGAGATCGAGAGCATCGCGCGCGAGTTCACGTCCCGCCACTGGACGAGCGCGTACGCCTCGTCCGGGACCGCGCTGGCGCTGGCCGAGATCCTCGAGCAGAACGGCGTTCTCGGCAGACGGCGATCACCGCGGCGGGGCTCGCCGCGCCTGCGCAAGGAGATGGTGCGCGCGGGCCACGTGCGGCGGCCTCGTCCTCGCGGCGCTCAAGCCCGAGCGCGCGCCGGTGCTCGCCGGCGGGCTCGCGATCATGGCGGCGGCGGTCGCCGAGCTCGACGTCGAGCGGATCGACCCGGTCGGCGGCGCGCTGCGGCTCGGCGTGCTCTACGACCTGCTCGGCCGCACGATCACGCGAGGACGTCCGGGCGGTCGACCGTCGAGCAGTTCGCCTCCCGCTACCGGGTCGACCGCGAGCACGCGCGGCGGGTCGCGGACCTCGCCGTCGCGCTCTACCGCGCGGCGGCGCCCGACGCCGACCCGGAAGCGCTGCAGCGGCTCGAATGGGCGGCGCTGCTGCACGAGATCGGCTTCTCGGTCTCGCACACGGGATTCCACAAGCACGGCGCGTACATCCTCGAGAACGGCGACATGCCGGGCTTCTCCGCGCGGGAGCAGAAGGACCTCGCGCTGCTGGTGCTGGGCTGCCGCGGCGGGCTCGCCAAGCTGGCGCCGGCGCTGTCCGACCCGGCGCTGCGCGCGCGGGTGGTCGCGCTGCGGCTCGCCGTGCTGTTCCACCACGCGCGGCGGCCGATCGACCGGCCGCGCATCGTCATCGGCGTCGACAGCAGGATCCGCGTCGGCGTGCCGGCGCGCTGGCGCAGGGCGCACCCGCTGACCGCGCACCTGCTCGCGGGCGAGCGCGCCGAATGGGAGGCGCTCGGCTACCGCTGGGCGCCGGCGCGCTGACGCTACACGAGGTCCGGTCCGAGCACCGCGCGCAGCACGACGGCGTCGTCGTGGTCGCGCTTCGACAGCCACCAGAACGCGCCCTTCTTCACCGCCCAGTACGATTCCTCGCCCGCGAGCAGCCGCGCGGCGGCCTCGCCGAGCGCGGGCTGGTGGCCGACGACGAGCACGCTCCCGCGTTCGCCCGGCCAGCCCGCCGCGGCGAGCACCGCCGCCGCCGAGGCTCCCGGCGCGATCGCGTCGACGGTCCGGAACTTCCGTCCCAGCCCGAGCGCGGTCTGCTGCGCGCGCACGGCGGGCGAGACGAGGATCGCCGTGTCGTCGGGCAGGTGGCGGTCGAGCCACGCGCCCACCTTCTCGGCCTGCCGCTCGCCCTTCGGGGTCAGGCGCCGGGCGGCGTCGGGCATGCCGGGCTCGGCGTCGGCGTGGCGCCACAGGATCAGGTCCATCGATCGCTCCTCATTCGTCCCGTCCCGCTGCTCCGGGCTCGCCCAGCCGGGCGAGCAGCTCGGCCTGCGCCGAGCGCGGCTTCGCCCGGCCGCGCGGCGTCGCCCGCTTCCACGTGCCGTCGGCGGCAAGCGTCCACGCGTCCTGGTTGTCGGCGACATAGGCGGAGAGCCCCTCGTCGATCACCCGCTGCTTCAATTCGGGATCGCGGACCGGGAATGCGACCTCGATCCGCTTGAACAGGTTGCGGCCCATCCAGTCGGCCGAGGACAGCCAGACCGAGGGCTCGCCGTCGTTGCCGAAGTACCAGATCCGGTGATGCTCGAGGAAGCGGCCGAGGATCGAGCGCACGCGGATGTTCTCGGTCTCGCCCGGGACGCCGGGCCGCAGCGCGCAGGCGCCGCGGATGACGAGGTCGATCTCGACCCCCGCCTGCGACGCCGCCACCAGCGCCTTGATCACGCCGTCCTCGAGCAGCGCGTTCATCTTGGCGACGATCCGCGCCGGCCTGCCCTCGCGCGCGAGGCGCGCCTCGCGCCGGATCATCTCCAGCACCCGCCGGTGCATCGTGAACGGCGCGAGCAGCAGGTGCCGCATCCGTCCGGCGCGCGCGAGGCTCGTCACGTGCGCGAACACCTCGTTGACGTCGGCGCAGATCGCGGGATCGGCGGTCAGGAGCCCGAAGTCGGTGTACAGCCGCGTCGTGCGCGGGTGGTAGTTGCCGGTGCCCAGGTGCGCGTAGGGCACGAGCCGCGGCCGGCCGCGCCCGTCCTTCTCGCGCCGGATCAGCAGCGCGAGCTTGGCGTGCGTCTTCAGCCCGAACACGCCGTAGACGACCTGCGCGCCCGCCTGCTCCAGCCGCCCCGCCCAGTTGATGTTCGCCTCCTCGTCGAACCTCGCCATCAGCTCGACGACGACCGTCACCTCCTTGCCCCGCCGCGCCGCCTCGACCAGCGCCTCCATCAGCAGCGAATTGACGCCGGTCCGGTAGACGGTCTGCTTGACCGCGACGACGTCCGGGTCGTCGGCCGCGCGGCGGATGAACTCGACCACCGGGTCGAACGACTGGTACGGGTGGTGCAGCAGGATGTCGTTCTTCCGGATCGCCGCGAGGATGTCGGGCGCGCTCGCGAGCCGCGACGGGCACGCCGGGCCGGAACGGCCGGTACTTGAGCGCGGCGATGTCGACCTCGTCGATCAGCGAGGCGAGCCGCGCGAGGTTCACCGGCCCGTCGCAGCGATAGAGGTCGTCGGCGGTCGAGCTCGAACTGCTGCAGCAGGAAACCGGCGAGGCGGTCGGGGCAGGCCGCCGCGACCTCGAGGCGGACCGCCGAGCCGAACTGCCGCTGGGGCAGCTCCCCCTGCAGCGCCTGGCGCAGGTTCTTCACCTCCTCCTCGTCGATCCACAGGTCGGCGTCGCGGGTGACGCGGAACTGCGAGTAGTTGACGACGTCGCGCCCGGCGAAGAGCAGCGGCAGGTGCGCGTGGATCACCGACGACAGCATCACGAACGCGTGGTCGCCGCCGGCGACGGACGGCGGCAGCTTGATCACCCGCGGCACGACCCGCGGCGCCTTGACGATCGCGATGCCGCCGGCGCGGCCGAACGCGTCGCGGCCGGCGAGCTCGACGATGAAGTTCAGGCTCTTGTTGACGACCTGCGGAAACGGGTGCGCCGGATCGAGCCCGATCGGCGTCAGCAGCGGCCGCACCTCGCGCTCGAAATACTGCCGGACCCAGGCGCGCTCGGCGGCCGTGAACTCGGTGCGGCGGACGAGGCGCACGCCGGCCTGCTCCAGCGCCGGCAGCACGTCGGCGTTGAGGACGTGGTACTGCTCGGCGATCAGCGCGCGCGCCTCGGCGCCGATCCGCGCGAACAGCGCGCGGACGTCGGGCAGCGCCATGCCCGGGGGCGCGACCTTCGAGCGCAGCTGCTCCTTCACGCCCGCGACGCGGATCTCGAAGAACTCGTCGAGGTTGCTGCCGAGGATGCACAGGAAGCGCAGCCGCTCGAGCAGCGCGTGCTCGCGCAGGCGCGCGACGCGTCGTGCCGCTCCTGAGCGGCTGCGCTTCCTGGCGATCTCGGCACCAACCTCGACGAGTTCTTCGAGATCCGCGTCGCCGGACGTCAAGCAGCAGGCGGCCTTTAGGCCGCGCCGGGGGCATGACGGCCGGACGCCGCGAGCGCTCGCGCGGATCGGCAGTGGCGCACGAGCTGGTCGGCGGCAGTACCGCGTGCCTCAACGCCGAACTGCTGCCGGCGCTGAGAGCGGGCGGTGTGCGCCTCGTCCGCCGCACCGAATGGACCGCCGCCGAGCGCACGCTGGGTCACGGCGCTACTTCCGAGCGCGAGGTGCTGCCGGTGCTGACGCCGATCGGACTCGATCCCGGCGCACCCGTTCCCGCGCGTCCTCAACAAGAGCCTGAACTTCATCGTCGCGCTCGAGGGCACGACGCTTTCGGCCGCGACAGCGGGATCGCCCGTGCTGAGGTGCCGCGCTCGCTGCCGCGCCTGATCCAGCTGCCGCCGTAGGTCGCCGGCCCGCACGAGTTCGTGATGCTGTCGTCGGTGATGCACGCGCACATCGACCAGCTCTTCGCCGGCATGCAGGTGAAGCTGCTCCCGTTCCGCGTCACGCGCAACAGCGACCTGTGGGTCGACGAGGAGGCGGTGACGACCTGCGCCAGGCGCTCAAGGGCGAGCTGCCGCAGCGCGGCGCTTCGGCTCGGCCGTGCGCCTCGAGGTCGCCGCGGCTCCCCCGGCCGACCTCGCGGTTCCTCCTGACAGTTGGAGCCCGCCCCGGCGACCTGTACAGTCGACGGGCCGGTGAACCTCGCACCGGCTCGCCTCGTGATCCACGAGGTCGACAGCGGGGCGAGCTCAAGTTCATGCGCCGTTCACGCCGCGGCGTGCCGTCGCAGCTCAGCGAACAGGCGCGACATCTCCGCGGCGACCCGCCAAGGACGACGTGCTGCTGCACCACCCGTACCGAGTCGTTCTACGCCGGTGGTCGAGTTCATCGCGCCGCGCGGCCGGACGAGCCCCCGAGTGCTCGCCATAAGCAGAGCGTCTACCGCGTCGGCGTGAATTCCCTCTGATTGGAGGCGCTGCTCGACGCGGCACACGCGAGGCGAGGAGGTGAAGGTGCGTCGTCGAGCTGTGGCGCGGTTCGACGAGGCCGCGAACATCGACTCGGGGGCGGCTCCGGTCGCAGGCGCGCACTTGGTCTACGGGATGTTGCGCTAAAGGCGCACGCGAAGGCGCTGCTGGTCTCCGGCGCGAGGGCGGCGGCTCCGCCGCTACGCGCACCTAGGCCTGGGCGAGACTTCCACCGCCGGCACGACGCAGCTGTACGCCGACTTCGGGCTCCTGACCGCCGATCCCCGCGATCTGCGCCGACGCCGACGAGGTGTTCGCGCACGTGACGAGCCTAGCGCGCGCCGACGGAGTGCAGCACCCTGTTTCTGTGTCGCGCCGCATCACGGATAGCACGGCGGGGTGGTGGAGATGATCCGGCGCGAGGCAGCGCCTCGCGCGCGAGGGGAGAGCCGGCGCGGATCGTCCGCGGCAAGATGAACGCGCTGCTTGAGGACGGCGTGATCAAGGCGCTGGTGGAGGCGGCGTCGCAGCAGGAGGTTCGAGATCGACCTCGTCATCCGCGGCGCCTGCGCGCTGCGGCCCGGCGCGGTTCCGGGCGAGGGACCGAGGGCGTCCGCGCGTGCGCTCGTTCCTCGGCCGCTTCCTCAAGCATCACCCGGATCTGGTCCTTCGGCAACGACGGCGAGCCCTACGGTCTGGCTCTCCTTGGCCGACTGGATAGGCAGCAACCTGTTCAAGCGGATCGAGGTCGAGTTCCCGGTCCGCGATCCCGAATATGAAACAGCGGGTAATCGACGAGGGGCTACTCCGCCTCTGTCGCCGACAGACCCAGGAACACGTGGACGCTTGCCGCCGACGGCTGGTGGAAGCGGGCGACGCCGCGCGGCCGGGCGAAGCCGCGCTCGGCGCAGGCCGAGCTGCTCGCCCGGCTGGGCGAGCGCCCCGGAGCGGCGAGCAGGACGAATGAGGAGCGATCGATGGACCTGATCCTGTGGCGCCACGCCGATGCCGAGCCGGGCGATGCCCGACGCACGCCCGGCGCCTGACCCCGAAGGGCGAGCGGCAGGCCGAGAAGGATGGGCGCGTGGCTCGACCGCCACCTGCCCGACGACACGACGGATCCTCGTCTCGCCCGCCGCTGCGCCCCCAGCAGACGGCACTCGGGCTGGGACGGAAGTTCCGGACCGTCGACGCGATCGCGCGGGGAAGGCTGCTCCCGCGGCGGCGGTGCTCGCCGCGGCAGGCTGGCCGGACGCGCGCGGGAACCGTGCTGGTCGTCGGCCACCAGCCGCGCTGGGCGCGGCGGCCGCGCCCTGCTGGCGGCGAAGAAGCCTACTGGGCGGTGAAGAAGGGCGCGGTCTGGTGGCTGAGGAAGCGCGACCGCGCCGGCGACGTCGTCATGCTGCGGGCGGTGATCGGACCCGACCTCGTCGGACGTGGACGCGCACCGGCCGCCAGCGATAGCCGGCCTCCGTCCCATTCGCCGCGCTCCCCGCGATCAGGTGCGCGGTCAGCGGATGGGCCTTCAGCCAGCGCTCCGGCACGCCGACGGCGCATCCCGCCATCGCCGCCGAAGGCGATGCGCGGCGGTCGATCGGCCGCCGCGCGTGGTGGAACAGCACCGCGAGGCGCAGCGCCGCGCATCTGCGCACGGAGCGGCGCGTCGGCGAGGGCCGGCACCATCTTGGCGAGGCCGCCGCGGCAGCACAGCACGAGCAGCGCCATCGCCTGCTGTTCCCGCGAGGAGAAGCCGGGCATGTCGGCGTTCTGGAGGATGTACGCGCCGTGCTTGTGGAAGCCGATGTGCGAGACCGAGATGCCGATCTCGTGCAGCAGCGCCGCCCATTCGAGCTCCTGCAGCGGCGTCCGGGTCGGTATCGCGCCCGCGCGCGGAAGAGCGCGTTGGCGAGCGCCGCGACCCGCGCGCGCGTGCTCGCGGTCCACGCGGTAGCGGTCGAGCGAACCGCTCGACGGTCGCGGCGCGGACGTCGCGCTGACCGTGCGGCCGAGCAGGTCGTAGAGGACGCCCAGGCGCAGCGCGCCGCCGACCGGGTTGATCCGCTCGACGTCGAGCTCGG
The DNA here is from genome assembly GCA_963832705.1 of uncultured beta proteobacterium. Taxonomy (GTDB): domain Bacteria; phylum Pseudomonadota; class Gammaproteobacteria; order Burkholderiales; family Casimicrobiaceae; genus CAIWHR01. Next base: position 21,924 of record CAWHVP010000018.1, on the reverse strand, counting down.
CCAGCGCCGCCGCCATGATCGCGAAGCCGCCGGCGAGCACCGGCGCGCGCTCGGGCTTGAGGGCCGCGAGCTTGAGCCGCCGCACGTGGCCCGCGCCGACCATGCGCTTGCGCAGGCGCGCGAGCCCGCCCGGCGTGATGCCGCCCGCCGACAAGCCGTTCTGCTCGAGGATCTCGGCCAGCGCCAGCGCGGTGCCCGACGAGGCGTAGGCACTCGTCCAGTGGCGCGGCCGAACTCGCGCGCGATCGCCTCGATCTCTGCGCGGGCGGCGGTTTCGGCGGCGGCGAACGCCGCCGCCGTCAGCCGTGCCATCGGCGAAGAAGCGCTGCGTGATGCCGACGCAGCCGATGCTTCAGCGACTCCAGCCGCTCCGGGTCGAGGCCGCGGCCGATGATGAACTCGGTCGAGCCGCCGCCGATGTCGATGACCAGCCGCGGCTCGGGCGAGGCCGGCAGCACGTGCGCGACGCCGAGGTAGATCAGCCGCGCCTCCTCGTAGCCGGCGATGACGTCGATCGGGAAACCCAGCGCCGCTCGGCCCGCGGCAGGAACTCGCGGCATTCGGCGCCACCCGGAAGGTGTTGGTCGCCACAGCGCGCACCGCCGACGGGTGCAGCCCGCGAAGCGCTCGCCGAAGCGCGCGAGGCAGGCCAGCGCGCGCGCCGCGCCGGCCGGGCGGTGAGCATGCCGCGCGCGTCGAGGCCGGCGCCCAGGCGCAGCGTTTCGCGCAAGGTGTCGAGGCGGAAGATCTGGTCGCCCTCGACGCGACCGATTTCCAGCCGGAAGCTGTTCGATCCCATGTCGACGACGGCGAGCGTGGCGGCGGCGAGCGCGGTGCGCCGCATGATGGGCGAAGCGTAGCAGAATCGCCCGGCGGGCCGGGAGCTGCGGTCAGCCCGGCGACGGCGCGCCGCCGCGGTTGCACGCCCCGTCACCGGCGGCGTCGCGCGGATTTGGGCGTATACGCCTTTCCTGCTACGCTCGACGGCTGCTCGCATACGCCTGTCCGCACCCCCGCCCCCCATGGCCATCGATTACCTGCAGAAGATCCTGACCGCGCGGGTCTACGACGTCGCGATCGAGACCCCGCTCGAGCTCGCGCCCAAGCTGTCGCGGCGGCTGGGCAACCGCGTGCTGCTCAAGCGCGAGGACATGCAGCCGGTGTTCTCGTTCAAGCTGCGCGGCGCCTACAACAAGATGGCGCACCTCCCGCCGGCGGCGCTCGCGCGCGGCGTGATCGCCGCCTCCGCCGGCAACCACGCGCAGGGCGTGGCGCTGGCGGCGCAGCGCCTCGGGCTGCCGGGCGGTGATCGTGATGCCGGTGACCACGCCGCAGATCAAGGTCGACGCGGTCGAGGCGCGCGGCGCCGAGGTCGTGCTGCACGGCGACTCCTACGGCGACGCCTACGCGCACGCGCTGGCGCTGCAGAGCGAGACCGGCGCGACCTTCGTGCATCCCGTACGACGATCCGGACGTGATCGCCGGCCAGGGCACCATCGGCATGGAGATCCTGCGCCAGCACCAGGGGCCGCTCGACGCGATCTTCGTCGCCGATCGGCGGCGGCGGCCTGATCGCCGGCATCGCGGCGTACGTCAAGCGCCTGCGGCCCGAGATCAGCATCATCGGCGTCGAGCCGGTCGATTCCGACGCGATGGCGCGCTCGCTCGCGGCCGGCCGCCGCGTGAAGCTCGCCCAGGTGGGCCTGTTCGCCGACGGCGTCGCGGTCAAGCAGGTCGGCGAGGAAACGTTCCGGCATCGTGCCGCGAGCTCGTCGACGACATGGTCCTGGTCGACACCGACGCGATCTGCGCGGCGATCAAGGACGTGTTCGAGGACACGCGCTCGATCCTCGAGCCGGCCGGCGCGCTGGCGATCGCCGGCGTCAAGGCCTGGTGCGAGCGGCACCGCGTGCAAGGACCGCACGCTCGTGGCGGTCGCCTGCGGCGCCAACATGAACTTCGACCGCCTGCGCTTCGTCGCCGAGCGGGCCGAGCTGGGCGAGCAGCGCGAGGCGATGCTCGCGGTGACGATCCCGGAGCAGCCGGCAGCTTCCGCGAGTTCTGCGCGCTGCTCGGCCCGCGCAACATCACCGAGTTCAACTACCGCTATGCCGACCCGGAGCAGGCGCACGTCTTCGTCGGGCTCAGGTCGCAGGACCGCGCACGAGACCGCGCAGCTGGTCGCGCGACCTGCAGCGCGCGGCGGCTCGACGCCTGACCTCAGCGACAACGAGATGGCCAAGCTGCACGTGCGCCACATGGTCGGCGGCCACGCGCCCGGCGGCGAAGAACGAGATCCTCTACCGCTTCGAGTTCCCCGAGCGGCCGGGCGCGCTGATGCAGTTCCTCGACAGCATGAGCCACGGCTGGAACATCAGCCTGTTCCACTACCGCAACCACGGCGCCGACTACGGGCGCGTGCTGGTCGGGCATGCAGGTGCCGCCGGAGGACGAGGCCGGGTTCCGCGCGTTCCTCGACCGCCTCGGCTACGACTGGCGACGAGACCGACAATCCCGCCTACCGGCTGTTCCTGGGGCGCTGACGCCCGCGCGACCGAGGGCGGCGGGCCCGGGGAAACTTGGCTCGCACGCCGGCGGAAACGGCCGAATTGGCCGCCGCACAGCCGGATTCCGGCAAGGTTTATGCTCTGGTCAAGCGCGGCGAACCGTGGCAGACTCGAGTCTTGCACCCGTTGCCCGCGCGGCGGCAGGAGTCGTTGCCGCGGGCACATCCCGGAGGAGAGAACGGCCGGAAGAATGCGCTGCGGGCGTCAAGGTCATGGTGATCGACGACTGGAACACCATTCGTCGCAGCGCGGAAATCTTCCTGCTGCAGGCGGGATGCACGGTCATTCTGGCCGAGGATGGCTTCGACGCGCTCGCCAAAATCGCCGATCATCAGCCGAACCTGATTTTCGTCGACATCATGATGCCGCGGCTCGACGGCTACCAGACCTGCGCGCTGATCAAGAAGCACCCGAATTCAGCCGACGCCGTCGTGATGCTGTCCTCGAAGGACGGCCTGTTCGACCGCGCGCGCGGCCGCATGGTCGGCTCCGACCAGTACCTGACCAAGCCGTTCACCAAGGACAGCCTGCTGAAGGCGGTCGCGGCGCACGTCAAGGCGGCGCCGGATGATGGCCGGCGCCGGCGCGGCGGGGGAGCGGCGGCATGCCGGTGAAGAAGATCCTGATCGTCGACGATTCGCCGACCGAGCGGCACGTTCTCAACGAGATGCTGGTCGCGGCGGGCTACGACGTCATCGCCAGCGACAGCGGCGACGACGCGATCCGCGTGGCGAAGCGCGAGCGCCCCGACGCGATCCTGATGGACATCGTGATGCCGGGACTGAACGGCTTCCAGGCCACGCGCGCGATCAGCCGCGACCCGGACACGGCGGCGATCCCCGTGATCATCTGCACGACCAAGGCCAGGAGACCGACCGCATCTGGGGGCTGCGGCAGGGTGCCCGCGGCTTCATCGTCAAGCCGATCCAGCGCGACGAGCTGCTCGCGCAGATCGCGGCGCTCGGATAGAAGGAGCCGGAATGGAGCGCGCCGGCAAGGTCGACCTTCGCGTCTACCAGGAGGAGATCGCGAAGCGGCTGGCGACGCGGACGGCGGCCGAGGTCGAGTCGTCGCGGCTCGCCGTCGCCTGCGCGGATGCCCTCTGGCTCGTCCGGCTGGCCGACGCGGGCGAGGTGATCGCGATGCCGGCGATCGCTCCCGTCCCGCTGACGAAGCGCTGGTTCCTCGGGCTCGCGAACATCCGCGGCAGCCTCTACGGCATCGTCGATCTTGCCTCCTTTCTCGGCCAGGAGGGCGCGCCGCCGCACGCGGCCGGCGGCACCAGCCGCGTCATCCTGTTCGGGCCGCGCGTCGGCGAGCTGCGCGCGGGGATCGTCGTGCCGCGGGTCCTCGGACTGTCGAGCCTCGCGGCGCTCGCGCCCGCGGCGGCGCCGCCGGACGCGCCGGCGTGGTACGGCCCGCGGTGGATCGACGCCGACGGCGCCGCGTGGCAGGAGATCGATCTCGTGGCCCTCGCGCGCGATCCCGCGTTCCTGCAGGTTGCTCCGTGACCGGACGATCGAGGACGCGCTTGCGCCCCGCCGACCCTGCGTGCCGTCCCGGCGGCGACCGCACACCCTGCCTGCCCTGGAGTCGTCATGGCGCCTGAACCCAAGTCGCCGGAGCCTTCCGGCGTCGAACCCGACGAGCTCGCGGCGGCGGCGGGTGCCGACCTCCCGGCCGCGGCGGAGACCGCCGCCGCCTCGGCCGTCCGTGAGCCGCCGGCCCCGCCCTCGATGATGGAGCGCCAGGCGGCGGCGGGTCCGTTGGTGCGGCCGCGCCGGCTGCCGCTGCTCGGCCGCCTCCCGTTCGTCCGCCAGTTCCAGCTGCTCGGCGTCGTCGTCGTCGCGTTCCTCGCGCTCGGCGCGCTGTTCGTCTACGTCGACGGGCGCGGCGTGCCGCGCGAGGCGGTCATCTGCGCGGTCGTGGCGCTGGCGGCGCTGCTGCTGCTCGGCAAGGTGCTGCTCGACGACGCCAGGAGCCGTGCCTGGCAGAGCGAGCACGAGAACCGGCGCAACCAGGACGCGATCCTCCGGCTGCTGAACGAGATGGGGACCTGGCCGACGGCGACCTCACGGTGAAGGCTTCCGTCACCGAGGACGTGACCGGCGCCATCGCCGACTCGATCAACTTCGCCGTCGACGAGCTGCGCACGCTCGTCATCCGCATCAACTCGGCGACCGACGAGGTGACGCGCGCCACCGCCGCCGCGCCGCGATCGCCGACCGCCTGTACGAGGCGTCGCAGCGCCAGAGCCGGGAGATCCGGCAGGTGTCCGCTGCGACGCTGCAGATGGCGACGTCGATCGACGAGGTCTCGCAGTCGGCGGCGCGCTCGGCGCGGGTCGCCGAGCAGTCGCTCGCGGCGGCCGAGAACGGCGCCCGCTCGGTGCAGAGCCAGATCGCCGGCATGAACGACATCCGCGGGCAGATCCAGGACACGTCGAAGCGGATCAAGCGGCTCGGCGAGTCGTCGCTGGAGATCGGCGAGATCGTCGAGCTCATCGCCGACATCACCGAGCGGACGAACGTGCTCGCGCTCAACGCCGCGATCCAGGCCGCGGCGGCGGGCGAGGCGGGCCGCGGCTTCACCGTCGTGGCCGAGGAGGTCCAGCGGCTGGCCGAGCGCTCGGCCGAGGCGACGCGGCAGATCGAGGCGATCGTCAAGGCGATCCAGACCGACGCGCAGGACCCGTCGCGGCGATGGAGACTTCCACCGCCGGCGTCGTCGAGGCGCGCGCCTGTCCGACGTCGCGGGCCGGGCGCTGGAGGAGATCGGACGCGTCTCGCGCGAGCTCGCGCAGCTGATCGGCGGCATCTGGGCGCAGACGCAGTCGCAGTCGGCGTCGGTGACGACGGTCACCCGCGGCATGCAGGACATCCTGCAGATCACCGATGCGACGACCGCCGGCGCGACCGAGACGAACGCGTCGGTCGGCCGCCTGGTGGCGCTGGCCGCCGAGCTGCGCAGCTCGGTCGCGCGCTTCAGGGTCTAGCCGACGCCGCGCGTTGTGAGCTCCGAAGCGACCGTTCCCATCGCCGAGTTCGACGCCGGGCCCCTGACGTGGGTCCGGGCGAATCGACCAGGCGCTGTCACGCGCCCAGGCCGATCTCGGCTCGCTGCGCGACGGACCCCCGGACCGCGCCGCGCTCGAGCGCTCGGCGGCGAACGTGACCAGGCCACCGGCGCGATCGTGATGGTCGGGCTGGACGCCGTCGTCCCCTTCGGCGAGGAGATCGAGCGCTCGATCGCGGCGCTCGCCGCTGCCGACGTGGCGACGCTCGGCGCCCGCTGCGACGCGATCGACCGCGCCTGCCGCAAGCTCAAGGTCTTCCTGCGCGAGATCGAGGAGGGCGTGCCGCTGGTCGCGCTGAAGCTCTTCCCCGAGTACGAGGCGATGCAGCGGCTGCGCGGCGTCGAGTTTCCCGCCGCCAGCGATCTCTTCCATCCCGACCTGTCGCTCGGGACGGCGCCGCTGCGGACGATCGGCGGGCGGGGGATGCCGCGCTGACGCACCTCGCCGCGCATCGCCGCGCCTTCCAGGGAGGCCTCCTGTCTGGCTGCGCGGCGACCCCGCCGGAGCCATCGCGATGCGCGACGCCGTCGCCGGCATCGAGGCGCTGACCGCGTGCCGGCCACCCGGTCGTTCTGGTGGACCGTCGGCGCGCTGTCGAGGCGCTGGCCGGCGGCGGGCTCGAACCCGGGCTCGCGACCAAGCAGCTCGCCGCCCGCATCGACATGCAGATCCGGCGCTTCGTCGAGGGTTCGAGGCAGGTCGCCGAGCGGCTGCGGCGCGAGGTCCTCTACCAGGTGGCCATCAGCGTGCCGGTCTCGCCCGCGGTGCGCGAGGTGCAGCGGGCGTTCCGGCTCGCCGAGCTCCTGCCGTCGCCGGAGGCGGCGTCCGCCGACAGCGTGCGGCAGGACGAGGCGGTGCGCGCGGGCCGCGAGGCGGTCGGCGCGGCGAAGGGGCTGGCTCGCGCTCACCTCGGGCCGCGCCGAAGGCCGGGCGAACCTGCAGCGCGCGCTGACGGCCGTGCGCGATCGAGCCGACGAGGCCGGAGGCGCCGCGCTGTCGCGGCTCGCCGGATCGCTCGCGGGGCGCATCGCGTCGCTGCCGGGCTCGAAGGTCCCCGAGGCGCTGGCGCTCGAGTACGCGACGGCGCTGCTGCTGATCGAGAGCGCGTTCGAGCGGCGCGCGGGCGAGACCCCGGAGCTCGCGCAGGAGGTCGACGCGATGCTCGCGCGGCTCGACGCCGTGCAGGCGCAGCGGCCGCTGGACGCGGGGGTCGGGCACCCCGGCTCGACGAGATGTCGAAGCGCGCGCAGGAGCGCGCGCTGCTCGCCCAGGTCACCCGCGAGATCCAGGTCAACCTGCGCCACATCGAGCAGGTGCTCGACGCGTTCTTCCGCGACCCCGCGCAGCGGGCCGGGTTGCCGGCGCTCTCGAAGGACATCCGCCAGGTCGCGGGGGCCCTGCGGATGCTCGGCCTCGACCAGGCCGAGGGCCTGCTCGCGCTGTGCGAGGCGCAGATCGAGGCGCACGCCACGGCCGCGGCGCCGGTGGCCGGGGCGGACCTCGAGCTGCTGGCCGAATCGCTGTCGTGCCTCGGGTTCTACGTCGAGGCCGTCGAGCAGCAGCGCCCGCAGCCCGAGCGCCTGATCGCGCCGCTGCTCGCGCGCCGGCAGGGCAAGGCGGCGGCGCCCGAGCCCGCGGAGGCAGTCGAAGCGGCGCCGGAGGCGGTCCCGACCGAGCCGGTCGAGGGCGTGGAGGAGCAGGAGGGCGCCGCGGAGGCCGCGCCCGCACCGGCGATCTCGGCGGAGACGAAGCGGCTGCTCGCGACCGAGGACAGCGCGCTCGACGCCGAATTCCTCGACATCTACCTGACCGAGGCCGACGAGGTGCTCGACATGGTGGCCGGGCACCGGCGGCTGCTGGCCGAGGACCCCGGCGCGCGCGACGCGCTGCGCACGGTCCGGCGCGGCTTCCACACGCTGAAGGGCAGCGGCCGGATGGTCGGCTTGATCGAGCTCGGCGAGCACGCGTTCACCGTCGAGCGGATCCTGAACCGGCTGCTGGAGGACGAGCATCCGGCCACGCGGGCCGTGCTGGCCGTGATCGACGCCGCGGAGCAGAGCTTCCGCGCGTGGGTCGGCGAGCTGCGGCAGCACGGGCGCGTGCAGCCCGACGCGCACGCGATGCACGCGGCGATCGTCGCGCTCGAGGCGGAGCTGCCGCGCGATCGCGAGTCGGTCCTCGCGCGTCCGGTGCCGGCCGCGCCGCCGGTCGCGCCCGCGCCGCCGCCGCCCGCCGAGTGGAAGCGGAGACGGAACCGCCGGAATCGGTGCTCGAGGTGATCGAGATCACGACCGCCGAGCCGGACAAATCGCGGGCGCTCGCGGCGTCCTTCGGCGTGACCCAGCTCGCCCCGGTCGGCGAGACCGGCGCGCGCGCGTCCGAAACGCCCGCGGTCGAGTCCGGCGACGAATTCGGCGACGACGAGGACCTCGAGATCCTCGACTTCGCGCCGGCCGAGCCGGCCGCCGCGGCCGGCCCCGTCGCGCCCGCGACGCCGGCGACCGAGCCGACGACGCAGTCCGGGCACGCGGCCGCGGAGCCCGGACCGCCCGCGACGGCCGCGCCCGCGCCGACGCCGACGCCGACGTCCGACGTCGTCACCGTCGGCGACGTCCCGCTGTCCGCGGCGCTGCACCGGATTCTCTGCGGCGAGGCGGACGAGATCCTGGCGACGCTCGACGCGGAGCTGTCGCTGATGCAGTTCGATCCGCAGCACCGGCCGTCGGCGGGGATGGTGCGCGCGAGCCACACGCTGTGCGGAGCCTTCCGCGCCGCCGGCTTTCCGCTGATCGCCGAGACCGCGAAGGCGCTGGAGCGCGGCCTGGTCGCGGTGGCGCCGCTGCCGGGCCGCTTCCCGACTCGGTGCTGCCGGCGGTCGCCGATGCGGTGGCGGGCCTGCGCGGATTCGTCGGCCGCGTGAAGAGCGGCGAAGGCTTCGATCGAGGGGACGAGGATGCCGCGGCCGCGATCCGGCGACGCTCGCCGCGCTGGCACCGGCGGTCGCGGGGGTGGAGCCGCCCGCGGATGCCGAGGCGATCGCCGCGCGCGAGGCGGCCCGGCACGACGAAGGCGCGCCCGCGATCCCGGCGGTGCCGGTGCCCGCAGAGGGGGCGCCGCCCGAGACGCAGGAGAGCGACGCCGTCGACGCCGAGATCCTGCCGGTGTTCCTCGAGGAAGCCGTCGAGCTGCACGCGCAGGCGGGCGAAGGGCTGCGGCTGCTGCGCGCGCAGCCCGCCGACGCGGGCGTCGCCGTCCGCCTGCGCCGGACGCTGCACACGCTGAAGGGTAGCGCGCGGATGGCCGGGCGATGCGCCTCGGCAGCCTCGCGCACCGGATGGAGTCGCTGCTGCAGGAAGGCGAGTTGCAGCCCGCGCCCCCGGCCGCGCTGTTCGACGCGCTGGAGACGGACCTCGATCACGTCGCGGCGCTGCTCAACGCGCTCGCGGGCAGCGAATCGGTGCCGCGCCGTCCGGTTTCGCGCCGGCACCCGGACCGGCGGCATCCCCGCCGCCGGAAGCCGCCGCGGTGTCCGCCCAGTCCGTCGCGCCGGTCGCGCCCGCTGCACCACCCTGGCCGTCCGCGCCGGCAGCGCCGGTCGCGCCGGCAGCGCCGCCGGCGACCCCGGTCGCTGCCCCTCCGCTGCCGGTTGCGCCGCCGGAAGCGCCCGCCGTCCCGGCCACGGCCGCCGAAGCCGAGGCCGGCCCGCGCGCGGTGCTGCGCGTGCGGGCCGACGTCATCGACCAGCTGGTCAGCGAGGCGGGCGAAGTGGCGGTGACGCGGGCGCAGATCGACGGCGAGCTGCGGGCGCTGAAGGCGAACCTGCTCGAGCTGAAGGCGAGCGTGATCCGCCTCGCGGCCAGGTCCGCGAGATCGAGATGCAGGGCGATGCCGCGATCCCGTCGCGACGCACGCATGCCGGCGAGACCGCGCCGGGCTTCGATCCACTGGAGTTCGATCGCTACACCCGGTTCCAGGAAGTCGCGCGCTCGCTGGCCGAGGGGATCGACGACGTGGCGACCGCCGAGCAGGCGCTGCGCCGCAGCCTCGACGCCGCCGACACCGCGCTCGCCGCGCAGGCGCGCCTGTCGCGCGACATGGAGCGGCAGCTGTTCGCGCTGCGGACCGTGCCGTTCGGCAGCCTGTCGGAGCGGCTGTACCGGGTGCTGCGGCAGGCGGCCAAGGAATCGGGCAAGCGCGCCAACCTCGAGATCCGCGGCGGCGAGGTCGAGCTCGATCGCGCCGTCCTCGAAAAGCTGGCCGGCCCGCTGGAGCACCTGCTGCGCAACGCCGTGGACCACGGCATCGAGCCGGCCGCGGCGCGCCGTGCCGCGGGCAAGCCCGAGACCGGCGAGGTCGCGCTGACCGTGCGCCAGGCCGGCAACGAGATCGTCGTCGAGATCGCCGACGACGGCGCCGGCGTCGACCTCGAGGCGATCCGCGCGCGCGCCGTCGCCCGGGGCCTCGTCGCGGCCGGCGCCGTGCCGACGGAAGCGCAGCTCGTCGACTGCATGTTCCTGCCGGGGATCACCACGGCGACGCGCGTCACCGAGCTCTCGGGGCGCGGGATCGGGATGGACGTCGTCCGCTCGGAAGTCGCCGCGCTGGGCGGGCGCATCGGCGTCGTGACCGCGCGCGGACGCGGCACGACCTTCGTGCTGAACCTGCCGCTGACGCTGGCGGTCGCGCAGGCGGTGCTGGTGCGGGCGGCGGGACGGCTGTGGGCGCTGCCCGCGGCCATGGTCGAGCACGTGCGCCAGGTCGAGGGGAAGGCGCTGTTCGACAGCTACGTCGCGCACAGCGTCGAGTGGCAGGGCGCGAGCTACCCGCTCCACTACCTGCCGTGGCTGCTCGGCGACGCCGGGCACCGTCCCGGGAGCGGGCGGCACAACGCCGTGCTGCTGCTGCGCGCGGGAGCGCACCGCGCCGCCGTGCACGTCGAGGAGATGGTCGGCAACCAGGAAGTCGTCGTCAAGAACCTGGGCCCGCAGCTCGCGCGCGTGCCCGGCATCGTCGGGGCGACGGTGCTCGGCACCGGCGAGATCGTCCTGATCATCAACCCGGTGCAGCTCGCGCAGCGCGCCGGCATCCCGGTGTTCGACCCGACGGCGCCGGACCGCGTCGTGCCCGGCCGCCCCGCGCCCGGCGGAGCGGCCGGCGCGCGGGCGCCGCACGTGCTGATCGTCGACGACTCGCTCACCGTGCGCAGCATCACCAGCCGCCTGCTGACGCGCGAGGGCTTCGAGGTGGCCGTCGCGCGCGACGGCGTCGAGGCGCTGGAGCTGCTCGAGACGCAGGATCCCGACGTGATCCTGCTCGACATCGAGATGCCGCGGATGGACGGCTTCGAGTTCATGCGCACGATCCGGCGCGACCCGCGCTTCGTGCACACCCCGGTCATCATGATCACTTCGCGCGCGGCGGAGAAGCACCGCGCGCTGGCGCGGGAGCTGGGCGTCGACCTCTACCTCGGCAAGCCGTTCCAGGAGCAGGACCTGCTGTCGAGCCTGCGCGAGATGCTCGCGCTAAGCCCTTGATTGGCCAATGAGCGGCCGGTGACCCGGGCCCCGGCGGCGACACGCCGCAAGCGGCTTGCGCCGGTCCATTTCCCGGGTTCGAGCGCGTAACGGCGCGATTCCGGGTCGCTCGGGGCGATTTTCGGCGACAATTGGCGTCTGGACCAAATGGGAGGAAGGGCAATGGCGCAATTCGCCACTGAGAACATCCGCACCGTCGCGCTCGTCGGCCACGGCGCGTCCGGCAAGACCACGCTCGCCGAGGCGCTGCTGCACAAGGCCGGCGATGATCGCGGCGCCGGGCAGCGTCGAGCAGGGCACGACGGTCTGCGACTTCGACCCGCTGGAGAAGACCTACCAGCATTCGCTGCGCTCGTCGCTCCTGCACCTCGAGACCGCCGGCACGCGCATCCACATCGTCGACACTCCCGGCTTTCCCGACTTCATCGGCCAGGCGATCGGCGCGCTCGACGCGGTCGAGACCGTCGCGGTGGTCGTCAACGCGCAGACCGGCATCGAGATGATCACCTCGCGGATGATGGACTGGGCCGCGCAAGCGCCAGCTCTGCCGCATCGTCATCGTCAACAAGATCGACGCCGAGAACGTCGACCTGCCGGCGCTGCTCGCGCAGATCCAGGCGGCGTTCGGCAAGGAGTGCCTGCCGATCAACCTGCCGGCCGACGGCGGCAAGCGCGTCGTCGACTGCTTCTTCAAGCCGGCGGGCGACGCGGACTTCTCGTCGGTGGCCGGCCGCGCACCAGGCGCTGGTCGATCAGGTGGTCGAGGTCGACGAGGACCTGATGGCGCTGTACCTCGAGCAGGGCGAGGTCGAGCCCGAGCAGCTGCACGCGCCGTTCGAGAAGGCGCTGCGCGAGGGCCACCTCGTCCCGGTCTGCTTCGTCTCGGCGCAAGCAACGGCGCCGGCGTCGCCGAACTGCTGGAGATCATCGTCAAGCTGCTGCCCAATCCGACCGAGGGCAATCCGCCGCTGTTCTACAAGGGCGAGGGCGACGCGGTCGAGGAGTTCCGCTCCGAGCCCGACCCGAAGAAGCACGTGCTCGCGCACGTGTTCAAGGTCGTCATCGACCCGTTCGTCGGCAAGCTCGGCATCTTCCGCGTCCACCAGGGCACGGTGACCAAGGACACGCAGCTCTTCATCGGCGACGGCAGCAAGCCGTTCAAGGTCGGCCACCTCTTCCTGCTGCAGGGAGCAAGAACATCGAGGTCGACCGCGCGGTGCCCGGCGACATCGCCGCCGTCGCCAAGGTCGACGACATCGAGTTCGACTGCGTGCTGCACGACTCGCACGACGAGGACCACATCCACATGCGGCCGCTCGAGTTCCCGATGCCGATGCACGGCGTCGCGATCACGCCCAAGAAGCGCGGCGACGAGCAGCGCATCTCCGACGTGCTGCACCAGATGATCGCCGAGGACCCCAGCTTGTCGCTCGAGCACGACGCCGTGCTCAACGAGACGGTGCTGCGCGCGCTGGGCGAGCTGCACCTGCGCTCGGTGCTGGAGCGGATGGCGACGCAGTTCAAGCTCGAGGTCGACACCCGGCCGCCGCGGATTCCGTACCGCGAGACGATCACCGGCAAGGCCGAGGGCTTCCACCGGCACAAGAAGCAGACCGGCGGCGCGGGCCAGTTCGGCGAGGTGTCCCTGCGCGTCGAGCCGCGCGAGCGCGGCGCCGGCTTCGAGTTCGTCGACGAGACCAAGGGCGGCGTCATCCCGCACCAGTTCATGCCCGCGGTGGAGAAGGGCGTCGAGCAGGTGCTGCGACCGGCGCCGTCGCCGGCTTCCCGCTGCAGGACGTGCGCGTCATCGTCTACGACGGCAAGCACCACCCGGTCGACTCCAAGGAAGTCGCGTTCGTCACCGCCGGCAAGAAGGCGTTCCTCGACGCGGTCGGCGAAGGCGAAGCCGATCGTGCTCGAGCCGATCGTCAGCGTCGAGGTCGATCTGCCCCGAGACGAACACCGGCGACATCGCCGGCGACCTGTCGTCGCGGCGCGGGCAGGTCACCGGCACGCAGGGCCTGCAGCCCGGCGTGCATCGCGATCAGCGGCCTCGCGCCGCTGGTCGAGCTCGACGGCTACTCGGCGCGGCTGAAGTCCGTCACCGGCGGCCACGGCTCGTGGTCGATGCAGCTGTCGCACTACGAGCCGGCGCCGCCGCCGCTGCAGCAGCAGCTCGCCACCGAATTCAAGAAGTCAAGCGAAGCAGGAAGAGGACTGAGCGCGCCCTCGGGCCACGGTTTCGCGAGCCGCGGGCGGGCGCATGGGCGCGGGTCCTTGCGGTATGGACGCCTGCGTCCGTGCGCACATCCACCCGGGTTTCGCTTCCGCTCAAGCCGGCTACGGCTCGCGGCCGTCCCGCTCGCCGCCTCGGTACAGCGCCAGCGCCCTCCGCGCGCGACGGCGTGATCGACGATCGGCGGCGGATAGTCCCGGCCGATGACCACGCCCTTCGCCGGCTGATCGACGGCGCGACGCGCCACGGCGCGTGGATCTCGGTCGCGTCGAGCGCCGCGATTTCCGGCACGTAGCGGCGGATGAACTCGCCGTCGGGATCGAAGCGCTCCGACTGGGTCACCGGGTTGAAGATGCGGAAATACGGCTGCGCGTCGCAGCCGGTCGACGCCGCCCACTGCCAGCCGCCGTTGTTCGACGCGAGATCGTAGTCGAGCAGCAGGTCGGCGAAATACCGCTCGCCCAGGCGCCAGTCGACGAGGAGGTCCTTGACCAGGAACGACGCGGCGATCATCCGCAGCCGGTTGTGCATGTAGCCCGTCGTGTTGAGCTGCCGCATCGCGGCGTCGACGATCGGGTAGCCGGTGCGGCCGTCGCACCACGCGGCGAACCTCGCCGGATCGTTCGGAAACGCGCAGCGCATCGTACTCGCGGCTTGAACGCGCGCGGCGACGACGTGCGGGTGGTGCCAGAGGATCTGCGCGTAGAACTCGCGCCAGACGAGCTCGGAGAGCCACGTCGCCGCGCCCGTCGCCGTCGGCTTCCAGCGAGCGTGCGTGCGCGAAGCGCGCGAGCTCGCGGATCGACACCGTGCCGAAGCGCAGGTGCACCGAGAGGTACGACGGCCCCTTGACCGCCGGAAAGTCGCGCGCGTCGCGGTAGCGGTCGATGCGCGTCGCGGAAATCGGCGAACCGCGCCGCGCCGCCCGTCATGCCGGGGACGACGCCCAGCGCCGCGAGGTTCGTCGCGGCGAAAGCCCGATCGCCTCGAGCGACGGGCACCCGTCGTCGGCGTCGCGCGGGCGGCGCGCGCGAGCGCGCCGGCCTGCCCGTCGACGCGCGGCGGCGCGAGGTGCGCCGGCGTCAGCGCCTTCAGCCACGCGTTGCGGTACGGCGTGAACACCGAGAACGGCTTGCCCGCCTGCGACAGGATCTCGTCGCGCTCGAAGATCACCTGGTCCTTGACCGTCCGGAATTCGATGCCGCGGCCGGCGAGCGCGGCGGCGACCGCCGCGTCGCGGTCCCGCGCGGCGGGCTCGTAGTCGTGGTTCGCGTAGACCGCATCGACGCCGAGCGCCGCGGCGAGTTCCGGGATCGCCGTCGCGCGCGCGCGCGTGGCGGACGATCAGCCCGCCGCCGCGCGCGCGCAGCGCCGCGGCGAGCTCGGCGACGCTGTCGTGGATGAACTCGACGCGCCGATCGGCGGGCGGGCAGCGCGTCGAGGATCTCGCGGTCGAAGACGAACGCGCAGTGCACGGCGCGCGCGGCGGCAAGCGCCGCGGCGAGCGCCGCGTGGTCGAAGTCGCGCAGGTCGCGCCGGAACCAGACGAGCGCGCGGCCGAGCGGTCGGGCGCGGCTTCACGGTGCGTTCCTGCGCGCGCGGAAAGCGCAGGTCGTTCGCGCGGATCTCGTGCCGCCACAGCGCGCGCCGTCGCTGTCGTACGCTCTCGAGCGCGATGCGGCGGTCGCTGCCGGGCCGCCGACGCGAATCAGGCCGAACTGGCGCTTGCCGACGAGCGTGCCGGGAACGACGTCCGGATTCTCGCGTTCCGCAGCATCGGGCCTGGCCACGGGCGCGACGTGAGCGGCGACGACGTGAACTCGTACAGCGGATAGGCGCCGGCGCGCTCGATCTTCAGGAGCTCGCCGAAGTGGCGGTCGCCGGAGAGGAAGATCACGCCGTCGATCCGCTGCTGCGAGCGAGCCACTCGCGCGAGGCGCTTTTGCTCCTGCGGGAACTGGTGCAGGCCCTCGAAGCGGCTGGCGCGGTTCCAGAACTGGCCGCCCGCCGCGACGAGCTTGATCGCGCGCGCGCGACGACGATGAGCGCCTGCTTCAGCCACTCGAACTGCGCGGCGCCGAACATCGTCTTCTCCGGCCACGTCGGGATAGCGGTCGGGGTAGCGGTACGTGCGGTCGTCGAGCAGGAAGAACTCGACGTCGCCGACGCGCGCCCACGCCGAACGCGCCGGGCAACGCCGGGCAGGCCGTAGCGTCGGGTTCGGCCAGTAGCGCTCGAAGAGCTTCAGCGTCTCGCCCTTCAGCACATACGAGCCGTCGGCGTCGTTGGGGCCGAAATCGTGGTCGTCCAGGATCGCGAGGTGCGCCGTCGCCGTCAGCAGCTTCTGCAGCGGCGCGAAGCTGCGCGCCTGCCGGTAGCGCGCCGCCATCGACGACGGATCGAGGAAATCGGGCGTCTGCAGGTAGAGGTTGTCGCCGAGCCAGAGCATGACGTCGGGCTTCTTGGCGGCGATCGCGTCGAAGATCTGGTAGTCGCCGCCGTCGCCGCGGAAGACCGGATCGCGGATTCGGCGAGGTAGTGGCAGGAGCCGATCGCGATCGTGACTCGGCGCGGCTCGCGCCGCGCGCCCAGTAGCGCTGCGTGCGCACGACGCCCTCGCGCACCTCGCCGTGCGCGGCGATCCGGTAGCGGTACGCCGGCCCCGGGCGCGAGCCCCGGCACGCGCGCCGTGACCACGTAGTCGTGCGCGGCGTCGGCCACGAGCGAGAGCCGGCGCGCGTCGCCGCCCGCCTCCGGCCCGACGTCGATCTCGACCGGGCCCGGCCGCGCTCGGCCTGGATCCACAGCGTGACGCTGGTGTAGTCGGCGAAGCCGTGCATCACGGTGAGCGGCGCCCGCGCGGCGCCGAGCGGGGCAGCAGCAACAGGGCGAGCGGCGCGCGAACGAAGCGGGCGATGCAGATCGGTGTCCGGCCGCGAGGCGGGAGTCGAGAGCATGCCGAATTGTGCCGGGGGGGCGCGGCGTTTACAATTCGACGCATGGCCAGTCCCTCCGCCAACTTCACCGCACCATTTCCTGATCGCGATGCCGGGCATGGCCGATCCGCAATTTCGCGCACACGCTGACCTACGTCTGCGAGCACAACGCGGACGGCGCGCTCGGGCATCGTCGTCAACAAGCCGATCGACATGACGCTCTCCGCGCTGTTCGAGCAGATCGACGTCGCCGCTCGCCGACGACGGACTGCGCGATGCGCCGGTCCATTTCGGCGGACCGGTGCAGGTCGACCGCGGCTTCGTGCTGCACCGGCCGCTCGGCAACTGGCAGTCCACGCTCGCGGTCAGCGACGACATCGGCCTCACCACGTCGAAGGACGTGCTCGAGGCGGTCGGCCGCGGCGAAGGCCCGCGCGACGTGCTCGTCTCGCTGGGCTATGCGGGATGGTCGGCCGGGCAGCTCGAGCAGGAGATCGCGCAGAACGCCTGGCTCACCGTGGCGGCCGACCCGGACGTGATGTTCGACACGCCGGCCGAAGCCCGGCTGCCCGCGGCGATGCGCCTGCTCGGCATCGACTTCTCGCGGCTGTCCGAAGACGTCGGGCACGCCTGACGCTTGGATCCGACGACCAAGCGACGAGCCCGCACCGCGGCCGACGACGCGACGGTGCTCGCATTCGATTTCGGCACGCGCAAGATCGGCGTCGCGGTCGGCAACACCGCTCGTGCGCGTCGCGCATCCGCTGACGACGATCGACGGCGAGGCCAACGCCGCGCGCTTTGCGGCGATCGACGCGCTGGTCGCCGAGTGGGCGCCGGGCGCGCTGGTCGTCGGCCGGCCGCTGCGACGCGCGACGGCACGCGGCACGAGATGACCGCGCGCGCCGAGCGCTTCGCGCGCCAGCTCGAGGGCCGGTTCGGCCTCCCGGTGGCGCGCGTCGACGAGCGCTTCACGACCGCGCGCCGCGGCGACGGCGCTGGCGCGAGGCCGGCGTGCGCGGCCGCGCGCGCGACGCGGCGCTCGACGAAGTCGCGGCGCAGCTGATCCTGCAATCCTGGTTCGACGAGCCGCAACCGGAGCGCCGACGCCCGCTGATGCTTCCCGACGCCGAACAGACCGCTCGCCGCGCTCGCCGAGCGCATGCGCGGCGCGATCGCGCACGACGCCGCGCTTCGTCGGCATCCATTCCGGCGGCGCGTGGCTCGCCGACCGCCTCGCGCCGCTGCATCCCCGGCGACCATCCGGTCGGCTACATCGACGTCTCGTTCTACCGCGACGACTTCCACCGCACGGGCCTGAAGCCGGAGGTCAAGCGCACCGAGCTGCCGTTCGACGTCGACGGGCGCGACGATCGTGCTCGTCGACGACGTGCTCTACACCGGGCGCAGCGTGCGCGCGGCGATCAACGAGCTGTTCGACTACGGCCGGCCCGACGCGCATCGAGCTCGCGGTGCTGGTCGACCGCGGCGGGCGCGAGCTGCCGATCGAGGCCACCTACGCCGGCGCGCGGCTCGCCGTCGGCCGCGACCTGTCGCTCGTGCTGTCGCGCGCGCCGGACGGCCGCCTCGCGCTGACGGCGTCGAGCCGGCCGGAGCGCCGCCGATGCCGATGCGTAACCCGCAGCTCGACGCCGAACGGCGAGCTCACGCACCTGCTGACGCTCGAGGGCCTGCCGGCGCGAGTGATCGCTCCGGATCCTCGACACCGCGGTGCCGTTCGTCGTCGATCGCCGAGCGCGACGTGAAGAAGGTGCCGCTGCTGCGCGGCAAGGCGGTGTTCAACCTGTTCTTCGAGAACTCGACCCGCACCCGCACGACGTTCGAGATCGCCGCCAAGCGGCTGTCGGCCGACGTGATCAACCTCAACATCGGCGCGTCGTCGACGACCAAGGGCGAGACGCTGCTCGACACGGTCGACAACCTCGTCGCGATGAACGCCGACATGTTCGTCGTGCGCCACTGCGCAGTCCGGCGCGCCGCACCTCATCGCGCGCACCTCAACCGCACCGGCCGCCGCACGTCCACGTCGTCAACGCCGGCGACGGCCGCCACGCGCACCCGACGCAGGGGCTGCTCGACCTGTTCACCATCCGCCACTACAAGAACGACTTCCGCAGCCTGACGGTCGCGATCGTCGGCGACGTGCTGCACTCGCGCGTCGCGCGCTCGCTGATCCACGGCCTCACGACGCTCGGCGTGCCGGAAGTGCGCGTGATCGGGCCGCAGACGCTGCTGCCCACCGCGCGTCGAGGCGCTCGGCGTGCGCGTCTACCACGACATGCGCGACGGGCTTGAAGGGCTGCGACGTGGTGGTGATGCTGCGGCTGCAGAACGAGCGCATGAGCGGCGCGCTGCTGCCCTCGGCCAGCGAGTTCTTCAAGCACTACGGGCTGACCGCCGGACAAGCTCGCGCTCGCGAAGCCCGATGCGATCGTGATGCACCCGGGGCCGATGAACCGCGGCGTCGAGATCGACTCGGCGGTCGCCGACGGCGCGCGCAGCGGTGATCCTGCCGCAGGTGACCTTCGGCATCGCGGTGCGGATGGCGGTGATGAGCATCGCTGGCGGGGAACTGAGATGACAGAATCGCGATCAGGAACGGCCGCCTCGATCGACCCGGCGCACGGGATCGACCGCACCGGCGACGCTCTTCGTCGCGGACGGGCAAGGTCGCGGCGATCGGCGCGGCGCCGCGACGGCTGCAACGCCGAACCGGACGATCGACGCCACGGGCCTGGTCGTCGCGCCCGGGCCTGATCGACCTGTCGGCGCGCCTGCGCGAGCCGGGCTTCGAATACAAGGCGACGCTGGAATCGGAGATGGATGCGGCGGTCGCGGGCGGCGTGACCAGCCTCGCCTGCCCGCCGGACACCGATCCGCCGCTGGACGAGCCGGGGCTGGTGGAGATGCTGAAGCACCGCGCGCGATCGCTCAACCAGGCGCGCGTCTATCCGGTCGGCGCGCTGACTGTGGCCTCGCAGGGCGAGGCGCTGACCGAGATGGCCGAGCTCGCCGAGGCCGGCTGCGTCGCGTTCTCGCAGGCCGACGCGCCGCTCGCCGACACGCAGGTGCTGCTGGCGCGCGATGCAGTACGCGGCGACCTTCGGCTACCGCGTCTGGCTGCGCCCGCAGGACCGCGCCCTCGCGCAGCGGCGGCGTCGCGCACGACGGCGAGGTCGCCACGCGCCTCGGCCTCGCCGGCGATCCCGTCCGTCGGCCGAGACCATCGCGCTGGCGACGATCCTCGCGCTGGTGCGCGAGACCGGCGTCGCGCGTGCACCTCTGCCGCCTGTCCACCGCGGCCGGCGTCGAGATGATCCGCGCCGCGAAGGCAGGACGGCCTGCCGGTCACCTGCGATGTCGGCATCCATCACCTGCATCTGTGCGACCTCGACATCGGCTAGTTCGATGCGCACTGCCACCTGGTGCCGCCGCTGCGCGGCACGCGCGACCGCGCCGCGCTGCGCGCGGGCCTCGCCGACGGCACCATCGACGCCGTGTGCTCCGACCACACGCCGGTCGACGACGACGACAAGCAGCTGCCGTTCGGCGAAGCCGAGCCCGGCGCCACCGGCCTCGAACTGCTGCTGCCGCTGACGCTGAAATGGGCGGCCGAAGGACAGCGTTCGCGCTGCCGACGCGCTGGCGCGGGTCACCGCGACGCCGGCGCGATCCTCGGGCGTCGACGCCGGGCACCTCGCGGTCGGGCGCACGGCCGATGTCTGCGTCTTCGACCCGCGACCGCGCACTGGCGGGTCGAGCCGAAGGCGCTGAAGAGCCAGGGCAAGAACACGCCGTTCCTCGGGCTGGAAGTTCCGGGCCCGTGCGCGCGACGCTGGTCGGCGGCCAGGTGGTCTACGAGGGCGCTGGGGCTCAGATACGTAATATTCGCACGGCGCAATATTGCACGCATCGATGACCGCCCGCAGCGGCCCCAAACGAGTGAGAACGATGCATGACCTCGAGCAGGATATCCAGGGCATCCTGCCCGAGAAGGATTTCGACCGCCGCGATTTCCTCTGGACGGCGCTGGGCGCCAGCGCCGCGCTGGCGCTGTCGTCGCCGGCGTCGGCACAGCTCATCACGACCGACACCAACGGAATCTACGCCAGCGACGTCGCGATCCCGGTCGAGGACGGCCAGCATCCGCGGCTATCGGGCGATGCCGCGACCGACGGGCCGTTTCCGGTCGTATTGGTCGCCGCCGAGATCTTCGGCCTCAACCATTACATCAAGGACATCTGCCGGCGGCTCGCCAAGGAGGGCTACTACGCGATCGTCCCCGATCTCTACTCGCGCAAGGCCGATCTCACGAAGATCACCAGCCATGGCCGAGATCATGCCGATCGTGAACACGCAAGTTCGACACCGAGCTCGTCGGCGACTACGACGCGACCGTCGCGTTCGCGCAGGCGAGCTGCAAGGGCGACCCGACGCGGATGGCGATCACCGGCTTCTGCCGCGGCGGGCGCACGACGCTCGTCTACGCGGCCGCCAATCCGAAGCTCAAGGCGGCCGTCGCGTGGTACGGCCCGGTCGGGGGCGCAGCCCGAACGAGTTCACGCCGCGCACGGCGATGGACCGCGTGGGCGAGATCAAGGTCCCGGTGCTCGGCCTCTACGGCGCGCAAGGACGCCGGCGTCCCGGTGGACCAGGTCGAGAAGTTCTTCGCCGCGCTGAAGGCGGCCGGCACGCCGGCGGAACTGGTCATCTATCCCGAAGCCGGGCACGGCTTCCACGCCGATTTCCGTCCGGACAACTACCGCAAGGCCGACGCGGAAGACGGCTGGAAGCGGATGCTGGCGTGGTTCAGGAAGTACGGCGTGGTTAGCCGGCTGCGCGGATTCATTAAGCCGGGCTAGCCGTCCGACCGTCTGCCGGGAACGGCGGTAGCTCCGGGCGAAGCGCCCGGGTCGCGCAGCGGTCACGCCCTTCTGCTCGCTTTCGGCAGCGCGCCCCAGCAGATAGAACTCGTCGTTCGGCCGCAGGCCGATGACCTCCGCCATCCGGTTCGACAGCGCAGAAGAACGCCGCGATGCCGCCGATGTCCCAGGCGTCCTCGTCGGTGAAGCCGTGCGCGCGCAGCGCGGCGAAGTCGTCGTCGCCGATCTCGTCGCGTCGCGCGCCACCTTGAGCGCGAACGCGAGCATCGCCTGCTGGCGCGGCGTGATGTCGGCCTTCGCGGTAGTTGATGGCGACCTGGTCGGCGATGTGCGGGTTCTTGGCGTAGATGCGCAGGATCGCGCCGTGGGCGACCACGCAATACAGGCAGTCGTTGGCGCCGGACGTCGCCACGACGATCATCTCGCGCTCGGCCTTGGTGAGGCCGCCCTCGCTTGCACCATCAGCGCGTCGTGGTAGGCGAAGAACGCGCGGAACTCGGCGGGCCGGCGCGCGAGCACGAGGAACACGTTGGGCACGAAGCCCGACTTCTCCTGCACCTCGAGGATGCGCGCGCGGACGTCCTCGGGCAGTTCGTCGAGCGAGGGGACGGGGTAACGAGAAACGGGCGGGCGTTAGCAATACGATGAGTCGAAGCAGCAGGACATAGAGC
>CAWHVP010000017.1:0-239787 GCA_963832705.1 uncultured beta proteobacterium | reverse complement strand
TCTTCTCGCTGCAGCGCGACGACGGCGAGGACCAGCTGCCGGGCGTCCCGGCGGCGCGGGCCATGGCGCTGCTCGACGCGCGGCGGGATTTCGACCGCAAGGCCGCACTGGTCGACGCGCTCGACCTCGTCATCAGCGTCGACACCAGCCACGCGCACCTCGCCGGCGCGCTGGCGCGCCCGGTGTGGGTGCTGCTGCCGTTCTCGCCGGACTGGCGCTGGCAGCTCGATCGCACCGACAGCCCGTGGTATCCGACCGCGCGCCTCTTCCGCCAGAAGCAGCACGGGCAGTGGGCCGCGCCGATCGACGAGATGCGACAGGCGCTCGCAGCGATGGTCGCCGAACGGCGCCGACAGTGCCCGTCCGGTAGTGCCGGCGCGGAATCAGCCGGCCGCGGGCTCGGCGTCGGCCAGCGCCTCGGGCGCGCGCAGCGCCAGCGCCTCGCAATAGGCCGCCTCGAGGTTGCGCGTGTGGCCGACGGCATCGGCCAGCGTCGAGCCGGCGAGTCCGGCCGGATCGCCGCGCGCACGTCGCGCATGAACGCCGGGTCGGTCGGCGAGCCGGACGGCGATGTCCACATACTCGCGCGCCGCCCTCGGCGATCGTCTGCGTGCACGCCGAGGTTGGCGAGGATCGAGTACGACGTGCGCTCGGCGTGGCGCCTGCCCGACCAGCGTGACGACCGGCACGCCCATGTCGAGCGCCTCCAGCGTGCCGTTGACGCCGCCGTACGGCATCGGGTCGAGCACGAAATCGATCAGCGCGTAGCGCGCCTGGTTCTCCGCGTCGTCGCGCCCCTGCGGCAGGAACACGAGCCGGTCCGCCGCGATGCCGGCCGCGGCGGCGAGGCGCATGTACGAGCCCGCGTACGCCGGATTCGCCGGCGAGAACACGAGCCGCGCGCGCGGCACGCGCTCGAGCACCTCGCGCCACAGCGCGAGGCAGCGCCGCGACAGCTTCAGCGGCGTGACGAACGCGCCGATCAGCACCGCGTCGGCGGCGAATGCCGAGGCGCGCGCGGCTGGAACGGGTGCGCCCCGCGCCGGCGCGACGTGCCGGAACGGATAGACGCAGCCGTCCATCGGCAGCAGCGTCTCGAGCTGGTGCGCCTGGTTCTCCGGCGACGTCGGCATAGCGGTCGGTGAGCTTGAAGTCGATCGCCGACAGGCCGACCGTGCCGGCGCTCGCGACGTGGGTGACCTGCACGCGCGCGGGCTTCAGCGCGAGGATGCCCGGCTTCGCGCCCTTGGTGTGCGTCGACAGGTCGACGAGGAGGTCGAGGTCGTCGGCGGCGATGCGCTGCGCCGCGGCGCGCTCGCGACAGGTCGCGCGACCACCTCGAAGCGGTCGGCGATGCCGCGGAAGCGCGTCGGTCCACTCGTCGCGCTCGCCCGACAGCGAATAGAAGATGCAGCGCGAACCGCGCGCGGTCGTGATGCCGGATCGCCTGCCACATCATCTTGCCCATCACGTGGTTGCGCAGGTCGGCCGACAGGTAGCCGACGCGGATCCGCCCGGGCCGGCGCGCCGCGGCGCGCGGCAGCGGCTCGCCGTGACATGCTGCGCCGTCGCGTCGTAGGTCTGCGCGAAGCGGAGGACAGACTCCGGCTCGACGTCGAAGAACAGCAGCAGGTAGAGCAGCTGCTCGAGGCAGTCGCACAGCTCGACCTCGTCGCCGGCGCGGTAGTGCTCGCGCCGCAGGCCGTCGAGATAGCGGTCGAGCGTCGCGAAGTCGCCGCGGTGCTGGCAGCACCTCGAGCGCCTGCACCGCGAGCGCGCAGCGCGTCCGGGCAGTTCGCCTCGAAGCGCTGCGGAAATTGGCGAACCACTCGTCGAGCCGGCCCGGCCGCGAACAGCACCTCGCCGAGGTTCTTGTACGCGGCGACGTGCCGCGGATCCGCGCGCAGCACCGCCGCGTACGCGGCGATCGCGGCGTCGGTCGCGCCCTGCTCCTGGAACAGCACGCCGAGATTGAATTCGGCGGCGGCGAGGTCCGGCTGCAACGCGAGCGCGCGCTGGTAGGCGCGGGCCGCGTCGGCGGCGCCGCGCTGCATCTGCAGCGCGACGCCGTGGTTGTAGTGGGTTTCGGCCGTCGGTCGGGTCGAGCGCCAGCGCGCGCTCGAACAGTGCGCCGCGCGCCGCGCCGTCGTGCCGCGTCCAGCTGCGGCGAGACCCCAGCGTGCGCAACAGCGCCACGGCGTCGCGGGTCGAGGTCGAGCCCGTCCGCGCACAGCGCGACCGCGGCCGCCGGCGTCGTGCGCGTCGAGCGCGGCGTGCGCCGCGGCGACCCGCGCATCGACGTACGCCGGGCGCGACGGCAACGCGGCGGCGAAATCGCGCGCGCGCGGCGGCCAGTCGCCGTCGTCGCGCGCGAGCACGCCGCGCAGATGGTGCGCCGGCGCGAAACCGGGCTGCAGCTCCAGCACGCGATCGTAGCCGCGCGCGCCGCGGCGCGGTCGCCGTGCTGGTGCGCCCGCACGGCGCCTGCTCCCACAGCGCGTCCATCGCCGCGGGATCGGGCAGCCGGCGCGCGGCGGCAGCGTGCGCGCGCGCGTCCGGCGCAGCGCCGGCGACGAGTCGCCGGCGATCGGCGACGCACGCGATCGACCAGCGGCGGCGACGCCGTCGGCGCGCGCGTCCGAGCGTCGACGACGTGTCGCGCGCGGGACGCTGCGCGAGCAGCGGCCCGACGGCGGCCGCGAGCCCCGCCGAGATCCACCAGCGACGTCCGGATCGCGGCGCCGCGATCCGCCGCGCCGCCGGCCGGCATCGCCCGGCACGGCCAGCGCGCCGGCGACGGCACGCTGCGGGATGACGCCACCGGCCGGGGCGTCGCGGCGCCGGACCGACGGCGCCAGCGCGACGTCGAACGAGGCCTCGCGGCAGCGCCGCCAGCGCCGCGATGGCGTCCGCGACCGCGCGTCGCCGCCGGTCCCGACCAGCGCGACCACGCGCAGCCGTTCGCCGGCGCATCGCCGCGGCCACGGCAGCGGGACAGGGCGCCGCGAACGCACGCGGCGCACAGCGCGGCGTAGCGCGCGCGCAGGCGCCGCGGCTTCCGCGGCCTGCGCACTGTCGCCGCGAGCGCGATCCGGCGCAGTGCATCGTGCTCGTCGGGCGCGTATTCGCGTCGCTCGCCGCCGAGCGCGAGCGCGGCGGGGCGGCTGCGGCGGGCCAACGGTCGCCGCGTGCTCGACGCCAGCGCCAGCAGCAGCGCCGGCCCCGCGGCGAGAGCGCCGGCGCCCGCGCGAGCTGCGCCGAGCAGCGCGTCCGCGGTCCGCGTCGTGCGCGGCGTCGAGCGCGCGGCGCGAGCGGGCCGGCGACGCCGGCGTGGCGAGCAGCGTCGGCTCGCGCTCGAGCACGGCGGCGATCGCCGCCAGCGCGCCGGTGTCGCCGCGCCGCACCGGCGCCGGCGTCCGCGTCAGCCGCGCGATCGCGTCCAGCGCCAGCGGGCGGCGTTGATCCGGCGCGAGCGCCACCGCCCGCGCCGCGGCGTCGCGCGCCGCGCCGGCGTCGCCGCGGCGAGCAGCGCTTCGGCCAGCGCCAGCAGCGGGTCGAGGCGCTCCGGCGCGTGCGGCCAGTGCCTGCGCGACGCGCGATCGCCTCCCCGGCGTGGCCCAGGCTGCAGCGCTTCGCCCAGATCGCGGTGTCGCGTCGCCAGGCCGCGGCGCCGCCCTGATCGCCTGGCGGAAGCACAGCATCGCGTCGACGGGCGCGCCCTGCTGCAGGCAGCGCGGCCGCGGGCGACCAATCGGCGTCTCGCTGCAGCCATCAGAACAGCCGCGCCTTCAACGCCTCGAGGATCGCGCCGGGCGTCAGCCGGCGCAGGACGCGCCCGGGCACGGCGTTGCCGAGCGCAGCGCCACGCCGCGCCAGGCGTGCCAGCGGACGCCTTGCGCACTCACGCCTCGCGGCGGCGTGCCGCCGGCATCGGCGCCGGCCGACGCGGCGATGCGGCGGCGTCGACGTGCAGCCGGCGGTCCGCCGTCGGCGCCGCTCATCGGTCGCGATCGCCGACGGCCGCGATCGGCGCCGCCGGCCCGTGGCGCGGCGCGGCGGCGTGCCAAGGCACGTACCCCAGCGCATCGCGGACGCGCGCGCGGCGCGAGCGGCGCCACCGGTCGCGCCGCCCGCGCGGCGTGCGCTGGCGAGCGCCGCGTCGTAGAGCGCGAGCGTGCGCTCGGCCATCGCCGCGGGCGTCTGCTGCGGCAGCGCGCGCGCGCGCGCTCCCGCGGCCGCAAGCGTCGGCGCGCGCATCCGGGGCCACGAGCGCCGCGATGCGCTCGCAGCATCGCGCGCCTCGTCGCGCCACTCGTCGTCGGTCAGCACCCAGCCGGCGCCGGTGCCGGCGACGCGCTCGGCGAGCGCGCCGATCGGCGGCACGATCACCGGCACGCCCGGCGGCCCAGGCCTCCGACAGCGTGAAGCTGAACGTCTCCGGGCCCGGCCGACGGAAACGCCACCAGCCGCGCGCGATAGTGGGCGAGCAGCTCGCGGCAGATCGCGCGGCGTCGTAGCGGCCGTGGACGGTGAAAACCGCGTCGTCGCTCTGCCACGGCTTCTGCAGCCGGTCGAGATAGCCGATCAGCACGAACCGCAGCGCGCAGGCCGCGCTCGCGCGCGAGCTCGACCATGCCGCTCCAGCCGCCGCGCGCCCTTGTCGGGGCCGATCGCACCCAGCACGGCCACCGTCGGCACGTCGTCGTCGGGCACGGCAGCGCTCGCGGCGCTCGCGGCGCGCGGCGCCGTCGTCGGCCGGCGCCGTCGCGCGCCCAGACGCCGGGCGCGCCGAGCGCGATCACGTCGGCCGGCATGCTCGGGAAAGTAGCGCGCGAGCGTGCTGCGCGACCCACTGCGACGGCGCGATCAGGAACGCCGCGCCCGCGAGCAGCGCGCGATGCCGCGCCCGCCACGCGACGATGTCCATGCCGCGCGAACGCCGGCTGCGCGCGCGAGGCAGCGGCCGCACACGCGGCGGCGTCGGTCTGCGGCGCCGCAATACATGCCGTCGGCGCCGAGGAACGTGATCGTCGGGCACGCGAAGTTGAGGTCGTGCACCGTGTAGCCATACGGAATCTGGAGCGCGGCGAGCGCGCTCAAGGATGCCGTCGCGGCAGCCGGAGATGTTGTGCAGGTGGAAGAGACCGATGTCGAAGGTCGCGCACAGCCCGCCGACGAAATCGGCGCCAGCTCTCGCCGGGGCCGCGCGTGAAGCGAAGCTGCGCATGCCGCCGTCGTCCAGGTGCTCCTCGACGCTGCCAGCGTCGCCGACCGCGATGGCGAGGTAGTGGCGGAAGCGTCCGCGCGACGCGGCGATCAGCGCGCGCGCGTGGTGCTCGGTGCCGCCGCCGTGGCCGTGGATGACGTGCAGCACCCCGCGCGCCGGGATCGGCGCATCGCCCGCTGCTGCGCGAGCGCCGCGGCGCGGATCGGCCGCAGCGGATCGGCGGCGATGTAGGCGTGGACGAGGTCGAGATAGCTCGGGATGGCGCTCGAGCAGGATGCGCATGTTGCGCTGCGCCCACTTCCGCCTTGCGCCCTGGAACGAACGCTCGCCCAGGTGCACGACGAACGCGTCGTCGCAGAGCACGTTGCGAAAGCCCGCCTGCACGGCGCGCATGCAGAAGTCGTTCTCCTCGCCGTAGCCGTGCCGAACGCCGGATCGAAGACGCCGATCGCGTCGATCAGCGCGCGCCGGACGCAGAAGCAGAAGCCCACGCCTGTCGGAAGCTCGGGATACGTCGGTACCGCGGCACGCGCGAGCGCCGCGCGCGTCGGCTCGGGATCGGCATCCTCCGGCCAGGCGTTGTTCACGCAGAATCGCGGGAACGAGCAGATCTCGGCGTTGTTCGAGAACGGCGTGATCGTGCCGATGCGGGGATCGGCGGCGGCGCAGCGGCGCAGCGCGTCGAGCCAGCCCGCGGTGACGATGGTGTCGGAATTGAGCAGCACGACGTCGTCGCGCGCGATGCCGCAGCCCGCGGTTGGCCGTCGCCGTGAACCCGAGGTTGGATTCGTTCGCGCAGCAGGCGGACGTGCGGGAGGCGGCGCCCGGCGAGCTCGGCGAACAGAGCCGCGATCGCCGGGTCGGGCGACGCGTCGTCGATCAGCAGGAGCTCGTAGTCGCCGGTCGAGTGCGCGAGCACGCTGGCCACGCAGCGGGCAACGTCCGCCGGCGCGTTGTAGACCGGTATCACGACCGCCAGCATGGCGCCGATTCTACCCGATCGTGCGCGACCCCCGCCCGCGGGCGGACGTCGCTGCACGGTAAGATAGCGGTCGGGCCGGCGCCGGCCCTCCGATGCACCGCCGCCACCGGACGATGACCCTTCCCGCCAGCCTCAAGACCGCGCGCGCGGCCGCGGAGCGCGCGCGCATCGCCGCCGGGGTGCCGCGGTGAGCGGCTCGGCGGGCGATGCGCGCCGGCAGCGTGCCGACGATTCTCGTCGGCATCGCCGGCGTCGCCTTCAGCGTCTGCCTGTATTTCCCCGGCTACCTGTCGTTCGACTCGGCCTACCAGTACTGGCAGGTCCGCACCGGCCAGGTCTCCAACCAGTCGCCGGTGGCGATGATCGCGCTCTGGCGGATCGTCGACGCGCTGTGGCCCTCGCCCGCGGCGATGCTCACGCTGCACTTCGCCGCCTACTGGACCGGCCTCGTGCTGCTGGCGCTGCAGTTCTGGCAGGGCAGCCTGCCGCGCATCGCCTTCCTGCTCGTCGCCGGCTTCCTGCCGCCGACGTTCGTCATCATGGGCCACGTGTGGACCGACGTCAGCCTCATCGCGGCGATGACGCTGGCGTTCGGCCTGACGGTGACGGGCGCGCTCGCCCGCCGGCCGCTCGCCCTCGCGCTGGCGCTGCCGGTCATCGCCTACGCCGGCGTGGTTCGCTACAACGCGCTGTTCGCGATCGTTCCGCTCGCCGCGCTGTGGTCGACGGCCGCGCTCGATGCCTGGCGTCCGCGTCGCGGCCAGCCGGCGTCGTCGCGCAGCCGCGTCGCCGTCGCCGTCGTCGCCGTGGCGATCGTCGCCGGCTCGTTCGCCTTCGGCCGCGTGCTCGACCACCGGATGACGAGGAGCGCGTCTCGACGTGGACGCTGGTCGCGCTGTGGGACCTGGCCGCGATGTCGGTCAGGACGCGGCACGATGCTGGTGCCGGAATTCGCGCGCAGCCCCGGCCTCACGCTGGACGCGCTGCGCCGCGACTACACGCCGCTCGTCAACGTGCCGATCTTCAGCGAAACCCAGCACGTGCGGCACGGCCTGGACGAGGAGCGCTACAGCGACGAGGAGCTGGCGCGGCTGCGCGACGCCTGGCTGCGGACGGTCGCCGGGCATCCGCTTGCCTATGCGCAGCACCGGTGGGACGTGACGTCGCACCTGTTCGGCCGCTACCGCAGCAATCTCGAGGGACTGTTCTTCACGCCGGCGGTCGTCGCCTACAAGGACAACCCGCCGCCGCCGCCGGCGCTGTGGAGCCTGCGCGACACCCTGGCGACGTACGTGCGGAAGTCGCGCGGCTGGCTGGTGTTCATGCCCGCCCTGTATCTCGCGCTCGCGGCCGGCGCCGCCGCCTGGGGGTGGCTGCGCCGGGAAACGCCGGCGGGCAGGATCGCGCTGTCGGTCGCCGGCAGCGGCCTGCTGCTGGTCCTGCCGCTCACCCTCGCCGCTCCCAGCGCCGAGCTGCGTTATTCGGGCTGGATGTTCGCCGCGAGCGTCATCGCGCTCGCCGCCTGCACGTCGCGCGCCTCGCCGCGCGCGCCGCCGCGCTGAGGCTCAGCCGATCGGCGGCACGTCGAACGCCGCCGGCGGCTCGCCCCGCCGCTGCCGTTCCCACATCGTCACGTAGCCGCCTCGAGATGGCGGCGAAACCGCTCGCTGTCGAACAGCGGGCACGAAGCGCGGTTGCGCGCGAGCGTCGCGCCGGATCGCCGCGAGCTTCCGCGGCGAGCGCGCGAGATCGAGCGCCAGCGCTTCGTAGTCCGCGAGGCTGCGCGTGACGAGCTCGGGCAGGCCGACCGCGTCGAGCAGGCTCGCCGCGACGCGGCCGGGAAAGGTGCTGCCGACGCAGGTCAGCAGCGGCAGCCCCGCCCAGAGCGCGTCGCTCGCCGTCGTGTGCGCGTTGTACGGCAGGGTGTCGAGGAAGAGGTCCGCCAGCCGGTGGCGCGCGAGATGCTCGTCCGGCTCGGCGCGCGCGGCGCGAACACCAGCCGTCGGCGGCGATGCCGCGCCGCTCGGCCTCGCGCCGCAGGTTGCCGACCGCGGCCGCGTTGTCGCTCCAGCAGCCACAGCACGCTGCCCCGACCTGCGCGCAGCAGGCGCATCCAGACGTCGAACATCGCCGGCGTGATCTTGTAGTTGTTGTTGAAGCAGCAGAAGACGAAGCCCGCCTCCGGCAGGCCGGCCTCGGCGCGGGCGGGCGTCCGCTCCGCGATCCGCGCGTGCGCGGTCGTTGGCCTGGTAGGTGTCGGGCAGGCGCACGACCTTCTCGGTGTAGAAGGCCTCGTGCCCGGGCGGAATCACGTGCGCGTCGGCGACGATGTAGTCGACGTAGGGGCGCCGAGCGTGCCGGGGAAGCCGAGATAGTTGACCTGGACCGGGCAGGGCGATAGCGCGAGTATCCCGGCCGGGCGCGGCCGAAGTAGCCGTTCAGGTCGACGAGGATGTCGATGCCCCGGTCGCGCATCGCGGCGGCCGCGTCGCGTCGGTCAGCGCGCGTGACGTCGACGATCCCGTCGAACGCCGCTTCGATCCGCGCGCGCGGATCTCGCTCCCGTCGTCCGGCCCGTTGTCGAAGCGTTGAGCTCGAAGCGGTCGCGGTCGTGCCGCTCGAACAGCTCGACCATCAGGATCGACGTCGCCTGCTGGCGGAACTCGCCCGACAGGTAGCCGATGCGGATGCGCGCGGGGTCGCGGCGCCCGCCCTGCCACAGCGGCGGCGCCACGGCCGGATGGCGCTGCGCGGCGAAGATGCGGGCGCAGGCGAGGAGATCCTGCTCCGATTCCGAGACGCCCTGGTAGCCGAAGGGCTCCGCCACGGGCCTGCCGGCGCGAATGTCCGCGGCGATGGCGGTGGTCGTGGTCGCGTAGTCCGTCCAGTCGCAGCAATGCATGCGCGCGTGCAGGAGGCGGCCCCGGGTGAACGGATGCCCGGGCGCGACGGCGAGCAGCCGTTCGAACGTCCGCGCCGCGTCCTCGTGCCGCCGCAGCGCCTGCAGCACGGTGCCGCGGTTCGACAGCACCTGCGCCTGGTCGGGCCGCAGCTGCAGTGCGCGGTCGTAGCTCGCGAGCGCCTCTCGAGGCGTTCGAGGTCGAGGAGCGCGTTGCCCCGGTTGTAATGCGCCTCGACGGATTCGGGCCGCAGCGCGAGCGCGCGGTCGTAGCTCGCGACGGCTTCCGCCGGCCGCATCAGGTCCTGCAGCACGTTGCCGCGGTTGACGAGCGCGCCGGGCGAGTCGGGAGCGAGCGCCAGCGCGCGATCGAAGCTCGCGAGCGCCTCCTCGATCCGTCCCAGCTGCTTCAGCGCAAGACCGAGATTGACGTGCGCGGCCGCGTATCCGGGCGCCGCCGCGACGGCCCGGCCGATCAGCTCCCGCGCCGCGTCCGGACGACCCTGCTGGTACTGCACGACGCCGAGCATGTGCAGCGCGTCGACGTGCGCCGGACTGGCTGCGAGCACCTCGCGGTACAGCCGTTCCGCCTCCGCCGTGTCGCCGCGCTGCTGGAATGCGAGCGCCTGCCGGAACTTCGCGTCCGCGGCCTCGGCGTCCTGCTGCGGCACCGGGCGATCGTCGCGATCGGACCCCGGGGGTCCGGTCATTCCTCGTTCCAGCGATGCGGCAGGTGCACGAAGCCGAGCTCGCGGGTCTCGCCGGTGACGAAGAGGGAGCGCTCGACGTGGTCGAACAGGCGCGCGGCCTCGGGATCGAGCGCGTGCGCGCGCACGAAGTACTTGCCGGGAAGGAGCGGCAGCCGGAGCAGCGTCAGCGAGAACCCGAACAGCTTGTCGGGCAGCGGGCGCAGCACGATGCCGTCCATGTCGGTCGCGACGCCGTAGACCGGCGTGCCGTCGGCGCGGACGATGCCGATCAGCACCGCGGGCGGACGCCCGTCGGGCGAGTAGACGGTCCCGCGGATCGTGAGATCGCCGCCCTGCGCGATGCTGCCCTCGGGTACCATGTCCAGCGACTGGATCGCGTAGACGCCCGCGGCCTCGGCCGCCTGCGCGGGCATCGGCTGCTTCTCGTGCGCGCTCTTCTCCTCGTGGTACGCGAGGTAGGCCTGCGTGACCTCGTTCGCCGGGCCGAAGCGCACGGTGCGGCCGTCGCGCAGCCAGAGCGCGTGCCGGCAGAGCTTCTGGATGTGGTACATGCTGTGCGAGCACAGCAGCAGCGTCCCGTCCTCGGCGAGGAAGCGCTCCATCCAGGCGATGCACTTCTTCTGGAACGATTCGTCGCCGACCGCGAGCACCTCGTCGGTGATCAGCACGTCGGGACGCAGCGCGGTCGCCACCGCGAATCCGAGCCGCACGACCATGCCGGACGAGTAGTGCTTGATCGGCTCGTTGATGTGGTCGCCGATGTCGGCGAAGTCGATGATCTCGTCGCGCTTGGCGGCGATCTCCGAAGGCGTGAGGCCGAGCAGCGCGGCGGCGAGGTCGATGTTCGCGAGGCCCGTGTACTCCGGGTGGAAGCCCGAGCCGAGCTCGAGCAGCGCCCCGACGCGACCGTTGACGGCGACCCTGCCGCGCGTGGGCTGGATGACGCCGGCGACGATCTTCAGCAGCGTCGACTTGCCGGCGCCGTTCTCGCCGATGACCCCGACCGACGCGCCGCGCTGCATGTCGAAGCTCACGCCGTCGAGCGCGCGGAAGACGTGCGCCGCGCCGTGGCCGCGCAGCAGGTCCCAGACGAGGCGCAGGCGACCGCCGTGCGTCTCGACCTTGGCGTAGTCCTTGCCGACGCCGTCGAGCGAGAGCAGCGGCGTCATGGGGCCTCTCGCGCGACGCTCACTTGCACCCTTGGCGCTGCGCGCCGTCCCTCCGAGAGGGAGCAGTTCGCGCTCGGGGCGGCCCGTCGCGCTCACACGAAGTCCTCGAAGTGACGGGACAGGCGGCGGAACACCCAGCGCCCGCCCGCGAACAGCGCCAGCGCGACGACGAGCGCGACCGCATCGCCCCACTGCAGCGCGAGGCTGCCGTCGAGCAGGCTGTCGCGCATCCGCTCGACCAGCCAGCTGAACGGGTTGGCCGAGACCCACGACTGCAGGTGGGCCGGCACGAGCGTCATCGGGTAGAGGATCGGCGTCAGGTACATCAGGATCATCAGCACCGGCATCAGCACGTGCTCGACGTCCTTGATGAAGACCTGCAGCGCGGCGAGCAGCAGCGCGATGCCCGTCACCGCGATCGCCATCACCATCCACAGCGGGATCGCGAGCAGCAGGCCCTCGAAATGCACGCCCTCGCCGAAGAGCGCCAGCACGGCCAGCACCGCGAGGTAGCCCGCGAACTGCAGCGTCAGCGTCGCCGCCACCGAGGCGTAGACGACGAGCTCGTGCGGGAACGCGACCTTCCGGATCAGCCCCGCGTACCCGGCGAGGCCGACGGTGGCGCGCTGCAGCCCCTCCTGCGCGGCAAGCCAGGGCCACAGCGCGACGGCGACGAACAGCACGAAGCTCCGCCCGTGGTACCCGGTCGCACGGAACACCTGCGTGAAGACGAAGTAGTAGACGCCGAGCAGCGCCAGCGGATGCAGCAGCGCCCACGCGAGCCCGGTGGCGCTGCCGAGGTAGCGCGTCACCAGCTCGCGCCGGTAGAAATTGGAGAACAGCGCGCGATTGCGGCGCATGCTGGCGCGGGGGGATGAGGCGGGCGCCGTGCTTCCGGCCGCCGGCAGGACGTCGGTCATCGCGGTGTGGGTGCGCAGGTGCCGCACGGGCCTGTGCCTTGGACGGAGGGCGCGCCCGCGACGGGCGGAGCCGCTCACGCGATCAGCGATTCGCGGGCCGGGAGTCTCCGATCGGCTTGGCCGTGCTGCGGGCTTCCTTGTTGATCTTCTCGATCGCCGGCTCGTTGAGGCTGACCGGCGGGTCGGTGAACATCGAACGCTGGAAGGCGGCGCGGGTTTCCTCGATGTGCGCCTTGCGGATGTCGGCGAGGATCTCGGGACGCGCCTCGTCGAAAGGCTGCAGTCCCGCCGCGCGGCGCTCGTGGAACTTGATGACCTCGTACCCGGCCGCGGTCTTGACCACCGGGCTCACCTCGCCGGGTTCCTTGAGCGCAAAGGCAGCCGCCGCGAATGCCGGGTCGACGTTTGCGGCGGCGATGAATCCGAGGTTGCCGCCCGTGTCCTTCGCCGGCGGCTCGTCGGAGAACGCGCGCGCGAGCATGGCGAAGTCCTCGCCGGCGGCGGCTTTCGCCCGCAGCTCCTCGGCCCGTCTCCCGGGCGCCGACTTCGCCCCGGTCGGGCCGGACGCGGACCAGGATCCGCGAGACGCGAACGCGCTCCGGCAGGCGAAAGCGATCGCGCCTGCGTCACGTAGAGCTCGCGCGCCCGCGCCGCGTACTTCTCCGGAGTCGCGGTCGAACGCCTCGCCGGTCGTCCGGTCCAGCTTTTCGATGTACGCCTGCGTCAGCAGGCGCTCGGTCTGATGCTCGATCTGCAGCGCGATCATCGGATCGCGATCGAGGCCCTCGTCGCGGGCGATCGAGGCGACGGCCCGGTTGAGGAAGAGGTTGTTGAGCAGCTGGACCAGCCGGCCCAGATCGGCCGAGAACTGCGCACGCGCGTCGGCCGGGAGCTTGGCCATCTCGGCGTCGTAGTCCGCCATGCCGATCTGCCCGCGGCGCGACTGCGCCAGCCATGGCCCCGGTTCTGCGGCGAACGCGGGGGGGCCGGCAAGGGATGCCATTGCGGCGACGACCAGCCCGGCCCGGCGGGCGTTGTCACGGGTGCGCTGCACTGCGCGGCGATAGGCGATCACGGGGGCCTCTGTACAAAAACAAGCCCCGCCACGAGGCGGGGCTGTTGAACACGGAAGAAGCCTGGGTCAGGGATTTGGATTCTGAATCAGGATCACCGCGTCGCAGGTCGAGTCCGGACAACTCCAGTTGCCGCCGTCCAGGTTGGCCATGTTGAGGTAGTAGGTCTGGCCCTTGTTCAGCACGTACCTGACATACTGCGACGGCCCGCTGGAGAAGGCCATCGACAGCGAATTCGGACTCGAGGTAGTAGGCGCTGCTTCGCGCCACCTTCGTGAACTCGCAGGAATTGGACGACAGGTTCATCGTCCGCGCTGACCTGCCCGCCGGTCGCGGTCATTGCGATGGACATGTACGCGTCCCCTGCCGCAGGCGCGGTGAACCGGACGACGATCGCGTCCCGCGCACCCCAGCCGGGACCGCCGGACGAGAAGATGTTGTTGTAAGTGTAGAGGCGAGTGGACGCGCCGCCATTGGCCGGGAACATCGCGTCGATGACCTTCGTGCGTGTTGAAGCCCGAGCAGGAAATCGCGCCCACCGGCGGCGGCGGTGGCTGGGCTGCGACCGTCGCCGTACGCGTATTGCGGGCTCGAGCTCCCGTGCGTTGGTGGCGATCACGGAGAACGTCGTGGTGCTGCTGACCCTACGGGCGCTTGCGTGCCGACTGGTCTGACCGTGGAGAAGTTGGTCACGGCAGTGCTGGCCGGTCCAACTGTAACTCGGTCGGACTCCCCGCTTGCGACTCGCGGTGAGGGCGACCGTGCCGCCGCCGGCCTGCAAGGAGGAAGGCGACGCGGTCAGCGTGCATCCGGTGGGAGCGCCCGCGGGCGGCGGGCTTCCACTGTCGCAGGTTAGCTTCTGGTTGTTCGCGTCGAACGTGAAGCTGGGGCAGTTGTCGTCGGTGATCGTGACCGTGGCCGCGACGGCGGCGGGAGCCAGGATGAAGGCGAACGGCAACGCCGCTGCAGCAAGCACCAGGCGGAACATCTTCATGGAGCGGATCATGGTCGATTGTCCTGTCTTCGGATTCGTCGCTGCGCCAACGCGGAGGTACGCAGCTACAGTCGGTCCGACTTAAATTATGCGCACGGTGGGAGAAAAAAGCAAGAGATATGATCCTGTCATGACTCGCCGCCTGGGCGCCGGACGTGCGCCCCACCGGCCCGGTCGCCACGGTGGGGTCTGCGGGAGGGGGCGGCACGCATCCGCCGGCAATGCACCCGATCCGTCTCCCGCGGGCACGCACGTAGACCGGCGGGATGGGAAAGGTTCCGCCTGCGCAAAAAAAAGGGGCCACCCCGGAGGGTGGCCCCTTGCACGATGCCCGCGAGGGACATCGTGCTTCGGTTACTAGTACTGTTGCCGGTGATCTTCTCGGTGTACGCGTGCGTGAACGTGCCCGCGTAGGCGTTGGTGCCCGGGTTGAACGTCTGCACCGCGAAGCCGATCGCCGGCAGGCCACGATACGTCGCCGAGGACGGTACGTGCGTCACGCCCTGCAGGTCGAACGTGGCCTTCGCCGCGCGTCGTCGTCGACATCTTGGCAGCGCTTGGGCCGTTGAAGTCGATGCGCGCCCAGCCGTTCTGGAAGATGACCGGGAACGACAGCGTGTTCGACGAGCCGAAGATGTTCTTGCCGTTGAAGCTGACGACGTTGGCTTCCCAGCAGATCGAGATGCCAGGCGTCGTGGGCTTCGGCGAGAAGTCGGAACCGCTCGGCGTCACCTGCTGCTCTTCACGGCTCCAGTACGTCATCACGATGTCGTCGCACGAACCGGTCGACGACGGAGCCGCTCTGGAACGGCGCCGACGCGGCACGTGCCCTTGTTGTCGACGTAGGCCCACTTGGTCGGGAACGTGACGACCCAGTCGGTCGCCGACGCGGTCGCCGTGTCGAGCACGTATTCGTTGATGACCGAGGCCTTCATCAGCGCCGCGGAAACGGCGTCGATGCCGGTCGTCCAGCCACCCCACCAACGCGTGCTGTTGTCGGTGACCGTGACGCTCCACGTGTCCGCCGTCGTCGAGCGTCGGCAGGTCGTCGCCGGTCGTGTAGTACGTGCCGATCTGCGTGAAGTCGGCCAGCGCAACGGCGTTCGTCGCGGCGTTGAAGCCCTTGGTCGGCTCACCAGCGACACCGTGCCGGACAGGCCGCCGCGTCGGCTGCCTGGATGCCCGTCGCAGCGGCCGAGTCGGTCACCTTCGTGCAATCCGCCGGCACGCCGGCCGACGTGTGCTTCGAGTTGACGGCGATCGTGTGATCCGCCGCGTACGTGCCCATTTCGATGATCTCGAAATAGCCTTCGCGCAGACGGGTCAGCGAGTTGTCGCTCGTACTTTGTCGCCGACGTACTTGCCGTTACGGAACTCGACGCCCGTCGCGGGAATCTTCGGGATCGTGCAGG
Organism: uncultured beta proteobacterium; assembly: GCA_963832705.1. Classification (GTDB taxonomy): domain Bacteria; phylum Pseudomonadota; class Gammaproteobacteria; order Burkholderiales; family Casimicrobiaceae; genus CAIWHR01. Next base: position 224,401 of record CAWHVP010000017.1, on the reverse strand, counting down.
ACGTGTCGCCGGTGAACATCTTCGTGCCGCCCGAGGTCGACGGATCGAGCTCCGCGGTCCACACGTCGTACGGCGACAGGAACAAGTTGAAGTCGAGAACTTCCGCCGAGCCCTTGCCTTCGCGGAAGCGGACCTTGACCGCCTTCGTCGAAGCCGGTCGTGTTGACGACCGACAGCAGCGTGTTGAACGGGTTGGCGTCCGTGCCCTTGACCGTGTAGTACGGATAGATCAGGACCTGGCCCAACTGGGTCGGGGCGACGCTCACCGCCTGCGCCGTACCCACCGCGCCCGCGGCCGAGATGCCGGCGATGGCGAGAAACAACGTCTTCCTGCTGATCGTTTTCATGGTTGTTGAAACTCCTTTTCGCGAAAAGAAAATGACGACTTCAAAGCCGACAACCGGCCAATGCTATTACATCCGAGCTGATTCCTGCAAACCCCTTCCATCACGCCTCTGATTCCCCTGAAGCAATTCTGCCATGACCGCGGGACTTCACTGCGACCACACGTACCACAACCGCCCATCCTCGATGATCCAGTTCTCCGCCACCGAAAGCCCGACGCCCTTCATCTCGATGCCCTTCTTCTGCTGGTAGTCGTAGGTGATGCGCACGGTGACCTTGCACGACTCCCCTGGACATTCGACCTGTTCGACCTTCGCGGTCCTGAACGCGGTCCGCTTCATCGTGGCTACAAAATCGGCTCGGCTGATCACCTGGCGCGAGCCCTGGCTCATGAACCGGTCGTATGCCGCGCCGGGATCACCCTTGATGATCAGTTCCCAGCGCGCCTGCGCCTGTTCGGTGGCCAGTGCCTGCTTTTCCGCGACGGGCAGATCCTTGGTGAAGGTGGCGCAACCGGACATCAGGGCAGCCACCGCCATCAACCGCCACATCGCCGCCAGATTCCACCCTCCTCGAAAAACCGCGGACTCTCCGCGCAACGCAATTCCGCTCATCAGGATCGCACCTTTCAATCTATGCAGCTTCGGCACGCTCCCGGCGGCAACCGATGCAGCGAATCACTTGCACGATGCCGCAAACCTTGAACAAAAGTTATCCGATGTCACTGCGGCCGTCAACAAAATCCGATGACCCAAAATGCGACGCAGATCAATGTTGCGTGCGAGCAACATCAATTTGTCGTCTTTCAGCGACGTTTCCGGGCGGCGGGAGGCCGGCAAACGTGTCGTCTTTTGGCGACGCCCCGCCTGAAGGGGCTGCGCAATGTCTTTGTTTTAACTTGCAATTCACCATCCCGCCGACGACTCAATTGGGTGCCGATTGCTGCTTTTGAGGATTTGGGAATAGCTCATCCATCCAATTCATCTTCTTGCGCAGATCGTCGATGATGCCCTTGAGGTCGGCCTCGGTTTCGATCACCCGCGGCGTGATGAACATGACGAGCTCGGTGCGGTTGTTCGTCAGCGCCTGCTGCCCGAAGAAGCCGCCCAGGATCGGGATGCGCGAGGCCAGCGGGATGCCCTGGCTCTGGTTCTGCTTGGTCTCGCCGATGAGCCCGCCCATGACCATCGTCTGCCCCGAGTGCACGCTGACGATCGTCTGCACGGACCGCGTGTTGATCGGCGGCGCCTCGCCCAGCGTGTAGTTGCCGGGATTGCTGACCTCGGCCTGCACCTCGAGGGTGACGAGGCCGCCGGCGTTGATGTGCGGCGTCACCTGCAGCAGCACGCCGGTGTCGATGTACTGCGACGTCGTGGTCACGACGTTGTTGATCGTGCCGCCGGTGTTCGTCTGCTGGTTGATGGGGATCCGCTCGCCGGACTTGATCGTCGCCTTCTGGTTGTCGAGGGCCGCGAGGCGCGGATTGGCGATGACCTTGGTGTTGCCGTAGGTGTCGAGCAGCCGCAGCACCGCCTGCACGCCGCCGGGGAAGTTCGCGTTGTTGATGATGTAGGTGAAGCCCTGCGCCAGCGCCAGCGCGGGGTTGGCCGCCGCCGCCGCCGCCGCCGCGGCCGACGGGACCGCCGGATTGAACGGGTTCGAGGTCGACGAAGAGACCGCCCGAGCCGCGACCCGACGGGGCGCCGCCCTTGAACAGCCAGTCGACGCCGAAGTCGACCTCGTCCTTCAGCGTGACCTCGGCCATCGTCACGTCCATCATCACCTGCCGCGCCGGGAACGTCGAGCTTCTTCAGCGCCGTCTCGATCACCGCGTACTCGACCGGCGTGGCGACGACGAGCAGCGTGTTGTTGTCCCTGTCGGCCACGATCTGCAGGTTGCGCACGATGCCGGTGCCGTCGCCCGGCGCGGCCCGTCGTCCCGGTCGCGGTCGCTGCCGGGCGCCGGCTGCACCTGGGCGTTCACGTTCACCGTCGGCGTCACGTTCGTCGCCTGCGGCTGGAAGGTCGGCGGGTTCACGATCGTGCCCGCCGGCGTTCCCGGAGCGAGCGTGGGCGTGGTCGCCGCGGCGGCCGGCGGCGCGCGCCCGGTGAACGCCTGCTGCAGCAGCGGGCCCAGCTTCTCCGCGCGCTGGTTCTGCAGGCTGAACACGTACAGTCGCGGACCGTCGCCGCCGGAGCCGGAGTCGAGGCGCGTGATCCACTTCTTCGCTTCCTCGAGGTAGGCCGGCTGGGGCGTGATGACGAGCAGCGCGTTCATCCGCTCGATCGGCACGATGCGCACGATCCCCGCGAGCGGGCTCGTGTTCCTGTCGCCGATGACCTTCTCGAGCTCCGGCATCAGCGTCTTGACGTCGGTGTTCTGCAGCACGAAGACGCCCGCCGACATCCCGGCCATCCAGTCGATGTCGAACATGTCGATCGCGTCGAGCAGGTACTTGAGCTCGCGCTCGGTGCCCGACAGGATCATCAGGTTGCGCAGCTCGTCGGTACGCACCGCCTGCGCGTCGCGGGCGAACGGCTCGAGCAGCCGCGCCATGTCCTTCACCCCGACGTAGCGCAGCGGAACGATCTGCACCGAGAATCCCTGCGGAAGCGCGCGGTTCGACGTGCCGAGCTGCGGCGTCACGTTGCCGCGCACCGCGGCCGCCTGCGGCACGATCTTGTAGAGCGCCGCCCTCCTTCACCATCGTCGCCCCGTTCATCCGGAGCAGCATCTCCAGCGTCGACGGCAGCGCTTCGCGCGGTATGCCCGAGGTGGTGCGGATCGTCACCTGGCCGCCGACCGACTGGTCGATCGTGTAGCTCTCGCCGAGGATGTCGCCGAGGACGTTGCGGATCACCTCGCGCAGGTCGGCGCCCTCGAAATTGAGGACCACGCCGCCGCCGCCCGGCTTCGACTCCGTCCCCGCCGGCAGCCCGCCCCCGGGCAGCTGCCCTCTCACGACCACGCCGGTGCCCTTGTACAGCTTCATGCGCTCGGCGGATCGGCGCCCGCCGCGCGCTTGGCGGCCGTCCGCCTCGGCGGCCGCCGCGGACGTCCCCTGCGGCGGCGTGACGCGCGCATCCGGGCCGGTGGCCGGCTCGTCCCGGGACGTGGCGCAGGCACCTGCCAGGAGAGCGCCCGCGAGGACGAGCGCAAGGCCAGCGAAAGATCGGTTCGACATGCGTCGTATCGGTTGGTGACGCGTGATCGCACGCGGGCATGCTCGTGGGTGCCGCAGGCGTTGAGGGGACGGGCCGTCATTTCCCCGGCGCCGGCCGGCCCTGTTGTACTTCTGGTCGATGATCGACCAGCGCGGATCGATCTGCTCCGCCGCCGCGCCGGGCCGCGAGGGCGGGGGCGCCGGGACGCCGGCGCTCGCCGGGGCCGGCCGGCGGTCGCGGCGGATGCCGCGGCCGCCTCGGCCGCGCGCGCCGCGCGCCGGCGCTCGGCGAGCGTCTGTGCGGCGGCATCCTGCTGCTGCGGCGGCGCTGCGGCCGCGCGCCGGCGGGCGCCGGCTGGCCCGGCTGACCCGGCGCGCCGGGCGGGGCTGCGGCCGGCGCCGCCGGCTGCGGCGTCGGCTTCGAATTGGTGGCGACCTTGAGGAAGACCTCCTCCGATTCGTCGCCCGAGCGTGAACTTGACGCGATCCGGCTTGACCTCGGCGACCAGCATGCCGTTGATCGTGTCGCCCTGCCTCACGGTTCGCGCCTTGCCCCCGCTCTGCTCCTTCAGGAAGGCAAGGCTGCGGTCGCCCGCCACCGTCGTCCCGGTCAGCGCGAACTGCCCGCGCTGGATCCGCGGCTTCGCGGCCTCGGCGATCGCAACCGGCGCCGGCCGGCGCGTCGGGTTGAACAGCGTCCGGTTGACCGTTTCCGCGTGCGCGCCCAGGCCGCCCGCGATCGCGTATTCGGGCAGCAGCCCGGTCACGACGGGCTTCGGCGCGATCGGCTCGGCCGGCGGCGGCGCGATGCGCGGCGCCCGGCCCCAGTCGATCTCCCCGCCGATGAGAAGCACGAGCGCGAGCAGCGGCAGCAGCCACCACAGCGAGGCCCGCACGCGCGCGGTCAGGTCGTTCATCGCCGCCCCCTCACTTCTTCTCCGGCTCGGCGAACGCGAACGCGGCGACGTCCAGCTGCACGTTGAGCTCGGGCTCCTGGCCGGGCCCCGGCTTGAATCCGCGGAATGCGTTCAGCGGCCGCAGCGTGATGTTCTCGACGAGAAGATACGGCTGCTGCGTCTCGAGCGCGTGGAGGATCTTCTGCAGGTTGGGCGTCGTCGCGAAGAACTGCACGTTGACGGTGATCTGCTTGAACCGGCCTTCGTCCTTCGGCGCGGGGTTCTGGCTGGTCGTGATGCGGCCCGCCGTTGCCCTCGATCGCCGCCGCGCACGAGCTCCTGCAGCTCCGCGCCGGCAAGATTGGGCGCGCGATTCTTGAGGAAGAAGCTGCGCCCGTTCTTCTCGCGCATCGCGTCGAGCGCCGCGCGGTACTCGGGCGCCTGCGCGGCGACGCGGCGGTAGCGCTCGAGGCGGTCGGTGAGCGAGCTGATCGCGTCGGCGTAGTGCTTGTGCAGCAGCACCACCGGCAGCAGCAGCACGCCCAGCGCAAGCACGAGTGCGGCGATCGCCAGCGCGACCGCGAGCGCGCGCGACTGGGCCGGCGTGAGCTTGTTCAGCGGGAGCGCGATCATGGCCTGTTCCCGCGGCCGGGTTCCTGGACGCCGGCTGGGGCGTCGTGCGCGGAGGACGCCGGTGCTGCCGCGGTCGGTGGCGCTGCCGCGGTCGGTGGCGCTGCGCTGGACGGCGTCGGCGACTGGCGGCGGTGCCGCCGGGGCGTGCCGGACGCGCCGCGGCGGCGGCGGTGGCGGGCGCTCGCAGCGGCGGCGGCGGCGCACTGGCGGCGTCGCGCCTGGCGGCGTCGCGCCGGCGGCGGCGTCGCAGGGGCAGCGGCTGGCGCGCCGTCGAGGCCGCGCCGGCGGCGCCACCGCCAGGCGATGGCGCGGCTCCGGCGGGCGCCGTCGTTCCGGCGGCGGGTGGTGCCGCGCCTGCCGGTGGCGTCGCGCCGGCGACCGGCGACGCTGCCGGCGTCCCCGGCGCCGGCGGAGATCCGGGCGCGGCACCGGCAGCCGGGACCGGCGCGCGGCTCCCGGCGCGGCGGCGGCGCGACGAGCTCGCGAGCTGGATCAGTTCCGGCGGCGGCAGCGGCTTCAACTGGGCGCCGAGATCGAACACTTCGCCCGGCCCGGGCTGGATCTTGGTCGTCGGCGAGCGCGGAGCGGCCTGCTCGAACAGCTTGGAGTCCTCGAGCGCCGAAATGAGCCGGCCCGCGTTGCCGCTTTCGCCCCGCAGCATCATCTCGCGCTGCGTCTCCTTGCCCTTGGTCACCGTCTTGACCTCGAGCTGCGTCAGCCAGGTGTCGTCGGGAAGCAGCCGCGTCACGTCGTCGAGCAGCTGCACGGTGCTGGGAAACGCGTACTTCCGGCCGAGCGCGAAGTTGTATTCGCCGGTCGCCTGGTCGAGCTGCTGCCGCAGCGCATCGGCCGCAGCGGCTTCGACCCGCGCCTGCTCGGTGGTCTGGTTGAGCGTGAGCACGTAGTCGCGCTTCTGCCAGATCGGCAGCACGACCGCGACCAGCACCAGGACGGCCAGCAGCGCGGCGGGCACCAGGACCCGGGGACGCCGCCAGATCGTCGTCTCGGGCCGCTCCTCCGCCGGCAGCAGGTTGAGCCTCGACCAGCGGGGCGGCGGCGTGACGACGCCCGACTCGGCAACCGGGGCCTCCGGGATGACTCCGACGACCAGCGCGCCCCAGCTGTCGGCATGGCGGCAGGCGGCATCGACGCTGCTCCGCAGTGCCGCGGCCCAGTCGACCCGGATCTGCCGGTTGGCGACGTCCCGATCCACGACGGCCGCGTCGAAGTAGAGCTGCTCGGGGCGAAACGGCGTCAGGCGATCGAGATCGAACGCGAGCGCTTCCGTCAGGTTCTCCTCGACGGCCGACGGCAGCGTGAGCTGCTTGCGCAGAATCTCCGCGCGCGGCAGCGCGACGAGGACCTTCAGCGGCCCGCCGCGAGCGATGCGCCGGGCCAGGTCCTCGACCAGCGGACGGCCCGCGTTCGCGGTCGCCGCGGCGTCGCCGCCGAGCGGAATCGTCCCGGCTTCCGCGAGCGTGAGCTCGCCGTCCACGACGCGCGGCTCCCAGAGCACGGCCTGGCCCGCGCCGAACGCGATGATCGCGCGCTGGCGGCGTCGCTGCAGCGCCGTGCGGGGCGCCGCCGGGGCAAGCGGCGCGAGCTCGGCCTTCCACCAGCGCCAGAACGCGGGCAGACCGAGTCTTGCCGCGCCTTCGCGCAGCGCTTGCCGCAGGTTATTGATTGCCTTTTCCATCTGTCTTCACGGCGGTTGCCGCCCCACCCGCGACCGCCGCCGGATTGGCCGGCGCGCTGCGGGTGCCCTCCTGCCAAAGCAGCGCCACGATCGGACGCCGCGGATCGCCCGACGGACGCAAGACCGCGTCGCGGACGAAGGTTACACCATCGGGCATGGTTGCCTCTGCCCGGATCCGCCACACCGGGACCGCCCCTGCGGCGAAACCCTGCGCCCCGGGGAACGGGGGCACCGGCAGCTTGGCCGCGATCGCCTCGTTCCGCTGCGCGATGTAGGCGTCGATCGACTCCGGAGTCGCGTTCGGCAGCGCCATCAGCACGGTGCGCGACGCGGTCAGCGGATTGATGCCGGCCTGCCGCGACTGCACGGTCAGGCTGTCGCCGATCCGCGCAAACAGCGCCGGGGTCATCCCGAGGACGCGCTGCAGCTCGCCGACGGTCTCGAACGGCGCGTTGGCCGGGGCGTACTTGAGCCCGGCGGCGCGGTATTCGGCGGCCTCGGCGCCGTTGGGGCGACGATCGTCGTCGGCGTCCTTCCAGTCCCCGATCGCGTCGACCAGCTTCTGGGCGGCCTCGGGATCCAGTCCGCCGACGTTCTGCAGCAAGCCCTTGAGCAGCGGCTCGCCCGCGAAATTGAGGTCGATTTTAGCAGACTCGTCGACGGCGGCCGCGGTGATCGCCGCCTCGCCGTCTGACCCACGCGTGCGGCTGCCCGTCGGCCGTCCAGACATCGGCCAGGTTGCGCGGGCGCTGCAGCTCGAAGGCCGTGCGCTCGATCGCGCCGTCGGCGGCGGCGCGCGCCTGCGCGAGCGAAAGCGCGTTGCGCGCCGCCAGCGCCTCGCTCCTCATGCTGAAGGCGAAGCTGCTCGCGATCACCGTGAGCAGCACGGTGATCCACAGGACCGTGATCAGCGCGATGCCCGCTTCACGCCTCCGCCGGGGCGGGGCATTGCAGCAGGGACGACGGCCGGCGCGCGTGCTCATCGTCAGACCCCGGCGCAGCGCTGGCGGCCCTGGTCCCAGGCCCGGCACCCGACCTCGGGGGCGTGCCTCGGCTCGACGACCAGCGGGGGCCAGGGGGCCCCCTTCGCGGGAATGACCTCGATGCGCACGAGCTGCGGCAGGCGCTGCTTGTCGTCCCACTTGTCGCGCCACGTCGGGGCGTCGGCATCGGCCGCGCCGGCGTCGCGCCCGAAGTACGAGATCCTGAGCTCGGAGATTCCCTCGGCGAGCACCGAGCGGCCCGCGTCGCGGAACTCGGGCTCGTCGGTGCTGGCGGGGTCGGGGATCACCCGCTCCTGCACGAGCCGCGACTTGTCGCCGTCGCGCACGACGGCGAGGCGGAAGAAGTAGACGCCGCCCTCGGCGACGCGGGAGGGCAGCGCCGCCGCGTAGCGGATCTCGCCGCGCTCGCCGGCGAAGCGCAGCGGAAACTCGAGCGACCTTCTTCGCGCGCAGCGGGAACTGCGAGCGCGAGCTGTCCGCGCAGGAATTCCCCGGTCTGGCGCATCTCGTTGACCTGCGTCGCCTTGTTCTCGCCGCCGTCCCAGCTGCGGCCGGCGAACGACAGCGAGCCGAACATGATCGCGGCGATCAGCGACAGCAGCACCAGCGCGACCGTGAGCTCGACCAGCGTGAAGCCCGCGCACGGTCCGGAGCGGGCCGCGCGGCCGCGCGCCGTCCTGCCGCCGCTGCCGCGCGACGCCATCACGGCGTCTCCTTCCCGCCGATGCGCACGGTCGCCAGCGACACCGTCCGCGGCTTGCCGTCCGGCCCGGCGAACCTGACTTCGGCGGCGACGCGCCACAGCCGCGTCGGCGCGAGCTCCGCCGCGCGCTCGAGGTCGGCATTGCCCTGCGGCGGCGTGTACGGCGACACGCTCGTCGTCCACTCGATCCGGCCGTCGTCGGCGTTGCCCGACTTCGAGCCCTCGCGCAGCGGCGGCGTGCCGGCGGCCTCGGCCAGCACGCTCTCGGCGACGAGCACGGCGCGGCTGTAGTCGTCGGCCGCCGCCACGTTCGCGAGCGCTCCGGAGAACAGGCGGAAGAGCGCGGTGCCCACGAGCGCCAGGATGACGAACGCGACGAGCACCTCGAGCATCGAGAATCCGCGCGCCGACGGCCCGCGCGCGCCGGCCCGCGCCGCCGCGGCCGCTCGCGAGGGACGACGCGCGCCGGCCGGACGCGCTCAGTCCAGGATCGCAACGCGGCCGGTGAGCCAGTCAACGTCCACCTCGAACTTGCGCTCGCCCGCCGCCAGCGTGACGCGGCCGCCGTTGGACCCGCCGTCCGGATAGAAACGGATGGCGCCGGTCTTCTCGTCGGCGATGTCGCTCTGCGCGGTGAACAGCTTCATGTCCATCATCTTCGGCAGCTGGTGCAGGCGCGGGTCGCGGTCGATGCGGAAGGTCCGCTGCTCGAGGTCGAACGTGAGCCGCGTCTCGCGCCGCGTCGCCAGCGCGTCGCTGCGCGCGAACCGCAGCCCCGCCGCGACCTCGCGCGCCGCGCCCTTCAGCTCGGCCGTCGGACACCTCGCCCGACAGCATCGGCACGACCATCGCCGCGATCACGCCCATCAGCGCCATCACGACCAGCAGCTCGATCAGCGTGACGCCGGCCGCGCGCCGCACGGCCCGCGGCCGCACCGCCGCGCCCCCGGGCGGCATCGCTGCCGCGGCGGCGCGCGCTGCGCTCATTGCGTGCTCGAGATGTCCTTGTTCGCGCCCTCGCCGCCTTCCTTGCCGTCGGCGCCGAAGGACATGATCTCGTAGGGCGCGCTCTGGCCCGGCGACGTGTACTTGTACTCGTTGCCCCAGGGATCCTTGGGCAGCGTCGACTTCTTCCAGTACGGGCCGTTCCAGTTGCCGGCCCCGGCGGGCGCGCTGATCAGCGCCTGCAGGCCCTCCTGCGACGTCGGATAGCGGCCCACCTCCAGCTTGTAGAGGTCGAGCGCCTGGCCGATCTGGCCGATCTCGATCTTCGCCGCGTCGGCCTTCGCCTTCTCGCCGCGGCCGATGAAGTTGCCGCCGACGATCCCCAGCACGATGCCGATCAGCACCAGCACGACCAGGATCTCGATCAGCGTCATGCCCGCCGCGCGCCGCGGCACGAACCGGCGCGGCGCCCGCCCCGGCGCCGCGATGCCGCGTGCTGCGCCGCCACCACGTGTTGCGTCAAGCTTTCGAACATCGCCATTCCCCGCTTTCGTTTGGTGCCGACGCCGCCACCGGAGCACGGCGCAGGCAACCCGTTAGACCCCAGTCACCGGACAAGTTCGCTCATGCCCATCACGCCGAGCAGGATCGAGAACACGATCCCGCCGACCATCACGGCGAGCCCGAGGATCATCACCGGCTCGAGCACCGCGAGAAAGCGCTTGATCGCCATCTGGACCTCGCGGTCGTAGACCTCGGCGACGCGGTTCAGCATCTCCTCCAGCCGCCCGGACTCCTCGCCGACGAGGATCATCTGCGTGGCGAGCTTCGGGTACAGCCCCGTCTCCGCCAGCGGGCGGCCGAAGCCCTTGCCCTCGCGCAGGCGCGACGCCACGCCGTCGAGCGAGCCGGCGAGGACCGTGTTGCCGAGCGTCTCCTTGACGATGCCGATCCCCGCGAGCAGCGTCACGCCGTTGCCGAGCAGCGTCGAGAGCGTCCGCGCGAACCGCGCGACCTCGACCTTGGTGAGCAGGTCGCCGAGGTAGGGCACGTTGAGCAGCCGCGCGTCCCAGCGGTGCTTGACCGCGGGCCGCGCCAGGTGCCGCGGCAGCCACAGCGCGATGAGCACGGCGCCGCCCGCGATCGCCCACCACCACTGGCGCATCACGGTGCCGACCAGCACGACGATCTGCGTCGGCAGCGGCAGCGCCTTGCCCGCCTGCGCGAACGTCTGCTGGAACTGCGGGACGACCCAGATCAGCAGGACGATCACCGACAGCACGGCCACGAAGATCAGGATCGTCGGGTAGATCATCGCCGACTTGACGCTCTCGCGCAGGTCCTTGTTGCGCTCCATCGTCTCGGCGAGCCGCGTCAGCACGACGCCCAGCGCGCCGCCCGCCTCGCCCGCGCGGACGATGTTGACGTAGAAGCGCGAGAACACGTCGCGCCGCGCGTCGAGCGCCTGCGACAGCGCCTTGCCGCCGCGGACGTCGTCGCGGATCTGCTGCAGCAGCGCGGCCACCGGCGGCGTCGGCGCGAGCCCGATCAGCAGCTCGAGCGCGCGGTCGAGCGGCAGGCCGGCGCGCAGCAGCGTCGCCAGCTCGCGCGTCATCGCCATCAGGTGGTCGCTGGTGACCTTCTTCGGCGTGAACCAGCGGCGCCGCCGCGCGCGCCGGGACGGCCGGCCGCGCCGCCGCGCGCGCGCCGCCGGCGCGCCGGCGGCCGCGGGAGCGACCTGCATCGGCAGCATGCCCTGGTCGCGCAGCCGGTCGACGATCTCGGCCTCGTTGGCGGCATCGAGCTCGCCGACGGCGACGTCGCCGGCCGGACTGACGGCCTTGTAGCGGAAGACGGGCATCGGCGCGCTAGGCGTCCCGCCGGGCCGTCCCAAGGGACGCCGGGGTCCCCCTTGGGGAGACGCGAGCTGGGCGAGCAAGGGGGCGCATCCTTAGCTCTCGCGCGTCACGCGGAGGACTTCCTCGAACGTCGTGATGCCGCGGACCGCCTTGCGCAGGCCGTCCTCGTACATCGTCAGCATCCCCCCGCGGATCGCCTCGTCGCGCAGCTCGCCCGCGTTCGCGTGCTTCATCACCAGGCTGCGCAGCGGGTCGGTCATCGGCAGCATCTCCATGATGCTGATCCGCCCCGTGTAGCCGGTGTGCGCGCACTGCGGGCAGCCCTTGGGGTGGTAGAGCGTGATCTCGGGCGCCTGCGAGTAGCGCGCGAGCCCCAGCTGCTTCACCATCTCCGGCAGCGCGACGTACGGCTCCTTGCACTGCTCGCACAGCGTGCGCACGAGGCGCTGCGCGAGGATGCCGATCACCGTCGACGTCAGCAGGTAGTCCTCGACGCCCATGTCGAGCAGGCGGTTGACCGTCGACGCGGCGTCGTTGGTGTGCACGGTCGACAGCACGAGGTGGCCGGTCAGCGCCGACTGGACGGCGATCTGCGCGGTCTCGAGGTCGCGGATCTCGCCGATCATGATCACGTCGGGGTCCTGCCGGACGATCGAGCGCAGCGCGTTGGCGAACGTGAGGTCGATCTGCGGCTTGACCTGGATCTGGTTGATCCCGGGCATCTGGTACTCGACCGGGTCCTCGACGGTGAGGATCTTGACGTCGGGCTTGTTCAGCGTGTCGAGCGCCGTGTAGAGCGTCGTCGTCTTGCCCGAGCCGGTGGGCCCGGTGACGAGCAGCACGCCGTGCGGCTCGAGCAGCACCTTCATGAACGCCGCCAGCGTGTCGTCCTCGAAGCCGAGCCGCCTGAAGTCGAGCGCGACGCCGCCCTTGTCGAGGATCCGCATCACGACCGACTCGCCGTGCATCGTCGGCACCGTCGACACGCGCAGGTCGATCTCCTTGCCCTGCACGCGCAGCCGGATGCGGCCGTCCTGCGGCAGCCGGCGCTCGGCGATGTCGAGGTTCGCCATGATCTTGATCCGCGAGATCACCGCGGCCGACAGCCGGCGCGGCGGCGACTCGACCTCGTGCAGCACGCCGTCGACGCGGTAGCGGACGATCAGGCGGTTCTCGAAGGGCTCGACGTGGATGTCGGAGGCGCGCATCTCCAGCGCGTTGGTGATGATCAGCGACACCATCCGGATCACCGGCGCCTCCGACGCGAGGTCCTTCAGCTGCTGGACGTCGGCGTCGAACGCGACGTCGTCCGAGCGCGTCTCGACGTCGCCGACGATCTGGCCCAGCGCGGTCTTGCCCGCGCCGTAGAGGCGCTCGAGCGCCGCCTCGAGCTCGCTCGGGATCGCGACCGCCGGCCTGATCTCGCGCCCGGTCACCATCCTGAACGCGTTGATCGTGTACTCGTCGGTCGGGTCGGCCATCGCCAGCGCGAGCTCGTGCTCGTCCTCGCGCACCGGCAGCGCGTGCGCCTCGCGCAGGAACCGCGCCGAGATGCGCTCCTCGAGGATCGGGAACTCGGGGTAGCCCTTGGAGTCGACCAGCGGCAGCGCCAGCTGCGAGGCGAGCGCCTCGGCCACGTCGCGCTGCGCGCAGACGCCGAGCGTCACGAGCAGCGCGCCCAGCCGTTCATCGCCGCCGTCCTTCTGCAGGCGCAGCGCGCGTTCGAGTCCTTCGCCGTCGAGCTTGCCGCGCTCGATCAGGATCTCGCCGAGGCGTTTTCTTTGGGGTTCGTTCACCGGTTCCAGGGCCCGAAATCAGCCGGTCATCATAGCACGGCGATCGGGGTCCTGCGGATTTTCGCGGGATGAATCAAGGGTTTGCGTGCGATTTTTCGACTCGGGGCACGCTTGCCGAGCGCGGCGTCGCCGGGGTCGTCGCGCCCGTCCGGCTCGCATGCATGACGCGGCCGGCGACACCGGGCCGGCCGTGCGTCGGATACCCGGCAAGCCAGGCGCTGCGAACCTGTCGCGACAGCGTCGGACACCCCGCAGGCTCAATGCGCGCCGGCGCGCCGCGCGAGCCGGCGCGGCCGGCTCAGCGCGCCGCCGCGAACGCGGCCTCGGCGCACGCGAGCGTCGCCGCGATCTCGGTGTCGGTGTGCGCCGCCGAGACGAAGCCCGCCTCGAACGCGCTGGGGGCGAGGTAGACGCCGCCGTCGAGCATCGCGTGGAAGAAGCGGTTGAAGCGCTCCTTGTCGCAGGCGAGCACCGCGTCGTAGCTGTCGGGCACGCCCGCGGCGAAATAGAGCCCGAACATGCCGCCGACCGCCTGCGCCGAGAACGCGACGCCGGCGCGGCGCGCGACCGCGACCAGGCCCTCGGTGAACTGCCGCGTGCGCGCGGCGAGCGCGTCGTGGAACCCCGGCGCGCCGACCAGGCGCAGCGTCTCGAGCCCCGCCGCGACCGCCACCGGGTTGCCCGACAGCGTCCCCGCCTGGTAGACCGGCCCCAGCGGCGCGATCTTCTCCATGATCGCGCGGCGCCCGCCGAACGCGCCGACCGGCATCCCGCCGCCGATCACCTTGCCGAGCGTCACGAGGTCGGCCGCGACCCCGTAGAGGCCCTGCGCGCCCTGCGCGTGGACGCGAAAGCCCGTCATCACCTCGTCGAAGATCAGCACCGCGCCGTGGCGGTCGCAGACGGCGCGCAGCCCTTCGAGGAACCCGGGGCGCGGGGCGATCAGGTTCATGTTGCCGACGACGGGCTCGACGATGATGCACGCGATGTCGCTGCCCTGCTCGGCGAACGCCGCCTCGACCGCGGCGAGGTCGTTGTACGGCAGCACGATCGTCAGGTTGGCGATGCCCGGCGGCACGCCGGCCGACGACGGCTGGCCGAAGGTCAGCGCGCCCGAGCCCGCCTTCACCAGCAGGCTGTCGCCGTGCCCGTGGTAGCAGCCCTCGAACTTCACGATCTTGCCGCGCCCGGTGTAGCCGCGCGCGAGCCGCAGCGCCGACATCGTCGCCTCGGTTCCCGACGAGACCAGCCGCACCATCTCCAGTCCCGGCACGCGCGCGCAGAGAAGCTCGGCCATCTCGACCTCGTCCTCGGTCGGCGCGCCGAAGGACAGCCCGCGCGCCGCCGCGTCCTGGACCGCCTTGACGACCGTCGGGTGCGCGTGGCCGACGATCGCCGGCCCCCACGAGCCGACGTAGTCGATGTAGCGGCGCCCGTCGGCATCCCACAGGTACGGCCCCTCGCCGCGCACGAAGAAGCGCGGCGTGCCCCCGACCGACCGGAAGGCGCGCACCGGCGAGTTGACGCCGGCCGGGATCGTGCGCTGGGCACGGGCGAAGAGTTCCTCGTTGCGGCTGTTCACGCTTTCAGTTCTCCAGTGGTTGCCAGTTCGATGCGGGAGTCCGTGCCGCCCGGGCCGACGCCGCGGCGTCCGCGACGGCGCGGATCCTGCGCGCCGCGCGCAGGACGCCGCCGGGATCGGGCGCCCCGAACACCGCGCTGATGACCGCCAGCGCGTCGGCGCCGGCGGCGACGAGCGTGCCGGCGTTGCCCTCGTCGATGCCGCCGATCGCGACCACCGGCACGCGAAGGACCGCGGCGCGCCCGAGCAGCGCGATGTCGGCCCGGCGCGCGCCGGGCTTGACGCGTCGACGGGAAGAAGCTGCCGAAGGCGACGTAGTCGGCGCCCGCGGCCGCGGCCGCCTCGCCGAGGGCGAAGTCGTCGTAGCAGGACACGCCGACGATCGCGTCCGGGCCCAGCAGGCGGCGCGCGGCGTCGATGCCGCCGTCGTCGTCCCCGATGTGGACGCCGTCCGCGCCGACCGCGGCGGCGAGCGCCGCGTCGTCGTTGACGATGAACAGCGCGCCGCGCGCGGCCGCGATGCGCGCGAGCGCCGCGGCCTGCTCGCGTCGCGTCGCGGCGGCGGCGGACTTGGCCCGGTACTGGATCGTGCCCGCGCCGCCGGCGATCGCCGCGTCGACCCGCGCGGCGAGGTCCGCGGTGTCGGTGGCGTCGGGCGTCACCGCGTAGAGGCCGGCGACGCGCGCGGCCCGGCCGCGGCGCAGCGCGGTCGCGCGCTCAGTGGCTGCCGCGGACATCGGGTGCGCGCTGCAGGTCCTCGCCCTCGCTGCGCGCCGCGGCCTCGTCGCGCGCCCAGAACATGCGATCGGGCAGGTACTGGCCCATGCCGGGGCGATAGGCCCGGCGCAGCGTGTTCCACGTGTAGTCCTGCGCCTCGCGCACGGCCTCGCCGATGTCGAGGCCGTTGGCCAGCATCGCCGCCACGGCCGAGGCCAGCGTGCACCCGGAGCCGTGGTAGCTGCCGGGCAGCCGCTGCCAGGTGTCGGCGCGGATGACGCCCTCGGGGCCGTACAGCGTGTTGACGACCTCGCGCGTCGGCTCGTGCGTGCCGGTGATGAGCACGTACTCGGCGCCCATCGCCAGCAGCCGCTCGGCGCAGACCGCGAGCGTCGGCTCCTCGTCGTCCTCGGTCTCGGCGAGCAGCCGCGCCTCCATGCTGTTCGGCGTCAGGATCGTCGTCTGCGGGAGGATGAGCTCGCGCAGGGCCTGCGTCATCGGCTCGGTCGCGAACTCGTCGCCGCGGCCGGAGGCCAGCACCGGGTCGAGGATCACCGGCACGTCGGGATAATCGGCGAGGATCTCGGCGATCACCGCGATGTTCTCGACGCTGCCCAGCACGCCGATCTTGAACGCGTCGACCGGCATGTCCTCGAGCAGGCAGCGCGCCTGGTCGGCGACCCACTCGGCGTCGAGCGGCAGGATGCCCTCGACGCCCAGCGTGTCCTGCACGGTGATCGCGGTCAGCACCGACAGCGGGTGGCAGCCGGTGCTCGCGAGCGTCAGGATGTCGGCCTGGATGCCGGCGCCGCCGGACGGATCCGACGCCGCGAACGCCAGGACGAGCGGCGGGAATTCGGGTTCGCGGTCGGTGCGGTCGGTCATCGGGGAAAGGGAAGGGACGCGGGAGGCAGGCGAGGCGAGCCGGGGGATTGTCCCAACATTACCCCGGTTTCGGCAATGCCGCACCCTGCCGGCATTGACTGGCGCGGCCGGCGCGCCGCGGCCGAGGCGGGCGCCCGGTCAGGCGGCGCCGAGGATCCGCGCGAGATCCGCCGGAGACTTCCAGTGGTGGCCGCAGGTGTAGCGCGGCAGCGTCCACACGCTGTCGTCCTCCGCCACCGGCCGCGGCACCGTGGTGAACGCGGCGCGGACGCCCGCGACGTCGCCGCGTGCGGGAAAGTACGTCCCGGTCAGGAACTCGTTGTAGTGGCCGAACGGATAGGCGAAGTACGGGGCCGCGCGGCCGCCGGTGCGCTCCGCGATGTAACGCGTCGCCGCGAGGATCTGCGCATCGGCGTCGCCGACGTTGTCGACCGCGGTGAAATCGGCCCGCGCCTGCCGCGAATGGGCGACGCGGTCGAGCGCCGGATGCAGGTGGTCCCAGCTGTGGTTGGCGATCGCGAGCAGCCCCGTCGCCGCGGCGCGCCGCCACCAGTCGTCGCCCATCGAGTCCTCGCCGAGGAACGTGTACTCGCGATCAAAGGTCGTCTGCATCACGCGCCGCGCCTCGGGCGAGGCGATGACGAAGCTCGTGGCGGCGAGCTCGGGCTGCTGCGCTCCCAGCGGCGTCTCCAGGAAGTCCTGCATCGCCGGGACGAAGCCGCGCTGCCAGCCGAGGACCGGGTGCCGGAAGTCGTCGATGTCGTACACGGGCCCGTCGTCGAAGGTCAGCGCGACGCAGCCGGGGGCGTCATCGACCGCGCGCCCCGCCCGGCGGTCGAGCACGCGGTCGACGATCCGCGCGAGCGGCACGATCCGGTACCCGGCCCGCGTGATCGCGACGAGGTCGAGCGGCAGCGCGACGTGGTCGTTGAGGCCGTACTCGTCCGCGAGCGTGTGGTGCGAGTGGTAGGTGAGGACGAAATCGCTTGCACGCCCCCGAACGGCGCCTTGCGCCGCTCCCCAGGGGGCGGAGTTCGCCTTCGGCGGCGGCCCGTCGGGCTCACTGCGCTTTCCCGGCCGGAGCTCATGGTACATGCTGAGGCTCCCGGCCGGCGCCCGCATGTCGAGCCCGGCGAGGTCCGCGAAGGCGCTCTCGCGGTAGCCGACCCGCGCGCCCTCGAACCCCGCTTCGCGCGCGAGCTGGAGCAGCGTCGGGCTGTCGAACTGGAAATGGCCGGCGAGCTCGTAGGCGCGGTTCACGACCTCGCAGGCGGTGCCGGTCGCGAGCGGCACGCCGACCGAGCGGTTCCACAGGTCGACCAGCGCGGCGGGCGCGTCGCAGTACCAGCGGGCGAGCTGCGCGAGGTCGGGCGTCAGCACGCGCATCGCGCCGCCGGGCTTGACGATGCGCCGGCACTCGGCGAGGAACACGCGCACCGCGTCGAGGCCGAGGTACGCGACGAGGTCCTCGGAGAAGATGAAGTCGACGGCGGCCGTCGGAAACGGCATCCCGCGGCCGAGGTCGGCGACCACGTCGGGCCGCCCGGACGCCGCGAGGTCGACGTTGATCCAGCCCGCGAGCGGATGGGTGCCGGAGCCGAAATTGATCTTGACCATCTGCTGTCGCCCTCCGGCGCGCGGGAAGCGCCGGCTCGCCGCGATCGTACACGATCCGCCACGAGCGCCGCCCGCCCGGCGCGGCGACGGCGTCCGCTATAATCTGCGTCGGCGGCCTTGCCGCCTTCCCGCCATCGCCAGCCTCCCGCATCCCCGTGAAGAAATACATGTGCCTGATCTGCGGCTGGATCTACGACGAAGCCGCCGGCGCCCCGTCCGAGGGCATCGCTCCCGGAACCCGGTGGGACGACGTGCCGCCGAACTGGACCTGCCCCGAGTGCGGCGCCCGCAAGGAAGACTTCGAGATGGTCGAGTTCTGACCTCCGCGAGCCGCGAGCCCGACGACGAACCTCCCGAGGCGACGATGAGAATCCTGCACACGATGCTGCGCGTCGGCGATCTCGAGCGCTCGATCCGCTTCTACACCGAAGTGCTCGGCATGCGGCTCCTGCGCCAGCGCGACGTCCCGAGCCAGCAGTACACGCTCGCCTTCGTCGGATACGCCGACGAGTCGGAGGCGGCGGCGCTCGAGCTGACGTACAACTACGGCGTCGAGCGCTACGACCTCGGCACGGCCTACGGCCACGTCGCGATCGAGGTCGAGGATGCCGCCGCCGCGTGCGCCGCGGTGAAGGCGAGGGGCGGCAACGTGACCCGCGAGGCCGGCCCGGTCAAGGGCGGCACGACGGTGATCGCGTTCGTGCAGGATCCCGACGGCTACAAGATCGAGCTGATCGAGCACAAGGCGTAGCCGACGGGCTGACGCCCGCGGGGACGCGCTCCGGATCGTCCGGCCTGCCGCCGCGAGCCCCCGCTCGTCACCCTGCCGTGCGCAGGAGCTCCCGGATGTCGTGCACGAACACGTCCGGCCCCTGGCCGTAGCTCACGTACACGCGCAGCCGGCCCTTCGGGTCGAACAGGAACGTGCCGGCCGAGTGGTCCATCGAGTACGTCGTCGGCGTCGGCCCCGGCTGCTTCTGGTAGAACACCCGGAATTCCTTCGCCGTGCGCGCGGTCGCGTCGGCGTCGCCGTAGAGGCCGAGGAACGACGGATCGAACGCGGGCACGTATTCGGCGAGCAGCTCCGGCTTGTCGCGGTCCGGATCGATGGTCGCGAACAGCACCTGCACGCGGCTCGCGTCGGGGCCGAGCCGCTTCATCACCTCGACCAGCTCCGAGAGCGTCGTCGGGCACACGTCCGGGCACTGCGTGTAGCCGAAGAAGAGCACGACGACCTTGCCGCGGAAGTCGGCCAGCGTGCGCGGCCGGCCGTCGTGGCCGGTCAGCTGGAAGTCGCGCCCGTAGGTGGTGCCGGTGACGTCGGAAGCCTTGAACTTCGGCGCCTCCGGGCTGCAGCCGGCGACGACGAAAGCCGCGAGCAGCGCGGGGATCGCGCCGGCAGCGAGGCGGCGCAGGGCGAGGCGCCGGAATCCGCGCATCAGCGCCAGTAGTGGTCGATCAGCAGCGCCGAGAACAGCGCCGCGAGGTACCAGATCGAGTACTTGAACGTCGCGCGCGCCAGCTGGTCGCTGTAGTCGCGGTAGAGCTGCACCGCGTAGACGAGGAAGAGCCCGCCCAGCCCCAGCGCGGCGGCGAGGTAGAGGTAGCCGCTCATCCGGATCGCGAACGGCAGCAGCGTGACGGCGACCAGCGCGCAGGTGTAGAGGACGATCATCAGCCGCGTGTAGCGCGGCCCGTGCGTCAGCGGCAGCATCGGCAGGCCCGAGTTCGCGTAGTCGCGCGCGCGGTAGAGCGCGAGCGACCAGAAGTGCGGCGGCGTCCAGACGAAGATGATGAGGAACAGCAGCAGCGCCTCGGGCGCGACGTCGCCGGTCACCGCGGCCCAGCCCAGCACCGGCGGCATCGCGCCGGACGCGCCGCCGATCACGATGTTCTGCGGCGTCGCGGGCTTCAGCAGCACCGTGTAGACGATCGCGTAGCCGACGAAGGTCAGCAGCGTCAGCCACATCGTCAGCGGGTTGACGTGGAAATAGAGCAGGTAGAGCCCGAGGCCGCCGATCGCGCCGGCGAAGACCAGCGTCTGCAGCGACGTGAGGTCGCCGCTGGGCAGCGGGCGGCGGCGCGTGCGCGCCATCAGCGCGTCGATCTTCTGCTCGACGAGGCAGTTGATCGCGGCCGCGGCGCCGGCGACGAGCGCGATGCCGACGGTGCCGAACACGCACCGCGCCGAGCGGCGGCAGCCCGGGCGTGGCCAGGAACATCCCGATCACCGCGACGAAGACGATCAGCGAGACGACCCGCGGCTTGGTCAGCGCGAGGAACTGCTGGTAGCGGGTTTCGGCGTAGGCGAGCGTCGTCATCGGTCGGGGCGGTGGGCGGGACGGGGCGGCTTGGGTGCGATCGACGAGGTCGGGTGTCGCGGCCGGGCCGGAGGGGGCGGATTCTACCAGTTTTCGCAGGCCGCGCCGCGCCGCGCGCAGCGCGCGGCTCAGCCGATCCCCGACGCCTTCAGCAGGCGCACGAGGTCCTTGCTGACGCCCTTGATGTCGGGATCGGCCGGATACCGCAGGACGAGGTTGCCGAGCGGATCGACGAGGTAGATGCCCGTGCCGCCCTCGGGCAGCGCCGCCTGCGCGGCCGGCGCGACGCGCGCGACGACGAGCCCCGGGTGCTGCGCGAGCAGCGCCGCGCCGGGCACCTCGCCGTCGGGGACGAGCAGCACGCGGACGATCCGGTCCTGCTCCTTGCCCTGCATCGTGCGCGCCTGCCGCGTCGCGTACAGGCTGCGCTCGCAGACGGCGTCGCAGCGACCGGCGACGGGCACGACGAGCAGCCAGCGGCCGCGAGAGGTCGGCGAGGCGGAACCGCCCGCCGTCGGCGGTCAGCCCTTCGAGCGCCGGCGCCGGCGCCGTCGGCAGCAGCGTCCCGTAGTTGACGCGGGCGTCGCGCGGCCCGAAGTAATAGAACGCCGTACGAGGCGAGCACCGGCGCCACGGTGATCGCGCCGATGAGGAGCAGCATGCGCCGCGTGCGCCGCGGATCGGGCCGGCTTGCCGCCGGTCCGGGCGGCGGGCTCTGCGGCAGCGGATCAGCCATGGGCGGGACCTGCCGCGGCGGCCGGCGCGCGCCGGAAGTTGAGGCCGAGCCAGAGCCCGAACGCGAGCGCGGCGAACGCATACCACTGCACCATGTAGATCCGGTGCTTGTCGATGCCGAAATCGGGGGCCGGCCAGTCGCGGACGAGCCCGTCGCCGGCGGCGATCGGTCTGCTCGATGACGACGGGCAGCACGCGGATGCCGGTCGCCTCGCCGTAGCGCCCGGGGTCGAGGTTCTGCCACACCGGCCCCGGCTCCGCGTCCGGCCCGAGCTGCCGCTAGCCCGCGCCGGGAACGGCGATGCGGCCGTGCGACGCGCACGGTCCCCGCGGGCGCGCGGCACGTCGGGCAGCGCGGCGCGCGACGGCCCCGAGCGCGACCCAGCCGCGGTCGACCAGCACCGTGCGGCCGTCGGCGAGCGCCAGCGGCGTCACGACGTCGTAGCCGGCGCGGCCCTGCATGGACCTTGTTGTCGATGAGGATCTGCCCGCGCGCGACGTACTCGCCGTCGGCGGCGACCTGCCGGTAGCGCAGCGCCGGCCACGACGGCGGCGTCGGGCAGGCCCGCGAGCGCCACCGGCGGCATCCGCGTCGCGGCGTCGAGCTGCGCGGCGAGCGCCTCCTTGCCGTGCATGCGGTCCTGCTGCCAGCGCCCGGCCGCGACGCAGACCGCGACGGCGGCGAGCATCGCCAGCGTCGGCAGCACGCGGGGGCGGAAGCGGCGGGCGGCAGGCGCGGGAACGGTCCCGGTCGGGTTTGGCATGGACCCGCGGCTTCCTCTACACTGCCCCGGAACGACAGGGGCAAACTTGAAGATCATCGTCATCGCCGCGCTGGCCGCGGTCATCGTCAGCCTGTTCTCGGCGCTGTACTACCTGTACCGCGACCGCGGCCACGGCACGCGGATGGTCAAGATGCTCGCCGTGCGCGTCGCGCTGTCGGCGAGCCTCGTCGCGTTCCTCGTGTTGTCGTACTTCATGGGCTGGATCGGCGCCGGGCGGCCTGCGCTAGGCCGCCGGCCGCCCGCCCCGGGCGGGCTACAGCCAGTACACGAGCACGAACAGCAGCAGCCAGACGACGTCGACGAAGTGCCAGTACCACGCGGCGGCCTCGAAGGCGAAGTGGTGGTCCGGCGTGAAGTGCCCGCGCAGGATGCGCGCCAGCATCACCGACAGCATGATCGCGCCGATCGTCACGTGCGCGCCGTGGAACCCCGTCAGCATGTAGAACGTCGAGCCGTAGACGCCCGTCGACAGCTTGAGGTTGAGCGCCGAGTACGCGTGGATGTACTCGTAGGCCTGGAAGCCGATGAACGTGAAGCCCAGCAGCGATCGTGGCGGCGAGCCACAGCTTCGCCCTGCCCCGGTTCCCGGCCTGCAGCGCGTGGTGCGCGACCGTCAGCGTGAAGCCCGAGGTCAGCAGGATGATCGTGTTGAGCAGCGGGATGCCGATCGCGCCCATCGGCGTGAACTGCTCCTTGCAGGTACGGCCCCACCGTCGGCCAGGCCGCCGCGTAGTCGGGCCAGAGCAGCTTCGAGTCGAGGCTGCCGAGGTCGGGCACCGACAGGTTGCGGACGTAGAACAGCGCGCCGAAGAACGCGGCGAAGAACATCACCTCGGAGAAGATGAACCAGCCCATGCTCCAGCGGAACGACATGTCCACCTGGCTGTTGTACCGGTGCCCCTCGGACTCGCCGATGACCGCGCCGAACCAGCCGAACAGCATCACCAGCAGCACGCAGAAGCCGGCGAGCAGCATCCACGGCCCGGCGGCGACGCTGTTCATCCAGAACGCCGCGCCCGCGCCCATCAGCAGCAGCGCGAACGAGCCGGTGATCGGCCAGTGCGACGGCTGCGGAACGAAATAGTGCGACTTGGCGGCGGTGTCGGCTGCGCTCATCGATTGCTCCTGTTGGTCCTGCCCTGCAATTCGCTGCCGCGCGCCGGGACGCCCGGCGCGCGCTCCGCATCCTCAGCTCCTGCCGCCCGCCCCGCCCTCGACCTCGAAGAACGTGTACGACAGCGTGATCGTCGCGACGTCCTTCGGCAGCGCCGAGTCGACGACGAACACCACCGGCATCTGCCGGCGCTCGCCCGGCTGCAGCGTCTGCTTGGCGAAGCAGAAGCAGTCGAGCTTGCGGAAATACTGCGCGGCGTGCGGCGGCCCGTAGCTCGGGATCGCCTGGCCGGTGACCGCGCGGTCGGTCGTGTTGACGACCTCGAACATCTCCTGCCGCACCTCGCCGGGGTGCACGTCGACGACCGGCTGCAGCGCGCGGAACGTCCACGCGAGCTTGCGCACGTTGGAGTCGAACTCGATCCGCACGGTGCGCGCGGCGTCGACCTGCGTGTTCGAGACCTCGTCGGCCCGGGCGATGTTGCGCAGGCCCGTGACCTCGCAGATCTTCTCGTAGAACGGCACCAGCGCGTAGCCGAAGCCGAACATCACGACGACGACGGTGGCGAGCTTGGCGAACAGCGCCCGGTTGGACCGGCGCCGCCGTGCCGTCGCGCCGCGCTGTCGCCGAACGCGCCTGCGCGCTCCAGGGCGTTCGCCCTCGGCGGCGTCGCTCATTTGCGCAGGCTCCGGCCGATCGCGAACAGCAGGAACACGCAGCACCGCCACGCCCATCACCGAGATGCCCGTGACCGGCCCGCCCATCCACTTGGTCGCGATGATGCCGCCGAAGAAGACGAGCGCGATCGACGCGAACACCAGCGCCGTGCGCACGTTGGCCGCGCGCGCGCGGCGCGCGGCTGTCGGACTTCGAGGCTTCGTCGCGCGGTCATGACGCGGGTCGCAGGAGCGTCGCCTACTTGACGACGGGCGGGGTCTCGAACGTGTGGTACGGCGCCGGCGAGGGCACCGTCCACTCGAGCGTCGTGGCGCCCTCCCACGGCTTGGCCGGCGCCTTCTCGCCGCCCTTGATGCACTTCACGACGGCGTAGAGGAACAGCAGCTGCGACAGCCCGAAGCCGAACGCGCCGATCGACGCGACCATGTTCCAGTCGGTGAACTGCTGCGCGTAGTCGGGAATCCGGCGCGGCATGCCGGCGAGGCCGAGGAAGTGCATCGGGAAGAACGTGATGTTGAAGAAGACGAACGACAGCCAGAAGTGCCAGTTGGCGAGCTTCTCGTCGTACATGTGGCCGGTCCACTTCGGCAGCCAGTAGTAGGCGCCGCCGAAGAAGCGCGAACAGCGTGCCGGCGACCATCACGTAGTGGAAGTGCGCGACGACGTAGTAGGTGTCCTGGATCTGGACGTCGATCGGCTGGATCGCGCAGACCAGGCCGGTGAAGCCGCCCATCGTGAACAGGAACAGGAAGCCGATCGCGAACAGCATCGGCGCCTCGAAGGTGATCGAGCCCTTCCACATCGTCGCGACCCAGTTGAACACCTTCACGCCGGTCGGCACGGCGATCAGCATCGTCGCGTACATGTAGAACAGGATGCCCGCGGTCGGCAGGCCGGTCGTGAACATGTGGTGCGCCCAGACGATGAACGACAGGATCGCGATGCCGGCGACCGCGTAGACCATCGACGCGTAGCCGAACAGCGGCTTGCGCGAGAACGTCGGGATGATCTCGGAGATGATGCCGAACGCCGGCAGGATGATGATGTAGACCTCGGGGTGGCCGAAGAACCAGAACACGTGCTGGAACAGCACCGGGTCGCCGCCGCCGGCGGCGTTGAAGAACGTCGTGCCGAAGTGGCGGTCGGTCAGCAGCATCGTCACCGCGCCGGCGAGCACCGGCATCACCGCGATCAGCAGGTACGCGGTGATCAGCCACGTCCAGCAGAACAGCGGCATCTTCATCAGCGTCATGCCCGGCGCGCGCAGGTTGAGGATCGTCGTGATGATGTTGATCGAGCCCATGATCGACGACGCGCCCATGATGTGGATGGCGAAGATCGTGAGGTCCATGCCCATGCCGGCCTGGATCGTCAGCGGCGGATACAGCGTCCAGCCGCGCGGCCGCGGCGCCGCCGGGGACGAACAGCGAGCCGACGAGCAGGATCGCCGCCGGCGGCAGCAGCCAGAAGCTCCAGTTGTTCATCCGCGCGAACGCCATGTCGGGCGCGCCGATCTGCAGCGGGATCATCCAGTTGGCGAAGCCGACGGCGCCGGGCATCAGCGCGCCGAACACCATGATCAGGCCGTGCAGCGTCGTCATCGAGTTGAAGAACTCGGGATTGACGACCTGCAGCCCGGGCTGGAACAGCTCGGCGCGGATCGTGAGCGCCATGCAGCCGCCGACGAGGAACATCGTGAACGAGAACCACAGGTACAGCGTGCCGATGTCCTTGTGGTTGGTCGTCGTGATCCAGCGCATGATCCCGGTCGGGTGATGCGCGTGGTCGTCGTGCCCGCTGCCGTGGCCGGCGACGTCAACGTGGGGAATGCTGCTCATGGCTCGAATCTCCGGGACGGTGCGGGCGGGCGCTACTGGCGGGCGGCCTTGACTTCGGCGGGCTGGACCGCCTCGCCGGTCTTGTTGCCCCAGCTGTTGCGCGTGTAGGTGATGACGGCGGCGATGTCGGTGTCGGACAGCGTCTTCGCCCAGGCGACCATCGCCGTCGGCTTGCCGTCGCGCTCGACGCCGTTCAGGACCGTCTTGATCTGCGCGTCCTTCGGGCCGGTGACGACCTTCGAGCCGTCGAGCGGCGGGAACGCGGGCGGCAGGCCCTTGCCCGTCAGCTGGTGGCAGGCGGCGCAGTTGGCGGCGTACACCTTCTCGCCGCGCGCCATCAGGTCCTTCTGGTCCCACACCTTCGCCGGGTCCTCGGCGGCGGCGGCGACCTTCGCCTTCTGCGCCGCGACCCACGCGGCGTAGTCCGTCCTTCGACTTCACCTCGACGACGACCGGCATGAAGCCGTGCTCCTTGCCGCACAGCTCCGCGCACTGGCCGCGGTAGTGCCGACCTTGTCGGCGCGGAACCAGGTGTCGCGGACGAAGCCGGGGATCGCGTCCTGCTTGACGCCGAAGGCCGGCACCCACCACGCGTGGATGACGTCGCCGGCGGTGATCAGCAGCCGCACCTTGGTGTCGACCGGCACGACCAGCGGGTTGTCGACCTCGAGCAGGTAGTGTCTCGCCCTTGGGCGCGCTGGCCCTCGATCTGCGCCGCGGGCGTCGCGAGGTTCGAGTAGAAGCCGAAGCCCTCCTGCAGGTAGTCGTAGTTCCACTTCCACTGGTAGCCGGTGACCTTGACCGTCATGTCCGGCGCCGACGTGTCCTTCATCGCGAGGATCGTCTTGGTCGCGGGAAAGGCCATGAACAGCAGGATCAGGATCGGGATCACCGTCCAGATGACCTCGACCGTCGTGTTCTCGTGGAACTGCTGCGCCTCGTGCCCCACCGACTTCCGGTGCTTGAACAGCGAGTAGAACATCACGCCGAACACGCCGATGAAGATGACGACGCAGATCCAGAAGATGAACGAGTGCAGGTCGATGATCTGGCGCGCGATCCCGGTCACCGGCGGCTGCAGGTTCCACTCGGGCGCGGCGAAGGCCGCCGGGGAGGCGAAGAGCGCCAACGCGGCAATCATGTGTCGGAGCCCGCGCTCCGCCCGCTGCGTCCGGATTTCCGCTTCGATGCGCACCTGTATCCCCTCTTTCGGCTGGCCGAAGCCAGGAATGCAAATCGTTATTCTTGCCGGCCGGACGTCGCGCCGCGGACGGCAACTGCCTGCGCGTTGCGCCCCCAATCCCGGGCGCGCGTCGCAAAGCGGCGGATATTAGCACGGTTCGAAACCGCGGCAACCCCCGCTCCGGCCTCCGGCCCCTCGGGCTGCCGGGGCCGGAAAGCGACCTTCATTCTCGAATGGTCATGCCCGCCGACCGCGGCGCCTCGGCGCCGCGCGCGCTCACGACAGAAGCGAAGCCGCGCCCCGGATCGGAGCCGCGCGGGCAGGCGCCGCCGCCAACGGCAGGTCGGCGAGCAAGGGTGCGGCCAGCCGCCGGGCCAGCGCGGCGACGTTGGCGTCGGCCTCGGGCATCGCCGGGTCGATCCGGTTGGCGACCCACGCCGCGAGCTCGAGGCCGCGGGCGCGGATCGCCTGCGCCGACAGCAGCGCGTGGTTGAGGCAGCCCAGCCTGATGCCGACGACCAGCAGGACGGGCAGCCGCAGCCGCGCCGCGATGTCGAGCATGTCGGCACGCTCGGACAGGGGCGCGAAGACGCCGCCGGCGCCCTCGACGACCACGGCGTCCGCGCGCGCGGCCAGCCGGCCCCAGGCGGCCGCGATCGTCTCGACGTCGATGGCGACCCCCGCCCGCGCGGCGGCGATGTGCGGCGCGATGGCCGGCGCGAACGCGTAGGGATTGACGTCGGCGGGGTCCGCGGCGACGCCCGCGGCGGCGGCGGCCGCGGCGAGCGCGGCGACGTCCGCGTTGCACGCCGCGCCGGGATCGATGCCGGTCGCCACCGGCTTCATCCCGATCGCGCGGATCCCGTCGGCCGCGAGCCCCGCGCAGCAGCGCGACCGCGACGCGGGTCTTGCCGACGCCGGTGTCGGTGCCGGTGACGAAGATGCCGCGGGTCATCGCGCGCGGCGCACCGCCCGGCCCGGCCGCGCTCCGGCCGGCGCCGCGCTCCACGCGCACGATCGGCAGGCCCTCGGCCGTGCGCCGCGGCGCGGCCTTCCACGCGTGGCCGTAGATGACCTCGAAGGTCGCCGGAATCCGGCCGTCGCGCCGCATCGCGTCGAGCGCGGCCAGCGTCCGCCCCCAGCGGCCGCGCCCGGTCAGGCCGCGCGGCCGCCCCTGCGTCGCGTTGGTGGCGCCGATCGCGCGCAGGTCGCGCATCATCGCCGCGCCGTCGGCATACGTCAGCGTCACGTACTCCATGTCCATCACCGGGTCGGCGAAGCCCGCCTGCACGAGCAGGTCGCCGATGTCGTGCATGTCGACGAAGCGGCTGACGTGCGTGTGGCGGTCGACCTTGGCGAAGGCGGCGCGCAGCTCCTTCAGCGTGTCGGGGCCGAACGTCGTGAACGAGAACAGCCCGCCGACCTTCAGCACGCGCCGCAGCTCGGCGAACGCGCGCGGCAGGTCGTCGATCCACTGCACGGCGAAATTGCTCCAGACGAGGTCGAACGCGCCGGCGGCGAACGGCAGGGCGGCGATGTCGCCGCAGACGCAGTCGGGCGGCGCCGGCGGGGCGGCGGCGCCGCGCAGCCGCCCCGCGACGCGCGACAGCAGCGATCCGCGCTCGACGCCGCGACCGCGCAGCGCGGCGAGCATCGGCAGCGCCAGGTCGAGGGCGACGCGCCGCGCCTTCGGGTAACGCAGCGCCAGCTCGCCCTGCGCCTCGCCGGTGCCGCAGCCGGCGTCGAGGATCGCGGCCGGGGCGAGGTTCACGACGCCGAGCCGCTCGGCCATTCGCGCGCCGACTTCGCGCTGCAGCACCGCCGCGTCGTCGTAGGTCGCGGCGGCGCGCCCGAACGCGCGCCGGATCGCACGCGCGATCGAGCGCCCAGGGATCGGTCCCGGGCGTCGCCGGCGGCCCGGGCGGGCGCTCAGTGCCCACTGCTGCGCTCCTGGCGCTGCGCGCCGTCCCTTCCAGACGGAGCCATTTGCCCCCGGGGCGGCCCTTCGGGCTCATCGAGGAAGGCGTCGAGCGCCCGCATGAACTCGCCCGGGTGCGACAGGAAAGGCACGTGGCCGGCGCCGGCGATCTCCACGAACCTGGCCGCCGGCAGCGCCGCGGCGAGCCACGCGCCGGCGGCCGCGGGCGTGAGCGTGTCGCGCTCGCCGGAGATCACGAGGCAGGGCTGCGCGATCGCCGGCGCCTCGGCGCGCAGGTCGGCTGTCCGTCAGGATCGCGAGCGCGCTCGCGAGCGCCGCCGGCGACGGCTCGCCGCGGGCGAAGAGATCGCGTCGCAGCGCCGCGAGCGTCGCCTTGCCGTCGACGGTGCCGGTGCCGCGGGTGGCGCGCCTTCCCTGCCGCCGGCGAGCTGCAGCGACAGGAAGCGCTGCAGCGTCAGCCGGTAGGACACGCGCAGCTCGTCGCCGAACTGCGCGAGCGTGTCCGCCGCCATCGCGTGCGGCCAGTCGGCGCGGGCGACGAACGCGGGCGTCGTCGCCGACCAGTGCGAGCCGCCGGACCTGCCGCGGCGCGCGCCGCGCCCAGCGCAGCGCGACCATGCCGCCCAGCGACCAGCCGATGACCGTCACGCGGCTCGGCTTCGGCGGCGAATCCCGCCGCCACGGCGTCGACGATGGCGTCGAGCGTCGTCGGCGGGACCGCGGCGCTGTGGCCGTGCCCAGGCAGGTCGACGGCGTGAACGCGATGCCGCATTGCGAGCGCCGGGACGAGCGGACCCCACACGCCCGAGTGCATCGCCCAGCCGTGCAGCAGCACCAGCGGCGGGCCGCTGCCGGCGGACTCGACGTGCAGGTCGGCGCCGTCATCGCCATGCGCGCGTCACGCGCGCGCCGCCGGCCGCGAGCTCGCGCCAGCGCGGCGGCCAGCGCATCGACGTCGGCGAAGCGCGTGCGCGGCGGACAGCGTGATGCGCAGCCGCGCGGTGCCGACGGGCACGGTCGGCGGCCGGATCGCCGGCATCCAGAATCCGCGCTGCCACAGCGCCGCGGCCAGCGCCAGCGCGTCGGCGTTGGCGCCGACGACCAGCGGCTGGATCGGCGTCGTCGACGGCAGCAGCTGCCACGGCAGGCCGCGCATCCGCTCGCGAAAGCGCGCGATCAGCGCCGCGAGGTGCGCGTGGCGCGCGCGGTCGGTCGCGGATCAGCGCAAGGCTCGCGGAGACCGCCGCGGCGAGCAGCGGCGGCGCCGCGGTCGTGAACACGTACGAGCGCGCGCCTCTGGACCAGCGTCGCGATCACCGCCGGATGCGCGGCCACGAACGCGCCGGCGACCCCGGCGGCCTTGCCCAGCGTGCCCATGTAGACGATGCGCTCCGACGCGAGGCCGAAGTGCGCGAGGCTGCCGCGGCCGGCTCCGCGCCGCGTCCCAGCACGCCGAAGCCGTGCGCGTCGTCGACGACGAGCCAGGCGTCGTGCGCTTCCGCCAGCGCCAGCAGCTCGGGCAGCGGCGCGATGTCGCCGTCCATGCTGAACACGGCGTCGGTGGCGATCACGCGGCCGCGCGCGGGCGTGGCCGCGAGCCGCGTCGGCGAGGTGCGCGACGTCGCCGTGCGGATAGCGGACGAAGCTCGCGCGCGCGACAGCAGCGCGCCGTCGTTCAGGCAGGCGTGGTTCAGGCGGTCGGCGAAGATCGCGTCGTCGCGCCCCGCGAGCGTCGACAGGATCGCGAGGTTCGCGAGGTAGCCGGAGGAGAACGTCAGCGCCTGCGCGCCGGCGCACGGCGCGACCCACGCCGCGAGCTCGGCCTCGAGCGCCGCGTGCGCCGCGTGGTGGCCGCAGATCAGGTGCGACGCCCCGGCGCCCGCGCCCCAGCGCGCCGCGGCGGCGCCGGCCGCGGCGGCGACCTGCGGGTGATGGGCGAGTCCGAGGTAGTCGTTGCTGGCGAAGTTGACGCGGCGTCCCGCCGTCGACGTCGACCCGCGGACCCGGCGGCGATTCGACGATGCGCCGCGTGCGCAGCAGTCCGGCCGCCTCGCGCTCGGCGAGACCGCGCTCGAGGTCGGCGATCAGCTTCATCTCAGCGCCGCGGAAGCGGCTGCGCCGTGCCGGGCGCGGCGCCCCGTCGAGCTCCCGCGTCATCCGCCGGTGGCGAGCCCGAGCTTCGCGAACAGCGCGCGGTCGGCGTCGACGTCCGGGTTGCCGGTGGTCAGCAGCCGGTCGCCGTAGAACACCGAGTTGGCGCCGGCGAGGAAGCACAGCGCCTGGACCGCTTCGCCCAGCTCGCGCCGCCCGGCCGACAGCCGCACCATCGCCTTCGGCATCGTGATCCGCGCCACCGCGATCGTGCGCACGAACTCCAGCGGATCGAGCGCGCTCTCGCCGCCGAGGCGCCCGTGGAGCGGCGTGCCCTCGACCTGCACCAGGTGGTTGATCGGCACCGATTCCGGGTACGGATCCATGTTCGCGAGCTGCGCGATCAGCCCCGCGCGCGCGCGGCGCGACTCGCCCATGCCGACGATGCCGCCGCAGCAGACGTTGATGCCGGCGTCGCGCACGCGGCTCGAGCGTGTCGAGCCGGTCCTGGTAGTCGCGCGTCGTGATCGACCTCGCCGTAGAACTCGGGCGCGGTGTCGAGGTTGTGGTTGTAGTAGTCGAGGCCCGCGTCCTTCAGCCGCTCGGCCTGGCCGTCCTTCAGCATCCCGAGCGTCACGCAGGTCTCGAGGCCGAGCGCCTTCACCTCGCGCACCATCGCCGAGCACCTGCGCGAGGTCGCGGTCCTTCGGGTCCGCGCCACGCGGCGCCCATGCAGAAGCGCGTCGCGCCGGCCGCCTTGGCCGCGCGGGCCGCGGCGGTCACCGCGCCGAGGTCGAGCAGCGCCTCGTCGTCCACGCCCGCGTCGTGGCGCTTCGACTGCGGGCAGTAGCCGCAGTCCTCCGAGCAGCCGCCGGTCTTGATCGAGAGCAGCGTCGAGAGCTGCACGGCGTTCGGCGCGTGGTGCGCGCGATGCACTTCCTGCGCGCGGAAGACGAGCTCGGTGAACGGCAGCTCGAACAGCGCCTCGATCGGCCGCCACGGGCCAGCGCGGCGCGGCCGCGGGCGGCGCCGCGCGGGACGTGCTCGCTGCATCGTCGACGGTGATCATGCGTTCGGCGGATGGCATCGCGTGGGCCTCGGAGGCAGACTGGGCCGCGCGATCGGGTGATGGCGGCAGGCAGCTACAATCGCAGCCGAGTTTCGAGGGAGGTCCGGGGGTTGTCAATTCCGCGAACACGAGCATTTGACTGGTCGCCGCGCGACGGCGCGCGCCTGTCCGCGGCGGTCGCCGCGCGCGCGCTGCGGCCCGGCGGGGAGCGCCTGCGCGCCCTCGCGCGCGGCGCCCTGCCGCAGGCCTGCGCGCTGTGCGCCGCGCCTGCCGGAGGCGCGCTCGTCTGCGCCGCGTGCGCGACATCGCTGCCGCGCGTGCGGTCGGCGTGCCCGGTGTGCGCGCTGCCGGCGGCGGACGGCACCGCCTGCGGCGCGTGCCTCTCGCGACCGCCGCCGTTCGCCGCGACCGTCGCCGCGCTCGTCTACGCGTTCCCGGCGGACCGCCTGCTGCAGCAGCTGAAGTACGGCGGGCGCCTTGCCTTCGCCGACTGGGCCGCGGACGAGCTCGCGGCGGCGGCGCTCGCGGCGCTGCGGTCGCGCGACGCGTCCGCGCGCCCGGACTGCGTCGTCGCCGCTGCCGCTCGCGCCCGCGCGCCAGCGGGAGCGCGGCTTCAACCAGGCCCGCGAGATCGCCGCGCGCGTGGCGCGGCGCGTCGGCCTGCCGCTCCTGCCCGTGCTCGAGCGCGTCCTCCAGCGGCGCGCCGCAGGCCGCGCTGCCGTGGGCGGAGGCGCAAGGCCAACGTGCGCGGCGCCTTCGTCGTCGCGCGCGGGGCCGACGTGCGCGGCCGGTCGATCGCGCTCGTCGACGACGTGATGACCACCGGCGCCACGCTCGCCGAGGCCGCGCTCGACGCTGCGCCGCGCCGGTGCCGCGCGCGTCGAGTGCTGGGTCGTCGCCCGGACGCCGCCGCCGGGGCCGGCGTGATGAGCGCGCCGGCTGGCCGCGACCCGTCCGATGCCGGCCGCGACGCGATCTGGCCGTCGTCCTCGTCCACCCGGAGATTCCCGGCAATACCGGCAACGTCATCCGGCTCACCGCCAACACCGGCGACGGCGCTGCACCTCGTCGAGCCGCTCGGCTTCCGCATGGCCGACCGCGACCTGCGCCGCGCCGGGCTCGACTACCACGAGTACGCGACGCGTGCGGGTCCACCGCGACTTCGCCGCCTGCCGCGCGGCGCTCGACGCGCCGTGCCCGCGCCGCTGGTTCGCGCTCACGACGGGCGGCGGGCCGTCGGTCTACGACGCCCGCTTCGAGCGCGGCGACGTGCTGGTGTTCGGCTGCGAGAGCGCGGGCCTGCCCGAGGACGTGCTCGCCGCCTTCGGCGCCGACGCCCGGCTGCGGATTCCGATGCGCCCGCGGATGCGCAGCCTCAACCTGTCGAACGCGGTGGCGGTGACCGTGTACGAGGCGTGGCGCCAGCTGGGTTCGCCGGCGCGGGGTGAGGGTCTTGCGCAGAGCTGGCCCTGCGATCCGCGCGTCAGTGCCGCTCGGTCCGCGGCTCGCGCTTCAGCAGCTCCTCGACCGCCTGCCGCGGCGACAGCCCCTCGTGGAGCACGCGGCAGACGGCCTCGCAGATCGGCATCTCGACGCCGTGGTGGCGCGCGAGCGCCCGCGCGGCGGTCGCCGCGGGCACGCCCTCGGCGACGTGGCCGAGAGCCGCGAGGATCGCCGGCAACGGCTCGCCGCGCGCGAGCGCGAGGCCGACCCGGCGGTTGCGCGACAGGTCGCCGGTGCAGGTCAGCACGAGGTCGCCCAGGCCGGCGAGCCCCATCAGCGTCTCGGGCCGGCCGCCCAGCGCGGCGAGCAGGCGGCCGGTCTCGGCGAGCCCGCGCGTGATCAGCGCGGCGCGCGCGTTGTGGCCGAAGCCCAGGCCGTCGCTCGCGCCCGCCGCGATCGCCAGCACGTTCTTCACGGCGCCGCCGATCTCGACGCCGGCGAGGTCCTCGCTCTCGTAGGCACGCAGCGTGTCGGCGCGCAGCAGCGCCGCGACCTCCGCCGCCAGCGCCGGATCGGTCGCCGCGACGGCGAGCGCCGTCGGCAGCCGGCGCGCGACTTCCTCGGCGAAGCTCGGGCCCGAGATCACGCCGACGGGCGCCGGCCAGGTCGGCGCGAGCACCTGGTGCGCAAGCGCCACCCCTGCGGGCAGCGCCGCGGTGGGCGGCAGCGTGAGGAACCCCTTCGACAGCCAGACGAGCGGTGCCCGCGCGCCGGCCCTCGCCAGCGCGGCGGCGAGCGCCGGCAGCGCCGCGATCGGCGTGCCGGCGATCAGCAGGCCGGCACCCGCGACGGCGCCGAGGTCGCTGGTGACCGCGAGGCTCGCGGGCAGCGCGACGCCGGGAAGGTAGCGCTCGTTGACGCGCGCCGCGGCGATCGCGCCCGCCTGCGCGGGATCGCGCGCCCAGAGCGTCACGGCGAGATCGCTGCGCCGGGCGAGGTGCAGAGCGACCGTCGTGCCCCAGGCGCCGGCGCCCAGTACCGCTGCGGAGGAGATCATCGGGGCTGCGCGGTCGCCCGACGGCGGCGCGTCAGAGGCCGAACACCTGCGCCACGCGCACGAAGCCGGCCTGCCCGTCGCGGTGCTTCACCTTGACCCAGCCGGGCGACGCGGTCGTCGCCGCCGATGCCGCCGGCTCGGCCAGCTCGAGCAGCACGCCGCGCTCGGCGCGAAAGACGAGCGGCGACTCGGCGTCCGGGCCGGCGAAGACTTCGGCGAGCGGGACGCGCACGACGAGCGAGCGGCGCTCGGTCAGCGCCTTCTTCTCGACCCAGCCGATGGTGCCGGCCGCGTCGCGGACCTTGACCCAGCCTTCGAGCGGGACGATCACCTCGAGCGGCGTGTCGCGGCCGAGCACGAACAGCGGCTTCGCCTTCGCCGACGGCGCGTCGTAGAGCACCGTCGCGGCCTCGCCGGTGGCGCGGAACTCCGCGGCGGCCGCGGCGGTCACCGCGGCCGCGAGCGCGAGCGCCGCAAGCGCCCCGGCAGCCAGGCCCGGGGGAACGGCGGGCGGCGCTTCGCCATCGGCCGTCGCATCGGTCGCGGTGCCGGGTGGCGGCTCGATCGGCGCGCCAGGACGGTCAGTTCGGCGCCGCCACCTGCGGCGCCATCTGAGCGAGCTGCTGCGCGTAGAGCGCGTCGAAGTTGATCGGGGCGAGATGCACCGGCGGGAAGCCGGCGCGCGAGACGGCGTCGGCCAGCGTTTCGCGCAGG
The DNA here is from genome assembly GCA_963832705.1 of uncultured beta proteobacterium. Lineage (GTDB taxonomy): Bacteria > Pseudomonadota > Gammaproteobacteria > Burkholderiales > Casimicrobiaceae > CAIWHR01. The sequence continues at coordinate 189,592 of CAWHVP010000017.1, read as the reverse complement.
TACGGGAAGATGACCGTCGGGCAGGTCACGGCGAGCACGCCCTGCATCTGGTCCTGCGGCACGCCGCGGATCGTGAAGATCCCGGCCTGCGTGGCCTCGACCAGGAACAGCGTCTTGTCGCCGGTCTTGGCGGTCAGCGTGATGGTCACGACCGATTCGTAGAGGTCGGGCTCGATCTGCTCGCCGCTGGTGCGCAGGCCGACCTCGACCTGCGGCGCCTCCTGCTGCCGGAACGACAGCGGCGCGCCCGGATTCTCGAGCGACAGATCCTTGACGTAGATTTTTTCGATCGAGAACCCCGCGCCGCCCGCTGCGGGGGCGCCGGCCTGGTCAGTGTCAGCCATCGTCGTTTCCTTCGGATTGATCAAGAACGGGGAATTTTACCCCACCGGCCCCCGCAGCCTCCGGGCATTGCCCCTCAGGGCGTGCCGGCGAGCAGCGGGTCGAGCTCGCCCCTGCGGTCGAGCGCGACGAGATCGTCGTAGCCGCCGACGTGCGTCGCGCCGATGTAGATCTGCGGCACCGTGCGCCGGCCGGTGCGCTCCATCATCGCGACGCGCAGCGACGGATCGAGGTCGACGCGGATCTTGTCGATCGCGGCCACGCCCTTCGCGTGCAGCAGCCGCTCGGCGCGGATGCAGTACGGGCAGACCGCGGTCGTGTACATCGTGATCGCAGGAGCTGTCATCTCACTCGCTCCACGGGCAGGCCCGGCGTCCTTCCACGCGAGGTAGCCGCCGGAGAGGTTGTAGACGTCCTTGAAGCCCAGCTTGGTCAGCGCGCCGATGGCGCGACGGCTGCGGCCGCCGCGCTCGCAGTAGACGATGACGGGCCGCGCGGCGAGCTTGTTCGAGCTCCGGCCCGCGGCTCGCGATCTGCCCCACCGGAACGTTGATCGCCTTCGGCAGGTGACCGCCGCCGAACTCGGCGGGCTCGCGCACGTCGAGCAGCACGGCGTTGCTGCCGTTGACGAGCTGGGTCGCCGCCAGGTTGTTCACGTCCCTCGCCGGCGACAGCCGGCGCTGCACCAGCGGCCACAGCAGCATGCCTCCCGACAGCAGGAGAACGAGGATCAGCATCCAGTTGGTTTGCACGAACGACATCGTCATCGGCGCCTCCTCGGCGCGAAGCGAAAAGGTAAAATGATAGCGTACTCCGCACTCCCGCCCCGCGCCTTCGATTCCGCGCCGCCGGCGCGGGCCGCGCCAACCGCGAGCGATCCGTCCATGGCCATCACCCCTGTCGCGCCGGCCGCCGCCGGCACCCCCGTCGCCCGTCCCGCGGTCCGGCCGGCCGTCCTGCTGATCCTCGACGGCGTCGGCTGCCGCGAGGACCGCCCCGACAACGCGGTCGCCCGCGCGCGCAAGCCGCGCTGGGACGCGATCTTCGCCGCCCACCCGCACACGCAGATCGACGCCTCGGAGCTCCACGTCGGGCTGCCGGCGGGCCAGATGGGCAACTCCGAGGTCGGCCACCTCAACATCGGCGCCGGCCGCGTCGTCTACCAGGACTTCACCCGGATCGACCTGGCCATCGAAACCGGCGAGTTCGCGACGAATCCGGTGCTCGCCGACGCCGTCGCCGCGGCCGCCGCCGGCCGCGGCACGCTGCACGTGTTCGGGCTGCTGTCGCCGGGCGGCGTCCACAGCCACGAGCGGCAGCTCGCGGCGATGGTCGACCTGCGCCGCCGCGGGCGGCGCGCCGCGCGTGCACGTGCACGCGTTCCTCGACGGGCGCGACACGCCGCCGAAGAGCGCGGCCGCGTCGCTCGCCTTCATGGACGGCGTCTGCGCCCGCCACCGCGGCGCGCGCATCGCCTCGATCGTCGGCCGCTACTACGCGATGGACCGCGACCAGCGCTGGGAGCGCGTGCGCGCCGCCTACGACCTCCTCGTCGACGGCGCGCGCGCCGTTCACCGCGCCGACGCGCCGCCGCCGCGCTCGACGCGGCCTACGCGCGCGGCGAGACCGACGAGTTCGTCCAGGCCGACGGCGATCGCCGGCGACGGCGCCCGCGCGATGGCCGACGGCGACGTCGTCGTGTTCATGAACTTCCGCGCCGACCGCGCGCGCGAGCTGACGCGCGCGCTGACCGACGCCGCGTTCGCCGGCTTTCCGCGCGCGCGCGTCCCCCGGCTCGCCCGCTACGTCTGCCTGACGAGCTACGGCGACGAGTTCGCCGCGCTGCCGGTCGCGTTCGCGCCGCAGTCGATCGGCAACGGCTTCGGCGAGTACCTGTCGCGGCTCGGGCTCACGCAGCTGCGCATCGCCGAGACCGAGAAGTACGCGCACGTCACCTACTTCTTCAGCGGCGGCGTCGAGGCGCCGTACCCGGGCGAGGACCGCGTCCTGGTGCCGTCGCCGCAAGGTCGCGACCTACGACCTGCAGCCGGAGATGAGCGCGCCCGAGGTGACCGACCGCCTCGTCGCCGCCATCGCCAGCGGCAAGTACGACGCGATCGTCTGCAACTACGCCAACGGCGACATGGTCGGCCACACCGGCAACCTGGACGCCGCGACGCGCGGCGATCGAGACGCTCGACGCCTGCGTCGGGCGCGTCGTCGACGCCGCGCGCGCGGCCGGCGGCGAGGTGCTGATCACCGCCGACCACGGCAACGCCGAGATGATGTTCGACGAGGCGACCGGGCCAGCCGCACACGGCGCACACGCTGAACCTCGTCCCGCTGCGTCTACGTCGGCCGGCCGGCGACGATCGCCGCCGGCGGCTCGCTGCAGGACATCGCGCCGACGCTGCTCGCGATGATGGGCCTGCCGCAGCCGGCCGAGATGACCGGGCGGCCGCTGGTCGCCTTCGCGCTGAAGCGCCGCGGCCGGCGGCCTCCGGCGGCACGCCGCGGCCGCGGAACTTACGCCGGCCGAACGGGCGTCCCATGGAGTGACGGCCCCGGCATCGGGGTTATACTTTGTGGGCTCGCCGGCACGGGCCGGCCGGGCGACCTCGGACGCCTCGCATGCCGGGCAGCGCAAGGGCACGACGACGATGGGCAACGGCTGGAAGAAGGCGGGACTGATCGGGCATGGGCGCGATGCTGGGCGTCCTGCTTTCGCTCAATTTCTCGGCGGTCGCGCAGCGCGAAGCCAAGTCGCCGATCCCCTACGAGGACCTCCAGCTCCTGTCCGCGGTCTTCGGCCGGATCAAGAGCGACTACGTCGAGCCGGTCTCCGACGACAAGCTGATCAAGGAAGCGATCAACGGGATGGTGCACGGGCTCGACCCGCATTCCGACTTCCTCGACGCCGAGGCGTTCAAGGAGCTGCAGGTCTCGACGCAGGGCAAGTTCGGCGGCCTCGGCATCGAGGTCGGGCGTCGAGGACGGCTTCGTGCGCGTCGTCTCGCCGATCGAGGACACGCCCGCGTTCCGCGCCGGCATCAAGTCCGGCGACCTGATCGTCAAGATCGACGACGTCGCGACGCGCGGGATGCCGCTCAACAAGGCGGTCGAGAAGATGCGCGGCAAGCCGGGCACCGACGTCACGCTGACGATCGTGCGCAAGGACGCCGAGGCGCCGCTCGACGTTCACGCTGACCCGCGAGGAGATCAACGTCAAGAGCGTGCGCGCCAAGATGCTCGAGCCCGGCTACGGCTACGTCCGCGTCCGCAACTTCCAGGACCGCACCGGCGAGGACCTCGCGAAGGCGCTGAAGGACCTGTACAAGCAGGGCGAGCTGAAGGGCCTCGTGCTCGACGTGCGCAGCGACCCCGGCGGCCTGCTGAACCAGGCGGTCGCGGTCTCGGCCGCGTTCCTGCCGAAGGACGCGCTCGTCGTCTACACCGACGGCCGCACCGCCGACGCCAAGATGCGCCTCACCGCCACGCGCGAGAACTACGCGCGGCGCGGCGAGGACTACCTGAAGGACCTGCCCGCCGGCGTCAAGAAGGTGCCGATGGCCGTGCTCGTCGACGGCGGCACCGCGTCGGCGTCGGAGATCGTCGCCGGCGCGCTGCAGGACCACAAGCGCGCGACGGTGCTCGGCACGCAGACGTTCGGCAAGGGCTCGGTGCAGACGATCCTGCCGCTCGGCAACAACGCCGGGCTCAAGCTCACGACGGCGCGCTACTACACGCCGGCGGGCCGCTCGATCCAGGCGAAGGGCATCGAGCCCGACATCTACGTCGACGACGGCCGCGATTCGCCGAACCGCATCCGCGAGGCGAACCTCGACCACCACCTCGAGACGCCGGCCGGCGGCGCGCGAGGCCAAGGCGGCCGACGCCGCGAAGGCCGACGAGCCGCTGAAGGCCGACGACAAGGGCGCCGCCAAGGCGGGCGACAAGGCCGCGGCCAAGGCCAGCGACAAGGCCGACGCGCAGCCGCAGCCGCCGCGCTTCGAGTTCGGCGCGCAACGAGGACTTCCAGCTGACGCAGGCGATGAACCACCTGAAGGGCCAGCCCGTCGTCGCGTCGACCAAGTCGCTGGCGGCGCAGGCGAAGCCGCAGTAGCGCGCGCGCAGCCGCCCGGCGCCACCGCGAACGCCCGGCCCGCCGGGCGTTTTGCCGTGGACTGGCCCCGACCGGGGCGGCGACCGACGCTTGCCAGGACCGCGATGGACGACGCGCAGCTCCTCCGCTACAGCCGGCACATCCTGCTGCCCGAGCTCGGGATCGACGCGCAGGAGAAGTTCGCGCGCGGCGCACGTGCTGATCGTCGGCGCCGGCGGGCTCGGCGCGCCGGCGGCGCAGTTCCTCGCCGCCGCCGGCATCGGCACGCTGACGCTCTGCGACCCGGACACCGTCGACCTCACCAACCTGCAGCGGCAGATCCTGTACGCGACCGCCGACATCGGCACGCCGAAGGTCGCCGCCGCGAGGGCGCGCCTCGCCGCGGTCAATCCGGAGGTGCGCGATCGAGACGGTCGCCGCGCGCGTCGGGCCGGACGAGCTCGCGCCGCTCGTCGCGCGCCGCGGACGTCGTGCTCGACTGCTCGCGACAACTTCGCGACGCGGCACGCGGTCAACCGCGCCTGCGTCGCCGCGCAGCAAGCCGCTGGTGTCGGGCGCGGCGATCCGCTTCGACGGGCAGGTCGCCGTGTTCGATCCGCGCGATCCGGCGAGCCCGTGCTACCACTGCCTGTTCGGCGAAGGCGAGGAGCATCGAGGAGACGCGCTGCGCGACGATGGGCGTGTTCGCGCCGCTCGTCGGCATCGTCGGCGCGACGCAGGCGGCCGAGGCGCTGAAGCTGATCGCCGGGGTCGGCGAGACCGATCGCCGGGCGCCTGCTGCTGCTCGACGCGTTACGCGATGCGCTGGCGCGAGGTCCGCATCGCGCGCGACCCGGCCGCGTGCCCGGTACCGTGAGGCGGCAGCCGGTGCGCGGAACGGACACCCCGGGTTGCGTGCCAACCGGCCTCGACCCCGCGTCTAGCCGAACAGGAACTTGCGCTGCAGCTCCCAGCCGTCCTGCGGCGAGCGCTTGAAGCCGCTCTTCGCGAAGAGCTGCAGCCGGCCCAGGACGAACGCGATCAGCACGCCGGCCTCGGCGGCGGGATCGCCCGGCCAGTGGCCCGCGGCCTGCGCGATCCGCAGCGCCTGGCGCAGCGCCGCCTCGATGCGGTCGTAGAGCTGGTTCATCCGCGCCTGCAGCCGCTCGTCCTCGTTGACGAGCGCGTCGCCGGTCAGCACGCGCGTCATGCCCGGGTTCGCTCGGCGAAGCCCAGCACGACCGCGACGATCTGCTGCGCCTGCGCGGCGCCGTCGGGCGTCTCGCTGCCGATCTTGTTGATCAGCGTGAACAGCGTCGTCTCGATGAACTCGATCAGGCCCTCGAACATCTGCGCCTTGCTCGCGAAGTGCCGGTAGAGCGCGGCCTCGGAGACGTCGAGCTTCGCCGCGAGCGCGGCGGTGGTGACCCGCTCGCCGCGCGGCGCCTCCAGCATCGCCGCGAGCGTCTGCAGGATCTGGAGGCGGCGTTCGCCGGGCTTGGCGGCCATGGCGTCGGGTCGTCGGCCGGCTCAGCCGCGCCGCGCGCACGTCGCGCGCGTCGGCGTCGTCGGAGCGGATCATCGTGCCGACGCCCTCGTTGGTCAGCACCTCGAGCAGCAGCGCGTGCTCGACGCGGCCGTCGATGATGTGCGAGCTCTTGACGCCGTTCTTCACGGCGTCGAGCGCCGAGCCGATCTTCGGCAGCATGCCGCCGTGGATCGTGCCGTCGGCGAACAGCGCGTCGATCTGGCTCGCGCGACAGCCCGGTGAGCAGGTTGCCGTCCTTGTCGAGCACGCCGACGGTGTTGGTCATCAGCACCAGCTTCTCGGCGTGCAGCGTCTCGGCGAGCTTGCCGGCGACGAGGTCGGCGTTGATGTTGTAGGCCTCGCCCTCGCTGCCGACGCCGATCGGCGCGACACCGGGATGAAGTCGCGCGAGTCGAGCAGGTTGATGAGCTCGGGATCGATGCGCTCGATCTCGCCGACGAGGCCGATGTCGACGAACTCGTCGTCCGTCGGTCTCGCTCTTCAGCAGCATCTTGCGGGCGTGGATGAACGCGCCGTCCTGCCCGGTCAGGCCGACCGCCTTGCCGCCGTGCTGGTTGATGAGCCCGACGATCTCCTGGTTGAGCTCGCCCAGCACCATCTCGACGACGTTCATCACGCGCTCGTCGGTGACGCGCATGCCCTGCCGGAACTCGCTCGCGATGCCCATCTTCTTCAGCAGGTCGCCGATCTGCGGGCCGCCGCCGTGGACGATCACCGGGTTCATGCCGACCAGCTTCAGCATCACGACGTCGCGCGCGAAGCCGGCCTTGAGCGCCGGCTCGGTCATCGCGTTGCCGCCGTACTTGACGATGATCGTCTTGTCGTGGAAGCGCTGGATGTACGGCAGCGCCTCGGCCAGGATCTGCGCCTTGACGGCGGCGTTGACGGCGTCGATCGGCATGGCGAAGGCGGGCGAAGCGGGGGACCTGTCGGATTGTACCGGAACCCCGGCGGCGGCGCGGCCGGGCGCCGCAAACGGCGCGCCGGGCGTGGCCGGCGCGGCAAGTGAGCCCTGACTGGGCCGGTGCCCGGCGGCCGGCCGGCGCCGGGCGGGCACGCGGGTTGGGCGTACAATCGCTCGCCTGAACGCACGCCCGCATCATGACCCAGTTCTTCCTATCGCCGTCCTGCTCGTCAGCTCCGCCGTCTACCTCGCGCTCCAGCCGACCAATGCCGCGACCTACGTGCCGCATCGTGACGTTCGGCGTCGCCGCGCTGTACGGCGCTGATCGCTCGTGCTGGCGTCGCTCGCCGGGCGCTAGCGAGCGCGTGCCGTCCCCGGGACGGGCCCTGCTCGCCGCGCTCTGCGCGTGGTGCGCGTGGGACGCGGCGTCGTTCCTGTGGTCGGCCAACCCCGCGTACACGCCGGGCGAGGTGCGCCGCGAGGTCGTCTGGCGGCGCTGATGATGGCCGCCTTCTACCTCGCCGCGCGCGACGCCAACGCCTGGCGGACGCTGTGGCGTCGCGCTGACGAGCTTCGCCGTGATGGCCTCGCTCGCGATCGGCTTCGCCAGCTCGCCGGAGGCCTGGGACGCCGGCCGCTGGCACATCGGCGTCGGCGCGTTCTCGACCTTCGCCGTCATCGTCGCGCCCCTGCTGCTGACGCTGCTGGTGCCGGGTCCGGCGGGCTTCGGCGGCGGCCGCGCCGGCGCCGCGCTCGCCGTCCTGCTGCTCGCGCTGCTGCTCGTCGCCGCCCGCCTCGCCGACAACCGGATGGTGTGGATCGCGCTCGCCACGGCGTTCGCGACCGCCTCCATCGCTCGCGGCGCTGCGCTGGCACGTGGCGCTGCGCCGCGCGCCGGTGCGCTGGCTCGCGCCGCTGATCGCGCTGCTCGTCGTGCTCGCGCTGCTGTTCGGCGCAGACGGTGCGCGACAAGGCGGCGGCGCATTTCCCGCCGCAGACGACGTCGCGCAGACGTTCGCGCAGGATCCGCGGCTGCAGCTGTGGGACCGGACGCTGACGCTGATCGGCGAGCGTCCGTGGATCGGCTACGGCTTCGGCAAGTCGATCCTCGCCGAGGAGCTGAAGAGCGAATCGCGCGACCCGCTGCTGTCGCACGCGCACAACGTGTTCATGAGCCAGTGGCTGCAGACCGGCGCGATCGGCCTCGCCGTGTTCGTCGCGCTGCTCGCGGCGCTCGTCGCGCGCTACGTGCGGTTCGTGCGCTCGCCCGACGACGCCGTCGCGCTGCTCGGCGTCATCGGCATCGCGCTCGTCGCCGGGCTTCGTGGTCAAGAACCTGACCGACGACTTCCTCATCCGCGCGACCGGCAAGGAGTTCTGGGTGCTGAACGCGGCGCTGCTGGGGTTCGGCGTGCGCCGGGAGCGCGCCTGCGCGCGGCCCCGGCTCGCCGGCCCGCCCCGGCGCGCCCGCCACCGTGACCCCGCGCGACCCGGCCGTCGTCATCATCAACTGCAGCACCCGCGAGCAGACGACGCTCGCGCTGGCGAGCGCGCTTGCCCGCGCGAGCCTGCCGGTCACCGTCGTCGACTGCGAGTCGACCGACGGCAGCCTCGCCTTCTTCCGCCGGCTGCAGCGGCGGCTGGACTTCGGGCTCGAGCAGATGCCGCTCGCGCGCCACGGCGTCACCCTCGACCGGCTGTTCCGCGCGACCCGCCGCGACGCGCTGCTGCTGCTCGATTCCGACGCCGAGATCCTGCGCGACGACCTCGTGCCGGCGATGCTCGCGGGGCTCGCCTCGGGCGCGTACGGCAGCGGCTTCGTCCATCGCGGCGAGTGGCTGTCCGCGAACCACCTCGTCGCCGGCAACGTCGGCTACTACGCGCCGCGGATGTGGATTCCCTGCGTGCTGCTCGCCGTCGAGCCGGTCCGCGCCGCGCTGCAGGGCGGCGCGAGCTTCCGCGCGCGCGTCGTCTGCAACGAGATCCCGCGGCTGCCGCTGCTCTCGCGCCTGCTCTACCTGCGCTTTCGCGTGCCGGGACTCTCGCGGCTGCGGCTGTCCGCGCTCGCGGGGCTCCGGCGCGAATACTTCGGCGAGCGGCCGCACTACGTCTACTGCGACACCGGGGCGGCGCTGCACGAGCACCTGACGCGCGAGCGCGGCCTCGCGTTCGCCGATCTGGGCGACGGAGCTGTGGCCGCTCGCCGTGCGGCACTGGCACGGCGTGACCCGCAGGATGCTGAATCGGCGGATGCGGAACGCCGCGGACGTCGACGTCACGCGGCGCGAGGCCGTGGACCGGATCGAGTCGGTCTACGGCGTGCCGGTGCCGGAGCTGCGCGCGGCGGGCGGGTGAGCCCCGCCGTCGTCAGCGCTTGCGCGGGGCGCGCAGCGGCAGCGGCGCCTTCGCTTCCTCGCCGGCGCGCGCCTCGGCGGGAATCGGCTTGACCGGCGCGCCGGCAGGCGGCGCGTACTCGGGAATCCACGCCTTCAGGCGGGCGCGGACCTCGGCGGTGTCGGCGACGCGGTCGCGCTCGCACCAGGCGATCATCTGCCCGACCGCGTCGAGATTCGCGGCGCGGGCACGGGCGATGCGCACCTTCGGGTGCGGCGTGGGCAGCGTCGCCTCCTCCGAGGCGAGCAGCTCCTCGTAGAGCTTCTCGCCGGGCCGCAGGCCGGTGAACACGATCGCCACCTGGTCGGGATCGACGCCGGACAGCCGGATCATGTCGCGGGCGAGGTCGACGATGCGCACCGGCTCGCCCATCTCGAGCACGAGGATCTCGCCGCCGCGGCCCTGCAGGCCCGCCTGCAGCAGCAGCTGCGTCGCCTCGAGCAGCGACATGAAGTAGCGGGTGATCTCCGGATGCGTGACGGTGATCGGGCCGCCGCGGGCGATCTGCTCCTGGAAGCGGGGGATCACGCTGCCCGCGCTGCCGAACACGTTGCCGAAGCGCACGATGACGAACTGCGTGCTGCCGCCCTGCAGGCTCTGGCAGGCGATCTCGGCGAGGCGCTTCGAGGCGCCCATCACGCTCGTCGGATTGACCGCCTTGTCGGTCGACACCAGCACGAACTTCTCGACCTTCGCGGCAACGGCGGCGCTCGCGAGCAGCCACGTGCCGTAGGCGTTGTTGCGCACCGCCTGCCAGGCGTTGGCGTCCTCCATCATCGGCACGTGCTTGTACGCGGCGGCGTGGAAGATGACGCTGGGCCGCTCGCGCGCGAGGACCTCCTCGACCAGCGCCGCGTGCTTGACGTCGCCGACGATCGTCGACACCGGCAGCTGCGAGAACTCGTCGGCGAGCGACATCTGGATCTCGTAGAGCGCCGCCTCCGAGATGTCGAACAGCACGAGCCGCGCCGGGCGGAAGTGCGCGATCTGGCGGCAGAGCTCGGCGCCGATCGAGCCGCCGGCGCCGGTGATCAGCACGACGCGGTTGCCGAGCCACTCGGCGAGGCCCGGGGTGTCGAGCTTGATCGGGTCGCGGCCCAGCAGGTCGTCGAGCTCGACGTTGCGGATGGTCGTCAGCGCCATCCGGCCGCTGATCAGGTCCTCGTACGACGGCACCGTCAGCGCCTCGAGGCGGTGCGCCGCGCAGATCTCGACGACGCGGCGGCGCACGCCGTGCTCGGCCGACGGCAGCGCGATGATCACCTTGCGCACGCCGAACTTCGCCGCCCACTGCGGCAGCGCCGAGATCGGCCCGAGCACGTCGACGTTGCGCAGCAGCCGGCCGTGCTTGCGCACGTCGTCGTCGAGCAGGCCCACGACGCGCCACTGGCGGCTGCGCGCGAACTCCTTCGACAGCCGCGCGCCGGCCTCGCCCGCGCCGACGATCAGCACCGGCTCGCCCAGCGCCGCGAACGGGCTGTAGAGCCGGTGCTCCTTCCAGATCCGGTACGCGAAGCGGTTGCCGGCCATCAGGAAGATCAGCACCACCGGGTAGAGGATCAGCACGCTGCGCGGAACCACCGCCTGCAACTGCAGCATCACCAGCACGACCGGGATCGCGAGCGCGCCCAGGCCCGCGGAGACGACGATGCGCTGCAGGTCCACGGTGCTCGCGAACCGCCACAGCCCGCGGTAGAGCCCGAGCGCGAGGAAGATGCCCGCCTGCAGCGGCACGACCCAGGCCAGCGTCTGCAGCATGTCGCCGACGTAGAGGTCGGGCACGTCGAGGTTGAAGCGCAGCCAGAACATCGCCATCCAGGCGATGGCGGCCGCGGTGACGTCGTGCGCGAAGGCGAGCCAGGCGCGCCAGTTCGAGGGTCGGGTCATGGGGGCTTGGGGATGCGGCGCTGCCAGTAGTATTCGATGCCCGAGAACAGCGCCAGCGAGGACGCCGCCCCACGCCACGGTGACGAGCCAGCCGGAGCCGGGATCGAGCGCGAGCGTGGCCGCTGCCGACCCCGCCGTTCCCGCTATCAGAACGCCGAAGACGCCGAGCGTTCCCGAATGGCCTGCACCGAGTTGATGCAAACGCTGATAATAATGGAATTTATGCGCCTCCCAAAGCCTTTCTCGCCTCAGCGCCCGTGCGGCGAGGGTCACTGTCGCATCGGCGACGAAGGGTAGGAACACGAGCACCGGGAACCAATCCGGCCACAGGCCGGCCCGCCACCCGCCGAAGCCGGACGCCGCGGCCAGGAACCCGAGCGGGACGGCGCCGACGTCGCCCATGAACATCCGCGCCGGGGGCAGGTTGACGACGAGGAACGGCAGCACCGCGGCGGCCAGTGCGAAGTAGGCGCCGCCGTCGCTTCCCGCCCGCTCGGCGGCGAACCCGTACGCGGCAAAGCCGACGACCGCCATCAGCGCCGCCATGCCGTCGTTGCCGTCCATGAAGTTGTAGAGGTTCGCCGACCAGGCGATCACGAGCGCGACCGAACCGACGGCGAGGATGGCCGTCGGCCCCGCCTGGCCCGCGCCCCCGGTCCCGACGGCCGCGGCGATCGCCGACGCCGCGGCGACGTGGACCGCGATGCGCACGCCCGGGTGCACGCCGCGGATGTCGTCGACCAGCGAGACGGCGGCAACCGCCGCGAAGGCGAGCAGCCAGACCGCCGGCAGGCCCGGAAGCGCGGGCCAGTGGAGGAACGCGACCGGAGCGAAGCCCGCCCAGACCGACAGTCCGCCGACCCTGGGCACCGGCCGCGCGTGCAGCGAGCGCGGCCCCGGCATCGCCTGCGGCAACCGGCGCGCATGGCGGAAGAGGACGACCAGCACCGCCGCGGCCGCCACCGCGGCGCCGGTCACAGGGAGCCACAGCGAGCCCGCAGTCAAGACGATTGCCCGGGCGCGCGCACGGTCCGCGTCCCGAGCGGGCCGGTGACCGGCTCTTCCGGCACCGTCGGGAACCGGGGAAATTGGCCAAAATCGCCCCTCCGTCGCCCGCCCCCCCGGCAAATGCCGGCTAATCGACAAATTATTGAGTCCGATCATCACCTTAGACCGAAGTCTTCGAGCACGAGCCGCGCTGCCGCCGCCGAGGGCGACGCTCGCTGTCGCGTTTTAACAACATTGGAAAGTCGGCTGCGGCGATGGACGGACTTTACCTTGCCTCGGCCTTCCCGGGTTTGGCACAATGGCTTCAACTTCTCGACACCTGTGAGAAGGCGTTCCGATGGCAAGCGCTTCCGTTGCAGCCTGATTCCTTGCCAATTTTATCCGTTAGAGGAGAGAGTTCATGAACAAAAAGCTTCTCGCTATTGCCGTCGCGGGCGTGCTTGCCGCCCCGCTGGCGCAAGCGCAAACCGCCAACGTCACGCTGTATGGCCGCGTCAACCTCGACTCCGAAGTCATCATCAACGCCAAGCAGGGCAACGATTCCGGCGTCTCGGGAACCGGCACGCCGGCCCCCGGCTCGAAGCAAAACCTCTTTCGCGTGAACTCGAACTCGTCGCGCGTCGGCATCCGCGGCACCGAATCGCTGGGCGGCGGACTGAATGCGATCTTCCAGGTCGAGTCGTCGATCAACCCCGCGCAAAGCGGCGGCACGTGGGCCGGTCGTGAATCCTTCGCCGGCCTGCAAGGCGGCTGGGGCACGTTCAAGATCGGCTACTTCCTGTCCCCGTACGACGACATGCACGGCATCTTCGGCAACGTCCCGACGCTGCTGACGGGCATCCTGGCGACGTCGGCGATCTGGTCGAACACCGGTTGCACGCCCTCCTGCGGCGACGTCGGCACGGGCGCGTTCGACGATCGCATCGCGAACTCGCTCCGCTACGACTCGCCGAACATCGGCGGCTTCACGGGCAGCGTGCAAGCCGCCGGTCGCCAGGTCGGCGGCGACGGCGGCAACCTGAACCAGCAGCGTCGTCACGCGTCGATCTACTCGGTCAACGGCCTGTACAACAACGGCCCGATCCAGGCCGGCCTCGCGTACGAACAGCACAACAGCCTGCGCGAAGGCACGGTCGCCAATCCGAAGCTGACGGACCAGGCCTTCACGGCCACGGGTTCGTACAACTTCGGCCCGATCAAGGTCGGCGCGGTGTACGAGCGCGTCCAGTACGACATCGCTACCGGCGGCGACCTGAAGCGCGACATGTGGGGCGTGAGCGGCATGGGCAACCTCGGCCCGGGCCAGTACTACATCGCCTACTTCCGCGCCAACGACGGCAAGGGTTCGTCGAAGTGCACGACCGCGGCCGGCATCACGACCTGCCCGCGCGTCGGCGGCGTCACGCTGGGCGAGGGCACGGGTGCGAACTCGTGGCAAGTGTCGTACACGTACCCGCTGTCGAAGCGCACGCTGGTGTACACCGGCTACGTGATGATCGACAACGACAAGAACGCCAGCTACAACTTCAACGTCGGCAACCTGCCGGGCCTGTGCACGGGCAACGCGTCGAACGCGGCCGGCTCCAACGTCGGTTGCGGCGACTCCGCGCGTCCGCAAGGCCTGGTCGCTGGCCTGGTTCACTTCTTCTAAGAAGACCAAGCTCGATGCCCGGGTCTCCCGGGCAACTCCAGGAACGGGCGCCTTTCGAGGCGCCCGTTTTTTTGTGGTCCTTCGCCGAACTGCCGGATCGGCCGTGCTGTTAGGATGGCAGCCATGCAGGATGATCTCGTCGTCAGCTTCGATCGCGCGCTGCGGACCCTGACCGGGCTCGCGACGTCGTCGCGCCCGGTTCCCGGCGCCGGGCTCCCCGAAGCCGAGCTCTCGCCGGAGGAGCGCCGGAACGCCGCCGGCCTGATGCGCGTCAATCACACCGGCGAGGTCTGCGCCCAGGCGCTGTACGCCGCGCAGGCGCTGGTCGCGCGCAATCCGGAAACCAAGCGCGACTTCGCCCAGGCCGCGCGCGAGGAGGAGGAGCACCTCGCCTGGACGCAGGGGCGGCTCTCCGAGCTCTCGGACCGCGTGTCGCTGCTGAACCCGCTCTGGTACGCCGGATCGTTCGCGATCGGGCTCGCGGCCGGCATCGCCGGCGATCGCGTCAACCTCGGCTTCGTCGTCGAGACCGAGCGCCAGGTCGAGGAGCACCTGACCGGCCACATCGAAAGCCTGCCGATGGCCGACGGCCGCAGCCGCGCGATCGTCGAGCAGATGCGCGACGACGAAGCGCGCCACGGCGCGATGGCGCAGGCCGCGGGCGCGGCCGAGCTGCCGCTGCCGGTCCGGGGGCTGATGCGCCTCGCGGCCGGCGTGATGAAGGTCGTCGCCTACCGGATCTGAGCGCGGCGCCGCCACTCGCGCAGCGCCGACAGGCGCGCGGCGCGGATGGCAGCGCCGACGGCATCGCCGCCTGCCTGCCGTTGCCGCTGCGCCTCGCGCGCGACGGCGGCAACGCGCACCGCGCGCACGACGGCGAGCGCGTCGCGGATGATCGCGGCCGGCGCGTAGCGCGCGTCCGCCCGGCAGTCGCCCGACAGCGCGTCCGCTTCGCACGCGGCGAGCAGCACGTCGAGTCGCTCGGGCCGCCGCAGCGCGTCGGCCGCGCCGACGAGATCGAGCAGCATCGCCGGCCGCAATTCGGGCGCGCGTCCCACGACGCCGTGCCAGCGCGCGGCAAGGCGCGCGGCATCGCGGCAGTCGACGGGCGCCCGCAGCCGCGCCGACATCCGGTCGGCGAGCCGCGCGCTGCGTGCCGCATGGCCACGGGGAGCGGGACCGTCGTCCCCGCGCGCGTTGCGCGCGGGCGACGCGGCAGCACCCAGGCCCAGGTCCATGGCCAGCACCGCGTACCGCGCCGCGAGCGCGACGCCGCGCGCGGCCGCGCAGTCGAGCGCCTGCTCGACGTGGACGCCGGCGCCGGTCCGCGCGGCGCCCGGCGCCGCGCGTCCGTACAGCGCGTCGACCTCGGGCAGCACCTGCGGCGAGCGCGCCGCAGTCGCGCAGCACCGCGAGCATCCGCGAGGGCCGCGGCTCCATCAGCCCGCGCGCAAGCTCCTGCCAGACGCGCTCGGGCGACAGTTCCGCGAGCTCGCCCTCCTCGACCAGCATGCGCATCAGCGCCATCGTCTCGGGCACGACGGCAAAGCCGAAGCGCGCGGCGAAGCGCGCGACGCGCAGCACGCGCAGCGGATCCTCGGCAAAGGCAGGGGAGACGTGGCGCAGCACGCCCGCGGCGAGGTCGGCCGCCCCGCCGAACGGGTCGATCAGCGTGCCGTCGTCGGCGCGCGCCATCGCGTTGATCGTGAGGTCGCGCCGCGCGAGATCCTGCAGGAGCGTGACGTCGGGCGCGGCGACGAAGACGAAGCCGCGGTAGCCGCGGCCCGACTTGCGCTCGGTGCGCGCGAGCGCGTACTCCTCGCGGGTCACCGGGTGCAGGAACACCGGAAAATCGCGGCCGACCGGCTTGTAGCCCGCCGCGATCATCGCCTCCGGCGTCGCGCCGACGACGACCCAGTCGCGGTCGGCCACCGGACGGCCGAGCAGCTCGTCACGCACCGAGCCGCCGACGCGGTAGATCTTCACCGCTCAGCGGCCGCTGCCCGCCCGGTAGGCATCGTACGGGCTCCTGGCCGCGGCCGGCGCCAGGTACGCCGGGGCGACCGCCTCCAGCGGCGCCGGCACGATGCCGAAGACCGGCGGAAACGGACAGTCGCAGACGCTGTCCTGCTCCATCGACGCGAGGTTGTCCCGGCTCATCAACCGGCCGGGCAGGTGCTCGAGCGCGAAGGCCTGCCAGCGCGAGAGCGTGGGCCCCAGCGTGAGGATCGGCCGCGGCGTCGCGGCGACCTCCCCGACGTAGCGGACGAGCTCGTGCAGCGTGTAGACCTTCGGCCCGCACAGCGGATAGCGCCGGCCGACGGTCTCACCGTTCCCGAGCGCGCCGACGAAGCAGGCGGCGACATCGCCGACCCAGACCGGCTGGAACCGCGCGTTCGCCGACCCCAGCGCCAGCACCGGCAGCGTCCGCGCGAGCTTGGCGAAGAGGTTGAGGAACGAGTCCTCGGGGCCGAAGATCACCGACGGCTGGAAGATCGTCCAGGCGAGCCCCGACGCCGCGACCAGCGCCTCGGCCTCGCCCTTGCTGCGCAGGTACTGGCTGGGCCCCGCCGGATCGGCGTTGAGGCCGCTCATCTGCAGCAGGCGGGGCACGCCCGCGCTCCGGCAGGCGGCGATGCAGTTGCGCGTGATCTCGACGTGCGCCTGCGCGAAGCTCGCGCCGGTCGTCTCGTTGAGGATGCCGGTGAGGTTGACGAGCGCGCCGGCGCCGGCGGCGATGCCCGCAAGCGCCGCCGCGTCGGCCGCATCGGCCTCGACGACGTCGACGGTCGGCAGCAGGAACAGGTGGCGCGCGCGGTCGCGACGACGCGTGACGACGCTGACCCGCCAGCCGGCCTCGACGAGGCGCGGCACGAGATGGCGACCGACGAAGCCGGAGCCGCCGACGACGACGACGGACTTCTGCGCCGTGGCGTGCTCATTCGGCCCGCACCGCGACCTGCGCGCCGCCTTCGCCGCGCGGCGAGATCGTGCCCAGCCGCGCCGACAGCGGGCGGTACGGCTGGTTCAACTCGCGCGCGTAGTACATCGTGTTGGCGAGGACCTTCTTCACGTAGTCGCGCGTCTCGTTGAACGGGATCGTCTCGACCCAGATCGCGCCTTCGAGCGGCGTGCCGGTCCGCCAGGCCTGCGCGCGATTGGGGCCGGCGTTGTACGCGGCGGCCGCGAGCGCCGGCATCCGGTCGAGGCGCTCGAGCCAGTACTTGAAGTAGAACGCGCCGAAGTGGGTGTTGGTGCCGACGTCCCCGATGTCCGACGGCCGGTAATCGGTCCGCCCGAGCTGCTTCGCGACCCAGCGCGCGGTCGGCGGCATCAGCTGCATCAGGCCGACCGCGCCGGCCGAGGACACGATTTCCGTCGAAAAGCGCGACTCCTGCCGCGCGATGCCGAACAGGATCGCCTCGTCGGCATCGATCTCCTTCGCGGCGGCCGCGAACGCATCGCGGTACGGCGTCAGGTAGCGCAGGCCGAAATCGTGCCGGGCGACGGTGCGCTCGGCGGTGTTGATCGCGCGATCGTAGAGCTTCTGGCGGCGCGCGTACTCGGCGGCGACGAGCAGGCCCTCGTCGTCCGCGCCGCGGATCGCGTAGGTCCATTCGCGCAGCGACTCGGGGCGCAGCGAGAGCCCCGCGAGCTTGACGGCGCGCTGGACGCCGGGCTTCGCGCCGTAGGCCGCCAGCGCCGCCGCCGAGGGGCCGGCGGCCGGCGGCGCCGCGGCCTCGGCCTCCGGCGTGGCGCCCGGACGACCGGGCAGCGCCGCGCGCCCCAGCGCCTCGCCGGCGAGCACGCCGTAGAAGTTCGTCTCCTGCGCGAGCACCGCGTGGATGGCCGCGGCCTCGTCGGCACGACCGGCCGCATCCAGCGCGCGGGCCCGCCAGTAGCGCCACGCCGATTCCTGCGCCTGCGCGGCGGGCATCGCGTCGATCGCCGCGAGCACGTCGGGCCACGACCCGGCGCGCAGCGCGGCGCGCACCTGCCACGCGCGCTGCATCTCGTTCATCGGCGCGCCGGCGGCCTCGCGGTACCAGTCGTTCGCCGACGGCGCGAGCTGTCGTGCGGCGTAGAACGCGAGGCGCGCGTTGCCGTAGCGTCGATCGTCCTCGGGGAGGCGCGCGCGCTGCTTGACCCAGGCCGCGCGCACGCCGACCGCGTCGGTGCGCGCGGCGCGTTCCAGCGCATACAGCGCGAGCGCGCGCCCGCCGTTGTGCAGCCACGCGAAGTCGCCCGCGGCAAGCGCCTTGGCCGGGTCGCGCTCGACCGCCGCGAACTGCTGCGCGCTGATCCGGTCCCCCGGCGGGAGGTCGGCGGCAAACGACTGGGCGAAGCGGAAATTGCCGGCCTCGACGGCGAGCCGGAAGCGCGTGCGCCGGTCGGCCGGCGTCAGGGCATTGCTCTTGATCAGCGCGGCGAACAGCGGCTCGCAGGCGTCCGGCGTGGCCTGGCCGGTGAACCACAGCGGCTTCGCCTCCAGCAGTGCGCGCTCGGGGTCGCGCTGGCGGCGATACTGGATCGCGTAGCACGCGAGCTCGGTGTCCTCGCCCGCGGACGGCCGGTAGTCGAGCGCGAACGTCGCCCAGTCGCCGCGCGAGCCCACGATCTTCAGCCAGTCGACGCGCAGGCGGTCGGCGAGCGGCGTGTCGGGCCAGCGCTCCCAGTAGCGGCGGACATCGTCCCGCGTCGCGCCGTCGAGCCCGAGCTTCAGCTGCCAGTACGCGACGTACGGCTCGAGCAGGTTGCCGGCGAACTGCGGGGCGATCGCCGCGACCCGCGCGCGATCGCCGCGATCGAACGCCGCGCTTCGCCGCGAGGAAATCGGCGTCGGAGGGCTCGGCCCAAGCCGCGCCGGCGGCCGCAGCGGCCACGGCGAACAGCAGGACGACGCGCGCCGGGACGGAGCGAAACCGGGGGATCAGCGCGTGAGCGCGGCAGACATGGTTGAGCACGGGCCTCATTGTCATCGACGGCGATGGTCGACGGCAAGCTCGAAGTGGCCAGCACTTCGCCTGCCATCCGTCAGACCGCGGCCGCCGCCGCCCGTTCCACTCGGAAAACCCCCGGGGGCGGTGCTAGAATTTCACCCTTGGCCGGCGGCAAGAAACTCCGCGATCCAGCGGAGGCAGCGCGCCGCCCACTGCGCGACTTCGAACCGCGTTCCGGGGAGGACCGATGGCACAACGAAGGCAGGCGCCGCTCGTCGGTGTCGTGATGGGGAGCGACAGCGACTGGGACATCATGCGGCACGCGGTCGTGCAGCTCGACGCGTTCGGCGTCGCCTGCGAGCCGCGCGTGCTGTCCGCGCACCGGATGCCCGACGACATGTTCGAATACGCCGAGGATGCCGGCCCGCGGGGCCTGCGCTGCATCATCGCCGGCGCCGGCGGCGCCGCGCACCTGCCCGGCATGCTGGCGGCGAAGACGACGGTGCCGGTGCTCGGCGTGCCGGTGCCGACCAAGTACCTGCGCGGCGAGGATTCGCTGCACTCGATCGTCCAGATGCCCAAGGGCATTCCGGTCGCGACCTTCGCGATCGGCGAGGCGGGCGCGGCCAACGCCGGCCTCTTCGCCGTCGCGATCATCGCGGGCACCGACCCCGCGGTCGCGAAAAAGCTGGCTGCCTTCCGGCTGAAGCAGACGAACACCGCGCGCGCGATGCGCGTCCCGCCGGATGGCGTCAAGCCCGCCTAGCGCAGCCGTCATCCGCATCCGCGCCGGGCGCCGCGATCCCGCCGGGCGCGTGGCTCGGGCTGCTCGGCGGCGGCCAGCTCGGCCGCATGTTCTGCATGGCCGCGCAGAGCCTCGGCTACCGGGTCGCCGTGCTCGATCCGGGCGACCACAGCCCCGCGGGCACCGTCGCCGACCGTCACCTCGCCGCCGACTACCTCGATCCGCAGGGCCTTGCCGAGCTCGCCGGCGCTCGCCGCCGCGGCGACGACCGAGTTCGAGAACGTGCCGGCGGCGGCGCTCGAGTTCCTCGCCCGCACCGCCCGGGTCTCGCCGGCCGCGGCCAGCGTGGCGATCGCGCAGGACCGCATCGCGGAGAAGGCGTTCCTGTCGGGCTGCGGGCTCCCGGTCGCACCGTACGCGGTGCTCGCCGGCGCGGCCGATGCCGCGGTCGTGGACCCGGCCCTGCTGCCCGGCATCGTCAAGAGCGCGCGCTTCGGCTACGACGGCAAGGGCCAGATCCGCGTGGGCGCGGGCGCCGAGGTGGAGTCCGCGTTCCGCGCGATGGGCGGGCAGCCCTGCGTGCTGGAGAAGCGCGTCGCGCTCGCCTGCGAGGTCTCGGTGATCGTCGCGCGCAACGACCGTGCCGAGTCCGTGACCTGGCCGGTGGCCGAGAACCGCCACCGCGACGGCATCCTCGACGTCTCGATCGTTCCGGCCCGCGTCGACGCGGGCCTCGCCGCCGCCGCGCGCGCGGCGGCGACGACGGTCGCCGAACGGCTCGACTACTGCGGCGTGCTGTGCGTCGAGATGTTCGTCACCGACGCCGGCGAGCTGCTCGTCAACGAGATCGCGCCGCGGCCGCACAACAGCGGTCACTACACGATCGACGCCTGCGTCACGTCGCAGTTCGAGCAGCAGGCGCGGGTGCTGGCGGCGCTGCCGCTGGGCGGAACGCGCGCAGCACCTGCCGGCGGTGATGGTCAACCTGCTCGGCGACGTCTGGTTCGCCGACGCCGCCGCGACGGCGCCGCGCGAGCCCGACTGGACGCGCGTGCTCGCGCACCCGCAGGCGAAGCTGCACCTCTACGGCAAGGCCGAGGCGCGCCGGGGACGCAAGATGGGCCACGTCACCTGCCTCGGCGCGACGCTCGACGACGCGCTGGCGACGGCGCGCGCGATCAAGCGCGCGCTCGGGATCCCGGGCGCGGACGAGCTCTAGCGGACTACCGCCTTCCTGGGCGCGCGCCGTTCGGCGCCGACGGGAAGCGCCGCCACGCGCGCGTATTCGGGATCGTCCCAGCGGCAGCCGGCGGCGAGGTAGGCCTCCGCCATCGGCAGCGCGTCGGCGCCCCAGAAGAGCTCGCCGCCGACCGCGAGCGTCGGCACGCCCAAGACGCCGCGCGCGATCGCCTCGTCGGTGTTCCGGCGCAGCGCGTCCTTGACCTCGGGCTCGGCGATGCGCGTCTCCGCGTCGCGCATGCCGAGCACGTCGGCCAGGTCCGCCCACTCGATCGGCAGATCGGGCAGCCGCCCGTCGCGCCAGACGAAGCGGAAGATCCGGTGGATCGCCTCGGGGTCGCAGTCGCACGCGAGCGCGAGGCGCAGCAGGCGCAGCGGGTTGAACGGGTGCTCGGGCGGGAACTTGAGCGGGATGCCGAGCGCCTTCGCCTGCCAGACGACGAAGCGATAGGTGAACGTGCGCTTGGCGGCGATCTCGGCCGGCCCCTTCTGGCCGGTCGCGGCGAGCAGCCCCGCGAACAGCACCGGCCGGTAGCGCAGGTCGACGCGCGCCGCCAGCGGCGCCAGCTGCTCGCTCTGCAGGTACGCGAACGGCGAGACGAAATCGAAGTACCAGTCAACGCGCGGCATCGGCGCTCCCGGCGGCGGTCGCCGCGAATTGCGCGGCGAGCGCGGCGCGACGTTGCGGAAGCGCGGCGAGCACCGCGCGCTTGTCGTCGGCGTCGAGCACGCTCCACGCGGCGATCTCGTCGAGCGTGCGGAAGCAGCCGGCGCACAGCCCCGGGCCGGGCAGGATCTCGCAGACCGAGATGCACGGCGAGGCGACGTCGCTCGCCGGGGCGCGCGCGGACGGGGGCGGTCGGGTGGACACTGGGTTCTCCGGCGGGGGTTCAGTAGCCACGGGCGCGATCGACGATGCCGCGGATCGGCAGTCGCTGCTCGAGCCGGCGGATCGCGGCCGCGACCTGCGCGACCGATTCGTCGACCAGCGTGACCGCGGAGACGTGCGGCGTGACCGTGATCCGCGGATGATGCCAGAACGGATGCGCGGGCGGCAGCGGCTCGTCGTGGAACACGTCGAGCGTCGCGCCGGCAAGCGCGCCCGCGTCGAGCGCGGCAAGGAGGTCCGCCTCGACGACGATGTCGCCGCGCGCCACGTTGACGACATGCGCGCCGCGCGGCAGCGCCGCGAGCCGCGCGCGGTCGAGGATGCCGCGCGTCGAGGGGGTCGACGGCAGCAGGCAGACGAGCACGCGCGAGCGGGCGAGGAACGCCGGCAGCTCGTCGGCGCCGGCGAACGCGTCGACCCCGGCCATGTCCCCGCGCGTGCGCGACCAGCCGGCCAGCGGAAACCCGAACCGCAGCAGCGCGGCGGCGACCGCGCGGCCGAGCACGCCGAAGCCGAGCACGCCGACGCCGAAATCGCGCCGGGACAGGGGCGGCCGCGGCTGCCACAGCGCGGCGCGCTGCTGCTGCGCGTACGCCGCCTGCTCGCGAAAGACGGCGAGCACGGCCAGCGTCACGTAGTCGATCATCTGCGCGGCCATGCCCGCATCCTCGAGGCGCACGACCGGGACGCCCGCCGGCAGCGTCGGCAGGCGCAGCAGCGAGTCCACGCCCGCGCCGAGGTTGAAGATCGCCCTGGGCGCGGGCACCCGCGCGAAGAGCTCGGCCGGCGGCTTCCAGACGGCGAGGTAGTCGACGCTCGCGGGCACCTCCGGCCACAGCGTCACTTCGGCCTCGGGCAGCGCGGCGGCGAACGCCGCGCGCCATTCGCCGGCATGGGCGCTGCCGGTCTGCAGCAGGAGGCGCACGGAGGCGGACGGAGGCGCGACGACGCGGGACGGCGGCGGACGGCCGCTATCGTCGTCGCCGATGTCGACGAGGTCCGCGCCGTCCTTGACGCGGTCGCCGACGCGGTAGTTGACGGCGGTGACCACGCCGTCGGACGGGGCGACGATCGTGTGCTCCATCTTCATCGCCTCGAGGATCATCAGCGCCATGCCCTTGGTCACGCGCGTCGCCCGGCTGCACGTGGACGGCGACGACGGTGCCGGCCATCGGCGCCGTCAGGTGGCCGCCGTGCGCCTCCTCCTCGCCGGCGTGGGCGAGCGGATCGACGAGCCGCAGCCGGCAATGGTCGCCGGCGCGGAAGACGTGCCGCTCCTCGCCGTCGGCCACGACCGTCGCCGTGAACTCCTCGCCGTCGGTGACGAGCACGAGCCGCGCGTCGCGGACGGCGACCGTCGCGGCGATCTCGCGCTCGCTCCCGCCGCTCCTCACGACGACGCGGAAGCCCGCGCCCGCGCGCCGGACGTCGACCTCGTGCCGCGCTTCGCCCGTCGCGTAGACGAACGACAGCGCGTGGCGCACGCTGTTCGGCCACCACGGGTCGACGACGTGCCACGGGGAGTACGGGTCGCCGGAGGCGCGCGCGCTGTCCTCGGCGCGGCCCGCGAGCGCCAGCGCCTCGCCGAGCGCCGCGGCGACCAGCACCTGCGCCGACGGCGGCGCCGGCGGCGGAAAGAGCTCGGCGTGATGGCGCGCGATCAGCCCGGTGTCGACGCGGCCGGACGCGAACGCGTCGTGCGCGAGCACGCGCTGCAGGAACGCGACGTTGGTCGCGACGCCGACGATCTCGTACGCGGCGAGCGCCTCGGCGAGGCGCCGCAGCGCGGCGGCGCCGGTCCTCGCCGTGCGCGATCAGCTTGGCGATCATCGGGTCGTAGAACGGCGAGATCTCGTCGCCGGCGCGCACGCCGGTGTCGACGCGCACGCCCGACTCCGCGACCGGCGCGCGCAGGTGGACGAGCCGGCCGATCGAGGGCAGGAAGCCGCGGTCGGGGTCCTCGGCGTAGATCCGCGCCTCGATCGCATGGCCGGGAGCTCGAGGTCGTCCTGCAGCAGCGGCAGCCGCTCGCCGGAGGCGACGCGCAGCTGCCACTCGACGAGGTCGACGCCGGTGATCATCTCGGTGACCGGGTGCTCGACCTGCAGCCGGGTGTTCATCTCCATGAAGTAGAACGTGCCGTCCTGCTCGGCGATGAACTCGACGGTGCCGGCGCCGACGTAGCCGATCGCCTTGGCCGCGGCGACGGCGGTCTCGCCCATCGCCCGGCGCCGCGCCGGCGTCCATGCCCGGGCGCGGGCGCCTCCTCGAGCACCTTCTGGTGCCGGCGCTGCACCGAGCAGTCGCGCTCGAACAGGTAGACGCGCGTTGCCGTGCGTGTCGCCGAAGACCTGGATCTCGATGTGCCGCGGCGACGTGAGATAGCGCTCGAGCAGCACGCGGTCGTCGCCGAAGGCCGCCTTCGCCTCGCGCTGCGCCGACGCGAGCGCCGCCGCGAAGTCCTCGCGGCGCTCGACGATCCTCATGCCCTTGCCGCCGCCGCCCGAGGTCGCCTTGATCAGCACCGGGTAGCCGATCCGCTCGGCCTCGCGCGCGAGCAGCACGGCGTCCTGGTCGTCGCCGTGGTAGCCGGGCACCAGCGGGACCCCGGCCTTGCCCATGATCGCCTTGGCCGCCGACTTCGAGCCCATCGCGTCGATGGCCGACGGCCGGCGGCCCGATGAAGACGAGCCCCGCGGCGGCGCAGTGCGGCGGCGAAGCCGGCGTTCTCGGACAGGAAGCCGTAGCCCGGATGGATCGCCTGCGCGCCGCTGCGCCGGGCCACGGCGATGATGGCCGCGCCGTCGAGGTAGCTCTCGCGCGGCGGCGGCGGGCCCAGCCGGTACGCCTCGTCGCAGGCCGCGACGTGCAGCGCCTCGGTGTCGGCGTCCGAGTAGACGGCGACCGTGCGCACGCCCATCCGGCGCGCCGTCCGCGCGACGCGGCAGGCGATCTCGCCGCGGTTGGCGATCAGGATCTTGTCAAACATCGGCGGCGGGCCCGGAGGAGCGTGCGGTCTGGCCGCGGGGCGCGGCACCCAGCGCGCGGCGGATCCGCTCGAAGCCGCCGCGCACGAAGCGCCAGAGCTTGGGCACGAGCCAGATCATCAGCAGCGTGAGCGCCGCCACGACGAGCAGCGCCGCGAGCGGGTAGGCGAACGCCAGCCACAGCAGCGCGCCGACGGTGAGCTCCTCGCCGAACGACGCGGCCCAGTTCGAGAACGGCTCCGGCGACGTGTTGATCACGGCGCGGGCGCCGGTCTTGGCGAGATGGCTGCCGGCGGCGAGCGAGCCGCCGACGATCGCGGCCGCGAGCATCATCGCGCCCGGCTCGTCGCCGAACACGCTCGCGGCGAGCGCCGCCCCGGCGGGAATCCGGATGAACGTGTGCACGAGATCCCAGGCGGAATCGACGCCGGGGACCTTGTCGGCGAAGAACTCGACGGCGGCCATGAACCCCGACGCGGCGAGCACCCACGGGTGCGCGAGCAGCGAGAGCCCCTGCGGCAGGTCGATCCAGTGCAGGAAGCCCACGCCCCCGACGACGAACAGCACCGCGTACAGGCGGATGCCGCTGGCCCAGCCGAGCGCCGCGGCCAGCGCGACCAGCTGCCAGACGTCGAGGCGGTCGAGTCCCGGCACCGTGCTCATCGCGGCTTCAGCGCGTCGGGCACCCACGCCGGCGCGCGCTTGTCGAGGAACGCCGCGACGCCCTCCCTGCCCTCGGCCGACGCGCGCGCGGCGGCGATCCGCCGGGCCGTGTCGTCGATGACCCGCGCGTCGATCGGCCGGTGCGCGACGGCGCGGATCAGGTCCTTCGCCGCCGCCTGCGCCGCCGGCCCGGCGAGCAGCAGCGAGCCCAGCAGCTCGTTGATCCGGGCGTCGAGCTCCGCCGCCGGAGCGAGGTCGTGGACGAGCCCGATCCGGAACGCCTCGGCCGCGGTGAACCGCTCGGCCGACAGGAAATAGCGCCGCGCCTGGCGCGCGCCGATCGCCTCGACCACGTACGGGCCGATCGTCGCCGGGATGAGGCCGAGCTTCACCTCCGACAGCGAGAACGTCGCCTCCTGCGCGGCGATCGCGATGTCGCAGGCGGCGACGAGGCCGACGCCGCCGCCGAACGCCGCGCCGTGGACGCGCGCGATCGTCGGCTTCGAGAGATTCGCGAGCGTCGCCAGCATGGCCGCGAGCGCGGTCGCGTCGGCGACGTTCTCGGCGCGGCCGTAGCCCGCCATCTTCTTCATCCAGTTGAGGTCGGCGCCGGCGCAGAAGCTCCTGCCCTGGCCGAGCAGGATGACCGCGCGCACCGCGGGATCCCGGTCGAGCGCGGTGAGCGCCTGCTGCATCTCCGCGATCAGCGTCTCGTTGAACGCGTTGTGCACGTCGGGGCGCGCCAGCACGATCATCGCCACGCCGTTGCGGACCTCGACGGCGATCGTCGCGTACCGGGCGGCCGCCGCCTTCGCGGGCCGGCGCGCTCCCGCCGCCGCGGCCTTCGTTCTCGCTGTCGCGGCCTTCGTCTTCGCCGGCGCCGCCTTCGCGCCGGAGGGTGCCGCCTTCGTCTTCGCCTTTGCCATCGCGCCCCGCCCCGTCACATCCTGAACACGCCGAAGGTCGTCGGCTCGATCGGCCGGTTGAGCGACGCCGAGATCGCGAGGCCCAGCACGCGCCGCGTGTCGGCCGGGTCGATGATGCCGTCGTCCCACAGCCGCGCGCTCGCGTAGTACGGATGGCCCTCGCGCTCGTACTGCTCGCGGATCGGCGCGCGGAACGCCTCCTCGTCCTCGGCGCTCCACGTGCCGCCCTTCGCCTCGATGGCGTCGCGGCGCACGGTCGCCAGCACCGTGGCCGCCTGCTCGCCGCCCATCACCGAGATCCGCGCGTTCGGCCACATCCAGAGGAAGCGCGGCTCGTACGCGCGCCCGCACATCCCGTAGTTGCCCGCGCCGTAGCTGCCGCCGATGATGACGGTGAACTTCGGCACCTGCGCGCAGGACACGGCGGTGACCATCTTCGCGCCGTCGCGCGCGATGCCGCCCGCCTCGTACTTCTGCCCGACCATGAAGCCGGTGACGTTCTGCAGGAAGAGCAGCGGGATGCCGCGCTGCGCGCACAGCTCGATGAAGTGCGCGCCCTTCAGCGCCGACTCGGAGAACAGGATGCCGTTGTTGGCGACGATGCCGACCGAATAGCCCCAGATGCGGGCGAAGCCGGTCACCAGTGTGGTGCCGTAGCGCGCCTTGAACTCGTCGAACTCGCTGCCGTCGACGATGCGCGCGATCACCTCGCGCACGTCGTAGGGCTTCTTGATGTCGGCGCTGATCACGCCGTAGAGCTCCTCGGGCGCGTACCGCGGCGGCACCGGCGGGACGACCTCCATGTCGATGCGCTTGCCCCGGTTCAGGTTGCCGACGATCCGGCGCGCGATCGCGAGCGCGTGGTGGTCGTCGAGCGCCAGGTGGTCGGCCACGCCCGAGACGCGCGTGTGGACGTCGGCGCCGCCGAGCTCCTCGGCGCTGACGATCTCGCCGGTCGCCGCCTTCACCAGCGGCGGGCCGCCGAGGAAGATCGTGCCCTGCTCCTTGACGATGATCGACTCGTCGGCCATCGCCGGCACGTACGCGCCGCCGGCCGTGCACGAGCCCATGACGACGGCGATCTGCGGGATGCCCAGCGCCGACATCGTCGCCTGGTTGTAGAAGATGTGCCCGAAGTGGTAGCGGTCCGGGAAGACCTCGGTCTGGTTCGGCAGGTTGGCGCCGCCCGAGTCGACGAGGTAGATGCACGGCAGCCGGTTCTCGCGGGCGATGTCCTGCGCGCGCAGGTGCTTCTTCACCGTCAGCGGGTAGTACGTGCCGCCCTTGACCGTCGCGTCGTTGCACACGACCACGCACTCGCGCCCCGCGACGCGGCCGATGCCGGTGATGACGCCGGCCGACGCGATGTTGTCGTCGTACATGCCCCAGGCGGCGAGCTGGGAGAACTCGAGGAACGGCGAGCCGGGATCGAGCAGCGCGCGCACGCGCTCGCGCGGCAGCAGCTTGCCGCGGGCGACGTGCTTCGCGCACGCGGCCTCGCCGCCGCCCAGCTCGACCTGCGCGACCTTGGCGTTGAGGTCGGCGACCAGCACCGCCATCGCGTCGCGGTTCCGCGCGAAGGTCGCGTCGCGCGGATCGAGCCTGGATTCGAGGATCGGCATGGTGACGGGCAGGACCTCAGGCGACCAGCGCGCGGCCGATGACCAGCCGCTGGATCTCGCTCGTGCCCTCGTAGATCTGGCACACGCGGACGTCGCGGTAGATCCGCTCGACGGGGAAATCGGAGACGTAGCCGTAGCCGCCGTGGACCTGGATCGCATCCGAGCACACGCGCTCGGCCATCTCGGAGGCGAAGAGCTTCGCCATCGACGCCTCCTTGAGGCAGGGCTCCCCGGCGTCGCGCAGCGTCGCCGCGTGCCAGACGAGCTGCCGCGCCGCCTCGACCTGCGTCGCCATGTCGGCGAGCTTGAAATTGATGGCCTGGTGCTCGGTCAGCGGCTTGCCGAACGCGATGCGCTCGCGGGCGTAGGCGAGCGCGGCGTCGAGCGCGGCCCGCGCCATGCCGACCGCCTGCGCGGCGATGCCGATGCGCCCGCCCTCCAGGTTCGCGAGCGCGATCCGGTAGCCGTCGCCCTCGCCGCCGAGCAGGTTCGCGGCCGGGACGCGGCAGTCCTCGAAGGTGATCTGCGCGGTGTCCGAGGCGCGCTGGCCGAGCTTGTCCTCGACCCGGGAGACGATGAAGCCGGGCGTGGCCGTGTCGACGACGAAGGCGGAGATGCCCTTCTTGCCGCGCGCCTTGTCGGTCACCGCGAACACGATCGCGACGTCGGCGTTCTTGCCCGTGGTGATGAACTGCTTGACGCCGTTGAGCACCCAGTGGTCGCCGTCGCGCTCGGCGCGGGTCGTGAGGGCGCCGGCGTCGGAGCCGACCGCCGGCTCGGTCAGGCAGAAGCAGCCGAAGCGCTCGCCGCGGGCGAGCGGCACGAGGTACGCCTCCTTCTGCGCGTCGGTGCCGAAGGCGTTGAGCGGGCCGCAGACGACCGAGTTCTGCACGCTGACGATGGTCGACGTCGCGCCGTCGCCGGCGGCGATCTCCTCCAGCGCGACGGCGAGCGACACGTAGTCGAGCCCCGCCCCGCCCCAGCGCTCCGGCACGACGATGCCCAGCGCGCCGAGCCCGCCCAGCGCGTGCAGCGCCTCGCGCGGGAACGCGTGCTCGCGGTCCCAGCGCGCGGCGTGCGGCGCGAGCTGCTCCCGCGCGAACGCGCGCATCGTGTCGCGGATCAGTGCCTGCTCGTCGGACAGCCGCATCGCATTCGTTCCTGGGCTTTGGCCGCGCGCGCGGGATTCGATCGGGAGAGCGTTCGCCGCGACGGCGTCAGCAGAGCTCGACCGCCATCGCGGTCGCCTCGCCGCCGCCGATGCACAGGCTCGCGACGCCGCGCCTGCCGCCCTGCTTCCGCAGCGCGCCCAGCAGCGTGACGATGATCCGCGCGCCGGACGCGCCGATCGGGTGGCCGAGCGCGCAGGCGCCGCCGTGGACGTTCACCTTGTCGTGCGGCAGGGCGTGCTCCTTCATCGCCGCCATCGTCACGACGGCGAAGGCCTCGTTGATCTCGAAGAGGTCGACGTCGCGGGCCGTCCAGCCGGTCTTCGCGAGCACCTTGGCGATCGCGCCGACCGGCGCGGTCGTGAACAGGCCCGGCTCCTGCGCGTGCGTCGAGTGGGCGAGGATCACGGCGAGCGGCGTGAGGCCGCGCTTCTCGGCGGTCGAGCGGCGCATCAGCACCAGCGCCGCGGCGCCGTCGGAGATCGAGCTCGAGTTCGCGGCGGTGACCGTGCCGTCCTTGCGGAACGCCGGCTTCAGCAGCGGGATCTTGTCGGGGGTCGCCTTCGCCGGCTGCTCGTCGTGGTCGAAGACGACCTCGCCCTTCTTCCCGGCGATCGTCACCGGCGCGATCTCCCAGCCGAACGTGCCGTCGTTGTTGGCGGCGAGCGCGCGCGACAGCGAGGTCAGCGCGAACGCGTCCTGCGCCTCGCGGGTGAAGCCGAAGCTCTGCGCGCAGTCCTCGGCGAAAGTGCCCATCAGCCGGCCCTTGTCGTACGCGTCCTCGAGGCCGTCGAGGAACATGTGGTCGTAGACGGTCTGGTGCCCCATCCGGTAGCCGCTGCGCGCCTTCGGCATCAGGTACGGCGCGTTGGACATGCTCTCCATGCCGCCGGCGACCATGATCGTCGTTCGAGCCGGCGACGATCAGGTCGTGCGCGAGCATCGCCGCCTTCATCGCCGAGCCGCACATCTTGTTGATCGTCGTGCAGCCCGCCGCCAGCGGGATGCCCGCCTTCAGCGACGCCTGCCGCGCGGGCGCCTGCCCCTGCCCCGCCGGCAGCACGTTGCCCATGATCACTTCCTGCACGTCGGCGGGCTCGATGCCCGCGCGCTCGACGGCGGCGCGGATCGCGACGGCGCCCAGCTCGCTCGCGGTCAGCGTCGCGAAGTCGCCCATGAAGCCGCCCATCGGCGTGCGCGCCGCGCCGACGATGACGATCGGATCGTTCTGCATCGATGCCCTCTACTTGGTCTGGTTGAAGAGCTCGCGCCCGATCAGCATCCGGCGGATCTCGCTGGTGCCGGCGCCGATCTCGTAGAGCTTGGCGTCGCGCCACAGCCGCCCGGTCGCGTAGTCGTTGATGTAGCCGTTGCCGCCGAGCGCCTGGATCGCCTCGCCCGCCATCCACGTCGCCTTCTCGGCGGCGTACAGGATGGCGCCGGCCGCGTCCTTGCGCGTCGTCTCGCCGCGGTCGCAGGCCTGCGCGACCGCGTAGACGTAGGCCTTGCAGGCGTTCATCGTCGTGTACATGTCGGCGAGCTTGCCCTGCATCAGCTGGAACTCGCCGATCGGCGTCCCGAACTGCGCGCGCTCGTGCACGTACGGCAGCACGACGTCCATGCACGCCGCCATGATGCCCAGCGATCCCGCGGCCAGCACCGCGCGCTCGTAGTCGAGGCCGCTCATCAGCACGTTCACGCCGCGCCCTTCCTGCCCCAGGATGTTCGCCGCCGGAACCTCGCAGTCCTCGAACACGAGCTCGCAGGTGTTCGACCCGCGCATGCCGAGCTTGTCGAGCTTCTGCGCGGTCGAGAAGCCCTTCATGCCCTTCTCGACGATGAAGGCGGTGATGCCGCGCGGGCCGGCGCTGACGTCGGTCTTGGCGTAGACGACCAGCGTGTCGGCGTCGGGGCCGTTGGTGATCCACATCTTGCTGCCGTTGAGCACGTAGCGCGCATCGGCGCCGTCGCCCTTCCTGTCGGCGCGCAGGCGCATCGACACGACGTCGGAGCCCGCGCCGGGCTCGCTCATCGCCAGCGCGCCGACGTGCTCGCCGGAGACGAGCTTCGGCAGGTACGTGCGCTTCTGCTCTTCGCTCGCGTTGCGCCGGATCTGGTTGACGCAGAGATTCGAGTGCGCGCCGTAGGACAGGCCCACCGACGCCGACGCGCGCGAGATCTCCTCCATCGCCACGACGTGCGCGAGATAGCCCATCGCCGTGCCGCCGTACTCCTCGTCGACGGTGATGCCGAGGAGGCCCATGTCGCCCAGCTTGCGCCACAGGTCCGGCGGGAACTGGTTGCTGCGGTCGATGTCGGCGGCGCGCGGCGCGATCTCGGCGGCGGCGAACTGCTGCACGGTCGCGCGCAGCATGTCGATCGTCTCGCCGTGGTGGAAGCTGAGGGCGGGGAAGTTCAGCATCGCGGCTCCTTCTTCGGCGTCACGCTTCGCGCCGGCCGTGCATGACCATCAGCGTCTGCTGCATGATCGCCACCAGCGTGCGCTGGCCGTCCTTCTCGGCGTGGACCTCGCCGCGGGTGATCGTCAGCGAGCGGCCGGCCTTGACGACGAAGCCCTCGGCGACCAGGAGATCGCCGGTCGCCGGCGCGAGCAGGTTGAGCTTGAACTCGACCGACAGCACCGAGGCGTCCGCGGGAAACAGCGTGTAGCCCGCGTAGCCGCCGGCGGAATCGACGATCGTCGCGACGACGCCGGCGTGCACGTAGCCGTGCTGCTGCGCGACCTCGGGCCGCGGCACCAGCGTGATCGCGCAGTAGCCGGGCTCGACGGCGAGGAGCTTCGCCCCCAGCGTGTGCATCGCGCCCTGCTTGCCGAAGCTCGCGCGGATGCGCTCGGCGTAATCGGACACCGCCGGCGTGAAGGCGGCGGCGGTGGCGGGGCGGGACGACGCGGAAGCCATGGGTCGATGTCGGGCGGAAAGGGGCTGGGCGCGGGGCCGCGGACGGCCGGTGCGGCGGGTCTTCGAATGTAAATTACGTTTACGTAAACGTCAATCCGACGCCCCCGGCGGCCGGGGCGCGGGCCTGCCCGCCGGCTCGGCGCCGGGGCCGTTCCTCTGCAGGCGCCGCCGGCACTCGCGCTCGAGCACCGCGATCTCGGCGAGCACCGCGTCGATGTCCTCGCGCTGCTGCACCAGCATCGCGCGGCGGTCGGCCAGCATCACCAGGAACTTCTCCAGCTGCGGCGCCTCGTTCCGCGTCGTCGCGTACAGGTCGAAGAGCTCGCGGATCTCCGACAGCGCGAGGCCCAGCCGCTTGCCGCGCAGGATCAGCTTGATCCGGACCCGCTCGCGCTCGCTGTAGATCCGCGCGCGCCCGCGGCGCTCGGGCGACAGCAGGCCTTCGTCCTCGTAGAAGCGGATCGCGCGCGTCGTCAGCGCGAACTCGCGGGCGAGATCCGAGATGGTGAACGTGCTCGGCGCTGCGCGCCGCGCGAGGAGCGTCGCGCGGGACGTCAGCGGCGGCGGCGCGGACAGGCGGTTCGGGGAGCGGGCAGGTGCGGCGGGCATCGGCGCGTACGGACGCCAGGACGAGTGGAGCCGAGTCACGATAACATACCATAACGGCTTGACAGTCGCCGCCGTTTGGCCGACGATGTTGCGCCGCACAAATCCGGGCCCGGCGGTCGCTTCTTGCCGGGCCGACGCCGCCGCGCCGCGCCCGCCAGGGGCGCGACGCGCGTCCGGCGCATCGCTTGCCCATTCGAGGTCGATCACCGTCCGCGCTCGATGACCGCTGCCCTGCCCCCGTTGCTCGACTTCCCGTACGCGGCGCCGCCCGGCCCGGGCGAGACCATCGAGATCGGGCCGGGGCTCCACTGGCTGCGGATGCCGCTGCCGTTCGCGCTCGACCACATCAACCTGTGGCTGCACACGGAAGCGGACGGCTGCACGCTCGTCGACTGCGGCTTCGGCGACGCGCGCCACGCGCGCGGTCTGGGAGCGGCACTTCGCGACGACGCTCGCCCGGCCGGCCGATCCGCCGCATCGTCGCCACCCACTGCCATCCCGATCACGTCGGCAACGCCGCGTGGCTCGCCGCGCGCTTCGGCGCGCCGGTGCGATGACGCACGCCGAGTACCTGACCGCGCACGCGTTCGCCGGCCAGTTCGGCGGCTGCACGCTCGGCGGCGGTCGTCGAGCTCTTCCGCCGGCACGGCATGCTGCCCGGGCACTGCGCGGCGATCGAAGCGCGCGGCAACCACGTATCGCGCGCGGCTGCCGGAGCTGCCGACGTCGTTCACGCGGCTCATCGACGGCGAGGACATCGCGCTCGGGCGGCGCGTCGTGGCGCATCCTCGAGGGCCACGGGCACTCGCCGGAGCACGTGTCGCTGCACTCGCGCGAGCGCGGCGTGCTGATCTCCGGCGACATGCTGCTGCCGCGGATCTGACCAACGTCGCCGTCAGCCCGATCGAGCCCGATGCCGACCCGCTGGGCCGGTTCCTCGCGTCGCTCGCCGCGTTCGACGCGCTCCCCGCCGACACGCTGGTCCTGCCGTCGCACGGCCTGCCGTTTCGCGGCATCGCGCTGCGGACCGCGCAGCTGCGGGCCCACCACGCCGCCCGGCTGACGAGATCCTCGCGGCGGTCGCGAAGGCGCCGGCGCACGCGGTCGCGGCGGCCGACGTCGTCCCCGTGCTGTTCACCCGCGACCTCGACGTCCACCAGCGCTCGTTCGCGATGGGCGAGGCGATCGCCCATCTCAACCACCTCTGGCATGCCGGTCGGCTCGCGCGCAGGATCGCCGACGACGGCAGCATCCGGTTCGCGCGCGTCGCGCCCTGAAGCACAACAACCCGTCACCACCCCAACGCAAGGAAGAGACCCCGCCATGGCCAAGCCCGCCGCCCCGACCCCGGACACCGCGCCCGCCGCGCCCGCCGCGCCGAAGTTCGATCCGGCCGCGCTGTCCAGCTCGCTTTCCTCCGCCGCCGAGAAGAGCGCCAAGCTGCTCGGCGACTTCCTTGCGCGGCAGGCCGATTCCGGCAAGTCGATGCTGGCCGACGAGCTCGGCATCGCCAAGGCGTTCCACGAGCTGACGTCGGCGATGATGGCGAACCCGTACCGCCTCGCCGAAGCGCAGATGACGCTGTGGTGGGACTACATGAACCTGTGGCAGACGTCGACGCTGAAGCTGCTGGGCGCGCCGGTCGCGCCGTTCGCCGAGCCGCACAAGGGCGACAAGCGCTTCAAGCACGAGGACTGGGAGCACCACGCGCTGTTCGACTACATCAAGCAGTCGTACCTGATCGCCGCGCGCTGGCTGCAGAAGGCCGTCGCCGACGTCGAGGGCCTGACGCCCGAGGCGCAGAAGAAGGTCGCGTTCTTCACCCGGCAGTACATCGACGCGCTGGCGCCGACGAACTTCGCGCTGACCAACCCCGAGGTGATCGCCGAGACGATCGCCAGCGGCGGCCAGAACCTGGTCAAGGGCCTGCACAACCTGCTCGACGACATCGAGCGCGGCAAGGGCCAGCTCAAGATCTCGATGACCGACCCGAAGGCGTTCGAGCTCGGCGTCAACATCGCGACGACGCCGGGGAAGGTCGTCTTCCAGAACGACCTGATGCAGCTGATCCAGTACGAGCCGTCGACGGCGAAGGTCGCCAAGCGCCCGGTGCTGATCATCCCGCCGTGGATCAACAAGTTCTACATCCTCGACCTGCGCGAGAAGAACTCGTACGTCAAGTGGATGGTCGACCAGGGCCTGACGGTCTTCGTCATCTCGTGGGTCAACCCGGACGCGCGCCACGCGCAGAAGGACTTCACGCACTACCTGCTGGAAGGCCCGATCGCCGCGCTCGACGCGATCGAGAAGGCGACCGGCGAGAAGGACGTGAACGCCGTCGGCTATTGCCTCGGCGGCACGCTGCTCGCGGCGCTGCTCGCGTACCTCGCGGCCAAGAAGCAGAAGCGGATCGCCAGCGCCACGTTCATGACGGCGCTGGTCGACTTCTCGAACCCGGGCGAGCTCGGCGTGTTCATCGACGAGGGCCAGCTGGACAGCCTCGAGAAGAAGATGATCGAGCGCGGCTACCTCGAGGGCTCGGAGATGGCCGAGACCTTCAACATGCTGCGCGGCAACGACCTGATCTGGTCGTTCGTCATCAACAACTACCTGATGGGCCGCGATCCGTTCCCGTTCGACCTGCTGCACTGGAACACCGACTCCACGCGGATGCCGGCGAAGATGCACAGCTACTACCTGCGCAACATGTACCTCAACAACCGGCTGCGCGAGCCCGGCGGCGTCACGCTCGACGGCGTGCCGATCGACCTCTCGCAAGTCGACGACGCCGACGTACTTCGTCTCGGCGATCGAGGACCACATCGCGCCGTGGAAGACCACGTACGCCGGCCCGCAGCTGCTCTCCGGCAGGAACCGCTTCACGCTGTCGGGCTCGGGCCACATCGCCGGGATGATCAACCCGCCGGTCGCGAACAAGTACGGGTACTGGACCAACGCCGCGCTGCCGGCGTCCCCCGACGAATGGCTCGCCGGCGCGCAGCAGCACGAGGGCTCGTGGTGGATCGACTGGCGCGAGTGGCTGAACGCCTACACCGGCCCGCAGGTCGCGGCGCGCGTGCCCGGCAAGGGCAAGCTCAAGGTGATCGAGGCCGCCCCCGGCAGCTACGTCAAGCAGCGCCTCGACTCGGCCGCCGAGTAGGCCGCCGGGCGGCCTAGCGCAGTCCCGGCGGCAGGTTCGCGGGCGGCAGGCCCGCAGGCGGCCCCACGGGCAACCCCGCCGGCGGGCTGGTCGGCACGCCCGCGGGCGTGTTCGGAGCCGGCGTGCCCGGTCGTCCGTCCTGCTGCGCGGGCACGGGGCGGCCGGCGGCGTGCCCGGGCTGACCTCCGACCACGCTTCCCTGCACGGCGCCCGCCGGGACCGGCACGACGCTGCCGCCATGGGGGACCCCGACCTGCGGGGCCGGCAATACGACGACGCCGTGAGGTCCGTGCGGCTGGCCCGGCACCGCGACCGGCATCGTCGGCTGCGGCGGCGGCACCGGCGGCACGTTCACGCTGCGATCCACCCGCGCCGGAGGCGTCCCCCGCGCCCCCGGTCCCGGGCCGGGGCCGCGAGCGCCGGCGTCGACGGCCCCGGCGGGACCGAGGCCGCATGCCCCGGCTGGGACCGAGGCCGCGCGCCCCGGCTGCGTCGCGAATGCGGCGGGCGCTCCTGACGGAACGGATGGGGCTGCTCCGGCGATCTCGGGCGCGGCGTAGGCCGGCGCCGGGCGCATCGGCGACGCACCGGCCGCGGAAGGCCCGCTGCCGGCGGGCGCGCCGCGCGCCGGAGGCGGCGTGAGGGCGATCGATCCCCGCGGGGGCCCCAGGCTCGGAGCGACCGGACGGGCGCCGCCGCGCACGGGGGACAGCGCCGGCGGCGAGGCCAGCGCCGGCGCGGCCGCGGCGACCTGCGGCGACACCGGCAGTCGATTCGGCGCGACCGGCTGGCCGCGGGCGAGCGTCGTGCCGGGAACGGCGACGATCGCGCCCGGAACGTGCGCGTTGGCATAGGTCGACTGCGGCGCGCGCGGCCGCTCGCGCGCCGTGACGCCGAACGGCTGGTTGTAGCGCGCCCAGCAGTGCGCCGAGCAGGATCGCCAGCCGGGCACGTAGTGATCGCGCCAGCCGAGCGGCAGCCAGGCGTAGGCGCGCGCCCCGGAGCCGGGCGTCGCCATCCAGTCCCCGCCGCCGCGCCAGGCGACCAGCGCCGGCGCCCAGGCGGCACGCGCGGCCCGGCGACCGGGGCACCAGCCCCAGCGCCCGCCGAACCAGGCCCAGCGGCCGTAGTGGAACGGCGCATAGCCCCAGGGCGCGTAGTCGACCCAGGTCATGCCCCAGCCGCCCACGCTGGTCCAGTAGCCGTCGCTGTACGGCACCCAGCCGGACGGAACCGAGTCCGGGAACCACACGGGGCCGTAGTCGGGATCGATCTGCCAGGACCCGTAGCCGTCCAGGTCGGCGTAGCCCACCGTCTGCGGCGACAGGTACGCGGCCGACTGGCTCCGGTCGTAGTAGACGTCGCGCTGGAGGCTCCACGCGTCGAATCCGTCCTCGAGCGCGGCGTTGCGCAGGTCGACGACGACGGCGTCGCGCCCCGGTCAGCGCCATCGTCTGGCCGGGCAGCACCGGCACCGTGCCGCCGCCGAGCGCGGCCCGCGCCTCGCCCTCGCGCACGGTGACGACCGTCGTCCCGCGATCGG
Source organism: uncultured beta proteobacterium (assembly GCA_963832705.1). Taxonomy (GTDB): domain Bacteria; phylum Pseudomonadota; class Gammaproteobacteria; order Burkholderiales; family Casimicrobiaceae; genus CAIWHR01. The sequence continues at coordinate 152,342 of CAWHVP010000017.1, read as the reverse complement.
CGGACAGGTCGACCGGTACAGGCCGACCTGCATGAACTGGACCTGCGTGTTGGGCGTGTCGATCCACGCGACCTCGCCCGCGTCGAGGGAGCGCACGCGCACGACCACGCCGCCCTGCACGACGAAGAGCCCCACCTGCCGGTCGTCGAGGCGCGACACGTGCAGGTTGGTGTCGCCGTACAGCCGGAACTGGCCGCCGCCGTAGTCGACCTCGGCGCGGCCGTCCTCGGTCACCCACAGGTTGTCGCCGGTGGTGATCGTCGTGTTGAGGCCGATCTCGGCCCAGTCGACCGCCCGGTCTTCCGGCGACAGGTACAGCTGGCCGGCGAAGTCGGCGACGCGGCCGACACGGGCGAAGGTCGTCCTGGGCGCTGGGCGGGCACCGGAACAGCGCCAGCGCAGCACGGCCGAGCACAGGAACGCGCCGCCGACGCGCCAGCACGGCCACCCGCGGCCGTCGCTGCGCCCGCATGCCGAGCGGATCGTCATCGCGCCGTCTCCTCGCCATCGCTGCCGTCGAACGTGCCGCCCGACCGGCACCGTCGACCGTGCCCCGGGGCCGTCCGACAGTCCAAGTCACGACCGTCTCCGGCCGATTTGACGTAGAATCCGCCGGCTCGCGTTCGCGCGCCGCATCGCGCACGCCCCGACAACGCATCGAAACCGAGAGGAGACCCCATGCATGCGATTTCAAGCGCACCCTGCTCGCCGCGGCCATCACGCTCGCCGTCGTCGCCCCGGGCAGCGCCTCCGCGCAGTTCACCAGCGCCGTACTCTTCGGCGACAGCCTGTCCGACGCCGGCTCAGTTACGGCGGCGCAGTTCACGACCAATCCGGGACCCACTGGCGCCGATCTCGACACAGACACTACGGGTTCACGACGACGCCGTCGAACCAGGGCGGCACCGACTATGCGCAGGGCGGCGCGGGTGACGCTGCCATGGCGTCGCGCCGTCCGGGGCGCCGCGAGCGGTCCGTCATGGCGCAGGTCAACGCAGTCCTGGCCAAGGGCCCGCTCGACCCGCAACACGCTCTACCAGATCCAGGGCGGCGGCAACGACATGCTCAAGCAGTTCGACGCTGTACGCGGCCGGGCAGATCACGCCGGCGCAGATGCAGGCTGGCGTCGCGCCCGCGGCAGCCCAGACCTCGCAGCAGCCGTCGCGCAGCTGCAGGCCGCCGGCGCGCGCTACATCATGGTGTCGGAATGCTCGACGTCGGCAAGCGCACTCCGTTCGGCATTGCGAGTCCGGCCGCTCCGCTGGCTCACGCGCTTTCGAGCCTGTTCAACACGACGCTGAACGCCGGCCATCGCGCAGCGCGGCTCCAGGTCATCACGTTCAATACCGTTCGCGTCTGCTGAACGAGGTCGACGCGCAATCCGGCGGCGTACGGCTTCGTCAACGCGACAGGCCGCGCCTGCACGACTTCGAGCTCGCTGCACCTGCACCCGCGCGACGCTGGTCGCGCCGAACGCGGCGCAGACGTACGTGTTCGCCGACGACGTGCATCCGCACGACGGGCGATGCACGCGATCGTCGGCCAATACGCCGATTCGATCGCTCAGGCGCCGCAGCAGATGGGCGCGCTGGCCGAGGCCCCGCTCGCCGTCGAGCAGGCGAACTGGCGCACGCTCGACGGCCGGATGCAGTCCGGCCTCAACGCGCCGCGCAGCGCAGAGCAAGCTCGAGGCCTGGGCCGCCTACGACTACGGCGCGCCCGACTATTCGAGCGGCTACATGAACGGCAACGGCGACGTCAACACGATCGCCGTCGGCGGCGACATGAAGGTGTCGGACAAGATGCTCGCCGGCGTCATGTTCAACTACAGCGAGAACAAGGGCGAACTTCGGCGGCGCGGAGTTCAAGCTGCGCGAGCCGATGATGACGTTCTATGCCGGCTACGGCGAAGGCCCGTGGTACGTCGGCGCGACGCTGGGCGCGGGCGGCCTCGACTACTCGACGACGCGCAACATCGCGATCGGGACCGCCATGCGGACCGAATCCGGCGACACCAAGGGCTGGCAGTTCATCGGGCGGCTGATCGGCGGCTACTGGTTCAAGGCCGGCGACTGGGTCCACGGGCCGACGCTCAAGCTCACGTACCAGGAGATCCGCGTCCGCGCAGTTCTCGGAGAACGGCTCGGACTCGACGGCGATGACCTTCGGCCAGCAGGAGCGGAAGTCGTTCATCACCAGCGTGGGCTGGCAGGCCGCGGGCCAGCTCGGCGCCATCCGGCCGTTCGCGCGCGCGACCTGGGAGTACGAAGGCCAGGCCGACGAGCGCGACGGTCACGGCCAGCGTCTACGGCATGAACGGCATCGTTCAGCGTCCCGGCGTACAAGCCCGACAACAACTGGGCGCTGTTCAACCTCGGCGCGTCGACCGAGTTCGGCAAGGTCACCGGCTTCATCACGCGGCTCGGCGACCGCCGGCAAGGGCGACGGCGACTACTGGGCCTCACCGTCGGCATGCGCGTGCCGCTGTAGCCGCATTCGGGCCGCCCTCGGGCGGCCGCGCTTCGCTCCGCGCGAGGCCGCCTCCCTGGCGGCCTCGCCGTTTCAGCGGGCCTCAGCGCCGCGGCTTGCGCGGCGCGCGGGCGAAGGCCGCATCGTACAGCGGCCGCGGCAGCAGCCGCAGCGCGCGGCCGACCAGCGCCATCGGCCACGGCAGCACGTAGAAGCGCGCGCGCCGCGCGATCGCGCGCGCGATCAGCCGCGCCGCCTTGTCGGCGCCGAGCAGGAACGGCATCCGGTACGGGTTGCGCGCGGTCATCGGCGTCGCGACGTAGCCCGGGCAGACCGTCACCACGGCGACGCCGCTGCCGCGCGAGCTCCACGCGCAGGCTCTCGAGGTAGGTGATCGCCGCCGCCTTCGACGCCGAGTACGCGCCCGAGCCCGGGCAGCCCGCGGAATCCGGCGACGCTGGCGATGCCGACCAGCGCGCCGCGGCCGCGCCGCGCGCATCGCGGCGACGAACGGATGGAACGTGTGCGACGATGCCCGAGCACGTTGGTGTCGAGCACCGCGCGGAACGCCGGCAGGTCTTCGGCGAAGCTCGGTCATCGTGCCGCGCGAGACGCCGGCGTTGGCGATGACGACGTCCGGGCACGCCGAAGCGGGCGATGAAATCCGCGGCCGCGCGCTGCAGCGCACCGGCGTCGCGCACGTCGCCCTCGTAGGTCGCGACGCGCGCCCGGCGGCAACGTCGGCCGCCAGCGCGTCGAGCTCGGCCCTGCGGCGCGCGAACACGCCGACGGCGGCGCCCGCCCGGCGTAGTGCCGCGCGAGCGCCGCGCCAGCCGCGGCTCGCGCCGGTGAGGAAGACGAGCGCGGCGCGGCCGGCGTCAGGATTTCGGCCGCTCGGCGCGCGCCTTGGCGATCAGCGCGTCGATCGCCGGCGGCATCGCCGCGTGCGTGCCCACCTTGTCGGTCGCCGTGACGAACTTGCCGTCGACGACGATCATCGGCACCGACTGGATGTTGTACGTCTGCGCCTCCGCTTGCGCCCGGTTCATCTTGCCGGCGATCGCGAACGAGTTGTACATGTCCTCGACCTTCTTGCGGTCGAGGCCCTTGCTCGCGGCCCAGTCGAAGAACGCCTTTTCCTGACGTCAGGTTCACGCCGTTCTGTGGATCGCCGTGAAGGCCTCGGGCGAGAGCCTCGGCTCCACGCCCAGCGCGTCGAGCGTGTAGTAGATCTTGGCCGAGCACGACCCAGCGGTCCTGGAACATCACCGGCACGCGCCGGAACTGGACGTCGGCGGGCATCGTCTTCGATCCAGGCCTGCATCACGGGCTCGAGGTCGGCGCAATGCGGGCAGCCGTAGGAGAAGAACTCGATCACCTCGATCTTCTTGCCCGTCTCGACCGGCTGCGGGTTCTTGATCCGGCGCAGTACTGCTTGCCTTCCAGCAGCTCCTGCGCGGCAGCGCCGCCGACGAAGGCGACGCGCCGCGAAGAGGGCGGCGGCGAACGGCAGCAGCCGCCGGGCGAGGTTTGCATCGTTGCATCGTCAGAGTCTCCATGCTTGGGCCGGCGCGGATGCGCCGTCATCGTTAACGCGTGTTGGGCCGGCTGCGCCGACCACGAGTTCCCGCGCGGCGCTGCCGGAACCAGGCTACTTGATCACCGCGGCGTCGAAGCCGCGCTTGGCGAGCTCGCCCTTGACGCGGTTGAGCTCGTCGATGTTGTCGTAGGGCCCCAGCCGGACGCGATAGCGCACGGCCCTTGTCCGGCAGCGTCGCCGGCTGGATGCGTCGCCTCCCAGCCCGGACAGCGCGAGCCGCGCCTTCAGGTTCTCGGCGTCGGCCTCGGCGGCGAACGAGCCCGCCTGCAGCCAGAAGCGCTCGGTCGACCGCGGCGCGCGCGGCGGCGGCTCGGGCGCCTTGTCGGCGGCCTGCTCCGCCGCCCTCGCCGCCCGCCTTGTCGCCGGCGCCGGCCGGTCCGCAGCTTCGCCACCGCCTTGTCGGGCGCCGCCGCGCGCTCGGCGGCGGCCCTGTCGGCGGGCGCCGCCTTCGGCTGCACCTTCGGCTCCTCGACGCCGGGCAGGATCTTGTAGAAATCGAAGCGCGGCTTCTCGGCGCGGCGCGGCCTCGGCGCGGCCGCGCCTCGCCGGCTCCTTCGCGCGCCGGCTCGCGGCGTCGTTGGCCGGCGACCGCGGCCTGGTACGGATTGCCGGCGCGCATCACGTAGAACGCGACGCCGGCGGCGAGCCCGAGGCCGAGCGACGATGCCGATGAAGATGCCGAGCAGCGTGCCGCCGAAGCCCGCTCGCGGCGCGGCGCGCGTGCGGCGCCCGCGCCGCGGCGCGGGGCGGCTGGCGAGGTGCGGGAACGGGCGTCGCGAGGTGACCCATGGCCGGATCCGGGGGCTGGCGCGCCGCGGTTCGCGGTGCCGCATGCGGCGGACGTCACATCTTCTCCGGCGCGCCGATGCCGAGCACGGCGAGGCCGTTCCTCATCGACCTGCCCGGCGGCCGCCGCGAGCGCGAGCCGCGCGCGCTGCACGCGGCGCGTCGTCGACCAGGAAGCGCTCGGCATTATAGTAACTGTGGAAATCGGCAGCCAGTTCCTTGAGGTAGAACGTGACCGCGTGCGGCGCGAGCTCGCGCGCGGCGGCGGCGAGCTCCTCCGGGAAATCGGCGAGCCGGCGCAGCAGCGCCTCCTCGTACGGGCTCGTCAGCAGCGCGAGGTCGGCGTCGGCGAGCGCCGCGAGCGCCTCCGCCGGCGCGATCCCCGCCTGCCGCATCACGCTGCAGACGCGGGCGTGCGCGTACTGCACGTAGTAGACGGGGTTCTCCTCGGTCTGCGAGCGCGCGAGATCGATGTCGAACGTGAACTCGCTGTCGGCCTTGCGCGAGACCAGGAAGAAGCGCACGGCGTCGCGGCCGACCTCGTCGATCAGGTCGCGCAGCGTGACGTAGCTGCCGGCGCGCTTGGTGATCTTCACCTCCTCGCCGCCCTTCATCACCGTCACCATCTTGTGCAGCACGTAGTCGGGGTAGCCCGGCGGAATGCCGAGGCCCGACCGCCTGCAGCCCGGCGCGCACGCGCGTCGACCGTGCTGTGGTGGTCGGAGCCCTGCACGTTGATCGCCTTGCGCGAAGCCGCGCTCCCACTTGGTCACGTGGTACGCGACGTCGGGCACGAAGTACGTGTAGCCGCCGTCGGACTTCCGCATCACGCGGTCCTTGTCGTCGCCGTAGTCGGTGGTCCTCAGCCACAGCGCGCCTTCCTGCTCGTAGGTCTTGCCCGAGGCGACGAGCCGCTCGACCGTCGCCTCGACGCGGCCCTCGGTGTAGAGCGAGCTCTCGAGGTAGTAGTTGTCGAACCGCGACGCCGAACGCCTGCAGGTCGCGGTCCTGCTCGCGGCGCAGCTCGGCGACGGCGAAGCGGCGGATCGACTCGATGTCGCCGAGATCGTGGCCGACCTCGTCGAGGTAGCGCTGCGCGAGCTCGCGGATGTATTCGCCGCGGTAGCCGTCCTCGGGGAACGTCGCGTGCTCGCCGAGGATCTCCTGCGCCCGCGCGCGCACCGAGATCGCGAGATTCTGGATCTGCGCGCCCGCGTCGTTGTAGTAGAACTCGCGCGTGACGTCGCGCGCCCTGCCACTCGCAGCAGGTTGGCGATCGCGTCGCCCAGCGCCGCCTGGCGGCCGTGGCCGACGTGCAGCGGGCCGGTCGGGTTCGCCGAGACGAACTCGACCATCACGCGCTGCCCGGCGCCGCGCGTCGCCGCGGCCGTAGCGCGTCGCGCTGCGGCGACGATCGCGCGCGACGACCGCCTGGCGCGCCGCCGGCGTCGCGAAGATGTTGATGAAGCCGGCGCCGGCGATCTCGATCTTCGCGACCCAGCGGCGACGGCGGCAGCGCGGCGATCAGCGCCTGCGCGAGCTCGCGCGGATTGCGCTTGCGCCGCCTTGGCGAGCTGCAGCGCGCGTTCGACGCGTAGTCGCCGTGCGCGCGCCTGCTTCGGGCGCTCGAGCGCGATCGGCGGCGCCCGGCGTGCTCCGGCGCGACGCTCGCGAGGCCGCCGGCGATCCAGGCTTCGAGTTCGGTCTTGACGTCGGTCACGCGGACTGGGCGCAGCGGCGCCGGCGGCGGGTGCGGAGCAAAGTCGTCGGATTATAGCCGCTCGCGGCGCGGGGCACGACGCGCGCGCCGCCTCGAGCGCCGCTCGCGCCCGGCGCTCACGTGAACCCGGCCGGGTCGACGTCGAGCGCCCAGCGCACGCGGCGGCCCGGCAGCGCGCTCGATCGCCGCGCGCCACTCCGGCAGGAACCGCTGCAGCGGCCCGCGCTCCGCCGCCTGCACGAGCACCTGGCCGCGCTCGAGCCCCGCGCGGCGCGCGAGCCCGGCCGGCACCGGCGGATACACGTCGACCGCGAGCGCACCGGCGCGGACGAGCGCGCGCCCGCGGTCGCGCGCCGCCGCGAGGAACGCGTCGACGTCGGCGCGCTCGCGCGCCTCGGCGGCGAGCAGCGCGAGATGACCGAACGGCGGCAGGCCGGCGCACCCGCCGCTCGGCGAGCAGCGTCGCGGCGAAGCTGTCGTAGTCGTGGCGGCCGAGCGCGCGGTAGAGCGGGTGCGTCGGGAAAGTCGGTCTGCACGATCACCTCGCCGGGCAGCTCGGCGCGGCCCGGCGCGGCCCGCGACCTGGAACAGCAGCGCGGCGAGCCGCTCGGTCGCGCGGAAGTCGGCGCTGTAGAGCGCGTTGTCGGCGCCGAGCACGCCGACCAGCGTCAGGCGCGGGAAATCGTGCCCCTTGGCGAGCATCTGCGTGCCGACGAGGATGTCGACGTCGCCCGCGTGCACGCTGTCGCGCATCGCGGCGAACGCGCCCTTGCGCTGCGTGCTGTCGCGGTCGACGCGCAGCGATGCGCGCGCCGGGAAAGCGCGCGACGAGCGCGCTCTCGAGGCGCTGCGTGCCGTGGCCCGAGCGGCAGCAGGTCGACGTTGCCGCACTCGGGGCACGCGCGCGGCATCGCGCTCGGCGTGGCCGCAGTGATGGCAGCGCAGCTCGCGGTCGGCGCGATGGACGACGAGCCGCGCGCTGCAGCGGCGGCAGCCGGCCTCCCAGCCGCAGGCCGCGCACAGCAGCGACGGCGCGAAGCCGCGGCGGTTGATGAAGACCAGCGACTGCTCGCCGCGCGCGAGCCGCGCGCCGATGCGCCGCGAGCAGCGGCGCGCCGATGCCCTCGACGGCGCCTCGCTGCCGCGGCTCGGAACGAAGCGTCAGCGCCGGCAGCCGCGCCGGCGCGATCGCGCGCTCGGAGAGCTTCGAGCCAGCCGTAGCGGCCGCGTCTGCGCGTTGGCGAGCGTCTCGAGCGACGGCGTCGCGCTGCCGAGCACGACCGGGACGCCGCGCTGCCGCGCGCGCCAGATCGCGACGTCGCGGCCGTGATAGCGGACGCCGTCCTGCTGCTTGAACGACGGATCCTGCTCCTCGTCGACGACGACCAGCGCGAGCCGCGGCAGCGGCGTGAACACCGCGAGCCGCGTGCCCAGCACGAGGTCGGCGTCGCCGCTCGCCGCCGCGCGCCAGGCCCGCCGGCGCTCGCCGCCGGCGAGCCGGCTGTGCAGCGTCACCGTGCGCCGCCCGGGCAGCGCGGCCACGATCCGCTGCTCGAGCTGCGGCGTGAGGTTGATCTCGGGCACGAGCAGCAGCACCTGTCCGCCGGCGGCGATCGCGGCGGCGGCCGCGGCGAGATAGACGTCGGTCTTGCCGCTGCCGGTGACGCCCTGCAGCAGGAACGGCGCGAAGCGGCCGTGCGCGGCGACGATCGCGGCGACGGCGCGCGCCTGCTCCGCGTTCGGCGGCGGCAGCACCGCGCCGGGCGGCACCGGCGGGGATGCCGGCGCGAGCCAGCCGCGGTCCAGCCAGGAGCGCAGCAGCGAGCGCTCGCGCGCGGCGAGCGCGCCGATGGCCTCGGCGTCGAGCGTGCCGTCGGCGGACGCCTGCAGGCGCTCGAACAGCGCGCGGGCCTTCGGCGCGCGCGCGACGCGCGCCGGCACCGCATCGCGCCCGGCGTCGGTGAGCGCCACCGCGGCGACGGCGACGGGCGCGCGCGGGCTCGCCGCCGACAGCGGCGGCACCATCTGCGCGAGCACGAGGCCGAGCGGCTCCTGGTAATAGCGGGCGACGAAATCGGCCAGCGCCAGCACGTCGTCCGGCAGCGGCAGCGCGTTCGCGATCACCTCGCCCATCGGCTGCAGCTTGTCCTGCGCGACCTCCGACGTCTCGGCCAGCGCGACGACGACGCCGACGAGCGCGCGCCGGCCGAGGCGCACGCGCACGAGCTGCCCGCGCGCGACGTCGAGCCCCGCCGGCACCCAGTAGTCGAAGCACGGTGGGCGGCGACCGGAAGGGCGACGCGGGCGATCGTCATCGCGTCAGCGCCGGCGCCGGGCCGGGCGGCGGAGAGCATCGTGTTGCCGCGCGATCTTCATTTCTCATCTCAGCAAAACGACCCAAGTCGTTGCTTTTTAAAGACCCGTCAAAGCCGGTCGCTGCTGTGGATAACTTTGTGCGTAATTTCCGACAACCCCGGACGCCGGGGGAACGATCGCCCGGCAGCCGTCGTCGGGACCCGTCGAAGGCAGAAAATTTAGCCTTGTTTTTCATAGGCTTGCAAGCGCCTTCCCAGTGGGCTCCGGAAGCCCCTGACCGCGGTACCGGGCTTGACAAACGAATGTGCATAAGTGCCTCGGGCCGAGCCGGATCTTCCGGGATTGTCAAGACCCCGCGAAGCCAATGCCGGCGCGGGTTTGCGCCCGTTTCCCGAGGGAAGCCGCGCGCGGATCAAGTCCCGGCGCGGGCTGCGGCGGACTCGCGGTGCACGGCCTCGACCAGCGCGGCGACGTTCTCCGGCGGCGTGGCCGGCACGATGCCGTGGCCGAGGTTGAAGACGTGCCCCGGCGCGGGCCCGGCCGCGCGCACGATCGCCGTCGCCTCGCGGCACGACGGTGTCGGGATCGGTCAGCAGCACCGGCGGGTCGAGGTTGCCCTGCAGCGCGACGCTGCGCGCCGAACGCGGCGCGCGCGCGGGCGATGTCGACGGTCCAGTCGAGGCCGACGGCCGACGCGCCCGAGGCCGCGGCCTCGTCCAGCCACTGCCCGCCGCCCTTGGTGAAGACGATCGTCGGCACCGGCTGCCCGTCGGGTCCGGGCTTGAGCGCCGCGCAGGATCGCGCGCATCGGCGCGAGCGAGAACCGGCGGTACGCGGCGGTCGTCAGCAGGCCGCCCCAGGTGTCGAAGATCATCACCGCGTCGGCGCCGCGCGCGATCTGCTCGTTGAGGTACGTCGCCACCGCGCGCGCGTTGACGTCGACGAGCCGCTGCAGCAGGTCCGGCCGCGCGTAGGCCATCCGGCGCACGCTCGCGAAGTCGGAGCTGCCGCCGCCTTCGATCATGTAGCAGGCCAGCGTGAACGGGCTGCCCGCGAAGCCGATCAGCGGCACGCTGCCCGGCGAGCGCGCGCTTGATCTCGGAGACCGCGTCGAACACGTAGGCGAGCTTCGTCCATGTCCGGCTCGCGGAGCGCGGCGATCGACGCCTCGTCGGCGGTCGTGCGCGCGAACCGCGGCCCCTCGCCGGCGGCGAAGTCGAGGCCCAGCCCCATCGCGTCCGGAACGGTCAGGATGTCGGAGAACAGGATCGCCGCGTCGAGCGGAAAGCGCGCGAGCGGCTGCAGCGTCACCTCGGCGGCCAGCGCGGGCGACTTGGCGAGCGCCAGGAAGCTGCCGGCCCGCGCGCGCGTCGCGTTGTACTCGGGCAGGTAGCGCCCCGCCTGGCGCATCAGCCAGACCGGCGTGTACGGCGTGGGTTCGCGCCGCAGCGCGCGCAGGAACGTGTCGTTCTTCAGTTGGGCCATGGGTTCGCCGTCGGCGGCCGCGCTGCCGCGCGCGGCAACCGTGGTCGCAGGGTTGGATGGGTCAATGCGCCGGGACCAGCGTCCGGCCGGTGAGCCGCTGCAGGATCGCGAGCGGCGCGCGCGAGGCGTCGTAGAGCGCCGTCACCGGCAGGTGGATCGTCTGCTCGAGCATGTACTGGCCGGAGACCGCGGCGTGCATCACCTGGTCGGAGAAGCACAGCCACGTCGTTCCCGGCGCGAAGCTGACGGTCTGCTGCCCGCACTGCCGCTGGTAGTCCATGTCGGCCTTGGCCGCGTCGTGCAGGCCCAGCATCAGGTGATCGTATTCGCTGCGCCGCCCCTTGGTGACGTGCAGGCCCGCGAGCGCGAGCGCCGCGCCGGGCAGCGGCCGGCGGATGCGCGGCAGCATCGTGCGCGCCATCGTCTCGAACGGCTCGCCGACGCGCCAGACGCGCGGGAGCTCGCGGATTGATGTTCGCGAACACGCGCAGGATGCGCTCGCCGACGGTCGGCCGCGACGGGAAGGCGTCGACGTGCAGGCGCGAATCGTCCTTGCGCCACGAGACTTTGCGGCCGACGGCCGGCTGCGGGCGATAGCTGGTCCGCGCGCGCTTCACCCACGGCGCGTAGCGCGGGAACGAGCGCGGTGACGAGCTGCTGCGCGTCCGCGCGCGAAGCGCCCGATCATCGCCGCGAGCTCGGCCTGGTCGGCGGGGCTGCCGCGCGCGCCCTTGAGCCTCGTGCCGTCGAGGCTGATGTTCTTGGCGCGCCCGTCCGACCATTCGGTCGACAGGAAGCGCCGCTCGGCCGGCGTCAGCGCGAAGTTCACGTGCGGCAGGACGAGCACGCCGCCGTCCTCGAGCGTCTGCACGGCCGCCGCCTGCGCGGCCGGCGTCAGCGCGGGCGCGAAGCTCGTGAGATCGAGGGTGACGACGGCGGACATCGCAGCGCGATGCGCGATCGGCGCGGAACGCGGTACTCAGCGCGGCAGCTCCGACGCGCCCATCAGGAACTCGTCGATCGCGCGCGCGCACTGGCGGCCCTCGCGGATCGCCCAGACGACCAGCGACTGGCCGCGGCGCATGTCGCCGGCGGCGAACACCTTCGCCACCGACGTGCGGTAGTCGTCGACGCCCGCGCGGACGTTGCTGCGCGCGTCGCGCGCGACGCCGCAGCCGTCGAGCAGCGGCGCCGCCGCGGGGCCGGTGAAGCCCATCGCGAGCAGCACCAGGTCGGCCTTGATCTCGAACTCGCTGCCCGGGACCTCGACCATCTTCATCTGCCCGTCGGCGCCCTTCTGCCACTCGAGGCGGACGGCGACGAGCTTCTCGACCCTGCCCTTCCGGCCCTCGAAGCGCTTGGTGGCGACCGACCAGTCGCGCCGGCAGCCCTCCTCGTGCGACGACGACGTGCGCAGCCGGGTCGGCCAGTACGGCCAGGTCAGCGGCTTGTCCTCCTCGGCCGGCGGCTGCGGCAGCAGCTCGAACTGCGTGACCGACGCCGCGCCCTGGCGGTTCGACGTGCCGACGCAGTCGGAGCCGGTGTCGCCGCCGCCGATGACGACGACGTGCTTGCCGGTGGCCATGATCTGGCCGGCCACGGCGTCGCCGGCGACGACCTTGTTCTGCTGCGGCAGGAACTCCATCGCGAAATGGACGCCGGCGAGGTCGCGGCCGGGCACCGGCAGGTCGCGCGGCTGCTCGGCGCCGCCGGCGAGCGCGACCGCGTCGAAGTCGGCGAGCAGCTTCGCGACCGGCAGGTCGACGCCGACGTTGACGTTGGGCCGGAACTCCACGCCCTCCATCGACATCTGCGCCATCCGGCGGTCGATCAGGTGCTTCTCCATCTTGAAGTCGGGGATGCCGTAGCGCAGCAGGCCGCCGATCCGGTCGGCCTTCTCGAACACGACGACGTCGTGGCCGGCGCGCGCGAGCTGCTGCGCGCAGGCGAGCCCGGCGGGCCCGGAGCCGACGACCGCGACGCGCCGGCCGGTCTTCCGCTCCGGCGGCAGCGGCACGACCCAGCCTTCCTCCCAGCCCTTGTCGATGATGAAGTGCTCGATCGACTTGATGCCGACGGCGTCGCTGTTGATGTTCAGCGTGCACGCGGCTTCGCACGGCGCGGGACACACGCGGCCGGTGAACTCGGGGAAGTTGTTGGTCGAGTGCAGCACGCCCAGCGCGGCACGCCACTCCTCGCGGTAGACGAGGTCGTTCCAGTCGGGGATGACGTTGTTGACCGGGCAGCCGCTCTGGCAGAACGGGATGCCGCAGTCCATGCAGCGCGCGCCCTGCTTCGACGCCTCGTCGTCCTTCAGCGCGAGCACGAACTCGCGGTAGTTGTGGACGCGCTCCCCGGCGGGCAGCGCCACCTCGGCGACCCGCGCGAGCTCCATGAATCCGGTGATCTTGCCCATGTCAGTGCCCGTGCCGTGGTGAGCGTGGGGGTCGTTTCATCATGCGGCCTCGCGTTGCCTGGCGGGGGCGGCAGCCTTGGCGGCCGCCTCCTTGGCGTGCAGCTCGGTCAGCGCGCGCCGGTACTCGTGCGGGAACACCTTGACGAACTTCGCCCGCGCGCTCTCCCAGTCGTCGAGGATCGCGAGCGCCCGCGTGCTGCCGGTGAAGCGCAGGTGCTGCTCGACGAGCTCGCGCAGGCAGGCCTCGTCGGCGCGGCCCGCGTGGCGCAGCCGGCCCTTGCCCGCCGCGACGAGCTCGCCTTCCGCGACGCCTGGTCGGCCTCGGCGAGCACGGGCTCGAGCGCGACCATGCTGGTGTTGCAGCGCTCGCGGAACGCGCCGTCCTCGTCGTAGACGAAGGCGATGCCGCCGCTCATGCCGGCGGCGAAGTTGCGGCCGGTGCGGCCGAGCACGACGACGGTGCCGCCGGTCATGTACTCGCAGCCGTGGTCGCCGGTGCCCTCGACGACGGCGGAGGCGCCGGAGTTGCGCACGCAGAAGCGCTCGCCGGCCACGCCGCGGAAATACGACTCCCCGGCGATCGCGCCGTACATCACCGTGTTGCCGATGACGATGTTCTGCTCGGGGTTCGCCGGGCAGGTCGGGTCGGGATAGACGACGATGCGCCCGCCCGACTGGCCCTTGCCGACGTAGTCGTTGGTCGCGCCCTGCAGCTCGAAGGTGACGCCGCGGGCGAGGAACGCGCCGAAGCTCTGGCCGGCGATGCCCTGGAACGCGACGTGCACGGTGTCGTCGGGCAGCCCGGCGTTGCCGTAGCGCTGCGCGATCGCGCCGGAGAGCATCGCGCCGACCGAGCGGTGCGCGTTGCGGATCTTGAACGCGAGCCGCACCGGCTGCCGGCTCTCGATCGCCGGCGCGCGGCGGCGATCAGCTGGTGGTCGAGCGCGCCGGCGAGGCCGTGGTCCTGCGTCTCGCACAGGTGGCGCGCGACGTCGGCGGGCATGTCCGGCTGGTGGAAGATGCGGCTGAAGTCGAGCCCCTTCGCCTTCCAGTGCTCGATGCCGCGGCGCATGTCGAGCAGGTCGGCGCGGCCGATCAGCTCGTCGAAGCGGCGCACGCCGAGCTTCGCCATCAGCTCGCGCACTTCCTCGGCGACGAAGAAGAAGTAGTTGACGACGTGCTCGGGCTGGCCGGTGAACTTCCTGCGCAGCTCCGGATCCTGCGTCGCGACGCCGACCGGGCAGGTGTTCAGATGGCACTTGCGCATCATGATGCAGCCCTCGACGACCAGCGGCGCCGTCGCGAAGCCGAACTCGTCGGCGCCGAGCAGCGCGCCGATGACGACGTCGCGGCCGGTCTTGATCTGGCCGTCGACCTGCACGGCGATGCGCCCGCGCAGGCGGTTCAGCACCAGCGTCTGCTGCGTCTCGGCGAGGCCCAGCTCCCACGGCGTGCCGGCGTGCTTGATCGACGAGATCGGCGAGGCGCCGGTGCCGCCGTCGTGCCCGGCGATCGTCACGTGGTCGGCCTTCGCCTTGGCGACCCCCGCGGCCACCGTGCCGACGCCGACCTCGGAGACGAGCTTGACCGAGATCGACGCCTTCGGATTGGCGTTCTTGAGGTCGTGGATCAGCTGCGCCAGGTCCTCGATCGAGTAGATGTCGTGGTGCGGCGGCGGCGAGATGAGCCCGACGCCCGGCACCGAGAAGCGCAGCTGCGCGATGTACTCGGACACCTTGTGGCCGGGCAGCTGGCCGCCCTCGCCGGGCTTCGCGCCCTGCGCCATCTTGATCTGGATCTGGTCGGCGTTGACGAGGTACTCGGCGGTCACGCCGAAGCGGCCCGACGCGACCTGCTTGATCTTCGAGCGCAGCGAATCGCCTTCCTTCAGGGGAATGTCGGCGACGACGCTCGGAATCCGGGACTTCAGCGTCTCGCCCTTGCGCGATCGGCGGGTAGCGCCGCGCGTCCTCGCCGCCCTCGCCGGTGTTCGACTTGCCGCCGATGCGGTTCATCGCGATCGCCAGCGTGGTGTGCGCCTCGGTCGAGATCGAGCCCAGGCTCATCGCGCCGGTGGCGAAGCGCTTGACGATCTCGGTCGCGGGCTCGACCTCGGCCAGCGGCACGGGCGCCGGCGCCAGCCGGAACTCGAACAGGCCGCGCAGCGTCAGCATCCGCTGCGTCTGGTCGTTGATCAGCGCCGCGTACTCCTTGTACGTCGAATAGCTGCCCGAGCGCGTCGCGTGCTGCAGCTTGGCGATCGAGTCGGGCGTCCACATGTGGTCCTCGCCGCGGACGCGGTAGCTGTACTCGCCGCCCGGATCGAGCGCCGCGCGCAGCAGCGGGGCGTTGCCGAACGCCTGGCCGTGGATGCGCGCCGCCTCCTCGGCGATCTCGAACAGGCCCATGCCCTCGACGTTGCTCGCCGTGCCGGTGAAGTACTTGTCGACGAACTCCTTCTGCAGCCCGACGGCCTCGAAGATCTGCGCGCCGCAGTAGGACTGGTAGGTCGAGATGCCCATCTTGGACATCACCTTGTTCAGGCCCTTGCAGATCGCCTTGATGAACTTGTAGGCCGCGTCGTCCGGCGCGCCCTGCCCGCCGGTGCCGGTCAGCGCCTCGAGCGTCTCCAGCGCGAGGTAGGGATGGATCGCCTCGGCGCCGTAGCCCGCGAGCAGCGCGAAGTGGTGGACCTCGCGCGCCGAGCCGGTCTCGACGACGAGGCCGGTGCTGGTGCGCAGCCCCTTGCGCACCAGGTGCTGGTGGACCGCGGCGGTCGCGAGCAGCGCCGGGATCGGCAGCGTGTCGGCCGACACGCGGCGGTCGGAGACGATCAGGATGTTGTAGCCCAGCCGCACGGCGTCCTCGGCCTCGGCGGCGAGCGAGGCGAGCGCCGCCTCCATGCCGCTGCCGCCCCACGCCGCCGGGTAGCAGATGTCGAGCTCGTAGGCCTTGAACGCGCCGCCGGTGAACAGCGCCACGTGGCGGATCTTCTCCATCGCCTCGGCGGTCAGCACCGGCTGCTGCGCCTCGAGCCGCATCTGCGGCGTCGTCGCGTCGATGCCGAGCAGGTTCGGCCGCGGCCCGATGAACGTGACCAGCGACATCACGAGCTCCTCGCGGATCGGGTCGATCGGCGGATTCGTGACCTGCGCGAACAGCTGCTTGAAGTAGCCGTAGATGACCTTCGGCCGCGACGAGAGCACCGGCAGCGCCGCGTCGTTGCCCATCGAGCCGGTCGGCTCCTCGGCGTTCTGCGCCATCGGCAGCAGGATGTGCTTGACGTCCTCCTGCGTGTAGCCGAACGCCTGCTGGCGGTCGAGCAGCGGCACCGCCGAGCGCTGCGGCGGCGCGGGCTCGGGCAGCGCGTCGAGCGCGACGCGCGACTTGTCGATCCACTCGCGGTAGGGCTTCGCCGTCGCCAGCGTGCGCTTCAGCTCCTCGTCGTCGATGATGCGGCCCTGCTCGGTGTCGACGAGCAGCATCTTGCCGGGCTGCAGCCGCCACTTGCGGACGATCTTGCGCTCGGGGATGTCGAGCACGCCGACCTCCGAGCCCATGATCACGAAGTCGTCGTCGGTGACGATGTAGCGCGCCGGCCGCAGGCCGTTGCGGTCGAGCGTCGCGCCGATCTGGCGGCCGTCGGTGAACGCCATCGCCGCCGGGCCGTCCCAGGGCTCCATCAGCGCCGCGTGGTACTCGTAGAACGCGCGCCGGTCCTCGTCCATCAGCGGGTTGCCCGCCCAGGCCTCGGGGATCATCAGCATCATCGCGTGCGCCAGCGGGTAGCCGCCCATCACCAGCAGCTCCAGCGCGTTGTCGAAGGACGCCGAGTCGGACTGGCCGTCGTAGATCAGCGGCCAGATCTTGTCGAGGTCGGCGCCGAGCACGCTGCTGGCGATGCCGTGCTGCCGGGCGCGGATCCAGTTGACGTTGCCGCGCAGCGTGTTGATCTCGCCGTTGTGGCAGATCAGGCGGAACGGGTGCGCGAGGTCCCAGGTCGGGAAGGTGTTGGTCGAGAAGCGCTGGTGGACCATCGCCAGCGCCGACACCATGCTCTCGTCCGCGAGGTCGAGGAAGTACTCGCCGACCTGGTGCGCGAGCAGCATGCCCTTGTAGACCAGCGTGCGCGTCGACATCGACGGCACGTAGAACTCCTTGCCGTGGCGCAGCTTCAGCGCCTGGATCGCGTGCCCGGACTTCTTGCGGATGATGTAGAGCTTGCGCTCCAGCGCGTCCTGGTCCATGTCGTTGGCGCCGGCGGCGATGAACACCTGCCGGATGACCGGCTCGACCTCCCGGGTGCGCATCGACAGGCCGCTGTTGTTCGTCGGCACGTCGCGCCAGCCGAGCAGCAGCTGGCCTTCGCTCGCGATCGCGCGCTCGATCTCCTGCTCGCAGGCCATCCGCGACGCGGGCTCCTTGGGCAGGAAGACCATGCCGACGCCGTAGCGGCCGACCGCCGGCAGCGTCATCCCGCGCTGCCCGCAGGCCTTGCGCAGGAATCCGTCGGGCATCTGGATCAGGATCCCGGCGCCGTCGCCCTGCAGCGAATCGGCGCCGGTGGCGCCGCGGTGCGTCAGGTTCTCGAGGATGGCGAGCCCCTGCGTGACGATCGCGTGGCTCTTCTGCCCCTTGATGTGGGCGATGAAGCCCAGGCCGCATGCGTCGTGCTCGTTCGCCGGATCGTACAGACCCTGGCCCGCCGGCGGCCGATGCAGATGACCTTCAGGACCCTGTTCCACGCTGACCTCACGCATGCAATTGGCTCGGGGGCGCGCCGCGAAAAATCGCCGCCGCGCCGGAGGTTTCGCCATTCGACAGCGAAACCATGTATCGTAGCCGCGATGCTGCATTGCGGCAAGACGCCGCCGAACATTCCGGGGCGCCGCGCGCAACACGTCCGCCCGGGCCGGTCGCGCCCGCGTGGCGAAACACTTGCGCCGAGGGGCCCGTTGGGCTTTAATCTGAAGAACATACGCTAGGTATCTGGCGCAGAATTCAAAAACACCCTGTCCGCAGCCATCTTTCAGGACAACATCATCGGGATTCGATCATGACGCCAAACCGCATGCTCACCGCGTGGCTGCGACCCTTCGCCGGAGCTCTTGCCGTCGTCGCCGCGCTCGCGCTTTCCGCCTGCGGTGGCGGCAGCGGCGCGCCGAACAATCCGTATGCGCCGGTACCGGCTGCGCTCGCGGCGCTGGTCATCCTGCCGGCGGCGCCGACGATCTACGCGCAGGTCGCCGACGACGCTGACGATTTCGGGCGGCGTCGCGCCCTACCAGGCGTTTTCCAGCAATTCCGCGGTCCTGCCCGTCACCGGCCAACCTGCCGGGATCCACGCTGACGCTGCTCGCGGCGACCGTCAGCGACGTCGACGACGGTCACCATTACCGTGCAGGATGCGGCGGGCACGGCGGTCTCCGTCGATGTCACGGTCCTGCCCGGACCGTCGTCACCGCCGCCGGCGCTCGTCGTGCTGCCGAATCCGGTCGACGTCTACTCGGGACCGTCGCGATCGATGCTGACGGTGACGGGCGGCGTGCCGCCGTATCGCGCGTTCTCGAGCAACAGCACGGTGCTCCCGGTCGCGCCGACCGTATCCAACAACGTGCTGACGCTGCTCGCGTCCGCGGTCGCCGCCGACACCGCGGTCACCGTCACGATCCAGGATGCGGTCAACCAGACAGGTCGCGGTGCCGGTCACCGTGCACCCGAAGGCCGGTCGTCGACGACGCCGGTCGTCGTGCTGCCGTCGTCGGTCGTCATGTACAAGGGCCAGTCGGTGACGATCTGACGATTTCCGGCGGGCCTCGCCGCCGTACAAGGCGTACTCGAGCAACCCGGCCGTCATCCCGGTCACCCAGGCCGTGGCCGGGCAGCTACGCTGACGCTGCACCGCGAACGCGGTCGACCGACTGACACCGACCGTCGCCATCACGATCCAGGATTCCGCCGGCCAGACGGCGACGGTCTCGGCGCTCGTCAAGCCCGACGTCGTGCCGGCGCTTGCCGTGCTGCCGGCGAGCACGATCGTCTACTCCGGCGTCGCCTCGGCGCTGACCGTGACGGGCGGCGTCCCGCCGTATTCGGCGTTCTCCAGCAACAGCGCCGTGCTGCCGGTGACGCCAGACGTCGCCGGGGGCGCGATCCCGCTGTATGCCGGCGCCGGTCACCGTCGACACGCCGGTCACGATCACCGTCCAGGACTCGGCCGGCACAAGCGTGACGTCCGCCGTGACGGTGCGGCCCGCGACGCTGCTCAACACGCTGACGATCAAGCCGAATGCGACCGACTGCGGCACCAATGCGATCTGCTCCGGCCAGAGCGGCACCGCGACGGTGACGCTGCAGCTTCCGGGCGGCGGCCCCGCTGCCGGACGCCAGGTCCGCTTCGACGCGTTCTTCGGTCCGTACGGGATCGTGCCCAGCACCGGTGCCGCCACGGTTCCGTCGCTGGTCGTCAACTCGGACGCCAACGGCAACGCGCAGGTCGTCATCCGGCCAACGTCGACGCGCCGACGCAGCCGGCGCAGATCAAGGTGACCGACATCGCGTCGGGCCAGCAGATCACCGCCGATTTCATCATCCAGCAGCGCACCGACGGGGCGACGATCCTGACGGTGGTCCCGGCCGAGTCCAACATCACGGCGCCCTACAAGGGCGAGTGCTCGTCCGGCTTCGTCAGCGACTACTACATCTACGGCGGCACGCCGCCGTACCGGGTCACGCAGGGCTTCCCGGACGGCGTCGGTCATCGTGAACCCGATCGTCAACGCGAGCGGCGGCTTCTTCCGGGTCATCACCAACGGCACCTGCGTCAACCCGGACGTCTTCTCGATCGTCGACGCGACCGGCCGGCAGACGACGGCGACGCTGAACAACCTCGAGGGCAACGACGACCGGCCGGTGATCCCGACGCCCGACCCTCAACGTGGTTCCGGGCGACATCTCCGGGCTCACCTGCGCCGGCGCCAACTACCAGTTCGTGGTCACCGGCGGAACGCCGCCGTACAACGTCAGCGCGACGCCGCAGCTGCCGGGCAGCCCGAGCATCAATCCGACGATCATCAACGCCGCGGGCGGATCGACGACGGTCAGCAACATCCAGCGCAACATCATCCTGAGCTTCGTCGATTCGAGCTCGCCGCAGCAGTCGCTGACCCGGAGCGTCACCTGTCCGGCTGCGTCGACGCTGGCGATCTCGCCGAGCACCTACGATTACTCCGACCAGCACCTGCGTCGGCAAGCAGCCGATCGTTCACGATCAGCGGCGGCACGCCGCCCTACGCGGTGACGTCCGCGCCGTCCGGCATGACCATCACGCCGACGACGGTCACCGCTCGCGCCGCTACGCTGTTCACGGTCACCGCGGGGCTCGCCGACGACGGCAAGGTGCGCTACGTCGCGGTGACCGACGCCCTCGGCAACAGCACGACGGGCGGCATCGACCTGCCCGTAGCGGAGCGAGGGCGCCGAGGCGCTTCGGCCTCGAACGAAAACGGCGTCCCGCGGGACGCCGTTTTCGCTGTGGCCTGCGGGCCGCGGCTCAGGGCAGCACGGAACGCAGCTCCGCCATCGGCACGTCGGCCGTGACGAACGCGTCGCCCAGCGCGCGCAGCAGCACGAAGCGGATCGCGCCGGCCAGCACCTTCTTGTCGTGGCTCATCAGCGCGAGATAGCGCTCGGCGCCGAGCCGCGGCGGCTCGACCGGGAGCTTCGCGGCGCGCAGCAGCGCCTCGAGCCGCGCGACGTCGGCAGCCGGGATCAGGCCGCATCCGCTCCGACAGCGTCGCCGCCATCATCATGCCGGCGGCGACCGCCTCGCCGTGCAGCCATTCGCCGTAGCCCAGGCCCGCCTCGATCGCGTGGCCGAACGTGTGGCCGAAGTTGAGCAGCGCGCGCTCGCCGCTCTCGCGCTCGTCGGCGGCGACGATCTCCGCCTTGATCCGGCAGCTCTCGGCGATCGCGTGCGTCAGCGCCTCGCCGTCGCGCGCGGTTCAGCCGGTCGACGTTCGCCTCCAGCCAGTCGAAGAAGCCGCGGTCGCGGATCGCGCCGTACTTGATCACCTCGCCCAGGCCCGCGGCGAGCTCGCGCGCCGGCAGCGTCGCGAGGCAGCCGGGGTCGATCAGCACGGCGCGCGGCTGGTAGAACGCGCCGATCATGTTCTTGCCCAGCGGATGGTTGACGGCGGTCTTGCCGCCGACCGACGAGTCGACCTGCGCCAGCAGCGTCGTCGGCACCTGCACGTACGGCATGCCGCGCTGGTAGATCGCGGCGGCGAAGCCCGTGACGTCGCCGACGACGCCGCCGCCCAGCGCGATCAGCGTCGTCGAGCGCTCGGCCCGGATCTCCAGCAGCCGCGTGAGGACGTCGTTGAGCGTCGCCCAGGTCTTGTGCGCCTCGCCGTCGGGAATGAGCACGGCCTCGCTGTCGATGGCGGCGGCGGCGAGGCTCTGCCGCAGCGGCGCCAGCCAGTGCGCGGCCACGACCGGGTTGGTGACGATGACCGCGCGCGGCGCGGGCAGGCGCGCGGCGAGCAGCGCCCCGGCGTCGGCCAGGAGCCCGGTCCCGATGTGGATCGGATAGCTGCGCTCGCCGAGCGCGACGTCGACGGTGCGCAGGGAGCGAGTCGACGCTACCATGGCCGCAAGGGCTCGTGCTGCGTGTCTTCCAGCGCCTGCGCGAACCGCGCGATCGCGCCGCGGTCGGATTCGAGCGTGACGTCGGCGACCTCGCGGTACAGCGCGTCGCGGATCGCGTAGAGCTCCTGCAGCCGCGCGAGCTTGTCGGGCGTCTCGAGCAGCGGCCGGTTGCGGCTCGCCTGCACGCGGTGATACACGACGGACGGGTCGGCGTGCAGGTAGACGACGGTGCCGTTGGCCTTCAGGCGCTCGCGGTTCGCCGGGCGCAGGACGACGCCGCCGCCGGTCGCGAGCACGATGCCGGTGCGCAGGACGAGCTCGGCCAGCATCGCCTCCTCGCGGTTGCGGAAGCTCGCCTCGCCCTCGATTTCGAAGATCGTCGGGATCGACACGCCCAGCGTGCGCTCGAGCTCGCGGTCGGCGTCGAGGAACTGCCTGCCCAGCCGCCGGGCGAGCTGGCGGCCGAGCGTCGTCTTCCCCGCGCCCGGCAGCCCGACCAGATAGAGATTGCCCCGATGCAACTGCACCGGGGCATTGTAAGGGATATCGACGGCGCGGACGCCGGACGGCTAACGGACGGCGGTCACCGTTTCCTTGATGATCCGCGGCGTGAGGAAGATCAGCAGCTCGGTCTTGTTGCTGGTCCGCCCCGTGCGCTTGAACAGGTAGCCCAGCAGGGGAATGTCGCCCAGCAACGGCACCTTGGTGACGTCGGTGTTGATCTCTTCCTCGAAGATCCCGCCGATCACCGCGGTGTCGCCGTTGTTGACGAAGACCTGGGTGATGACGTTCCGGGTGTCGATCGACGGGACCGAGCCGCCGCCCTGCTGCTGGACGTTCTGCCCGACCGAATCCTTGCGCACCTCGACGCCCATGATGATCTTGTTGTCGGGCGTGATCTGCGGCGTCACGTCGAGCCGCAGCACCGCCTTCTTGAACTGCGTCGTCACGACCTGGCCGGTGCCCGCGCCCGACGTGTACGGGATTTCCGTGCCCTGCTCGATCGACGCCTTCTGGTTGTCGCCGGTCACGACGCGCGGGCTGGAGACCACCTTGCCGCGGCCGTCCGCCTCGAGCGCGGCGAGCTCGAGGTTGATCAGGTTGCCGCTGCCGAGGTTGATCAGCGTCAGCGCGAGCTGGCCGGCGGGGCCGAGGACGT
Source organism: uncultured beta proteobacterium (assembly GCA_963832705.1). Classification (GTDB taxonomy): domain Bacteria; phylum Pseudomonadota; class Gammaproteobacteria; order Burkholderiales; family Casimicrobiaceae; genus CAIWHR01. Next base: position 129,742 of record CAWHVP010000017.1, on the reverse strand, counting down.
TGGTCACCGGCAGGTTGACGTTGAGCTGCGGCGAGTCGGAGTAGCCGGGCCAGGCGAGGCCGGACGCCGCCTCGAACGGCGTCTGCGTCCGCGTCTCGCGCGTGCACCCGGACGTCGTGCAGGGCAGCGACACGACCGGCTGCGTCGACAGGCTGCCGCCCTGGCCCAGCGAATAGCGGCCGTTGAACGTCGCCGCCGTCTGCACGCCGAGCTTGACGCCCAGCTCGCGGCTGAACGTGTCCTTGGCGATCACGATGCGCGCCTCGATCTGCACCTGCCGGATCGGCGTGTCGAGCTCGCGGATGATCTTGCGGACCTGCTCGAGCACCGACGCGGTGTCCTGCACGAACAGCTTGTTGGTGCGCTCGTCGACGAACGCCACGCCCCGCTCGGACAGGATCGCGCCCTGCCCGCCGGTGGTCGGCGTCTGCCCGGCGCCGAGGCCGTAGCGCTGCTGCGTGTTGGTCGACAGGATCTTGGTCCGGAAGTCGATCGCCTTCATGTAGTTGAGCTGGAAGATCTCGAGCTGCAGCGGCTCGAGCTGGGCGATCTGGATCTGGCTCTCCAGCTGCTGCTTCTCCTTCAGCGCCAGCTCCTCGCGCGGCGCGATCAGAACGACGTTGCCGTTCTTGCGCATGTCGAGGCCCTTGGTCTGCATGATGATGTCGAGCGCCTGGTCCCAGGGGATCTCCTTCAGCCGCAGCGTCAGGTTGCCGGTCACCGAGTCGCTGGTGATGATGTTGAGGCCGGTGAAGTCGGCGATCACCTGCAGCACGGCGCGCACTTCGACGTTCTGGAAGTTGAGCGACAGCTTCTCGCCCTTGTAGCCCTGGCGCGAGCCCTGCGTCAGCTTGTTCGGGTCCTCCTGCAGCGGCTTCACCTCGACGATGAAGCGCTTGTCGGCCTGGTAGGCCGAGTGCTCCCACAGGCCCTTCGGCTCGATGATCATCCGCGCGTTGCCGCCCTGCGACAGCGTGTCGACCGCGACCACCGGCGTCGCGAAGTCCTGCACGTCGAGCCGGCGCTCGAGGTTGCGGGGAACCGACGTGCCGATGAAGTCGACGATCAGCAGCTTGCCCTGCTGGCGGATGTCGATGCCGGTCGCGTTGTCCGACAGGTCGACGATGATCCGGCCCTCGCCGTTGGTGCCGCGGCGGAAATCGACGTCGACCAGCGCGTGCTTGATGTCGCCGGGCCGCGCCTCGGCGAAGCGCTGGACGGTCTGCGCCTTGGCGTCGAGCGACTCGCTCTGGTCGAACAGCGTCACGGTGACGACGTTGCCTTCGACCTTGGACTCGAACGTCTGCGGCTTGTTGAGGTTCAGCACGACGCGCGTGCGGTTGCCGGCCTGCACCAGGTTGACGCTGCGCAGCGTGGCGTCGGAGATCTCCTGCGACGTGCGCCCGAGGCCGTTGCCGACGTTCAGGAAATCGAGCGCGACGCGCGGCGGGCTGCCGATCGCGAAGCCCGCGGGCGGATCGGCCGGCGGCGCCTTCAGCGTGAAGCGCACCAGCGTGCGGCCCGACTGGCCCTTCGACACCGCCAGCGAGTCGATCGTGTTCGCCGTCTGCGCCGCGGCCGGGACCGCGGCGATGAGGGCGAGCGTGGCGAGCAGCCAGGTGCAGGCGCCCAGGGCGCGCACCCGGCTCGCGGCGCTGTTCAACCAAACGGACGCACTCATTTTCTTCGCTCCTGTGTCTTCTGGTCGGCCGGGATCAGCTGCAGGGTGCTCGAACGCTCGGTCCAATCCCCTGCACTGTCCTGCACCAGTTCCTTGAGCCGGATCTCGCCGTCGGTGATCGCGGTGACGACGCCGTAGTCCTGGCCCATGTAGTTGCCGACCCGCACCTGGAAGACCTCCCGCTCCGGGGTCCGCACCAGCGCGAACGTCGTCTTCGCCTGCTGCATCGAGCCGACCATGTTGAGCGACTCGAGCGGGAACGCCTCGAGCGGCTCCTTGCGCCGGTTCATGTCGGGAGCCAGCTTGCTGCTGCCGCGGCCGGGCTCGATCTTGCGCGGCTTGAACGGGTCCGGCAGGTCGAAGGCGTTGTAGGCGAACGGCTCGTAGGGCTTGATCTGCGGCAGCGGCTCGAGCTTGCCCTTGGCGCCCGCGCCCTGCTCGGCCATCCACGCCCGGAGGTCCTGGTGGCTCTCGCCGCCGCAGCCGACGACGAGCAGGCAGGCGCCGAGCGCCAGCCAGCACTGCGCATCATTTCCTCGCCCCTTCCTTGACCTGGCTCGCCGCCTTGCGCTGCTTCGCGACCTCGTCCTCGTCGAGGTAGCGGTAGGTCTTCGCCACCGCGTCCATCGCCAGCGTGCCCTTCTCGTTCGTGATCGAGACGTCGTTCAGCGTGACGATGCGCGGCAGCTGCGCGATGTCGCTCGCGAACGCGCCCATGTCGTGGTAGTTGCCGGTGATCCGGATGTTGATCGGCAGCTCGGCGTAGAAGTCGGCCATCCGCTCCTGCGCCGCGGGCTTGAACAGCTCGAACTGCAGGCCGCGCCCGAGGCCCGGCCTGGTTGATGTCGGTCAGCAGCGCGTCCATCTCGGCCTTGTTCGGCAGCTGCTTGACCAGCGCGCCGAACGACTGCTCGATCTCGAACAGCTGCTGCCGGTAGAGGTCGTAGTTGATCGCCTTGGCCTTCTTCGACGCGTACTCCTCGCGCAGCTTGACCTCGACCTGCTGCGAGGCGTCGAGCGCGTCGAACTGGTCGCGCCAGTCGAGCAGCGCGCCGGCGATGACGATGATGACGAAGATCAGCGCGAGCGCCACGGCCTTGGGCAGCAGCGGCCAGCTGCCGACTTCGCGCAGGTTGAGGCGGCGGAGGTCGTCGAGCGTCATGCGGCGGCTCCATCAGCGGCCCGCGGGGCGAGCGCCGCCTTCTTCGCCGGCGTGGACTGCTGCGGCACTTCGGGCGGCGGGGCGCGCTTGACCTGCAGGGTGAGCGTGAACTCGTTGACGCGGCCGCTGGGCAGCTGCACCGACTTGATCTCGACCAGCGCCGGCCGCTCCAGCCAGGGCGAGCCCTCGATGTTGCGCATCAGCGTGGACACGCGGGCGTTGGACTGCGCGTACCCGACCAGCGTCACCTTGGTGTCGGTCTGCTTGACCGAGCGCAGGTAGATCCCGTCGGGCAGCTGGCGGACGACCTGGTCGAGCAGGTGCACGGCCTCGGTGCGGTTGGTCTGCAGCGTCTCGACGATCTGCTTGCGCGCGAGCAGCGCCTGCGTCGCCTCGCGCAGCCGGTCGATCTCCTTGATCTGCTCGTCGAGCTTCGCGATCTCGGTCTTCAGCAGCTGGTTGCGGCTGTTCTGGTTGTCGATGCGGGTCGCCATGATCCCGTGCACCAGCGCGACGACGGCGATCGCGAGGATCGCGAGGCTGATCGCCAGCGAGATGAACTGGCGCTTGCGTGCCTGCCGCTTCTGCTCGCGGTGCGGGAGAAGGTTGAGGCGGATCATTCGAAGCTCCGCAGCGCGAGGCCGCAGGCCACGAGCAGCAGCGGGGCGTCCTGCGCCAGCTGGCGCGGCCGGATCTGCTCCGACGTCGTCATGTTGGCGAACGGGTTGGCGATGACCGTCGCCACGCCCGCGCGCTTGGCGATCAGCTCGTCCAGGCCCGGCAGCAGCGCGCAGCCGCCGGCCAGGATGATCTGGTCGACCTGGTTGTACGACGTCGACGTGAAGAAGAACTGCAGCGCGCGGGTGACCTCGAGCGCGAGCGTCTCCATGAACGGCTGCAGCACGTCGCTGTCGTAGTTCTCCGGAAGGCCCTGGCTGCGCTTGGCGGTCTCGGCCTCGTCCGGGGAGAGATTGAACGCGCGCTGGATGTCGTGCGTCAGCTGGTTCCCGCCGGTCGCCTGGTCGCGGGAGAACAGGAACTGGTTGTTGCGCAGCACGTAGAGGTGCGTCGCGTGCGCGCCGATGTCCACGAGCGCGATGTTCTGGTCGCGGCCGTTGGCGAGCAGCGTCGGCGCGATCAGCTCGAACGCCGCCTGCGTCGCGTACGACTCGACGTCCATGACCAGCGGCCGCAGGCCGGCCGACTCCGCCGCCGCGACGCGGTCCTCGACCTTCTCCTTGCGCGAGGCGGCGATCAGGACCTCGGCCTCGTCGGGGGAGTTCGGGGCCGGGCCGATGATCTGGAAGTCGAGGTTGACCTCGTCGAGCGCGAACGGGATGTACTGGTTCGCCTCGGCCTCGACGGTGAGCTCGAGCTCCTCCTCCTTCTGCGCGACCGGGACGATGATCTTCTTGGTGATCACCATGGCGGCGGGAAGGGCAAGGGCGATGTTGCGGTTGCGGCTGCCGAGCCGCTTCCACCCGCGCCGCAGCCCTTCGGTCACCTGCTCGAGGTTGACGATGTTGCCGTCGGTGACCGCGTCCCGGGGCAGCGGCTCGATCGCGTAGCGCTCGAGCCGGTACGCGCCCTTGCCGGCCTCGGAAAGCTCGACCAGCTTGACGGACGTCGAACTGATGTCGACGCCTACGAGCGCCGGAGCCTTCGTCTGGAAGGCGCTCATGACGGAACTGAACTTATCAGCGAGCATGGCTACCTTGCGGGGCAATGCTGACAATTTACATTAAAGGTTGGCAGCAAGCATCAACATTGTCAATTTGTTTGCCCGGACCGGGTTTGACCTGTTGCAAGCCCGCCTATAATCGCTGTTCGCCCGGTTCGGGAATCGCATCTTTCGCGACGTCCATGCTGCAGCGCTGGCTCCTCTACGTCGGCTCCGTCGTCCTCGGCCTCGGCCTGGTCGGGGCGCTGCTCGTCGCCTTCGTGCTGGCGCTCCTCTACCCGACGCTGCCATCGCTGGAGACCCTCACCGACTACCAGCCGAAGATTCCGCTGCGGATCGTGTCCGCCGAGGGCGAGCTCCTCGGGGAATTCGGCGAGGAGCGCCGCGCCGTCGTGAGCATCGGCGAGGTTCCGGATGTCATGAAAAAGGCGATTTTGGCCGCCGAAGACGAGCGTTTCTATCAGCACGGCGGTGTCGACTACTTAAGCGTGCTGCGGGCGGCCCTGTCCAACCTCGCCAGCGGGACCCAGCAGGGCGCCGGCACGATCACCATGCAGGTCGCCCGCAACTTCTTCCTGACCCGCGAGAAGACGGTCACCCGGAAGCTGCGCGAGGTGCTGCTCGCCTGGAAGATCGAGGCCAACCTGTCGAAGGACGAGATCCTCCAGCTCTACGTCAACCAGATCTTCCTCGGCCAGCGCGCCTACGGCTTCGCGGCCGCGGCGCAGATCTACTTCGGCAAGCCGCTCAAGGATGTCTCGATCGCCGAGGCGGCGATGCTGGCCGGCCTGCCGAAGGCGCCGTCGGCGTTCAACCCGGTGACCAACCCGAGGCGCGCCAAGACGCGCCAGCTCTACGTGCTGCGGCGGATGCACGACCTCCGGTACATCGACGACGCCCAGTTCCGCGCGGCGCAGGACGCGCCGCTCGCGGTCAAGCAGGGCCTGCGCGAGGTCATCGCGAGCCGCGTCGGAATACGTGGCCGAGATGGCGCGGCAGGTCGTCTTCGAAACCTACGGCGACGACGCGTACACGAAGGGCCTCACCGTCTGGACGACGATCCGCCGCGCCGACCAGGACGCGGCCTACGCCGCGGTCCGCCGCGGCGTGCTCGACTACGACCGGCGCCACGGCTACCGCGGTCCCGAGGCCTATTTCACGCTGCCGACCGAGGCCGCCGAGCAGGAGGCGGTCCTCGAGCGCGTGTTCCAGGACACGCAGGACTACGACAACCTGCGTCCCCGCCGTGGTCCTCGAGGCGAGCCCCGCCGAGGTCAAGGCCGTGCTGTCCGACGGCGAGACCGTGCAGGTCACCGGCGACGGCCTGCAGTTCGCCGCCCGCGCGCTCGGCGACAAGGCGGCCGCCGGAATGCGGATCCGGCGCGGCGCGCGTGATACGCGTCGCGCGCGAGGACAAGAGCCACTGGGGCATCAGCCAGTTGCCGCAGGTCGAGTCGGCGTTCGTCTCGGTCCGGCCGACCGACGGCGCCATCCACTCGCTGGTCGGCGGGTTCGACTACGACCGCAGCAAGTTCAACCACGTCACGCAGGCGCAGCGCCAGCCGGGCTCGAGCTTCAAGCCGTTCATCTACTCGGCCGCGCTGGAAAAGGGCTTCACGCCGGCGACGATCGTCAACGACGCGCCCTTCTACGTGCCGGCCGACAACGCCGGCGGCGAGGCGTGGGAGCCGAAGAACTACGACGGCAAGTTCGACGGCCCGCTGCGCGATCCGGACGGCGCTCGCCAAGTCGAAGAACCTCGTCAGCGTGCGCGTGATGCAGGCGATCGGGCCGCGCTACGCGCAGGACTACATCGCCCGCTTCGGCTTCGATCCCAAGCTGCACCCGCCCTACCTGTCGACGGCGCTGGGCGCGGGGTCGGTCACGCCGCTGCAGATGGTCGCCGGGTACAGCGTCTTCGCCAACGGCGGCTACCGGGTCGACGCCGTACCTGATCACCAAGGTCATCGACGCCCGCGGCAACGTGGTGTCCGAAGCGAAGCCCGCGGTCGCCGGCGAGAACGCCGAGCGCGCGATCGACCCGCGCAACGCGTGGATCATGACCTCGCTGCTGAAGGACGTCGTCAACTACGGCACGGCGACGCGCGCGCTGTCGCTCGGGCGCAAGGACCTCGCCGGCAAGACCGGCACGACCAACGAGACCGTCGACGCCTGGTTCTGCGGCTACAACGCCGACCTGGTCGGCGTCGGCTGGATCGGCTTCGACCAGCCGCGGACGATGGGCAACAACGAGACCGGCGCCGTCGCCGCGCTGCCGATCTGGATTTCGTACATGAGCAAGGCGCTGAAGGGCACGCCCGAGGCCAGCCTGCCGATGCCCGAGGGCATCGTCGCGGTCAGGATCAACGCCGAGTCGGGACTGCGCGACGACAGCAGCTCGCTGGTCGACTATTTCTACGCCGAGTTCCCGCCGCGCGGCCGCGGGGAGGAAAGCCTCGTTCCGGCCGGCCAGCCGCCGCGGGACATCCGCGACCAGCTGTTCTGATGGCCCGCCAGAGCGCCGACGACCCGCGCCGCCGCGACCGCCAGCGCGCGATCGCCGGCACCCGCGCGGCCGGGCGCGGCGACGACGTGCGCCTGCAGCGCGACCGCCTGCAGATCGCGCAGGCGGCCGCGCGGCTGATCGCCGAGCACGGCATCACCGACTGGTCGCTCGCCAAGCGCAAGGCGGCGCGGGCGCTGCTGCTCCCCGACTCGACGCCGCTGCCGTCGAACGACGCCATCGAGCAGGCGCTCGCCGACCACCACGCGCTGTTCGGCGGCGAGGCGCACGCGGCAGAGCCTGCGGCGGCAGCGGACGGAGGCGCTCGCATGGATGCGCCGGCTCGCGCCGTTCGCGCCGCTGCTGGTCGGAGGCGTGGCCGCCGGCTGGGCGACCGAGCACAGCGACGTGCGGCTCGAGCTCGTCGCCGACGACCCGAAGGCGGTGGAGATGACGCTCGCCGGCGCCGGCGTCGCCTACGCGGCCGCGGCCCCGAACGACGACGCCAACCCGGCCTCGGGCTCGACCGACCTGCGGATCGCCACGCCCCGCGTCGGCGTGAGGATCGCGATCCTCACGCCCGCGCAGCGCCGGAACCGCCCCCGCCGCGACGACGACCCGCGCCTCACCGCCGATGCGGTCGCGGCGCTGCTCGCGACGTAAAGTAGGGTCAGACACTACTTTCCATCCCGCTGATTATTAAAGACTCTGCGCCGTGGGCATTGCCGTCCTGCCCGGAAGTAGTGTCTGACCCTAATTTTCAGCCGCGGCGCTGCAGCGCCTCGGCCGCGGCGATGGCGAAATAGGTGAGGATCGCGTCGGCGCCGGCGCGCTTGAAGGCGGTCAGCGCTTCGAGCATGCACGGCTCCTCGTCGATCCAGCCGTTCTGCGCGGCGGCCTTCAGCATCGCGTACTCGCCCGAGACCTGGTAGACGGCCGTCGGCACGCCGAACGTGTCCTTCACCCGCCGCACGATGTCGAGGTAGGGCAGCCCCGGCTTGACCATCACGATGTCGGCGCCTTCCTCGAGGTCGAGATGGACCTCCCACAGCGCCTCGTCGCTGTTCGCCGGGATCCATCTGGTACGTGTACTTGTTGCCGCCGCCCAGGTTGCCGCCGGAGCCGACGGCGTCGCGGAACGGGCCGTAGAACGACGACGCGTACTTCGCCGCGTAGCTCATGATGCGCGTGCGCTGCAGCCCCGCGCCGTCGAGCGCCGTGCGCAGCGCGCCGATGCGCCCGTCCATCATGTCCGACGGCGCGACCATGTCCACCCCGGCCTCGGCGTGGCAGAGCGCCTGCTTGACCAGTGCCGTCGACCGTGGGGTCGTTGACGACGTAGCCGGTGTCGTCGATCAGTGCCGTCCTGGCCGTGGCTCGTGTACGGGTCGAGCGCGACGTCGGTGATCACGCCGAGCTCGGGGAAGCGTTCCTTGAGCGCGCGCACGGTCCGCGGAACGAGCCCCTCCGGCATGCCACGCCGCCGCCGCGTCCAGCGACTTCAGCTCCGGGCGGGATCACCGGGAACAGCGCGATCGCGGGGATGCCGAGTGCGACGCAGCGCTCGGCGTCGCGCAGCAGCAGGTCGATGCTCTTGCGGGAGATGCCGGGCAGCGACGGCACCGGCTCCTCGCGGTCCCTGCCGTCGAGCACGAACACCGGATAGATGAGGTCGTCGGCCGACAGGCGGTTCTCGCGCATCAGGCGCCGGGAAAAATCGTCGCGCCGCATCCGGCGCATCCGGCGTTCGGGAAAGCGTCCTGCAAAGCTGAAAGCCATCGGGGTCTCCGGGTTGATCGGTGCCGCGCGGCCGGGATGGGGGAACGTCCGGGCCGGCGGGACAATCGATCATCGTAGCCTTTCGCCCGCGCCGCGGGCAAATGCGCGCCGCAGAAGGGCTCGGATCGCGGTCCCGTGGCGCGCTGTCCGCACTCCCGCCGGGGACCGCGCCGATCGCACGGTGCGGCGCCAGCGGATCATCTCCCTGATCGCTTCGTGGGCATGCGACCGGCGGCCGGATGGGCGCGTTTTTTTCGCGGCAAGGCATGGAACTCGGGCGGTGGCACCCGGTCATACCAATGGACGCTCAGTCGTCCCCCGCTTTCCTCCCTGAGCGGGTGCCCGCGTAGCGATTCCTTCCTGCGGTGGGCATTTCGGGCCCCGGATCACTCCCCTTGATCGCGGGGCCCTTTCTTTTGGGTGTCGTCCGCTGCCGCGGGCGGCTGCGCGCCGTCGGCGTCGGCGTCGAGGCCGAGCCATGCCGCGATCGTCGCTTCGGCGGCGGCGATGCCGAGGCGCCGGGTCGCCGAGAACGGCACGACGGCGACGTTCACGGCCTGCGCCGGGAAGTCCGCCGCAATCGCCGCGGCGATTCCGCGCTCCGCCGTGCGCTGCGCCGAGGCCGCGAGCTTGTCCATCTTGGTCGCGAGCAGCAGCACCGGGCGGCCGCTCGGCAGGTATTCCGCCAGCAGCACGCCGGTCGAGATCGGCGAGCCCGTGCCGCGCGTCGACGACGAGCACGAGGCCGACCAGCGACTGGCGGGTGGACAGGTAGCGGGCGAGGAATGCCTGCCAGTGGCGCTTGAGCTCGCGCGGCACCGCGGCGTACCCGTAGCCGGGCAGGTCGGCGAGCAGCGCGCCCGAGCGCAGCCGGAAGAAGTTGATCTGCTGCGTGCGGCCGGGCGTCTTGCTGGCGAACGCCAGCCGCGCGCGGTTGGCGAGCGTGTTGATCGCGGTCGACTTGCCGGCGTTGGAGCGGCCGGCGAAGGCGATCTCCGGCGGGCCGGGCGGCGGCAGCTGCGCGTCCGTCGCCGCCGTCAGGACGAACTCGGCGCCCTGCAGCGGATGCTTCACGGCCATGCGCGCCTCGCGCCGTCCGCGGGACCTGCCCACTTCGCCGGACCAGGGGATTTCGCTACAATGTAGGGGTTTTGCATGTCGGATCGGTGTCGGGCGGAAGAACTCCGCGGCGATGCCGGATGTTCCGCGCCGCTGTTATCGAGGAGTTCCCTGATGAAACGCACGATGCTGCTGGCCGCAGCCGTCCTGACTGCGTGGCCGGCCGTCACCGTTCTGGCCCAGACGGCCCCGGCCGCGAAGAGCACCGCCGCACCGGCGGCCCAGCCGGCGCCGGCACCTGCGGCCGCTCCGGCTGCAACCGCCGCGGCCCCCGCCGCACCGGCCGCGCCCGATCTCGCCAAGGCGCAGACGATCGTCACCGGCATCTGCGCCGCCTGCCACGGCCCCGACGGCAACAGCGCCATCCCCGTCAATCCGCGCCTTGCCGGAATGCCGGCGCAGTATATCACCCAGCAATTGGCCCACTTCAAATCGGGCGTCCGCGCCAATCCGGTGATGCTGGGCATGTCGGCGACCCTCACGCCCGAGGACATGAAGGCGCTGGGCGTGTACTTCTCCAAGCAGAAGCCGGCCAGGCTCGAGGCCAAGGACCCGTCGCTGCTGAAGACGGGCCAGGCGCTCTACCGCGGCGGCGACGCCGAGACGGGTCTTCCGGCCTGCTCCGCCTGCCATCAGCCCGACGGTTCCGGCGTGCCGGCCAAGTATCCGCGCCTCGCCGGCCAGCATCCGGAATATCAGCTACGCGCAGCTGCAGGCGTTCAAGACCGGCACCCGCGGCGCCGACAAGGAAGGCAAGGACGTCAACGGCAGGATCATGGCCGCGATCGCCGCCAAGATGACCGACAAGCAGATGAAGGCGGTCGTCGAGTACACGTCCGCGCTGCGCTGACCACGGCGCGCCCGCCCCGGGCGTCGCCCGACGTCCGGCGCCTACCCGTCCCCGGCTCGTCCCCGGCTCGTCCCTAGCCCGCCGGCGGCAGCGCCGGCTCCGCGAGGCAGGCCGCCAGGGCTTCGCGCCATTCCGGCAGCGCGAAGCCGAACACCCGCTGCAACTTCGCCGTCCCGAGCACGCCGTAGGCGGGCCGCCGCGCCGGCGTCGGATAGGCGGCGGTCGCGATCGGCAGCACGCGCGGCCGCGCCGCGTCGCCGACGATCGCGCGCGCGAAGTCGAACCAGCTGGCCGCGCCCGTCGACGACAGGTGGTAGAGCCCCGACCGCTCCGCCAGCGCCGGCAGGCCCATCCCCACGATCCGCCCGGTCGCCTCGGCCAGCGTCCGGGTCCAGTTGGGCACGCCGACCTGGTCGGCGACGATGCTGATCTCGTCGCGCTCGGCGGCGAGCCGCTGGATCGTCAGCAGGAAATTCTTGCCGTGGCGCCCGTAGACCCAGCTCGTGCGCAGCGTCACCGCGTGGCCGCCGACGGCGGCGATCGCCCGCTCGCCTTCGAGCTTGGTCGCGCCGTAGACGTTGAGGGGGTTCGGCGCCGCGTCCTCGGCGTACGGCGTCGTGCCCGTGCCGTCGAACACGTAGTCGGTCGAGTAGTGGACGAGCACCGCCGACAGGCGCTTCGCCTCCTCGGCGAGGATGCCCGGCGCCCGCGCGTTGACGGCGTGCGCGATCGCCGTCTCCTTCTCGGCGAGATCGACGGCCGTGTACGCGCCGGCGTTGACGATCAGGTCGGGCTTGAGGCCGCGCACCGCCGCGACGAGCGCATCGGCGTCGGCGAGATCGAGCTGCTGCAGGTCGACGGGGACGACGTCGCCGTGCCGGGAGAGGACCGGCAGCAGCTCGGTGCCGAGCTGGCCGGCGGCGCCGGTCAGCAGGATGGTCGCGCGCTTCATCGTGCCCTGCCGGGTTCGCTCGCGGCCGTCGCCGGCTACGGGTAGAGCTCGGCGTCGCCGAGCGGCACGCCGGCGGCATCCTTCGGCGTGAGGACCGGGGCGCCGTCCAGGGGCCACTCGATCCCGAGCGCCGGATCGTTCCACAGCAGCGTGCGCTCGTGCGCCGGGAACCAGTAGTCGGTCGTCTTGTAGAGGAAGTCGACGGTGTCCGAGAGGGCGAGGAAGCCGTGCGCGAATCCCGGCGGCACCCACAGCATCGTCATGCTCTCCGCCGACAGCGTCACGCCGAGGCTCCGGCCGAACGTCGGCGAGCTCCGGCGCAGGTCGACGACGACGTCGTAGACGGTGCCGACGACGGCGCGCACGAGCTTTCCCTGCGCGTGCTCGATCTGGTAGTGCAGCCCGCGCAGCACGCCGCGGCGCGAGCGCGAGTGGTTGTCCTGCACGAACGTCGCGTCGATCCCGAGCCCGGCGAACGTGCGCGCGTTCCAGCTCTCGAAGAAGAAGCCGCGGTCGTCGCGGAAGACCCGCGGCTCGACCAGCAGCACCCCCGGCAGCGCGGTCGGCGTGACGTTCACGGGCGCCGCGCCTCGCGGGCTTCGCGGGCGAGGGCCAGCAGGTACTGGCCGTAGCCGTTCTTGCGCATCGCCTGTCCCAGGCGCTCGACCTGCTGCGCGTCGATGTAGCCCTGCCGGAAGGCGATCTCCTCGGGGCAGGCGATCTTCAGGCCCTGCCGCCGCTCGATCGTCGCGATGTACTGCGCCGGCCTCGAGCAGCGACTCGTGGGTGCCGGTGTCGAGCCAGGCCATGCCGCGCCCCAGCACCTCGCAGGCGAGCTCGCCCCAGTCGAGGTACGCGCGGTTGACGTCGGTGATCTCGAGCTCGCCGCGCGCCGAGGGCGCGAGGCCGGCGGCGATGTCGAGCACGCGGTTGTCGTAGAAGTAGAGCCCGGTCACGGCGAAGCGCGACTTCGGCTGCGCCGGCTTCTCCTCGAGGCTCACGACGCGGCCGGTGGCGTCGAACTCGACCACGCCGTAGCGCTCGGGATCGGCGACCTGGTAGGCGAACACCGTCGCGCCGTGCGCGCGCGCGTTCGCGCCCTCGAGCTGCGCCTTGAAGTTGTGGCCGTAGAAGATGTTGTCGCCCAGCACCAGCGCCGCCGTGTCGCGGCCGACGAAATCGCGCCCGATGATGAACGCCTGCGCGAGCCCGCCCGGGTCCGGCTGCACCGCGTACGACAGCGCGAGCCCCCACTGGCTGCCGTCGCCCAGCAGCTGCGCGAAGCGCGGCGTGTCCTCGGGCGTGGAGATCAGCAGGATGTCGCGGATGCCGGCCAGCATCAGCGTCGACAGCGGGTAGTAGATCATCGGCTTGTCGTACACCGGCAGCAGCTGCTTCGACACGACCTGCGTGACCGGGTAGAGCCGGGTGCCGGAGCCGCCGGCGAGGATGATGCCCTTGCGTGCCATGATCGTCGCGCCCCTACCGGGCGTCGCCCGCGGATCCGCCCGCGGCGCCGGGCGCGTAGTTGAGGGAGATCCACTTCTGGTAGTCGCCGCTGGTCACGGCGCGGAGCCAGTCGGCGTGGTCGAGGTACCAGGCCACGGTGCGCCGCAAGCCCGTCTCGAAGGTCTCCTGCGGCGTCCAGCCGAGCTCGCGCCGGATCTTCGACGCGTCGATCGCGTAGCGGCGGTCGTGGCCGGGACGGTCCTTGACGAAGCTGATCAGCGCGGCGAAGTCGCGCCCGGGAACGGCTTCGCCGAGCACGCGGCAGAGCGTGCGCACGACGTCGAGGTTCCTGATCTCGGCGTTGCCGCCGATGTTGTACGTCTCGCCCGGGCGTCCCTGCGCCAGGACCGCGCGGATCGCCGCGCAGTGGTCGCCGACGTAGAGCCAGTCGCGGACGTTCTGGCCGTCGCCGTAGACGGGCAGCGGCTTGCCCGCGAGGGCGTTGACGATCATCAGCGGGATCAGCTTCTCGGGGAACTGCAGCGGGCCGTAGTTGTTCGAGCAGTTCGACGTCAGCGTCGGCAGGCCGTACGTGTGGTGGTACGCGCGCACCAGGTGATCCGATCGCCGCCTTCGACGCCGAGTACGGGCTGTTCGGCGCGTAGGGCGTCGTCTCCGAGAACGGCGGGTCGTCGGGCCCGAGCGAGCCGTAGACCTCGTCGGTCGACACGTGCAGGAAGCGGAACGCCGCGCGCTCGCCGTCGGGCAGCGCCTGCCAGTGCGCCTTGGTCGCGTCCAGCAGCGTGAACGTCCCGACGACGTTGGTGGCGATGAACTGCGCCGGCCCGTGGATCGAGCGGTCGACGTGGCTCTCGGCGGCGAAGTTGACGATCGCGCGCGGGCGATGCTGCGCGAGCAGCGTCTCGACGAGCTTCCGGTCGCCGATGTCGCCGCGCACGAACAGGTGCCGCGGATCGCCGGCGAGCGGCGCGAGATTGCCGAGGTTGCCGGCGTAGGTGAGGAGGTCGAGGTTGACGACCGGCTCGTCGTGCGCGGCGCACCAGTCGAGCACGAAGTTGGCGCCGATAAACCCCGCACCGCCGGTGACGAGAATCATGATGGATCCGTGGCAATCAGGACGCGGGGCGCGGCCCCGATCGGATCGTCCATTTTAGCACCGGGGGCTACGGCGCCGGCGGCGCGTAATGGCCGCGATACCAGGCGACGAAGCGGGCGAGGCCCTCGTCGAGCGGGGTGTGCGGCCTGAACCCGGTCGCCGCCGCCAGCCGGTCGATCGCCGCGTAGGTCGCGGGAACGTCGCCGGGCTGCATCGGCAGGTATTCCTTGATCGCCGTGCGGCCGAGCTGCCGCTCGAGCGTCGCGATGAACGTCATCAGGTCGACCGGCTCGTGGTTGCCGATGTTGTAGATCGCGTACCGGGCGCCGTCGGCCGCCGCCGGCGGCCGCGCGAGCACGCGCACGACGCCCTCGACGATGTCGTCGACGTAGGTGAAGTCGCGCTGCAGCCGGCCGTGGTTGAAGACCTTGATCGGCTCGCCGGCGAGGATCGCGCGCGTGAACAGCATCGGCGACATGTCGGGCCGGCCCCACGGCCCGTACACGGTGAAGAAGCGCAGGCCCGTCGTCGGCATGCCGTACAGGTGGCTGTAGCTGTGCGCCATCAGCTCGTTCGCCTTCTTCGTCGCCGCGTACAGGCTGACCGGGTGGTCGACGTTCTGGTCCTCGGAGAACGGCAGCACGTGGCCCGCGCCGTAGACGCTGGAGCTCGACGCGAACACGAGGTGCGCGATGCGCGCGTGCCGGCAGCCCTCGAGGACGTGGCCGAAGGCCGTCAGGTTGTTGCGCAGGTACGCCTCGGGATTGACCAGCGAATAGCGGACGCCCGGCTGCGCCGCGAGGTGCACGACGGCGGCGAAGCCCCCGCGGCGGAAGAGCTCGGCGGTGGCGTCCGCGTCGGCCAGGTCGACCTGCTCGAAGCGGAAGCCGGGCCGCCCCGAAAGGCGCGCGACGCGCGCGCGCTTCAGCGCGACGTCGTAGTACGGGTCGAAGTTGTCGATGCCGGTCACGGCGGCCCCCGCGGCGAGCAGCCGCTCGGCGGTGTGCATGCCGATGAAGCCCGCGGCCCCCGTCACCAGGACCGGCAGGCCCGCGAGATCGAGCGGCGTCACGCGGGACCTCCACCGCCGGCGCGGGCATCCGCGGCCAGCGCGAGCGCGCGCAGCTTCGCGTACTTGATGAAGCTGTTGTGGCAGCCGATCGCGATGTGCACGAGGCCCGGGATGCCGTCGAGGAAGCCGAGCTTCACGACGTAGAACCGGAGGAAGCGGACCAGCGGCGACAGCACGAGGCGCAGCGCGCCCGCGCGCTCGCCGCGCGCGAACATCGCGGCGGCCTGCAGCGACGTGTAGCGGTTCTGCTTGGCGAGATAGGCGTCGAGCGACTCGGCCGATTCGTGCAGCAGGTCGCCCGGAAGGCGCGCGACGGGCCCGTCGGCGACGACGTTCTCGTGCACCGGGTCCTCGGTCCAGCGCGCGCGGCGGCGGTCGAACAGGCGCACGTTCCAGTCCGGGTAGCCCTCGCCGTGCGCGAGCCAGCGGCCGAGGAAGCGGTTGCGGCGGGCGAGCGCGTAGGCCGCCGGTGACGCCGCGGTCCCGCCGTCCCGGGTCACCGCGGCGCGGATCGCGGCGGCGAGCTCGGGCGTGAGCCGCTCGTCGGCGTCGAGGCACAGCACCCAGTCGTTGGCCGCGGCGGCGACGGTGAAGTTCTTCTGCGCGCCGAAGCCCGGCCATTCGCGCTCGATCACGCGCGCCCCGAAGCTCCTGGCGATTTCTACGGTATCATCGCCGCTGCCGGAATCGACGATCACGATCTCGCCGGCGAACGGCACCGACGCGAGGCAGCCGGCGAGTTGCGCCGCGGCATCGCGAGTGATCACACAGAGGCTTAAGGGAAGCGGCCCGGACATGCGCCGAATGGACTCGGAGCCGGCGGCCCCGCGCACAAGGGAGTTGCGCGCATTCTACGTGGTTTCGCGCCGCGCATCGAACGCCCGCGCCGGCGTTCCCGATACGATGCGCGTCATGAGCCCGAAGGGCCGTCCCGAGGCGAACTCGCCCGGGGGACGGTCCGCAGCGCGGGTGGCACCATGAGCGCGATCCTCGTCGTGCGTCCCTCGTCGCTCGGCGACATCGTCCACGCGCTGGCGCTCGTTTCCGACGTCCGCCGCCATCGTCCGGAGCTCGCGATCGACTGGGTCGCCGAGGAGCCGTTCGTGCCGCTGGTCGCGCTCGACGCGCGCGTGCGGCGCGTGATCCCGGTCGCCTTCCGCCGCTGGCGCCGCCAGCTCGCCTCGGCCGCCGCCTGGCGCGAGTTCGCGGCCTTCCGGAAGGCGGTGGGCGCAGGAGCGCTACGCCGCGGTCCTCGACCTCCAGGAGCAGGTCAAGGGCGCGCTGATCGCGCGGATGGCGCAAGGGCCGCGCCACGGCCCCGATCGCGCCAGCATCCGCGAGCCGGTGGCGACGCTGCTGCACGACGTCCACCACCGCATCGACCCGGCCCAGCACCTGATCGACCGCTGCCGGCAGCTCGCCGCGGCGGCGCTCGGCTATCGGCTGGAAGGGCCGCCGCGCTTCGGCATCGCGGCGCCGCCCGGGACCGGAGCGACGGCGCCGGGCGGCCCGTACGTCGTCTTCGTGCACGCGACCAGCCGCGCCGACAAGCTGTGGCCGGAAGACCGCTGGCGCGGCCTGATCGCGGCGTTCGGCGACGCCGGCCGCGCCGTGCTGCTGCCGTGGGGCAGCGACGAGGAGCGCGCGCGCAGCGAGCGGCTCGCGACGGCGCACGCGGGTGCGCGCGTGCCGCCGCGCCTGTCGCTTCCCGAGGTCGCGGGGCTGCTCGCGCGCGCCGACCTGGTCGCCGGCGTCGACACCGGCCTCGTCCACCTGGCCGCGGCGCTGGGCACGCCGACGCTCGCGCTGTTCACGACGACCGACCCGGCGCTGGCCGGCGTCGCGCACGCGAGCGCCATGGCGCGCGACCTGGGCGGCGAAGGCCGGGTGCCGGAGCTCGCCGAGGTCCGCGCCGCCGCCGGCGAACTGCTGCGGCGCGCGCCGCGCTGCTGACCGGGCCCGCCGCCGCGTGCGCACGCTCTATACGCTCCTCTGGTACGCCGCGCTGCCGCTGCTGCCGCTGCGGCTGTGGTGGCGCGGCCGGCGCGAGCCCGGCTATCGCGCGCACGTCGCCGAGCGCTTCGGCCGCTACGACCCGCCGGCGCGCGCGGATGCGGCGAGCGGCGCCGGCGCGGCGGCGCCGCCGGTCGTCTGGGTCCACGCCGTGTCGCTGGGCGAGACGCGCGCCGCCGCCCCGCTGATCGCGCGGCTCCAGCGCGAGTACCCGCAGGCGACGGTCCTGCTCACGCACATGACCGCCACCGGGCGCGAGGCGGGAGCGGCATTGCCGGGCGGGCGGATCGTGCAGGCGTGGCTGCCCTACGACGTCCCGTTCGCGGTGCGCGCGTTCCTGCGCCGCTTCCGGCCGTGCGCGGGGCTCCTGGTCGAGACCGAGCTGTGGCCGAATCTCATCGACGAGGCGAGCCGGGAAGGCGTGCCGATGTACGTCGTCAACGGACGGATGTCGCAGCGCTCGGCGCGGGGCTACGCGCGCTTCGCGGCGCTCACCCGGCCGCTCTTCGCCGCGCTCGGCGGCATCGCGGCGCAGGCCGGCGCCGACGCCGAGCGCTTCCGCGCGCTGGGGGCGCGCGAGGTCGCCGTCACCGGGAACCTGAAGTTCGACGTCGCGATTCCGGAGGCCGCGTTCGTTCTCGGCCACGAGCTGCGCCAGCGCTTCGGCGCGCATCGGCCGGTGTGGCTCGCGGCTTCGACCCGCGACGGCGAGGAGGCGCTCATCCTCGACGCGATCGCGCGGCAGCCGCTGCCGCACGGCGTGCTGACGGTGATCGTCCCGCGGCATCCGCAGCGCTTCGACGCGGTCGCCGAGCTGCTGCGGCAGCGCGGGCTCCCGTTCGCGCGGCGCGGCGAGGGGCGGCCGGTGCCCGCGGGCACGCCGTTCGTCCTCGGCGACTCGATGGGCGAGATGCTGGGCTATTGCGCCGCGGCCGACGTCGTCTTCGTCGGCGGCAGCCTGCTCCCGCTCGGCGGCCAGAACCTGATCGAGCCGATCGCCGTGGGCGCGCCGGTGATCGTCGGGCCGCACACGTTCAACTTCACCGACGCGACGGCCGGCGCGATCGCCGCCGGCGCCGCGGCCCGCGTGCCCGATGCGGCGGCGCTGGTGGACGAAGTGCGCGCGCTGCTCGCGGACCCCGACCGGCGCAATGCGATGAGCGAGGCGGGACGCGCGTTCTGCGCCGCGCATCGCGGCGCCGAGGAGCGCCTCTGGGCGTGGCTCGCGCCGCGGCTGGCGGCGCGAGGGCTCACGAGCCGGCGCGGCTAGCGCAGGTCGCGGTTGATCCTCTCGACGTCCTCGTCGGACAGCGTGCCGACCGCCTGCTTCAGCCTCACCACGCTGAGGACGTAGCGGTAGTACGACTGCGCGAGGTTGTAGCGCGTCTGGTAGAGGTTCTGCTGCGTGTTCAGCACGTCGAGGTTCGTGCGCACGCCGACCTCCATGCCGAGCTTGGTCGAGTCGTAGGACACCTGCGCCGACTTGACCGCCTGCTGCAGCGCCCTGGACTCGGCGACGCCCCCGGTGACGCCCGCGTACGACACCTGCGCCGCGAGCTGCGCGCTGCGGCGCGCCGTCTCGAGGTTCTGCCGTGCGGACTCCTGGTTGGCGATCGCCTGGCGCACGCGCGAATTGACCGCACCGCCCTGGTACAGCGGCAGGCTCAATTGCAGGCCGACCGAGCCCAGCCGGGTGTCGCTCGCGAAGTTGGCGGAGAGGTTGGTCGATGCCGCCGCACCGGCGTAGGTCTGGTTGTAGTTCGCGACCAGGTCGACCGTCGGATAGTGGCCGGCACGCTGCCGGTCGACCTCGAGCGAGGCGATGTCGAAGCTCGCCTGCTGGATGCGGACCTGGAAGTTCTCGCGCAGCGCGCGGTCGATCCACGGCTCGAGCGCGAGCGGCGACGGCATTTCCGTCTGCACTTCCTGCTCGACGCCCTTCAGCTCCTTCGGCGCGCGGCCGATGATCGCGCGCAATGCGGCGACCTTGTTGTCGTAGTCGTTGCGCGCGGCGATCTCCTGCGCGCCGATCTGGTCGTACTTCGCCTGCGCTTCGTTGGTGTCGATGATCGTCGCCGTGCCGACCTCGAAATTGCGCTTTGCCTGGGACAGGTTCTCGCTGACCGCCCCCTTCTGGTTCAGCGTGAGGTTGATGTTGAACTGCGCCAGCAGCACGTCGAAGTAGGCCTGGACGACGCGCACGATCAGGTCCTGCTGCGCCGAGGCCAGAACGTACTGGCTCTGGTCGATCTGCTGCTTCGCCTGGTCGACCGAGATCCAGTTCTGCATCCGGTAGACCGGCTGGCTCGCCTGCAGCGTGTACGTGCCGGAGCCGTAGTTCTGGTTGAACTTGAGCTGCGGGTCCGACTTCAGCGTCTGGTCGTAGTTGTATTGGGTGGCGTTGCCGAGCAGCGAGAGCGTCGGCAGCAGCCCGGCCCGTGCCTGCGGCAGCACTTCCTGCGTGGCGAGCCAGGTCGAGCGCGCGGCGGCGAACGCCGGGTCGCCGGACAGCGCATCGCGGTAGATCTGCACCAGGTCCTCGCCGGAGGCGCTGCCGGCCGCGCCGGCAAGACCGAAGGCGAGCGGGAGGACTAGCGCGAGCAGTCGTCGTTTCATGGGCTGGGGGTCCGTGGGCATGCGGTCCCGACGGCGGGAGGCGGCACGCGCCGCGTTCGTCGCCATCAGAACCGGAAACGCGGCGGCTGCGCCGCGTTCTTCAGGGGCGCGATCACCGTCTCGAACAGGTCGGTCGTCGTGATCGCGTCGGCCTCCGCGCGACGCAGCAGGCGCGCGGTCATCACCGGCGCGTCGCCGACGACCGCGAACAGCCGCCCGCCCGGATTGAGCTGCGCGAGCAGCGGGTCCGGCACCAGCGGCGTCGAGCCGGTCAGCACGATGACGTCGTAGCAGTCGCCGCCGAAGCCTCGCGCGCCGTCGCCGACGGCGAGCTCGATCGCGGCGAGGCCGGCGCGGGCGAGCTTCGCCTTCGCCTCGGCGGCGAGCCGGGGGTTGATCTCGACGCTGGTCACGTCCGCGGCCCGGCTCGCGAGCAGCGCGGTGAAGTAGCCGCTGCCGGTCCCGATCTCCAGCACCGACTCGGTCCCGGTGAGCAGCAGCTCCTGCAGCACGCGCGCTTCCATCTTCGGCGTCCACATCCTCTCGCCGTCGCCGAGCGGGATCTCGAGGTCGGCGAACGCGAGCTGCCGGCAGGCGGCCGGGACGAACTCCTCGCGCCTGACGGTGAACAGCAGGTCGAGCACGGCCTGGTCCAGCACATCCCACGTGCGGATCTGCTGCTCGACCATGTTGAAGCGTGCCTGTTCGATGTCCATTGCCGGTGAGGATGCGTCGGTGAAGGGTGGCGGCGCGGATCCGGGGTTGCCGTCAGGATGGCGACACCTGAAATGACCCGCGGTCATTTATTATCGGATGGGAGATTATCGCACGTCAAATCGGGCTAATCGGCGTGCGCCGGCGGCGTGGCGGCCGCGTCCGCCTGCGCGTGCGGCCCGGCCGCCGCCGCCAGTCGCGCCGCCCGCGCGGCCCGCCGCGCGCGGCGGCGCTCGGCCCACTGCGTCGAGGTACGTGTAGAGCACCGGCACGACGACCAGCGTCAGCAGCGTCGACGTGATCACGCCGCCGATGATCGCGCGGCCCATCGGCGCCTGCGTCTCGCCGCCTTCGCCCAGGCCCAGCGCGAGCGGCAGCATGCCGCCCAGCATCGCGCCGGTCGTCATCAGGATCGGCCGCAGCCGCACCTGCCCCGACTGCAGCAGCGCGTCGTGCAGGCTCGCGCCGCCGCGCCGCGCGCGGTTGGCGAAGTCGACGAGCAGGATCGCGTTCTTGGTCACGAGGCCCATCAGCATGATGAAGCCGATGAGCGAGAACAGGTTGAGCGTGGTCCCGGTCAGCAGCAGCGCGAGGAACACGCCGATCAGCGAGAACGGCAGCGAGGCCATGATCGCGAGCGGCTGCGTGAAGCTCGCGAACTGCGAGGCGAGGATCAGGTAGATGAAGATCACCGCGAGCCCGAGCGCCGCCATCGCCGCCTGGAACGACTCCTGCATGTCCTTCGCCTGCCCGCCGACGTCGAAGCGGTAGCCGGGCGGCAGCACCGTGTCCTTGATGACCTTCTGCACGTCGGAGTTGACGTCGCCGGACGGGCGCCCCTCGACGTTCGCGTACAGCGCGACGCGGCGCTGCAGCTCCTGCCGCTTGATGATCTGCGGGCTGGTCGACGGGACGAGCTCGGCCACCTGCCGCAGCGGCACCATCCGGGCCTCGCCGTCGGGCCCGCGCCGGCCGGTCGTCAGGTACAGGTTGCCGAGGTCGGATGCGAGCCGCCGCGCGTCCTTCGGCAGCTGCACGTTGACCTCGTAGTTCTGGCCGTCGGGACCGAGCCAGTAGCTGACCGTGTCGCCGGCGAGCAGCGGCCGCACGGTGGCGCCGACCTGCTGCACGGTGATGCCGAGGTCCGCCGCCGCGTCGGCGTTGAGGCGGATCGACAGCGCGGGCGCCGCCGCCTTCTCCGAGGTCTCGAGGTCGGCGATGCCCGGGATCTTGCCGACCTTCTGCGCGAACTCGTTGATCAGCTGCGTCAGCGTCTCGGGGTCGGGCCCGAGCAGGTTGACCCAGACCGGGCGGTCGAAGCCGAACGCGGGCTCGACGCCCGGGATCGGCTTCAGCACCTTGCGCATCGCCTGCTCGATCTCCTTCTGCGTGCGCACGCGGTCCTTGCGCTCGACGAGCTTCAGGTTCACCCGCGCGTAGTTCCGCCCCTCGTCGGTGCCGATCGTCGTCATCGTCAGCGCGATCTCCGGGATGGTCTTCAGCGCCTCCTCGACCTGGCGGACCTTGCCGTCGCTGTACTCGAGGCTCGACCCGACCGGCGTGTTGAGCCGCAGCGAGATGAACCCCTGGTCGGTCTCGGGGACGAACTCGGTGCCGACCAGCGGCACGACCAGGAAGCTCGCGAGGAACGAGACCAGCGCCAGCGCCAGCACGCTCTTCCGGTGCCCGAGCGCCCACTCGAGGATGATCCCGTACTCCTTGTGCAGCCACTCGATGCCCCGCTCGACGCGGTCCATGAAGCGCCCGAGCCAGGGCACGCGCCTGAACCGCGACCCCGGCGGGTCGTGCCAGACCGACGACAGCATCGGGTCGAGCGTGAACGAGACGAACAGCGAGACCAGCACGGCGACGGCGACCGTCACGCCGAACTGGAAGAAGAACCGGCCGATGATCCCGCTCATGAAGGCGATCGGCACGAACACCGCGACGATCGCGAACGTCGTCGCCATCACCGCGAGCCCGATCTCGTCGGTCGCCTCCTGCGCCGCTCGCAGGTGGCTCTTGCCCATCGCCAGGTGGCGGACGATGTTCTCGCGCACGACGATCGCGTCGTCGATCAGCAGGCCGATGCACAGCGACAGCGCCATCAGCGTCAGGAAGTTGAGCGTGAAGCCGAGGGCGTCGAGCGCGATGAACGTCGCGATCACCGCGATCGGCAGCGTGAGCCCGGTGATGATCGTGCTGCGCCAGCTGTGCAGGAACAGGAACACGATCAGCACGGTCAGCGCCGCGCCCTCGATGATCGTCTGCTTGACGCGGTCGACGCTCTTCTCGACCTGCTCGGCCGTCGAGTTGATGACCTTGAGCTCGACGTCCTTGGGCAGCCGCGAGCGCAGCTGCTCGATCGCGACGGCGATGCCGCGGCCGGTGTCGACGATGTTCGCGTCCTGCGCCTTCTGCAGGTCGAGCGTGATCGACGGCCGGCCGTTGATCCGCGCGATCGAGTCCTGCTCCTTCTCGCCGTCGATGACGTCGGCGACCTGCGACAGGTAGACGGGAACCCCGCCCTGCTGGGCGACGATGATCCGGCCGAACTGCGCCGGGTCCTTGATCTTGCCCTCGACGCGGACGATGGCGTCGGTCTGCCCGCGCGTGATCCGCCCGGCGGGCACGTCCTGGTTCGCGTTGCGGATCGCCGCGATCACCTGGTCGACGCCGATCCCCAGCGCCGTGACCGCCGCCGGCCGGATCTGGATCAGGATCTGCCGCGTCACGCGGCCGTTGACGTCGATGCGGGCCACGCCCGGAACGTTCTCCAGCCCCTTGACGATCGTCTGCTCGGTCAGCGAGGTCAGCGTGCGCAGGTCGAGCGTCGGCGACAGCACGGCGATCGACACGACCGGCTGCTGGTTCTCGAGGTCGGCGCGGATCACCAGCGGGTCCTTGACGTCGCGCGGGAAGCGCGGGCCGGACCTGCGCGATCTTGTCGCGGACGTCCTGCATCGCCTTGCCCATGTCGGTCGCCATCCGGAACTCGGCGAAGACCTCGCTCCGGCCTTCCTTCGAGTTCGAGCGGATCAGCGACGCGCCGGAGACGGTGTTGATCGCATACTCGAGCGGCTTGGTCACGTCGGTCTCGACGACCTCGGGCGAGGCGCCCGGATAGCTCGTCAGCACCAGCACGAACGGCAGGCTCACGTCGGGCATCTGCTCGACGCGCAGCCGGTTGTAGGCGAACAGGCCCAGCACGGCGATGGCGACCATCACCATGGTCGCGAACACGGGGTTCCGGATCGAGACGCGCGTGATCCACATGATCGTGCTCCGTTCAGCCGCGCGCCGGCGCGGCGGCGGACGCGGGGACCGTGGCCGGCGCGCCCGCGGGCGCCGGCGCCTTGACGACCGCCGGCGCGCCGTCCTTCAGGTTGTCGAAGCGCGCGCCGAGCACCGGCACGCCCTGCGGCAGCGCCGTCCTGATCTCGACGCGCCCGGCGGTGTCGTCGCGCGTTCCCGTCACCACGGTGCGCCGCGCGACCTTGCCGTCCTCCAGCGTCCAGACGTAGGACTGCCCCGCCTCGGTGCGCACCGCCGTCGCCGGCAGCGTGGCCACCGGCGTGCCCGCGCTGAGCGCGATCCGGCCCGTCGCGAACATGCCGCCGCGCAGCGTCTGGTCGGCGTTCGGGATCCCGACGTAGACCAGGATCGCCCGCGTGCCCGCCTCGGTCGCCGGATTGATCCGCTCGATGCGCCCGGAGAAGCGCCGATCGCCGAAGCCGTCGATCGCGAGGTCGACCGGCATCCCGATCGCGAGCTCGGGCACGTCGACCGCCGGCACGGCGGCCTGCAGCTCCATGCGCGCCAGGTCGACGACCGTCACCAGCGGCGAATCGAAGGCGACCTTCTCGCCCGGCTGCACGTGGCGCTTGGCCACGGTGCCCGCGAGCGGGGACGACACGATCGCGTCCTTGAGCGCGTTCTGCGCGAGCTGGACCTGCGCCTCGGCCGACTTCACCGTGCCCTTCGACACGTTGAGGCTCGATTCCGAGTTGTCGTAGGCGTTCTGCGAGATGAAGTTCTGCTTGAGCAGCGCCTGGTTCGACGCGCGGGTCTTCTCGGCCAGCGCCAGCTGCGCCTTCGCCGCCTCGAGCGCCCCGGTCTTCTCGATCAGCCGCGCCTCGAGGTCGGCGGTGTCGATCCGCGCCAGGAACTGCCCCGCCTTGACCGCCTCGCCCTCGCGGACGGCGATCTGCTTGACGTCGCCGGAGACCTTCGCCTTGACCGTCGCCTGGTTGACCGGCTGCAGGGCGCCCGACAGCGGCAGCCAGCGCGCGAGCGGCCTCATCTCGACCCGCGTCAGGTCGGTGGCGGCGAACTCGAGCGTGACCGGCGCCTTGGCCTTGCCGTCACCCGCCGCCGCCCTTCTTCGCGAGCCGGTAGGCGACGGTGCCGCCCAGGGCGCCCGCAACCAGCAAGGCCACCAGCGCGCCGACCACGCGGCGCCGCGTCCAGAATCTGCTCATTCGTGCTCCGTCGGGGGTCTGCCACGGCGCAGCGGCCGGCCCGCCCGGCCCGGGTAGGGCACGGCAGGCGGCCGGCCGGCTGCAGCTCCCCGTTGGATGCAGCCGGCACCGCTTTCGGATTCAGGAAAACGCGGAAGCTTAGGCCGGGACGACCGCTGCGACAAGCGGGATGCGACGGACTGCGCCCCATCCCGACGGACGGCGGGCCGGCGCGGCGGGCTCTCCCGGGGGCGCCGGCCCGCGCGGAACGCCGCCATTGACAGCCCTCGGGCGACAGCAAATAATTGCGCGTTTCGCATCTGCCGCGAAGTTGCCGATTTTCGCTGGCCTACCCCCCATTCGGAGAACATTCGATGAACATCAAGAGCAAGTTCGGCCTGACGATCCTCGCGGCCGCGCTCGTCACCGCCTACGGTTGCAGCAAGGAAGAGCCCAAGAAGGCCGAAGCCCCGAAGGCGCCGGCCGAGGAAGTCGTCGTCGTCAAGATCGGCCACGCCGGCCCGCTGACGGGCGGCATCGCCCACCTCGGCAAGGACGACGAGAACGGCGTGCACCTCGCGGTCGACGAAGCCACCGCGAAGAAGATCAAGATCGGCGGCAAGACGATCAAGTTCGAGATGATGAGCGAGGACGACCAGGCCGACCCGAAGATGGGCCCGACGATCGCGCAGAAGTTCGTCGACGCCAAGGTCGCCGGCGTCGTCGGCCACCTGAACTCGGGCGTGACGATCCCCGCCTCCGCCGTCTACAACGCCGCCGGCATCCCGATGATCTCCGGCTCGGCGACCAACCCGAAGCTGACCGAGCAGGGCTTCAAGGTCGTGTTCCGCACCGTCGGCCGCGACGACCAGCAGGGTCCCGCGGTCGCCGCCTACATCGCCGACGAGCTGAAGGCGAAGAAGGTCGCGATCGCCGACGACGCCACCGCCTACGGCGAGGGCCTCGCCAACGAGGTCGAGAAGACGCTGAAGGCCGCCGGCGTGCAGATCGTCGCCCGCGAGAAGACCAACGACAAGGCGACCGACTTCAAGGCGATCCTGACCAAGATCAAGGGCAAGAGCCCCGACGCGGTGTTCTACGGCGGCATGGACGCCACCGGCGGCCCGATGATCAAGCAGGCCCGCGAGCTCGGCATCAAGGCGATGTTCGCGTTCGGCGACGGCGCCTGCACCAGCGAGATGACCAAGCTCGGCGGCCCCGCGGCCGAAGGGCTGATCTGCTCGCAGGCCGGCATCCCGACGCAGATGGCGTCGAAGGCGCTTCCAGGACGCGTTCAAGGCGAAGTACGGCGAGGTCAAGCAGTACGCGCCGTTCTTCTACGACGGCGCCAACATCCTGATCGCGGCGATGCAGAAGGCCGACTCGACCGATCCGGCGAAGTACCTGCCCGAAGTCGCCAAGATCTCCTACGACGGCGCGACCGGCCACATCGAGTTCGACGAGAAGGGCGACCGCAAGGACGCCGAAATGACGATCTTCCAGATGAAGAACGGCAACGTCGAGCCGATCGCCATCATCAAGGCCGGCAAGACGACGAAGATCGAAGCGGCTGCGGCTCCGGCGGCGGCGCCGGCAGCCGGCTGCCGCGCCGGCGGCGGCGCCTGCCGAGCCCGCGCAAGGACGCGCCGAAGAAGTAAGGCGCGGCAACGCGCAGCGCGCGAAGACGGCGCCCCGCGGGGCGCCGTTTTTTGCGGCCGGGGGATTGCCGCGAGTGCCACCATTGCGCACAATCGGGCAGGCCCGGCACGCCGTGACCGAGCCCGCGAGGGGACCGCGTGGACATTTTCCTGCAGCAGATGATCAACGGCCTCACGCTGGGCAGCGTGTACGCCGTCGTCGCGCTCGGCTACACGATGGTCTACGGCATCGTCCAGCTGATCAACTTCGCCCACGGCGAGGTGGTGATGATCGGCGCGATGGTCGCGTTCTCGGTGATCACCACGATCGCGGGCGCGAACACCGGGCTGCCGCCGCTCGCGATCGTCGTCGCCGGGGTGCTGGTCGCCGTCCCGGCCTGCATGGCCGTCGGCTACACGCTGGAGCGCGTCGCCTACCGGCCGCTGCGCACGCGCGCCGCGCCTCGCGCCGCTGATCACCGCGATCGGCCTGTCGATCATCCTGCAGCACCTCGCGATGATCATCTGGAGCCGCAACCCGATCCCGTTCCCGCAGATCATCACCGTCGTCCCCTACCACGTGACCGGCAGCGCCGGCGGCGCCACGATCACCAACGTGCAGATCGCGATCATCGTCGCGTCGGTCGCGATGATGGCGGGGCTGCTCGGCCTCGTCTACCGCACCAAGCTCGGCATCGCGATGCGCGCGACGTCGCAGAACCAGGCGGTCGCCGGGCTGATGGGCATCGACATCAACACCGTGATCTCGCTGACCTTCGTGATCGGCGCCGCGCTCGCCGCGGTCGCCGGCGTGATGGTCGGCACCTACTACGGCATCGCGCAGTACCAGATGGGCTTCCTGCTCGGCCTGAAGGCGTTCTCGGCGGCGGTGCTGGGCGGCATCGGCAACCTCGGCGGCGCGATGCTGGGCGGCCTGCTGCTCGGCGTCATCGAGGCGCTGGGCGCCGGCTACGTCGGCGACCTCACCAACCTGTGCCAGCTCTCGACGTGGTCGGACGCCATCGCGCGAGCGCTGCGTCAGCGACCCGAACCTGACGCTCTTCGGCAGCAACTACCAGGACGTGTTCGCGTTCCTGGTGCTGATCACCGTGCTCGTCTTCCGGCCCTCGGGCCTGCTCGGCGAGCGCGTGGGCGACCGCGCCTGACGCCAGGATCCCCGCCCGCATGAACGCGCACGCCACGCCGAAGCAAGGCTCCGCCGCCCGCTGGATCGGGCTGGTGCTCGTCGCCGTCGCGCTGGCGGTGCTGCCGTTCGCGCTGGCCGGCGATCGGCACCGCGTGGGTGCGGATCACCAACCTCGCGATCCTGTTCGTCCTGCTGTCGCTGGGCCTCAACATCGTCGTCGGCTTCGCCGGCCTGCTCGACCTGGGCTACATCGCGTTCTACGCGGTCGGCGCGTACATCGTACGCGCTGCTCGCGTCGCCGCACTTCAGCCTGCACCTGCCGTTCTGGGTGATCCTGCCGATCGGCGCCGCGTTCGCCTGCATGTTCGGCGTGCTGCTCGGCGCGCCGACGCTGAAGCTGCGCGGCGACTACCTCGCGATCGTCACGCTGGGCTTCGGCGAGATCGTGCGCATCTTCATGAACAACCTGTCGCAGCCGGTCAACATCACCAACGGCCCGCAGGGGATCACGCTGATCGACCCGTTCCGCATCGGCAGCTTCAGCTTCGCCAAGACCGACACGATGCATGGGGCTCGACGTTCAGCGGCCCGATCAAGTACTACTACCTGCTGGTGCTCGTGCTGCTCGGCATCATCGTCATCAACCTGCGGCTGCAGGACTCGCGCATCGGCCGCGCGTGGGAGGCGATCCGCGAGGACGAGATCGCCGCCCGCGCGATGGGGATCAACACCCGCAACATGAAGCTGCTGGCGTTCGCGATGGGCGCGTCGTTCGGCGGCGTCTCGGGCGGCATCTTCGCGGCGACGCAGGGCTTCATCAGCCCCGAGAGCTTCGTGCTGGTCGAGTCGGTCATGGTGCTGTCGATGGTCGTGCTGGGCGGCATGGGCAACATCTGGGGCGTGATCCTCGGCGCGCTGCTGCTGTCGTTCGTGCCGGAGGTGCTGCGCTACACGGTCGAGCCGGCGCAGAAGGCGCTGTTCGGCCGGATGCTGATCGAGCCCGAGGTGATCCGGATGCTGCTGTTCGGCCTCGCGCTGGTGCTGATGATGCTGTTCCGCCCGGCGGGCATCCTGCCCGTCGGCCGTGCGCAAGCGCGAGCTCGAGCGGAGGCGCAAGTGAGCGACCGGGCGCACGCTGCTCGCGGGCAAGGGCATCAACAAGCGCTTCGGCGGCGTGCAGGCGCTCTCCGACGTCACCTTCACCATCGAGCACGGCGAGATCTACGGGCTGATCGGCCCCAACGGCGCCGGCAAGACCAGCCTGTTCAACGTGCTCACCGGCATCTACACGCCCGACGGCGGCGAGTTCGTCTTCGACGGCGCGCCGCTCACCGGGCTGAAGCCGAACGACGTCGCCGCCCGCGGCATCGCGCGGACGTTCCAGAACATCCGCCTGTTCGCCAACCTGTCGGCGCTCGAGAACGTGATGATCGGCCGCCACGTGCGCACGAAGGCCGGCGTGCTGGGGCGCGATCTCGCGCAACGCGGCGCACGCGCGCCGAGGAGCGCGCGATCGAGAAGCGCGCCTACGAGCTGCTGGAGTACGTCGGCATCGCCGCGCGCGCGAACGATCTCGCCAAGCACCTGGCCTACGGCGACCAGCGCCGGCTGGAGATCGCGCGGGCGCTCGCGACCGACCCGAAGCTGCTGGCGCTCGACGAGCCCGCGGCGGGAATGAACGCGACCGAGACGGCCGCGCTGCGGGGCCTGCTCGAGGACATCCGCCGCGACGGCACGACGATCCTGCTGATCGAGCACGACATGAAGCTGGTGATGAGCGTGTGCGACCGCGTGCTGGTGCTCGATTACGGCAAGAAGATCGCCGAGGGACCCGCCGCCGACGTGCAGAAGGACCCGGCCGTGATCGCCGCCTACCTGGGCGGCGAGGTCACGCTGGTGCGCAAGGAGGCCGCTTGAGCGCGCGCCCCGGCGGCGCCGCTTCGCCGCTGCTCGAGCTCGCCAAGGTCGAGGTGGCCTACGGCGGCATCCAGGCCGTCAAGGGCATCGACCTCGCGGTCGCGGCCGGCGAGCTCGTCTGCCTGATCGGCGCCAACGGCGCCGGCAAGACCACCACGCTGAAGGGCATCTGCGGCGTGCAGCCGGTCAAGGCCGGCACGATCCGCTACGCCGGCGGCGACATCACCGGCAAGCCCGCGTTCCAGCTCGTCCGGCAGGGCCTCGCGATGGTGCCCGAGGGCCGCGGCGTGTTCGGCGCGCTGACGATCGAGGAGAACCTCGCGATGGGCGCCTACGTCCGCAGCGACAAGGCGGCGATCCGCGACGACGTCGAGCGCGTCTACGACGCTGTTCCCGCGGCTGAAGGAGCGCCGCCGGCAGACGGCGGGCACGATGTCCGGCGGCGAGCAGCAGATGCTGGCGATGGGCCGCGCGCTGATGTCGCGGCCGAAGCTGCTGCTGCTCGACGAGCCGTCGATGGGGCTCGCCCCGCTGATGGTGCAGAAGGTGTTCGAGACGATCCTCACCGTCTCCGCCGAGGGCGTCACCATCCTGCTGATCGAGCAGAACGCCAAGCTCGCGCTCGAGGTCAGCCATCGCGGCTACGTGATGGAGTCGGGCGAGATCACGCTCCAAGGCGACGCGAAGAAGCTGCTGCACGACCCGGCCGTGCGCGCCGCGTACCTCGGGGAGGACGCCCCCGCCTGATGTCCGAGGCACCCCCGCCGCCGGAGCCGGCTCCCGGCACGCCACCCCCGCCGGCCGGACCGGAGCCGGCGCACCTCGAGCCGCGTGCGCTGCCGTGGCCGCGCGCTCTCGCGTGGTACGAGGAGGCGATGCGCCTGTTCAAGCGCGCCCCGGGACGTGGATCGCGCTCGCCGTCGCGACGCTGGCGAGCGAATTCCTGCTCGAGGCGATTCCCGGGGTCGGCCCGCTCGCTCGGCAAGATCGTCGTGCCGCTGATCGCCTGCGGCATGCTCTACGCGGCGCGCGCGGCCGACCGGGGCGCCGAGCCGTCGGTCGCGCTGGCGGTGGCCGCGTTCCGGGCGCCGGCGTCGGCGATCGTCGCCGTCGTCGCGGCGGCGCTGTTCACGTTCGCCGCCGAGGCGGCCGCCGCCTGGTGGGTCGCCGACGTCAACCTGCTGACGCCGGACGCGGCGGACCCGGACGCTCACGCCGACCGCAGATCGCCGGCATCTACGCGATCGGCGTGCTGGCCTCGCTGCCGGTCACGTTCGTCCCGTTCCACGCGCTGTTCGAGCGCGTGTCCGCCGGGCGCCGCGTTCGTCGCGAGCTGGCGCGCGTTCGTCCTCAACACCGTGCCGCTGCTCGTCTACGCCGCGGCGTCGCTGGTGCTGCTGGCCTTCGGCCTGGCGACGATGGGCCTCGGCCTCGTGCTGGTGCTGCCGCTGTGGGCGGCGTCGTCGTACGCGGCGTGGAAGGACGTGTTCGGCGTGCGGCGAGCGCGCCGGCGTGTCGCGCGAGCCCGTCGGGTGCCGCGCGCGCCGCGTGCACCGGGCGGAGCCTCACCCGGGTCAGGCGTCGGACGCGTCACGAAATCGCTGCGCATCGCCGGCCGGCGGCTCGTCGGCGACGTCGACGGCGGTGACGCGCGCGGCCGGCGGCCCGCGGCGGCACCAGGCGATCGCGCGCTCGACCGCGTCGGGTCGCCCTGGACCAGCGCCTCGACGCTGCCGTCCTGCGCGGTTGCGGACCCAGCCGGTCGACGCCGAAGGTCGCCGCGGCGACGCTCATCGCGTGCCGGAAGCCGACGCCCTGCACGCGGCCGCGGACGACGAGCCGCCGCGCGACCGCCGCAGCGCCCTTGCGATCACCGGCGCCGCGGCGCCGCGCGTAGAGGAGCAGCGCGGTGACCGTCTTGGCGTCGGTGATCTCGCCGCGATCGACGCCCGCGAGCATCTCGTCGACGCTCATCGTGCCGACCTCGAGGAACTCGCCGTCGTCGAGCGCCGCGCCGACGTGCTCGAGCCCCTCGGCGAGGTAGATCTCGATCGCCTCGGTCGAATAGGAGAGCAGCGGATGGATGACGCCCAGCGGCGTCCACTCGCGCGCCGTGTAGCCGGCCTCCTCCTGCAGCTCGCGCACCGCCGTCGTCGAGCGCCGACTCGCCCGGGTCGAGCTTGCCGGCGGGGAACTCGACGAACACCTGCCGCAGCGGATAGCGGTACTGGCGCATCGATGACGAGCCGCCCGTCGGGCAGCACCGGCACCACCAGCACGGCGCCGGGATGCACGATGTACTCGCGGGTCGCGATGCCGCCGTCGGGCAGCCGCACGCTGTCGCGGCGGACGTCGAGCAGCTTGCCCTGCCAGCACGCGCTCGGAGGCGACCGTCGTCTCGATCAGGTGCGCGTCGTCGCGATCCGCGGATCGCCGTCGGTCGGACCTTCGCGGTCGCGTCGCGCTCGCGACGGCCCTTCGCGCTCACGCCCAGTCCTTCGGCACGAGGAAGTCCGTGTACAGCCGCGCCTCGGGCGTGCCGGGCTCGGGCTTCCAGTCGTAGCGCCATTTGACGATCGGCGGCAGCGACATCAGGATCGCCTCGGTGCGGCCGTTCGATCTGCAGCCCGAACAGCGTGCCGCGGTCCCAGACCAGGTTGAACTCGACGTAGCGCCCGCGCCGGTACGCCTGGAAGTCGCGCTCGCGCTCGCCGTAGGGCAGGTCCTTCCGCCGCAGCAGGATCGGCGCGTACGCGTCGAGGAAGTGGTCGCCGACGCTTCTGCGTCAGCGCGAAGCAGCGGTCGAAGCCGCCTTCCATCAGGTCGTCGTAGAAGATCCCGCCGACGCCGCGCGGCTCCTTGCGGTGCTTGAGGTAGAAGTACTCGTCGCACCAGCGCTTGTACTTCGGGAAGGCCGTCGGCGCCGAACGGCGGCGAGCGCGTCGCGGCAGGTCCGGTGGAAATGCGCGGCGTCCTCCTCGAAGCCGTAGTACGGCGTCAGGTCCATGCCGCCGCCGAACCACCAGACGTCCGCGGCGGCCTCGCCCGTCCGGCGCGTGCGCGACGAACATCCGCACGTTGAGGTGCACCGTCGGCGCGTACGGATTGCGCGGGTGGAGCACGAGCGACACGCCCATCGCCTCCCAGGCGCGGCCGGCGATTTCGCCGCGCCCGGCCGACGCCGACGGCGGCAGCCGCGTCGCCCTTCACGTGCGAGAAGTTGACGCCGCCGCGCTCGAGGACGCTGCCTTCCTCGATCAGCCGCGAGATGCCGCCGCCGCCCTCGGGCCGCTGTCCACTCGTCGCGCGCGGAACGGGCTGCCGTCGATGGCCTCGAGGCCGCGCGACGATCCGCGCCTGCAGGCCGGTGAAGTAGTCGCGCGCGGCCGAGACGTCCACGGGGGATCGGCCTCAGGCCTTGCGCGCGGCGAGCGCGCGATGGCCGATGTCGGTGCGGAACTGCATGCCGTCGAAGTGAATGCCGGCGATCGCCGCGTAGGCCGCGCGCTGCGCCTGCTTCACCGAGTCGCCGAGCGCGGTCACGCACAGCACGCGCCCGCCGGTGACGACGACGCTGTCCGTCCTGGACGGCCGGTGCCGGCGTGGAACACCTTGACGTCCGGCGCCGCTCGCGCATCGAGCCCGGTGATCGACGTCGCCGCGGCGCGGATTCTCCGGATAGCCGGCGGCGGCGAGCACGACGCCGAGCGCCGCGCGCCGGTCCCACTCGGCCTCGACGGTGTCGAGCGTGCCGGCGATCGCGTGCAGGACGAGGTCGACACAGGTCGGACTTGAGCCGCACGAGGATCGGCTGCGTCTCGGGGTCGCCCAGCCGGCAGTTGAACTCGAGCACCTTCGGGTTGCCGGCGGCGTCGATCATCACCCCCGCGTACAGGAAGCCGGTGTACGGGATGCCGTCGGCCGCCATGCCGTGCACGGTCGGCAGGACGATCTCGCGCATGATCCGCGCGTGCAGCGCCGGGCGTGACCACCGGCGCCGGCGAATACGCGCCCATGCCGCCGGTGTTCGGGCCCTCGTCGCCGGTCAGCAGGCGCTTGTGATCCTGCGACGACGCGAGCGGCAGCACGTTGCGGCCGTCGACCATGACGATGAAGCTCGCCTCCTCGCCCTCGAGGAACTCCTCGATCACGACGCGCGCGCCGGCCGCGCCCATCGCGTTGCCGGTCGAGCATCGCGTCGATCGCCGCGTGCGCCTCGGCGGCCGTCGCCGCGACGACCACGCCCTTGCCGGCGGCGAGGCCGTCGGCCTTGACGACGATCGGCGCGCCCTCGGCGTCGACGTAGGCGTGCGCCGCGGCGGCGTCGGTGAACGTCGCGTAGCGCGCGGTCGGGATGCCGTGCCGCGCCATGAACGCCTTGGCGTAGTCCTTCGAGCTCTCGAGCTGCGCCGCGGCCTGCGTCGGGCCGAAGATCGGCAGTCCGGCGGCGCGGAACGCGTCGACGACGCCGGCGGCCAGCGGCGCCTCCGGCCCGACGACGGTGAGCGCCGACGTGCTCGCTGCGCGAACGCGACGAGGTCCGGGATCGCGGTCAGCGCGACGTTGGCGAGCCCGGGCTCGCGCGCGGTGCCCGGCGTTGCCGGGCGCGACGAACACCTTGGCCACGCGCGGCGACTGCGCGAGCTTCCAGGCGAGCGCGTGCTCGCGACCGCCGCCGCCGATGACGAGGACGTTCATGCGCGAGCGCCTCAATCGAGCGCGACCTTGCCGAAGACGTAGAGACGCTGCCGTTGTTGACGCCGCCGCCGAAGTTCGGGATGTACGTCGCTGTACAGCGTCACCCGGTCGTAGCGCACCGAGAGCAGCGGCAGCACCGCGGGAAACGGCCAGCCGTTGGCGATGTCCGCCGCGCGCGATGATGAACGCCGTGTAGCCCAGCCCGGCCTGGATGCCGCTGCGCGGCCCCCAGTAGGTGTTCCACGCGTAGCCGAGGTTGTACTCGGGCTTGCGGTGCGAATCGCTGAACACGAGGAAGTAGACGGATGTCGGTGTCGCCGTTCTCGCGTTCTCGACGGTGCGGCCCCAGCCGCCGCCCCACGCGGCCGCGTTCTCCTCGCGCGCGCTTCTCGGCCGTCCACGTCCACGGCGTGTGCCACGAGTAGCCGGAGACGAGGAGCTCGTTGTCGCCGTTCTCGGTAGGTGTCGACGAGCTTGCGGCAGGCGGTGTTGACCCAGTCCCACATGTCGGCGCACTCGGCGGCCTGCGCCGGCGTTGCGCAGGCGAGCCATGCCGCGATGGCTGCCGCGGCGAGCCGGCAACCATCTTGCGTCACCATGCACGTTCGTCGCTCCCTGTCAGTGGCGGAAGTGGCGGATGCCGGTGAACACCATCGCGATGCCGCGCTCGTCGGCCGCGGCGATCACCTCGTCGTCGCGCATGCTGCCGCCCGGCTGGATCACCGCGACCGCGCCGTTGTCGGCGACGACGTCGAGGCCGTCGCGGAACGGGAAGAACGCGTCCGACGCGACGACCGAGCCCGCCAGCGACAGGCCGGCGTTGCTTCGCCTTGATCGCGGCGATCTCGCGACGAATCGACGCGGCTCATCTGCCCCGCGCCGACGCCGAGCGTCCGCCCGCCGCCGCAGTAGACGATCGCGTTCGACTTCACGAACTTGGCGACGCGCCAGGCGAACATCAGGTCGGCGAGCTGCGGCCGGCGTCGGCGCCTTCTTGGTGACGACCTTGAGCGCGGCGGCGTCGACGGTTCGCGGCGTCGGCGGTCTGCACGAGGAAGCCGCCGCCGACGCGCTTGAAGTCCCACGCCGGCAGCCGCGCCGCCCGACGGCGGGCAGCGCGATCTCGAGCACGCGCACGTTGGCCTTCTTCGCGATCACGCGCCAGCGCGTCGTCGGTGTAGCCGGGCGCGATCAGCACCTCGAGGAACTGCGCCGACACCGCCTCGACCGTCGCCGCGTCGACCGGCGCGGTTGAAGGCGATGATGCCGCCGAAGGCCGACGTCGGATCGGTCGCGAACGCCTTGCGGTACGCCTCGAGCGGCGTGGCCGCGACCGCGACGCCGCAGGGGTTCGCGTGCTTGACGATCACGCACGCGGCGTCGCCGCCGGCATCGGCGAAGCGTCTTCACGCACTCCCACGCGGCGTCGGCTGTCGCCGATGTTGTTGTACGAGAGCTCCTTGCCCTGCAGCTGCCGGTAGGTCGCGATGCCGCCGGCCGCGGGCTTCTCGTCGCGGTAGAACGCCGCCTGCTGGTGCGGGTTCTCGCCGTAGCGCAGGTCCTGCACCTTCGCCGCCTGCAGGTTGAGCCGGTCGGGGAACGCCTCCGCCGTGCCGTCGGCGGCGCGCGCCGTCAGCCAGTTCGAGATCGCGCCGTCGTACGACGCCGTGTGCGAGAACGCCTTTCGCGCCAGCGCGAAGCGCGTCGCCTCCGACAGCGCGCGGGCGCCCTGCTCGAGCTCGGCGGCGAGCGCGTCGTAGTCGGCCGGGTCGACGACGATGCCGACGTGCCGCCAGTTCTTGGCCGCGGCGCGCACCATCGTCGGGCCGCCGATGTCGATGTTCTCGATCGCGTCCTCGAGCGTGCAGCCCGGCTTCGGCGACCGTCTCGCGGAACGGGTAGAGGTTGACGACGACGAGGTCGATCGTCGGGATGGCGTGCGCCGCCAGCGCCGCCGCGTGCTCGGGCAGGTCGCGCCGCGCGAGGATGCCGCCGTGGACCTTCGGGTGCAGCGTCTTCACGCGGCCGTCGAGCATCTCCGGGAAGCCCGTGTAGTCGCCGATCTCGGTGACCGGAAGGCCGGCCGCGGCCAGCGCCTTCGCCGTGCCGCCGGTCGACAGCAGCGCGATGCCCAGCCGGTGCAGCCGGCGGGCGAAGTCGACGAGCCCGGTCTTGTCGGAAACGGACAGCAGCGCTTGGGTGATGGGTGCGGACATGGATGCGTGCCTGCGGAAACGGTCAGTGGGTTGGTGGCTGCGGCAGCCGTCGCGCGCCGCGGTCGGCACTCACGCGCTCCCCGCGATCCGCGCCTCCCGCGGATCGGCGCCACGGTGCTGCCGCGGCCATCGGTCAGCGGATGCCGTACTTGGCGAGCTTGGTGCGCAACGTGTTGCGGTTCAGCCCCAGCATGTCGGCCGCCTGCGTCTGGTTGCCGTTCGCGCGGACCATCACCGACTCGATCAGCGCCCGCTCGACGTGCGTGATGACCATGTCGTAGATGCCGTGCGGCGGCTCGCCGTCGAGCTTGCGGAAGTATTCGTCCAGCGATTTCTCGACGGTCTTGCCGATCTCGTTGCCGCCGTTGATGCGTAGTGTTTTTCTCACGCGGCAAGGGCCTCCCCGCCCCAGTAGCGCTTGCGGTTGCGGCGTCGCGAAGGCGGCGCGGGCGTCGACGACGTCCGCCCCGCGGCGGCGGCAGTCGAGGCGCTCGCTGTTCGCGGCGAGCCGTTCGAAAAGCAGGCGGACCGCCGCGAGCTGCGCCCGCGCATTGTCCGCCGCGTTGACTTCCCGGCGGCAGTCGCCGCCGCCTTCGAGGTCCTGCACGTACCAGCCGATGTGCTTGCGCGCGATGCGCACGCCCGCGTCCTCGCCGTAGAACGCGTAGTGATCGGCGAGATGCTCGTCGACGATGTCGCGCGCCTCGGCCACCGTCGGGGCGGGCAGCCGCGCGCCGTGGTCGAGGAAGTGGCGGATCTCGCGGAAGATCCACGGCCGCCCCTGCGCGCCGCGGCCGATCATCAGCGCGTCGGCGCCGGTGTGCGCGAGCACGTCGCGCGCGCGCTCCGGCGTCGTCGATGTCGCCGTTGGCGATCACCGGGATCGCCCACCGCGGCCTTGACCGCGCGGATCGTGTCGTATTCGACCGGACCGACGAACGCGCAGGCGCGCGTGCGGCCGTGGACGGCGAGCGCGCGCATGCCCTCGTCCTCCGCGATCCGCGCGATGCGCACCGCGTTGCGGCTCTCGCGGTCCCAGCCGGTGCGGATCTTGAGCGTCACCGGCACGTCGACGGCGCGCACGACGGCGCGCACGATCGCCGCCACCAGCGCCTCGTCGCGCAGCAGCGCCGAGCCGGCCGCGACGTTGCACACCTTCTTCGCCGGGCAGCCCATGTTGATGTCGACGATCTGCGCGCCGCGCTCGACGTTGTAGCGCGCGGCGTCGGCCATCAGCGCCGGGTCGGCGCCGGCGATCTGCACGGCGACGGGAGCGCCCTCGCCCGCGTGATCGATGCGCCGCTGCGACTTCTCCGTGTCCCGCAGCCGCGGGTTCGACGCGACCATCTCCGAGACCGCGTACCCGGCGCCCAGGCGCCTGCACGCCGCGCGGAACGGACGATCGCTCACGCCCGCCATCGGCGCGACGACCAGGTTGTTCTCGATGTGGTACGGGCCGATGTGCACGGTCGATGACGCAGGAGGATTCCGGATGAGCGAATGCGGCGGGGGGAAATGATTATACCGATTCCAAAAGCGCGTTAGCGAGCGGAAAATTCGGCGACGCGGCGATGCGCGGCCGCCGCCGTCGGGTGCGTCGCGATCAGCGCAGGCCGAACAGCATCGCGCGCGTGAACGCGCGCTTCGCCGGGGTCAGCGTATCGAGGAGAGTGAGCGCCAACCCTCGCGGCCAGCAGCAGGAACGGGAGGTCGTTGCCGAACAGGCGCACGAGGCCGTGCGTCAACGCGATGCCGGCCCAGCGGTCGGGACGGCGGCGGCGCGCGTAGGCCTCGAGCATCGCCCGCTCGCCGATCCGCTCGCGCGGCGCATCGAGCACCGCCTGCGCGAGGCCGAACGCGTCGCGCAGGCCGAGGTTGAAGCCCTGCCCCGCGACCGGATGCAGCGTCTGCGCCGCATTGCCGAGCACGACGCAGCGCGCGCCGACGGTGCTGCCGGCGATCTCCAGCGCCAGCGGAAACGCGCGGCGATCGGCGACCTTGGTAAAACTGCCGATGCGCGCGCCGAAATGGGGCGCCAGCGCCGCGAGGAACGCCGCGTCGTCGAGCGCGCACAGCTCCTCCGCGCGCTGCGGCGTCACCGTCCAGACGAGGCCGTAGTGGTCGCCCTCCGGCAGCAGCGCGATCGGCCCGTCCGGCGTGAAGCGCTCGTAGGCGATGCCCGCGTGCGGCGCCGCGCGCCAGAGCCGCGCGACGACCGCGGCCTGCCCGTACTCGCGACGGGTGCGGCCGATGCCGGCGACCGTCGCGCCGGTGCCGTCGGCCACGGCGGCGAGCCGCGCGAGCACCGGCTCGCCGTCGGTGCCCCCGGTCTCGACCGCGGCGTACGCGGGCGTGCCCGCCGACGCGGAGCGCGGTGACGCCGTGGCGCACGCGCACCCCGGCGCGGGCCAGCGCCGCGTCGAGCGCGGCCTGC
Organism: uncultured beta proteobacterium; assembly: GCA_963832705.1. Taxonomy (GTDB): domain Bacteria; phylum Pseudomonadota; class Gammaproteobacteria; order Burkholderiales; family Casimicrobiaceae; genus CAIWHR01. The sequence goes on along the minus strand of CAWHVP010000017.1, from coordinate 90,525 downwards.
AGCGCGCGATAGGCGACGACGTAGCCCAGCGCCGGCAGCTCGAAGTCGGCGGCCGCGAGCCGCGTCATGCCGAAGCCGCCGGCCTGCGAGACGTCGATGACCGCGATCGGCGTCACGGCGTCGGGCATCGCGGCCAGCTCCGCCCAGACGCCGCAGCGCTCGAGGATCAGCCGCGAGCCGTGCGACAGCGCGAGCGACCGGTCGCCGCGCAGCGTCTCGCCGGCCGCGCGCGCGTCGAGCACGACGACGTCGAGGTCGCCGTCGGCGAGCGCCAGCGCCAGCGTGGCGCCGACGGGGCCGGCGCCGACGATCGCGACGTCGTGCAGCATCGGTCCGCTCCGGCTCAGGGGTCGAGTGCGACGCGCGGCGCGGCTAGCGCGCGCACGCCGCCTCGACCTCGGCCACGGTCTTCGGCGTCGCGCCGGTCAGGTTCTCGGTGCCGGCGGCGGTCACCAGCACGTCGTCCTCGATGCGCACGCCGATGTTCCAGAACGCCTCGGGCACGTTGTCGGCGGGCCGGATGTAGGTGCCCGGCTCGACCGTCAGCACCATCCCGGGCACGAGCTTCTGCGACGCGCCGCCGACCTGGTAGAGGCCGGCGTCGTGGACGTCGAGGCCGAGCCAGTGGCCGGCGCGGTGCATGTAGAACTGCTTGTAGCTGCCCGACTCCAGCACCTCGTCGAGGCGTGCCGCGGCACAGGCCGAGGTCGATGTAGCCCTGCGCCAGCACGCGCTCGGCGGCCTTGTGGTAGTCGTGGAAGTCGGCGCCGGGCACGACCGCGTCGATGCACGCCTGCTGCGCCGCGAGCACCAGCTCGTAGACGTCGCGCTGCGGGCCGCTGAACCGGCCGTTGACCGGGAACGTGCGCGTGATGTCGGACGCGTAGCTCCGGTACTCGCAGCCGGCGTCGATCAGCAGCAGCTCGCCGTCCTGCAGCTGCCGGTTGTTGTCGCGGTAGTGCAGCACGCAGGCGTTGGGCCCGCCGGCGACGATCGACGGATAGGCGACGGCCTGCGCGCCGTGGCGCAGGAACTCGTGCGCGAGCTCGGCTTCGACCTGGTACTCGTGCCAGCCCGGGGCGCGTGCGCTCCATCGCGCGCCGGTGCGCGCTCGGTCGAGATGGCCGCGGCGCGGCGCATCAGCCCGATCTCGTGCGCGTCCTTGACGAGGCGCATCGTGTCGAGCGGCGCGCGCACGTCGACGATCTCCTCGGGCGCGCTGACGCCGGTGCGCGCGCGGCCGCGCACCTCGTTCAGCAGCGCGGGATCCTGCGGTCCCAGTCGGCGAACAGGCCGATCGGCGTGTACAGCGCCGGCTGGTTCGGACGCGAGGTCGGGCAGCATCGCGTCGAGCTCGGAGATCGGGTGCGCCGCGTCGAAGCCGAAGATCTCGCGGGCGGCGTCGGGGCCGTAGCGGAAGCCGTCCCAGATCTCGCGCTCCTCGTTCTTCTCGCGGCAGAACAGGATCTGCCGGTCGCCGTCGGGGCCGGCGACGAGCGCGACGACCGCCTCGGGCTCGGCGAAGCCCGACAGGTAGTAGAATAGCTGTCGTGGCGGTACGGATAGAGCGAATCGCGGTTGCGCGCCGCCTCCGGCGCGGTCGGCACGAGGGCGAGCCCGCCGCCGGCATGCGCGCGCATCCGGGCGAGGAGCGCGCGCGCGCCGGTCGCGATAGAGCTGGTGATCGTGGTTCATGCGGGACCCCGGAGGTGAGGGTCGCGATTATAGGTCGACCCGCGCTCGCCCTCGCGCTGCCGCCGCCGCGCCCTCTCGCGCGAGCGGGATGCCGCGAGAGCGGCTGGGTGAGGGCGCACGCCGGTGAGCTAACATCGGCCCATGAGCCACGGATCCGAAGGCGCCGGCGGTCGGCGCGCCGACGCCGCGCTGCGCGACGCCAAGCGCGCCGCTGCGCGCGCAGGTGCTCGCCGCGCGCGACGCGCTGGCGGCGCCGGTCCGCGCCGCCGCCGCGCGCGGCGATCGCGCGCGCGATCGTCGCGCTGCCGTCGTTCGCCGCCGCGCGCACCGTGCTCGCTGACGCTGCCGTTCCGCAGCGAGTGGGACACGCTGCCGATCGTGCGCGCGGCGCTCGCGGCCGGCAAGACCGTGGTGCTGCCCCGCGTCGACCGCGCGCGGCGGATGCTCGAGCTCCGCGCGATCCGCGACCCGGTCGCCGACGTCGTGCGCAGCGACCGCGGCATCCCGGAGCCGTCGCTTTCGGCCCCGATCGTCCCGCCGGAGGCCGTCGACTGGGTGCTGGTCCCGGGCGTGGCCTTCGATCGCCGCGGCCGGCGCCTGGGCTACGGCGGCGGCTTCTACGACCGGCTGCTGCCGCTGCTGCCGCCGGGCACGCCGCGCATCGCCGGCGGCTTCGACCTGCAGATCGTCGCGCAGGTGCCGGCCGGGCCGCACGACCTCGGCGTGGACGCCATCGTCACCGAGTCGCTGTTCGTCGCCGTCGACCGCGAATGACGACCGCGACGCCGCGCGCGGGGACGGCGGCCGTCGCGCTGGCGATCACGCTGGCGATCCAGATCTACACGGCGCTCGCGGCCACCGCGACCGCGGTGCTGGCGCCCGAGATCGCGCGGCGACCTCGCCCTCTCGCCGAAGCTCGTCGGCGTCTTCGTCGGGCTGATCTACGTCGGCGCCGCGATCGCGAGCCTCGCCTCGGGCGCGTTCATCGTCCGCCACGGCGCGATCCGCGTGTCGCAGGCCTGCGTGCTGCTGTGCGCGACGGGGATCCTCGCCTTGCCGCTCGGCACCCTCGGCGTTCCCGGCGCCGGCGGCAGCGCGGCGGTCGCCGCGGTGCTGGCTGCGGGCGCGCTGGTCATCGGCTGGGGCTACGGGCCGATCACGGCCGCGTCGTCGCACGTGCTCGTGCGCACGGCGCCGCCCGACCGCATGGCGCTGACGTTCTCGATCAAGCAGACCGGCGTTCCCGCCGGCGCCGCGCTGGCCGGCGCCGCGCTGCCCGGCCTCGCGCGTGGCGCTCGGGTGGCGGCCGACGATCGAGGCGGTGGCCGTGCTGGGGCTCGCGATCGCCGTCGTCGCGCAGGCGACGCGCGCGACCTTCGACGCCGACCGCCGGCCGCAGGAGCGGCTGTCGCTCGCGGCCGCGATCGCGCCGCTGCGCACGGTGCTCGCCAGCCGCACGCTGGTCGGGCTGGCGCTCACCGGCTGCGCCTACGCGGCCACGCAGATGTGCCTGATGAGCTTCCTGGTCGTGTTCCTGACCGAGGGACTCGGCCGGTCGCTGGTGGCCGCCGGGCTCGCGCTGACCGTCGCCAACCTCGGCGGGATCGTCGGCCGGATCGTCTGGGGCGCCGTCGCCGACCACTTCGTCCCGCCGCGGACGATGCTGGGCCTGCTCGGCATCGCCTCCGGGACTGTGCGCCTATGCGACGGCGACCTTCGACGCGAGCTGGCCGAAGCGGGGCGATGCTCGCCGTCTGCGCGGTGTTCGGCGGCACGGCGATCGGCTGGAACGGCGTCCAGCTGTCGCAGGTCGCCCGGCACGCGCCGCCCGGACAGGCGGGGGCGGTCACCGGCGCCGCGGGTTTCATCACGTTCACCGGCGTCGTCGTCGGCCCGCCGCTGTTCGCGCTGCTGGCCGGCGCGACCGGCAGCTATCGCGTCGGCTTCGCGGCCTTCGGGACGCTGTCGCTCGCCTGCGGCGCGTGGCTGCTCGCCACGCCGCGGCCGCTGACCGCGCGCGGCCGGCGCTCGCGTCGCCCGGATCGACACGTTCGCGGCGGCGCCCGCGCGTGCCGGTTCCGCATCCCTGACCGTTTTGGTAGGATGATCGGCCTGACTAGAGGCCGATCGAGGCCCGGCACCAGGGCGGCGCGCGCGGGCGTGCGCCGCGACGACGTGCCGCAGGGCGCCACCTTCCACCGCTGCCGAGACCCACCCCGACCGCGATCGGGGGCAGCCCACGCCGCCCGAGGAGAACCGCAATGGACCTGATCCCCGACAACGATCCGCTCGAAACCCGCGAGTGGCTGGACGCGCTCGACGGCGTGCTCGCGGACGACGGCCCCGACCGCGCGCACTTCCTGATCGAGCAGCTGATCGACAAGGCGCGGCGCTCGGGCGCGTACCTGCCGTTCTCGGCGAACACCGCGTACATCAACACGATCCCGGTCGAGAAGCAGCCGCGGCTGCCCGGCGACTTCAACATCGAGCAGAAGATCCGGCACTACGTGCGCTGGAACGCGATGGCGATGGTCGTGCGCGCGAACAAGGACACCAACGTCGGCGGCCACATCGCGAGCTTCGCCTCGGCGGCGATGCTCTACGACATCGGCTTCAACCACTTCTGGCGCGCGCCGACGGCGCGAGCACGGCGGCGACCTCGTGTTCGTCCAGGGCCACTCGGCGCCCGGCGTCTACGCGCGCGCGTTCATGCTCGGCCGCCTCACGCGCCGAGCAGATGGACAACTTCCGCCAGGAGGTCGACGGCAAGGGCATCTCGTCGTATCCGCACCCGTGGCTGATGCCGGATTTCTGGCAGTTCCCGACGGTGTCGATGGGCCTGGGGCCGCTGATGGCGATCTACCAGGCGCGGTTCATGAAGTACCTGAACGACCGCGGGCTCGCGGCGGCGCAGGACCGCAAGGTCTGGTGCTTCTGCGGCGACGGCGAGATGGACGAGCCGGAGTCGATGGGCGCGATCGGCATGGCCGGGCGCGAGCGCCTCGACAACCTGATCTTCGTCGTCAACTGCAACCTGCAGCGCCTCGACGGCCCGGTGCGCGGCAACGGCAAGATCATCCAGGAGCTCGAGAGCGACTTCCGCGGCTCGGGCTGGAACGTCATCAAGGTCGTCTGGGGCCGCCACTGGGACGCGCTGTTCGCCCGCGACAGGAAGGGCATCCTGATGCAGCGGATGATGGACTGCGTCGACGGCGAGTACCAGACGTTCAAGTCGAAGGACGGCGCGTACGTCCGCGAGCACTTCTTCAACACGCCGGAGCTGAAGGAGCTCGTCGCCGACTACAGCGACGACGACATCTGGAAGCTGAACCGCGGCGGCCACGACCCGTTCAAGGTCTACGCCGCGTACAACGCGGCCGTCAACCACAAGGGCCAGCCGACGGTGATCCTCGCCAAGACGATCAAGGGCTACGGCATGGGCGAGTCGGGCGAGGCGCAGAACATCACGCACCAGCAGAAGAAGATGTCGCACGAGTCGATCCGGCGCTTCCGCGACCGCTTCCAGCTGCCGGTGCCCGACGACCAGCTCGACGAGGTGCCGTACGTGACGTTCCCGCCCGGCTCGCCCGAGTTCAAGTACATGGAGGACCGGCGGATGGAGCTGGGCGGCTACCTGCCCACGCGCCGCCGGAAGGCGGAGCCGCTGGCCGTGCCCGAGCTCGCCGCGTTCGAGCGCTTCCTCAAGAGCACCGACGACCGCGAGATCTCGACGACGATGGCGTTCGTGCAGATCCTGCAGCTGCTGCTGCGCGACAAGCAGCATCGGCAAGCACATCGTCCCGATCGTCCCCGACGAGTCGCGGACCTTCGGCATGGAGGGCCTCTTCCGCCAGCTCGGCATCTGGAACCAGCTGGGCCAGCTGTACACGCCGCAGGACGCCGACCAGCTGATGTTCTACAAGGAGAGCAAGACCGGCCAGATCCTGCAGGAGGGCATCAACGAGGCCGGGCGCGATGTGCGACTGGATCGCCGCGGCGACCGCGTACTCGACGCACGGCGTGCAGATGATCCCGTTCTACATCTTCTACTCGATGTTCGGCTTCCAGCGCGTCGGCGACCTCGCGTGGGCGGCCGGCGACATGCGCTCGCGCGGCTTCCTGCTGGGCGGCACGGCCGGGCGCACGACGCTGAACGGCGAAGGCCTGCAGCACGAGGACGGCCACTCGCACATCTACTCGGCGACGATCCCCAACTGCATCTCGTACGACCCGACCTTCGGCTACGAAGTCGCGGTGATCGTCCAGGACGGCCTGCGCCGGATGTACGCCGAGCAGCAGGACGTCTACTACTACCTGACGGTGATGAACGAGAACTACCCGCACCCGGCGATGCCCGAGGGCGCGGCGGCCGGACATCATCAAGGGCATGTACCTGTTCCGCGCCGGCGCCAAGGGCAAGGCGAAGGCGCCGCGCGTGCAGCTGCTGGGCTCCGGCACGATCTTCCGCGAGGTGATCGCCGCCGCCGACCTGCTGAAGGCCGACTGGGGCGTGGACGCCGACCTGTGGAGCTGCCCGGCTTCACCGAGCTCGCCCGCGACGGCATGACGGTCGCGCGCGAGAACCTGCTCCACCCGACGGCGAAGCCCGCGCGCTCGCACGTCGAGGCGCTGCCTCGCGCCGACACGTCGGGCCCGGTCATCGCCGCGACCGACTACATGCGCGCGTTCGCCGAGCAGATCCGCGCCTACGTCCCGCGCCGCTACGTGGTGCTGGGCACCGACGGCTTCGGCCGCTCGGACACGCGCGAGAAGCTGCGCGGCTTCTTCGAGGTCGACCGGCACTACGTGACGGTCGCCGCGCTGAAGGCGCTCGCCGACGACGGCGCGCTGCCCGCGGCCAAGGTGGCCGAGGCGATCGCGAAGTACGGCATCGATCCGGCCAAGCCGGCGCCCTGGACCGTCTGAAACCGATAAGTAGGGTCAGACACTACTTCCGTCTACTTCCTCCCGGCCGGCGAAAAGTGGGGTCTGACCCCACTTCCGGCCGGCAGCTGCCGAGGTGGCAATGAGCACAATCGAAGTCAAGGTTCCCGACATCGGCGATTTCAAGGACGTCCCGGTCATCGAGATCCTCGTCAAGCCGGGCGACACGGTGAAGGCCGAGGATTCGCTGGTCACGCTCGAATCCGACAAGGCGACGATGGACGTGCCGTCGCCGGCCGCGGGCACGGTGAAGGAAGTCCGGGTCAAGCTCGGCGACAAGGTCGCGAAGGCGTGCTGATCGCCGTGCTCGAGGCGGCCGGATCGCGGCCGCTGCGGCACCCAGCCGCGGCCGCGGCGCCGCGCTGCGGCGCCGATCCGGCAGCGACGCCGGCCGCGACGGCGCGCCTGCACCCGCAGCCTCGCTCCCGCGCGCGGGAGAGGGAGCGGCCGAGGCGCGATCAGCGGCGCGCCGCCCCCTCCCGCGAGCGGGACAGGCCGGGGCAGGCGCGCCGCCGCGCCGATCGACGGCGACGGCTTCAAGGCCGCGCACGCGTCGCCGTCGGTGCGCAAGCTTCGCCCGCGAGCTCGGCGTCGACCTCGCGCGCGTCGCCGGCACCGGCCCGAAGGGTCGCATCCTGCAGGAGGACGTGCAGAAGCTTCGTCAAGCAGGCGCTGTCGGGCGCGGGGGCGGCCGCCGGCGCCGCCGGCGCCGGCATCACCGGCGGCGGCGCGCTCAACCTGCTGCCGTGGCCGACGGTCGACTTCGCGAAGTTCGGGCCGGTGGAGTCGAAGCCGCTGTCGCGGATCAAGAAGATCTCCGGCGCGAACCTCGCCCGCAACTGGGTGATGATCCCGCACGTCACGCAGTTCGACGAGGCCGACATCACCGAGCTCGAGGCCTTCCGCGTCGCGCCTCAACAAGGAGAACGAGAAGTCCGGCGCCAAGGTCACGATGCTCGCCTTCCTGATCAAGGCGGCGGTCAGCGGCGCTGAAGAAGTTCCCGGACTTCAACGCCTCGCTCGACGGCGACAACCTGGTGCTGAAGCAGTACTTCCACATCGGCTTCGCCGCCGACACGCCGAACGGCCTGGTCGTGCCGGTGCTGAAGAATGCCGACCAGAAGGGCGTGCTGCAGATCGCGAAGGAAATGGGCGAGCTCTCCGCCAAGGCGCGCGAAGGCAAGCTCGCCGCCGGCCGACATGCAGGGCGGCTGCTTCTCGATCTCGAGCCTGGGCGGCATCGGCGGCACCGCGTTCACGCCGATCATCAACGCCCCGGAGGTCGCGATCCTCGGCGTGTCGAAGAGCGCGACCAAGCCGGTCTGGGACGGCAAGGAGTTCGCGCCGCGGCTGATGCTGCCGCTGTCCCTGTCCTACGACCACCGCGTGATCGACGGCGCCTCCGCCGCCCGCTTCACCGCGTACCTCGGCGCGCTGCTCGCCGACCTGCGCCGCGCGCTCGTGTAGCGAGACGACCATGGGCACGATCGAAGTCAAGGTGCCCGACATCGGCGATTTCAAGGACGTGCCGGTGATCGAGATCTTCGTCAAGCCGGGCGACGCGATCAGCGCCGAAGAGTCGCTGGTCACGCTGGAATCGGACAAGGCGACGATGGACGTGCCGTCGCCGGCGGCGGGCACGGTGAAGGAGGTGCACGTCAAGCTCGGCGACAAGGTCGCCGAAGGGACGCTGATCGCGGTGCTGGAAGCGGCGGCGGTGGCGGCGCCCTCACCCCAGCCCGCTCCCGCAGCCGGCGAGAGGCAGCCCGGCCGCCGGCGGCACGCACCGGCGCGCACCGGCGCCCCCTCTCCCGCGCGCGGGAGCGGGCCGGGGTGAGGGCGCCGCCCCGGCGCCGGCCTACGCCGGCCCCGTCGACGTCGAGTGCGAGATGCTGGTGCTCGGTGCGGGGCCCGGCGGCTACAGCGCCGCGTTCCGCGCCGCCGACCTCGGCCTGAAGACGGTGCTCGTCGAGCGCTACGCGACGCTGGGCGGCGTGTGCCTGAACGTCGGCTGCATCCCGTCGAAGGCGCTGCTGCACGTCGCGGCGGTCGTCGACGAGAGCAAGGCGCTGGCCGCGCACGGCATCTCGTTCGGCGCGCCGCAGATCGACCTCGACCAGCTGCGCGGCTGGAAGGACAAGGTCGTCGGCAAGCTGACCGGCGGGCTCGCCGGCATGGCCAAGGCGCGCAAGGTCGAGGTCGTGCGCGGCGTCGGCCAGTTCCTGGATCCGCACCACGTCGAGGTCGAGCTGACCGAAGGGCCGGAGCAGGCGAAGACCGGCGGCAAGAAGGTCGTCCGCTTCGCGCAGGCGATCGTCGCCGTGGGCTCGCAGGTCGTGCGGCTGCCGTTCATCCCCGAGGACCCGCGCGTCCTCGACTCGACCGGCGCGCTGGAGCTGAAGGCGATCCCCAAGCGGATGCTGGTCATCGGCGGCGGCATCATCGGCCTCGAGATGGGCACCGTCTACTCGACGCTGGGAGCGCGGCTCGACGTCGTCGAAATGCTCGAAGGGCTGATGCCCGGCGCCGACCGCGACCTCGTCCGCGTGTGGGAGAAGATCAACAAGCATCGCTTCGACCGGATCATGGTGGGCACGCGCACGACCAGGGTCGAGGCGAAGCCCGATGCGCTGTGGGTGACCTTCGAGGGGCCGAACGCGCCGCCCGAGCCGCAGCCCTACGACGCGGTGCTGATGAGCGTCGGCCGCGCGCCGAACGGCAGGAAGATCGCCGCCGAGAAGGCGGGGCTCGCGGTCACCGACCGCGGCTTCATCCCGGTCGACGGCCAGATGCGCACCAACGTCGCCGCACATCTTCGCGATCGGCGACGTCGTCGGCCAGCCGATGCTGGCGCACAAGGCGGTGCACGAGGGGCACGTCGCGGCCGAGGCGGCCGCCGGGCAGAAGAGCTTCTTCGACGCCCGCGTGATCCCGTCGGTCGCCTACACCGATCCCGAGATCGCCTGGGTCGGCCTCACCGAGGACGACGCGAAGGCGAAGGGCATCAAGGTCGAGAAGGGCCTCTTCCCGTGGGCCGCGTCGGGCCGGGCGATCGCCAACGGCCGCGACGAGGGGCACACCAAGCTGCTGTTCGACGCCGCAGACGCACCGGATCGTCGGCGGCGGCATCGTCGGCACGCACGCCGGCGACCTGATCGGCGAGCTCGCGCTGGCGATCGAGATGGGCGCCGACGCCGTCGACATCGGGCGCACGATCCATCCGCACCCGACGCTGTGCGAGTCGGTCGGCCTCGCCGCCGAGGCGTTCGAAGGCGTCTGCACCGACCTGCCGCCGCCGAGGAAGAAATGACCATGACCCAGGACGAGCTCAAGAAGGCGGTCGCGCGCATGGCGATCCGCTACATCGTCGACGACGCCTTCATCGGCGTCGGCACCGGCTCGACGGCCGACTACTTCATCGACGAGCTGGCGAAGGTCAAGCAGCGGATCAAGGGCGCCGTCGCGAGCTCGGTCCGCTCGGAGGAGCGGCTGAAGGCGCACGGCATCTACGTCGACGACCTGAACAACGTCGGCGACCTGCCCGTCTACGTCGACGGCGCCGACGAGGTGACCGAGCACGGCGCGATGATCAAGGGCGGCGGCGGCGCGCTGACGCGCGAGAAGATCGTCGCCGCCGCGTCGCGCAAGTTCGTCTGCATCGTCGACGAGAGCAAGCTGGTGCCGGTGCTCGGCAAGTACCCGCTGCCGGTCGAGGTGATCCCGATGGCGCGCAGCTACGTCGCGCGCCAGCTGCTGCTGCTCGGCGGCCGCCCCGGGTGGCGGATGGGGTTCACCACCGACAACGGCAACGTGATCCTCGACGTCCACGGGCTGGCGATCACCGATCCGGCCGCGACGGAAGCGAAGATCCGCGGCATCGCCGGCGTCGTCACCGTCGGCCTCTTCGCGCAGCGCGGCGCCGACGTGATCCTCGTCGGCGCCGACAAGGGCGTGACCGAGATCAAGCCGCAGGCACGTAGCACGCTGCACGAACGCGCGGATGACGCAACGCTCGGACGTTCCCGGCGTCCCGGCCCGCTACGCCGACGTCGCGGGCTACATGCGCGCCGTGGGCGAGGCGGCGCGCGCCGCGAGCCGCGAGCTCGCCCGCGCCGACACGGCGGCGAAGAACGCGGCGCTCGGCGGCGATGGCCGCCGCGATCCGCCGCGACGAGGCGAAGCTCCTCGCCGCGAACGCCCGCGACGTCGCCGCCGCGAAGGCCGCGGGCCAGGACGCGGCGTTCGTCGACCGCCTCACGCTGACGCCGAAGACGGTCGCCGCGATGGCCGAGGGCCTCGAGCAGATCGCGGCGCTGCCCGACCCCGTCGGCGAGATCACCGACCTCAAGTTCCGCCCGTCGGGCATCCAGGTCGGCATGATGCGCGTGCCGCTGGGGGTCGTCGGCATCATCTACGAATCGCGCCCCAACGTGACGGCGGATGCCGCGGGCCTGTGCCTCAAGGCCGGCAACGCGACGATCCTGCGCGGCGGCTCCGAGGCGATCCACAGCAACCAGGCGATCGCCGCCTGCGTGCACGAGGGCCTGGCCGCCGCCGGGCTCCCCGAGCTCGGCGTGCAGGTGATCGCGACGACCGATCGCGCCGCCGTCGGCGAGCTGATCGCGATGGAGAAGCACGTCGACGTGATCGTGCCGCGCGGCGGCAAGAGCCTGATCGAGCGCATCGCGCGCGAGGCGAAGGTGCCGGTGATCAAGCACCTCGACGGCGTCTGCCACGTGTTCATCGACGCCCGCGCCGATCTCGCCAAGGCGATCCGCATCGCCGACAACGCGAAGACGCAGCGCTACTCGCCGTGCAACACGATGGAGACGCTGCTCGTCCACGCGGGCATCGCGGCCGAGGCGCTGCCGCCGCTCGCCGGCATCTACGCCGCGAAGGGCGTCGAGCTGCGCGGCTGCGAGCGCGCCCGCGCGCTCGTCCCGGCGATGAAGGCGGCGACCGAGGACGACTGGTACACCGAGTACCTGGCGCCGATCCTCGCGGTGCGCGTCGTCGACGACCTCGACGCGGCGATCGCGCACATCGCGCAGTACGGCTCGCAGCACACCGACGCCATCGTCACCGAGGACTACACGGCGGCGATGCGCTTCCTGCGCGAGGTCGACTCGAGCTCGGTGATGGTCAACGCGTCGACGCGCTTCGCCGACGGCTTCGAGTACGGCCTGGGCGCCGAGATCGGCATCTCGACCAACAAGCTGCACGCGCGCGGACCCGTCGGCCTCGAGGGGCTCACCAGCCGGAAGTGGGTCGTGTTCGGGTCGGGGCAGATCCGCGGCTGAGCCGCGGGTCGCCGCCCGGGCCGGCAGCGGCGAAGCCCGCCAGGCGTGCTGAGGGCGGCGCCGCCGCCGGTCCGGACGGGTCAGCCCTTCTCGTCCGGCCGGATGTCCTTGTGCAGGCGCACCGGCTCCCGCCTCTTGCGCAGCCGCAGGTTGAGCATCTCGACGACCACCGCGAACGCCATCGCGAAGTAGATGTAGCCCTTGGGGATGTGCATCCTGAAGCCCTCGCCGACGAGCGCGACGCCGATCAGGATCAGGAACGCGAGCGCGAGCATCTTGATCGTCGGATGGCGGTCGACGAAGTCGCCGATCGGCTTCGCCGCGAACATCATGACGGCGACGGCGATGACGATCGCCAGCACCATCACCGCGACCTCGTCGGCCATGCCGACCGCGGTGATCACCGAGTCGAGCGAGAACACGATGTCGATGATCGCGATCTGGATCAGCGTGCCGGCGAAGCCCGCCGGCGCCGGGACCGCGCCGGGCTCGTCGCCGGCGCCCTCCAGCGAGTTGTGGATCTCCATCACCGACTTCGCCAGCAGGAACAGGCCGCCGCCGATCAGGATCATCGCGCGGCCGGTGATCTCGGTGCCGGCGACCTGGAACAGCGGGGCCGTGAGCCGCATCATCCAGGCGAGCGACATCAGCAGCGCGATCCGCGAAAACATCGCGAGGCCCAGGCCGATGACCCGCGCCCGCTGCCGCTGCTCGGGCGGCAGCCGCCCGACCAGGATCGAAATGAAGATGATGTTGTCTACCCCGAGGACGATCTCGAGGACGGTCAGGGTCGCGAGCGCGACCCAGGCTTCGGGGGAGGCTATCCAGTCCATGCCGACATTCCGCAAGTGTTGCCGCAAGCTGCTGCCCGCATCGTACCGCATCGGCCGGACCGGCGTGCGCTGACGACGGGAACCCATGCTCGACTGGCTGCACGCCCACGAAACGCTGCTCGCCTGGCTGCGGGGCAACGAGGCCCTGCTCGGGTGGCTCGCCGCCGCGTCGATCGCCACCTTCGTCGGCTCGCTGATCGCCGTGCCGTGGCTGATCCTGCGCATACCCGCCGACTACTTCGTCCGCCGCGGGCACCACGCGCTGCCGTGGGCGGACCGGCATCCGCTGGTCCGGGCGCTGCTGCACGTCGGCAAGAACCTCGCCGGCGGCCTGTTCATCGTCGCGGGCATCGCGATGCTGGTGCTGCCCGGACAGGGCATCCTGACGATCGTCATCGGCATCCTGCTGCTCGATCTCCCGGGCAAGCGCGAGCTCGAGCGGCGCATCGTCGCCCGCCCGGCGATCCTGCGCTCGATCAACTGGCTGCGGCAGCGCGGGGGCAGCCGCCGCTGGTCGTCGGCGACTGACGCGGGCTACGCGGCGCGGCCGGCGGGGCGGCGCGAGCGCAGCCACGCGAGCCAGGCGACGGCGAGCGCGATGACGACGAGCACCGGCAGCGCCCCGGCGTTCATCGCCTCCCAGCCGGCCGCCGAGACCAGCGCGCCCGACGAGAGCGACGAGACGCCCATGATCGAGAACACGATGAAGTCGTTGGCGCCCTGCGTCTTCGCCTTCTCGGCCGGCCGGTAGCTCTCGGTCAGCAGCGTCGTCCCGCCGACGTACATGAAATTCCAGCCGACGCCGAGCAGAGCCAGCGCGACGACGAAGTGCGCGATCGTCGTGCCCGAGAGCGCGACCGCGATGCAGGCGCCGACGATCGCGACGCCGGCGACGATCACCTTCAGCACGCCATAGCGCTTGATCAGCGAGCCGGTGAAGAACCCGGGCGCGTACATGCCGACGACGTGCCACTCGATGACGAACGCCGCCGCGTCGTACGGATGCGAGCAGAAGCTCATCGCCAGGGGTGTGGCGACCATCAGCAGGTTCATCAGGCCGTAGCCGAGGCCGCCGGCGAGCGCGGCGACGATGAACACCGGCTGGCGCACGATCTCGGACAGCGGGCGGCCGCCTTCCGCGTGCGCCTCGTGAACGGGCCGCGGGACGTTCACGCGCGACTGCACGGCCAGTGCGAAGACGGCCACGACCGCCATCACGACGAACGAGCCGAGGAACGGGACGCCGAGGAGATCCTTGGCCCAGCGCGTCGACTCGGGCCCGAGGAAGCCGCCGACGAGCCCCCCCGCCAGCACCAGCGAGATCGCCTTCGCCTTGAATGCCGGCGCCGCGACCTCGGCGGCCGCGTACCGGTACTGCAGCCCGAACGCCGTGTAGATGCCGATGATCGCGGTGCCCGCGCAGAACAGCGGGAAGCTCTGCAGCCACACGGCGATCGCGGCGACCGACGAGCCGACGATCGCGATCGCGGAGCCGGTCATGAAGCCGCGCCGCCGGCCGACCTTCTCCATCCACAGCGACGCGGGCATCGTCGCCAGCGCCGATCCGAGCACGTAGGTGGTCGCGCCGAGCGACGCCCAGGTCTTGTCGGTCGTCAGCGCGTACCCGATCAGCGCGTTCATCGAGATCAGGCCCGCGTTGTTGACGAGCAGCAGGGCCTGGCAGCAGGCGAGCAGGAAGATGTCGCGGTACGAGGTCTGCTGCATGAGGGGAGCCGGCCGCCGGCGCGGCGCGAGGCGGCATCGCTCCCGCGACGGCGCAGGGCGTACTATAGCAGCCGCGATGGACCCTCTCGCCACCGACATCCTCGACTTCTGGTTCGGCGACCGCACCGGTGCCCGCGACGAGTGGTTCCGCAAGGATCCCGCGTTCGACGCGGCGATCCGCGACCGCTTCGGCGCCGCCGTCGACGCCGCGCTCGGCGGCGCCTACGCCGGATGGACCGCGACGCCGCACGGGACGCTGGCGCTCGTGCTGCTGCTCGACCAGTTCACGCGCAACATCTTCCGCGACACGCCGCGGATGTTCGCCGGCGACGCGCGCGCGCTGGCGATCGCCACGGCCGCCGCGGCCCGCGGCGAGGACCGCGCGCTCTCGCCGCACGAGCGGTGGTTCCTCTACCTGCCGTTCGAGCACGCCGAGGACCCGGTCGCGCAGGCGCAGTCGCTCGCGCTCTTCACCCGGCTGGCCGCGGAGACCGGCAACGAGGCGCCGCTCGCCTGGGCGAAGAAGCACGAGGAGGTGATCCGGCGCTTCGGCCGCTACCCGCATCGCAACGCGATCCTCGGCCGCGCGTCGACGCCGGAGGAGATCGCGTTCCTGGCCGAACCGGGATCGCGGTTCTAGGACCGGGCGATGACGCCGGTCCTCGGCATCCTCGGCGGGACGTTCGACCCGATCCACTACGGGCACCTCGAGCTCGCGCGCGAGGTCAAGGAGGCGGCCGGCCTCGCCGAGGTCCGCCTGGTTCCGGCGGGCGACCCCCCGCACCGCGGCGCGCCGGTCGCGAGCGCCATGCACCGGCTGGCGATGGTCGAGCTGGCGCTCGCCGAATACCGGGGGCTCGTCGTCGATGCCTGCGAGATCCACCGGCCGGGGCGCAGCTACACGGTGCTGACGCTCGAGGAACTGCGCGCCGCCGAGCCCGGGACGCCGCTCGCGCTGATCGTGGGCGCCGACGCCTTTCTCGACCTGCCGACCTGGCATCGCTGGCGCGAGCTTTTCGATCTCGCGCACGTGATCGTCGTCGCGCGGCCGGGCACCACGTTCGACGGCACCCTTTCACCCGGGCTGGCGGAGGAGTGGGGCCGGCGGTGCCGCCCCGCGCCGGACGCGCTCGCCGCGGCGCCGGCCGGCGCGATCGTGCAGGTCGCCATCACGCCGCGCCCGATCGCGGCGACGGCGATCCGCGCCGCGCTCTTCCGCGGCGACACGGCCGCCGTCCGCGGTTTGCTCCCGCCCGCGGTTTTAGCCTATATTGAGCGCAATCGACTTTACCGCCCGGGCCAGGATGCGACTTAACAAGCTGCAGAAGACCGCCGTCACCGCTCTCGAAGACATCAAGGCGCGCGACATCACCCTCCTCGACGTCCGCAAGCTCACCAGCCTCTACGACACCCTGATCGTCGCCAGCGCCGAATCGTCCCGGCAGGTGAAGGCGCTCGCGCGCCACGTCCGCGACAAGCTGAAGGACGCCGGCGCCGAGATCGTCGGCGTCGAGGGCGAGGAGTCGGGCGAATGGGTGCTCGTCGACGCCGGCAGCATCGTCGTCCACGTCATGCAGCCTTCGGTGCGCGCCCACTACAACCTCGAGGAGCTGTGGACGCCGCCCGCGCCGAAGCGGCGCGCCGCCGCCAAGACCCCCGCTCCCGCGTAACCGCGCGGCGCCGGCTGCGACGCCCGGCCGCGGCGCGCGCCTGCCGCGGCCGCCGGTCGGCGGCCCTCGCCCGCGACCCGTGTTTCGGGGGGCCCGCCCCGTGATCGTCCGCGTGGTCGCGCTGGGTCACCGGATGCCCGCGTGGATCGCGGCGGGGTGGAACGAATACGCGCGCCGGCTGCCTGCCGACCTGACGCTGGAGCTGGTCGAGCTGAAGCCCGAGCCGCGCGACCGCGGCAGGCCGGTCGCCCAGCTGCTCGCGGGCGAGGCGCTGCGCATCGCCGCCGCGTGCAAGGGCGCGCGGGTCGTCGCGCTGGACGAGCGCGGCGAGGCGTGGACGACGCGCACGCTGGCCGAGCGCCTGGGCCGCTGGCGCGACGACGGCGAGACCGTCGCGTTCGTCATCGGCAGCGCCGACGGCCTCGACGACGGCGTGCGGAGGCGCGCGGCCGCGGTCGTCTCGCTGTCGGGAATGACGCTGCCGCACGGCCTGGTGCGCGTGCTGCTCGCCGAGCAGATCTATCGCGCGGCGAGCCTGCTCGCCGGGCACCCGTATCATCGTGAGTGAGCGGTCCGACACGATTGCGCCCGAAGGGCTGCGTCGGACCGCGATCGAACCCGGCCGACTCCGCATACCGGGCCCCCCCGGGGCCGTGCGGAGGCCGGGTCTGACCACCAGGAGCCCGCCATGTCCGCCCCCGCGCTGTACCTCGCCTCCAAGAGCCCGCGCCGCCAGGAGCTCCTGCGGCAGCTGGGCGTCGAGTTCACCGAGCTGCGGCTGCGCGAGGCGCCCGGCCGCCGGCGCGACGTCCTCGAGCGGCCGCGCGCCGACGAGGCGCCGGTCGAGTACGTGAAGCGCATCGCGCGGACCAAGGCCTCGGTCGGCTGGCACCGGATGCAGCAGCGCAGCCTGCCGCCGCTGCCCGTGCTCGGCGCCGACACCGAGGTCGTGCAGGGCGGGGTCATCTTCGGCAAGCCCGCCGACCCGGCCGACGCGACGCGGATGCTTTCGCTGCTGTCGGGGCGCCGGCACGAGGTGCTGACCGCGATCGCGCTGCGCTGGGAGCGCGAGATGGTGCTCGCGCTGTCGGTGTCGACGGTGACGATGCGCCCGCTGGAGAAGGCCGAGATCGAGCGCTACGTCGCCACCGGCGAGCCCTACGACAAGGCCGGCGGCTACGCCGTGCAGGGGCGCGCCGCCGCGTTCATCCGCCGGATCGAAGGCAGCTACTCGGGCGTGATGGGCCTGCCGCTGTTCGAGACCGCCGAGGCGCTCGCGCGCATCGGTTTTCCGGTCCTGTAAGATCGCCGGAATGAGCCATGAAATCCTGATCAACGTCACGCCGCAGGAGACGCGGGTGGCGATGCTCGAGCAGGGCATCGTGCAGGAGCTCCACATCGAGCGCGCCAGCGCGCGCGGCCTCGTCGGCAACATCTGCCTCGGCCGCGTCGCGCGGGTGCTGCCGGGCATGCAGAGCGCGTTCATCGAGATCGGCCTCGAGCGCGCGGCGTTCCTGCACATCGCCGACATCTGGGAGCACCGGCAGGGCGGCCACGGCGGCACCGACACGCGGCCGATCGAGAAGATCCTGCACGAGGGCCAGTCGCTGCTGGTGCAGGTGATCAAGGACCCGATCGGCACCAAGGGCGCGCGGCTGTCCACGCAGGTGAGCCTCGCCGGCCGGCTGCTCGTCTACCTGCCGCAGGATTCGCACATCGGCATCTCGCAGCGGATCGAGGACGAGACCGAGCGCGAGCTCCTGCGCGAGAAGCTCCAGCAGCAGCTGCCCGAGGGGATGCCCGGCGGCTTCATCATCCGCACGATGGCCGAGACGGCCAGCGAGCGCGAGATGCGCAACGACATCGACTACCTGACCAAGCTGTGGGGCGACCTCAACGCCCGCGCCCGCGAGGTGCCGGCGCCGTCGCTGCTGTACCAGGACCTCAACCTCGCGCAGCGCGTGCTGCGCGACATGGCCACCGAGGAGACCTCGCGCATCCTCGTCGACTCGCGCGAGACCTTCGTCCGGATGCAGGACTTCGCGCGCGAGTACACGCCGGCGCTCATCGACCGCATCGCGCACCACACCGGCGACCGGCCGCTGTTCGACCTGAACGGCGTCGAGGACGAGATCGAGAAGGCGCTGGCGCGGCGCGTCGACCTGAAGTCGGGCGGCTACCTGATCGTCGACCAGACCGAGGCGATGACGACGATCGACGTCAACACCGGCGGCTTCGTCGGCGGCCGCAGCTTCGACGACACGATCTTCAAGACCAACCTCGAGGCGGCGCAGGTGATCGCGCGGCAGCTGCGGCTGCGCAACCTCGGCGGCATCATCATCCTCGACTTCATCGACATGGAGAACGCCGACCACCGCGCCGCGGTGCTCGCCGAGCTCAACCGCGCGCTGGAGAAGGACCGCACGCGGCTCACCGTCAACGGCTTCACGCAGCTGGGCCTCGTCGAGATGACGCGCAAGCGCACGCGCGAGTCGCTCGCGCACGTGCTGTGCGAGCCCTGCCCCACCTGCCAGGGCCGCGGCCAGCTGAAGACGCCGCAGACGATCTGCTACGAGATCCTGCGCGAGATCCTGCGCGAGGCGAAGCAGTTCAACGCCCGCGAGTTCCGCATCCTCGCGTCGCAGGGGGTGATCGACCTGTTCCTCGACGAGGAGTCGCAGAGCCTCGCGCAGCTCGGCGACTTCATCGGCAAGCCGATCTCGCTGCAGGTCGAGAGCATCTACACGCAGGAACAGTACGACATCATCCTCATGTGAGCGCCGAAAATGGGGTCAGAGCCGATTTCCATGCATGCTGACGGAATTCGAAGGGTCGCGGAGGGAAATTGGCTCTGACCCCAATTTCGGCGACGCTCGACCACCTGGTCCTCGCCGCCACGACGCTGGCCGACGGCATCGACCACTTCGCGGCCGTCACCGGCGTGACGCCGCGCCCGGGCGGCCGCCACGTCGCGATGGGCACGCACAACGCGCTGGTGAAGCTCGGCGAGCGCGTCTACCTCGAGATCATCGCGATCGACCCGGAGGGAACGAAGCCGGCGCGGCCGCGCTGGTTCGGCCTCGACGACCGCGCGCTGCAGGCCGAGCTCACGGAGCGCCCGCGGCTCATCCACTGGGTCGCGCGCACCGGCGACATCGAGCGGGCGGCCGCGCGCTGCCCGGTCGCGCTCGGCCCCGTCCACCCGATGGCGCGCGGCGACTATCGCTGGCGGATCACGATCCCCGACGACGGCACGCTCCCGGCCGGCGGCCTCGTGCCGACGCTGATCCAGTGGGACGTCCCGATGCATCCGGCCGACTCGCTGCCGGCGTCGGGGATCGCGCTGAAGGGACTGGCCGCCTCGCACCGCGAGCCGGCGCCGATCCGCGCCGCGCTCGCGGCGCTCGGGCTCGGCGAGACGCTGGCGGTCACCTACGATCGCGAGACGCGGCTCGCGGCGATGCTGCAGACGCCGAGGGGCATCGTCACGCTGTCGTCGTGACGGCGCCTCGTCGATTTGCCCGGGCGGGCCGCCGGCACAGCCCGACTGGGTCTCGGAGGGCGGAGCCGGCGGCCCGCCCGGGCAAATCGGCTGCCTGCGACAGCGCTACTTCTTCGCTTCGAGCGCGGCGAGCTGGCCGTAGACGACGCGCGCGATCGCCAGCAGCTGCCCGCGATCGATCGTGCCGGTGAGCGCGTAGCCGGAGCCGGCGTCGATCCAGTAGAACACGCCGACGCCGTTCTCCAGCGCATAGCGGAACGCCGTCTCGCCGCCGTCGGCCGGCTGCTTCCTGACCTGCAGCGTCAGGCGCTGCTTGTCGGCGTTCTCGTACATGAACATCGCCGTCGGGCTCTCGTTGCCGGCGACCAGCCGTCCGCCGACCAGCGCGTAGCCGACGGCGTTCAAGTCGGGCGCCATCACCTGGAAGCCGAGCCGCTTGGTGAGCCAGGTCACGAGGCTCTTCTCCTCGGCGGCCCAGACCTCGACCGGCCGGCGCACGTCGGGCACGTAGAGCACGTGGGTGAACGCCGCCTGCCGCGCGAACGTCGTCGGCGTGCCGCTGCGCTCGATCGCCGCGTCGCGCGCATACCAGCCGACGGCGAGGCCGAGCACGAGCGTGGCCGCGGCGGCGAAGACGGGCGCCAGCCAGCGCGGAGCGGTCGGCCGCCGGCCCGCGCGCACGTCCGGCGGCCGCGCGGCATCGAGCAGCCGGTCGGGGATCGGCTCGGCGAGCACGGGGTCGAGCGCGTCGCGCAGCGCGGCGTTCTGCTCGCGGATCTCGGCGACCCGCGCCGCCAGCGCCGCGTCCGCGGCGAGCACCGCCGCGACCTCCGCCGCCCGCTCGGGGGGAAGCTGACGATCCGCGCAGGCGGACAGGTCGGTGTCGGACAGTTCGGGCATGCTCACGATGATTCTCGACCCGCGATTCGTTCCATCACTTGACCACCTTCAGCGGCACGGGGGCCTCGACGGCCATCCGCCGAAGCCGCTCCCGCGCCCGCGACAGCCGCGACATCACCGTGCCGACGGGAATCGCGAGCACCGCGGCGATCTCCTCGTAGCGCAGCTCCTCGACCGCGGCCAGCAGCAGCACCTCGCGCTGCTCGGCCGGCAGCCGGCCGACCTGCTGCAGGACCTGCATCAGCTCGACCCGCTCCAGCTGGTTGCCGCGGACCGGCAGCTGCCACGCCGCGTCGGACTCGCCCTCGGCGTCGAGCGACACGTTGCCGGCTTCGCGCCGCGCCAGCGCCCGCTGGTTCACGAACAGGTTGTGCATGATCGTGAACAGCCACGCGCGCAGGTCCGTTCCCGCCTGCCACAGCGCGCGCTTCTCCCACGCGCGGCCCAGCGCGTCCTGCACGAGGTCGTCCGCGCTCGCCGGATCGCCGGTGAGCACGCGCGCGTAGCGGCGCAGCCGCGGGATCGCGGCGACGAGGTCCGGGTGCGGCAGCGCCGCCGGGAGCGGGCTCGGAGGGCGCGCGGATGGGCTTCCCCGGTTACTTGACGACGTGCCAGACGCTGTTGATGCCGTCGCCGGTCTTGTCGCCGGGCTTCTGGTCCTTGGCCCACAGGTAGACGGGCTTGCCCTTGTACGCCCACTGCCTGCTGCCGTCGTCGCGGGTGACGATCGCCAGTCGCCGCCGGCCTTGGCGTCGGCGGCCGCCATCAGCGGCGGCCAGTTGGCGGCGCAGGGGCCGTTGCAGGCGCTCTTGCCGTCGGAATCCTTGTCGAACGTGTACAGCGTCATGCCGGCGCTGTTGGTCAGCACGCCGTCGTCATCTTGGCGGCGCCTGGGCCAGCGCGTGGCCTGGGCGGTGACGGCCAGGATGGCCAGGGCGACGTGCCGGCGGCGAAGCGAGCGAGCCATGCGGATCTCCTGCGGGTGGTGGGGAACACCCTGTCGTCAACAGGCGGGGACGGCGGAATATTCCCCCCGGGCTACAGCAGGATCAGCGTCGCCAGCCCGAGGAAGATGAAAAACCCGCCCGAGTCGGTGACGGCGGTGATCATCACCGACGAGCCCACCGCCGGGTCGCGCGAGAGCTTCAGCATCGCGATCGGGATCAGCACGCCCATCAGCGCCGCGAGCAGGAGGTTGAGCGTCATCGCCAGCACCATCACGAGTCCCAGCGCGATGTCCTTGTACAGCAGCGCCGCGGCGGCGCCCATCACGCCGCCCCAGACGAGCCCGTTGGCGAGGCTGACGGTGAGCTCCTTGACGAAGAGCCCCCGCGCGCTCTCGGGCGTCACCTGGCCGAGCGCGATCGCGCGGACGATCATCGTGATCGTCTGGTTGCCGGAGTTGCCGCCGATCCCGGCGACGATCGGCATCAGCGCCGCCAGCGCGACCAGCTTCTCGATCGAGCCCTCGAACGCGCCGATGACCCGCGACGCGATGAACGCGGTGACGAGGTTGATCGCCAGCCACGCCCAGCGGTTGCGGAACGACGCCCACACCGAGGCGAACACGTCCTCCTCCTCGCGCAGGCCCGCCTGCGCGAGCACCTCCTCCTCGCCGCTCTCGCGGACGAAGTCGAGGATCTCGTCGACGGTCACGCGGCCGACGAGCTTGTCGTTGGTGTCGACGACGGGCGCGGACACGAGGTCGTAGCGCTCGAACGCGTGCGCCGCCTCGTCGGCCTTCTCGTGCTGCAGCAGCTTGACCACCGGCGGCTGCATCAGCTCGCCCACGGTCAGGTCCGGGTCGTTGACGATCAGCCGGTTGATCGGCAGCACGCCCAGCAGCCGGTCCTCGCGGTCGACGACGAACAGCTGGTCGGTCTGCGACGGCAGCTCGTCGAAGCGGCGAAGGTAGCGCAGCGCGACCTCGAGCGTCACGTCCGGGCGCACGGTCACGTCCTCGAAGTCCATCAGCGCGCCGACCATGTCCTCGTCGAACGACATCGCGGCGCGCAGCTGCTCCCGCTCGTCGACCGGGAGGCGCAGGAACACGTCGTCCATGACCTCCTGCGGGAGGTCGGGCGCGAGCTCCGCGATCTCGTCGGCCTCGAGGCTCTCGGTCGCGGCGACGAGCTCCTCGGTGTCCATCGACGAGATCAGCGACTCGCGGACGGCGTCGGAGACCTCGAGCAGGATGTCGCCGTCGCGCGAGGCGCGGACGAGATCCCAGACGTAGAGGCGCTCGTCGATCGGCAGCGCCTCGAGGATGTAGGCGATGTCCGCCGGGTGGAGGCGGTCGAGCTTGCGCTGCAGCTCCTCCTTGCTGCGGCGATAGACGGTGCTCTCGGACAGCTCGCGCTGCGCGTCGGGGGCGTCCCCTTCGCCCCGGACCAGCCCTTCGACCAGCCGGTGGCGGCGCAGCAGCGTCGTCACCTCGGCGAGCTCGTCCTGCACCGATACGCGCGGCTCGGGACGGTCGATGACGGGATTGTCGAAGGGTTCGGGCATGGGGAACGCGGCGGGCGTCGGGAACGCACGCGGCGTGCGCATTCTAACCCCGGGCGCCCTCACCCCGTCCCTCTCCCGCACGCGGGAGAGGGTGCCGCGCCAGCGGCGGGTGAGGGTCGCGGCGAGGACCCGCCGGTCAGGGCAGCGCCGCCGACGGCATCCGCGCGAGGATGGTCGCGGTGCGGCCGTCGAGATACGCGGAGCCGGGATTGCGCTCGAACACCCGCGGGCTCGGCGTCATCGCCGCGAGCCGCGCCGCCTGCTCGGCCGAGAGCGCCGCGGCGCCGATGCCGTAGTACCGGCGCGCCGCCGCCTCGGCGCCGAAGACGCCGTTGCCCCACTCGATGACGTTGAGGTAGAGCTCGAGGATGCGCTGCTTCGGCAGCATCGCCTCGAGCATCACGGTGATGACCGCCTCCTCGGCCTTGCGCCAGTAGCTGCGCGCCGGCGACAGGAACAGGTTCTTCGCGAGCTGCTGGGTGATCGTCGAGCCGCCGCTGACCACCTGGCCCTTGCGGCGGTTCTTGTCCAGCGCCTTCTGGATCCCCTCCCAGTCGAAGCCCGCGTGGTCGGCGAACTTCGCGTCCTCGGCGGCGACGAGCGCGCGCTTCAGGTTCGGGGAGATCCGGTCGTAGGGCACCCACTGGTAGCGCAGCTGCGCCTTCGGGTTGCGCTCGCGGAGCTCCGCCATCCGCTGCGCCATGAACGCGGTCTCCTGCGGCGCGTGCGTCCGGTACCAGGCGATGTGCGCGCCGATCCAGACGACCCACAGCAGCGGCAGCGCGGCCGCCGCCGCGGCCGCGAGCTTCAGCCAGCGCATCCGGGCGCTACCCGGCCGCGCTGCCCGGCGCAGCGGCGGTCACGCGGCGTGCGCATCCGGGCGGCGGCTGCCGCGCATCAGCGCGTACACGGGCGCCGTGTCCGGGCGCACGCCCCGCCAGATCAGGTAGCTCTCGGCCGCCTGCTCGAGCAGCATGCCGAATCCGTCCGCGGTGCGCAGCGCCCCGTGCGCGCGCGCCCAGCGCAGGAACGCCGTCGGCTCGCCGGCGTACATCAGGTCGTAGGCGAGCGCGACGCCGGCGAAGATCGCGTCGGGCCAGGGCGCCGCGGCGCCGGTGCCGGTCAGCGCCGAGCTCGTCGCGTTGATCACGAGGTCGAAGTGCTCGCCGGCGAGCGCGGCGGGCGCGAGCGCGCGCACCGGGCCGTGGGCCGCGAAGATCGCGGCGAGCTCCTCGGCCCTGCCCGGCGTGCGGTTGCTGATCGTCAGCGAGCGCGGGGCCGCCGCGAGCAGCGGCGCGACGATGCCGCGCGTGGCGCCGCCGGCGCCGAGGATCAGCAGGTCGCGGCCGCGGAGCGCCGCGCCGAGGTTGACGTCGAGGTCGCGGACGAGGCCCGGGCCGTCGGTGTTGTCGCCGAACCAGTGCGTGCCGCGCCACGCCAGCGTGTTGCACGCGCCGGCGAGCAGCGCGCGCGGGCTGTGCTCCTGCGCCAGCGCGAAGGCCTCGAGCTTGAACGGCAGCGTCACGTTGCAGCCGCGCCCGCCCTCGCGCTGGAACCGCGTGACGGTCGCGACGAACGCGTCGAGCGGCGCGAGCAGCCGCTCGTAGGAGATGTCGTCGCCGGTCTCGCGCGCGAACGCGGCGTGGATCTCGGGCGACTTCGAATGCGCGATGGGGTTGCCGACGACGGCGTAGCGATCGGTCATGGGACGGTGCGGCCTGGGGAGTGCGCTCGTCACGACTCGCTGCGCAGCTCGTCGCCCCGGGCGAAGGTCCACGTGCGGGTGATCTCGAGTATCTCGGTGTCGCGCCTGATCTCCGGCGGGAACGGCGCGTACGGCGCCGCCATCTCGACGATGCGCACCGCCGCGGCGTCGAGCACCTTCTGCCCGGAACTGCGGTCGATGACGACCTTCTCGACCGAGCCGTCGGAGCGGATCGCCACGGTCAGGATCATGCTGCCGTAGAGCCGCAGCTGCCGCGCCGCCTCCGGATAGTTGAGGTTGCCGATGCGCTCGACCTTCTGCCGCCAGTCCTCGACGTACCGGGCGAAGCGGTACTCGGCGGCGCGCGCCCCGACCTGCTGGCGCTTCGGCCGCTTCTGGTACGCGTCGAGGTCGCGCGCGATCTGCGCCTCGAGGCGCATCATCTCCAGCGTCCGCTGCGTCGCCTCGCTGGCGGTCGGCAGGTCGGACGGCGGCGCGGCCTCGGTCGGCGCGGGCTGCGCCGGCGGGACCGGCTGCCCCTTGAGCGCGGTGATCAGGTCCTGCGCGCGCCGCTCGAGCGCCTCGGCCTTCCGGGTCGTGACGGCGATGTCGCTCTGCAGGCTCTCGCGCAACGGCAGCGGCAGCGGCGTCTTCGCCCGCCGGTCGGCGTCGGTGTTGCCGCCGCGATCGAGGTTCGCCTGCGCCAGCACGTCCGCCTGCGTGGGCGCGGTCGTCGTCTTCGCGTTGACGAGCACGACCTCCAGCGGCGGCGCGCGGTCGCTGAAGGCGCGCGGGTCGATCAGCTTGAACTTCACCGCCAGCAGCAGGCCGTGGATCGCGAGCGACGCCGCGACCGCCCAGGTGATGGCCGATCCCCAGCGCGCCGCGCTCGGGGCGAGCGCCGCGGCGGGATGGCGTGTCTTGCTGGCGGAGGGGCGGCGCGGCACGGGCAACGCTCGATGGTCGCGGGGCGATTATTGTAGCTTGGGCCCCGCCGGCCGGAGGCCCCGGATCACGCCGCATGAGCCATCGGCACGTACCGGCACTCCAGCGTCGCCGCGATCAGGTCGACGCGGCCGATCGCGATGCGCACCGGCGTCTCCGGCGCGAACGAAGGCAGGTCGGCGAGCCGGACGACGAGCGGCACGCTGTCGAAGCGGATGAGGTTGTCGCGGATGACCGTCGCCATCGTCTCGGTCACGCGCTCCTGCAGCAGCCAGCGCAGGCACCAGTAGTGCTCGATCCGGTCCTGGAATTCCGCGTACTGCGAGTACGTCGCCTCGAAGTCGGTCAGCGCGGCGAAGAGCTCGGGATCGTTGTCGGCGTACGGCGGCCGCTCGCCGTCGAGCGCGGCCAGCAGCTGCCGCTGGTTGAGCAGGTCGCTGTAGCGGCGCAACGGCGAGCTCGACCACAGGTAATGGGCAAGGCCCAGGCCCTGGTGCTCGCCGGGACGGGTGCTCATCTTCACCTTGCCGGCCGACTGGACCCGGTAGAGGCCCGGCATCCGCGCCTCCGACAGCAGCTTGCCCCAGGTGTTGTTGACGAAGATCATCAGCTCGGCGACGACCTTGTCGAGCGGCGAGCCGCGCAGCCGCTGCGTGATCGTGACGCGCCCGTCGGGGGCGGCGTCCCAGTCGACGTAGAAGCTGTAGTCGATGCGCTCGATGTCGGCCTTGCCGCGCGCCTCCGCGAGCTTCTGCACGACCTTCCACAGCACGCGCAGCTCGGCGTTCCACGGCGGGTCGGCGCGGCTCGGCAGGTCGCGCGTGAACACGTCGCCGATGTCGTTGAGGCGCAGGTTGGCGGCGATGGGCACGCGGTTGAGCCGCGTCGCGTGGCGGACGACGCTGCCGTCGGCACCGACCTCGGCGTACAGCGACAGCGCCGGCACCGTCTTGCCCTCGGCAAGCGTGAACGCGTCGATCACCGGCTCGGGCAGCATCGTGATCTTGCGGCCCGGCATGTAGACGGTCGAGAGCCGCGCGCGGGCCGCGGCGTCGAGCGGCGAGCCGCGCGGGATGCCCAGCGCCGGCACGGCGATGTGGATGCCGACCTCGTAATGGCCGTTGGGCAGGTCGCGCACCGAGAACGCGTCGTCGATCTCGGTCGTCGTGTGGTCGTCGATCGAGAACGCGCGGACGTCGGCGATCGGCAGCTCGGGCTCCGGCGCCAGCGTGCCCCAGGCCGGGAACTCGGTGCCGTGCGGGAACGCCTCGGCGAGGAAGCGCTGGAAGTGGTACTCGTGCGTCGACGGGATCGCCCCGCAGCGGTCGAGCAGCGCCACCGGGTTGGTGCCGAGCTTGTCGCAGGCGGCGGCGAGCGCCTTCCATTCGAAGGCGTTCTTGTCGGGCTTGTACAGCAGCATCGGCAGCTTCGCCGCGAGCGGGGCGGGCAGGCGCGACGCGGCGAGCTCGGCGGTCCAGGCGGCGATCTGCTCGGCTTCGCGGCGCTTGCGCTCGATCGACGCGAGCGCGGCCGCGAGCGCGTCCGGCGGCGCCTTCCGGTAGCGGCCCTTGCCGCGCTTGTAGAAGTACATCGGCGCCGCGTGCAGCGCCATCGCCGTGGCCGCCGCCTCGACCGGCTGCGGCGCGTGGCCGAAGTACTCGCGCGCGAGGTCGAGGAAGCCGAATTCGTCGTCGCCCGAGACCTCCCAGAGGAAGTTGGGGTCGAGCTCGGCGGCCAGCGGCTGGGCGGCCGCGAGCAGCGCCGACGGCGACGGCTCGGCGAAGCGCAGCAGCACGGCCGCGGCCTTGATCTTCAGGCGCTTGCCGGATGCGGCCTCGACCTGCAGCGACGCATTGTTGTCGGCGAGGATCGTGCCGGCCTTGCAGTGGCCGTCGTCCTCGAAAAAGACGTGCATGGGATGAACCGGGGGCGGCGCGGCGCCGGACGCGGCCGCGGGAACCGGTGATTATAACTTGCGGGAGGCATGGCGCCCGCGCGCTGGCTCGCGGCGGGCTTCACGGTGGGTGCGCGTCGCCGGGCGCGTGCGATGCGGACCGGGCGTACGCACGCCGCCGAGCGAGCCGCACGCGCTGCGACGGCGGCACAGGCGCCCGCACGCGGCAGCCCCCAGCGCACCGGACGGAGGCGGTCGTCGCGCACGAGCGCGCTTGACACAATTATGGAACAGTGTTCCAATTCGGAACGTTACAATTTAACGGAACGCCATGTCCGGCACCGCCATCGACCGCGCGCTCGCCGTCCTCGAGCACCTCGCCTCGCACCCGGCCGGGCTGCCGCTGACCGCGATCGCCGAGGCCGTCGACATCCCCAAGAGCGGCGCCCATCGGCTGCTGGCCACGCTCGCCGCGCGGCGCTACGTCCGGCAGGACGCCGACACCGGCCGCTACCTGCTGACGACGAAGCTGGTCGCGCTGGGGTTCCGGCACCTCGCGGTCTCGGGCGTCGTCGACATCGTGCAGCCCACGCTCGACCGCCTCGCGCAGGACACCGGCGAGCTCGTCCGCCTCGGCGTCATCGACGGCGACCGGCAGACCTGGGTCGCGAAGGCGCAGGGCGCGCGCTCGGGCCTGAAGTACGACCCGGACATGGGCATGGAGGCGCCGCTCGCCTCGACCGCGTCCGGCCACGCCTGGCTCGCGTGCCTCACCGACGAGCAGGCGATCGAGCTGGTCGCGCGGCAGGGCTTCCACCCGAGCGAGGCGCAGGGACCGAACGCCCCGCGCACGATCAAGGCGCTGCAGGAGCGGCTGCGCGCGGCGCGCAGGCGCGGCTACGCGTGCGTCGTCGAGAGCTCGGCGCCCGGCACGTCGGCGATGGCCGCGGCGATCCGCCACCCGGTGACGGGCGGCGTCGTCGGCGTCGTCAGCGTCGCGGGGCCGACGGTGCGGCTCACCGAGGCGCGGATGCACGAGCTCGCGCCGCTGATGCTCGCGGCCGCTTCCGAGCTGTCCGACGCCTGCCGCGGCTCCGACTACTTCACGATGGCGAGCCGGTCGACCGGTCGCGCCGCCGCCCCATCTCCGCAGGAGGACCCCCATGCAATTTGACCTGTCCGAAGAGCAGAAGCTGATCGTCGACACCGTCCGGCGCTTCGTCGAGACCGAGCTGATCCCGCTCGAGGAGGAGGTCGAGGAGGCCGGGCAGCTCGACCCGGCCGTCGGCGCGCGCGATCTTCGAGAAGTCGAAGGCGCTCGGCTTCTACGCGATGAACATCCCCGAGGAGTACGGCGGCGGCGGGCTCTCGGCGGTCGACACGATGCTGGTCGAGGAGCAGTTCGGCCACACCAAGGACATCCTGATCCGCCGCGCGTTCGGCAACGTCTACGAGTCGCTGCTCGAAGGCACGCCCGAGCAGAAGGCAGCGCTGGCTGCTGCCCTGCGTGCAGGGCGAGCGCACCTGCTCGATCGCGATCACCGAGCCGGGCGCGGGCTCCGACGCCGCGGGCATCCGGACGCGCGCCGAGAAGACCGGCGACGGCTACGTGCTCAACGGCAACAAGCACTTCATCAGCGACGGCTTCTGGTCGGACTTCTTCATCGTGTCGGCGGTGACCGATCCCGCGAAGCGGCCGCACCACGTGTCGCTGTTCCTCGTCGACAAGGGCCTGCCCGGCGTGACGGTCGGCCGCAACCAGAAGATGATGGGCCTCGCCGGCACGCCGCACGTCGAGCTCTTCTTCGAGAACGTGAAGCTCGGCCCCGAGCACCTGCTGGGCGGCGAGGGCCGCGGCCTCGCGATCGCCTACTCGACGCTCGGCCGCGTGCGCCTGGCGCAGGTCGGCGCGCGCGCGGTCGGCAAGTCCTGCCGGCTGCTGAAGCTGATGACCGACTACGCCAACGAGCGCAGGCAGTTCGGCAAGGCGATCGGCGAGTTCCAGATGGTCCAGCAGATGATCGCGGACAGCGTGCTCGAGATCAACGCGGCGCGGCTGATGCTGCTGCGCGCGGCCTGGGAGATCGACCAGGGCCGCGACGCCCGCGACTGGATCTCGATGGTCAAGATCGAGGCCGCCGAGACGCTGGGCCGCGTGGCCGACCGCGCCGTGCAGGTCTTCGGCGGCATGGGCTACTGCGCGCGAGCTGCCGCTCGAGCGGCTGTACCGCGACGCGCGGATCTACCGCATCTACGACGGCACGTCGGAGATCCACCGGATGGTCGTCGCGAAGAGCGCGCTGAAGCGCGGCGCGCCGCTGTGGGACATCGCCGCCTGAGCGAGTCGATCCGCATGGTCGTGCCGTTCGCGCCGGGCGGCGATCACCGACCTCCTCGGCGGGCGGATCTCGATCGCCGTGCTGTCGATCGCCTCGGGCATGCCGCACGTGCAGGCGGGCAAGCTGCGGGCGCTCGCGGTCACGACGAAGACGCGCAGCAGCGCACTCCCCGACGTGCCGACGGTCGCCGAGCAGGGCTTCAAGGATTTCGACGCCGAGGGCTGGCCTCGGCGTGCTCGTCGCCCCCAAGGGCGCATCGAAGGCGCTGGTGACGAGGCTCAACGGCGAGATCAACGCCGTGATGCAGACGCCGGAAGTGAGGAAGGCGCTGCTCGCCCAGGGGGTCGAGGTGCTCTCCGGCACGCCCGAGGACTTCACCGCCCGGCTCGCCGCCGACACCGCGAAGTGGCGCAAGGTCGTCGAGACCGCGAAGCTCAAGTTCGAATAGCCCGCCGCTGACGGCTCCCGCTCGCGCAGCACTCGACGGGGCGCCGACCCCGTGGCCACCGTCGTTCGCACGATCTTGTTGACGCACGTCAAAGCGTGCGCTGTCGTCGGAATCAGACTGATTGAAAGCCCATGGCTCCTTGCGGTGATCGCCAAGGCGGCCGGCACAGTCATTGCGAGAGTGCTTCCCGGACCCGATCCGTCCCGCGTTGGCGCTGACGTCGTCGGGACGGGGTCCCCGTTGGCAACGTCAGAATGACCGTTGTCTCGGCAATTGCCGGACACCTGCCTCCGGAAGCCGGTGAAGCACAGCACGCCGGGAGAGGACGCAATGAATCCACGCCATCCGTTCAAGTTGTTGCTTTCCGTCGTCGCGGTCGCATCGTGCGTGGAATCCGCTTCTGCGCAGCAGGTCACCGGGATTCCGGGCTCGCCGAGCGCGACGACCACGATCGACGGGACGCAACTCCCGCCCCCGCCTCCGAAATTCGGCGGCGTGATCAAGGAAACGCGCCGCCGGAATCCAACTCCGTGGTGGCCGCCGCGCGTCGTGCCGCCCAAGGGCGCGCCGAACATCCTGCTCATCATGACCGATGACCAGGGTTACGGCATTTCGAGCACCTTTGGCGGCGTCATTCCCACACCTGCCCTGGATCGCATCGCCAACGCGGGGCTGCGCTACACGCAGTTTCACTCCGCGGCGCGTTGCTCGCCGACGCGGGCGGCGCTGATCACCGGCCGCAACCATCACTCGGTCGGCTACGGCGTGATCGGCGAGCTGTCCACCGGCTTCCCGGGCTACAACTCGATCATCGGGCCGGAGAACGCCACCATCGGCAGGATTCTCCGGGACAACGGCTATGCCACCTCGTGGTTCGGCAAGAACCACAACATCGCCGACCTATCAATACAGCGTGGCCGGGCCGTTCGAGCAGTGGCCGGTCGGCTTGGGATTCGAGTATTTCTACGGCTTCCTGGGCGGCGAGACCGACCAGTGGACGCCGTATCTCTATCGCAACACGACTCCGGTTCTTTCCCTGGATCGGCAAGCCGGGCTACAACCTCACCACCGACATGGCGGACGATGCGATCCGCTACCTGCGCGACCTGAATGCGGCCGCGCCCGACCAGCCCTTCTTCCTCTATTACGTGCCCGGCGGCAGCCACTCGCCGCACCAGCCCACCAGGAATGGATCGACAAGTTCAAGGGCAAGTTCGACATGGGCTGGGAAAGGATGCGCGAGCAGATCTTCGCCAACCAGAAGCGGCTCGGCGTGATTCCCGCCGATACCCAGCTTACGCCATGGCCGGATGGGCAGGCCGCGTATGCGGGCGCAAGCTGCCGAGGTGGGACTCGCTCTCCCCGATCCAGAAGAAGCTCTATGCGCGCCAGGCCGAGGTCTTCGCCGCCTACACCGCGTATACCGACCACGAGATCGGCCGCGTGATCCAGGCGGTTGCAGACCATGGGCAAGCTCGACAACACGCTCATCATCTATATCTTCGGCGACAACGGCACCAGCAGCGAAGGCACGCTGGAAGGCACGTTCAACCAGATGACCGCCTACAACAGCATATTGACCCTGCCGGAAGCCGTGCAGATGATGCACTACGAAGAATGGGGCTCGGAGAAGACCTATCCGCACATGTCGGTGGCCTGGTCGTGGGCGTTCGATACGCCCTTCAAGTGGACCAAGGCGGTGGCGTCGCATTTCGGCGGGACGCGGCAGGGCATGGCGATCTCGTGGCCCGGCCACATCAACGACGTGGGCGGCATTCGCTCCCAGTTCCATCACGTGATCGACATCGTTCCGACGATCCTCGAAGCCACCGGCATCCGCGCGCCGTCACGGTCGACGGCATCGCGCAGAAGCCCATCGAAGGCGTGAGCATGGCCTACACGTTCGACAAGGCCAACGCCAATGCGCCGTCGAAGCGCGACTACTCAGTACTTCGAGATGGGCGGCAACCGGGCGATCTACCACGACGGCTGGATTGCGACCACCACGCCGCCGGCCCCGATCTGGGAGCTGGCGACGGGCCCGCTGCCGATCTCCATCAACGGTTACCGGTGGGAGCTCTATCAACATCGCCGAGGACTACTCGCAGGCCAATGACCTCGCCGCGAAGATGCCGGACAAGCTGAAGGAGATGCAGGCGCTGTTCCTGGCCGAGGCCGCGAAATACCAGGTCCTCCCGCTGGACAACTCGATGTTCTCCCGCTCGCTGACGCCGCGGCCGAGCGCGGTCGCCGGGAGGACGATATTCACCTACTCGGGCGAGGTTGCCAACATTCCCGTCGGCAACGCCCCGAGCATCCTGGACCGGGACTACACCATCACCGCCGAGATCACCGTTCCCAAGGGCGGCGCGGAGGGCATGATCGCGACGCTCGGCGGCCGCTTCGGCGGCTACGGCCTCTATCTGCTCAAGGGCAAGCCGGTGTTCGTTTACAACCTGCTCGATCTCGAGCGGTATCGCTGGGAAGGCGGGGTAGGCGAGCGCGACTGGCTGGGCGGCGCGCTCGAGCCGGGCAAGCACACGATCGTGTTCGACTTCAAGTACGACGGCCCCGGCCCCGGCAAAGGCGGCACCGGCGTGCTCTCGGTCGACGGCAGGCCGCTGGCCCGCAAGACGATCGCGCGCACGATTCCGCTGCATCATGACCCTCGATGAGACCTTCGACGTGGGGATCGACACGCGTACGCCGGTGGACGAGAGTTACAAGCCGCCGTTCCGCTTCACCGGCACGATCGACAAGTTGACCTACCGCCTCGGGCGGAACAGATCTCGGCGCGAGGAGCGCGAGGCGATGCAGAAAGCGCTTGCCCGAGCGGGCGACTAGGACGGATCAGGAATGAATGGAGGGGTGACATCGCTCCGCGCGGCGCCGCCATTGATCGCGCGCCTCCCCAGCAGTGGCATCCATCGTTGTTCAATTGCCCGGACGCCGACCATGAGCGAAACGGCCTTCATTACATTGCGAAGACTCCTTGCCTTTTGCGCGGCCGTCGAAATCGGCACCGGCATCGCCTTGATGATCGTGCCCGAAATGGTCGCCGCCTTGCTGGTGCGCGCGCAGATCACCGAGCTGGCGACGCTGCTCGGCCGATGCATGGGCATTGCGCTTCTCGCGCTTGGATTGGCTTGCTGGCCGCAACGGCAGGTTGCGCCGCCCGGCTCGGCCGCGTTCCGAGCGATGTTCACCTATAGCGCGCTGATCGCGCTTTTCCTCGGCTACGTCGGCGCGGTCGCGCATCTCGGGGGCCCGCTGCTGTGGCCGGCCGTTGGGCTGCACGGCGCCGTGGCGCTCCTGCTGCTCTGGACCCGGCGCGGGACGCTGCCGAGTACCTGAGGCGGCGATCGGTTTCCGCGGACGCCTCGATCTCGCCGCGCGGACTTGTCCATGACTGACCTTGGGTGCCCGAGACCCGGGAGACGATCCGAGATGAAGTACCTGGTTTCCGTGATTGACAGCAAGACCGGCTCCGCCACTCCGACCGAGATGGCTTCCATCGACGCGTTCAACGACCGGCTCAGGGCCGAGGGTCACTGGGTTTTCGCGGGCGGCCTCCAGCCGCCCGGCGCCGCCACCGTCATCGACAACCGGGGTGGGGATGCCGTCTTCACCAACGGACCATTCGTCGATTCGAAGGAGTACTTCAGCGGCTTCTGGATCATCGAGGCCCCCGACCTCGACGTGGCGATCAGGCTCGCTGCCGAGGGGTCAAGGTGCTGCAATCGGAAGGTCGAGGTGCGGCCGTTCCTGGGCGCTTGAGGACCGGCGGCGCCGGCAACGCGCTCGTCGCGACTCGTCTGTTCGGACCCGTCGATTCGCACTATGCTGTGAATAGCGTCGACAGCCGGAGTCAAGCCGATGGCCGGGGAAAAGCAATTCAACGCGAGTGCGGTCAATCTCAACTACGTCGAGCATGGACCGGCGTCCGCGGCGCCGCTCGTCATGCTGCACGGCGGCGCCTGGCGCTGGCAGGCGTTCCTGTCGCTGATCCCGAGCCTCGGCCGCCGCTGGCACACCTACGCCGTCGACCTTCGGGGCAATGGTCGATCGGGCTGGGTCCCCGGTCGCTATCGGCTCGCCGATTTTGCCGACGACAATACCGAGTTCGTCGAGCGATTGAACGCGCCTGGCGTTCTGGTCGGTCACTCGATCGGCGGCGTCGTTGCCTTGATGGTCGCCGCGCGGCGCCCGGACCTGGTGCGGGGGCTGATCATCGAGGATGTGCCCATCACCCGGGAAAGCTACCGCAACGTGATCGATTCGAGCCGGGCGATGTTCGGTCTCTGGCTGCAACTGAAGCGCGCCGCGCAGTCGGAACAGGACCTGGCCTTCGCCCTGGCGGACGCGTACCGGGACACTCCGGTCGTCACCAGCACGTGGATCCTGTTCTTCGCCGGCTGCCTGTGGCAGCTCGACCCCGGCTTTTTCGACAACCTGCTCGACGACTTCGAAGGCTTCCACGCGGGCTACGACGCCAAGCAGATCCTGTCCCGGCTCGCGTGCCCGATCCTGTTCCTGCGCGGGGAGACCCGGCGGGGCGCCGTGATGACCGATGACGAGATCGCCTGGCTGCAGCGCCATTGCGGCAACGCGCAATGCGTGTCCATCAACGGGGTGGGTCACCTGCTGCACCTGGAAGACCCGGGACAGACACCGGTACTGACGGCGATGCTGGCATTTCTCGACGGGATCCAGAGGGCAGGCTGAAAAGAGAACCGAGCCATGCCTACGCGAAGCACGTGCGAAGCTCGGCCGGCATCGCGGTATTCGTCTCGGACACCCCGGGGCCGGCCCGGTGGATCGACGTCGGGCGCTGCTACCAGCGTTTCGCGCTCCAGTCGGCTGCGCTGGGCATTCGCAATGCGATGCTCAATCAGCCCGTGGAGGTGCCGGCGCTGCGGCCGCAGTTTGCCGCCTTCCTCGGTGTCGGAACGCACCGGCCCGATCTTGTCGTCCGTTTCGGACGGGGTCCGAAGCTCCCTTCCTCACTGCGTCGTCCGGTGCAGGCGGTGCTGGCTTGAATCCGGACGGCCTCGCAGCCGATGACCGAGCAATGAGCAATCTTCTCGCCCGAACCGTCAAGGCAGGCGTGACGTACTTCGCGCTGGCATTCGGCGCAGGCTTCGTCCTCGGGTCGATACGCGTACCCTTTCTGGTGCCGCGCCTTGGCGAACGAGCAGCGGAACTCATCGAAATGCCATTCATGTTCGTCGTGATACTGCTGGCGGCGCGATTCATCACCAGGCGTTTCAGCCTCCCCGCCGATGCTTTGCCCCGCCTGGGCGCCGGATTGCTTGCGCTGGGCCTGCTGGTCGCCGCCGAAGTCGTGCTTGCCTTGTCTCTCCAGGATCGGACGCTGGCCGAGTATGTCGCCAGCCGGGATCCGGTCTCCGGCAGTGTCTATCTGGCGATGCTGGCGCTGTTCGCGGTGATGCCGTTCGTCATCGCGCGGCTCGCCGGCAGTCGTACAGCGCCGGGAACATGACGGACATGCGCAGGATGACCGACTTTCGCAGGAGCCTGCGCGGCATGACGCTGGCGCTGGCGGTGACTGCAGCAGGCGCGGTCGCAGCGCAGGGAGGCGTGGCGAATGCCGCCGGCCAGGCGTCCGCGCCCACGCTCGACGGCCGGCCGCCGCTGGTGATCGCGCACCGGGGCGCCTCGGGCTATCTTCCCGAGGAAACCCTGGAGGCCTTCCAGCTGGCCATCGATCAGGGCGCCGACGTGATCGAGTTCGACCTGATATCGACCAGGGACGGCGTGTTGATCGCCCGGCACGATGCCGAGCTCGCCGTCAGCACCGATGTCGCGAGCCGGCCCGAATTCGCCAGCCGCAAGCGCGTGGACTGGCTGGTGGATGGCGAGAAGCAGACCGGCTGGTTCGCCCACGACTTCACGCTGGCGGAAATCAAGACGCTGGGCGCGACGGTCACCGATCCGGAACGGCCCCGGCAGAACGACGGCAAGTTCAGGATCGTGACGCTGCAGGAGATCATCGCTCTCGCCAAGGCGCAGAGCGCAAGGCTGGGACGCACCATCGCGATCTACCCCGAGACCAAGAACCCCACTTACCATCGCGACCTGGGACTTCCGCTCGAAGGCAGGCTGATCGCGGCGCTCGAAGCCGCCGGCTGGAACAGTCGGTCGGCCCCGGTCCTGGTCCAGAGCTTCGAGCCGGGCAGCCTCAGGGAAATGCGCGCCAAGGGCCTGCAGACCCGAATGGTGCAGCTCGTCGACGGCGACGACATCGACCTGAAGACCGGCGCGATCACCTACAAGATGCCATTCGACCGCCCCTACGATTGGGCCAAGGTCGGGCGACCCGCGGCTCTTCGCTGCGATGGTCACTCCCGCGGGCCTGGCCGAGATCAAGACCTATGCCGACGGGATCGGGCCGTGGAAGCCGTACATCGTGCCGGTGAAGGGCCGCCTGGATGCGGCCGGGCGTCTGGTCGATGTCGACGGCGACGGCAGGATCGACCTGCGCGACGCCTCGACTCAGCCGGCGACGACGCTGGTGGCGGACGCGCACAAGGCCGGCCTCTTCGTGCACGTCTTCACGTTCCGGAACGAGAAACGACGCCTGGCGTTCGACTATCGGGGGGACCCGCAGGCGGAGTACCTGCAGTTCTTCCGGCTGGGCGTCGATGGCGTATTCGCCGATTTTCCCGACACGGCAGGTTCGGCACGCGCTGTGCTGCTCCGGGAAGCCAGGCGCTGAGTCGACCTCGCCGCGATCGAGGCGGGTGGGCGGACCCTGCTTTCAGTTCGCACGCGGCGCGGGCGGCTCGCCGGCAGCCGGCTCAATGACAATCCTGGCCCCCGCGTCCTCGAGCAGCCGCCTGAAGTCGGGCGAGTCGCGGATGATCGTCGCGGCCGCGGCGCGCAGGCGGTCGACGGCTTCCGGCGACAGTACCAGCGACGTCGGCAGGTCGTTCAGGTAGTCGCGCTCCGCCTCGTCCTTGAGCGCCGCAAAGGCGACGTAGATGGCGTAGAGGTCGATGTTCGGCGTCCGCAGGAGTTTCGCGGCTTCCGGGTCCCTGCCCGGGTCGAACGCCGGCGACTCCCGCAGCCGGCGCATCGTCTGCCACCGCGCGATGATGTCCCTCAGCGCTTCGACGGTGTCGTACGAATAGTGGTCGATGGGCACCCCGGCCGCCTTGATCAGGAGCGCGATCTCACCGGGGTGATGCTCGCTCTCGTACCAGTCGGTCTTCGGATTCGATCGCGAGTCGACGATGAATACGACGATCCGGCGCACGTGATCCAGCGGCGTCGGCCTCCCGATCAGGCTCAGCGCTTCCAGGTCTTCGACGGTCTCCAGGACCGCGCGCATCCCCAGGTTGTCCGAAAGACCGCCGTCGAGCAGGTGGATGTAGGGTCGGCGGGCGCCGTCCTCGTAGAACGAACACGTCCTGCATGCGGGTCAGGACGCGGGCTGCAGGCCGCGGCCGGGTCGCCGGATCCGAAAACACCGTAAGAAACGGAGGCATGCTGAAGTGGCACGACCCGCCGTAGTTATTGAGGGTCACCGGCGAGAACACCGTCGGCACGGCCGAGGATGCGGCTAGCGGCACGGGACAGCGGCACGGCATCGAGGTCCGAGCAGAGAACATCGAACATGGGCTGGTGAAACGCCACGCGCGCGCCGTTCGCGATGTCCGTCGCCGATGCGACGATCCACGGGCCGTTGCCGCGGTCCAGGTCGGCGAAGGTCGCCCCATGGAACAGGATCTCGTCGAAATATTTCGCGGCGGTCTCGGACCGCCCCCAGTCGCCCCAGCTCGCGGGACTGAGGACCCGCCGGATCAGATCGCCCTGCACGTCGCGCTTGAGGAAGCTCGTCTCGTAGAGGTCGAACAGCCTTTCGCCGTAGAGACCGTAAGCCAGCGCCGTGAAGCTGCCGCCGGATACGCCGGTGATGACGTCGACCTCGTCGAGCATCCGGATGCTGCCTCCCTTCGGACCAACGAGCACGATGGGCCGCAACGCTTCCAATACCCCGTAGGAGAACGCCGCAGCGCGCATCCCGCCGCCGGAAAAGGCGAGAACGACGAGGTTCTGCGGATCCCTGGAATACGCGACGCGCGTCGAGTACCGATAGCCCGTGCTCTGATCGACCTCCGATAGGGGCGGGTTGACCGGACGCGACGCGCAACCGCCGAGCATCCCGAGCGAAACGGCCACCAGCAGCAGTGTATGGAAAGAACGCCCCATGGAACCTCCTGCGAATCCCCGTCGGCACTTCCATTCTAGGCTTCGCAGGCGCAATCGCGACTCGCTGTCGCGAGGGGCCTTCGCCGGGCAATCCCGATGGCCGGAACGAACTTCACGGAGTTGACGGCGGTCAAGATGGCCCGGCGGGCGCGGGTCGATGATGGACAGGCAGGGTCATTGCAACAGCGCGTCGGTCGGCGACGATGAGCCAGGTCGCCGACGGGGGCTGCTTTACCCCGCCGGCAGGTACTTCGGTGAGTCCTCGAGCGACGGCGCCTCGATCTGGAGATGCGCCATGTGCCTCATCAGCGAAGCCTGTCGACATGCCATTTCACGCAGGGAATTCCTGAGGCAGGCCGGAACCCTTGCGGCGGCCCCGATCATGATGGGGGCGGGTGCCGGCGCGCACGCAGCGCCGGCTCCGGTAGCCGCGCCCCTGAACCTCGCGGGCGATGCCCACACGAAGCTCGTGCTGCTCGGCACCACGGGCGGGCCGACCTGGTGGCCGGTTAATCCCTCCGGCGCGGGCGGGCCCGAACGGGCCAGTGCCTCATCCGCCCTGGTCGTCGGGGACGCGATGTACATCGTGGACCTCGGGCAAGGATCGGCGCAGCGCCTGGCGCAGGCCTTCAATGTCGGCACCTTCAACGCGGATGGCGTCCAGGCCGGGTACCAGACCTACCTCTTGAACCTGAAGGCGATCTTCTTCACGCACCTGCACATGGACCACACGACCGACTACCCGGCGATCCTGACGTGCGGCTACAGTGCGGGCATCGGCAGCTC
Source organism: uncultured beta proteobacterium (assembly GCA_963832705.1). Lineage (GTDB taxonomy): Bacteria > Pseudomonadota > Gammaproteobacteria > Burkholderiales > Casimicrobiaceae > CAIWHR01. The sequence goes on along the minus strand of CAWHVP010000017.1, from coordinate 51,096 downwards.
CCTCGACCCGAACGAGCCGGCCGTCCCCGTGCAGGTGTACGGTCCGGGCAACCGCGGACAACTCGAGGCCGACATCTACAAGCTGCGCGTTCCCGTGGTCAATCCGCGGAACCCCACGCCCGGCACGGTGGAGATGACCGATTACCTGTGGCAGGCCTATGCCCAGGCCATCAACGATTTCACGCGCGACAATGGGTGGCCCGATTTCACCAAATTGTTCGAAGTCCACGACATCGTCCTGCCCCGGCATCTGCCCGGCTTCAAGTCTCCGAACAAGACGCCCTGCGTTCAGATGGCGCCGTTCGAGATCTTCCGCGACCGCAATGTGGTCGTGCACGCGATCCTGGTCGACCACCACCAGGTGTTTCCGTCCTATGCGTTTCGGTTCGACACCGCGGACGGATCGGTGGTGTTCTCGGGGGATACCGGGCCGGACACGCGGGGCAACCTCCAGCGCCTCGCGGCGGGAGCCGACATCCTGGTGCACGAGGTCATCGACCCGGCCTGGATCGATGCGACGTTCGGCCCGCCCGGCACCTGGGACCAGGCCACCGAGGCGCTGGTGACCCACCTCGAGACGGCGCACACGCTGATCGGCGACGTGGGGGCGGTCGCGCAGGATGCCGGTGTCGACAAGCTCGTGCTGAGCCACATCGTTCCCGGAAACGCGCCCCTCGCGCATCTGCTCGGGGTGAAGGGGTTCGCAGGAGAGTTGATCATCGGTGAGGACCTGATGCAGATCCCTGTGGGGTGACGGGCCTGCCGACGATGGGTCCCGCGGTCGGTCCTGCCCCTCACCCGACCGCCGCGCACTGCGCCTCGGCCGCGTAGCGCGTGAGGCGCGGCCCGGCGCGCAGCACCTGCCCGGGAAGCCTGCGCCCGAGCGCCTGCTCGAGCCGCTGCGCCGCCCCGAGCAGCGCGTCGAGGTCGATCCCGGTCTCGATGCCGAGCTCGTGCAGCAGGTGCACGGTATCCTCGGTGCAGACGTTGCCGGTCGCGCCGGGCGCGAACGGGCAGCCGCCGATGCCGCCCAGCGACGACTCGAATGCCGTGATGCCCATCTCCAGCCCCGCCATGACGTTGACCAGCCCGAGACCGCGGGTGTTGTGGAAGTGCAGCGTGATCGGCAGCTGCGGCAGGCGGCGCTGCAGCTCGGCGACCGTGAGCTGCACCAGCGGCGGCGTGGCCATGCCGGTGGTGTCGCCGAGCGTGATGCCGGCGAAGCCGAGGTCGGCGAAGCGGGCGGCGATCGTCACCACCTGCTCCAGCGCGATGTCGCCCTCGAACGGGCAGCCGAACGCCGTCGCGATCGCACCGTGCAGCCGCGTGGACGTGCCGCGCACCAGTTCGGCGGCCTCGCGCATGTCGTCGAGCGAGCGCGCGATGTCGCGGTTCAGGTTCTTGCGGTTGTGCGTCTCCGACGCCGACAGGAACACGACGACCTCGTCGGCGCCGGCGGCGAGCGCGCGCTCGATGCCCTTGCGGTTGGGCGCGAGCACGGCGAGCGTCACGCCCGGGCGGTGCCCGAGCGCGGCGAGCACGTCGGCGGCGTCGGCGAGCTGCGGCACGGCGCGCGGCGAGACGAACGACGTCGCCTCGAAATGCCGGACGCCGGCGGCGATCAGCGCGTCGATCAATTCGACCTTGGTCGCGGTGGGGACAAAGCTCGGTTCCGCCTGCAAGCCGTCGCGCAGCCCGACCTCGGTGATCGTCGCGCGGGTCGGGTAACGTGTCGTCGCCATGCCTTGCTTCTCCGTGGATTGCCGCGATCGGGTTAGCATAACCGACTCGCGGTCCGCACCCGACGCTCCCGAAACTCCCGACCTCCGCTGATGCCAGAACCAAGACCCAAACTCGTCCGCTGGGCCGTCGCCGGCGCCGTCGTCCTCGCGGCCGGCGCCGCCGCGCTGTGGACGCTCTCCCGGCAGATGCCGCCCCGCCCGCCTCGCCCGCGGCGAATCCCCGCGGCACCCGCGGCCAAGCCGGCGACCGGCGTCCGTCCCGCGCTGACGGTCACGCTGATCACGCCGCAGCGCGAAGAGTGGCCGCGCACGCTGGCGGGGCGCGGCAACGTCACGGCGTGGCAGGAAGCGGTGATCGGCACCGAGCTCGCCGGCTTTCGCGTCACCGAAGTGCTGGTCAACGTCGGCGACGTCGTGAAGAAGGGCCAGTTGCTCGCGCGGATCAACCCCGAGACCGTGCAGACCGACCTCGCGCAGGTGCGCGCCGCGGTCGCCGAGGCCGACGCCGTGCTGGCCGAGGCCAGGACCAACGCGGCCCGCTCGCGCGACCTCGCGGAGAAGGGCTTCATCAGCCCGCAGGCGGCCACCCAGACCGCCACGCTGGAGCAGACGGCGGCGGCTCGGCTCGCGGCGGCCCGCGCCAGGCTGCAGGCCGAGGAGCTGCGGCTCGGGCAGACGCAGGTCGTCGCGCCCGACGACGGCACGATCTCGGCGCGCACGGCGACCGTGGGCTCGCAGACGCAGCCCGGCCAGGAGCTCTTTCGCCTGATCCGCGGCAACCGGCTCGAGTGGCGGGCGGAAGTCCCCGAGGCCGAGCTCGGCCGCCTGGTGCCGGGCATGCCGGCGAAGGTGCAGCTGCCGGGCGGCGCCGAAGTGCGCGGCAGCGTGCGCACCGTCGCGCCGACCGTCGATCCGGCGACGCGCAACGCGATCGTCTACGTGGACCTGCCGACGCGAGGCGGCAGCCCGGCGCGCGCCGGCATGTTCGCCCGCGGCGAGTTCGACCTCGGCCGCGCGACGGCGCTGTCGCTGCCGCAGACCGCCGTCGTCCAGCGCGAGGGCTTCTCCTACGTCTTCCGGCTCGACGCCGACCAGCGCGTCGTGCAGACGAAGGTCATCGGTCGGCCGCCGCGCCGGCGACCGCATCGAGATCACCGGCGGGCTCGACCCGAAGACCGAGGTCGTCGCGACGGGCACGGGATTTCTCGCCGACGGCGACCCGGTCCGCGTCGTCGCGGGCACCGCCGCGGGGAACGAAGCCGTGAACGTCTCGTCCTGGTCGATCCGCAACCCGACGCCGGCGGTCCTGCTGTTCCTGCTGCTGACGCTGATCGGCGTCATGGGCATGCGGGCGATGAAGATCCAGCAGTTCCCCGACATCGACCTGCCGATGGTGACGGTCACCGCCGCGCTGCCCGGCGCGAGCCCGGCGCAGATGGAGACCGACGTCGCGCGCAAGATCGAGGACTCGGTCGCGACGCTGCAGGGCGTCAAGCACATCTACGCGACCGTGCAGGCCGACACGGCCATCGTCACCATCGAGTTCCGGCTCGAGGTCCCGCCGCAGGAGGCGCTCGACGGCGTGCGCGACGCGGTGTCGCGGATCCGGTCGCTGCTGCCCGGCGACCTGCGCGATCCCGTCGTCGCCAAGGTCAACCTCGCCGGCTCGCCGATCCTCACCTACACGGTCGCGTCGAGCCGGATGGACGACGAGGCGCTGTCGTGGTTCGTCGACAACAGCGTGAGCAAGCGGCTGCTCTCGGTCCGCGGCGTCGGCGCCGTGTCCCGCGTCGGCGGCGTCGACCGCGAGATCCGCATCGAGCTCGACCCGGCGCGGATGCTGGCGCTCGACGCGACCGCCGCCGACATCTCGCGCCAGCTGCGGCAGACGCAGCAGGAGGCCTCCGGCGGCCGTGCCGACGTCGGCGGCGTCGAGCAGTCGGTGCGCACGATCGGCACCGTGCAGTCGGCGGCGGAGCTCGAGCGGATGGACATCGCGCTGTCCGACGGCCGCCACGTGCGGCTGGGGCAGGTCGCGACCGTCAGCGACACGGTGGCCGAGCAGCGCTCGGCGGCGCTGCTCGACGGCAGGCCGGTCGTCGGGTTCGAGATCGTGCGCAGCCGCGGAGCCGGCGAGGTCGACGTCGCGCAGGGCGTGCGCGCCGAGCTCGAGAAGCTGAAGGCCGAGCACCCGGACATCGCGATCGTCGAGGCCTTCAACTTCGTCGACCCCGTCGAGGAGAACTACCGCGGCTCGATGTGGCTGCTGCTCGAGGGCGCGGTCCTCGCGGTGATCGTCGTCTGGCTGTTCCTGCGCGACTGGCGCGCGACGCTGGTGTCGGCCACCGCGCTGCCGCTGTCGATCATCCCGGCGTTCGGCGCGATGGCCGTGCTCGGCTTCTCGCTCAACGTCGTCACGCTGCTCGCGCTGTCGCTGGTGGTCGGCATCCTCGTCGACGACGCGATCGTCGAGATCGAGAACATCATGCGCCACCTGCGGATGGGCAAGACGCCCTACCAGGCGGCGATGGAGGCGGCCGACGAGATCGGCCTCGCGGTGATCGCGACCAGCTTCACGCTGATCGCGGTGTTCCTGCCGACCGCGTTCATGAGCGGCATCGCGGGCAAGTTCTTCGTGCAGTTCGGCTGGACCGCGGCGATCGCGGTGTTCTTCTCGCTGGTCGTCGCGCGGATGCTGACGCCGATGATGGCGGCGTACCTGCTGCGGCCGCCGCGCGCCGACCACGGCGAGGCGCGGTGGCTGCGCGTCTATCTCGGGTGGGCCGGCTGGTGCGGGCGGCACCGGATCATGACGATGCTCGGCGCGGCCGCGTTCTTCTTCGGCTCGTTCGCGCTGGTGCCGCTGCTGCCCACCGGCTTCCTGCCGCCCGACGACCTGTCGCAGACGCAGGTCTACCTGTCGCTGCCGCCGGGAAGCACGTACCAGCAGACGCTGGCCGTCGCCGAGCAGGCGCGGGAGATCGTGCAGAAGAATCCGCACGTGAAGCTCGTCTACACGGCGGTGGGCGGCGGCGCGGCCGGCTCCGACCCGTTCGCGCCGCGCGGCGCGGCCGAGCCGCGCAAGGCGACGCTGACGATCAACATGACGCCGCGCGGCGAGCGCGGCGGCGTGCGCAAGCAGGAGGTCGAGCGGCAGCTGCGCGAGGCGCTCGCCGACATTCCCGGCGTGCGCATGAACGTCGGCTTCGGCGGCTCGGCCGAGAAGCTGGTGCTGGTGCTGACGAGCGAGAACGGCCCGCTGCTGTCCGCGCACGCCCGCGTCGTCGAGCGCGAGCTGCGCACGCTGCCGGGCATCGGCAACGTCACGACGTCGGCCTCCCTGGTGCGGCCCGAGCTCGTCGTGCGCCCGGACTTCGCGCGCGCGGCCGACCTCGGCGTGCAGCTCGGCCGCGATCGCCGACACGCTGCGGATCGCCACGTCGGGCGACTACGACCAGAACGTGGCGAAGCTGAACCTCGCGCAGCGGCAGGTGCCGATCGTCGTCAAGCTGCCGCCGGCGGCGCGGCAGGACTTCGCGCTGCTCGAGCGGCTGACCGTGCCCGGCCGGCGCGGGCCGGTGACGCTCGCCAACGTCGCGTCGCTCGCGATCGACAGCGGGCCGGCGCAGATCGACCGCTACGACCGGATGCGCAACATCAACTTCGAGATCGAGCTGAACGGGCAGCCGCTGGGCGAGGTCGAGCGGCTGGCGCGCGCGCTGCCGGGCCTCGTGAGCCTGCCGCCGGGCGTCAGCCTGACGACGGTCGGCGACGCCGAGGCGATGGCCGAGCTCTTCGGCAGCTTTGCGCTGGCGATGGCGACCGGCGTGCTGTGCATCTACATCGTGCTGGTGCTGCTGTTCCGCGACTTCGTGCAGCCGGTCACGGTGCTGGTCGCCCTGGTGCTGTCGGTGCCCGGTGCGTTCCTCGCGCTGTTCGTGACCGGGACGGCACTGTCGATGCCGTCGATGATCGGGCTCGTCATGCTGATGGGCATCGCGACCAAGAACTCGATCCTGCTGATCGACTACGTGATCCTCGCGCGCCGCGACCACGGCCGCTCGCGGCTCGAGGCGCTCTACGACGCGTGCAGCAAGCGCGCGCGGCCGATCGTGATGACGACGGTGGCGATGGGCGCCGGCATGCTGCCGATCGCGATCGGCGCCGGGACCGACCCCAGCTTCCGCGCGCCGATGGCGATCGTCGTCATCGGCGGGCTGATCACGTCGACGTTCCTCTCGCTGCTCGTCGTGCCGGTCGTGTACACGTACGTCGACGACGCGATCGGGTGGATCCGGCGGAGGCTGCCGCGCCGGCACGAAGCCGCGCCCGCGGTCGAATCGCCGGCCGAGCGATAGCCGTCGACTCGCGCGCCCCGGACGCATTGCGCAGGAGAGACCCCATGTATCGCCACTTGCTGGTTCCGCTCGACGACTCCGAGCTGTCGTACCAGACGGCCAGGCGGGCCGTCGAGCTCGCGCGCACGATCGGCGCGCAGGTCACGTTCTTCCACGCCAGGGCGCACCGCGGCGGAAGCCGCGCCGGCGCGTTGGAGCGCGGGATGCCGCCGCCGACGTCGACCGACGGTGTCGCGGGCGAGGCGCGCGCGATCCTGGCCAAGGCCGAAGTCGCGGCGCTGGAGGCGGGCGTGGTGTGCGACTCGCTGACGGTGACCAGCGACCGGCCGCACGAGGCGATCCTCGATGCCGCCGAGGCGCGCGGCTGCGACCTGATCTTCATGGCGTCGCACGGCCGGCGCGGCCTGAAGGGCCTGATGCTCGGCTCGCAGACGGCGAAGGTCCTGCAGCACGCGACGATCCCGGTGCTGGTGTCGTCCGTCGAGGGCAATGCCGCGCCGCCGGCGAACGTGGCGGCGGCGGCGATCATCGACGACGAGCACCATTCGCTCGCCGCGGTGATCCGCGGCCTCGAGCACGTCGTGCGCGACGCCGGCATCGCGTCGGCGCCGCCGCCGTTCGCGCTGCTGCGGGCGATGCTCCACTACATCAAGGCGTTCCCCGAGACGCTGCATCACCCGAAGGAGGACGCCTACCTGTTCCGCAAGCTGCGCGAGCGGACGGCGGAATTCGACGACACGCTGGACGAGCTGCAGCTCCAGCACGTGGCCGGCAACGGGCAGGTCGCCGAGCTCGAGTGGACGCTCGCCGCCTGGGAGGCCGATCCGGCCGCCGGAATGCCCGCCTTCGCCGCCGCGGTGGAGCAGTTCGCCGAGGCGCAGTGGCGGCACATGAACCTCGAGCGCAAGGTCATCCTCCCGGCCGCGCAGGAGCACCTGACGGCCGAGGACTGGGCCGAGATCCTGCGCGCCTTCTCCGAGAACGGCGACCCGCGCTTCAGCGTCGACATCGACGGGGAGTTCCGCCGCCTGTTCGCGGCCATCCTCGACCTCGCCCCCGCGCACGTCGTCGGTGGCGCCGATCGCGGGCCGGGCTGAACGCGAACAGGCGGCGTGACCGGCCGCTCGGCGGGGCCCGGGACGCGGCGCCGCCGCCAGCGCGGGCGAGCGCCTCAACGCGGACGCGGCGGGATGTTCTGAGCGACGCGCCAGAGCACGCCGGAGGGATCGAAGAGCGTGAAGTCGCGCATCCCCCAAGGCTGGTTCCCGGGCTCTCCGACCTTCACGCCGTAGCGCTCCGCGACCCCCGAGGCGACGACGTGCCGGTGCCAGTCGTCGACGTTTTCGACGAGCAGGTGCATCTGGAAGCTCGTCGCGAACGCCGGGTGGTCGAACGCCTGCAGCAGGAAGCTCGTGTCGCCGTGACGAACGTACGCGAGCTCCTCGTCCGACCAGGGAATCTCGAAGCCCAGCGTCCGGTAGAAAGCCTTCGACGCCTCGAAGTCGAGCGCCGGGACGAAGGCCTTGATCTCGACGGCCGCGAGGTTCATCGGTTCCGCTACGGAGTGCCGACGATGTCGCGGTCGTTGAGCGGCTGCGTCGGGCGCGCGTTCTGCGGATAGACCTTCGCGAAGCGCGAGATCTGCTCGCCGGAGAGCTGCACCGGCGTCCGCAGCACGTACCAGTTGACGTTCTCGGTGCACGGCGGCGTGGACAGCGACCCGGTGAACGCGTAGTAGCCCTTGGCCGCCGGCAGCAGCGCGGTCGCGTTGATCTTCACCGCGTCGACGACGACCTCCTTGCCCTTGGTCACCGGCAGGTTGGCGAGAAGCGACTTCACCAGAGGCTGCTCGTTGCCCTGGACGAGCGGGATGGCGAGCACCGCGATCCTGCCGTCCTTGTCCTTGTGCAGCAGGTGCGCCGCCATCTCGGAGCCCTTGCCGTTGACCTTGATCTCGCTCGGCTTGTGGAACTCGATCGCCGTCAGCTGGTAGCGCCTGCCGTCGACGGAGAGGAAGCTGCCCGGCGCGATGTTGGCCTGGATCATGCGGCCGTCGTCGACGACGGCGAGCGGGCCCGGCTGGTAGTTGAAGAGCAGCGGCGGCAGGTCGCCCTTCCTGACCTTGGCGTCGGGAATGTCGATCGGCGACTGCATCTCGCCCTTCGCGCAGGCCGCGTAGTCCTTGTCGAGCTTGCCCCAGTTCGCCGGGCCGGTCGCGCCGCCGTACGACCACTTCGCCCCGTCGGCAGCGAAGGCGCAGGCGGCGCCGCCGGCAAGGCCGGCCGCCGCGATCATTGTCACGATTCGATTGTGCACGCGGTTCATCGTCACCTCGTCCGTTTGGGGCGCCGCCGGGACCGCGCACATCGCGCGGCGCATTGCGGCGCCCTGCCTGTCGGCGAAAAGCCGGTATCTTACGCCGAGCCCGCGCCGGGCCCTAGACGGCGGCGACCGGCTCGACGGGCAGGTTGAGCTTCGCGATCGCCGCCGCCACCGCCGCGATGGCCGCGGGGCGGGGGAAGCCCTGCCGGGTCGCGATGACGACGCGCCGGCTCGGCGCCGGCGGCGCGAAGTCGATCGCCCGCACCAGCGGATTCGCGTACCTGGCGGTGAGCGCCGTGGCGGGCAGCACCGACACGCCGATCCCCGACATCACCATGTTGCGGATGGTCTCCAGCGAGTTGCCCTGCTTGCCCGGCGTCGGCGGGCGCGCGAACTCGCGGCAGGCGTCGAGGACGTGGTCGCGGAAGCAGTGGCCGACGTTGAGCAGCAGCAGGTTCTCGCCGGCGAGCTCGTCGGCGCGGATCGTCCTGCGCCGGGCCCAGGCGTGCTTCGCCGGGACGATCACGCGGAACGCCTCGTTGTACAGCGGCAGCACGTCGACGCGGGGCGCGGCGAAGGGCAGCGCCACGATGGCCGCGTCGATCAGCCCGCCCTGCAGCATGCCGTCGAGGCTGGCCGTCATGTTCTCCTCGATGTCGAGCGGCATCTTCGGCGCCGAGCGCGCGAGCGCCGCCACGAGGTCCGGGCAGCAGGTACGGCGCGATCGTGTGGATGACGCCCAGCCGCAGCGGCCCGTCGAGCGGATTGCGGCCGTGCCTGGCGATCGTCTTCACGCGCTCGGCCTCGTCGAGCACGCGCCGCGCCTGCGCGACGATCTCCTCGCCGATCGGCGTGATCAGCACCTCGCCCTTGCCCCGCTCGAAGACCTGCACGCCGAGCTCGTCCTCGATGTTCTTCACCGAGGCGGAGAGGCTCGGCTGGCTGACGAACGAGCGCTCGGCGGCGCGGCCGAAGTGGCGCTCGCGGGCGACGGCGACGAGGTACCTGAGCTCGGTGAGGGTCATGGCAGGGCGTGCGCTCCACAGGGCCGGCGCGCCCGGCCGGATGCCGATAGGACGCGCCTATCGGGGCGATCTTAACAAAGTATTGGATGCGCCGGCGCGCCGTCCGCATCATTCGCCCTGTCGCAAGCGCAACCGCAACCACCGACCCCAAGGAGAAACGATCATGCTGCAATCCCGTGAAGGCAAGCGCGTCCCCGACGTCACGTTCCGCGTCCGCCAGGACAACGAGTGGAAGAGCGTCACCACCGCCGACGTCTTCGCCGGCAAGACCGTCGTCGTCTTCTCGCTGCCCGGCGCGTTCACGCCGACCTGCTCGTCGACGCACCTGCCGCGCTACAACGAGCTCGCCCCGGCGTTCTTCGCCAGCGGCGTCGACGCGATCGTCTGCGTCTCGGTCAACGACACGTTCGTGATGAACGAGTGGGCGAAGGACCAGGAAGCCGGCAACGTCGTGCTGCTCCCCGACGGCAACGGCGAGTTCACCGAAGGCATGGGCATGCTGGTCGACAAGGCGGACCTCGGCTTCGGCAAGCGCTCGTGGCGCTACTCGATGCTGGTCAGGGACGGCGTCGTGCAGAAGATGTTCATCGAGCCGCAGAAGCCCGGCGACCCGTTCGAGGTGTCCGACGCCGACACGATGCTCGCGTACGTCAACCCGAAGGCGAAGACGCCCGACCAGGTCGCGATCCTGACCCGCGAGGGCTGCCAGTCCTGCGCCAAGGCCAAGGCGCTCCTGACCGAGCTCGGCTACGACTACGCCGAGGTCCCGCTGCCGCACCAGACGAGGAGCCGCATCGTCGGCGCCGTCGCCGGCGCGAGGACCGTGCCGCAGGTGTTCGTCAACGGCCGGCACATCGGCGGCCTCGAGGCGCTCGAAGCCTGGGCGCGCAAGGCGGCCTGAGCGCCGTGCCCGGCGGCCGCGCCTCGCGCGGCGGCCGCACGCGGCAACCCCCATCGCAACGATCGACCATCATGAAGACAATCGACACCGACGTTGCCGTCATCGGCGCCGGGACCGCCGGCCTCGCCGCCTACCGCGCGGCGATCGCCGCCGGCAGGCGCGCCGTCATCATCGAGGGCGGGCCGCACGGCACGACCTGCGCGCGCGTCGGCTGCATGCCGAGCAAGCTGCTGATCGCCGCCGCCGAGGCCGCGCACGCCCCGGCGCGCTGGGCCGAATTCGGCCTGCGCCTCGACGGCGGGATGACGCGTCGACGGCAGGGCGGTGATGGCGCGCGTCAAGCGCGAGCGCGACCGCTTCGTCGGCTTCGTGCTCGAGGGCGTCGAGGCGATTCCCGAGGCCGACCACGTCCGCGGCCGCGCCCGCTTCGTCGACGGGCGCACGCTCGACGTCGACGGTCACACGCGCGTCCGCTTCGGCCGCGCCGTGATCGCGACCGGCTCGTCGCCGTCGATCCCGCCGTTCCTGCGGGCGGCCGGCGACCGGCTGATCGTCAACGACGACATCTTCGACTGGGACGACCTGCCGCGCTCGGTGGCGATCTTCGGCCCCGGCGTCATCGGCCTCGAGCTCGGCCAGGCGCTGCATCGGCTCGGCGTCGAGGTGCTGATGTTCGGCCGCGACGGCCACGTCGGGCCGTTCAGCGATCCCGCGCTGCGCGCCTATGCCATCCGCACGTTCCAGCGCGAGCTCGCGCTCGACGCCGACGCCGACGTGCGCTCGATCGAGCGCGACGGCGACGCAGGTCGTGGTGCGCCATCGCGGCCCCGGCGGCGACGAGGTCACGGCCCGCGTCGACTACGTGGTCGCCGCGACCGGCCGTGCGCCGAACGTCCGCGGCCTGGGGCTGGAGCACGCGTCGCTCGCGCTCGACGCGCGCGGCGTGCCGGTTTTCGACCGCCGCACGATGCAGTGCGGCGCGGCGCCGATCTTCATCGCCGGCGACGCCAACGACGACCTGCCGCTGCTGCACGAGGCGGCCGACGAGGGCCGGATCGCCGGCGAGAACGCCGCGCGCTTTCCCGACGTCCGGCCGGCCTCCCGCCGCACGCCGCTCGGCATCGTGTTCTCCGAGCCGCAGCTCGCGGTCGTCGGCACGCGCCACGCCGACCTCGCGCCGGGCCGCTGCGTCACCGGCGTCGTCTCGTTCGAGAACCAGGGGCGGAGCCGCGTGATGCTGCGCAACCAGGGCCTGCTGCACGTCTACGCCGACATCGCGACCGGCCGCATCGTCGGCGCCGAGATGATCGGCCCGGACGCCGAGCACCTCGGCCACCTGCTCGCCTGGGCGATCCAGTCGGAGATGACCGTGGCGCGGGCGCTGGAGATGCCGTTCTACCACCCCGTCGTCGAGGAGGGCCTGCGCACGGCCCTGCGCGACGCGCAGGCGAAGCTCGAGGCCGCCGCGATCCGCGCCGCCGCGTGAGGTCCCGCCGGGAATAGACCGCGTCCCTCCCCTGTTTGCTGCAGGCACCCGGCAGGCGAAGTGCCGTCGCTCGACGGCATCGCAGGCGGCGGCTGTGCAGGAGGATGCGATGAAACACCTGTTGCGGTTCTGCCTGGCGACGCTGTCGCTGCTGGTCGCCGGCACGTCGTTCGCGACGTTTCACACCTTCCGGATCGACGAGGTCTATTCGAACGGCGACGGCAGCGTCCAGTTCGTCGTCCTGCGCGAGGCCATCGGAGCCAACGGCCAGCAGTTCCTGAGCGGCCACGCGCTGACCGCCGGCGACGCCGGCGGCACCCGGACGTTCACGTTCCCGAACGACCTGCCCGGGTCCAATACGTCCAGGCGACACGTCCTGATCGCGACGCAGGGCTTCGTCGCGCTCGGGCTCGTCACGCCCGATTACGTGATCCCGAACGGCTTCATCCCGACGGCGAACGGCACCGTCGATTTCGCGGGCGTCGACTCGCTGTCCTACGGCGCCCTGTCGACGCTCGGCGACGACGCCCTGTACGCGACCGGCGAGACGAAGAAGAACCTGGCGACCAACTTCGCCGGCCAGTCGGCATCGGTCGACGCGCCGACGCCGGCGCTGAACTACCAGGGCCTGTGGTGGAACGCGAACGAGTCGGGGTGGGGCATCAATTTCGCGCACCAGGGCGGCATCATCTTCGCCACGTGGTTCACCTACGACGCCGCCGGCAAGCCGTGGTGGCTGATCGCCGAGCTCCACAGGAACGCCGACGGCAGCTACTCCGGCCCGGTTTCCACGGTCGTCGGCTCGCCGTTCGACGCGACGCCGTTCGACTCGACGCAGGTGCGCGAAACGGTCGTCGGCAGCATGACGGCCACCTTCCCCGACGGCCAGCACGGCACGATCGCCTACACGGTGAACGGGGTCTCGCAGTCCAAGGCGATCACGCGGCAGTCGTTCGGGCCGGTGCCCGTCTGCGTGTTCGGCGGGCTCGCCGACCTCGCCGCGGCCGGCAATTTCACCGACCTCTGGTGGAATGCGCTGGAGCCGGGCTGGGGCGTCAATTTCAGCCACCAGGGCGACATCGTCTTCGCGACCTGGTTCACCTACGATGCCGCCGGCAAGCCGTGGTGGCTGATCGCGGAGCTGCGCAAGACCGGCTCCGGCATCTACGCGGGCAACGTCTCCACCGTCGCCGGCCCGCCGTTCGATTCGACGCCGTTCGACACGACCCGGGTCGCGGAGACGATCGTGGGCACCGCGACAGCCACGTTCGCCAACGGCAACGCGGCAACCTTCGCCTACACGGTGAACGGCGCCACCCAGTCGAAGGCGATCGCGCGGCAGGTGTTCGTGCAGCCCGGGACCGCCTGCCGGTAGCTTCGATCCTCCGTTCGGGCCCGGCGCGGTGCCGATCCGGCGCCGGGTTCCGTGCGGCGCCCTCGTCGCCATCGGGCGGGTGCCTCGCTCTCCCGACGGGTGTCGCACGGTCCGCCGGCCGCGTCGTGGTCTTCCGCGATGGTACGATCGAAGTCGCACAAGCGACTCCCATCACCACAGGAAAGACCATGCGCTTTGCAGACCTGGCCGTCGGCCAGACGGCGTCCACGACGATACGGATCACGCCGGAGATGATCGCCGCCTTCGCGGCGGTGACCGGCGATTACAACCCGGTGCACACGGACCCTGATTACGCCACGCCCCGCTTCGGCGGCATCATCGCGCACGGCGTGCTTCTCGTCGGATTCTTCTCGGCGATCCTGGCCACCCGGCTGCCCGGACCCGGCGTCCTCGCGCGCGAGCTCAAGGTCCGGTTCCGTGCCCCGGTGCGGCCGGGCGACGACGTGGACATCGAGGTCAAGGTCATCGGGCTCGTGCCGAAGATCCGCAAGGCCGTCATGGAAGGCCACGCCCGGGTCGGCGGCAACGTGGTCCTGCACATCACCGCCGACACGCTGCTGGAGGCTTGACCGCAGGTCGGAGCAGGCTCCGATCGCGCGGTGACATTGTCCAACGCGCGCAGCAGCGCTTGCAGCCCGGCAATGCACCGGAAGAGAACCGTCGCCGCGCGGTCGTGGCCGTGCGCGCCGGTTCACGCGAGCGCGGTCTCCGCCCGCAATCGGTCCACCAGCAGGTCGACGAAGCCGCGGACCTTCGCCGAGGCCTGCCGCCCCTCGAGGTGCAGGACGTGGATCGGCAGCGGCGGCGGCTCGAAGCGCGCGAGGACGCGCTGCAGCCTGCCCGCCGCGAGGTGCGCGGCAACCTGGTAGGACAAGAGGCGCGTGACGCCGAAGCCGAGCAGCGCGGCATGGACCGCGGCGTCGTTGCTGGTCACGGACAGCCGGGGCCGGACCCTGGTCGTGACGCCCTGCCTGCCGGCGCCGAAGCGCCACTCGACCGTCGGCGTCACGGGACTCGCCGCGATGATCGTGTGCTGCGCGAGGTCGGCGGGCCTCTTCGGCTCGCCATGCCGCTTGACGTAGCGCGGTGACGCGCAGACGACGCGGCGCACGAACCCGACGGGGATCGCGCGCATCGACGAGTCGGGCAGCTCGCCGATACGCACGCCGACGTCGAGACCCTCCTCCAGCAGGTTCACGACGCGGTCGAGGAAGAGCGCGGACACCGACACGTCCGGGTGCCGGTTCAGGAACTCGACGATGCCCGGCATGACGAACAGGTTGCCGAACAGCACGGGCGCCGTCACCGCCAGCTGGCCGCGCGGGGTGGCGTGCGCCCCGGCGGCGGCCTCGTCGGCCTCGTCGGCCTCCGCCAGGATGCGCCGCGCGCTGTCCAGGTAGCGCAGCCCCGCATCGGTCGCCCGGACGTAGCGGGTCGTCCGGTTGAGGAGCTTCACCCCGAGGCGATCCTCCAGCGCCGCGACAGCGCGCGTGACCGCCGGCGGCGACAGGCCCAGGCGGCGCGCGCCACCGGCAAATCCCTGCTCCTCGGCCACGGCGACGAAGACGTTCATCAGGTGGAATCGGTCCATCGTTTATTCCTTTTATCGGAACAATGAATTGCGATTGGCGATTATTCTTCTTTCATGTCGGAATTCTGCAAGATGCGTCCTGTTCGCGGCGCATCCGGCGTCGCGACCAACCCCACTCCCTCCCGAACCGGACCGACCCATGACGCCGAAGAACCCGACGCAGGACCTGCGTGCCGCCAGCGACATCGCCTTCACGCCCGCCGTCAAGGCCATCCAGGCGCGGAAGGGCTCGCGCCGGGCGTACGCGCGGATGGAAGAGGGCGACGGCTGGAGCACGACGATCACGCCCGAGCTCGCCCTGTTCATCGCCGCGCAGACCAGCGTTTTCCTCGCGACGGCGAACGCCGACGGCCAGCCCTACATCCAGCACCGCGGCGGCCCGCCGGGCTTCCTGCGGGTGCGCGACGAGCGGACCATCGCCTTCGCCGACCTGCGCGGCAACCGCCAGTTCATCACCCAGGGCAATCTCGCGGAGAACCCCAAGGCCCACCTGTTCCTGATCGACTACGCCCACCGGCGGCGGATCAAGCTCTGGGGGGAGGCGCGCATCGTCGAGAACGATGCCGCGCTTCTCGCCGAGCTCATGCCGGAGGATGGCAAGTCACGCGGCGAGCAGGTCCTCGAATTCCGCGTGCTGGCCTGGGACGCCAACTGCCCTCAGCACATTCCGCAGCGCTTCGATGCGGCGGACGTCGCGCGGGCGCTCGAGGAACGCGACCGGCGCATCGCCCTGCTCGAAGCGGAGGTCGCACGATTGTCGGCAGGCCGGGCCTGACCCCATCGCGCGATAGTGCGACGGCTCCTGCTACGCGCTCCGCCGAAGCAGCACTCAAGCCCTGCCGCGACCCGACTGCGCCATGCCGACGAACTGCGACACGACGACCGCCGTATAGAAGACGCCGAACAGCGCGGAGAACAGGCTGATCGTCGTCGCCGGCGCGCGCACCGGGGTCACGTCCGCGTAGCCGATCGTCAGCATCTGCGCCAGGCTGTAGTAGGAGAACAGCGCGGCGCGACCGTGCCAGTCGGCGAGCAGCGCCGACACGTGCGGATCCACGCTGAACGCGGCCGGGGCCAGCAGGAAGGCGAGCGCGTTCACGCTCGACCAGCCGGCGCCCGCGATCAGGTACCCGCAGATGGCGCCGAGGACGTTCTCGGCGCCGACCGTCGGCGCCGAGAACAGGCTGCGCAGGATCACCCAGACCGCGGCCCAGAGGAAGATCGCCGTCAGCGTCTGATAGGCGATCGAGACTTGGTGGTCGAGCCCCGCGGGAAGGCCCTGGCGAGTCCAGCCGATGGCGATGAAGGCCACGAGCACTCCCGCCATTGCCCTGCGCTGGGGGCCGTCCTCGAACACGACGAGAAAGATCGCCACGCCCAGCACCGTGGCGACCACGTCGCGCCACGAGCCTTCGGGGACGGCGGCGCCGCCGAACGACTGGACCGTCAGCTCGGTCAGCAGCACGACCAGGAGCACCGCGTACTTGTGCCGGCGCAGCGCGCCGGCGTCACCTGAAGGCTTCATGGCATTTCACTCCTCGATCCGGTCACCTGCGGGCGGTTTCCCGTCCACAGCGCGTGCAGCCGATCTGCGGCTCACCGGGCACGCGCCGCCGCATGCAGCGCCCGCCACTCCGAAGGGCTGAGCCCCGAACGGCTGCGGAACGCACGGGAGAACACCGCCACGTCCGAGTAGCGCAGGACGGCGGCGATTTCCGAGACCGGCAGCGTCGTGTCGCGCAGCAGATGGCGGGCCAGCTCCTGGCGCACGTCGCTCACGAGCTCGCGCACGGTCGCGCCTTCCGCTCCCAGGCGGCGCCGCAATGTTCGCTCGTGCATGTTGAACAGGTTGGCGAGGCTCGCCGTGGAGGCCGACGCGCTGAACAGCATGCGCGTGGATCGCGCGCCGCACCTCGTCGGCGAAAGGGGCGCGCTCCCGCGCCTCCATCGACTCGATCCTGGCGACGATCGCCGCATAGGCGGCGGGATCGGCTCCGGCGATGCGGTGATCGAGCCAGCGGCTGTCGAACACGACGCCCGAGATCCGGGTGTCGAACTCCAGGTTCGGCCCGAAGAATTGCCGGAGCGGCGCGATGCTCCTCGGCCGGCGATGGGACAGCTGGATCCTGAGCGGCTTCCACGACGGGCCGCACAACTCCCGGAAGATCCGGAAGTGGATCGGCGGTCGCCCCATCGAGAATCTGGTCCGCGGCCGGGGTCCCGCCGTCGAAGATCGAGTAGCCGAGCGCCGCCTGGGAATTCCCGAGGTCGAGCGTCAGCGGCGGCCGCCGCCCGGTCGTGGAGTTCGATGTTCAGCGTCGCGAGGCGCAGTGCGTCGCGAAGCGTCGGGCTGTTGCGCATCACCTGGCCGAGGATGCCCAGCGAATCCAGCGTGAACCGCGCCCCGACCAGGAGCCCGAAGTGCCGACACTGCGTCGCTTTCACGCAGGTCTCGAGCAGGTGCCCGAGCGTGGTGAAGGACAGCCGGTTGTCCGGGTCGTCGAAGAGGCGCGGGTGGAGCCCGACCGACGCCAGCACCGGCACCGGATCGACTCCGTGTTCCGCAAGGATGACGGGAATGGGCCGCAGCGGACCCACGCGGACGTCGCCACGCGGCGTGCCCCGGGATTCGCTGCTGCGCTGCGATCGCGCACCCCCTTGTGTCGGCTCCATCTCGGTCTCTCGCGATGTCGTGCCGCTGCCGGTCAACCCGCGTGGACGTCGGCACCGGCCGCCTGCGTGCGTGCCATTCCCGCGCGGACCGGCCGGCGCCGAATTGACGCAGGTCAACGGGAATCGGAATGGTAAGCCGTTCGGAGTCCTGAAATGCACTTTGTCCGGAAATGCACGGCAAGTACGCGGCCGGAGTTCTATCCTGCGGTCGTTGCGCGTATCGGCCGAGGGCTGTAAACCACATGAGACGTCTTGTCGCTGCACTGAGCCTCGCTGTCTCGGCTGCCGTTCCGCTTGCCGCCGTCGCCGCGGATCCAGGTCCGCCCGGCGCGGTCGAGGCGATGAGGATCGCAACGGACGCCTACATCTTCGGCTATCCGCTGGTCACCTTCGACACGGCACGCATGCAGCAGACCAACGTCGCCGTCGCCGGATGCCGAGCACGCGCCGATGGGGCAGATGATCCAGATGCGCAGCTACCCGGCGGTGGACAACCACTGCTGCGCCGCGCCCAACGCCGATACGCTGTACACGGAAGTCTGGCTCGACGTGTCGAAGGAGCCCGTGATCCTCGGCATCCCCGACATGGGCAGCCGCTACTACATCGTGCCGATGCTCGCCGGCTGGTCGGAAGTGTTCAAGGTCGCGAGCCCGGCGACGACCGGGCAGCAAGGCGCAGACCTACGCGATCACCGGCCCGGGCTGGTCCGGCACGCTGCCGAAGGGCGTCACGCAGGTGAAGTCGCCGACGGGCATGGTCTGGATCCTCGGCCGCATCTACAGCACCGGCACGCCGGAGGATTACAAGGCGGTGCACGCGCTGCAGGACAGTTCTCGGTCGTGCCGCTCTCGGCTTTCGGCAAGCCGTACACGCCGCCGCCGGGTGTCGTCGACGCCAACTTCGACATGAAGACCGGCGTGCGCAAGCAGGTCAATGCGCTCGACATCGATGCGTACTTCAACCGCCTCGCCGAGCTGATGAAGACCAATCCGCCGACCGCGCAGGACGCGCCGATGGTCGCGCGGATGGCGCGGATCGGGCTGGTTCCGGGCAAGCCGTTCGATCCGAGCAAGCTCGATTTCGTCGATCGCGAGGTGCTCGAAGCTCGTCCCGAAGATGGCGCTGCTGGAAATGGGCGTGCAGCTGAAGCGGCACGAAGACGACCAACGGCTGGCTGTACTTCACCAAGGGCGTGGGCAACTTCGGCACCGACTACCTGACGCGGGGCATGGCCAACCTGCTCGGTCCCGGCTGGAACCGCCCGCAGGATGCCGTGTACCCGCTGTCGCAGAAGGACGCGAACGGCGACGGCTACGACGGCGCGAAGCACAAGTACGTCGTCCGCTTCGAGAAGGGCAAGCTGCCGCCGGCCGATGCGTTCTGGTCGCTGACGATGTACGACGACGATTTCTTCTTCGTGCCGAATCCGACTCAACCGCTACGACCTCGCGCAGCGCGACAAGCTGATCGCGAACGCCGACGGTTCGGTCGACATGTACTTCCAGGCCGAATCGCCGGGCAAGGACAAGGAGGCCAACTGGCTCCCGGCGCCGAAGGGCAAGTTCATGCTGGTGATGCGGATGTACGCGCCGAGGAAGACGCCGCCGTCGATCCTCGACGGCAGCTGGACGCCGCCGCCGTGAAGCGCGGTGCCGTAGCGGCAATGCCCTGCCGAACCATGTCAGGGCATGCCTGCGAACCGCGCAAACGGGGCGTTGCAAAGGCGGCGCCGCCATCGACAACGCAACTTTCTGACACAGGGAGAGAACCATGGAAACGAGAAGAAGATCAAGTGGATGCTCGGCATCGTCGCCGCCCTCATCGTCGTCGCTGCCATCGTCCTGTATCCCAAGCTGGTCGTGACCCTGCCGAATGACGGCGCCGGCGCGAAACTGAACACGTTCAAGGAAACGTACGGGCACCGCTACACCGAGATGTTCCTCATCGGCGGCAACGCGATCACCAAGAATCTGGAGGCGAACGTCTACAACACCTGGGGTCTGAATGGCAGCGACACCACCGGCGATTCCTGTCCCGCGGCGCTGCTCGACAAGATCGACGTCAAGGCGATGGCGGAGAAATTCCACATGCTTGCCGTGTTCAAGAACGGCCCCCGCATCTGGACGCTGGACTGGATCGAGGTCGAGATGGGCAAGGAACTGGACTTCGGCGGCATGAAGGCACGCTGGGTGAACTGGCTGGACCTGAAAGGCATCAGCACGGAGCCAGGTGCCGCCGACTACAAGAACATCACCGTCACGCGCCACACCAGGTTCGGCTTCAACAAGGGGACGCGGATATCCGTCCTGGATGACCCTGACGGCAACCCGTGGGTCATGAAGTCATTCAGCCTCATCACCTTCCCGGATCAGAAGTTCGATGAGATCGCCACCCTTGGCAGCCGCCTGAAGCTTCCGGCGGGCTGGAAGTTCCGGTCAGTCGTGCTCGAGCAGGACCTGATCCTCACCCCGGACACGACCGGCACCGCGCACATCACGCAGGACAATTTCGGCAACACCTACGACCGCGCCGGCGGCCCCTACAGCAACATCAAGCCGTAGCGATCATGGATGCCGCATGCACGTTCGATGCCCTGGCGGGACGCATCGTGAAATGTGCTTAAATCCGCCTTGCGTCGGAATTTCCGGGACCACCATCGTCCTCCCGGGCGCACGGCCGAGCCACCATTCCAACACCCTGAGGAGTTCGACATGAGCAAACGAATCGCGCTGTTCGTCGCCAGCCGGAGCGCTGGTTGCCGCCGGCATCGCCTACGCCCAGTTCCCGATCATGGACCGGGTCGCCGACAAGGTGATCCAGAAGTACCAGACGTCGACCTGCGAGCAGTTGTGGCAGGAAAAGGCGCAGGGCCAGGGCCAGCCGAAGCCGGAGATGGAGCAGCGCGCGATCCAGGCGCTGAAGGGCGATCCGCAGATGCGCCAGGCGTTCTTCAACAAGGTCTCGGCGCCGATCGTCAACAAGATGTTCGAATGCGGGATGATCCCCTGATCCCCCACGTTGACCGCTGCGGCGGATGGAGCTTGCGATGATGAATCCGAGGCAACTCCGGCGGGGGCTCGCGCTCCTCGCCGGTTTGATGTTGGCGGCGACGGCCGGCGCGCAGACCGCGGCCCCCGCCGCGGCGGCTGCAGCGCCCGCCCCGGCGGCGAAGGCCGGCCAAGCCGGCGGCGAAGAAGCCGGCGGCGCCGGCATACAAGCTGGTGCTCGAGCCCAAGGCGATGGACCTGCTGAAGGCGACCAGCGCCCGCCTTGCGGCGGCCAAGTCGATGACGTTCACGGCGACGGTCGGCTACGAGTTCCCGAGCAAGCTCGGGCCGCCGATCGTCTACACGATGCGCTACGACGTGACGATGCAGCGGCCGGACAAGCTGAAGATCCTGATGCCGGGCGACGGGCCGGCGTCCGAGTTCTACTACGACGGCAAGGCGATGATGGCCTATGCGCCGGCCGAGAACCTGGTCGCGGTCGCCGACGCGCCGCCGACCATCGACGCGGCGCTGGTGGCCGCCTACAAGACGGCGTCCATCTTCTTTCCGTTCACCGACCTCCTCGTGGCCGACCCCTATGTCGCGCTGACCGACGGGGCGATCCTCGCGTTCTACATCGGGCCTTCCGGCGTGGTCGGCGGCACGAAGACGGACATGGTGGCGTGGGCCAACAAGGACGTGTTCCTGCAGATCTGGATCGGCGTCGACGACAAGCTGCCGCGGCGAATCCGCGCGGTCTACGCCGCCGATCCGCTGCAGCTGCGCAACGAGCTGGAGCTTTCGAACTGGCAGCTCGATTCGGCGCTGGCGCCGGATGCATTCACGTCGCAGAAGGCGCTGGCGGCGCCGCGCATCGCCTTCGCGAACCCGGTTCCCACGGCGCCGCCGGGAGTCAAGCCGCTGGTCAAGATGTCGCCGGCCAAGGCCGGCGCCGCGAAGCCGCAATCGAAGTCACCCTGATCGGAGGTTTGCGATGAAGACGACCATTACGGTCACCACCGCGTCTGATCGTCGGCGCAGTCGCCCTGTGGGCCGGTCCGGCGGCCGGCTGGAATTCGCGCCAACCGCGCCGGCGGCAGCACGAGCCACAGCGCGGGCTCGACCAGCCACGAGAACCGCTACGGCGGCAGTTCCTCGCACGAGGCGGGCGAGGGCACCGAGCACACGAACACGTACGGCGGCAGCACCGCGCACGCGTACCGGCGGCGGCACCGAGCACACCAACGTGTATGGCGGCAGCACCTACGGCGCCGCCGGAGCGGGCGTCGCGCACACGTATCCGGGAGGCGCGACTGCGTATCGCCCGCCGGAAGCGGCGTCCACCGGCCTACCATCCGCCCGTCGCCGTGCCCTACTACGCATCGACCTGCACCGGCTGCGCCGCGGCGGCCGGCGCCGTCGTCGGCGTTGCCGCGGGAGCGGCGGCCGCGTCGGCCAATACCGCCGCCGCGACCTCGAACGCCTACGCGGCAGGCGTGGCCGCCGGCAGCGCGAACACGGCTGCGGCGACCGGCGCCGCCTACAGCGCAGGTGTGGCCACGGGCGTGGCCGCGGCGAGTGCTCCGCCGGCGGAACCTACGTCGACGGGCGTCAACTACGCGGCGTTGCCGGCGGGGTCGATGGCCATCAACAAGAATGGCACGACGTACTACCTCAACGGCAATACCTGGTTCCAGCCGGCCTACGGGGCGAACGGCGTCTACTATCGCGTCGTCGCCGCGCCCTGACGCGCGGGTTGTCCCGCTGACAGCAGAGATTCGGTTTGGGTGAGAGATGAATTCAGTCGCGCGGCATTTCGTTGTCATTGCTTGCCCTCCTGCTCCTGCTGGGCGGTTGCGCCACCCGGCCGGTCAACCCGCCGCTCAAGGAAGTGGACGCGAACACCGGGTACACGTTCCAGACGCGGCAGAAGCACTTCAAGAGCCAGGAAAACCTCGTCATCCTCGCCTTTTCCGGCGGCGGCACCCGCGCGGCCGCGTTCTCCTACGGGGTTCTGGAGTTCCTGCGGCGCACCGAGGTCACGACACCGAAGGGCAAGGGCCGCCTGCTCGACGCCGTCGACGTCATCACCGGCGTGTCGGGCGGCAGCTTCACGGCGCTGGCCTACGGCCTCTACGGCGACAAGCTGTTCGCCGACTACGAGCAGCGCTTCCTCAAGCGCGACGTTCAGGGCGAGCTCATCGCCCGCGCCCTCAGTCCGGGCAACTGGGGCAAGCTGTCGTCGACGGGCTGGGGCCGTTCCGAACTGGCGGCCGAGTTCTACGACGAGATCCTGTTCAACGGCGCGACCTACGGCGACCTCGACCGCGGCGACGGTCCGTTCATCATGGTGTCGACCACCGACATCTCGCACCGGCGGCCGGGTGGTCTTCAACCAGAACATCTTCAATGTGCTGTGCTCGGATCTCGATGCCGTGCGGCTGTCCCGCGCGGCCGCCGCGTCGTCGGCGGTGCCGGTCGTGCTCTCCCCCGTCACGATCAACAACTACGGCGGCACCTGCAACTTCGCCGCCCGCCCTGGGTCCAGCTGTTCACCGCGCTCCGCGAATCCGCCGCGGCCCGCCGCGCGCGCGATACGCGAGCTGAAGGATGCCGAACCCTACACCGACAGCGTTCATCGCCCCTATATTCACCTCGTGGACGGCGGCGTGGCCGACAACGTGGGCATGCGCGGCGTGCTCGACGCGCTGGAATTCCTCGAGGCCTTGCACGACGCCGGCCAGCCGACGCCGCTCGACCACGCGAAGAGAATCATCGTCTTCGTCGTCAATTCGCTGTCGTCGCCCCCGTACAACTGGGATGAATCGGAGACGCCGCCCGGCACGGTGGACATCCTGCTGAAGGCCACCGGCGTGCCGATCGATCACTACTCCTACGAGGCGGTCGAGCTGCTGAAGGACATCGCGGCGCGGTGGGAGAAGGACCGGAAGCATCCGCGACCTGGCCGGGTGTTCGACCAACAAGGACTCGCCGGTGTGTGCCGCGATACGCGTGCCGCAGGCGGAGGTCTACGCCATCGACGTGTCGTTTGCCGCGCTGCCCGATGCGAAGGAGCGCGACTACCTGAATCAGCAGCCCACGTCCTTCGTCCTGCCGCCCGAGGCGGTCGACCGCCTGCGCGCCGCTGCGGGGACGATCATCCTCGCCTCGCCGGAGTTTCAGCGGCTGCTGAAGGACGTCGGCGCGAAGGTCGTTGCCGCTCCATCCGCCAGCGGGAGCGCGGCCGGCGCGCCGCCTCGCTGATTTCACCGGCCGCGGACCGGGTCGGCCATGCCCCGTCCGTGCACGCCGGGAAGCGGGTTCAGCTGCCGGCCCGGGCATCGGACACAATGCACCATCGGGGAGCGAGATGAAATCGCATGCGAAGCGTATCCGGCTGCCGGCGCTGACGGCGACGCTGGCGCTCGCGCTGTTGTTCGCGCCGGGATTCGCCGGCGCCGAGGCGGCGACGGACGCGGCCGCGACCCCCGCAGCGGCCGCGACAGCCTCCACCACCGACCGTCAGCCGACACCGCTCGCGCGCATCGCCGCGAGCGAGGACCTGCAGCGCGCGGCGCTGGCCCGCCTGGAGCAGGCAGGACGCTGGCGGGAGCTGGCGCAGCGGATCGCCGCGCTGGAGGCGCAGTTCGCGGCTCTCGCCGCGACGCACGGCGGCCACCGGCGAGCTGATCGATGTCGATCACCCGGGCTCGCCGGCTGCGGGTGCTGCATGGCGACGTGTCGACCGATCGTCGACGAGCTCGGGTCCATCGCGCGGCAGCTCGAGCACGACCGGCACCGCGCTCGATTCCGACGCCCGCAATGGCGGGAGCGTCTTTCGCTTCTGGAGGGCCAGCGCGTTCCGGCGCCGATCCTCGAGCGCGCGCGATCGATGGAGGCAAGCCTGCAGGGCGCGAGCGCCCGCGTCCGCGAGACCCAGGATGACGTGCTGCTCGCGCTCGACCGCGCGCGTGGCGCTGCGGGCGCGCATCGACGACGCGCGCGCCCTCGTCGCGGCGCAGGAGGAGCGCATTCGCGCGCGACGCAGGCAATTGGAGCAGTCCTCGCTGTGGCAGCTCGCGCGCCGCGCCCGCGCATTTCGATCGCGTCGCCGCCGAAGCTGCGCACGGCGTGGCGGTTGCTGGAGATCGTACTTCGCGCGCGACGGAACGTACCTGGCCGGATTGTTCTTCGGCGTCCTGGCACTGAACGGGCTGGCTCTTCATCCGCGGGGCCGGGCCGGACGCCGGATCCGCGCAGCGCGCCTACGGCCGACCGATCGCCGCATCGCTGCTCATCGCGCTGATGGCGCTGTGGTGGCTGGCGCCCGACCCGCCGACGCTGTTCTACGAGGCGCTGCTCCTGCTCCTTCCGGTTCCCGCCGCGATGGTGGCGCGCGGCGCCCTGGCGGCGCCCATCTCCGCTGACGCTCTACGGGATCGCGTTGGCCACGATGCTGATCCCCTTGCGCGGCGTCGTCGAGGCCAGCGCGATCGCCGACCGGGTTCTGCTGCTGCTGCAGGCAGCCAGCATCGCCGTCCCGGTCGCCATCGACCTGCGCCACGGGCGCTTGCAGCAGGCCTTTCGGTGGCTGAGCCCGGGCGCGGTGCGCGCGACGGCGCTGTTCGTGCTGGCCGCGGCGGCGGTGACCGCGTTCCACGTCATCTTCGGATTCACGGGACCGGCCGGTCGCTGCGCGCCGGCATGGGCAGCGTCCTTGGATTCGGCCTGGTCTTCGGGGCGACGGCCGTCGCCCTGTATGGCGCGGTGCTGGCGCTGCTTGCCTCGCCGCTGCTGCGGTGGCTCCGCAGCGCGCGCGACGCGGACCCGGCCCTGCTGCGGACGGTGCGCCTGGTGCCTCGGCGTGCTTGCCGTCGCGGGCGTCGCGATCGTCACGCTGGGCATCTACGGCCTCATCCCGACGCTGCAGCTGGCGGGCCAATCGCTGATGGGCGCCACGCTGGAAGTGGGCACCGTGTCCATTGCCGCCAAGGCCGATCGTGACGGCGCTCGCGGTCGCCGTCGCCACGGTCGTTCTGACCGGATCGACCGGCTTCATCCTCGACCGCGAAGTCGTGCCCAGGCTGGGGCTGCGCCCCGGCGCCGGCTATGCCGTCATCACCTTCACGCGCTGGGCGATCGTCATCATCGGCGCGGCGCTCACGCTGGCCGCGCTCGGCATCGACATGGCCAAGGTCACGCTGCTCGCCGGCGCGCTGGGCGTCGGCATCGGCTTCGGCCTGCAGAACGTCGTCAACAATTTCGTCTCCGGCCTGATCCTCGTCGTCGAGCGCCCGGTCGGCGTCGGCGACGTGATCGAGCGGGGCACGCTGTCGGGCACGGTCACGCGCATCGGCATTCGCTCCTCCACCGTGCGCACGGGACAGGGCGCGGAGGTCATCGTGCCCAACGGGGAGCTGGTGTCGAAGGAAGTGGTGAACTGGACACGCTCCGACCGCCAGCGCCGCTACGACATCGATGTCGGCGTCGCCCCGGACTCCGACCCGGAACAGGTGATGCGCCTGCTGGTGGAGGCGGCAGCCGACGTCCCGGAGATCATGACGAATCCGGCGCCGCGCGCCATGTTCAAGGGCTTCGGCGACAGCGCGCTCAACTTCACGCTGCTCGCCTGGGTGCCGACGGTCGACGTGGGACTGCAGGCGCAGAACGCGTTGCGCGTCGCCGTACTGCGGAAGCTCGAGTCGGCGGGAATCGCCATTCCATTTCCGCAGCGCGACGTCCATGTCCGCTCCGCCGGTGGCGATCCCGCGCACCCGGTGGCCGGCTAGGTCCGGCGCATCCGGCGGGCTCGACGAACCGGGCCGACGTTCAGGCCGATCCCGTGCGGTGGTGCCCGCCGCAGCCACGCCTTGCGCGCCTCCTCCGCACCCACATCAGCGCCGCGCAGGCCAGCGGCCAGCAGCCAGACCTCGGCCCCGACGGGCGCCGTGCCGAACAGCCAGTTGCCGGCCGGCGTGTAGACGATGAACAGGATCACGCCCAGCTCCGCGGCGATGCCGAGCAGCAGATCAGCGGGTTGCTGAAGAGCCCGAAGGACAGCGACGACTTCGAGCGGGTGGCGGCACAGGAAGACATTCATCATCTGCATCACCACGATGGCCGCCAGGCAGGCGGTGGTCGCCTGCAGGTAGAGCGGATCGGTTGCGGCCGAGGCAGGTCGCCGTAGTGCCAGCCGGCGGCGTCCAGCACGAAGAAGAACACCGCCATCGCCGCCGCGGCTTCCAGCACGCCGAGGAACAGGTAGGCGCGGGCGAGCAGCCCCACGACAGCAGCCGCTCGCCGCGCGCCCGCGGCGGGCGGCTGCATCACGCCGGGATCGGGCTTCTCGGCGCCCAGCGCCAGCGCCGGCAGCATGTCGGTGCCGAGGTCGACGGCCAGGATCTGGATGATGGTCAGCGGCAGCGGGATGCGGAACAGCACGAAGGCGAGATACGGCACCAGCTCCGGAATGTTCGAGCTCAGGATGTAGGTGAGGAACTTGCGGATGTTCTCGAACACCGCGCGCCCTTCCTCGATGGCGGCGACGATGCTGGCGAAATTGTCGTCGAGCAGGATCAGGTCGGCCGCCTCCTTGGCCACGTCGGTGCCGGCGATGCCCATGGCGATGCCGATGTCGGCGGTCTTCAGCGCCGGCGCGTCGTTCACGCCGTCGCCGGTGACGGCGACGATCTCGCCCTTCTTCTGCAGCGCCTGCGACGATCAGCATCTTCTGCTCGGCGGCGACGCGGGCGAAGATGATCTCCTGCGCGTCGAGCGCCAGCTGCAGCTGCGTCGGCGACATGCGAGCGCAGTTGCGTCGCCGCTGATCACCACCGGCTGCGTCGCTCTTCACCAGGCCGATCTCGCGCGCGATCGCCAGCGCCGTGTGCGGGTGGTCGCCGGTGACCATGATGATGCGGATGCCGGCCGCGGCGCAGCGCGCGATCGCCGTCCGGCACCTCCGGCCGCGGCGGATCCTCCAGCCCGACCAGCCCGGTCAGCATCATGCCGCGCTCCTCGCTCGGGCATGCCGTCGTCGATCCGCGCAATGGGCGAAGGCCAGCACGCGCAGCCCGGCGTCGGCCATCCGCTCCTGCGCCGCCAGCAGGCGCGCCGTCGCCGCGGCGTCGAGCGGCGCGATGCCGGCGTCGAACTGCACGAAGTCGCAGGCGGCGAGCACCGTCTCCAGCGCGCCCTTGCAGTAGAGCATGCGGCCCTGCGGCGTCGCGCACAGCACCGACATGCGCTTGCGGTCGGTGTCGAAGGGAATCTCGTCGATGCGCTGGTAGGCCGCCGAGGTCGCCGGCCACCTGCCGGCCCATGCCCGGCCAGCGCCATTTCCATCGGGTCGCCGCAGCAGCGTGCGCCGGCCGTGCTCGTCGACCTCCTTCAGGTTGTGGCACAGCGCGGCATTGACGAACAGCTCGCGGTTGTCGCGCGGTCAGGCGCGGCTCGCGCCGCCAGGTCGTCGAAGTCGAGGAAGCCGCCGCCGAGCCACAGGCGCTGCACCGACATGCGGTTCTGCGTCAGCGTGCCGGTCTTGTCGCAGCAGATCATCGTGGTCGAGCCCAGCGCCTCGACCGCCGGCAGGTGGCGCACCAGCGCATTGCGCTTGGCCATGCGCTGCGTCGCCATCGCCAGCGACAGCGTCACCGTCGGCAGCAGGCCTTCGGGCACGTTGGCGACGATGATGCCGATGGCGAACAGCAGGTTCTCCCAGGACGGCAGCCCCAGCGCCTGCGCCGACGAAGAACAGCGCCACGCCCATGCCGGTGGCGAGCACCGCCACGATGCGCGACAGGCGCGCGATCTCGCGCTGCAGCGGCGACGCGGCTGTCGCCGGCGGTCTGCGTCAGGTGGGCGATCCGGCCGAACTCGGTGCGCATGCCGGTGGCGTAGACCACGGCGCGCGCCTGCCCGGACACCACCGAGGTGCCGGCGAGCACGATGTTCTTGGCGTACAGCGGCGACTCCTCGGCGCTGGGCTCGGCGTTGCGCGCCTTGGGCAGCGATTCGCCGGTGACCGTCGCGGTATTGACGCGCAGCGCGAAGGCCTCGATCAGCCGGCAGTCGGCCGGGACGAAGTCGCCCTCCTCCAGCAGCACGACGTCGCCCGGCACCAGGTCGGTCGGCGAGCAGCTCCACGATCTCGCCGTCGCGCAGCGCCTTCACCTTCTGCGGCAGCAGCTGGCGCAGCGCCGCCACGGCGCGCTCGGCCTTGTACTCCTGCCAGAAGGAGAAGACGCCGTTGATGACGATGACGCCGACGATCGCGACGCCGAGGCGGGCCATGCCCTGGCCGGGATCGAAATGCTCGGCGACGAAAGGCCAGCGCCGGCGCCGACCCACAGGATGATGGCGAAGAAGTGGGTGAACTCGCGGGCGAACGCTGACCAGCAGGTGCTCGCGGCCAGCTCGCTCGACGTGGTTGGGGCCGAACTCCACCAGCCGGCGCGCCGCCTCGTCCGGCGCGAGGCCGGCGCGCGGTCGTCTTCAGGCTCGCGAGCGCCTGCTCGACGCTGAGGCCGTGGATGTGCATGGCTGGGGCTTCGCGAGACCCCGGGACGCCCTGCGGGCGACGCCGGAAATGCGGAGCGCAAACTCAATGGTACTGCGTTGCGCGCGGCCGAATTGCGCCCCGATCGGCAACGTCACAGGAGGGACGCCGGATCAGCCCGTCCGGGAGGTCTGTCGTCGCCGATGCGCAAATTCGACACAATCGCGAAAAGTGCGTATGGTGCGTCACCACGCGTTGGCAGCCCGCCGTCCGTGACGCCGGGTTTTTCGCCAGTGGGCCGGCGCCGCGGCGAGGCCGCGATGCCGCCCTGCCCTGCACACGGTTTCCACCGGAAGCACGTCGCATCGTCCCCGCGCGGCGCGATCGCAATTCGATTCCTGGTTCAGTCAACAACTCGGAGAAACGAAATGAGGCTTAAACGTCTGTTGACCGCACTGGCCGCCGGTGGCGCCATCGCGCTCGCCGCGGCGACGCCCGCGCTCGCGCAGGCGCCGGCCAGGCAGCCCAACATCGTCGTCATCATGGGCGACGACATCGGCATGTGGAACATCGGCGCCTACCACCGCGGGCTGATGGCGGGCCGCACGCCCAACATCGACCGCATCGCCTCGGAAGGCATGCTGTTCACCGACTACTACGCCGAGGCGAGCTGCACGGCCGGCCGCGCCGCCTTCGTCACCGGGCAGTTGCCGATCCGCACCGGCATGACGACCGTCGGCCAGGCGGGTTCGCCGGTCGGATTGCCGGCCCAGGCCGCGACGATCGCGACGGTGCTGAAGAGCATGGGCTACGCCACCGGCCAGTTCGGCAAGAACCATCTGGGCGACCTGAACGAGTTCCTGCCGACCGTCCACGGCTTCGACGAGTTCTTCGGCTACCTCTATCACCTCGACGCGATGGAGGACCCGGCGCACCCCAATTACCCGCAGGAGCTGCTGAACAAGGTCGGCCCGCGCAACATGGTGCACAGCTGGGCGACCAACGTGGACGACCCGACGGTCATGCCGCGCTGGGGCAAGGTCGGGAAGCAGAAGATCGAGGACGCCGGAACGCTCTATCCGAAGCGGATGGAGACCGTCGACGACGAGATCCGCGACCTGTCGCTCAAGTTCATCGAGAAGGCCAAGGCCGACGGCAAGCCGTTCTTCGTGTGGCTCAACCCGACGCGCATGCACATCGTCACGCACCTGTCGGACAAGTACCAGAAGCTGCGCAACTCGAAGAACGGCTGGTCGATCCAGGAGGCCGGCATGGCGCAGCTCGACGACGACGTCGGCCTGGTGCTGCAGAAGCTGAAGGACCTGGGCGTCGACGACAACACCATCGTCGTGTTCACCACGGACAACGGCACCGAGACGTTCACCTGGCCGGACGGCGGCAGCACGCCGTTCAGGGGCCAGAAGGGCACGATCTACGACGGCGGCTTCCGCGCGCCCGCGATGGTCCGCTGGCCGGGGAAGGTGCCGGCAGGCAAGGTCGAGAACGGCATCATCTCCGGACTCGACTGGTTCCCGACCCTCGTGGCCGCGGCCGGCAACCCGAACATCAAGGACGAGCTGCTGAAGGGCAAGGAGATCGGCGGGCGGACGTACAAGAACCACCTCGACAGCTACAACCAGCTCGACATGATCACCGGCAAGGGGCCGTCGAACCGCCACGAAATCTTCTATTTCGCGCGAGAGCACGCTGGGCGCGGTGCGCATCGACGATTACAAGTACCGGTTCATCGACCAGCCCGGCGGCTGGATCGGCGCCAAGCTTCACGTCGATGCGCCGGTGCTCACGAACCTGCGCCTCGATCCGTTCGAACGGCTGGACTTTCCGGCCAACGGGACGCTCAGCGGAGCGCAGAGCTACTTCAGCTGGTTCCAGTACGAATTCTGGCGGTTCGTCTTCGTCCAGCAGGAGGTGGCCAAGCTGGCCATGACCGCCCTCGAGTATCCTCCGATGCAGAAGGGCGCGAGCTTCAACCTCGAAGCGGTCAAGGCGAAGATCGACGAAGCCATGGCCGCGCACCGCCAGTAGACGCCGTATCGGAACCGATGGCCCCTGCGCCTTCGAGGCGCATCGGGTGACGACGGGCGGCCTGAATGGGCCGCCCGTTTTCCCTTTGCGGATGAAGAACGCTGGAAGCGGATATCCGCATTTCAGCGATCGCCGGCTCATCGAGGCCCGCCGTGATAAGCTCTTGAATTCAAACCCCTCCTTACGCTTGATTTCCGGCGATTTTGTGGCGATTCGCCGGCCGCCGTTGCAGCGGCCGATGCAGACCGGAAAGCCAGACGACTAATCTGCTGCTTCAACCGACCCGAAAGGACTGACGAATGCGATTGATTCAAACCGGAATTCTCCTGGCCACGGCAGCTTCGTTGCTCGCCCTCGGCGCTTGCAGCCAGCAGGACAGGAGCGCGAAATCCGCCGCCCAGCCCTCGACCGAGCCGGTTGCGGCGACGGTCAACGGAACGCCGATCAGCCAGCGGACCGTCGACCTGCTCGCCAAGCAGGGCATGACCTCCGGCCGGCCGGACACGCCGGAATCCCGGCAGGCGATCATCGACCACCTGACGCTGCAGACGGTGGTCGCGCAGGAGGCGGTCAAGAAGGGCCTGGACAAGACTCCCGAGGTCGCGGCCCAGATCGACGCCGTCAGGCAATCGGTCCTGGCCAACGCCTACGTGCAGGATTACGTCAAGAGCAATCCGGTCACCGACGAGATGCTGAAGGCCGAATACGACCGCATCAAGGCGACGATGACCGGCACCGAGTACAAGGCGCGCCACATCCTGGTCGACAGCGAAGCCGAAGCCAAGGACATCATCGCCCGGCTGAAGAAGGCTCCGGCGGCCTTCGAGAAGCTGGCGATGGAAAAGTCGAAGGACACGGGCTCCAAGGCCCGGGGCGGCGACCTGGGCTGGTTCGATCCGAGCCGGATGGTCCCCGAATTCAGCGCCGTGCTCGCCAAGCTCGAGAAGGGCAAGTTCACCGAGGAGCCCGTGAAGACCCGGTTCGGCTACCACGTGATCCTGCTGGAAGACTCGCGTCCGATCGAGCCGCCGTCGCTGGACGACGTCAAGCCCCAGCTGACCCAGCAGCTGCAGCAGCAGAACCTGATGAAGCAGCTGGATGCGCTGAAGGCCTCGGCCAAGGTCGAGATCGCGGGCGCGAGCGCGCCGGCGGCGCCGGCAACACCGGCGGCACCCTCGGCACCCGCGACACCGGCCCCGGCGCCCGCAAAGTAGTCGGTGAAGATACCCAAGCGGCTCCAACCGCTGCTCGAGGAGGGACTGATCGACGGCGTCGCGCGGCAGCTGATGAGCGGCAAGGAAGCGATGGTCTTCGTCGTCCGCTGCGGCGACGAGACCCGCTGCGCGAAGGTCTACAAGGAGCCCGAGAAGCGCAGCTTCCGGCAGGCGGTCGACTACACCGAGAACCGCAAGACGAAGAACACGCGCCAGGCGCGGGCGATGGCCAAGGGCACGCGCTTCGGGCGCAAGGCGCAGGAAGAGGCGTGGCAGAACGCCGAGGTCGACGCGCTGTACCGCCTCGCCGCGGCCGGCGTGCGCGTGCCGAGGCCCTACATCTTCCACGACGGCGTGCTGCTGATGGAGCTCGTCGTCGACGAGCACGGCGAGGCGGCCCCGCGCCTCAACGACGTGGAGCTGACGCCGGAAACGGCGCGCGAGTACCACCGGCGCCTGATCCGGGAGGTCGTGCGCATGCTGTGCGCCGGCGTCGTGCACGGCGACCTCTCCGAGTACAACATCCTGATCGGCAGCGACGGGCCGGTGATCATCGACCTGCCGCAGGCGGTCGATGCGGCCGGCAACAATCACGCGCCGAAGATCCTCGAGCGCGACGTGGCCAATCTGCGCCATTACTTCGGCCGCCACGCGCCCGAGCTGCTGGCGACCGACTACGGCAGGGAGATCTGGGCGCTGTACGAGGCCGGGGCGCTGCAGCCGGACACGCCGCTGACCGGCCGCTTCGAGCGCGTCGAGAAGGCCGTCGACCTCGACGGCGTGATGCAGGAGATCGACGACGCGCGCTTCGAGGAAGCCGCCCGCAGGCTGCGCCTGCAGGGTGTGACCTAGCGCCGGGACGGCCACGGAACGGGAGGAGCGATGCGGACGCTGCTGGTGGCCAATCCGAAGGGCGGGACCGGGAAGACCACGCTCGCGACCAACGTCGCCGGGTGGCTCGCCGGCAGGCGGCAGCGCGTCGTGCTCGCCGATCTCGATCCGCAGCAGTCGTCTGCGCAGTGGCTCGCGCGGCGCCCGGCGCTGTTTCCCCCGATCATGGGCTGGTCGTCCGCGGCGAGGAAGCGGGAGCTCAAGGAGCTCGAGCCGCAGTGGGTCGTCGTCGACACGCCGGCCGCGCTGCACGGCGACGACCTGCGCGACGCCGTGCGCCGCGCCGACCTGATGCTGGTGCCGCTCGCGCCGTCGGCCTTCGACATGGCGGCGACGCAGCGCTTCCTCGCGACGCTCGCCGAGATGAAGGCGGTGCGCCGCGGCGAGCTCGCGATCGGGCTCGTCGCGATGCGCGTCGATGCGCGGACGCACAGCGCGGCCGAGCTCGACGCGTTCCTCGCCGGCTACGAGCTGCCGGTGGTCACGCACCTGCGCGACACGCAGGTGTACGTCTACTGCGCCCGCGACGGCGCGTCGGTGTTCGACCTGCCGCGCTCGCGCGGCGAGCACGACTGGGAGCAGTGGCAGCCGCTGACGCGCTGGATCGCGCGGACCGTCGCGGCGACGTCCACGTGAGCGCCCTAAGCGTCCAAGCCAACCGCCGGCGCGACGCTCCTGCCCGGACACAATGGAAAACTGAATGAACGAAGAGAAGATCAAGATCCGCGTCACCAGCAGCGGCCAGACGCTCGACGTCGTCGTCCTCAACAAGCGCCTGGACCTGATCCAGATCGTGCTCGGCGAAGGCGTCCACAACGTGCGCTGCGACCTCACGCCGACGCGAAGCGGCGCCGCCTACGTCGGCAACGCGATGGGGCGCGAGGTCGTCTACGAGCGCAGCCGCGAGCAGGTGAAGGCGGACCTCGCGCGCGTCGCGGGCTTCCGCGACTTCAAGCGGTAGCGGGCGACCGCTCGCCCGCCCGGTTCGGCCGGAGCAGGGGGCCGCGCCCGAGCACCCTACGCGGCGATCCCCTTGTTCGGATCGATCAGGTATTTCGCGCCCGTGGCCCGCCTGCCGTACACGGCGATCTCTTCCAGCCTGCAGCGCCTCGGCGAGCGAAATCACCTTGGTGTAATGACTGGCGAACGTCGTCTTCAATTCGGCCACGATCCGCTGCCGCAGCTTCTCCGCGGCCGCGGGCCCGATCTTCTGCAGGAACGGCCACAGCAGCCAGCCGCCGACGCCCCAGGCGAAGCCGAAGTTGCGGGTGAGCACGGTCGGCGCGAGGTCGAGCGCCCCGTAGATGTAGACCTGCTTGTGCGTCGCCGAGCCGTACCGGCTGTACTCGGTCGCCGAGCGGGTCAGCACGGCCTCCATGCAGGTCAGGATCTGTCCGGCCAGCGGACCGCCGCCGATCGCGTCGAAGGCGAGCGTCGCCCCGGTGGCGGCGATCGCCTCGGTGAGGTCCTGCATGAACGTCGGGCTGCCGGAATTGCACACGTGGCGCGCGCCCATCGCCGCGAGCAGCTCCTGCTGCTCCCGCGTGCGCACGATGTTCACCAGGCCGATCTTCTCGCCGATGCAGATCCGGTTGAGCATCTGGCCGAGGTTGGAGGCCGCGGCGGTGTGCACCAGCGCCGTGTGACCTTCGCGGCGCATCGTCTCGACCATGCCCAGCGCGGTGAGCGGGTTGACGAAGCACGACGCGCCGTCGGCGGGCGCCGTGCCCTCCGGCAGGACCAGGCACTGTCCGGCCTTGACGCAGCGGTACTGCGAGTACATCGCGCCGCCGAAGAGCGCCACCGTCCTGCCCAGCAGCGCCTGCGCCGCCGCCGAGGAGCCGGCGGCGACGACCGTGCCCGCGCCCTCGTTGCCGACCGGCAGCGACTGGTCGAGGCGGCCGGCCATGCTCCGCAGGCGTCCTTCGGGTACGCGCGCGGTCACGACCGGGCTCGCGGCGGTGCCCGATCCGGTCGCCGTGCTCATGTCCGCGGCGCCGAACAGGAGCCCGAGGTCCGACGGATTGATCGGGGTGGCCTCGACGCGGACGACGACCTCGTCCGGCTGCGGCAGCGGAGTCGCCAGGGTGACGAGCGAGAGCTCGAGCTCCCCGTTCGACCTGATCAGCGAGCGAAGCTGAAGCCCGCGACCTGCATTGCCGGTGTCCATTCCGCGCGTCCCCCGAAGTTGGCGTCGCGAGTATAGGCGATCGCCGCGCGACCCGCCCTTCGCCCGGGCGGAGCCGCAACGGCCTGGCCCATCCCCGCAGCCGGTGGTATCTTTCGCTGCGCTGCCCAGACCGTCCCGGTCGTGCTGGAGGAGGCCCGATGAACCATCCGATCCCCGCGCCTGCCGTCGCCACGCCCTGGCACCTGTGGCTGGTCGGCGTGCTCGCCTTGCTTTGGAACGCTATCGGTGCCTTCGACTACGTCATGACCGAGACCCGCAACGCCTCCTACATGAGCTCGTTCACTCCCGAGCAGCTGGCGTACTTCTACGGCTTCCCGGCGTGGGTCGTCGCCGCCTGGGCGCTCAGCGTCTGGGGAGGCGTGCTCGGTTCCGTCCTGATCCTGCTGCGCAGGCGCTGGGCGGTGCCGGTCTTCGTCGTCTCGCTGGCGACGATGGCGGCGACCTTCGTCTACAACTACGTGCTCACCGACGGGCTCGCCATCATGGGCGACGTGGGCGGGCTGGCCTTCAGCGCGCTGATCGTCGTGATCGGGATCGCGCTGCTGCTCTACGCGCGCAGGCTCGCCCGCATCGGCGTGCTGCGCTAGCGTGCTGTCCCGCTGATTCGCGTGCTAAGTCTTTGCAGCTTGGCAAGGATTGAATCGGCGGTGGCAGTCCAGATGAAAGGTTTGCAATCGGTATTGTGGTTGGCGACGAAATGATCGATCCGTTAAATCAACTCGCGCACCGAGCGGAACGAACCGCGGCGGATGGCACGTCCGGTTATCAGCGCAAAGAAGCGCTCGACCAGGTTCAGCCACGAGCTGTAGGTCGGCACGAAGTGCAGATGCCAGCGCGGACGGGCCGCCAGCCATGCCGTGACCTTCGGATGCTTGTGGGTGGAGTAGTTGTCCACGATCAGGTGAACGTCGAGATCGGTGGGCACCGCCGCTTCGATGGCTCGCAGGAAGCTGAGAAATTCCTGATGGCGGTGGCGTGGCTTGCATTGGGCGAGTACCTGGCCAGTGAGCACGTCCAAGGCGGCGAACAGGGTGGTCGTCCCGTGCCGCTTGTAGTCATGGGTCACGCCCTCGAATAACCGAAACCCAACGGCAACAGCGGCTGGGTGCGTTCCAACGCTTGCACTTGGCTCTTCTCATCAACGCACAGGACCAAGGCGTTGTCGGGCGGATTGAGGTAGAGCCCGACCACATCGCGCAACTTCTCGATGAAGAACGGATCGGTCGACAGCTTAAAGCTTTCGCTACGGTGCGGCGCCACCCCAAACATTTGCAGATAGCGATGCACACTGGTCTTCGAGATACCCGTTTCGGCGGCAACGCCACGGATCGTCCAGTGCGTCGAACCATCGCGCGGCTGCGAATGCAACGTGGTGTTGATCAACGTCGCCAGTCGCTCGTCATCGACCGTCCGCGGCTGACCTGGACGCAATTCGTCATGCACCGGTTTTGATTGTTTGTTGTATTGGCGGATGTAGCGCATGAGCTTTATCCGCAGATCGGACAATGAGAGTGAAAAACGCCGCGAGTGATAACGTCGCGTTCGATTTTGGAGAACCAGTTTTCAACTTGGTTCAGCCAGGAAGAATAAGTCGGGGTGTAGTGAGATGCACATTCGTGTGGTGCCGCTAGAAAGGCAGCGACCAGCTTCGTCTTATGCGCCGAGAGGTTGTCGGCGATGACATGGATCTACTTGCCATTGCGGCTGGTTGAGCAACGATCTCTTTAAGGAACGCGCACGAACTCGGCCGAGGTGTGGCGTTTGGCCGTCTTGCCGAGGACTTCTCCGCTCTTGGTCTTGAACGCGGCATACAGCGACAGCGTGCCATGGCGGAAGTACTCAAAGCCGTGGCATTCGGCTCGCCCCGGCGAAAGCGGCAACACCGGGTCCTTGCGATCGAGAGCCTGGATCGCGGTCTTTTCATCCACGCAAAACACCGCAGCATGCGGCGGCGGGTTGAGATACAGGCCGATCACGTCGGCAGCCTTGGTTTCAAAGTCAGGGTCATTGGAGGCGATGTAGCCTTCGAGCCGATGCGGCTTCATACCGTGCTTGGCCCAGATGCGCGTCACCGTCATGTGCGACACATCGCCCAGTTCGGCCGCCAGCTTGCGCGAGGACCAGTGCGTCGATCCATCACCGGGTTTATGTTTCATCGTCCGTTCCAACACTCGCGCCTCGATCCGGTCGGTCACTTTGTAGCGTTCGCGCCCAGCGTGCCGGAGAACAACCCCGCCAGCCGTTCAGCGGCGAATCGTTTGCTCCAACGATCAATATAGCTGGCACCGCAGTCGAGCTTGACGCGAATCTGGGCCCAGGTGAATCCATCAGCCAGCAGCAGGATCAGCCGCGCATGTCGAGCCGAGTCGGCTCGACCATTTCTCGGCACCCGCCTGCCGCTCCAGTTCCATGCGTTCGCTTTTAGTCAGTTTCATCATGCCCTCCACAAGCATGATGATACTGCCGTTTAACTGTTACAGTCCACTAGCAGGCAGCGCGCTGCCGCCCGGCCCGGCGGTCGGGCCGGTGGCGCGGGTCACGCGGCCGATCGATCTCACTCGATCATGCCCAGCAGCAGGAAGATCAGGAACCCCACGAAGAACATCGTCGTCGTGACGGCGGTGTCCGCCGATTCGTGCGCCTCGATCAGCAGCTCCTCGGTCACCAGGAACAGCAGCGCCGCGCA
Source organism: uncultured beta proteobacterium (assembly GCA_963832705.1). GTDB lineage: Bacteria > Pseudomonadota > Gammaproteobacteria > Burkholderiales > Casimicrobiaceae > CAIWHR01. The sequence goes on along the minus strand of CAWHVP010000017.1, from coordinate 13,089 downwards.
GCCGAACGCGAGCAGCCCGGCGAGCGTGTGAACCGACGCGTCCGCAAGCAGCGTCACGCCGAGGAACGCGCCGACGATCATCAGGCACGCGATGGCCGTCGGCGCGAGCACGCGCACCGCGAACTTCGAGGTCCCGAACTGGACCGCCATCGCGAGGCCCAGCGAGAAGAGCTCGAGCGTCAGGGCGATCGTGAGCAGGACGCCCTGCTTCATGCCGGCCGTCATCGCGATGCCGATGAGCAGCCCGTCCAGCAGCAGGTCCACGCCGATCGGCACGAGCTGCCCGGCGGACGGGCCGCGCGCGTCGCCGTGCCCGCCGCCGCGAGTGAAGCGCTTGACCACCTCGTCGATCGCGAGCATCAGCGCAACGCCCGCGGCGAAGGTCCAGCCCACCTCGAACGGGTCGTGTCCCCTCCGCACTTCGGGCAGCAGCTCCACCGCGACCACCGAGAAGATCACGCCGGCCGCGAAGTGCTGGATGCTGCTGCGGACGACGCGGCCCGGCGGGCGCAGGGCGGCGATCGTCGCGCCCAGGAAGGCGGCGCCGACGGGAATCGCCGAGATGAGGACGACCTGAAGGACGCTGGTCGTCATGTCCGTCGCCCGCGCCGCGCGACGCGCGTCATGCGTCGGTGGGGGTCGCGACGGTCAGCGACCCGCTTTCGAGCGCGCGCTCGGCCAGCACCTTCAGCCGGGCGTCCTGGTTGCGTTCCAGCGCGCGCAGTGCCCGCCGCGTGCGGCGCATCGCCATCGCGATGAAGATGCGCGCGTTGTCGAGGTCGGCCGCGGCCTGGTCGACGCCGCCGGCCCTGCCGATCGCCCAGGTCGCGCGCGCGAGGGTCGCCGACGAGAGATAGATGTCGATCGCGGCGTTGGCGAGGCGCTCCTGGTGGAACTGCCGCTCGATCACGCCCTTGCCGTGCGCGATCAGCATCTTCTCGACGGCGATCGCGAGGTCGTGGACGGCCTTGGCCACCATCTCCGCCTCGTCCTTCAGCGCCGCGTGCACGCGGGTGAACTCGGGCTTGCCGAGCTGCCGCTTCACCTTCCCGCCGATGTAGGAGCCGATGGCGCCGAGCGAGCGCAGCGGATCGCGGAAGGCCCTGCCCAGCTCCTGCAGCTGCTCGCCGGGCTGCTGCAGCCCGGACAGCGCGATCAGCGCGCGCAGGATCTCGTTCGTGCCCTCGAAGATCAGCATGATGCGGCAGTCGCGCACGGCCTGCTCGTACGGATACTCCTTCGAGTAGCCGATGCCGCCGGCGATCTGCTGCGCGTCGCCCGCGGCGCGGTAGGCGAGCTCGGACGCGAACACCTTGCACGCCGCCGTCTCCAGCGAGAAGTCGATGCCGCCGCGGTCCACCATCGCCGCGCAGGTCATCCAGCCGGCGTCCGCGGCATAGCAGTCGGCGGCGGCCAGCGCGAACTTGCGCTGGATCATCTCGAAGGAGCCGATCGGACGGCCGAACTGCTTGCGCTCCTTCGCGTAGGCGAGCGCGTAGTCGAGGATCCGGCGGGTGCCCAGCGACGATCCCGCGGCCAGCCCCAGCCGCCCCGAATTCAGGATCTCCAGCGCGATCCTGAAGCCGTCGCCGACCCCGCCCAGGCGGTCCTCGACCGGCACCCGCACGTTCGTCGAACGACACGGAACGCGTGTCGCTCGCCTTGATGCCCATCTTCTCCTCGATCTTGCCGAGCGTGATGCCGGGCGCGTGCGCGTCGACGATGAACGCGGTGACGCGCTGCTTCGCCTTGCCGTCCACCTCGACCGGCACCTTGGCGAACACGGTGAAGACGCCCGCATAGCCGGCGTTCGAGATCCAGATCTTCTCGCCGTTGAGCAGGTAGTGCGTGCCGTCCGCGCTCGGCGTGGCCGTGGTGCGCATCGCCTGCGCATCGGAGCCCGAGCCCGGCTCGGTCAGGCAGAACGCGGCCACGATCTCGCCGGTCGCGCAGCGGGTGAGCCAGCGTCGCTTCTGCTCGTCGGTGCCGAAGAGCGTGATCCCCTTGCACCCGATCGACTGGTGCGCGCCGAAGTACACGGCGAGCGAGGCGTCGACGATGCCGACTTCCCCGAAGACGCGGCTGAACAGCAGCGCGGACGCGCCGAAGCCGCCGTATTCCTCGGGAATGTTGAGTCCCATCATCCCCAGCTCGGCCATGCCGGCGCGGACGTCGTCGCCAAAGCGGCCCTCGCGGTCGAGCCGGGCCGTGTCCACCGTCGCGGACGCCCAGCCGCGGAAGGAATCGAGGATCGCGGTCAGGCTTTCCTTGTCCGCGGGGGCAAGCTCGGGGAATGGAAAGACGAGATCCTCGCGAATCTCGCCCAGGAAGACGCCGCGGGTGAACGACGGGTTGTGCTCGGGATCGGCGAGATGAACGGCCATGGCTGGATGCTCGGAGCGAGACGATGCTTTCACTCTAATCCGAAAGCACCGCTGCCGCAGCAGGGCGACCCACTGCCCGGGCATCTGCCATACACTCCCGATTCGGAGATTCCTTTGACGCCAGTCAACCCGCAGGCTCCTGCTTCAGCGCCAAATGAATCCTGTCGAGGCGGCTTTCGGCCCGACCGCGGATCCGGTGCCCGGTCCGCGGCGTGTCCGGTTGGACGTTTGGCCGCCGGATCGAACCTCTAAACCCTGTGGAGGCTTCATGAATCGACGACTGATATCGGCATTCATCGTGGGCGCCGCGGCGAGTGCCGCCGCGCTGCCGGCGCTCGCAGGCACGTGCTTCGAGATCATCGATCGGAACGGTGCCGTCATGCTCCGCGACACGATTCCGCCGGTCGACCTCTCCGCGGCCGGGGCGCCCGCGCGCGAGGCGATGCGCAATCGCGGCGAGCTGCTCGTCATCTTCGACACCGAAACCTGCGTGCTGATCGGAAAGGCCACGGCGACCGGCAGCAGGACGCTCACCACCGACGAGATCGTCGCCGGGTGGAAGTCGATGGGCAGGAGCGGTTTCGGCGGCACCTACGGCAGCAGCGTGGCGTCGACTTCGGGCGGCACGCGATGAACAGGACGTGGCTCGGGAGCTATCCCGCCGGCGTGCCGGCGGAGATCGATCCCGACCAGTTCGCCTCCATCCCCGACCTGCTCGCGAAGGTCGCCGCGAAGTTCGGCGACAAGCCGGCGTTCCACAACCTGGGCTGCACGATCAGCTACGCGACGCTGGAGCGGCGATCGCGCGACTTTGCCGCCTTCCTGCAGGGACTGCCGGGGATGGCCCCGGGCGAGCGCGTCGCCATCATGGCGCCGAACCTGCTGCAGTACCCGGTGGCGATGTTCGGGATCCTGCGCGCCGGCCTGGTCGTCGTGAACGTCAATCCGCTCTACACGCCGCGCGAGCTGGAGCACCAGCTCAGGGACTCCGGCGCCAAGGCCATCGTCATCGTCGAGAACTTCGCCAGCACCCTGCAGCAGGTGCTCGCGAACACGTCGGTCGAGCACGTGATCACGACCCAGGTCGGCGACCTGCTGCCGGTCAAGAAGCGCTGGATCGTCAACTTCGTCATCAAGCGGGTGAAGAAGATGGTGCCCGCGTGGCGGATCGACGGCGCGATCAAGTTCCGCGCCGCGCTCGCGCGAGGCACGAAGGCGCCGTTGCAGCCGGTGGAGGTGGCGCGCGAGGACATCGCGTTCCTGCAGTACACCGGCGGCACCACCGGCGTGTCGAAGGGCGCGATGCTCACCCACCGCAACATCCTGGCCAACATGGAGCAGACCGGCGCGTGGATCTCGCCCTGCTTCAAGGAAGGCACCGAGATCGCCATCGCGCCGCTGCCGATGTACCACATCTTCTGCCTCACGGCGACGCTGTCGTTCATGAAGTGGGGCAGCCTGATCGTGCTCGTCACCAACCCGCGCGACCTCCCGGCGCTGGTCAAGGACTTCGAGCGGTGGAAGTGCAGCATCACGATCGGCGTCAACACGCTGTTCAACGGGCTCCTGAACACGCCCGGGTTCGACCGGCTCGACTTCTCCGTCGTTGAAGGCGGTGATCGGCGGCGGCGCAGCCGTGCAGAAGTCGGTGGCCGAGCGCTGGCAACAGGTGACCGGAGGCTACATCACCGAAGGCTACGGCCTGACCGAGGCCTCGCCCGTCGCCTGCGCCAATCCGATCGGGATGCCGTGGAACGGCACGATCGGCATTCCCTACCCTTCGACCGACCTGACGGTTCGCGACGAGAGCTTCAACGAGCTGCCGGTCTGGACCGGCGAAGGCGACATCGAGAAGTGCACCGGCGAGATCTGCGTCCGCGGCCCGCAGGTGATGAAGGGCTACTGGGCTCACCCCGAAGAGACCGCCAAGGTGCTGCAGGACGGCTGGCTGAAGACGGGCGACGTCGGCCACGTCGACGCCAACGGCTTCTTCACGATCACCGACCGCAAGAAGGACATGATCCTGGTGTCCGGCTTCAACGTCTATCCGAACGAGATCGAGAACGTCGTGGCCATGCATCCGGGCGTGCTCGAATGCGGGGCCGTCGGCGTCCCCGACACGAAGACGGGCGAGGCGGTCAAGGTGGTGATCGTCAAGAAGGATCCCGGCGTCGACGAGCAGGCGATCGTCGCGCACTGCAAGGCCAACCTGACCGGCTACAAGGTGCCGCGGCAGGTGGAGTTTCGCGAGACGCTGCCGAAGTCGCCGATCGGGAAGATCCTGCGGCGCGAGCTGCGCGACGCGCCGAAGCCGTAGCGCCATCGGGGCCCGAATCGATGAATCGTCGCCTCCGCGCGCTCGCCGCCTTCGCGGGCTTCTGCGCCGCCTTCGTCGCCCATGCGCAGGCGCCCGAGGTCGTGGCCACGCTCGCGAGCGGGCCACCGAGCGGCCGCTACGCGTTTGCAAGCTGGACGCCCAAGACGCTCGGCGAGCTGATGCAGGGCAACAAGGGCGGCGAGGCGGTGAACATCGTCGGCCATCTGTTCCTGCCGCCCGGCAGCGACAAGGTGCCTGCCGTCGTCCTGGTGCACGGGTCGGGCGGCATCTACAACGCGGAGCTCGACTTCTGGCCGAAGCAGTTCAACGCCGCCGGCATCGCGGTCTTCACGCTGGACATGTTCGGCCCGCGCGGCGTGCAGAGCACCGCCGAGGACCAGTCGCAGGTGCCGTTCCCGGCGGACGTGGCCGATGCCTTCGCCGCGCTGCGGGTCCTGGCCACGCACCCGCGCATCGACCGGCAGCGCATCGCCCTCATGGGCTTCTCGCGCGGCGGCACCGCGACGCTGCGCGCGGCCGTCGAGAAGATCATCGCCACCCAGAAGCTGCCCGACGGCCTGCGCTATGCCGCCTTCATCCCGACCTACGCCGGCGGCTGCGCGGGCATCTTCCGGCTGGTGGTGAAGCCCGGCGTGTTCTCGAAGGCGCCGATGCTGTTCATCCACGGCGACGCCGACGACTACACGCCGATCGGCCCGTGCCAGGACTACGCGGACAGGATCGGCAAGGCCGGCACGCCGGTCGAATTCGTGGTGCTGGAAGGGGCGCACCACAAGTTCGATGCGGACGACCTCAAGCGCTACTACCTGCGCAGCGCAACGCGCACCAAGGCCGATTGCCCGCTGGAGATCGACATCGACACGCTGTACGCGTATGACCGCACCACCGGGGCGCGGCTGCAGGGCGATGCCTACACGGCCATGCTCAAGAGCTGCACCGCGGTCGGCGCCACGGTCGAGGGCAGCAACCGGGCGCGCGACAAGGCCGCGCAGGCGGCGGTCGCCTTCCTGAAGAAGACCTTCGGAAACTGAGGTTGCCGGTGCGCTAGGACTTGTCGGCCTGCCGGGTCCTCTGGCGCCAGTCCTCGGTCGTGTCGGCGTCCTCGTCCTCGAGGTCGAGCGCAGCCGACGGCGGCAGCTTCGCGATGATCTCCTCGAGCATCCGGACGTGCTCGGCCTCCTCGTCCCGCAGTTCCTCGAACAGCACCTTGACGTCCGGCTGGCTCACGTAGCGCAGCGCCTGGCTGTAGAACGAGAACGCCTTCTGCTCGGAGGACAGCGCCACCTGGTACGCCTTCAGCACGGACATGTTCATGCTCGGCGCGCCGAAATCGGGGGCCTCCACGTCGAAGATGTCGTCGAGCTTGACGTTCGGGCGCTCCTCGCCGAACAGCGCGAGCCTGCGCTCGGCGAGCTGCTCGCCGTGCTTGCTCTCGTTGACGGCCATCGATTCGAACACCGCGCCGGCGTCGTCGGAGCCGCGGCTTCCGAGCCGTTCGGCGAACTGCGTGTACCGCCGGTGCGCTTCGATCTCGATCAGGGCGGCGAGATCGAGGGCATCCATCAGGGAGAGTTTGGAGTAGTCGAGTCTGGTTGACATGGGGACTCCGGTGACAGGACAACGCGCCCCGTCACATGGGCATGAGCCTGTTGAGGAAATCGGAACTTCAAACGACGTTCTTTGCAGGGAGAACGGTATCACCGCGCCCGTCGTCCCGTCAAAGCGGGGCCGCCGGTATCATTCGAGTCCATGGACCCGCCCGCCCTCCCCTCGCGCGCCCGCGTCGTCGTCATCGGCGGCGGGGTCATCGGCTGCTCGGTCGCCTACCACCTCGCGCACCTGGGCTGGAAGGACGTCGTGCTGCTCGAGCGCGACCGGCTCACCTCCGGCACCACCTGGCACGCGGCGGGGCTGATGGTCACCTTCGGCTCGACTGTCGGAGACCTCGACCGAGATGCGCAAGTACACGCGCGACCTCTACGCCCGCCTCGAGGCCGAGACCGGGCAGGCGACCGGCTTCAAGCCGGTCGGCTTCATCGAGCTCGCCGCCGACGCCGGACCGGCTCGAGGAGTACCGCCGCGTCGCGGCGTTCAACCGCCACTGCGGCGTCGACGTGCACGAGATCTCGCCGAGCGAGGTCAAGGCGACTGTTCCCGCTCGCGCGCACCGACGACATGCTCGCCGGCTTCTACGTCGCGGAGGACGGCCGCGCCAACCCGGTCGACGTGACGATGGCGCTGGCCAAGGGCGCGCGCACTGCAGGGCGCGACGATCGTCGAGGGCGTGCGCGGTCGACCGGGGTCACGCAAGCGCCGCGGCGCGGTGACCGGCGTGCGCACCGCCGCACGGCGACATCGAGGCGGAGTACGTCGTCAACTGCGCCGGCATGTGGGCGCGCCAGCTCGGCGAGGCGGCCGGGCGTCAACATCCCGCTGCAGGCCGCCGAGCACTACTACCTCATCACCGAGGAGATCGACGGCGTCTCCGAACGTCGCTGCCGGTGCTCGAGGACCCGGCGTCGCTACGGCTACTTCCGCGAGGAGGTCGGCGGCCTGATGATCGGCCTGTTCGAGGCCGGTGTGCGCGCCGTGGAAGGTGGAGGGCATCCCCGAGGACTTCTCGTTCGGCGAGCTCCCGCCCGACTGGGACCGCATGGGCCCGTACGTCGAGGCGGCGATGAGCCGCGTGCCCGATCGCGCTCGAGACGGGCATCCGCAAGTTCTTCTGCGGCCCGGAGAGCTTCACGCCCGACCTGCGCCCGATCGTCGGCGAGGCGCCGGAGCTGCGCAACTACTTCGTCGCCGCCGGCCTGAACTCGATCGGCATCCTCACCGGCGGCGGCCTCGGCCGCGTGCTCGCGCACTGGATCGTCGCACGGCCGCCCCGACGTCGACGTCACCGGCTTCAACATCGACCGGCTGCACCGCCTACCAGGCGAACCCCGAGTACCGCGCGCACGCGCACGGTCGAGTCGCTCGGGCATGGTGTACCAGTGCCACTACCCGACGCGCTCGATGCAGACCGCGCGCGGCGCGAAGCGCTCGCCGCTGCACGACCGGCTCGCCGCGCGCGGCGCGTACTTCAGGGACGTCAGCGGCTGGGAGGGCGCCGACTGGTACGCGCCCGCCGGGCACGAGCCGAAGGTCGAGCGAGCTCTCCTGGGGCCGGCCAGGACTGGTTCCCGTGGTGGGAGGCCGAGCACCGCGCCGCCCGCGAGGGCGTGATCGTCATGGACATGTCGTTCATGTCCAAGTTCCTGGTGCAGGGCCGCGACGCGGGCCGCGTGCTCGACCGCATCTCGGCCAACGACGTCGACGGCGCGGCCGGCACGATCACCTACACGCAGTGGCTCAACGAGGCCGGCAAGCTCGAGGCCGACCTCACCGTGACCAAGCTCGACGACGAGCGCTTCTGGGTCGTCGCCACCGACACCGCGCACCGGCACGTCGAGACGCTGGCTGCGGCGGCACACCCCGACGACGCGCACGCGTTCGTCACCGACGTCACCTCGGGCTACGCGCAGATCAACGTGCAGGGCCCGCGCTCGCGCGAGCTGCTGCAGTCGCTCACCACGCGCCGACCTGTCGAACGAGGCGTTCCCGTTCCGCGCCGCGCGCGAGATCGACATCGGCTTCGCGCGCGTGCTGTGCATCCGCATCACCTACCTCGGCGAGCTCGGCTACGAGCTCTACGTCCCCGCCGAGCAGGCGGTGCACGTCTACGACCGCCTCGTCGCGGCGGGCGCAGGCGTTCGGGCTGCGCCACGCCGGGCTGAAGGCGCTCGCGAGCCTGCGCATGGAGAAGGGCTACCGCGACTACGGCCACGACATCGACAACACCGACACCGTGCTCGAGGCCGGCCTCGGCTTCGCCGTCGACGCTCGACAAGCCGGGCGGCTTCATCGGCCGCGACGCGGTCGCTCGCGCAGAAGGCGGCCGGCCCGCTGCGCAAGCGGCTCGTGCAGGTGCTGGTGACGGACCCCGAGCCGCTGATGTTCCACGCCGAGGTCGTCCGGCGCGACGGCGCGCCGGCGGGCTACGTGCGCGCGGCCTCGTACGGCCACACGCTCGGCGGCGCGGTCGGCCTGGCGATGATCGAGGCCGACGTCCCGATCGACCAGGCGTGGCTCGACGCGGCGCGTGGACGGTCGAGATCGCGGGCGCGAGTATCCGGCGCGCGCGTCGCTGCGGCCGCTGTACGACCCCGAGATGAGGCGCGTCAAGGGCTGACGCGGATGGCGACGGTCGGTGTCGACCATTAGGGCTGGAAGTCCGTGACTTACGCGGTATTGATTCACCAGCGCAGCCAGGCGTTGTGAATAGTCGGCGTCTTTGTTGGCTGCGGCGGAGACTGCAACCACGGAGATCGCGAATCAACGCCTTACCATCGTCGACAGGTGCCGGATGACCACTGCGGCAAACGTGGCACCGATGGCGGTCATGGTTGCCGCATCACGCGAGAGAACCACCATAACCTGTTGCAGGGCTTGAGGATTGCTTTGTTCAACATAGCGGACGAGCTCGAATACCTGGCTTGAGGTGAGCCGTGCGGCGTCTTCGAGCGATATGGACATCCGGGGCCAGCGGGCCTGCCCAACGAACTTGACGAATGCGCCACCGCCAAGCACCGCGAGCGCCAAGGGGCCCGCTGGCATTAGCAACCTCCGCAGAATCCGCACGCGCTGAGCGAGTTGGAGCTTCGTAAAGATGCTTGCCACAAGCACTGGCAGCGGTGGGGTGTCCTGGGCCGGCCGCGTACGCCGTGCCAGCTGCGAACATTGAACGGTGAGGGAAATGCCACGCGGTCTTCGATGTTTCGACAACTTCATTCCGCTACTCCTCATGCGTGTAACGCCGCGACCACACTCCCGGGCGACCCCGGGGTCAGCGCGCGTTGACATGCGACTTGATCGAGCGTCTGCTTCGATCACATCCCCATCCGAATCCAGGCTGAGCGCTGAAGCCGACTCGGCGCCGACGACCAACGGAGCCGTCCCGCCTGCGTGCTCCTCCACGAGATCGCGCGAACTGCGCTATGTGCGTTCTCGCTTCGCGACTGCAGGGAGTAATCCCTATGGAGCTTGAGGAAGTGCAGAGCGATGACGTCTGCATCCAATGCCGCGCGGACAGGTAAGCTGCTAACGCGGTCGTTAGTGTGGCAGGACTTTCTGAAGGACAACTGAACGGGCGAGCACGCCATGACGGGCTTGGTCGCACGGAGCAGATGCGCGTCCTGCAGGACATTCTGGCGCGCTGTCCAGCAGAAAGAATATCCCGCCCGCGAAGCCTTGGGGGGCTGTCATGTCCGCGGACGGGATGGGAGGAACCAGTGCCGCTACGCTACGCCGGCAATCTGAAGGGAACCTGAACGGTGGCGCGCGCTGTGGTGTGTTCTAGAGCGTCAACTGTGGCAGCGCTATCGCAAGAAGAGCGATCACGCAAATCGACGCGGCAACGAGATCGAACTTCCGAGTTTCGGATATTCGTTTCATCGGAATTACCTACGGTTGCGGCTCGACCCCGACGATCCCGTCGCGGTAGCCGCGCACAACCTCGGCATAATTAGGGTTGTCGGCGAACCCGAGCCACTGCGCGTGCTCGTCCTGAACGGGGAACTGCCACATGCGGTAGTGGCGGCGCAGGCCCGGCAAATAGCCGCGCCGGTAATCATCGCTAATTACGGTCGTGGCAGCGGCTCGCGTCAACTCGATGTAGCGCCGAAACTCTTCAAGGATGGTCTGCACGGCAAGCCCTCAACTTGTGTAGTCAGACTCCCGCCAGACCACCGGCAGGATCGTGACCAGTACGGTCGCCAAAATCGACCCGGCAGAGAGAGCGGACTCCATTCGTTCCGGGGCTCTACTCATCGAGACTGCCTACGACTGCGGCTCACTGCCAGCGAGACCGTCGCAGTAGCCACGCTCGAACTCTGCGTACTCAGGACTGTCGGGGAACACGAGCCATCGCAGGCGCTCGTCGTTTGCGCCGATCTGGTCCGCGCGGTAGTGACGGCGTAGGCCCTCCAGATACCCGCGCCGGTAATCATCGCTGGCTGAGACCGCTGCGGCCATCCGGGTTCGCTTCGTGTAGCTGACCAACCTTTCAACGAGTGGCGACATGGCGAACTGCTCCATAAGTGTGGAGACAGAGCCAAACTACCCGCGCATTCTGAAAGGTTCCTGAACGCGAACCCGCAGTCAGGCCCTTCCCGCCTCGATGGCTGCTGTGCGTTGTACAGCGGCCGCTCGGTCGAAACTGGTTGACGCCGGCAGCCGGCCACTACCAGTCTCTCGGCGTCGCCGCCAAAATTACCCGGTAGCGGCCGTTCGGCTTGATTCCATCTCATTGAAAGCCGCGCATCGGCCTGAATAGGCACATGTCGTGCCACGCACTTGTCGGGAGCGTTGATCAGGGCGGCTAGTGCGAAAGCTGTTAGGGACTACCCGTGGTACTTCTGCAATGGCTCGCGCAATGGCCAGCGGCTGGGGAGCAATTTTTGTTCTGGTTCGGCGAAGCGACAGCGCAGCGCTCCCAGCCGCTCAATACTGATCTCGATGTTGGCGGCAGGATCGATGAAGTCGTCGTGATCACAGCCGGTACAGTCCGGGATGGTTCCGAATCCCATTGTGGAGCCCGGCTCGAGGGGCGCGATGAACCCCAGCCATGCAATCACGTCTTCGGCCTTGTGGCTGATCTCTGACGTCGATCCCTGGTACTTAACGTGCCCATCAACCTCAACGATCACCTTGAGGTTGTAAGGATCGCCCACCTCATCGTGCGTGACTAAACACGGTCCGAGTTGATTGCCGTTCGCCATGTCTTTCGTCAAACAGAATCCGCCGACAAACTCGGTGGCCTGAACGTCGCGGGCCGAAACGTCATTGAAGATGCAATAGCCGGCCACGGGTTGCTTCCTGTTTCCGTAAATGACGGCCAGCTCAGGCTCGATGTCCAACCGTGATGTATAGGCCGGCCAAGGGATGCTTGCCCCGTCGCCGATGATGGTGTTCATATTGCACTTGTAATAGGAAAGCGGCTCGGGCTGACCAGGGCCAGACTTGGCTTTGGGGCCAGGACCGCCGCGGCGAACGCCTCTAACAGGGCAGCAGTCCGCGGATTGTCCTTCTCATACTTCATCATGGTTTCGGCGGAGTTCTTGAGATGCCGCGGCGTGAGGCCGAAGTCGAACAGCGCAGCCACCTCGATCGGCTCGTGCAAGCTGCAACGTCTCCAGTACTGGCTTTTCGAAGTCATTCAATTCGTCGAGATGAGCTTCGGCCCAGGACAGCAACTCGCGGGCAACCTGTTCGGTTTCCGGCAGGCCGGCGAGATATGCCTTGCTGCCGCTTAGGCTGGGGTGCCTGATTCCACTCCGTTGTTCCAGGTCGCAAAAGCGACGGCGTGGGCGCCGACAACAACCCCGAAAATGGGCGTCGCACTGCCATGTGAGAATCGGATCAGTTTCATTGCGGTTCACCTTGTCTGTGTTGGCCGAGATCAGTACTCAAGGCGAGTCCCCGCGACTTCGCAACTTTGTAGATCAAATCAAAGCTCTTGGCCGCATCCCATGGCTTGTCCTCCGGTTCGTGACGGAATTCCCGGTAGGCCCGCTCGACGTTCAGGTAGATGCGCGCCGGTGCGCGCCAGGCACCGTACGGTCCGAGATCGATTCGCTTGGAAGCCTCCAGGGAGGTGAGCCCTTGCTCGAAGCAGCGTTTGGATTCGTCGCGCAGGTATTCGAGGTACGCCTTCATCTCCACCGCCCCTTCGATCCCGCACACCGGGCCGTGCCCGGGGACGATGCACCTTCGGATTGAGCGAGACGATCAGATCGAGAATCTTGAACCAATTCGCGTAACTGCCGGTCCAGCCCATGGGGGTGCACTGGCGGAAGAGCACGTCGCCGGCGAACACCACCCCTTCTTGGGCACGTGAATGATTGTGTCCCCGGCTTGGTGGCACGGCCCCACATAGATGAGTTGGACTTCCGTGCCGTCGAGATCCAGCACGTGGCGCTCGTCGAACACGGTCGTCGGCAGCACCAGCTTGATCCCGTCGAAGTTGTAGTCCTGCAGCAACTGCCTGGCAATGGCCAGCGCGCCGGGATGGAGCACCTTAAGCAGCTGTCTTGGCAGGAAGTTGCTGGCCGCCTTGAGCAGGTCCTGGGTTTCCTTCGGGTCGGCTACGTGCGGCATGCGCTCCGCCACCTTTCGATGGGCGATTATTTCGGCACCGTCAAAGAGCTGGTTTCCCCACACATGGTCAGCATCCTCGTGCGTGTTGATCACGCGCCTCGGCATCCCCGGCCAGACCTTGCCGAACAGTTTGATCATCTGGCGTCCGTGGGGCAGGTCCGACTGCGTATC
>CAWHVP010000016.1:0-71970 GCA_963832705.1 uncultured beta proteobacterium | reverse complement strand
ACGCGCTCGTAGAAGGCGTTCAGCCACTCCGGCGTCCTGTCCGGCAGCTTCGCCGGGTACGCGCGGCGGTTGAACTTCATCCGGCCCACCGCCGACAGGTCGTAGCGCTCCTCGGCGAAGAACAGGCCGTGGAACAGCGACTCGACCGAGTCCTCGGTCGGCGGCTCGCCGGGGCGCATCATCCGGTAGATCGCGACGCGCGCGGCCATCTGGTCGGGCGTGTCGTCGGAGCGCAGCGTCTGCGCGATGTAGGCGCCCTGGTCGAGGTCGTTGGTGTGGATCGTCTGGATCCGCTGGATGCCGGCGTCGATCAGCTTCTGCAGCAGCTCGTCGGTGATCTCGTCGTTGGCCTTGGCCAGGACCTCGCCCGTCGACGTGTCGACGATGTTGGTCGCGAGCGCGCGCCCGACGACGTAGTCGCGCGGCACCGGGATCGTCTTCACGCCCGAGTCGGCGAGGTCGCGCACGTGCCGCGCGGTGATCCGCTTGTCGCGCGGGATCAGGACCTTGCCGTCCTTGCCCAGCACGTCGAAGCGCGCGACGTCGCCCTTCAGGCGGTCGGGCACGAAGTCCATCTCCAGGCACCTGCGGCTTCAGGTGGAACACGTCGAAGACGAAGAACTGCCGCAGGATGTCCTCGTTGGTGAGGCCGATCGCCTTCAGCAGCGTCGTGACCGGCATCTTGCGGCGGCGGTCGACGCGGAAGAACAGCAGGTCCTTCGGATCGAACTCGAAGTCGAGCCACGAGCCGCGGTAGGGGATCACGCGCGCCGAGAACAGCAGCTTGCCGGAGCTGTGCGTCTTGCCGCGGTCGTGCTCGAAGAACACGCCCGGCGAGCGGTGCAGCTGCGAGACGATGACGCGCTCGGTGCCGTTGATGACGAACGAGCCGTTCTCGGTCATGAGCGGGATCTCGCCCATGTAGACCTCCTGCTCCTTCAGCTCCTTGGCGGTCGGCTTCGCGGCCTCCTTGTCCATGATCGTCAGGCGGACCTTGGCGCGCAGCGCCGAGCAGTACGTGAGCCCGCGCTGCTGGCACTCGGTCACGTCGAAGGCCGGCGACAGCAGCGAGTAGCTGACGAAGTCGAGCTTCGCGTTGCCGGAGTGGCTGCTGATCGGGAAGATCGACGTGAACGCGGCCTGCAGGCCCTCGTTCTTCCGCGCGTCCGGGGCGGCGTCCGCCTGCAGGAAGGCGCGGTACGAGGCGAGCTGCGTCTCGAGCAGGAACGGAACCTTCAAGACGCTCGCGCGCTTGGCGAAGCTCTTGCGGATGCGCTTCTTCTCGGTGAACGAATACGGCTGTCGGGCGGTTTCGGTGGTCATGCCTGCTCCGGGTCGTGGCGGACCCCGTGCCGGGAGGCGCGGGTCCGCGTCGTGCGCCGCTCGTTGCGGCGGCGCCTTTCGGTCATCGACTGGTCCGGGAGCATTGCGCTCCCCGGCTTGGTGGTTGGCCGCTACCAACCGCTGGCGGACGGCCGCATGCGCAACATCCACCCCGCGCGCGCGGCCCGACCATGCCTGCCTCCTGCAGTCGCATCAGAAGGCAAAGAGCAGCGGACTCGGGATCGGGCCCGCGATCGGGCCGAATCCGCTGGTCTTCGCCTTCGCGAAGAAACCGGTCGGGCCCGCCGTCCGCGCGCGCTGCGCACGGGGGCGGGCCCGACCGCTGCTGCGGTGTTACTTGATGTCGACCTTGGCGCCGGCTTCTTCCAGCTTCTTCTTGGCGGCTTCGGCGTCGGCCTTCGACACGCCTTCCTTCACGGCCTTCGGCGCGCCGTCGACCAGGTCCTTGGCTTCCTTCAGGCCGAGGCCCGTCAGCTCGCGCACGGCCTTGATGACGTTGACCTTGTTCTCGCCGATGCCGGACAGCATGACGGTGAACTCGGTCTGCTCCTCGACCGGCGCGGCGGCGGCGCCGGCGGCCGGCGCGGCGACGGCCACGGCGGCGGCGGCGGACACGCCGAACTTCTCTTCCATCGCCTTGATGAGCTCGGACAGCTCGAGGACGGTCATCGACGAGATCTTGTCGAGGATTTCAGTTTGCACAGCGGACATGTTCAGCTCCTGATGTTTCGTAAGGTTGGAAATGGGTATTCGCGGGTACGCCGACGACGCCGGTCAGGCTGCGGACTTCGCATCGCGCACGGCCGCCAGCCCCCGGACGAACTTGCTCGGAACTTCGTTGAGCGTCCGGACGAACTTGACGATCGGCGCCTGCATCGTGCCGAGCAGCTTCGCGATCAGCTCCTCGCGCGACGGCAGCGACGCCAGCGCGGCGACTTCCTTGGCGGACATCACCTGGCCGGGCATGGCACCGCCGGCAATGACGAACTTGTCGTTGCCCTTGGCGAAGTCGTTGAGGACCTTCGCCACGGCAACGGG
This sequence comes from uncultured beta proteobacterium, assembly GCA_963832705.1. Classification (GTDB taxonomy): domain Bacteria; phylum Pseudomonadota; class Gammaproteobacteria; order Burkholderiales; family Casimicrobiaceae; genus CAIWHR01. The sequence continues at coordinate 69,588 of CAWHVP010000016.1, read as the reverse complement.
GTCCGTGCCGATGCCGTACGCCAGCGGACCGACCATCTTGTCGGCCAGCGGGGCGAACGGCGTGTCGGCGACCGCGCGGCGCACCAGGGTGTTCTTGACCACCCGGAAATACACGCCCGAAGCCCTTGCCTTCGCGCGGAGCTTCGTCATGTCGGCGACCGCCATGCCGCGGTTCTCGACCATGATGATGGCCTGAGCACCCGCGACCTGCTTCGCGACTTCCGCGACTACCGCTTGCTTCTGTTCGAGATTTAGACCCAAGGTCTGCCTCCATTAGTTCGGGACGAGGCCGATGCCGCCGCCCGCCCCACCTGCCGCCCGATGCTGCCGGGCGGTTGTTCCGGTGACCTTACGTCAGGAGAATCCTGTCTTCGGGGCACCATCTGCGCCGGGTTTCCGGGGTCGGGGCCGGAGGCCCGGGATCGGAAGCATCCCGCGGCCTTCGTCCACTAACCGGTCAATTGAGCCTTGCGGCCCCTGCGGTCTTTGACGGCCCGCCGCGCGCTCATCTGCGCGGCGTTCCCTCAAATCTTCGTACTGCCGTGCTACGCCTGCGCCTGCTGCGCGAGGCTCGCCTGGTCGACGCGGACGCCGGCGCCCATCGTCGACGACACGCTGATCTTCTTCAGGTAGACGCCCTTCGTCCCCGACGGCTTCGCCTTGTTCAGCGCCTCGATCAGCGCGAGGAGGTTGGACTTGAGCGCGTCGGGCGTGAACGACGCGCGCCCGATCGTGCACTGGATGATGCCGCCCTTGTCGGTCCGGTACTGGACCTGGCCCGCCCTGGCGTTCTTGACGGCCGTCGCCACGTCCGCCGTGACCGTGCCGACCTTCGGGTTCGGCATCAGGCCGCGCGGGCCGAGGATCTGGCCGAGCTGGCCGACGACCCGCATCGCGTCCGGCGAGGCGATCACCACGTCGAACTCCATGAAGCCTTCCTTGACCCGGGCGGCGAGGTCCTCGAAGCCGACGATGTCGGCGCCCGCGGCCTGCGCTTCCTTGGCCTTGTCGCCCTGCGCGAACACCGCCACGCGGACGGTCTTGCCGGTGCCGGCGGGCAGCACGACCGAGCCGCGCACCGTCTGGTCGGACTTCTTCGCGTCGACGCCGAGGTTCACCGCGACGTCGACCGACTCGTCGAACTTGGCGACCGCCGTCTCCTTGACGAGCTTCAGCGCCTCGTCGATCGGGTAGGACTTGCTGCGGTCCACCTTGCCGCGGACCGCGGTCATGCGCTTCGAGAGCTTGGGCAGCTTCGGTTGGCCGGCCATGATCACTTCACTCCTTCGACAGTGATGCCCATGCTGCGCGCGCTGCCGGCGATCGTGCGGACCGCCGCATCGAGATCGGCCGCCGTCAGGTCGGGCATCTTGGTCTTCGCGATTTCCTCGGCCTGGGCGCGGGTCAGCTTGCCGACCTTCTCGGTGTGCGGCGTCTTGCTGCCCTTGTCGACCTTGGCGGCCTTCTTGATGAGCACCGTCGCGGGCGGCGTCTTCATCACGAAGGTGAAGCTCTTGTCGGCGTACGCGGTGATCACCACCGGGATCGGCAGGCCGGGCTCGACGCCCTGCGTCTGCGCGTTGAACGCCTTGCAGAATTCCATGATGTTGAGGCCGCGCTGGCCGAGCGCGGGGCCGATCGGCGGGCTGGGATTCGCCTTCCCGGCCGGCACCTGCAGCTTGATGAAGCCGACGACTTTCTTCGCCATTACATTCTCCTGTGGGTGCTAGCGGACGCGTGCGCGCCCTCCCCGGTTGGACATCGAAACTCCGGCGCCTCGGCGCCTCTTACGCCTTCTCGACCTGCGAGAAATCGAGCTCCACCGGCGTCGAGCGGCCGAAGATCGTGACCGACACGCGCAGCTTGCTCTTCTCGTAGTTCACGTCCTCCACGTTGCCGTGGAAGTCGGTGAACGGGCCTTCCTTGATCCGCACCGCCTCGCCCGTCTCGAACAGCACCTTGGGCCGCGGCTTCTCGACGCCCTCCTGCACCTGCTGCAGGATCGCGTCGACGTCCTTCTGCGAGATCGGCGTCGGCTTGTTGGCCGTGCCGCCGACGAAACCGGTCACCTTCGGCGTGCTCTTGACGAGGTGCCAGGACTGGTCGGTCATCTCCATCTCGACGAGCACGTAGCCGGGGAAGAACTTGCGCTCGCTGATCGCCTTCGCGCCCTTCTTCATCTCGACGACTTCCTCGACCGGCACGAGGATCTGGCCGAACTGGTCGGCGATCTCCGAGCGCTTGATGCGCTCGATCAGCGCCCTCTGCACGGCCTTCTCGAAGCCCGAGTAGGCGTGAACGACAAACCAGCGCTTGGTCATCCCTCGCTCCTTCCCGTGAGGAGCTTGACGATCCACGCGAGCGTTGTATCCACTGCGAACAGGAACAGCGCCATGACCACGACGAAGGCGAACACGACCGCCGTCGTCTGCATCGTCTCCTTGCGCGTCGGCCACGACACCCGGCCGGCCTCGGCCCAGGCTTCCTGCGCGAAGGCGAAGAACTCCTTGCCGGGCGCCGACAGCCAGGCGACGCCGCCGGCCGCGAGCAGGCCCCCCATCACCATCAGCACGCGCAGGACCTGCGCGACCTCGGAGAAGAAGTAGTAGCCCCACACGCCGGCGATGATGCAGGCCACCGCCAATGCAATTTTCAGTTTGTCTGCCATCTATACGTCCGCTGCCGCCTGTTCGGTGGCAGGCCAGGAGGGAATCGAACCCCCAACCTGCGGTTTTGGAGACCGCCGCTCTGCCAATTGAGCTACTGGCCTTCTGTTTCGCTAATCGATTATTCGATGACCTTGGCGACGACGCCGGCGCCGACGGTCCGGCCGCCTTCGCGAATCGCGAACCGCAGCCCCTCTTCCATCGCGATCGGCGCAATCAGCTCCACCGTCAGCGACACGTTGTCCCCGGGCATCACCATCTCCGTCCCCGTCGGCAGCGTCACGTTCCCCGTCACGTCCGTCGTCCGGAAATAGAACTGCGGCCGGTACCCCGGGAAGAACGGCGTGTGCCGACCACCCTCTTCCTTCGACAGCACGTACACCTCGCACTGGAACTTCGTGTGCGGCGTGATCGACCCCGGCTTCGCCAGCACCTGACCCCGCTCCACTTCCTCCCGCTTCGTGCCCCGCAGCAGAATCCCCACGTTGTCCCCAGCCTGCCCCTGGTCCAGCAGCTTCCGGAACATCTCCACCCCGGTGCACACCGTCTTCATCGTCGGCTTCAGACCCACAATCTCCAGGTCCTCGCCCACCTTCACCACCCCGCGCTCCACCCGCCCCGTCACCACCGTCCCCCGACCCGAGATCGAGAACACGTCCTCCACCGGCATCAGGAACGGCCCGTCAATCAGCCGCTGCGGCTGCGGAATGTAGCTGTCCAGCGCCTCCGCCAGCTTGATGATCGAGCCCTCGCCCATCTCGCTCGTGTCGCCTTCCATCGCCATCTTCGCCGACCCGATCACGATCGGCGTCTTGTCGCCCGGAAAATCGTACTTCGACAACAGCTCCCGCACCTCCATCTCCACCAGCTCCAGGAGCTCCGCATCGTCCACCATGTCCGCCTTGTTCATGTAGACGATGATGTACGGCACCCCCACCTGCCGCGCCAGCAGAATGTGCTCCCGCGTCTGCGGCATCGGCCCGTCCGCCGCGCTCACCACCAGGATCGCACCGTCCATCTGCGCCGCCCCGGTGATCATGTTCTTGATGTAGTCCGCGTGCCCCGGGCAGTCCACGTGCGCGTAGTGCCGGTTCGCCGTCTGGTACTCCACGTGCGCCGTGTTGATCGTGATCCCCCGCGCCTTCTCCTCCGGCGCCGCGTCGATCTGGTCGTACGCCTTCACCTCGCCGCCGAACTTCTTCGCCAGCACCATCGTCATCGCCGCCGTCAGCGTCGTCTTCCCGTGGTCCACGTGCCCAATCGTCCCCACGTTCACGTGCGGCTTCGTCCGCTCGAATTTGCCCTTGGCCATTTTGAGACTCCTTCAGACTGTGTTCGCAAACCAAATCATGGTGCCCATGGCGCGGATTGAACGCGCGACCTCTCCCTTACCAAGGGAGTGCTCTACCACTGAGCTACATGGGCTCTTACCGCCATCGGCACGCCGCGAGGCGAGCCCACTGTTGTCCGCGCACTCCACTTGCCGTTGCGACACCCCCGCCGCGGGGAATCCTTGGAGCGGGTGAAGGGAATCGAACCCTCGTCATAAGCTTGGAAGGCTTCTGCTCTACCATTGAGCTACACCCGCGCGCCCGGCACAGAGCTCGAGGAACAGGGATCGGAAGTTTCCGCCCGCCCCCGGCGCCAAGCCCAGGTGTGCCTCGCTGATCGCTGACTTCCGTTGCCTGTGTCCTGATTGGTGGAGGGGGAAGGATTCGAACCTTCGAAGGCAGAGCCGACAGATTTACAGTCTGTTCCCTTTGACCGCTCGGGAACCCCTCCGACGAAACGGTCGATATTAGCAAGTTCCATGCTCGGCTGTCAAACGCGGACCGGTCGCGAGACCTCGTTCCCCGCGCCCGCGACGCCCCCGGCGGCCTTTCGACCAAGAGGTTGATTATAAGGGACAAAAGCGTCGCGGCGCCAGCCGCCCGCGGACCGAACAAGCGCGCGGAATCGGGCATTCGCCGCGGATCGGGGCGCCTCCCGGCCGTTTTCGCTAAACTACCCCGAGCCCTGCGCGCCGCTGCGGCCCGGCCCCGTTGCCGGGCCGTCGCGCCGCCCCGTCCCGCAAGCGATCACCGCGAGGTAACGAAGATGCCCTGCTGTCACGCCGATTTCGCCGCCGTCGAGGGGAGCGACCGCGGCTTCACCGTCGGCATGCCGACGTTCACGTTCGGATCCGGCGTCCTCGCCGAGGCCGGCCCCAATGCCCGCGAGCTCGGCCTCGGGCGCGTTGCCCTCTTCACCGACCGGCGGCTCGCGCCGGGACCGTACGTGGCCGCGGTGCGGGCGTCGCTGGCCGCGGCCGGCGTCGACGTCGCCGTCTACGACGAGGTCGTCATCGAGCCGACCGACGAATCCTTCCAGCACGCCGCGCGCTTCGCCGTCGAGGGCCGCTTCGACGGCTACGTGTCGGTCGGCGGCGGCTCGGTCATGGACACCTGCAAGGCGGCGAACCTGTACGCGACGCACCCCGCCGAGTTCATGGCCTACGTGAACGCGCCGATCGGCGCGGGCGGCAAGGTGCCGGGCGCCGTGCGGCCCCACATCGCCTGCCCGACGACCGCCGGCACGGGCTCCGAGACCACGGGCATCGCGATCTTCAACCTGCGCTCGATGAACGCCAAGACCGGCATCATCTCGCGCCGGCTGATCCCGACGGTCGCGCTCGTCGATCCCGACGTCACCGCGTCGCTGCCGAAGAACGCGGTGGCCGCGACCGGGTTCGACTGCATGAGCCACGCGCTGGAGGCGATCACCGCGCGCGCCTTCCCGCGCCGGGCCAATCCCGCGAAGGGCATCGACCGCCCGGTCTCGCAGGGCGCCAACCCGTTCTCCGACATGCTCGCGGCCGAGGCGCTGAAGAGCGTCGGCCGCTTCCTCGTCCGCGCGGTCGCCGACGCTTCCGACACCGAGGCGCGCACCGAGATGATGTACGCGGCGATGCTGGCGGGCATCGCGTTCAACGCCTCGGGCTGCCACCTGCCGCACGGGCTCTCGTACGCGGTGTCGGGCCTGGCCAAGGACTGGCACGTCGAGGGCTACCCCGAAGGCAAGTCGCTGGTGCCGCACGGCATGGCCGTCGTGCTGAACAACCCGTCGGTGTGGCGCTACACGGCGCCCTGCTGCCCCGAGCGGCACCTGCACGGCGCGCACTGCCTCGGCGCGCGCATCGACGGCGCGAAGCCCGAGGACGCGGGCGAGGTGCTCGCCGGCCGCGTGATCGAGCTGATGCGCGCGACCGGCATGCCCAACGGCCTCAACGCGCTCGGCTTCGACGACTCGCACCTCGAGGCGCTGACCCGCGGCGCCGAGCCGCAGTACCGGGTGATCAAGAACGCGCCGAAGGACGTGCCGCGCGACGACCTGACGGGCCTGTTCCGCGCGGCGCTCAGGTACTGGTAGGCGGCGCCCACTCGACGCGCCGGGCCGGAATCCGCACGGTGAACGTGCTGCCCGCGCCGGGCACGCTCGCCACCGCCAGCGCGGCCTCGTGCCGCATCAGCACGTGCTTGACGATCGCGAGCCCGAGCCCGGTGCCGCCGGTCTCGCGCGACCGGCTGCGGTCGACGCGATAGAAGCGCTCGGTGAGCCGGGGCAGGTGCTCGGCCGCGATGCCGATGCCGGTGTCGGTGACGCTGAACAGCGCGTCGCCGCCCGCGTCGTCGGCGCGACGCCAGCCGAGCGTCACCGTGCCCCCCGCCGGCGTGTAGCGGATCGCGTTGCTGACGAGATTGCCGAAGGCGCTCGCGAGCTCGGCGCGGCTCGCGGTGACGATCGCCGGGTCGCGGACGTCGAGCGCGATCGCGTGCCGGCCGCCGGACAGCGCCTCCGCCTCCGCGGCGAGCTCGCGCAGCAGCGGGAGGGCGGCGAATGGCGCCTCCTGCGGCGGGTTCTGCTCGCTCTCCAGCGACGACAGCGTCAGCAGGTCGTCGACCAGCCGCTCCATGCTGCGCGCCTGCTCGGACATCAGGTCGACCGAGCGCTTCACCCGGGGCGGCAGCTCCGCGTCCTGCAGCGTCTCCAGGAAGCCGCTGACGACGGTCAGCGGCGTCTTGAGCTCGTGCGAGACGTTGGCGATGAAGTCGCGCCGCATCCTGGCCACCGCCTCGAGCCGCGTGATGTCCCGGCTGATCAGCAGGCGCTCGTCGATCCCGAAGGGGACGACCTGTATGGACAGCGTCGACCCGGGCGCGCGCTGCGAGTCGATGACCAGCGCCTCGGAGAAGTCGCCGTTGTCGAGGTAGCGCAGGAATTCCGGCTGCCGCACGAGGTTCGCCAGCGGCGTGCCGACGTCGCGGCCGGGATCGAGCCCGAAGTGCGCCAGCGCCCGCGCGTTGGCCCAGCGGATCCGGTTGCCGGTATCGAGGACGACCATGCCGTCGGGAATCGCCTCGGCGGCGCTGCGGAAGCGCTCGATCGTCTGCGCGAGCTCGCGCTGCTGCGCGCTGCGCGAGCGCACCCGCCGGTGCAGCGCGGAAAACGCCAGGCTCCAGGCGCCGCTGCCTTCGGGCGCGGGCGCGTCGAGGTCGCCCCCCGCCCAGCGGGTGAGCCGGTCGAGGTTGCGCAGGTGCGCGACGATGATCGCGCCCCAGCCTGCCGCGAGGACGACGCACGCCGCCGTCGCGCCCAGCGCCAGCCACGCGACGGCCGCGGCGGCGAGCACCGCCGCCGGTGCGACGAGCCCGGCGACGACAGCGGGGCCCATCAGGACTCCGGCGGCTGTTCCCGGTGCTCGCGCGGCAGCGCGAGCCGGTACCCGCTGCCGCGAACCGTCTCGATCAGCCGGTCCTGGCCGAAGGGCTCGAGCACCAGCCGCAGCCGGCGGATGTGGACGTCGACCGTGCGCTCCTCGATGTAGACGTGGTCGCCCCAGACGTGGTCGAGCAATTGGGCGCGGCTGTGCACGCGCTCCGGGCGGGCGAGCAGGAATCGGAGCAGCTTGAACTCGGTCGGCCCGATGGGCACGGCCCTGCCGTCGATCGTCAGCCGGTGGGTCGCCGGGTCGAGCACCACGGTGCCCGCCTGCAGCGGATCCTGCAGCGCCTCCGGCGCGCGCCGGCGCAGCACCGACTTGATCCGCGCCTTGAGCTCGCGCGGCGAGAAAGGCTTGGTCACGTAGTCGTCGACCCAGGCTTCGAGCCCGGCGACGCGATCGGCCTCGGCGGCGCGCGCGGTGACCATGATGATCGGCAGGTCCCGGGTGCGGGCGTCGGCGCGCAGTTCCTTCGCGAGCGCCAGCCCCGACTGGCCCGGCAGCATCCAGTCGAGCAGCACCAGCGCCGGCAATGCGTCGCGCAACCGCGCGCGCGCAATCTCGGCGTCGGCGCGCCTCGATCACCTGATACCCGGCATCCTCGAGGGTGACGGCGCAGAAGCTCGCGGATCGCCGGCTCGTCCTCGACGACGAGGATCGCCAAGCGTCATCCGCCGGCCCACTGCCCGCGGCCGGCACCGCGTGCTCATTCCTCGGCGACCTCGGCGCGGATCTGCTCGGCCGACGCGTGGCGGACGTCCTTGCCCTTGACCACCTGGACGACGGCCTCGGCGATGTTCTTCGCGTGGTCGCCGATGCGCTCGATCGACTTGCCGATGAACACGATCTCGAGCGCCGACGAGATCGTCCGCGGGTCCTCCATCATGTAGCTGATCAGCTGCCGCATGATCGCGTGGAACGCGACGTCGATGTCCTCGTCGCGGTCGATCACCTCCGCCGCGGCGACCGCGTCGAGCCGGGCGAAGACGTCGAGCGCCATCTGCAGCATGTCCAGCGCCTGCCGCGCCGCGCGGGTGACGTCGTGCCGGCGCACGTGCGCCAGCCGGTCGTTGCCCGGCGTCTGCGCGGCCTTGTAGGCGATCTTCTTCTCCTCGTCGCCGATCCGCTCGAGGTCGTTGACGATCTTGGTGATCATCAGGATCACCCGCAGGTCGATCGCCGCCGGCTGCCGCTTGGCGATGATCTGGCTGCACTGCTGGTCGATCGTCATCTGCATCTGGTTGATCTGCTGCTCGACCGCGCCGATCTGGTCGATCGCCTCGGCGTCCTCCTCGTCCGCCAGGATCGCGATCGCCTGCGTCAGCTGCCGCTCGACCAGCCCGCCCATCGCCAGGACCCCGCTGCGGATCGCCTCCATCTCCGTGTCGAACTGCTTCAGCGTGTGTTCGTTCATGCTCGCCGCTCCCGTCGCCTGTGCACCGACTCTAGCCGAAACGGCCGGTGATGTAATCCTCGGTTTCCCGGCGCCGGGGCTTGAGGAAGATCTCGTCGGTCTCGCCGAACTCGATCAGCTCGCCGAGATACATGTACGCCGTGTAGTCGGAGATCCGCGCCGCCTGCTGCATGTTGTGGGTGACGATCGCGATCGTGTATTCCTGCTTGAGCTCGGAGATCAGCTCCTCGATCTTGGCGGTCGAGATCGGATCGAGCGCCGACGTCGGCTCGTCGAGCAGCAGCACCTCCGGCTTCACGGCGACCGCCCGGGCGATGCACAGCCGCTGCTGCTGGCCGCCCGACAGCGCCATGCCGCTCTGCTTCAGCTTGTCCTTCGCCTCGTCCCACATCGCCGCCCGGGTGAGCGCCCACTCGACCCGCTCGTCCATCTGGCGCGGCGACAGCGACTCGTACAGCCGCACGCCGAACGCGATGTTGTCGTAGATCGACATCGGGAACGGCGTGGGCTTCTGGAAGACCATGCCGACCTTCGCCCGGAGCATGTTGAGATCGACGCCGCTGCCGAGGACGTTCTGGCCGTTGAAGATGATCTCGCCGACGGCGCGCTGCCCGGGATACAGCGAGTACATCCGGTTCAGCGTCCGCAGCAGCGTCGACTTGCCGCAGCCGGACGGCCCGATGAACGCCGTGACGCGGCGCTCGACCACGTCGAGCGTGACGTCCTTCAGGGCCTGGAACCGGCCGTAGAAGAAATCGAGCTCGCGGATCGACATCTTCGGCGCGGACGTCGCGGCCGCCGGCACGGCGGCAGGCGGCACGGGGGCAGGCGAGACGCCGGCGGCGGCGGTTTGGAGGTTCACGGGCGTGCTCCGGCTAGTGCGTCGCCGACTGTCGGAACAGCGTGCGCGCAACGATGTTGATGACGAGGACCGTCAGCGTGATCAGCAGTGCCCCGGCCCAGGCCAGCGATTTCCAGTCGTCGAACGGGCTCATCGCGAACTGGAAGATGACGACCGGCAGGTTCGCCATCGGCTGGTTCATGTTCGAGCTCCAGAACTGGTTGTTGAGCGCGGTGAACAGCAGCGGCGCGGTCTCCCCCGAGATGCGCGCCACCGCGAGCAGGACGCCGGTGAGGATGCCGCCGCGCACGGCGCGCAGGGTGACCTTGAGGATCACCTTCCACATCGGCGCGCCCAGCGCGACGGCCGCCTCGCGCAGGCTGGCCGGCACGAGGTGCAGCATGTTCTCCGTCGTGCGCACCACCACGGGCACGGCGATCAGCCCCAGCGCCGCCGAGCCCGCCCAGCCGGAGAAATGGCCGACCTGCATCACGTAGACGGTGTAGACGAACAGCCCGATGACGATCGACGGCGCGGACAGCAGGATGTCGTTGATGAACCGCGTCAGCTGGGCAAGCCAGAAGCTCCTGCCGTACTCGGCCAGGTAGATCCCGGCGAGGATGCCGATCGGTGTCGCCACCAGCGTGGCCACGACGACGATGGCGAGGCTGCCGGCGATCGCGTTGGCGAGCCCTCCGGCGGAACCCGGCGGCGGCGTCGTCTGCAGGAACAGCGTCGGCCCCAGCGCGCCGAAGCCCTCGATCGCGAGCACGGCGAGGATCCACAGCAGGAACGACATCCCGAACGCCATCGCCAGGAACGACATCACCAGGCTGAACCGGTTGACGAGCAGCCGCCGCCGGTACAGCGCCGAGCGCCGCGGCGCCGCCGCGTCGCCGCTCACGTCCGCTGCCCCTCGCCCTTGGCCAGCTGCGCGATCAGCATCCGCGACAGCGCCAGGACGATGAACGTCAGCACGAACAGCACCAGGCCGAGCGCGACCAGCGACGCCCGATGGACCGGGTCCGCCGCCTCGTTGAACTCGTTGGCCAGCGCCGATGCGATCGAGTTGCCGGGCTCGAACAGCGAGGCGCTGATCCTGTAGGCGTTGCCGATGACGAACGTCACCGCCATCGTCTCGCCGAGCGCGCGCCCCAGCCCCAGCATGATGCCGCCGATGACCCCGACCTTGGTGTACGGCAGCACGATGTTCCACACGACTTCCCAGGTCGTCGCGCCGAGACCGTACGCCGACTCCTTCAACACCGGCGGCACGATCTCGAACACGTCGCGCATCACCGAGGCGATGAACGGAATCACCATCACCGACAGGATGACGCCGGCGGTCAGCATGCCGATCCCGTTCGGCGCGCCGGTGAACAGCGATCCCAGCACGGGCACGCCGCCGAACACCTTGGCCAGCACCGGCTGCACGTAGTCGCCGAACAGCGGCGCGAACACGAACAGCCCCCACATGCCGTAGATGATCGACGGGACCGCTGCCAGCAGCTCGACCGCGGTGCCCAGCGGGCGCTTGAGAAAGGGCGGGCACATCTCGGTCAGGAACAGCGCGATGCCGAAGCTGACCGGGACGCCGATCAACAGCGCGATGCCCGACGTGACCAGCGTGCCGTAGATCGGCGCGAGCGCGCCGAACTGCCCGGTGACCGGGTTCCAGACGTTGGTGACGAGGAAGGCCGGCCCGAATTTCTGGAACGCCGGCATCGCCGCCCAGGCGAGCGCGCCGAGGATGCCGACGAGCAGCGCCAGCACGAACAGCGCGAAGAACATCGTCGTCCGCTCGAACAGCCGGTCCTGCGCCCGTCCGCGCGACACCGGGGCGGGCGGCGGTTCCGGCTTGCGCTCGACGCGGGACGCGGACATCACGTGCGGCATGGCGATCGTGGCAGTGGAAGCGTTCATGATACACGCGGCGGCGGCCGTCCCCGACCGCCGCGGCACGGGCGGTCAGCGGATGGCGATGCCCGCCGTCACTTCCAGAGCGGCGTCCCGGACGCGTCCTTCAACTGGGTCTTCCACGCTTCCGCGATCAGGGCGACGACCGCCGGCGGCAACGGCACGTAGTCGAGCTCTTCGGCCATCTTCTGCCCGTTCTTGAACGCCCAGTCGAAGAACTTCAGCACCTCGACGCCGGTCGGCTTCTCCTGCTTCGCGTGCATCAGGATGAAGCTCGCCCCGGTGATCGGCCAGCTCGCCTTGCCCGGCTGGTCGGTGAGGATCGCGCCGAATCCGGGCGTGTTCTTCCAGTCGGCACCGGCTGCCGCCGCCTGGAACGCAGGATCGTCCGGCTGCACGAACTGGCCGTCGCGGTTCTGCACCGCGCCGAACGTCATCTTGTTCCTCTTCGCGTAGGCGAACTCGACGTAACCGATCGAGCCCTTGATCCGCTGCACGTACGCCGCGACGCCCTCGTTGCCCTTGCCGCCGACGCCTTCGGGCCACGCGACCGCCGTGCTCGCGCCGACCTTGGTCTTCCACTCCGGGCTCACCTTCGACAGGTAGTCGGTCCACAGGAAGGTCGTGCCGGATCCGTCCGAGCGGCGCACGACGGTGATCGGTTCGGCAGGAAGCTTGACGCCCGGGTTGATGTCGGCGAGCGCCTTGTCGTTCCACTGCTTGATCTTGCCGAGGTAGATGTCGGCGAGGACCGGGCCGGTGAAGCGGATCGCGCCGGGCGCGATTCCCTCGAGGTTCACGATCGGCACGACGCCGCCGATGATCGCCGGGAACTGCACCAGGCCGGACGCCTGCAGGTCCTCGGCCTTCAGCGGCATGTCGGACGCGCCGAAGTCGACGGTCTTCGCCTTGATCTGGGCGATGCCGCCGCCGGAGCCGATCGACTGGTAGTTCATGCCGTTGCCGGTCTTCTGCTTGTAGGCCTCGGCCCACTTCGCGTAGATCGGGAACGGGAACGTGGCGCCGGCGCCGGTGATGTCGGCGGCCTGCGCCGACGGTGCCTAGCGCCATGGCGCCGGCAACGAGCAGGACTCGAATACTGAGCTTGTGCATGGACCTTGCCTCGTCGGTGGAGTGAACGGGCGAAGGTTACAGGGCCTTTGTTACGGTCTCGTGACTGGCCTCGGCCCCGAGCTCGGGGCGGAGTGTCATCCCATTGTCATCAATTCCCGGAACAATTCGATGCCACACAGCTCGCAGGGTGACGGCAGGCGGGGAGGCAGGATCATCGATGCGCAGGGAGAAGCGGCACAGTCGTCGCCCGGGCAGGCCCCGCCGCGCCCGCCGCCGAGCGCTTGCCGTGGTCGACCTGGGCTCGAACTCTTCCGACTGGAGGTCGGGCGCGTCGAGGGGGCCAGATCTTCCGCCGCGACACCTTCGGGAAGCGCTGAGCATCGGCGCCGGCATCGACGACCGCGGGCGCCTGACCGCCGCGGCGCGCCGCGCCGCCTCGCCTGTCTCGCGCGCTTTGGGGAGCGCATCGGGGCCTGCATCCGTCGGCGGTGAGGCCGTGGCGACCAACGCATTCCGCGAGGCCGCGAATGCCGCCAGTTCCTGCCGCGCGCGGAGCGGGCGCTGGGTTCCCGATCGACGTCATTCCGGCCACGAAGAGGCACGCCTGATCTACTGGGCGTCGCCGGATGCTGCCGGCGACGACGAGCCGCGACTGTGATCGACATCGGCGGCGGCTCGACGGAGTTCATCATCGGCCGCGGCCTCGCGCCGGAACGGCTGGAGTCGCTCCAATCGGCTGCGTCGGGATCACGCGCCGGTTCTTCGCCGACGGCGGGTTATCGGCGCTGGCCTTCGCCGCTGCCGAGACCCTGGCGCGCACGGAAATCGAGTCGATCGCGCGCGAATTCACGTCCGCGCACTGGAGCCCGGCCTTTGCGTCGTCGGGAACCGCGCTGGCGCTCGCCGCGATCCTCGAGGAGAACGGTTTGTCGGCGGCGGAATCACGCGCGACGGGCTCGCGCGCGCTGCGCAAGCGGATGGTGGGCGCCGGCCACGTCCGGCGCCTCCGCCTCGCCGGACTCAAACCCGGGCGCGCACAGGTCCTTGCCGGCGGCCTCGCCATCATGAGTGCCGCGCTCAGCGAGCTCGACGTGGAACGCATCGACCCCGTCGGCGGCGCACTGCGTCTCGGCGTCCTGTACGACCTGCTCGGCCGAACCATCCATCACGATGTCCGCGCGGCGACCGTCGAGCACTTCGTCGCGCGTTACCGGGTCGACCGCGAACACGCGGACCGCGTCGCGCGGATGGCGGCCAGGCTGTACCGCATGGCCGTGCCCGATGCCGGCGCCGAAGATGTGCAGCGCCTCGAGTGGGCCGCAAGGCTGCACGAAGTCGGTTTCTCCGTGTCGCACTCCGCCTTTCACAAGCACGGCGCCTACATCCTCGGGAATGCCGACATGCCCGGGTTCGGCGCGCGCGAGCAGTCGGAATTGGCATCGCTGGTGCTCGGCTGCCGGGGCGGCCTGGCGAAGGTCGCCGACGCTCTGCTCGACCGATCCCGGCGTGCGGGCGTGCTGGCATTGCGCCTGGCGGTGCTGTTCCACCACGCTCGCCGGCCGATCGAATCCGCGCGCCTTACGCTCGATCTCGACAACGCGATTCACTTCGGGATTCCCTCCGCCTGGCGCAGGGCGCACCCGCTGACGACCTACCTGCTCGCGCGCGAGCGGGAGGAGTGGGAGGCGCTCGGGTTCAGGTGGCTGCCGCCACGGCGACTGCGCGATCGCGACCCTCTGACCTGACCGCCAGCGCCGCGATCACGTCGCGCGCGATCTCCAGCGCTGCCGCATCCAACCCGAAGCATCTGGCGGGATCGCCGCGAGGATCGATCTCTACGACGAGATCGCCCTCGCGCACCCGCGCCCCCCGCGCCGTCAGCCCACGCAGCGCGCCGCCGATCGAGGCGACGATGGGTACGTCGCCGATCGCGCCGATGAATTCACCCGGGGCCACGCGATCCGCGATCTGCCGTGTCGTCATGAACCTTCCCTCCGCGGATGCGTACGCACGGGCCGCGCGAGTCGTCCGGTCGCGCAGATCATCGCCATCGCGACCTGGGCACTCCGCGTCGGGCGCCCCGTGCCCGACCGTGTCGTCGCCACCTGCCGCGATCGCGAAGTCGGCATTCCGGCCGGCGACATAGCTGCCGCCGATGCCGATCGTCACCTGGCCCGCTCGGGTCCGCGCCCGCATATCCCCGCGCTCGGCACCGGCACGCAGCCTGGCATCGACGATCGCCACGACGGGCAGCGCGGCGGCCGCCCCGCCCAGGACCAGGTCGTCGCGGCGATCCTGCCGGTCGCTCAAGTACCGCCGGAATGCTCTTCACCGTCGTGCAGAACACGGCGGTCGCCCCCTTGAGCACGGCATTGCCGAAGTACCAGGCATCGGTGAGCGACATCCCGCGCCGCGGCCATGGCGGGTCGACGTTGTCGCAGACGACGGCGGCGTAGCCCGCGCGATCGAGCATGACGGCCACGGCCGAGCCGACGACATCCGAACCGACGACGATCGCGACGGGCCGCGACGCTGGGGCGCGCACACGCTGAACCTCCACCGAAGAAGGGGGGCCGCAGCGCGCGAGCTGCGGCCCCAGGGCCGCCCGAAGGACAGGAGGAAAGCGGCATCGGGAGATCAGCGGCTGCACATTGCCGAATGAAGACAGGCGCCGAGTACCGCCCCCGCGGCGGCGCGATGTCACACGGATGACATCCCGCCTTCAACGCGCTGTCACATCGAGCCTCTAGCGTGATGCACGTTCACGCAGCCAAGGAGAGACGCATGCAACTTGCCACCCGCACCAGATCCCGCACCCACGTCGGCCGGAGCTCACCGTCGAGCTTGCCACCAGCAGCAGCACGATCGAGGCGGCGCAGCGACTGCGCCATCGGGTCTTCGCCGGCGATTCGGGGCGGCCGGGCCGCCATGGGCGTGACGAGGACATGTTCGATGCGTGGTGCGAACACCGGGTCGTCCGGGACAACCGTAGCGACGAGATCGTGGGGACGTACCGGATCCTCACGCCGGACGCTGCTCGTCGGGTCGGCAGCTCTACTTGGAGGGCCACTTCGACCTCGTCCGGCTCGCCTCGCTCAAGCCGGGAATCGCCGAAGTCGGCCGCGGCTGCATTCATCCGGACTTTCGGACAGGCCCGGCAATTATGCTGCTGTGGCAGGGCATCGCCCGCTTCATGCGCGAGCGGGGTCTGCGCTACCTGACCGGCTGCGCGTCGATCGGCATGCAGGATGGCGGGAGCAACGCGATCGGCGTCTACGACCATCTCGTCCGGCGTCACCTCGCGCCGATCGAGTATCGGGTGCACCCGCGCAACCCGTTGATTCCCCGCGATCGCGCCCCGGCGCACTCCGATGGCGCGAACGCGCTGGTGCCGCCGCTGCTCGATACCTATATGCGCATCGGGGCGTGGATCGGCGGCGAGCCCTCCTGGACCCGAAATTCAACACTGCGGACTTGTTCGTGCTCATGCCGCTCGAGCGCGTCGACGCGCGTTATGCGCGCCGCTTCCTGCGCGCGGCGGCCTGATCCTGGAGCCCGGCATGAGCGCGACGGGCCGCCCCGAGCGCGAATCGCTCCCCCCGCAGGGACGGCGCGCAGCGCCGAAGGTGCGCCGAGCTCAGCGGCGGCACACGTCAGTATTGCCTCCGTGCTGCGCGCCCTGCTGGCCAACGCCGAGGACACCGGGCCGCCGGCTCCGCCAGCGCGAAGTGCGCGGCTGCGCTTCCGCACGATCTGGATCTCCGACGTCCATCTCGGCACCCCCGGCTGCCAGGCCGAGCCCTGCTCGACTTCCTGCGCCACACCGAATCCGACAATCTCTACCTCGTCGGCGACATCATCGACGGCTGGCAGCTGAAGCGCCGCTGGTACTGGCCCCAGTCCCACAACGACGTCGTGCAGAAGGTGCTGCGCAAGGCGCGCAAGGGCACGCGCGTCATCTACGTGCCCGGCAACCACGACGAGGCGGCGCGCCATTCACTCGGCATCGCCTTCGGCGGCATCGAGGTCCGCCGACGAGGCGCTCCACGAGACGCGCCGACGGCAAGCGGCTTCTGGTGATCCACGGCGACCTGTTCGACGGGGTCGTGCAGCTACGCCAGATGGCTCGCGCTCCTGGGCGACGGGGCCTACACGCTCGCGCTCGAGCTCAACCATGGTTCAACCGCGCGCGCGCCGGCTCGGCTTGCCCTACTGGTCGCTGTCGCAGTTCCTGAAGCACAAGGTCAAGAACGCGGTCAGCTACATCGCCGACTTCGAGGAGGCGCTCGCGCGAGGAGGCGCGCCGCCGCGGCTTCGACGGCGTCATCTGCGGCCACATCCACAAGGCCGAGATCCGCGACATCGACGGCATCCTCTACTGCAACGACGGCGACTGGGTCGAAAGCCTGCACCGCGCTGGTCGAGACCGCGACGGGCGGCTCGAGATCCTGCGACTGGGCCGAAGTCGCAGCGGCCGGCGCCGATGAGCCGGCGCTGACGACCCGCAGCCCGCTGGCGGCTGCATCGCGACGCGACGAGGCGGCTCGATGCGCATCCTCATCGTCACCGACGCCTGGGAGCCGCAGGTCAACGGCGTGGTGCGCACCCTCGAACACCGTGCGCGAGCTGAGCGCATCGGGCACACGACGTCGACGTGTCACGCCCGAGGGCTTCCGCACCTTGCCGTGCCCGACCTATCCCGAGATCCGGCTCGCGCTGCTGCCCGGGCGCGCAGGTGGCGCGGGCGCATCGACGACTTCGAGCCCGACGCGATCCACATCGCCACCGAGGGCCGCTCGGGTCTGGCCGCGCGCCGCCATTGCCTGCGCATCGGCGCGCCTTCACCACCGCGTACCACACCCGGTTCCCCGAATACGTGCACGCCCGCTGCGGCGTGCCGCTCGGCGTGGACCTATCGCCTGGCTGCGGCTGGTTCCACGGGCCGGCCGCAGGCACTGATGGTGGCGACGCCGTCGATCGCGCGCGAGCTCGCGGCGCACGGCTTCGACAACCTCGCGCACTGGTCGCGCGGCGTCGACACCGAGCTGTTCCGCCCGCGCGACCAGCGACGCGCGACCTGCGGCCCGGCGGCCGATCTTCCTGTACGTCGGACGCGTCGCGGTCGAGAAGAACATCGAGGCCTTCCTCGGCCTCGACCTGCCCGGGACCAAGTGGCGTCGTCGGCGACGGCCCGGCGCGCGACCGGCTCGAGCGGCGCTATCCCGACGCGCGACTTCGCCGGCGTGAAGCACGGCGGCGAGCTCGCGCCGGTACTACCAGCGCGGCGGATGTCTTCGTCTTCCCCAGCCGCACCGACACCTTCGGCCTGTGATGCTCGAGGCCATGGCCTGCGGCCCGCCGGTCGCCGCCTACCCGGTGCCGGGGCCGATCGATGTGATCGGCAGCTCCGAGGCAGGCGTGCTCGCAAGGACCTGGCGGAAGCGGCGCTGAAGGCGCTGGAGCTCGACCGCAATGCGGTGCGCCGCTACGCGCTGCGCTACTCCTGTCGGTCGCGACGCAGCAGTTCCTGTCCGATCTCGAACCCAGGCCCCCGGCGCCCCTGCGACGACAGCGACGGACGCGGCGGGATGACGTCGCTCGTCGGCACGTTCAGCGTTCAGCGGCGCCGCCGAGCCGGGGCCTCATACGAAGTCCGGCCCGACCATCGCACGCAACACCACGGCCGACGCGCGCGTCCGGTCGCGGTTGGTCAGCCACCAGACAGCCCCCTTTTTCACCGACCAAGGGGCCTCTTCGCCGAAAGCAGGAACGCAGCGGCTCCCCCCAGCGTCGGCTGATGCCCGATGATGACTACCGCCTCGCGCGCATCGGGCCAGCCTGCCGCGGCCAGCACCGCCGGAACCGTTGCGGCAGGCCCGATGTTGTCCACGGTCTTGAACTTTCGCTTCAACGCCAGCGCGGTCTGCTGTGCACGATCGGCAGGCGACGCGAGCACCCGCGCACCATCGGGCAAATGGCGATCGAGCCATGCCCCCATCCGCTCGGCCTGCTTCAACCCTTTCGCCGTCAGGCGACGGCCAAGATCGGGCTCCCCGGGCTCGGCTTCGGCGTGACGCCACAGTATCAGATCCACGGTCGTCCCTGTCCGCTTCGCGGGCTTCGCGCATCCGGCGTCGGGACTATCGCAGTCCTATGTGACAGGGTGGAGTTACATCACTGCCGGCAGACGCGCCGGCGACCAGACCGGCTGCTTCACCACCTCATCGAGGAGATGTGCGCCGGCGCGAAAATCATAACCTTTCGCGACTGGGAATCAGGCGCCGGCGAGAATGGAGGCTAGCGCGACATCTTTTCCCGGACTTTCTTCAACGCATCGATGAGGCCGTTGACGCCGGTCTTGGTCAACCCTTCCTTTTCGACCTGGAGCTCGATCACCAACCTCCTGGCGTCCTCGGACAGCTGGCAGACGACCGTACTGTCGCGATCGAGATCGAACTTCTTCTTCTTGCCGGCAGCCATTGCACTCTCTCCGCGTGACGTAAGCTTGCGATCGTACCGCATCCCGGGACGCGGATTGTTACAGTCCGCCGCGGATGACGCAGGACGCCCTGCGGCGGCGCTGCCTTCCGTCGAAGCCAAGCCACTGTTGTCACATTACGTTCATGAAAGGAAGGCAGAGTCGACCATTTGCCTATCCGGGCCGGAGCACGCCAAGCCGATGACGACCAAGCGCCGCACCGAACGCGAGGTGTCGAGGATGCTGCGCCTCGAGCGTGCACTTCGCGGTGTCGAAGAGCTGCGGCGCGCGGCGCTCGCGGCCGAGCAGGAGTTCGGCCCCGACCTCGAGGCCGTCGCGCCTTCGCTGCGCGAGAGCGCGTACAACCTCGTCCACTACCTCGCCGTCCGCCGCCACGATGTCCGGCAGCTGCAGGACGACCTGATGCGACTCGGCTTGAGCTCCCTCGGCCGGATGGAGGCGCACGTCATGGCCTCGCTGCAGGCCGTGTTCGAGGCGCTGTCCGCGCTGCGGGGACAGCCGGTCACGCTCGACCTCGCCGACGAGCCCGCCCGGTCACCTTCGATACCGGCGACGTGCTGCTGGCCGAGCACGCCAACGCCATTCTCGGCGCGGCGCCGTCGGGGCGCGAGACGCGCGTCACGGTCACGATGCCGGGCGCCGCTGCCGGCGACCCGGGGCTGATCCGCGGGCTGCCTGGAGGCCGGCATGGGCATCATGCGCATCAACCGCGCGCACGACGCCCCGAGGTCTGCGAGCGGATGGTCGCGCACCTGCGTCGCGCGGGAGCGTTATGCGGGCCTGCGCTGCCTCGCGTCCTTCGATCTTGCCGGCCCCAAGCTCCGGACCGGGCCCATGGCCCCCGGCCCGGCGGTGGTCAAGTGGCGACCGGTCCGCCACGCGATGGGTCGTGTCACCGAGCTGGCGCGCGTGCGCTTCGTCGCCCGCATCCACGCAGCTCGACGCCGATGAGCCCGACGATCCCGGTCGACAGCGCCTTCCTCGCGAAGGCCCGGCCCCGGCGACACCATCGTCCTCGCCGACACGCGTGAGTCGCAAGCGCGTGCTCCGAAGTCGTCGAGCGCGACCGGGCGATTGCCGGTGCACGAAGCGACGCGACGGCCTACGTGGTACCCGGCGACCCCGGCTGACCCTGCGGCGCAGCGGCCGGGCCATCGCCAAAGGCTCAGGTGGGGGAAGCTGCCGACGCTCGAGCAATCGATCAACCTGCGGGTCGGCGACGTCCTCGACGTCGTCCGCGGCGAGATGCCGGCCGCGGCGATGCGATTCACGACGACGACGAGGGCCGGCCTGCTCCAGCCGGCCGGGCGTCGTGCGCGCTCACCGAGGTCTTCGTCGGCGTTCGTGTCGGTGAGCCGATCCTGTTCGACGACGGCAAGATCAGGGGCCTCGATCGAGGACGTGGCGGGCGGATCGCCTGCGGGTCCGGATCACGGCCGTAGCCGGCGGCAGCGCGAAGCTCCGGGCCGAGAAGGGCATCAACCTGCCCGACACCGCCTCGCGCTGCCGGCGCTCACCGCCGAGGACCTCGAGCTCGCGCTTCGTCGCGCGAGCACGCCGACCTGGTCGGCGCTCTCGTTCGTGCAGCGGCGCCGCGGACGTCGACGACGCTGCACGCGAGCTCGCGCGGCTCGGCGCCGGACATCGGGCTCGTCCTGAAGATCGAGACCCGGCGCGGCTTCGAGACGCTGCCGGACGCTGCTGCTGGCGGCGATGCGCCGTCCGCGCGTCGGCGTGATGGTCGCCCGCGGCGACCTCGCCGTCGAGTGCGGCTTCGAGCGGCTCGCCGAGGTCCAGGAGGAGATCCTCTGGCTCTGCGAGGCCGCCCACGTCCCGGTGATCTGGGCGACGCAGGTGCTCGAGGCCTCGCCAAGACCGGTACGCCGACGCGGGCCGAGGTCACCGACGCCGCGATGGGCGAGCGCGCCGAGTGCGTGATGCTCAACAAGGGCCCGACATCGTGGAGGCCGTCGCTTCCTCGACGACATCCTGGGCCGGATGGAGGCGCATCAGTACAAGAAGAGCGCGCGCCTGCGCAAGCTGCGGGTGTTGGCGTCGAGCGGCCGCGGCAGCGGCAAGCGCGACCGGCGGACCCGCAGGCGCAGCCCGCGGTCGCTCCGGTTGCGGTCTCGCGTCTGATGTCCGTCCCCTCCAAGCCACCGGCAGACGGCACGCGGAACCGAACGACCCGGCGGGGTGCAAAGACCCCAAGGCGGCGCCGCCAACGTCCGGCAACGGCACTGCATCCGGTGGCGAGTGATCAGGTATCGCCACCAGGTGTTCGGAACAGACTGACATCTTGGCCCCCTAGAATTCTCCCGGGCCGCTTCCGAAGTCCTGGTCGAGGCTCCTCGCCTGCTCTGCTGCAATATCGTCGGCGAGCGGGCGATTCTCCCATTTCTGGCCGTCAGGCCCGTAGAAGCATGAGCGTTGGCCATGGTGTGCCCATCCATTCAGCAGGGCCTTCATGAACACTTTGAACGCAGGGCTGAGCGGTGTTCCAGCGCACTGACGGACGCTGGCCGACTGGTCGCGGCAGCGATGTTCGGACCGCCGCCGGTTGAGCTCCTCGAACACGCCTCTGGTCTTTTGGACCAATTGGACGAGGTCCGATCGGGCTCCACCCCGGTCGCGACCACGAGCCGTTCGCCCGCGCTGCACGCGCTGCATCGCACCCTGGAGGAAATCCAGTCGCTTCTGCCACCGAGTGGCGCCGCCAGCGTCCACGCGTATGAATTGCGTCTCTCTGGCAGGTTATCGCTGTCCGGTCGGCACTTTCCGGCCGACGCGCCTCGCCCTGCGCCGCTCAAACTTCTTCAGCGCGACATAAGTCACCCAGCCGATCAGCCCCATGCGCGACGATGAACGAGCCGTAGGCCATCGGCCAGGGGATCCCCTGCGTCATCATCGAGAATTCGGACATGCCGCCGATGCCGGCGAGGATGTTGATCGGCATGAACACCACGCCGAACGCGGTCAGCTGGTAGACGCGCTTGTTCTGGTTGATGTTGATGAAGCCGACCGTGGCGTCCATCAGGAAGTTGATCTTGTCGAACAGGAACGCCGTGTGGCTGTTCAGCGACTCGATGTCGCGCAGGATCTGCCGCGCATCCTCCAGCTGGGTCGGCGACAGGATCCTGCAGCGGATCAGGAACGACAGCGCGCGCTGGGTGTCGAGGATGTTGCTGCGGATGCGCCCGTTGAGGTCTTCTTCCTCGGCGATGTCGGCCAGGATGGCGGCGGCCTCGTCGTCGCTGATCTTCTCGCTCAGGACCTTGCGGCCGACCTTGCCCGAGCGTGGCGTAGATGTCTTCCAGCGAGTCGGCGGAATACTCGACGTCGGCGCCATAGAGGTCGAGCAGCACGTCGTTGCAGTCGGAGACATAGCCCGGCTGGGTGCGGCGCGCCGGCGCTGCAGGCGAAACACCGGCAGTTCCTCGTCGCGGACCGAGAACAGGATGCCCTCGTGCAGGATGAAGGCCACCGGCACGCTGCGCGAGTCCCCCTCGCGGTCGAGCAGGAAATTCGAGTGCAGGTGGATCTCGTCGTTCTCGACGATGTGGAAGCGCGAGCTGACCTCGAGGTCCATCGCGTCGCCCGGGTCCGGCAGCTCCAGACCGTAGTGCTCGCCGACGTAGCCCGCTCGGCCTTGGTGGCGTTGAGCAGGTCGATCCAGATCGGCTTGAATGCCGCCGAGATCCTTGCGGTCGGATATGGCGACCTGCCGCAACCGCCCGTCGACCAGCTCGAAGGCGTTCATCTGGCTGCCCGAAACGGTTCCGGCTGTCCGCGAGCTGCTCGCGCCGGTCATCGGAGAGCTCCCAGAGGACCCCGTTCTGGCGCTCCTCCGGTACCAGCTCCCAGAGGGTCTGCGCGTCCTCGACCGGCAACTCGCTCAGGATGCCGCCGACTCTTCGGCGAGAGGCTCGCGAGCACCGCCTGCCAGTTCCGCGGCGTGCTGCCGCTGCACAAGGGTTTCCACGAGCTCGTGGCGCGGCATCGCCTGGCCATGGACCATCCCTTCGACGATCCGCTGCTTGCCGAGCAGCGCGAGATTCGCTCGATGGACTGGCGGGCCGTCGGGCTGCGGGCGCGGGCATCGGGGCTGGGCGCGTCGGTCAGGCCGATCGCGCCAACCGACGCCTCGACGGGAGGATTGCCGAAGCGCGAGACCGACGGAGCGTAAGGCAACCGCGTTACAACCGCGTTACAACCGCGTGACAGGCACGCCGGCCCGGCGCTCAGGCCATCACGGCTTCGGGCCGGACGTACGCGTAGCCGAGCGCCTCGGCGACCGGCTCGCAGGTCACCTTGCCGAACGCGATGTTGAGGCCGTTCTTCAGGTGCGGATCGTCGGCGAGCGCCTTCTTCCAGCCCTTGCCGGCGAGCGCGAGCACGAACGGCAGCGTCGCGTTGTTGAGCGCGAACGTCGACGTGCGCGGCACGCCGCCCGGCATGTTGGCCACGCAGTAGTGCGTGACGCCGTCGACGACGTAGACCGGGTCGGCGTGCGTGGTCGCGCGCGAGGTCTCGAAGCAGCCGCCCTGGTCGATCGCGACGTCGACGATGACCGAGCCCGGCTTCATCTTCTTCACCAGCTCGCGCCGAGACCAGCTTGGGCGCCGACGCGCCGGGAATCAGCACGCCGCCGATCACGAGGTCGGCGCGCGATGACGTGGCGCTCGATCGCGTCGTGCGTCGAGAACACGGTATTGAGCGGCCGGCCGAACTGCCGCCACAGCGCGCGCAGCACCTCGGCGTTGCGGTCGAGCACCCACACCTCGGCGCCCATGCCCAGCGCGATGTGGATCGCGTGCGTGCCGACGACGCCGCCGCCGAGCACCACGACCTTCGCCGGGATCGACGCCGGGCACGCCGCCCAGCAGCATGCCGAGCCCGCCGTGCGGCTTCTCGAGGTAATACGCGCCGGCCTGCACCGCCATGCGCCCGGCGACCTCCGACATCGGCGCCAGCAGCGGCAGCCCGCCGGCGGCCGAGGTGACGGTCTCGTAGGCGATGCAGACGGCGCCGCTCGCGACGAGGTCCTTCGCCTGCTCCGGATCCGGCGCGAGATGCAGGTAGGTGAACAGGATCTGGCCGGGCCGCAGCATCGCGCGCTCGACCGCCTGCGGCTCCTTGACCTTGACGATCATCTCCGCGGCGCGCGAACACCTCGGCGGCCGTGCCGACGACCGTCGCGCCGGCGCGGCGGTAGGCGTCGTCGTCCATGCCGATGCCGAGCCCCGCCTGTGCTCGACGATCACCTCGTGGCCGTGCGCGACCGCTTCGCGCACGCTGCCGGGCACCATGCCGACGCGATTCTCGAGGACCTTGATTTCCTTCGGCACACCGATACGCATGCGAGCTCTCCCGGGATCAGGACGGCACAGCCGATGGTGCGGTGCGCAATGGCGCGATGCCGCAGCGCACACCGCGGCGCCGCCGCAAAGGTGTACGATTTGTCGTTTATCGATGCTAGCACAGCACCGGCCCGACGCCGCGCCACCGCGGCGCCGCGGACGGGCCAACAGGAGACCACGATGGGCCACGCCGAACTCACGCTCCACGACCAGGCCGCCGCACGGCAGATCTCGCTCGACGAATACTGGATGCCGTTCACGCCGAACCGCGAATTCAAGGCCGACCCGCAGATGGTCGTCCGCGCGGAAGGGCATGTACTTCTGGAACGACCACGGCGACAAGATCATCGACGCGTCGTCGGGGCTGTTCTGCGTCGTCCGCGGGCCACGGCCGCAAGGAGATCGCCGAGGCCGTCGGCAGGCAGCTGCGCGAGCTCGACTTCTGCGCGCCGTTCCTGCGCGCGCACCCGAAGCAGTTCGAGCTCGCGACGCGCGTCGCCGAGCTGACGCCGGGCGACCTCAACCGCGATCTTCTTCACGCAACTCGGGCTCCGAGGCGGTCGACACCGCGATGAAGATCGCGCTGGCCTACCACCAGGCGCGCGGCCAGGGCGGCCGCAACGTGTTCGTCTCGCGCGAGCGGGCCTACCACGGCGTCAACTTCGGCGGCGTCGCGCTGTCGGGGCTGGTCAACAACCGCCGCAAGTTCGGGCCGGGCCTGCCGGGCATCGCGCACATGCGGCACACGCACCTGAAGGAGAACTTCTTCACGCCGGGCGAAGGCGCGCACGGCGCGGAGCTCGCCGAGGACCTGCTGCGGATCGTCAACCTCTACGGCGCCGGAGAACATCGCCGCCTGCTTCGTCGAGCCGATCGCCGGCTCCACCGGCTGCCTCGTGCCGCCGAAGGGCTACCTCAAGCGCCTGCGCGAGATCTGCGACGCGCACGGCATCCTGCTGGTGTTCGACGAGGTGATCTACCGGCTTCGGCCGCACCGGCGCAGACGTTCGCCGCGCAGAGCTTCGGCGTCACGCCCGACCTGATGACGATGGCCAAGGCGCATCACCAACGGCGCGCAGCCGATGGGCGCGGTCGCCGCCAGCGAGCGCATCCACGACACGATCATGGCCGCGGCGCCCGAGGGCGCGATCGAGTTCTTCCACGGCTACACGTACTCCGGCCATCCGGCGCGCCTGCGCGGCGGGCCTCGCCACGCTCGACATCTACCAGAGACGACGGCCTGTTCGAGCGCGGCCGCGCGCTGTCGCCGTACTTCCTCGACGCGATCTTCTCGCTGAAGGACCTTCCGGTGGTCACCGACATCCGCGGCTACGGGATGATGGCCGCGATCGACGTCGCACGCGGACGGCGCGCCGGGCAAGCGCGGGCAGCTGTTCCAGAAGAAGCTCTTCGACAACGGCCTCAACCTCAAGACGACCGGCGACTGCGGCGATCATCGCGCCGCCGCTGATCGCCGAGAAGGAGCATATCGATATGATCACGGACATCTTGCGCCGGACGCTGGCCACGCTCTAGGATCTCGCCTCGCCGCATCCACCGGACGACGGCCATCCGACCAGGGAGATATCGCATGAAAAGACTGCTCGCAGGCGTGGCATTGACCTGGCCGTCGCGGCGCTGCCCGGCGTGGGCGCAGAAGACGGTGACCTTCGCCTACCAGGACATGATGGTCCCGTTGCGCTGGGTGCAGCAGACCGGCGAGATCGAGAAGGCGACCGGCTACAAGATCAACTGGCGCCAGTTCGGCGGCGGCGGCGACGTGATCCGGGCGATGGCCTCCGGCGACGTGCAGCTCGGCGAGGCCGGCTCGGCGCCGGTCGCGACGGCGATCAGCCAGGGCCTGGACGTCGAGCTGTTCTGGATCCTCGACGACATCGGCGGCGGCGGAGGCGCTGGTCGCGCGCAACGGCAGCGGCATCAACACGCGTCGCCGACCTCAAGGGCAAGAAGGTCGCGCACGCCGTTCGTCTCGACCAGCGCACTTCCACCTGCTCTACGCGATGGAGCTGGCGGGCCTCAAGCCCACCGATGCGCAGGTCCTCAACATGCGGCCGCCGGAGATCGCCGCGGCCTGGGCCCGCGGCGACATCGACGCGGCGTTCATCTGGGACCCGGTGCTCGCCGACGGTCAAGAAGAACGGCAAGGTGCTCGTGACCTCGGGCGACCTCGTGCAAGAAGGGCAACGTGCACGTTCGACGGGCTGGTCGTATCGAAGAAGTTCGCCGCCGAGAACAAGGACTTCATGGTCGCCCTGGTCAAGGCGATCGCCAAGGCCGACGCCGACTACCGCGCGAACACCAAGGCCTGGGCCGCCGACAAGGACAAGGTCGCGGCCGTCGCCAAGTGGTCCGGGGCGAAGCCGGAGGACGTCGCCGACGCGATGGCGCTCTACGCGTTCCCGACCGCGGCCGAGCAGGCTTCGCCGACGTGGCTGGGCGGCGGCGCCAACGGCGGCGCGGCCAAGGCGCTGACCGAGACCGCCAGGTTCCTCAAGGACCAGGGCCGCATCCAGCAGCTGGCGCCCGACTACAGCAAGTCGGTCAACCCGGCGTTCGCCGCGGCCGCGGCGAAGTAGCCGTCGCGGCCGCCCGGCCCGCACATAATTAGGGTCAGACACCATTTTCCCGAGGGGCGGGAGCGCGTCCGGCAGCGCCGCTGCCGGATCAATGGTGTCTGACCCCACTTCCTTCCCGTGCCGTCCCTCGACATCCGCCATCTCGGCGTCCGCTACGCGACCAAGACCGGGACGGTCGACGCGCTGGCGAACGTGAGCCTGTCGATGCGCGACGGCGATTTCGTCGTCGCCATCGGCGCGTCGGGCTGCGGCAAGACGACGCTGCTGTCGGCGATCGCCGGGTTCCTGCCGCCGACGGAAGGGCAGATCCTGCTCGACGGCCACCCGGTCGCCGGCCCCGGCGCCGACCGCGGCGTCGTGTTCCAGAAGCACGCGCTGATGCCCTGGCTCAACGTCATCGAGAACGTCGAGTTCGGGCTGCGGATGCGCGGCGTCCCGGTCGCCGAGCGGCGCGCGCGTCGCGCGGGAGAAGCTGAAGCTCGTCGGCCTCGAGGACTTCGCCGAGCGCGCGATCTACGAGCTCTCCGGCGGCATGCAGCAGCGCGTCGGCATCGCCCGGGCGCTCGCGTCCGACCCCGAGCTGCTGCTGATGGACGAGCCGCTGGGCGCGCTCGACGCGTTCACGCGCGAGGCGATCCAGGAGATCATCCTCGACGTCTGGCACGCGACCGGCAAGATGGTCTTCTTCATCACCCACAGCGTCGAGGAGGCGCTGTTCCTCGCGACGCACCTGATCGTGATGACGCCGCGCCCGGGCAAGATCTCGCACGAGTACGAGCTCGACTTCGGCCGCCGGTTCATCGCCAGCGCGCGACGCGCGGGCGGTGAAGTCCTCGCCCGACTTCATCCGCGTGCGCGAGGAGGTGCTCGCGGTCATCCACCGGCGCGAGCCCGCGGCGGTTCCCGGCGCCGCCGGCGAGTAGCGATGCCCGCGCAACGGCAGGCCGGGCAGCGAGGCACCGCGGACGTCGGGCTACACGGCCCCCGGCGAGGGCCGGAGCTCGTGGTACAGCGCCCTGTCGATCGTCGCGATCCTCGGCCTGTGGTGGCTCGCGAGCCACCTGCGCTGGGTGCCGCCGCTGTTCCTGCCCACGCCCGAGGTCGTGTTCGGCGCGGCTCGTACGAATCGGCGATGGGCCAGTCGGCCGACGCGCCGCTCGCGATGCATCTTCGGCTGGTCGATGTTCCGCGTGTTCAGCGCGTTCCTGCTCGCCTGCGTGACGGCGATCCCGATCGGCATCGGCATGGGCGTGTCGCGGATCGTGCGCGGCATCTTCGATCCGCCGATCGAGTTCTACCGGCCGCTGCCGCCGCTCGCCTACCTGCCGCTGATCGTGATCTGGTTCGGCATCGACGAGCTGTCCAAGATCCTGCTGATCTACCTCGCGTGCTTCGCGCCGATGGCGATGAGCGCGCAGGCGGGCGTGCGCTCGGTGTCGCAGGAGCAGATCCACGCCGCGCTGTCGATGGGCGCGTCCCGGTGGCAGGTGATCCGGCACGTCGTCATCCCGGCGGCGATGCCGGAGATCCTGACGTCGATGCGGATCGCGATCGGCTTCGGCTGGACGACGCTGGTCGCCGCCGAGATGGTCGCGGCCACGCACGGCCTCGGCCAGATGGTCCTCAACGCGTCGAACTTCCTGCGCACCGACATCGTGATCATGGGGATCATCGTCATCGGCGCGGTCGCCTACCTGTTCGACCTGCTGATGCGCTACGTCGAGCGCGTGGTCGTGCCCTGGAAGGGGAAGGTGTAGGGGCCGGCGCTCGACCTCAGCGCCCGCCCGGCCGCCCGAAGGGCGCTGAGCGCCCCTCGGGGAGGCGGCGAGCGAGCTTCGGGGCGTCAATCAGCGCTGCCGGACGCAGTCCATGTAGTAGCGCAGCTTGCCCGCGCCGTCCTCCTCCTCGACCAGGCCGTGGATGTCGGTGTCGAAGCCGGGGAACTGCGCGTTGAAGCTGCGCGCGAACTGCAGGTACTGGACGATCGTCCGGTTGAAGCGCTCGCCGGGGATCAGCAGCGGGATGCCCGGCGGATAGGGCGTGAGCAGCACGCTGGTGATCCGCCCCTCGAGCTCGTCGATCTCGACGCGGTCGATCTCGCGGTGCGCCATGCACGCGAACGCATCCGACGGCTTCATCGCCGGCTGCATGTCCGACAGGTACATCTCGGTCGTCACGCGCGCGACGTCGTTCGCCTTGTACGTCTCGTGGATCTGCTGGCAGAGATCGCGCAGCCCGACGCGCTCGTAGCGCGGATGCTTGGCGCAGAACTCGGGCAGGATCCGCCACAGCGGCTGGTTCTTGTCGTAGTCGTCCTTGAACTGCTGCAGCGCGGTCACCAGCGTGTTCCAGCGGCCCTTGGTGATGCCGATGGTGAACATGATGAAGAACGAGTACAGCCCCGTCTTCTCGACGATGACGCCGTGCTCGGCCAGGAACTTGGTGACGATCGACGCCGGGATGCCGGTCTTGGCGAACTTGCCGGACACGTCGAGCCCCGGCGTGATCACCGTGGCCTTGATCGGGTCGAGCATCGTGAAGCCGGGCGCCATGTTGCCGAAGCCGTGCCACTTCTCGTTCGCGCGCAGCAGCCAGTCGTCGCGCTCGCCGATGCCCTCCGGCGCGAGGCGGTCCGGGACCCCAGACCTTGAACCACCAGTCCTTGCCCCACTCGTCGTCGACCTTGCGCATCGCGCGGCGGAAGTTGAGCGCCTCGATGATCGACTCCTCGACCAGCGCCGTGCCGCCCGGCGGCTCCATCATCGCCGCCGACACGTCGCACGACGCGATGATCGCGTACTGCGGCGACGTCGACGTGTGCATCAGGTACGCCTCGTTGAAGATGTGGCGGTCGAGCTTGCGCGTCTCCGACTCCTGCACGATGATCTGCGACGCCTGCGAGATGCCCGCCAGCAGCTTGTGCGTCGAGTGCGTCGCGAAGATCAGCGCGTCCTTGCTGCGCGGCCGGTCCTTGCCGATCGCGTGCATGTCCTTGTAGAACTCGTGGAACGTCGCGTGCGGCAGCCAGGCTTCGTCGAAGTGCAGCGTGTCGATGCTGCCGTTGAGCGTCTGCTTCAGCATCTCGACGTTGTAGGCGATGCCGTCGTAGGTGCTCTGCGTCAGCGTCAGGATCCGCGGCTTCTTGTTCTTCGCGGCGCGCGCGAACGGGTTGGCCTCGATCTTGCGCGCGATGTTCTCCGGCCGGAACTCGTCGAGCGGGATCGGCCCGATGATGCCGAGGTGGTTGCGCGTGGGCGTCAGGAACACGGGGATCGCGCCGGTCATCGTGATCGCGTGCAGCACCGACACGTGGCAGTTGCGGTCGACGACGACGATGTCGTCGGGCGCGACGTTCGCGTGCCAGACCATCTTGTTCGACGTCGACGTGCCGTTGGTGACGAAGAAGCAGTGGTCGGCGTTGAAGATCCGCGCGGCGTTGCGCTCGGACGCGGCGACCGGGCCGGTGTGGTCGAGCAGCTGCCCGAGCTCGTCGACCGCGTTGCAGACGTCGGCGCGCAGCATGTTCTCGCCGAAGAACTGGTGGAACATCTGCCCCACCGGGCTCTTCAGGAACGCGACGCCGCCCGAGTGGCCCGGGCAGTGCCACGAGTACGAGCCGTCCTGCGCGTAGTCGACCAGCGCGCGGAAGAACGGCGGCGCGAGCGAGTCGAGGTAGGCCTTGGTCTCGCGGATGATGTGCCGCGCGACGAACTCCGGCGTGTCCTCGAACATGTGGATGAAGCCGTGCAGCTCGCGCAGCACGTCGTTCGGGATGTGGCGCGAGGTCCGCGTCTCGCCGTACAGGTAGATCGGGATCTCGGCGTTCTTGAACCGGATCTCCTCGATGAACGCGCGCAGGTTGACGACCGCCGGGTCGATCTCGGGCCCGGGCGTGAACTCCTCGTCGTCGATCGACAGGATGAACGCGGACGCGCGGCTCTGCTGCTGCGCGAACTGCGAGAGGTCGCCGTAGCTGGTGACGCCCAGGATCTCCATGCCCTCCTTCTCGATCGCCGCCGCCAGTGCGCGGATGCCGAGGCCGGACGTGTTCTCGGAGCGGAAGTCCTCGTCGATGATGACGATCGGGAAGCGGAATTTCATGGGCTGGCCTGTGGGCTGATGGTGCCGGGCCGCTGCCGTCGCGGCCTCTTTCCGAAAGGCGCGGATTATACGCGCATGGGCCCGCGGTCCCCGTCGCGCCGGGGGCTACCCGCGCAGGAGATCGTGGACGGCCGCGGCGACGACCTGCGTCGCGCGCCGCAGGTCCTCGAGCAGCAGGTTCTCGTCGGGCTTCTTGGCGTTCGCCTCGGCGAGCGTCCGCGGCCCGGCGCCGTACATGACGACCGGCACGCCGTGCTCGCCATAGATCCGGGCGTCGGCGTACAGCGGCACGCCGATCGCCGGGATGTCGACGCCGAACACGCGCCGGCCGTGCCGCTGGATCGCCGCGACCAGCCGCTCGTGCCCCGGCCGGGGCGTCAGCGCCCGGGCGAGCAGCACGCGGCGCACGTCGACCCGGATGCCGTCGCGACCGGCGGCCGCCGCCTCGATCAGCGCCCGCAGGCCGGCCTCGACGGCTGCCGGATCCTCCTCGGGCGTCATCCGGCGGTCGAGACGCAGCGTCAGCCGGTCCGGGACGACGTTGGTGTTGATGCCGCCGCCGATCAGGCCGACGATCATCGTCGGATGGTCGATGCCCGGCACCCGCGACTTCCGCGCCTTCAGGGCGTCGGCCTCGGCGTAGATGGCGTTGAGGATCAAAGTGCCCGCCCGGAACGCGTCGCGTCCCGACTCCGGCATCGCGCCGTGGCCGGACCGGCCGTGGACGGTGACCTCGAGCTGCAGGCAGCCGTTGTGCGCGGTCACCACGGCGTAGCTGAAGCTCGCGGCGATCGCATAGTCGGGGCACGTCAGGCCGTGCGCGAGCAGGTACTCGGGGCCGGCCAGCCCGCCGTATTCCTCGTCGTAGGTGAAGTGCAGCTCGACGCTGCCCGAGCGCGGCGCGTCGGCGCCTTCGAGCGCGCGCAGCGCCGACAGCGCATACGCGTAGGTCGCGATGTCGGACTTGGACACGGCGACGCCGCGCCCGTACATGCGGCCGTCCTCGACCACGCCCTCGTACGGGGGCCGGGTCCAGCCCTCGCCGGGCGGGACGACGTCGCCGTGGGCGTTGAGCGCGATCGTCGGCCCGCCGGGCCCGAAGCGGTGGCGCACGATCAGGTTGGTCACGCTTTTCATGCCGTAGCCGGCGAGGAAGGCCGCCGGCACCGGGTGGCGCTCGACCTCGTAGCCGAGCGCCGTCAGCAGCTCCGCGGCGCGCCCGGCCGCCGGCGCGTTGTCGCCGGGCGGCATGTCGGTGGGCACGCGGACGATCGCGCGCAGGAACTCGACCTGCGCGGCGTGGTGGGCGTCGACCCAGCGCCCCAGCGCCTCGTCGGCGCTCATCGCGAGGCGCCTGCCGGCGGCTGCGGGAATGGCGCCAAGGCGCGCCGTCAGATCTTGGGCAGCGTGACGCCGCGCTGCCCCTGGTACTTCCCGCCGCGGTCCTTGTACGACGTCTCGCAGACCTCGTCGGACTCGAAGAAGATCACCTGCGCGACCCCCTCGTTGGCGTAGATCTTCGCCGGCAGCGGCGTCGTGTTCGAGAACTCGAGCGTCACGTAGCCCTCCCACTCGGGCTCGAACGGCGTCACGTTGACGATGATGCCGCAGCGCGCGTACGTGCTCTTGCCGAGGCAGATCGTCGAGCACGTTGCGCGGGATCCGGAAGTACTCGACGGTGCGCGCGAGCGCGAACGAGTTCGGCGGGATGATGCAGACGTCGCCCTCGAAGTCGACGAACGACCCGGCGTCGAACGCCTTCGGGTCGACGATCGTCGAGTTGATGTTGGTGAAGATCTTGAATTCGCGCGAGCAGCGGATGTCGTAGCCGTAGCTCGACGTGCCGTAGGAGACGATCCGCCGGCCGTCGACCTCGCGGACCTGCCCGGGCTCGAACGGCTCGATGATCCGGTGCTCCGCCGCCATCCGGCGGATCCACCTGTCGGACTTGATCATGTCAGCGCCCGCCCGGCCGCCCGAAGGGCGCTGTGCGCCCCCTCGGGGGGCAGCGAACGCGGGAGGCACAAGTGAGCGTGGGGGTCGTTCATCCTAGGTGTTCTGGATGACGATGCTCGGGAACTTGGCCGAGAAGTCCTCCGCCTTCTGCGCGACGAAGATCGCGACGCGGCGCGCGATGCCGCGGTAGATCTCGGCGACCTTGCCGTCGGGATCGGCGACCACCGTCGGCCGGCCGGCGTCGGTCTGCTCGCGGATCCGGATGTCGAGCGGCAGCCCGCCCAGGAACGGCACGTTGTACTCGGCGCACATCTTCTTCGCGCCGCCCTCGCCGAAGATGTGCTCGGCGTGGCCGCAGTTCGAGCAGACGTGGATGCTCATGTTCTCGACGATGCCGACGATCGGCACGCCGACCTTCTCGAACATCTTGAGGCCCTTGCGCGCGTCGAGCAGCGCGATGTCCTGCGGCGTGGTCACGATCACGGCGCCGGTGACCGGCACCTTCTGCGACAGCGTCAGCTGGATGTCGCCGGTGCCCGGGGGCATGTCGACGATCAGGTAGTCGAGGTCGCGCCAGTTGGTGTCCTTCAGGAGCTGCTCGAGCGCCTGCGTCACCATCGGTCCGCGCCAGACCATCGGCGTGTCCGGGTCGATCAGGAAGCCGATCGACATCGCCTGCAGCCCATAGGCCTCCAGCGGCTCGAGCGTCTTGCCGTCGGTCGACTCGGGCCGGCCGGCGATGCCCAGCATCATCGGCTGCGACGGCCCGTAGATGTCGGCGTCGAGCACGCCGACCGTCGCGCCCTCGGACGCGAGCGCGAGCGCCAGGTTGACGGCCGTCGTCGACTTGCCGACGCCGCCCTTGCCGCTGGCGACGGCGATGATGTTCTTGACGGTGGGGATCAGCTTGACGCCGCGCTGCACGGCGTGCGACGTGATCTTCTGCGTGATGTCGACGCTGACCCGGCCGGCGCCGGGCAGCGCCGCGACGTGGTCGACGATCAGCTTGCGCAGGATCTCGTGCTGCGACCGGCAGGGATAGCCGAGCTGCAGGTCGATGGCGACGTTGCCGCCGTCGATGCGGATTTTCTTCACGGCCTTGCCGGAAACGAAATCCTTGCCGGTATTGGGATCGGTCAGCGCGCGCAGGCTGGCCTGGACGTCGGCCTCGGTGATGGCCATCGGGAACTCCGTGAAAAACTGGGAAAAAGTGGCGGACAGCGGGCAAGTTTAGCGAAAAACCGAAGTTTCCGATATTCGGCCGCAGGGTCGCTTTGCTAGAATCGGTTCTTTACACGCCGCGCACAAGGTTTTCCTCGATGTCCGCCCCCCACGCTGGAGCGTCCGGCGCCGCCCCGGCGCGCCGCAAGCTGTTCGTCACGACGGCGCTGCCGTACGCGAACGGACCGTTCCACATCGGCCACATCATGGAGTACATCCAGGCCGACATCTGGGTGCGCTTCCAGCGGATGCAGGGCCACGACGTCAGCTTCGTCGGGGCCGACGACGCGCACGGCGCGGCGATCATGCTGCGGGCGGAGTCCGAGGGGATCACGCCGCAGGAGCTCGTCGCCCGGATCGCGGCGACGCGGCCGAAGCACCTCGACGGCTTCCACATCAGCTTCGACCACTGGCACTCGACCGATTCGCCGGAGAACGTCGAGCTGTCGCAGGACATCTACCGCCGGCTCGCGGCGGACGGCCTGATCTACGCGAAGCCGGTCGAGCGGTTCTACGACCCGGTCAAGGCGATGTTCCTGGCGGACCGCTACGTCAAGGGCAAGTGCCCGAAGTGCGGCGCCGCCGACCAGTACGGCGACGCCTGCGAGAACTGCAGCACCACCTACGCGCCGACCGACCTGATCGACCCCTACTCGACGCTGACCGGCGCGCGGCCCGAGCTGCGCCAGTCCGAGCACCTGTTCTTCCAGCTGTCGGCGCCGCGGATCGTCGCGTTCCTCAAGCGCTGGACGGCGGCTCCCGCGCCGGGCCAGGCGCTGCAGCCCGAGGTGCTGAACAAGATCCGCGAGTGGCTGGGCGGCGACGACGGCGCGAACAAGCTGGCCGACTGGGACATCTCGCGCGACGCGCCGTACTTCGGCATTCCCATCCCCGACCATCCGGGCAAGTACTTCTACGTCTGGCTCGACGCGCCGATCGGCTATCTCGCGAGCCTCAAGGCGCACCTCGCCGCCAGGGGCGTCGACTTCGCCGCGTTCCTGCAGGATCCCGCGGTCGAGCAGTACCACTTCATCGGCAAGGACATCGTCTACTTCCACACGCTGTTCTGGCCGGCGATGCTCGAGT
Organism: uncultured beta proteobacterium; assembly: GCA_963832705.1. Taxonomy (GTDB): domain Bacteria; phylum Pseudomonadota; class Gammaproteobacteria; order Burkholderiales; family Casimicrobiaceae; genus CAIWHR01. The sequence continues at coordinate 34,097 of CAWHVP010000016.1, read as the reverse complement.
TCGCGGGGAAGCCCTACCGGGCGCCCGACAACGTCTTCGTCCACGGCTTCATCACCTTCCTCAACGAGAAGATGTCGAAGTCGCGCGGCACCGGGATCAGCCCCGACGTCTACCTCGACCTCGGCCTCAACCCGGAGTGGCTGCGCTACTACATCGCCGCCAAGCTGAACGCGAAGGTCGAGGACCTCGACTTCAATCCCGACGACTTCCTCGCCCGCGTCAACAGCGACCTGATCGGCAAGTACGTGAACATCGCGAGCCGCGCGGCGCCGTTCCTCACCAAGCATTTCGAGGGCCGGCTGGCGCCCGCCGCTCCGGCGGGCTCGGCGCCGGCGATCCCGGAGTCGCGGGACGCTCGCCGCCGACGTCGCCGACGCCTACGCGAGCCGCGAGTTCGGCCGCGCGCTGCGGCTGGTGATGGGCTATGCCGACGCCGTCAACGAGTACTTCGACGCGCACAAGCCGTGGGAGCTCGCCAAGGATCCGGCGCGGCACGACGAGCTGCAGCGCGTCTGCAGCGAGTGCGTCGCCGCCTTCTGGCGGATGACGATCTTCCTCAAGCCCGTGCTGCCGAGGCTCGCGCAGGCCGTCGAAGCGTGGCTCGGCACGCCCGACCTCGCCTGGAGCGACCTCGCCTCGGGACCGGGCAAGCCCGCCCGCCTGCCCGAGCGCGTCAGCGCCTACCGGCACCTGATGGCGCGGATCGACGCGAAGCAGATCGAGGCGCTGATCGCCGGGCCGAAGACCGCTTCGGCGGCAGCGACCGCCTCCTCCGCGGAGACGGCGGCCGCCAAGGTGCCGGCCGCGGCGCCGGCCGTGGCGCCGGCGCGGGACCGGGAGCGCCCGCGGGCACCGCCCGAGCCCGGCGCCGAAGGCCGCGCCGGCGGCGTCCGCCGACGGCACGATCTCCATCGACGATTTCACCCGCGTCGACCTGCGCATCGCGCGGATCGTCAACGCCGAGCACGTGCCCGGCGCCGACAAGCTGCTGAAGCTCACGCTCGACGTCGGCGAGGGCCGCCATCGCACGGTGTTCGCCGGCATCAAGTCCGCGTACGACCCGGCCGCGCTCGTCGGGCGGCTGACGCCGATGGTCGCGAACCTCGCGCCGCGCAAGATGAAGTTCGGGCTGTCCGAGGGCATGGTGCTCGCCGCCTCCGGCGACGGCACCGGGCATCTACCTGCTCGCCCCGGACGAAGGCGCGCAGCCCGGGATGCGCGTGAAATGACCCTCCGCACGCCCGCGCAGACGCGTTCCCGCCAGCGGTAGGCCCGCCCGCCGCGATGACCGCCAGCCCCCTCGGACTCGTCATCGCCGCGTCCTCGCGTGGCTGGCCATCGGCGCGATCGGCCTCGTCCGCCCGCGCCAACTGCCCTTCGTCAGCCGCGTACTGTTCCCCGCCGGCGCCGCGGTGGGCCTCGGGCTGGCCGCGACGGCGTTCATGGCGATCGGCCCGCTGCCGCAATCGGCGGTATTGCCGCTCGGGCTGCCCGACCTGCCGTTCCACCTGCGCCTCGATTCGCTGTCGGCGTTCTTCCTGCTGCTGCTCGGCGCTCGTGTCGGCGGCGATCTCGGTGTTCGCGGCCGGCTATTTCCGCGCCGGCGAGGGCGCCGCGCCCGGGCCTGCTGTGCTTCGAGTACCACGTCTTCCTCGCCGCGATGGCGCTGGTGCTGATCGCCGACGACGCCTACCTGTTCATGGTGAGCTGGGAGGCGATGGCGCTGTCGTCGTTCTTCCTGGTCACCACCGACCACCGCATCCCCGAGATCCGGCGCGCCGGCTTCCTCTACCTGCTGATCGCGCACGTCGGCGCGATCGCCATCCTGCTGTGCTTCGGCGTGCTGCAGGGCGGCAGCGGCGACTACACGTTCGGCTCGATGCGCTCGATGGTGCTGACGCGGCCCGTGGGCGCAGCGTCGCCTTCTTGCTGGCGCTGCTCGGCTTCGGCGCCAAGGCCGGCCTGCTGCCGCTGCACGTCTGGCTGCCCGAGGCGCATCCGGCCGCGCCGTCGCCGGTGTCGGCGCTGATGAGCGGCGTCATGCTGAAGACCGCGATCTACGGCCTGCTGCGCGTGACCTTCGACCTGCTGCACGCGCAGCTGTGGTGGTGGGGCGTGCTCGCGCTGGTGCTCGGCCTCGCCACCGCGCTGTTCGGCGTGATCTTCGCGTGCGTGCAGACCGACATGAAGCGCCTGCTCGCCTACTCGTCGATCGAGAACATCGGCATCATCCTCGCCGGCATCGGGCTCACGATCCTGTTCAAGGCGTACGGCATGACGCTGCTCGCGGCGCTCGCGCTGACCGCGGCGCTCTACCACGCGCTGAACCACGCGTTCTTCAAGAGCCTGCTGTTCCTCGCCACCGGCTCGGTGCTGCACGCGACCAAGGAGCGCAGCCTCGGCAAGCTGGGCGGCCTCATCCACCGCATGCCGTGGGTCGCGTGGCTCGCGCTGGTCGGCACGCTGGCGATCGCCGGGCTGCCGCCGCTGAACGGCTTCGTCTCCGAGTGGCTGCTGCTGCAGGCGTTCCTGTTCACGCCCAGCCTGCCGCAGTCGTTCGTCAACATGCTGGTGCCGCTCGCCGCCGGCGCGCTGGTGCTGGCCGTCGCGCTGTCGGCCTACGTGATGGTCAAGTTCTACGGCGTCGATCTTCCTCGGCCGGCCGCGCGAGCCCAAGCTCGCCTACGCGCACGACGCCGGCCGGCTTCGAGCGCGCGGCGCTCGTGCTTCCTCGCGGCGGGCTGCGTGCTGCTCGGCATCTTCCCGGTCACGCGGTGATCGCGCCGCATCGACCCGGTCAATGCGATGCTGATCGGCGCCACGGCGCTGCACGCCGACGCCGGCGGGCTGGCTGCTGCTGGCGCCGATCAACGCCGAGCGCGCGAGCTACAGCCCGCTGATCGTGCTGGTCGTCATCGTCGCCGTCGTGCTGCTGACCATGCAGGTCGTGCACCGCTTCTACCATGGCCGCGTGCGCCGGGCGCCGCCGTGGGACTGCGGCTTCCCGCTGCAGACGCCGCGCATGCAGGACACCGCCGAAGGCTTCGGCCAGCCGATCCGCCAGGTGTTCGACGCCGTTCTTCCGCATCGAGCGCGAGCTGCCGTCGCCGTTCGACACCGCGCCGAAGTACCGCGGTGCGGTCGAGGACCACCTGTGGCACTGGCTGTACCTGCCGCTCGCGCGCGGCGCCGACGTGCTCGGCCGCGGCTGGTCGGCAGATCCAGCAGGGCCGCATCTCGGTGTACCTGACCTACAGCTTCGTCACGCTGCTCGCGCTGCTGTTCTTCGTGCGATGAACGCTCGCCGCGCTTCGTCTCCCAGTTCCTGCAGCTCGCGATCGCGGTGGCTGCTCGCGCCGCTGCTCGTCGGCTGGGTCAACCAGTGCCGCGCCTGGCTGCAGAACAAGAGCGCGCCGTCGCTGCTCCTGCCCTACCGCACGATCCGCAAGCTGTTCACGAAGGACGCGGTGGTCGCGAGCACGGCGTCGCCGATGTTCCGCGCCGCGCCGTACGTGGTCTTCGGCGCGATGTGCTGCGCGGCGGCGATCGTCCCGTCGCTCGCGACCGACCTGCCGTTCGCCCGCGCCGCCGACGCGATCGCGCTGGTCGGGCTGTTCGCGCTGGCGCGCGTGTTCATCGCGCTGGCGGCGATGGACATCGGCACGGCCTTCGGCTCGCTCGGGCGCGCGGCGCGAGATGTTGGTCGGCTTCCTCGCCGAGCCGGCGCTGCTGATGGTGCTGTTCACCGCGTCGCTGATCTGCCGGCTCGACGTCGCTGCCGACGATCGTCGACATGCTCGCGCACCGCGAGCTCGCGATCTACCCCAGCCTCGCCTTCGCCGGCGTCGCCTTCACGATGGTCTCGCTGGCCGAGAACGCGCGCATCCCGGTCGACAACCCGGCGACGCACCTCGAGCTCACGATGATCCACGAGGCGATGATCCTCGAGTACTCGGCGCGGCACCTCGCGCTGATCGAGTGGGCGGCGGCGCTGAAGCTCTTCAACTACTCGTGCCTCGGCGATCGCGATCTTCTTCCCGTTCGGCATCGCCAGCGGCGGCGGCGGCTGGGTCGCGGTGCTCGGCGCCGCGCCGATGCTCGTCGCCAAGCTCGCGGTCGGCGGCTTCGCGCTCGCGCTGATCGAGACGCTGTCGGCCAAGATGCGCATCTTCCGCGCGCCCGAGTTCCTCGGCACGGCGTTCCTGCTCGCGGTGCTGGCGATGCTCGTCAACCTGCTGCTCGGGCAGCTGACCCATGCCGACCACGCTGCCGCTGCTACGCGCAGGTCATCAACCTGCTGGCGGCGTTCCTGCTGCTGCTCGCGTTCGCGATGCTGGCGCAGCGGCGCGTGCTGTCGCTGATCAACCTGTTCGCGCATGCAGGGCCTCGCGCTCGCCGTCTCGACCGCGATCGTCGCCTACGGCACGCACCAGTCGCACCTGTACTGGTCGGCCGGGCTCACGCTGGCGCTCAAGGTCGCTGCTGCTGCCGCTGGCTCCTGCACCGGCTGATCCGCAAGCTCGACGTCAAGTGGGACGTCGAGGGCCTGATCAACATCCCGACGACGATGCTGATCGGCATCGTGCTGGTCGTGTTCGCGTTCAACCTCGCGCTGCCGATCTCGCAGCTCGCCAGCACGGTGACGCGGGCGACGCTGGGCATCGCGATGGCCAGCGTGATGCTGTCGTTCCTGATGATGATCACGCGCCGCAAGGCGATCCCGCAGGTCGTCGGCTTCCTGGCGATGGAGAACGGCCTGTTCTTCGCCGCGACCAGCGCGACCTACGGCATGCCGATGGTGGTCGAGCTCGGCATCGCGCTCGACGTGCTGGTCGGCATGCTCATCCTCGGCGTGTTCTTCTTCCAGATCCGCGAGCAGTTCGACAGCCTCGACCTCAAGCACCTGGAGAGGCTCAGAGAGGGAGGAGCGAGCCGAGATCGCAGGGCTGGCGCCGTAGATCGCGATCGCTCGTCCTCGGCCTGCCGCTCGCCGGCGGGCTCGTGCTCGCGCGTGATCGGCCACCGCGACGCGGCGCCGGCGGTCAACGTCGCGTTCAGCCTGCTGCACGTTCGTCGCGTCGCTCGCGCTCACGGTGCGCGTGATCGCCGACGGCCCGCTGCTGGTGCTCGACAAGCAGTTCTTCGTCGACCCGTTCAACGTCTTCCTGGTCGCGCTGACCGCCTTCGTCGGCTTCACCACGTCGATCTTCTCGCGGCCGTACATGCGCATCGAGCACGAGCACGGCCGGCTCACCGCGGGCCGCCTGCGCCTCTACCACAGCATGTACCAGCTCTTCAACTTCACGATGCTGCTGGCGCTGCTCACCAACAACCTGGGCATCCTGTGGGTGGCGATGGAGGCGGCGACGCTCGCCACCGTGCTGCTCGTCTCGCTCTACCGCACGCCGGCGAGCCTCGAGGCGGCGTGGAAGTACTTCATCCTGTGCGGCGTCGGCATCGCGCAGGCGCTGTTCGGCACGATCCTGCTGTACTTCGCCGCGGAGAAGCTGCTCGGCGCCGAGGGCGGCGCGCTGCTGTGGACCGCGCTCGACGACGTGAAGGGCGAGCTCGAGCCGACGGTGCTGTCGCTCGCGTTCGTGTTCCTGCTGGTCGGCTACGGCACCAAGGTCGGCCTCGTGCCGCTGCACAACTGGCTGCCCGACGCGCACGCCGAGGGCCCGACGCCGGTGTCGGCGGTGCTGTCCGGCCTGCTGCTCAACGTCGCGCTGTACGCGGTGGTCCGCTGCAAGGTGCTGGTCGAGGGCTCGCTGCACACGACGTTCGCGAAGAACCTGATGATGGGCTTCGGCCTGCTGTCGGTCGTCGTCGCCGCCTTCCTGCTGTCGCGGCAGAAGGACATCAAGCGGATGTTCGCCTACTCGTCGATCGAGCACATGGGGATCATCACCTTCGCCTTCGGCATGGGCGGGCCGGTCGCGAGCTTCGCCGGGCTGCTGCACATGACCGTGCACTCGCTGACCAAGTCGGCGATCTTCTTCGCCGTCGGCCACGCGACGCAGAAGGCGGGCACGCAGATGATGGACGACATCCGCGGCCTGATCACGCTCTCCCCGGTGATCGGCTGGGGCCTGATGCTGGGCACGCTGGCGATCCTGGGCATGCCGCCGTTCGGCGTGTTCGCCAGCGAGTTCCTGATCCTGACGACCGCGATGCGCGACCAGCCGTGGGCGACGCCGTTCCTGCTCGCGGCGCTCGGCATCGCCTTCGCCGCCGTGTTCTCGCGCGTGCAGCCGATGGTGTTCGGCGAGACGACGGCGAAGCGCCTGCCGCACCGGCCGGCGATGATTCCCGTGTTCGTGCACCTGCTGCTGGTGCTGATGCTCGGCCTGTGGATCCCGCCCTTCCTCGCCGACTGGTATCGGCAGGCGGCGCGCGCTGATCGGCTGACATGGCCCCCCAGCTCATGCGATCGCTGACCCCGGGGGCCGGCCTGCCTTGGGACGGCCCGGCGCGCAGGCCTGATGGACGTCGCCCCTCGGACTCGCCACCGCGCGCTGCCCGCGGCGTGCCGCGCGGCTGCCCGGTCGGCTCGGGCCAGCTGCTCAACGCGTGCCGCCTCGCGTGGGAGCGCGGCGGCCGGCTCGCGGCGCTCTGGGCGAGCGACGAGCGCGACCGCAGCCGCGGCTTCGCGCGTCAACGTCGTCGCTCTCCGACGCCGACGGCCTGCTGCGTGCTCGAGTACACGCTGCCCGACGGCCGACGCCGGCTGTCCCGACCTGCCGACGATCTTCCCCGCCGCGAACCGGATGCAGCGCGCCGCGTTCGACCTGGTCGGCGTCGCCTCCGACAGCGACGACCAGCGCCCGTGGCTGTGGCAGGCGAGCTGGCCGATCGACCAGTACCCGCTGCGGCGCGACTTCACCGCGTCGCCGAAGTGGGAGCCCGGCGAGGAGGACTACCCGTTCGTCCGCGTCGAGGGCGACGGCGTGCACGAGATTCCGGTCGGGCCCGGTGCACGCCGGCATCATCGAGCCGGGGCATTTCCGCTTCCAGATCGTCGGCGAGAAGGTGCTGCGGCTCGAGGAGCGGCTCGGCTACGTGCACAAGGGCATCGAGAAGCGCTTCGAGTCGCTGCCGTTCGCCGACGGCGACCGGCTCGCCGGCCGCGTCTCCGGCGACAGCACCGTCGCCTACGCGTGGGCCTACGCGCAGGCGGCCGAGGCGATCGCCGGCGTCGCCGTGCCGCCGCGCGCGCGCGTGGCTGCGCGCGCTGGCGCTGGAGCGCGAGCGCATCGCCAACCACCTGGGCGACCTCGGCTACCTCGGCAACGACGGCGGCTTCGCGTTCGGGCTCGCGCAGTTCTCGCGCCTGAAGGAAGACGTGCTGCGCGCCAACGCCGCGGCGTTCGGCCACCGGCTGCTGATGGACTTCGTCGTGCCCGGCGGCGTCGCGCGCGACGTCGCGCCGGACGGCGCTCGCCGCGATGCGCGACGAGGCGCGATCGCCTCGAGCGCGAGCTCCGCGTGCTGCGCGACATCTACGACGACCACGCCGGGCTGCAGGATCGCTTCCGCACCTGCGGCATCGTCAGCCCCGAGCTCGCGGCGCGGCTGGGCCTGACGGGCATGGCCGGCCGCGCGAGCGGCCAGCGCTTCGACGCGCGCTGCGATTTCCCGCGCCGCGCCCTACGACGCGCTCGACGTGCGGATGGCGACGCGCACGGACGGCGACGTCGCCGCGCGCGTCGCCGTGCGCTTCGACGAGGCGCTCGAATCGCTGCGGCTCGTCCGGGCGATCGTCGACTGCGATCCCCGACGGCGCCGGTGCGCGCCGACGTGCCGGAGCCGCCCGCGCACCAGACCGGCCTCGGCTACGTCGAAGGCTGGCGCGGGCCCGTGCTGCTCGCGCTGACCAGCGGCCCGGCGGGACGATCCGCCGCTGCCATCCGCACGATCCGTCGTGGTCGAACTGGCCGGTGCTCGAGCACGCGGTGATCGGCAACATCGTTCCCGACTTTCCGCTGATCAACAAGTCGTTCAACCTGTCGTACAGCGGGCACGACCTCTAACCGATGCTGCACATCCTCCGCCAGATCGCCCGCACCGGCATCAAGACCGAGCCGGCGCCCGCGCCCGCCGGCGAGAACGTCGTCGTCGACGCGGCTGCAGCAGGACATCCTGCGCACGCTCGGGCGGGCGCTGACGATCCGCCAGGTCGACGCCGGCTCCTGCAACGGCTGCGAGCTCGAGATCCACGCGCTCGGCAACCCGTACTACAACATCGAGGGCCTGGGCATCCGGTTCGTCGCGAGCCCGCGCCACGCCGACATGCTGCTGGTCACCGGGCCCGGTGGCGAAGCACATGGCGATCGCGCTGCAGGCGCACCTACGACGCGACGCCCGAGCCGAAGCTCGTCGTCGCCGTCGGCGACTGCGGCTGCACCGGCGGCATCTTCGGCGAGAGCTACGCGAGCGCTCGGGCGCGTCGCCAACGTGATCCCGGTCGACGTCGCGATTCCCGGCTGCCCGCCGACGCCGACGGCGCTGCTCGCGGGCATCCTCGCGGCGATCACAGGGCACGTCCGCGGGGACCGGCCGCGCGGCGCGCGTCGAGCCCACGCTCTCCGGCGACGGCGGCACGCCCGCGCGCCTGAGCGCGATGCCCGCGAATCTCAGCCCCGAGTACAAGGTCGCCGAGGCGGCGTACCGCAAGGCGCGCGATCCGCGCGAGCGGCTGGCGCACCTGCGCGAGATGCTCCGCGTCATCCCGAAGCACAAGGGCACCGAGCACCTGCAGGCCGACATCAAGGCACGGATCAAGGACCTGACCGGCGAGCTCGAGCACGGAGACGAAGGGCGGCACCCACGGCGGCCCGGCGCTGGTCGTCCGGCCCGAAGGCGCCGCGCAGGTCGCGCTGATCGGTCCGCCGAACGCGGGCAAGTCGCTGCTGCACGCGCGGCTCACCGCGTCCGGCGCGCGCGACGCGCCCTACCCGTTCACGACGCAGTATCCGGAGCCGGGGATGATGCCGTTCGACGACGTGCAGTTCCAGCTCGTCGACCTGCCGGCCGTCGCGCCCGAGCACCCGGTGCCGTGGCTCGCGAGCGCGCTGCAGATGGCGGACGCCGCCCTGCTCGTCATCGACCTGTCGGACCGGCCTGCGTCGAGCAGCTCGCCGGCGTGCAGGCGACGCTGCGCGAGCGGCGCGTGTCGCTGACCGGCCGCTGGGACGCGACGACCGGCGTCCGCGGAAGGCGGCGACGGCGACCCGTTCGCCGTGCGCCTGCCGACGCTGCTGCTCGCGAACAAGGCCGACCGGATCGGCGACGTCGCGGCCGAGCTCGCCGTGTTCGCGCGAGCTCGCCGGCGTCGACTGGCCGATGCCGCCGGTTCCGCCGCTGAGCGGCTACGGGCTCAACGAGATCGGGCCGTGGCTGCTCGGCCACCTCGGCATCGTGCGCGTCTACACGAAGCTGCCGGGCAAGCCGGCGGATCACCAGCGCCCGTTCACGCTGCGGCAGGGCGCCACGGTCCGCGACGTCGGCGCGCCTCGTGCACAAGCGACCTCGAGCGCACGCTGCGCTACGCGCGGGTGACCGGCCGCTCAGGCTTCGAGGGCCAGCACGTCGGGCCCGACCACCCGGTCGCCGACGGCGACGTGGTCGAGCTGCACGCCTGACCGCGCGGTCAGACAGAGAGTCGCCCGCGGCCTTGCGCCGCGCGCGACCGCGGCCGCCGAAGTCGGCGCCGCCGCCGGCGGCCGCGCCTCGGCGTCGAGCACCGGCTTCAGGTAGCGGCCGGTGTAGCTCGCGGCGCGTCGCGGCGATCATCGTCCGGCGTGCCCTGCGGCGACGATCCGGCCGCCGCCGCCGCCGCCCTCGGGACCGAGGTCGATGATCCAGTCGGCCGTCTTGATGACGTCGAGGTTGTGCTCGATCACGACGACGGTGTTGCCGTGGTCGCGCAGGCGGTGCAGCACCGTCAGCAGCATCTCGATGTCGTGGAAGTGCAGGCCGGTCGTCGGCTCGTCGAGGATGTAGAGCGTGCGCCCGGTGTCGCGCTTGGAGAGCTCGAGCGCGAGCTTCACCCGCTGCGCCTCGCCGCCCGACAGCGTGGTCGCCGACTGGCCGAGCGTGATGTAGCCGAGGCCCACGTCGAGCAGCGTCTGCAGCTTGCGCGCGACCGCGGGCACCGGCTCGAAGAACGCGTGCGCCTGCTCGACGGTCATCTCCAGCACGTCGTGGATGTTCCGGCCCTTGTAGCGGACCTCGAGCGTCTCGCGGTTGTAGCGCTGGCCGTGGCAGACGTCGCAGGGCACGTAGACGTCGGGCAGGAAGTGCATCTCGACCTTGATCAGGCCGTCGCCCTGGCAGGCCTCGCAGCGGCCGCCCTTGACGTTGAACGAGAAGCGCCCGGGGCCGTAGCCGCGCTCGCGCGCCTCCTTGACCTGCGCGAACAGCTCGCGGATCGGCGTGAACAGGCCCGTGTACGTCGCCGGATTCGAGCGCGGCGTGCGGCCGATCGGGCTCTGGTCGACGCTGATCACCTTGTCGAAGTGCTCGATGCCCGTCGATCTCGTCGTGCGGCGCGGGCTCGGTCGGCGCTGCCGTAGAGCTGCCGCGCGACCGCGTGGTACAGCGTGTCGTTGATCAGCGTCGACTTGCCCGAGCCGGACACGCCGGTGACGCAGACGAACACGCCGACCGGCAGCTCGAGCGTGATGCCGGCCAGGTTGTTGCCGCGCGCGCCGGTGATCCGCAGCATGCGCTGCGGATCGATCTTGCGCCGGCGGCGCGGGCATCGGGATCTTGCGGTGCCCGGCGAGGTACTGGCCGGTCAGCGATTCGGCGCGCGAGCCGGATCTCCTCCGGCGTGCCCTGCGCGACGACCTGCCCGCCGTGCTCGCCGGCGCCCGGCCCCATGTCGACGATGTAGTCGGCGGCCTGCATCGCGTCGTGGTCGTGCTCGACGACGATGACGCTGTTGCCGAGGTCGCGCAGGTGCTTCAGCGTCGCCAGCAGCCGGTCGTTGTCGCGCTGGTGCAGGCCGATCGACGGCTCGTCGAGCACGTACATCACGCCGGTCAGCCCGGAGCCGATCTGCGACGCGAGGCGGATGCGCTGCGCCTCGCCGCCGGACAGCGTCTCGGCCGAGCGGTCGAGCGACAGGTAGTCGAGGCCGACGTTGTTGAGGAACTGCAGCCGGCTGACGATCTCCTTGACGATGCGGTCGGCGATCGCGCGCTTGTGGCCGTCGAGCGCCACGTCGTGGAAGAACGCGGCCGCCTCCTTCAGCGGCAGGCCCGAGACCTCGAAGATCGTCCGGCCGCCCGTCGCCGCTGCCGACCTTCACGTACCGCGCCTCGCGCTTGCAGCCGCGTGCCGCCGCACTCGGGGCAGGGCTTCGAGTTCAGGTACTTCGCGAGCTCCTCGCGCACCATCACCGAGTCGGTCTCGCGGTAGCGCCGCTCGAGGTTCGGGATGATGCCCTCGAACGCGTGCTCGCGCACCATCGGCTTGCCGCGCTCCGACAGGTAGGTGAACGGGATCTTCTCGGTGCCGCTGCCGTAGAGGATCAGCTGCTGCACGCTGCTCCGGCAGCCGCGCGAACGGGCGCTCGAGGTCGAAGCCGGCGTGCTTGGCGAGGCCCTGCAGCATCTGGAAGTAGAACTGGTTGCGGCGGTCCCAGCCCTTGATCGCGCCCGACGCGAGCGAGAGCTGCGGGAAGGCGACGACGCGCTTCGGGTCGAAGAAGCTGATCGAGCCCAGCCCGTCGCAGCGCGGGCACGCGCCCATCGGGCTGTTGAACGAGAACAGGCGCGGCTCGAGCTCGGCGAGCGAGTAGTTGCAGACCGGGCACGCGAACTTGGCCGAGAACAGGTGCTCGGCGCCGGTGTCCATCTCGACGGCGAGCGCGCGGCCGTCGCCGTGGCGCAGCGCGGTCTCGAAGGACTCGGCGAGCCGCTGCTTGAGGTCGGGCTTCACGCGCAGCCGGTCGACGACGACCTCGATCGTGTGCTTGGTGCTCTTGGCGAGCTTCGGCACGCGCGTCGATCTCGTGCACCTTGCCGTCGACGCGCACGCGCACGAACCCCTTCGCCTGCAGCTCGACGAAGAGCTCGACCTGCTCGCCCTTGCGGTTGACGACGACCGGCGCGAGGATCATCAGCTTCGTGTCCTCGGGGAACGCGAGCGTCGCGTCGACCATCTGCGAGATCGTCATCGCCGCGAGCTTCTGCTCCGGGTGGTCGGGGCAGTACGGGTCGCCGACGCGCGCGAACAGCAGGCGCAGGTAGTCGTGGATCTCGGTGACGGTGCCGACCGTCGAGCGCGGGTTGTGCGACGTCGCCTTCTGCTCGATCGAGATCGCCGGCGACAGCCCCTCGATCAGGTCGACGTCCGGCTTGTCCATCAGCTGCAGGAACTGCCGCGCGTACGCCGACAGCGACTCGACGTAGCGGCGCTGCCCCTCGGCGTACAGCGTGTCGAACGCCAGCGAGCTCTTGCCGGAGCCCGACAGCCCGGTGACGACGACCAGCCGGTGCCGCGGCAGATCGAGGTTGATGTTCTTGAGGTTGTGCGTGCGCGCGCCGCGGATGCGGATGTAGTCCATGCTGTCCTGATGGGCGGATCGAGCCCCGCGGCGCCGGCGTCCTGCGTGCGCGGCGAGCCCTCTCGCCTCGGCCATCCGGCTAGGCCGCATGGCTGAAAGAAGGTCCGGGGCAACCTGTTACTATACCGGCATTCCGCAGCTCGCCCCAAACTCCGGTTTCGTCGGTTCTGCCTTGCGGTCACCGCGCCGTCGTTCGCGGTGAGCAGCGGCCGGTCCTGCCGGCCCCGATTCAACGCCCCAATCTCGATGGGAGAGACACAAATGGCCTCCGTCAACAAAGTGATCCTCGTCGGCAACCTCGGCCGCGACCCGGAAACGCGCTACGCGACCAGCGGCGCGGCGATCTGCAACATCACCATTGCGACTTCGCGGCAGTGGAAGGACAAGACCAGCGGCGAGAAGCAGGAGGAGACCGAGTGGCATCGCGTCGTCTTCTACGGCCGCCTGGCCGAGATCGCCGGCGAATACCTGAAGAAGGGCCGCCCGGTGTACGTCGAAGGCCGCCTCAAGACCCGCAAGTGGACGGACAAGGAAGGCCAGGACCGCTACACGACCGAGATCATCGCCGAGGAGATGCAACTGCTCGGCAGCCGTGAAGGCGGCGGCGGTGGCGGCGGCGGCGGCGGGACGTCGAGTTCGCAGGCGGCGGCGAGCGGCGCGAGCGCAGTGGCGGCGCCGGCGAAGGCGGTGGCGCCAAGGCCGGCGGCGGTGCACGCACGTCGACGCCGAACGACTTCGACGACGACATCCCCTTCTGAGTACGACTACGCGTCGCCGGCGGTGATGACCCCGCCGCCCAGGCACACGTCCCCGTCGTAGAGCACCAGGTACTGCCCCGGCGTCGGCGCCCACTGCGGATCGTCGAAGGCCGCCCGGGCGCCGTCGGCGCCGCGCAGCTCGACGCGGCAACGGGCGTCGGGCATCCGGTAGCGCGTCTTCGCCCCCAGCGCGGCGAGGACCGCAGCAGCGGGCGCCGTCCCGGCGATCCAGTGCAATTCCTGTGCATCGACGATCGTGCGGTAAAGGCAGCGGGTGATCGTGCCCCTGCACGGCGATCAGCGCGTTGCGTGCGTGGTCCTTGGCGGCGACGAACCACGGCAGGTCCGCGCCGCCGCGGGTGCCGCCGATCGCGAGCCCCTGCCGCTGGCCCAGCGTGTAGTAGGCGAGGCCGTGATGGCTGCCGACGACCCGGCCCTCGGTCGTCTCGATCGGGCCCGGGGTCCGCGGCAGGTAGCGCGCCAGGAAGTCGCGGAACGGCCGCTCGCCGATGAAGCAGATGCCCGTCGAGTCCTTCTTCGCCCAGGTCGGGATGCCCTCGCGCCGGGCGATCGACCGGACCTCGCGCTTGGGCATCTCGCCCAGCGGAAACAGCACCGGCGCCAGCTGCTCCTGCGTCAGCTGGTGCAGGAAGTAGCTCTGGTCCTTGGTCGCGTCGACCGCCTTCAGCAGCTGGACGCCGGCGGCGGTCGCCCGCACGCGGGCGTAGTGGCCCGTCGCGATGTGGTCCGCGCCCAGCGAGCGGGCGTGATCGAGGAACGCGCGGAACTTGATCTCGCTGTTGCACAGCACGTCCGGGTTCGGCGTGCGGCCGGCCTGGTACTCGCGCAGGAAGTGCGCGAACACGCGCTCGCGATACTCGGCGGCGAAGTTGACCGCCTCGAGCTCGATGCCGATGACGTCCGCCACCGCCGCCGCGTCGACGAGGTCCGTGCGCGACGTGCAGTACTCCTCGGTGTCGTCGTCCTCCCAGTTCTTCATGAAGACGCCGACGACGTCGCAGCCCTGCTGCTTCAACAGCCACGCGGCGACCGACGAGTCGACGCCGCCCGACATGCCGACGATCACCCGCGGACGGCGAGGCATCAGGGCTGGTCCTTCACGAATGCGGGCGCTGAAAAAGAAAAAGGCAGGGGGCTTGCGACCCCTGCCTTCCGGTGCGGGAGAGGCTGACTGATCAGCCGCCCTTCGCTTGCGACTTGGTGGTCTCGTCGACGGCCTTCTGCTTGTCGCTTGGTCGTCGGCAGCGCCTTCGGCCGTGCCCTTTTCGGCCTTGGCCTTGGCAGCGTCCTTGGCTTCGGCGGCCGCGGTGTTGCTCGCCGCGTCGGCCTTGGTCGTCGCGTCGACGGCCTTCTGCTTGTCGGCCTTGGTCGGCAGCGCCTTCGGCGTGCCCTTCTCGGCCTTCGCGGCGGCGGCGCCCTTCGCATCGGCGGCGGCGCCCGTGGTGTTGTCGCCCACCGCTGGTCGCGGCGCCGACAGTCGCCGCCTTTTCCTTGGTCGACATCTTCGGCGCCGGGGCGGCCGGGGCAGCGGGGGTTTGCGGAGCGGGGGCTTGCGCGGAAGCGACGGCGGCGAACGTGCCGGCGATCAGGGCAACGATCAGCTTGTTCATGGTTTGTCCTCTGTGTCCTGGTGAACGGGTTGTCTAGTGGCTTTGAGTCTGAAAAGCTTGAAACTTCAACACTGTACGCAAAATCCATCGATGGTGCAACCGGGTGCGGCGGCGCTCAGGGTGCCGCCGCACCGGCTCGACCGGCCGTTACTTCGCCGGCCTGGGCTCGCTCGCCTTACGCCTTCGGCGCAGGCGTGGACTTCTTCGTCGAGCTCTTCTTCTTCGACGACGACTTCTTCGTCGAGCTCGCCGACTTCGAGGCGTCGGCCGACTTCGCGGCTTCCGGAGCCTTCGCCGGTGCGGCGGGGGCGGCCGCGGGAGCCGCGGCCGGAGCCGGCAGCGGCCGGGGCGGCGGCCGGAGCCTTCGCCGGAGCCGCCGGCGCCGGGGCTTGTGCGTACGCGGTCAGCGCAAACGCGCTGGCGACCAGGGCGGTCAAGAGCTTGCTCATCTTTTTCCTCAGCGGTTGGTGAAATAGCGACACATTCGTGCGTGTCCCGGCCTATAACGCCGCCGCCGATGCGGCGGTTGACAGCCCCCCTTACCGCCCGAGGGTCATCTCGCGCTGGAGCCAGTCCCGGAGCAGCGGCACGGTGATCGGGCGCTTGGTGGCCAGCGAATGGCGGTCGAGCGCCGCCAGCGTCGCGCACAGGGCGGTCATGTCGCGGCGGCCGTGGACGAGCAGGTAGCGGATCACCTCGTCGGCCAGGGTGAACCCCCGCCGGCGCGCGTAATCGACCAGGGCCGCCGGCTTGTCGCCGTCGGCGAGCGGCATCACCTCGTAGACGAGGCCCCAGCCGAGCCGGGTGCGGACGTCCTCGCGCAACGGCAGCGTCGCCAGCGGGAGCCTGCTCCCGGCGAGCAGGTGCCCGCCGCCGGCCTTCAGCGCGTTGTACAGCGTGAACAGCCGCGCCTGCGCCGCCGCGGACGCCGCCTCGACGTCGTCGACGGCGACGAGGCCGTGCGCCCCGAGCGCGGCCAGGTCGGCCGCTTCGAGCTCCGCCGGCGACACCAGCGCCGCGCGCGCGCCGCGCAGCCCGGCGGCGCGGACGGCCGCCTTGAGCAGGTGCGTCTTGCCGGCGCCCGGCGGACCCCAGAGCAGCAGCCCCGTCTCCGCCACGCTACCGGCGGCGAACCGGACCAGCGCCGCCACGACCTCGGCGTTGGGCCCGGGCAGGAAATTCTCGAACGACGGCGCCTCGGGCGCCGCCAGCTCGAACACGAGCTGCTCCATCAGCGGTCGCGGTAGAGCGGCGATTCGAGGTAGGTGGCGCGCAGGTGGCGCAGGCCGACGAGCAGCACCGCCGAGACCGGCAGCGCCAGCAGCACGCCGGCAAAGCCGAAGAGCTGGCCGAAGGCCATCAGCGCGAAGATGACGGCGAGCGGGTGCAGCCCGATGCGCTGGCCGACGAGCAGCGGGATCAGCACGTAGTTCTCCAGCAGCTGGCCGACGCCGTACACGGCGAGGATCGCCAGAAAGCCCGGCAGCCCGTTCCACTGCAGCAGCGCCGCCAGCATCCCGAGGATCAGGCCGATGCCGAAGCCGACGTAGGGGATGAACACCAGCAGGCCGGTCAGGATCCCGATCGGCAGCGCGAACTGCAGGCCCGCGATCCACAGCGCGACGCAGTAGTACGCGGCCAGCGACACCATGACCAGCAGCTGCCCGTGCAGGAACTCCGACAGCACGTGGTCGATGTCGTGCCCCATCGAGCGCACCAGCGGCGACCAGCGCCGCGGGACCAGGAAGTCGATGCGCGCGAGGATCTGGTTCCAGTCGCGCAGCAGGTAGAACATCACGACGGCGTCAGCGCGATGTTGATCAGCAGGCCGATGAGTATCAGGCCGCCGGTCTTCACGCTGCCCAGCATCTGCAGCGACAGCTGCCTTGGCGCCGTCGGCGTGCTCGGTGATCAGCTCCTTCAGCTCCGCGAGGTCGAACCGCAGCTCCATCCCGAACGTGCTGTTGAGCCAGGGCCGCGCCGTCGACGTGAAGCGGTCGGTGAGCTCGGGCAGCCGGCGCATGACGAGGCCGATCTCGGCCTGCACCAGCGGAACGATGACCAGCAGCAGGCCGAGGATCGCGGTGCCCATCAGCGTCACGGCGACCAGCGTGCCCGCGGTCCGCGACATCCGCAGGCCCTGGCAGCGGCGGACGATCGGCAGGCCGAGGTACGACGAGAATCGCGCCGAAGAGAAACGGCGTCAGCACCGGTCCCAGCCAGTGCAGCAGCGCGGCCAGCGCCGCCAGCGCGCCGACGACCCACAGGTACTGCCAGCGGGCGAGGCGCGCGTGCGTGCCGGCGGACGGCACGGGGACTGCGGGCGGTTGGTCGTCGGTCATTTCCGGTAGAATCGGACGCTGAGCGTCGCACTGTACGTGCCGGCGCCACTTTCCTCAATCCCGCCCCTTTGCCGCGCCCGGCGGCCCCGAGCAGCCGGCGGCGCGCCCGGCACTCACGCCGCGATGAGCCTTCCGCCCTCCTCCCCGCCGTCTCCCCAGCCCCGACTTCGCTGTCGTACCGCGAGGCGGGCGTCGACATCGACGCCGGCGACTCGCTGGTCGAGCGCATCAAGCCGTTCGCCAAGCGGACGATGCGCCCCGAGGTGCTCGCCGGCATCGGCGGCTTCGGCGCGCTGATCGAGATCGGCAAGCGCTTCCGCGAGCCGGTGCTGGTCGCCGGCACCGACGGCGTCGGCACCAAGCTCAAGCTCGCGTTCGCGCTCGACCGGCACGACACCGTCGGCATCGACCTGGTCGCGATGAGCGCCAACGACATCCTCGTGCAGGGCGCGGAGCCGCTGTTCTTCCTCGACTATTTCGCCTGCGGGCGGCTCGACGTCGCCACCGCGGCGCTGGTGATCCAGGGCATCGCCGCGGGCTGCGAGCAGGCCGGCTGCGCGCTGATCGGCGGCGAGACGGCCGAGATGCCCGGCATGTACGCCGACGGCGAATACGACCTCGCCGGCTTCGCCGTCGGCGTCGTCGAGAAGTCGCGGGCGATCGACGGGCGCACGCATCGCCGCCGGCGACGTGCTGCTCGGCCTCGCGTCGAGCGGCCCGCACTCGAACGGCTTTTCGCTGATCCGGCGGATCCTCGAGGTGTCGGGAGCCGACCTCACGCGACCGGTCCCCGGCGTGACCGGCGAGCGCACGCTGGGCGAAGCGCTGCTCGCGCCGACGCGCATCTACGTGAAGTCGCTGCTGCCGGTGATCGACGCGCTGCCGGTCAAGGGCATGGCGCACATCACCGGCGGCGGGCTCACCGAGAACACGCACCGGATGTTCCCCGACCACGTTGCCGCGCGCATCGAGCGCGGGCAGCTGGCCGCGGCCGCCGATCTTCGACTGGCTGCAGCAGGCGGGCAACGTCGCCGAGGCCGAGATGCACCGCGTGTTCAACTGCGGCATCGGCATGGTCGTCGTCGTCGCCGCCGCCGACGCGGACCGCGCCGCGGCGATGCTCGAAGCCGCGGGCGAGCGCGTCTACCGGCTGGGCAGCGTCGTGCCGAGCGCCGCGGCGGCGCCGTCGACGACGATCGCCTGACGCGGGCCGCGGCCTTCGCTGCGCAACGATGGCGACGCCGCGCATCACCGTCCTGATCTCGGGACGCGGATCGAACCTCGGCGCGCTGCTCGCCGCCGAGCGCGCCGGCGCCCTGGGCGGCACCGTCGCCACGGTGATCAGCAACCGCCCCGGCGTCGCCGGGCTCGATCTCGCCGCGCGCCACGGCGTCGCGACCGCCGTCGTCGACCACAAGCACTACGCCGACCGCGACGCCTTCGACGCGGCGCTCGCCGACCGCGATCGACGCCGGCGCGCCCGATCTCGTCGTGCTCGCCGGCTTCATGCGCATCCTGGGCGCCGCGTTCGTCACGCGCTACGCCGGGCGCATGCTGAACATCCACCCGTCGCTGCTGCCGGCGTACCCGGGCCTGCACACGCACCGGCGCGCGCTCGCCGACGGCGTGCGCATCCACGGGTGCACCGTCCACTTCGTCACCGCCGATCTCGACTACGGCCCGATCGTCGTGCAGGGCGCCGTTCCCGTGCATCCGGACGACGACGAGGACCGGTTGGCGGCGCGCGTGCTCGCCGTCGAGCACCGCGTGCTCCCGGCCGCGGTCCGCGCGTTCTGCGAGGGCCGCCTCGCGATCGCCGCCGGTCGCGTCCGCGTCGCCGGGGAGACGCCGGCCGACGACGCGCTGCTCGTGCCGTCCTTCGGCGGCTGATTCCCCGCCCGGGCGGCACGGTGAACTGTGCCGCCGCCCGCGACTCCAACCTGCGATGAGCGCCTCCGCCACCGATCTGCTGCCGGCATCGCCGCCACCCCGCGGCACGCGGTGCGACCGCGCGCGTCGCCGGCGGCCTGTGGACCCGCCGCCGCGTGCTGCTGGCGGCGCTGGCGACGTCGCTCGCCGTCCACTTCGCGCTGTCGCTGTGGCCGGTCGAGCTCGAGACGGAGCCGGAGCTGCAGCCGCTGCAGGCGACGATCACCGAGCTGCCGCCGCCGCCCAAGCCGGTCGCCGCCGCGGCGGCCAAGCCCAAGCCGCGGCGCACGACGCCCAAGGCGGTCGCCCCGACCGCGCCGATCGCCGAGCCGGCGCCGGAAGCGGCCCCGGGCGAAGCGACCGAGGCCCGCGCCGCCGACGACGGCGCCAGCGCGAGCGCGACCGCCCGAGCCCGTCGCCGCGGGTCCGGCGACCACCGACGTCGTCGCGCCGACGCCCGGCGGCGCCGAGCCGCAGAAGCCGCTGCCGCCGCGCGTCGACCTCGCCTACAAGGTCTTCCTCGGCACGCAGGGCTTCTGGATCGGCGACGCCACGTATCGCTTCGAGCACACCGGCAACCGGTACCGGATGCTGACGGTGGGCCAGGCGCGCGGGCTCGCCGCGCTGCTGCTCCGCGGGCAGGGCCGCATCGAGAGCGAAGGGCTGATCACCGTCGACCGGGCTGCTCCCGCAGCAGTTCGCCGTCGAGCGCGGCAGCGCCGAGAAGCGCGAGGTCGCGCTGTTCGACTGGGAGGCGGGCATCGTCACGCTGAACGACAAGAGCACCGGCGCGCTGGAGCTGCCGACCTACGACCCGCTGACCGTGCTGTGGCAGGCCTACTTCTCGCCGCCGGTCGCCGACGTGCAGGAGTTCAACGTCGCGACGACGCGCCGCGTGACCCGCTACTCGATCACCCGCGAGCGCACCGAGAGGATCGAGTGGGCGCAGGGCGAGGTCGACACCGAGATGTGGCACCGGAAGAGCGACGACGGCCGCACCGACGGCTACGTCTGGCTCGCGCCGTCGCTCAATTACCTTCCGATCAAGGTCCGCGTCGTGGCGACCAACCGCGGCACGGTCGAAGCCGTGCTCGACTCGATCCGCGTCGACGCGCCGGCCGCAGGGCAACCATGAAGCCATCCTCGAGCGCGACCGCGCTGCGCCACCACATTGCCGCGCTGGCCGAGGCGATCGCCGACCTCGCCGCGCTGCCGGCGCCGGCCGACGCGCTGCTGCACCAGTTCTTCCGCCGCCACAAGAACCTGGGCCAGCAGGACCGCGCGTTCGTCACCGAAGGCGTGTTCGCGTGGCTGCGCCGGCGCCGCTCGCTCGAGCAGCTCGCCGGCACGACGCATCCGGCCCGGCTCGCCGCTGGCGGTCGCCGTGCGCGAGCGCGGCTACAGCCTGCGCGATCTCGAGCCGGTGCTCAGTGCCGCCGAGGCCGAATGGATCCGGGCGTTCAAGGGACGCCTCGACGCCGAGCTGCCGCCGGCCGTCGCCGCCGACCTGCCCGACTGGCTCTGGGACCGGCTGGGCGCCGCCTACGGCGACGACGAGCGGCTGGCGCTGGCGCGCGCCTGGGCACGCCCGGCACCGCTCGACCTGCGCGTCAACACGCTGAAGGCGACGCGCGACGACGTGCGCGCCGCGGCTGGCGGCCGAGGGCATCGCCGCCGAGCCGACGCCGTACTCGCCGGTCGGGCTGCGCCTCCAGGGCCGCCCGGCGCTCGCGCGCCATCCGCTCGCCGAGGAAGGCGCGTTCGAAGTCCAGGACGAGGGCAGCCAGCTGCTCGGCTACCTCGTCGCGCCGCGCCGGACCGACATGGTCGTCGACTTCTGCGCGGGCGCCGGCGGCAAGACGCTGCTGCTGGGCACGCTGATGCGCTCGCAGGGCCGGCTCTACGCGTTCGACGTCATCGACAAGCGGCTCGCGAACCTGCGGCTGCGGCTCAAGCGCTCGGGGCTGTCGAACGTCCATCCGCAGCTGATCGCCTCCGAGCGCGACGTGAAGATCAAGCGGCTCGCCGGCAAGATCGACCGCGTGCTGGTCGACGCGCCGTGCACGGGCTTCGGCACGCTGCGCCGCAACCCCGACCTCAAGTGGCGGCAGAAGGAGACGGCCGTGGCCGAGCTCGCCGCCAAGCAGGGCGCGATCCTCGCGTCGGCCTCGACGCTGGTGAAGCCCGGCGGCCGGCTGGTCTACGCGACCTGCAGCGTGCTGCCCGACGAGAACGAGGCGCGTCGTCGATGCCTTCCTCGCGTCGCACCCCGACTTTGCGCTCGGCAACGCCGCGGCCGATCTCGCGCGCGCCGGCATCGCGCTCGATACCGGGCCGACGCTGAAGCTGCTGCCGCATCGGCACGGCTGCGACGGCTTCTTCGCGGCGGTGCTGGAGCGAAAGGCGCGACCCACGGATTGATCGCAGCGCAAGCCGGGGGAATGGGGCGATCGCCCCGGCCCCCCGGGGTATCGCCGTCCCTCGACGCCGGGCTACACTCCGGGCATGTACGCGCCGATCGACTTCAGCCGCATCGAGACCGCGCTGCGCTCGCCCGCGGGATGGGCGGAGCTCGCGCGTGGTCGGCGTCTGCTTCCTCGCCGGCTGGCTGCTCAATCGTCGCGTCCGCCTCCAGTCGAAGTCCGAGGTCGACCTGGTGCGAGTGGGCCTGGGCGGCGTCAATCGCGTCCTGTTTCCGCTGGTCACGCTGCTCCTGCTCGTGCTCGCATTCCATGTCTTCAAGCGCTGGCACCCGCCGTTCTTCATCGCGATCGCGCTGCCGCTGACGATCGCGCTCGCCGCGATCCGGATCATCGTCTACGCGCTGCACGGGCTGTTCGGCACGCCATCGTGGCTGCCCGCCTCCGAGCGGGCGATCGCCTTCACGATCTGGGGCCTGGCGCTGCTGTACTTCGTCGGGGCGCTGCCCGAGGCCGCCGACGCGCTCGAATCGCTGCGGATTCCGATCGGCAGCAGGCAGGTGACCGTGCTCGAGATCCTGCACGGCACGTTCGCCGTCGTCCTGACCGTCGCCGTGACGCTGTGGCTTTCCGGCCTCATCGAGCAGCGGCTGCTGCGCGCGTCGAAGCTCGACGACAACGTCCGGGCCGTGCTGTCGAAGTTCATCCGCGCGATCCTGACGGCGATCGGCGTGCTGTTCGCGCTGCAGGTCGTCGGCATCGACCTCACGCTGCTGACGGTGTTCGGCGGCGCGCTGGGCGTGGGCATCGGCCTCGGCCTGCAGAAGCTCGCCGGCAATTACATTTCGGGGTTCGCGATCCTGCTCGACCGCTCGATCCGGGTCGGCGACATCATCACCGTCGACGGCCGTACCGGCACCGTGGCGCAGGTCACCTCGCGCTACGTCGTCGTCCGGAATCTCGACGGCGTCAACGCGATCGTGCCCAACGACACGCTGGCGACGACGACGGTGCTCAATCACACGTACTCGAGCAAGGACACCCGGGTCGCGATCCCGGTGCAGGTGAGCTACGACAGCGACCTCGACGTCGCGCTGCGGCTGATGGTCGAGGCGGCGACGGCCGAGCCGCGGGCGCTGCCGGCGCCGAACGCGCCCGCCGCCTTCGTCGTCCGCTTCGCCGAAAGCGGCATCGACCTCGAGCTCGGGGTCTGGATCAACGACCCCGAGAACGGCCAGCTCGCCCTCCGGAGCGCGATCAACCAGCGGATCTGGGCGGCCTTCAAGGCCCACGGCATCAGGATTCCGTTCCCGCAGCGCGAGTACCGGGTGCTCGCGGCCGACGCGGCGAGCGCCGCCGGGGCGCCCCGGCCGGGTCCTGTATAATCCCGCGCGCGTCACCTCGGGCCCGCCATGTCGGCGGGCCATCGCCAGGAACTCCATGCCATTTGATCTGCTCTCCTTCCTTTCCCACGGGCTCATGCCGCTGCCCTGGTGGGGCTACGTCGTCGTCGCCCTCGCGCTGACCCACATCACCATCGCCGCCGTCACGATCTTCCTGCACCGCGCGCAGGCGCACCGCGCGCTGGACCTGCACCCGATCGTCAGCCATTTCTTCCGCTTCTGGCTGTGGCTGACCACCGGCATGGTCACCAAGGAGTGGGTCGCGATCCACCGCAAGCACCACGCGAAGTGCGAGACGCCGGAGGACCCGCACAGCCCGCAGACGCGCGGCATCGGGACGGTGTTCTGGCAGGGCTCCGAGCTCTACCGCGCGGAAGCGAAGAACCAGGAGACGCTCGCCAAGTACGGCCAGGGCACGCCGGACGACTGGATCGAGCGCAACGCTCTACACGGGCCGCTCGTGGGAAGGCGTCGGCCTGATGCTGGTCATCGACCTGATGCTGTTCGGCCCGATCGGCGCCACGATCTGGGCGGTCCAGATGATCTGGATCCCGATCTCCGCCGCCGGCATCATCAACGGCATCGGCCACTACTGGGGCTACCGCAATTTCGCCAGCGCCGACGCCTCGCGGAACATCGTGCCCTGGGGCATCGTCATCGGCGGCGAGGAGCTGCACAACAACCACCACGCCTACGGCTCGTCGGCCAAGCTGTCGGCGCGCTGGTACGAGTTCGACATCGGCTGGATGTACATCCGGATGCTGGAGATCGCCCGGCTCGCGCACGTGCGCAAGGTCGCGCCGAAGCTGCGCCTCGCCCCGGCCGCGAAGCCCGTGCCCGACCTCGCGACGCTGCAGGCGGTGATCGCCAACCGCTACACGGTCGCCTCGGCGTACGCCCGCACGGTGAAGGCCACCTGCGCCGCCGAGCTGGCCCGCCTGCGCGAGCGCCGCACGCAGCTCGCCGACCTGCCGAACGTCGGGCGCCTGAAGCGCTGGCTGGCCGTCGACCACGCGAGCGCGCTCCCCGAGAGCGAGCGCGCGACGCTCGCCCGGACGATCGAGGACAGCAAGGCGCTGCAGACGATCTACTCGATGCGGCAGGAACTTGAGCGCGCTGTGGGACCGGTCGACCGAATCCCGCGAGCAGCTCCTCGCCCGGCTGCAGGACTGGTGCCGGCGGGCCGAGACGTCGGGGATTCCGCCGCTGGCGCAGTTTTCGGTGCAGTTGAAGCGGTACGCCTGAGGGCGCGCGGGCCGGAAAGCCGGCCCCGGAATAGCAAAAGGCCCGCGCGAACGGCGGGCCTTTTGTCGTGGGAAACGACCGGATTACTTGAGCTTCGTTTCCTTGTACGTCACGTGCTTGCGGGCGACGGGATCGAACTTCTTGATCTCCATCTTGCCGGGCATCAGCTTCTTGTTCTTCGACGTCGTGTAGAAGTGGCCGGTGCCGGCCGTCGACTCGAGCTTGATCTTTTCGCGCATGATCGGTTTCCTCGGGATTCAGCGGGGCCGCGGGCCAGGCGTCAGACGTGCTCGCCGCGGGCGCGCAGGTCGGCAAGCACGGCCTCGATGCCGTTCTTGTCGATCAGGCGCAGGCCGGCATTGGACAGGCGCAGGCTGACCCAGCGCTTCTCGCCCTCGACCCAGAACTTGCGGTTCTGCAGGTTGGGCAGGAACCGCCGCTTGGTGCGGTTGTTCGCGTGCGAAACGTTGTTGCCCACCATCGGGGCCTTGCCGGTGACTTGGCAGACTCGAGCCATGGCTCGCTCCTTGTTCGTGCAGGTCGGGCGGCCGGGGCGTGGTGCAATACCAACCCGGTCGCGTTTACGTAAGCCGTGCATTATAGCGCGATTTTCGCCCTCCGTTCAAGCTCTTGGGGTGCTCGGGTGGCCCGCTCATCCCCACCGCACATGCCCGCCGGGGCCAGGGCCATGCAGCGATGCCCCTCCCGGGCAGTGCCGCGGTGTCGAGCCGATCGGCGTCTGGTGCCGATCGGGGCGGATCAGACCTTCCGTATCGGGCCGGGGTATTGCGCGACGATTCGATCCGCGGTCAACAGCGTAATGCCCTCGACCATCGCCTGCGCGACCAGGATGCGGTCGAAAGGGTCGGCATTGATCGGCGGGAGGCCGCTGACGGCGACCGCGTGCTCACCGGCAATCGGCAACTCGTGATAACCGTTGTCAAGAAGGCCTCGGCGCAGAAGGCGCGCATCGACGCGGAAATCATCGCGGCCCAATCCGCTCTTGATGGCAACCTCCCACAGGCTGGCTGCGCTGAAGATCAGTTCATTGTCCGTGTCTTCGACCAGTGCGCGGGCGTCGGCCGACAACCGGTCGGGGTCGCCTGCCGCCCATAGCAGCAAGTGCGTGTCCAGCAGCAGCTTCACGCGTCCCCGCCAAAGATTCGCGTGATCTCCGCGCCACCCATCCGGTCGAAGTCGTCCGGCACGGCGATCTGCCCGGCCATGAAACCAAGACGCCGTGCCTGCGCGCCGGTGGGCACGCCAAGTGCCGTGACTTTGACCAACGGCCTGCCGGCCTTGGCGATGATGAACGGCTCGCCAGCGACCGCCTGTTCGACCAGCCGGGAAAGGTGGGTCTTGGCTTCGTGGATGTTGACCGTGCGCATGAGTGAATTCATTTAAACTAAGTCTTGTTAGTCTAGTCCATTTTTCGTTGCAGTGCCATCTGCGCATGCCACGCGCGTTGAACCGACGCGCCCGGACAATCAAAGCAGCCCCCGCTCGGCAAACGAGACCAGGCCGCTGCCGCCGATGACGAAATGATCGAGCGTGCGGATGTCGACCAGCGCCAGCGCCTGCTTGAGCGCCTGGGTGAGGAGTTCGTCCGCCCGGCTCGGCTCGGCAAGCCCGGATGGATGGTTGTGCGCAAAGATCACGGCGGCCGCGTTGCATCCGAGTGCCGCCTTGACGACCTCCCGCGGGTAGACGCTGGTCTGCGCCAGCGTGCCGCGGAACATTTCCTCGATGGCCAGCAGCCGGTTCTGGCTGTCGAGGAAGATCCCGACGAACACCTCGTACGGGCGCGTGCGCAAAGTGAGCCGCAGGTAGTCGCGGACAGCCTGCGGCGAGGTGAGCGCATCGGCGGTGACGGCCTGCTCGACCAGCGCGCGGCGCACCAGCTCGACCGCAGCCGCGATTTCCGCCGACTTGGCGGGCCCCAGCCCACGCACCGCGGCCAACTGCGGCACCGGCGCGCCGAACAGCCCGTTCAGCCCGCCGAAGTGCCCCAGCAGATCCCGCGCAAGCTCGAGCGCGCTGCTCCCGGCAATGCCGGTGCGCAGCAGCAGCGCGAGGAGTTCGGTGTTCGACAGCACGGAGGAACCGTGATTCAACAGCCGTTCGCGCGGGCGCTCGTCGACCAGCTCGCTGCACTTTCGCAGGCCGTACACGTTCATGCTGCCTCCATCGACGTCGCAAGGGGTCGGTCGCGATCGATGACCGTGGAGCGCAGTCTGGACGCGGACCGGCGACAATGCGTATCCGCCGCATGGACGAGCGGAAGATCGCCGAACAGCGCGCGCCGGGGACCGTGTAAACTGCGTGCGACACTGCGAGAATTCGGCATCAGGAATGCGCAATTGACATCGGAATCGAAAGCGCTGACGCGAATCGTGCTCGGCCTCACCGGCGGCATCGCCGCGTACAAGGCCGCCGAGCTCACGCGCCTCTTCGTCAAGGCCGGCGTTCACGTCGACGTGGTGATGACCGACGGCGCGTGCCGGTTCATCACGCCGATGACGCTGCAGGCGCTTTCCGGCCGCCCGGTGCTGACCGACCTGTGGGCGACGGGCGCCGACAACGGCATGGCGCACATCGGCCTGTCGCGCGGCGCGACGGCGATCGTCATCGCGCCGGCCTCGGCCGATTTCCTGGCCAAGCTCACGCACGGCATCGCCGACGACCTGCTGTCCACGCTGTGCCTGGCGCGCGCCTGCCCGCTGTTCGTCGCGCCGGCGATGAACCGGGAGATGTGGGCGAACCCGGCGACCCGGCGCAACGTCGCGCAGCTCGCGGCCGACGGCGTGATCGTCCTCGGCCCCGGCAGCGGCGAGCAGGCCTGCGGCGAGACCGGCGACGGCCGCATGCTCGAGGCCGCGGAGATCTTCGCGGCGCTCGAAGCCTGGGCGCAGCCGAAGCTGCTCGCCGGCAAGCGCGTGCTGCTGACCGCCGGGCCCGACGTTCGAGGCGATCGACCCGGTGCGCGGCATCACCAATTCGAGCTCCGGCAAGATGGGCTTCGCGCTGGCGCAGGCGGCGGCCGAGGCCGGCGCCAGCGTGACGATGGTCGCGCGGGCCGACTGCGCTGGCGACGCCGCCGAACGTCACGCGCGTCGACGTGCAGAGCGCGGCGGACATGGCGGCCGCCGTGACGGCGCGCGTCGGCGACTGCGATGCCTTCATCGCCGTCGCCGCGGTCGCCGATTACACGCCGGCGGCGCCGTCCGAGCGCAAGCTCAAGAAGGGCGGCGCCCCGCTGACGCTGACGCTGGAGCCGACCGTCGACATCCTGGCGACGGTCGCGGCGCGGCCCGATGCGCCGTTCTGCGTCGGCTTTGCCGCCGAGAGCCACGACGTCGAGCGCCACGCCGAGGAGAAGCGCCGCCGCAAGCGGCTGCCGCTGCTGATCGCCAACCGCGCGCAGGACGCGCTGGGCAGCGATCACAACGAGGTCACGCTGCTCGACGACGCCGGCGCGCATCCGCTGCCGCGGATGGACAAGCTGGCGCTGGCGCGACGGCTGGTGGCGGAGATCGCCGAGCGGATGCCGCGGCCATAGAGTCGCGCCGGACGACCGACATGACCGACCGACGATCGCCCTCAAGATCCTCGACGAGCGCATCCGCCCTCACCTGCCCGCCTATGCCACGCCCGGCTCCGCCGGCATGGACCTGCGCGCCTGCATCGACGCGCCGCTCACGCTCGAGCCCGGCCAGACCGAGCTGATTCCGACCGGCGTCGCGATCCACATCGAGGATCCGGGGCTTGCGGCGATGATCCTGCCGCGCTCGGGGCTCGGCCACAAGCACGGGATCGTGCTCGGCAACCTGGTCGGACTGATCGATTCGGATTACCAGGGGCCGCTGATGGTGAGTTGCTGGAACCGCGGCACGCAGCCGTTCACGCTGCAGCCGCTCGACCGGCTGGCGCAGCTGGTCATCGTGCCGGTCGTGCAGGTGCGATTTCGAGGTCGTCGACGATTTCGAGGCGAGCGACGCGGGCGGCCGGCGGATTCGGCAGCACCGGGCGCCGCTGATTCGCCCGGCAGACGGAGCAAATTCGATCCGACCCTCCCCTGCCGATTTCTACCTACGAGTCCGATGTTCAAATCCCTGTTCCGCAAGAAAGGAACGGTCGACCGAGCGCCGATCCTGCAACAGGCGACCAGCTTGTACCAGCAGGGAGATCTGGCGCGAGCCGAGGCGCTCTATCGCACCGTCCTGGCCGCGGAGCCCGATCACTTCGACGCGCTGCATCAGCTTGGGGTCATTCGGCTCCAGCATGGCAGTCCGGACGAAGCTGCCACGTTGATCGCGAGAGCGCTTCGGATCAGGCCCGACGCATTCGAGGCGCTGTTCAATCGGGGGCTGGCGCTCATCGCCCTTCAGCGGTTCGACGAGGCTATCTGGAGTTTCGACAAGGCCGCGGCGATCAACCCGACCAACGCCGACACGTTGTTCAATCGCGGCGTTGCGCTCCATGCGCTAGGCGAATATGAGGGGGCGCTGGCGAGCTACGACAAGGCCATCGCGATCTACCCTGCTTTCGCTGCCGCACTCTCCAATCGCGGAGATTCGCTGCAATTGCTCGGACGCATCGACGAGGCGTTGGCGAGCTACGACGAAGCGCTCGCTGCCAACCCGGGTCTGGCGCATACGTTCAGTAACAGAGGCAATGCGGCCCTCGCGTGCAACCGTGTTGACGAGGCGATTGCCGACTACGACCGGGCGCTCGCGCTCAGACCGAATTTTCCGGAGGCATTCAACAACCGTGGAAACGCACTCGCGACGGAGGGCCGACTGTCAGAGGCGATTGCAAGCTACAACAGCGCGCTCGCACTTCGGCCGGGCTTTCCGGATGCGCTCAACAACCGCGGAAATGCTTTGCTGGCCGTCGGCCGGCAGGCCGAAGCGATTCGAAGCTATGACGAGGCGATCGCAATCGATAGTCATAGTCCGAAGACCTATTGCAACCGCGGCATCGCGCTGCATGCGGTGGGAAAGTACAACGACGCCGTCGCCGATTATCAAAAGGCCCTTATCCTCGCCCCGGACTACGTCGAGGCCTGCAACCGCGGCGTCGCACTGCACGCGCTGAGGCGACAGCCGGAGGCGATTGCCGATTACGATCGCGCACTCGAACTGCGCCCTACATTCCTCGAGGCCCGTCACAACCGAGGTCTGGCGCTGCGCGAGCTTGGCCGTCGCGAGGAGGCAATCGCATGCTTTGAGCAGGTGCTCGCGGCAGAGCCGGATTTCAGGTACGCCCTCGGTGATCTTGCGTATACGCGGGCACTGCTCTGCGATTGGCGCGACAGCGAGAACGCCGCCCACAAACTTGCGGAAGGCGTACGCCGCGGAAAGCTGGTCAGCGTCCCCTTCTCGTTCGTGGCGCTATCGGACGACGCGGCGCTTCAACTCGCGTGCGCCACCTCCTACGTGCACGAAAAGTACGCGTCGATGGACAGATCCGCGTGGAACCGGCAACGGTACCAGCACGACCGCATCCGGGTGGCCTACCTGTCGGCCGATTTTCACGACCACCCGGTGGCGACGCTGATCGTGGAACTGATCGAACGGCACGATCGCCGGCGCTTCGAAGTCACCGCCATTGCCATCGGTCCCGACCGGGAAGGCGAGATGCGAACGCGCCTCAGGGCCGCCTTCGATACCTTCATGCAGATCAGCGAGGATAACGATGCCGACGTGGCACGGCTGATCCAGGAACTGGAGATCGACATCCTCGTCGACCTCATGGGGTACACGCGCGAATCGCGTCCGGGCATACTGGCCCGCCATCCCGCACCGATTCAAGTGAATTACCTTGGATTCCCGGCGACGATGGGTGCCGACTTCATCGACTACATAGTGGCGGACGAGTTCGTGGTTCCCGCGCATGAGTCGGTCCACTATGCGGAAAAGCTCGTCTACCTGCCAGATACCTATCAGGTTACCGACACGACGCGACAAATCGGGGACACGCCGCAATCCCGTGCGAACGCGGGATTGCCGGAGCGCGGATTCGTCTTTTGCTCGTTCAACAATGCGTACAAGATCAATCGCCCGATGTTCGATGTGTGGATGACGCTGCTGCGCAAGATCGAGGGGAGCGTACTGTGGATCCGGGGCGGCGACCCTGCCGTAGAAGCCAACTTGCGCCGTGAAGCCGCCGCGCGTGAAGTGGACCCGACGTGCATCGTCATCGCGACGCGGACCTCCTACGCGGATTATCTCGGCCGCTTCCGGCTCGCCGACCTATTTCTCGACTCCGTGCCGTTCAATGCGCACACCACCGCAAGCGATGCGCTGTGGGCAGGTCTTCCCATCGTCACCTGCACGGGCGATGCGTTCGCCGCGAGGGTGGCGTCGAGCCTGCTCGATGCAATCGCGTTGCCGGAACTGATCACGTCCAGCCTCGCGGAGTACCAAGACCTTGCGCTGCGGCTCGCGACGCAGCCTGCCGCATTCGAAGGAGATACGGGAGAAGCTCGCTCGCAACCGCACGACGACCCCATTATTCGATGCTGATTGGTTCCGGCGGCACCTCGAAGCGGCCTACCAAAAAATGCTCGAACTACACCTCGCCGGCGATCCCCCGAGGGCTTTCAAAGTCGAACGGATTGAGTCTCCCAAGCCACGGGTTCATGCAAAGCCGGGTTAGGGTTCGGTGCAAATCAACACATTGCTTCAGGGCTGCCTATCAAAGCGTGCCTGTGAGCGCTGGGCCTCAGGGGTCTGGCGAGTGCGCGTAACCTCCGTGCCTTCACGTCCACAACGGACTCCATGCATTTCTATACCAGCGTACTGATGATTGAAAAGAAGCCTCGAGTAAAGCCTGAGGAAGTGACGTATGGCAGGGCTGCTGAGTTCCGCTAAATCGCCCCGTCACGATCCGGGAGCTAACTCGACCGCGTATGGATTCCCGAGTTGACCGTGCGCAGGTCTTATCCGGCCACCCGGATTTCGGAGCGTATCGACAAACTAAAACAATCGCGACAGGATCGACGGCCGTGCTTCCGTCCGGCGACGGCCATCGTGATCCGCGTGTGCATCTTCTCTGCGGCACACACAGAAACGTGGCGAAGATTACAGGATCACGCCCGAAAGGCTCGCTCGTCCTTGATTTCAAACTTCCTGCTCATTTGTGAATTTCCCACGCCCGATCGCAGCGCGTCGGCCGCGATGCCGCAGGCGCTCTGAACCGACCTGCGCCAATGCCGCCACGACCTCGCGTCGCGCGGCTGCATCGAGGCCGAGATAAAATAGGACCCTGAGCAATCGTGTCGCCAACGAATCGGCGGTCGGCGCCAGCAGATGTGGAAGATCGCGAAAGACCGGATGCCGGTTTATCGTCGGCAGGTACCAGCGGCGAGTCGCGACGCCTGCGGCAGCCAACGCCGCCTCGGCGCGATCACGAACTCCTTTCGATTCGACCAGGAAGCAGCAGACACTCCGGACACATTCCTCGGCCATGAACTGGCAGGTCGTTGAGAGCCCGCTCATTGAGCGGATTTCAATGGAGTAATTTCGATGCAGGGTACGCCGGCGCGCCGCGTTGTGTGGCCACTGATCGAGACTCGAGAGACCGACCGCCGCGTGATACTCCGAGAGGTCGGCGTTGGTGCCGACCATCGTCGTAGTGCCGATCGGCGCAGTGGTAGGGTCGGTCGGTTTGATGCCGAAGTTCGGGAGTTGGCGAATCGCGCCAGCGAACGCAGGCGAGCGCGTCCCGACCCCCCCCCCAGACCAGACATCACCACGCGGCATCGGCATGACCCGGCTCCACGGAGCGTTGGATTCGCCGGTGTCGTATGGGGAGAGCGCCGGCCGCACTGGCTGCACGACCGTCCGCTGCGCGAATCATCTGAGACCGCGGTAGACAGCGCGGTGATCACTTTGCGCCGCGCCGATGCGTCGAGCCCGATGGAGAATGGCACACCAAGCAGCCGCTCGGCAATGGCGCCTAGGATTACAGGCGTAGGCAGATGTGCGATCCGACGTAACGCGAGGTGATCGTTGATCAGCGGCAGGTACCAGCGCCGGGTCCCCTATGCGGGCCGCCTTGGCGCGGCTTTCGGCGCCGCTCGCGTTCCTCTCCGATTCGAATTGGAAGCAGCACACGCTGCGCACGCACGACCTGGGGCTGTCCTGCCAGGCGGTGTCCAGCCGCGGTCACGCCGCGGATCTCAGGCCGCGTCTCGAGCATAAAATAGTTTCCTGCGACGCGCGGCATTGTCCGGCCACTGGTCGAGACTCGCGAGCCCGACGGCGGCATGGTACTCGGACAGCTTGGCGTTGGTGCCGGCCATCGTGGCCATGCCGATCGGCGCAGGTTCTCGGGATGCGTGAGGTTGATCCCGAAGTTCGACAGTTGCCGCACGGTATCGGCGAATTCCAGCGAGCGGGTCGCTACGAACCCGCCCTCGCCCGCCGCCAGCGGCTTCGTCGCGTGCAGGCTGAACACCGCGCACGTCGGGCCTGGAGCCAGGCTGGTTACCGAATGCTGCGGCGGCATCGATCACCACCGGAAGACCCCGTATGGACGTGAAAGGCATCCCAGCCCGCGGCGTCCTGCGGCGCGCCGAACGTCGTGGGACCGGGCGACCAGCGCGCAAGGCCACGCGCCGAAGCGCGTCCGACCGCAATGTCCGGCGTGAGCAGCCACGAGCGCAGGTCGACGTCGGCCACGACCGGCTTCAGACCGGCACAGAGTACCGCCACCGCCGTGGCGACGAAAGTGAGCGCCGGGACGAGGACCGGGGCGCCTGGCGGCAGGTTTCAGGGCGCGAGTGCGAGCTCGATGCCGGCGGTGGCGCTGCTCACGCTGACGACGTGGCATCGCTCGATTGCACCGCTCTGGCATTGAACGTCGCCGCGAGACGCTCCTCGAGCTCGCGTGACAGCGGGCCGAAGTTCGAGTACCAGCGATTCTGGTCTATGCGGCGGAGATACGGGGTCAGAACCTCGAGTGTGGGGAGCTCGGGGATCATCAAGGGAATGCGCAAAGATGGCGGGTCGTTCGTCATGTCCGGGGACAACGCGCATGCTCGAGGAGAGCTGGCTCGGTTTGTTAAGACAGAATTCCGGTTTTGTTAAGTGAATTCCCTGCGGTGGTGAGTCTCCGCCGGCGGGTCGCCGGCGGGGGACCCGAAACTCTTTCAGGCTGCGTTCTTTAAGGTTGGACGGGTGAAGTATGCCTCGTCCGGGGTTCGGTCGCCGAGCGCGGTGTGCGGGCGTCGGCCGTTGTAGAAGTCGAGGTATCGCCCGACGCCGGCTTTGGCCGCGCTGACACTGGGGTAGGCGTGCAGGTAAACCTCTTCGTATTTGGAGAATAGCACCCGAACCGGCTCCTCAAACATAGGCGAAAAGAAGGTCATGTCCGCCACAGCACCGCTATATTGCCGCTGAAGGTTGAGATAGCAATACTTGCCGATCCTAGTCGCGCGCGCCAGACTGGAATTGGCACAAATGGTGCTGAAGTCACCGACGGTGGCCCCTTCACGGATCGTCACATTGGCCTCCAACGTCACATAGTTGCCGATGACAACATCCTCGCTAAGCACCACGTTGGGCCGCAGCACGCAGTGGTGCCCTAGCACCACGTTGGCCCCGATCACGCAGCCACTGCAGATGACCGAATTGTCGCCAATGGTTGCAGACGGGTCGACATCGGCGCGCGGCGATATGATTGAACACGCCTGGTAACCCCGCTTCGCAACGGCTTCGTGAAGCGCGCGGCGAACGTCATTGATGTAGAACTCGTTGACCGCGACGCAAATGTCCCATTCCGCAGGAG
>CAWHVP010000015.1:0-229639 GCA_963832705.1 uncultured beta proteobacterium | reverse complement strand
TCGCATGGGTCATCCACGCTGAAGAACAGCACGACGGGTCTGTTACCCATACCGGCTTGTTGGTTGCCCGCCTGAGGAAATCCCGGCATATACTTGATCCCTAATACAATCAAGATCAAACCAACCAGGCCCATCCCAGCCGCGATGCGTTTGCGGGCGTTCATTCATCAAGCCTCTCAGGCTATCCACAGGAAATAAAAGCCAACCGCCAGGATAATCACACCGCTGGCCTTTTCAATCACCGGCGTCCACCGACCGAGTGATTCGCATGTTCTTCAAAGCGCCTGTAAAGGTCCCGGCCAACACGACCGGTACGCCGCGTCCCAAAGCATAGATGAACAACAGGCTTGCCCCGTAGACCAGCGCGCCTTCTGCCATTACATATGTGAGGATGGCTGCCAATACCGGCGTGGCGCATTGCGAAGCCACCAACCCCGAAATCAGGCCCAGGGCTAATGCGCCAGGTATGCCTTTCAGACGTATCCGCTCACGCAGTCTACCGAAAACCATTGGCAGGTCGAAATGCAGCACACCCAGCATGTGCAGGCCGATGACAAAGCAGATCCCGGCGACCAGGTAATACCACCAGCGAGACCCGCTCCCGATCCAGGCGCCTACCAGCGCGGCTGCCACCCCTAGCAGCATAAAGGTGATCGCCAGGCCAAGGGCAAAGGCGAAAGACAGGGAGAAAGCCCTTTTTTTGGAAAGGTCATGTGACCCGCCAACATATCCAACGATCAGCGGAATGGTTGCCAGGTTGCATGGTCCCAGGCTGGTCACCAGCCCACCGATAAAAACGATCAGATAGCCCAGTACAGACATGCTTTGGACCGAACTGGGATCGAAGGGCATCTTTACTGCACTCCGGCCAGAGATTCAACCGCTGCCGTAAGGTGTCGGCTTCCATTACACCGATATGGGTCTGAGACTTACCATACTCGATCATAAAAGACAAGCGTTGGGATATATTGAAGCCCGACCTTTTTCAACAGCAGCTCATTCTTGGGATCATAAACGTTGACATCAATCAGATCCACGGAGCCAACGAACTCCGGGTACACCTGGTCAACTGTTTCGATCATAATGATGCACTGCTCGCAGTTGTTCGAGTGAAAGAAAGCCAGGGCGGGTTTTCCGGTGCTTAGCGCCCGCTCCAGCTTCGCCTCAGGCAGCGCGCTTGTGCTTTTGGGGGCCTCGGGTCGAGAGCGATCCTTGAGCGCCAGAACGCCCAACGCCAACAGAATGACACCGGTCAGGATCAGGTATCGCAATACGTGGGAAGGTTTCTCATCAGTTTTATTTGGCATGAATTCGTCCGCATGTACCTGATCTCAGGATACTTTGGGTCACATTTGTCTCTAATTCTAGAAACGATTGTCTTCCATCAGGTGAGAGACTTTTCTTCTGCACACGGCAGAATATGGTCACTTTTTTCAAGCCGTGCAGGCTATTTGCTCTGAGATCGTGATCCGCGGTATCTCCAAGGTGTAGGTATAAGGAACCGTGTAAGATATATTGTCTAATGAGAAAGATGCGCTTGACTTGAAGACCTGTTGCTTCCAAAAGATCGTGTACTTGTGGATCCTTCCGATCGGTACGACAACCTCCTTCTGCTCAACGCTGGCTTGGGCTTCGTCGTACGCTCCCTGGTAGGCCTTCTTTCACCTGCTCTTCGATTTTGGTTTTCATCTCAGGGGATAAATTAATGGCGGCGCCGGTTGTTGTTGCGGTGGCTGTGTTAACGACCTGGACTGTGCAGGCCACTTGCGCCTCGGTCGCTAAGGATTTATGCAGATCTTCCTTGCTTTGACAATTGCGTAGTTCGAGAGACCGTTTCTCTAGTAAGCTTGTACCATCGACTGGCGCAACCGGTTCCACGTTCACACCGCCCCGATCATCTTTAGGGATGAGACCTCCGATTTGAGGGAGATTGCCAGCGCACCCTGCACAAATTATGCTGGCGCATAATATCCATAAGCTGAACCTGGTTTTGTTTAACATTGGATCGCTCCTCAGATCACCGGAATTTGCTGAAGGGAGACTGAAAGCGGTTATGATTATTTATTTTCACCATCAGATTCGGGTAAGAACTGCTCAATGGCCTCCAATGCGTGAGCGGCGTAGATCGAGCCCGGGCCGCCGCCCATCATTAACCCCACCCCAATGGTTTCCAACAATTCCTGGCGCGTCGCGCCGGCCTGCACTGCATCGTGTACATGGTAAGCGATACAGCCATCGCAGCCGATCACGATGCTGATCGCCAGCGCCATCATTTCTTTGACCCTGGCGCTGAGGGCGCCGTCTTCAATGGCTTTCTTGTGTAGCCGTGCAAATCCGGTCATCGGGCCAGACAGCTCCTGACCAAGTTGCGTCAGGCGCTTTTCTAAATCATGATGATAAGCCACGTAATCAGCCATTTTTCTCCATGTATTTTCATCCCTATATCCATGAGCAAAGCCCATGCTTTACAAATTTTCCACCCCGCCGTTTTCATAGGTAATCCAATGGAACAAACCATTCATCACGAGGTGTCGGCAGGGCTCATTGCAGACAAGAGTTATTAAAATTCTTCCTCCAGCCTATGGCAGCAGGAGGTAGGCGCGTTGGATTGCCAGTAGCACCAGCGCCAGTGCAAATATCCGGCTGAGGGTCAGGGATTTGACCCGCTTGGCCATGAACCGCGCACCCAGCCAGGCCCCGATGACCGCGGTAATCGAAGTGAGGATTAGCATCAGCCAGTCAAACTGGGCATTGGGCAGGTGGGTGATGAAAGCCGAGAAGGAAGGCAAGGTGACGATGACGCTGTTGGTGGCAGCTGCCAGCCGGGCTGTGTAGCCCAGCATCACCAGGGTCGGCATCATTAAAAAACCCGGACCCACTCCTAGGAACCCCGCAAAAATTCCAATAGCGGCGCTAAAGAAACCTGCTTTTACCCGTGTACGATCGGTGATTTCAAGCGCTTTGCTATCATCCTGCTTGGGTGGAAATGCCATGCGGTAGGCCAGGAAAAACAGCACCACAATATATATCCACCATACAACGGTAGTCGAAACGAAATTAGCAGCCAAACACCTAATGGAGCTACCAAGGTTGTGATGATGAGCAAGGGTATGGCGGTGCGCCAATCGACCATTTTTGCCCGGGCAAAGGTAATCGCGCCAGCGATGGCTGTCAAGCCATTAAGCCACAATGACCAGGGCATGATGACATGCTTCAAATCAAACCCAAAAAGACCCAGGACCGGAGTAGCGATGAAAGCCACGCCTAATCCCATCATTCCGGCCAGGAAAGACAGAGCAAATAGCAGGCCAGGGATCACAAAATACAGCATGTTTCACCTGTTGTTAATAACGACTGGCTCAACAACACATTCGCATTTTTGAATATAAAAGCGACAAAAAGCATTGCATCAAACTGAGTCAGCCTGGCAGCGCTCAGCCATATTTAGCTTTGCAAAACGATGCGTGATTACTACGCTGCGTCCGCCAACCAGGTTGTCACTTCGGCTTCATTGGGGATCCGCCCGGCGCAGACCAGCTTTTCGTTGATGACCAGGCCCGGGGTGGACAGGATCGGGTATTTCATGATCTCGGCGCAGTCGGTGACTTTTATCAAACTCGGCTTCAACACCCAAATTGCTGACCGCCTCCGGGCAACCGCTTCGACTTTCTTGCAGTTATCACAGCCGGGACCTAGAACTTTGATGGTTAAGCATTTTTTCCTCCTTGTATTGTTTATGGATATCAATTTCAATTTCCGGCTCGATGATGATCTCGGATTTGACCGAGTTCGCCACCAGGCTGTATTTCTGCGCCGACTTGCAGGGCGCGGCGGGTGCCGGGCTTCGACCACGTCCGGCGTCTTCGTCGCCGGCTGCGATGCGGATGACCGGCCAGAAGCGCAGGTGGGTGAAGATCTCCGTGCGGTCCAGCTCGATCAGCTTGGTGCCTTCGGCCCGGCATTCGTAGGAAAGCAGGTTCAGCTTGAAGCGCTCGGCCGCCCAGATGAACATCATCATGATGCAGGTGTTGGCGGCGGCCACGAAGGCATCTTCGGGGGTGAGCACGCCCGGGTGCCCTGGGCATCCGGCGGGGCGGAAAATCCATCTCCGGCCCGTTGCCCATGACGATATGCCCCCAGTGCTCGCCTTTCCAGGAGACGGTGGTGTGGTAGGTGGCGGTGCGGCTCATTGCGCAGCTCCCTTCTCGCACAATAGGCTGCATATTCGCGCAGCAGCGCCTCGGCATAGGCTCTTCTTCGTGCCGGCAGGGATGGGGTTGTAGATCTTGACCGTGTCCAGCAGCTCGCGTGCGGTTTCATCCGATGGCGGCTTGCCCGCTTCGCGGAACTGCTCGAAGATGAGCGGCAGGGCGACCAGGGTGACCTTCTGCCCGTCGATCATCACCTTCTGGACCGGGATGCCCGAGCCGCAGGAGCAGGTGGCCTCGACGGTTCCTGCTGTGCCGGCTGCCTGGCCGGCCGGGATAGCGTCCGGCTCGATGAACTCGCCCGTGCGCCGGTTCCAGTGCTTTCCCAGCAGCTCGTCCACCAGCTCGGCCATCCGCTCGGCCGTCAGCATCCACCGCCTGCATGCCCGGCGGCATTCAGGCGGCGCGCGCCCTGCGGGTTGCCCAGGCCGTGCTCGTGCGACCAGCTCGCTGACCACGATGCTGGCAGCCGGTTTGCCGGAATACATCTCGGTGCCCGGGCCGCGCAGCGCAGCTCGCAGCCATCCACGGCGATGGTGGGGTAGAAGCGGGCAAAAGCCCGGTCGCCTTCGCCGCCGGCCAGGAA
Organism: uncultured beta proteobacterium; assembly: GCA_963832705.1. Lineage (GTDB taxonomy): Bacteria > Pseudomonadota > Gammaproteobacteria > Burkholderiales > Casimicrobiaceae > CAIWHR01. The sequence goes on along the minus strand of CAWHVP010000015.1, from coordinate 224,845 downwards.
CAGCGGCAGGCAGATCGTGACGGTATCTGCCGGGCGCAGCTGTTCCAGCACCTTCAAGGCAGCCAGGCGGGTGACCGTGCCTTCCGCCAGTTCTTCGCCCGAGCAGGCGACGATGCCAACTTTTTTCTTGGGCAGGTCAACCATTCTCGGCCTCCTTCTGTCTCGCCGGCGACGCAGCCCATCCACCACGGCGGCAATCTCTTCGGCCAGCGCCTGCGGCCAGCTGCAGCCCGCCTTCGTTCAGCTCGGCGATGCCCTGCGGCTTGAACTGCTTGTAGCGCCGGTAGACATCCAGCACGGCAAAATCCTGCGCCACCTTGCCGCCGCTCTCCTGCACCATCTTGGTGGCGCAGGCCAGCTTGCAGCCGTCGATGGTGACTGCCGGGTTGTCGGCCACCGCCGCCCGGGCGCTTCTCGTCGCCCAGCACCAGCATCGACAGCGCCACCAGCTGGGTTTCCTCCGGGCGCACATCTTCGGTCACGATCGTAAGCCGCCTCGCGGCTGACGGTGCCATAGGTCTTGCCGATCCCGCTGCAGGGGACGATCACAACCTTTGCGATCTTGTTATCCGATTCGGTCATATTTTTTCGCTCTCCTCTTCGGCTTCCACCTTCATTTTGGCAAAATAAGCCTGCGGGTCCAGCAGATGCGCCCGGTCGGCTTCCCAATCGTCCGGCTTCGATCACCGCCAGCCAGCCTTCCCCATACGGATCCTGGTTGATCGCTTCCGGGCGCCGTTTCCATCTCCGGGTTGACTTCGACGACCTTGCCGCTCACGGGCGAGCTCAGGCTGATGTTGACCTTGATCGTCTCGATCACGGCGACTTCGTCGCCAAAGGCAAGCTCTGTCCCGTCCGGTTTGACTTCTGCAAAGGCCACATCGCCGCTGCGCTGCTGCAGAAATCGGACAGGCCGATGCGGACACAGCCCGCCTTCTGTTTTTGCCCACACGCCTTCGCCGTTGTAAAAACGGTCCGTGGCGACTTTGAAAATAAACTTATCCACTGTGGTTTCAAGGTATTCCGTCATAACCTTTCCTTTCATTTGTAAATATACTCAAAGCAGAAATCTTGCATCACGACTTGTGGGTCTTCTCTTTGGCTTGTGCTTTTATCAGGGCGGAATAAGCGTGCGCATCCAGTAAACAAGCCCGATCCGCGTCCCAATCGGCAGCCTCAAGCACTGCCAGCCATCCGGCGCCATAAATATCCTTGGTGATTTCTGAAATTGCCGGGTTAACTTCAAGCACCCTTCCGGTAGCCGGCGAGCTGAAGCTAATGTAGGCCTTGGTTGTTTCGATAACGGCTACCTGATCACCTAGCTGGACCTGGCTCCCTTTGGGCATGATCTCCAGGCCACGCCTGCGAATCAGGTCCACACGTGCCAGAAGTCGGAAAGGCCAATGCGGATGCCATCCACTTCTTCTTTTGCCCATACGCCATCTTCGTTGTACAAGCGATCGGTAGCGATTTTGATGGCTGATTTATTTATGGTAATTTCGAGAAATTCCGGCATTTTGTTTTTCTTTTAGACGGCGGTTTCGACTGTTCACAAGGATGTAATCGAAATAAATGACTGTGCACTGAAGTCCAGCGCCTGTTCCTCAGCGCAGTGCGGGCAGGGGCAGTCCGCCGGCAGGCTGGGGAGGCTCGCCTGGGCCATCTGCGCCTCATTCAGCCCGGCCTGTTCGCCTGCCTGGCGGATAAAGCTCAACAAAGACAGGTCTTCCAGGCGGTAGTAGATGTTGCGCCCGTCACGGCGGGTGGACACCAGCCCGGCCTGGCGCAGGGCCATCAGGTGCTGCGAGATGGTCGCCTGGCGCAGCCCCAGCGCTGCCTCCAGGTGGCAGACGCAGGCCTCCTCGCGCCCGATGGCCAGCAAGATCTTCAGCCGCTCGGGCTGTCCCAGCGTGCGCAGCAGGGCGGCGATGGTATCGGTCAATTGGTCGATGGATTGGTCACTCATATTCAAAATCCTGAATATATTATCTCGCTCATTTTCCCGGCCTGCAAGTGACATTTGTCATGTTAACCGGGCAAATGTCATCTTGATAAGCGGCCAGCAATGCAGGACGCAAAAAAGAGCGCCTGCGGTAGACGCCAAAATCTACAGCGGGCGCTCTTAACAGAAATCAGCCGGTGGGTTTACGAAGCGACCGATATCAGCTCCCCAGGCTGGATCATCTGGGGCTGGCCGGGCAGGGCGGCCTGCATCGACCAGGGTCCGGTCCAGGTGATCGTGCACCTGGCGCACCTGGCCGCGCAGGTCCTCGTTCGATTCGACAAAGACCAGCTTGTTGGTGGGCGTGCGCCCGCGCCAGCGGCCGCGCACCTTTTCTTCGAACAGCACCTCCACCGTTTCGCCCAGGTAGCGGGCGTTGATCTCGCCGGCGATGCTGCTCCTGCAGCTCTTCCAGCAGGCGGAAGCGGCGCCATTTTTCCTCATCCGGCACGTCATCCGGCATGCGCCGCTCGGCCACCGTGCCCGGGCGGGTGAGTAGCGCGCCAGGTGGGCCACGTCCAGCTTCAGCTCGGCCAGCAGATCGTAGGTGTGCTGGAACTGGGCTTCGCGTCTCGCCGGGAAAGCCGACGATGATATCGGTGGCGATCGACACGCCCGGGATGCGCTCGCGGATGCGCTCCACCAGGCGGCGGTAATCGTCGGCGGTGTAGCCGCGCTTCATGTTCTCCAGCACCTCGTCATCGCCGGCCTGCACCGGCACTTCGATGTGCGGCATGACCTTGGGCAGCTCGGCCACGGTATCCAGCAGCTCGTCGGTCATCCAGTTGGGGTGCGAGGTCAGGAAGCGGATGCGCTCCAGGCCTTCCACCTCGTGGACGATGCGCAGCAGCGCCGCCAGGTTCGGGCCATCCGGGATGTCTTTGCCGTAGCGGTCGACGATCTGGCCCAGCAGGGTGATCTCTTTCACGCCCTGGGCCACCAGCGAGCGCGCCTCGGCCAGGATCTCGCCCACCGGGCGGCTGCGCTCCACGCCGCGGCGGTAGGGGATGATGCAGAAGGTGCAGGCATGCGAGCAGCCCAGCACCACCGGCACATGCGTGGCCACCAGCTTGCCGCGCTCGTCCAGCGGCAGCAGCAGGTCGTCATCCATAGCGGCGAAGCGCTGCTCGGTCTCAGCCTGCTCGCAGCTCGCGGCTCTCGCCCTGGGTCAGGAAAGCCACCAGCGGGCCGGGGTCGGAGGGCGGGGAAAAGACATCCACATAGGGGAAGCGCTTCTTCAGGTGCTCGTGGCCTTTGACGCCCACCAGGCAGCCCATCAGGTTGATCACCAGGTCGGGTCGCTGGTCTTTGAGCGGGCGCAGCGAATTCAGCCGGCCGTAAGCCTTGTCTTCGGCGCTCTGGCGCACCACGCAGGTATTCAGCACGATCACATCGGCCTCTTCGGCCTGGCGGGTGGCCTGGTAGCCCAGGTGTTCCAGCGCCGAGGCCACCCGCAGCGAGTCGGCCACGTTCATCTGACAGCCTTCAGTCCAAATGTGATATTTCATGTCCGATATTATAATCAATTGAAGACCGATTTAGAGGCATAAAAATCCCTGTCAGAGATCACTGAACCTCACTTCACCAAAGCCCTATCGCACTGGTGATAGAATTGCCGCCCATGCGCAAGCTGACCTGGACATGTATCGGTACTCGCCGGCCCTGGCGATCCTGATGTTGCTCGCCGTGGCTGGTTTACCGGTTGCCGCCCATCCATAACCGCCTGGCCTGGCGGGTCGATTTTGCCATGGCCTATCTGCGCGGGCGTGATCAACCCGATCGCAGGCCATGCCCACCGCCTCTGCCCGCAGCCGACAGGTGCAGGTCACCAGCCTGCCGACGGCGACCGCACCTGCCCACCGCCACTCGCGACCCATCGCCTACCCCCACCCCGGCACGCGACCCCCACCCCGCAGCCCTCGCCCACCCCGCTGCCCGAGTCGGTCACTCTGCCCGCCCCCGCATGGGAAAAGCAGGATATCAACAACTGCGGCCCGGCCGCGCTGACCATGTACCTGCGCTATTATGGCTGGGAAGGCGACCAGACGACGATCACCGAGGTGGTCAAGCCATTCCGGGAAGACCGCAATGTCAACGTCGAAGAGCTGGCTTATTACGTCCGCAACTATGCCGGCTGGCTGAACGTCCAGTACCGCGTGGGCGGCGATCTGGAGACTCTCAAGAAACTGCTTGCCGCCGGCATCCCGGTGATGATCGAGGAGAGCTTCCACTTCGATGAGCCCTACTGGCCGAACGACGATCTCTGGGCCGCCCATTACCAGCTGGTCACCGGCTATGATGACGCCAAACAAGATCTTCATCGGCCAGGACAGCTATCTATGGGCCCGACCAGAAAATCCCCTACGAGAAGCTGGACGAATACTGGCAGGCCTTCAACCGGGTTTATATCCTGGTCTACCCGCCCGAGCAGGAAGCAGACGATCAAAGCCATCCTGGGCGATAACTGGGACGCGGATGCCAACCGCCAGCACGCCCTGGAAGCCGCCCAGGCGGAGACCCAGAGCCGACCCGGAGAACGCCTTTGCCTGGTTCAACCTGGGCACCAACCTGACCTATTTCGAGCGTTACATCGAAGCCACCGATGCCTTTGACAAGGCGCGCGAGATCGGCCTGCCGCAGCGCATGCTGCGCTACCAGTTCAGCCCGTTTCATCGCCTATTTCCACACCGGGCAGATCGACGACCTGATCGCCCTGACCGAATACGCCTTGAAGGTCACGCCAAACTCCGAAGAAGCCCTGCTCTGGCATGGCTGGGCGATGTATCGCCAGGGCGACACTCCCCAGGCCGTCGAAAACTTTCAGCAAGCGTTGGTTGAAAATCCAAACTATATCGATGCTCAATATGCCCTGGACTTCGTGCGGGGCAATTAATGCTCCGGCGCGCACAGGGGACTTTGTGCTATACTCTAAGAAACGGCTGTATAAACAATAAGGAGAACCTCCAAATGAAATTGACCCATTTCCTTACTGGGAGGCGAGCGGTGAGCTTGTTCCGTGTGGTCATGGTATTGATCCTCTTAACGGCCATCTCGGCGCAGAGCGCCTTCTCGCAAACCACCAGCGCCACGCAGGCGCTGCCGACCTGGAACAAGATCTCGGTTGACGCTCCACCATATCTGCTGAATATGCGCGACCGCAGCATGGCGTACAACCCGCTGACGAACATTCCGTGCATGGCCTACGGCGGCGATGCCCTGTACTATTCCTGTTGGAACTCGACCACCAGCGTTTGGGATACCGTCGTAGTCGACGCTGGTCTTTCGGTTGGCCAGTACACCGCCATGACCTTCGACAACTACGCCCGGCCTTTCATCACCTATTACGACTCCCATAATGGCGTGCTCAAGCTGGCATATCAGATTGGCGGCTTTTGGACCATCCAGGTTGTGCCGGATGCCACAGTTTACGCGCCGACCAACCTGACCGAAGCGGGGGAGACCATCCGCTCGATACGCCTGAAGTCTCCGGTGGAGAAACCCCGGCTGCATTGCCTGAAGCCGCCACTGCAGAAACCCCGGCGGCGCAGGTGCAAGAGCCGGCTGTCACGGCGACCCTGCCGAGCCCGAAGAACCCTCAACCTCGGAACAGCTTGAAAGCATCCTGAAATCAAGACTGCCGGCGGTGAAGCCCCGGCTGCGCCCGATTTCTTAATCGAATCGGCCATCGGCTACGGAAAATACTCCTCCATCGCGGATCGATCGCGGCAACGGCTTCCATATCAGCTACTATGATGAGCTGCACCGCACGCTGGATTACCAGTATTGGAATGGTCTGACCTTTGACGGGGTTGTGGTTCACCATTACAACGACCAGGGCCGGACCGGCCTGTGGACTTCGATCGCGGTGGACTTCGATTATGGCGTCCACATCGCCTTCATGTCCGAGAAGTACGATGATCTGATGTACGCCTATCGTGCTCTCGAACCAATGGCCGGATAAGAAGTGGAATATCGATACGGCGCACGGCGACACGGCCTCCGTCCGGGTTAACGTTGGGTCGTTTGCCTCCCCTGGCGCTGAACTCCGACAAGCGCCCACACATCAGTTACTACGATTTCTCGAATGGCGACCTGAAGCACGCCTGGAAAACAAGCGCCGGCGATGGCGTCAGGAGAACGTCTCTACCGAGCGGCAATACCGGCTGGTTTACCTCGATTCGAATAGATAGCGACGACTATATCCACATCAGCTTCTATGAACAAACGGATGGCGAATTGAAATACGCCCGCAAGGCAGGCGGCACCTGGAACATCCGCACCCTGGATAGCGAGGGGCCGGGAAACACGGGCATGTTCACCTCGCTCGCCCTGGGTGAAGATGAAAAACCGGGCGTTTTTTACTACCCACACCGGGATTGGCGCTGCCAAGTATATCCACGCCACCAAAGCCGACGCCTCCCAGTGGAGCACCCGAGCTCTGTGCAACTATTACTTCCGGGATGTGGGCCCGGCGACGTCCCTGGCGCTCAACACAGCCGGCGCGCCGTACATTAGCTACCTGGATGCGACTGCCGGGCAGCTCAAACATGCCCGCGCCTATGGGTCATCCTGGTACAAAGACTTCGTGCCCAATGGCTCGCGGTCTACCGGCCTGTACTGGTCGATCGCCCTCTCCGGTGAGTATTCGCCGCACATCGCTTACTACGAGCAGACCAAGGGCAACCTGTGGTATGCCGACTGGGTCAGTGGGGGCTGGACGCACACCAAGCTGGATCAGGACGGGGATGTCGGGCGTTATGTTTCGCTGGAGATCGACTCGGCCGCCATCCCCCACATCAGTTACTATGACGCTACCGACGGCGACCTGGACTACGCCACCTGGAGTGTTTTGACCTCCAGCTGGGTCACCACGACGGTCGACACGCTGGATGACACCGGTCGCTTCACCTCAATCACCGTTGACGCCGCCAACCTGCCCTGGGTCAGCTATTACGATCACACGGGCGGGTCGTTGAATATGGCTTGTAAGACGTCGACCACGCAGACCTGGGACATCACCCCGGTGGATAACGTCGGGCGGGTAAGTACTCTGGACGTCGGTATATCCTCGTCGATTGCCCTGGACAGCGCCGGGCGTCCTCACATTACCTACTATGACATCCTAAACGGCGACCTGAAGTATGCCACCTTTGACAGTATCTGTGGCGACGACGCTGGCTCCTGGAACATCAGCGTCCTGGACTCGACCTGGAGATGTCGGCCTGTATTCTTCGCTCGCCATCGACCCGGCGACCGATAACCGCTATGTGTGCTACTATGATTTCACCAACGGCAACCTGAAATACGCCCAAAAGATAGGCGCCGGCGCCTGGGAGTTCCAGATTGTGGATGGCGACGTGGCCGACGGCGACGGTATTAACGAGGGCGATGTGGGCTACTACTGTTCCATCGACCTGAACGGCCTGGGCCAACCCGCCATCTCATACTATGACAATTCGCACGCCGACCTGAAGCTCGCCATGAGCTACCCGATGCCGGGCCTGGTCCTGCTGGCCAACAACATCTTCTACCCGTCCTGCCCGGTAGTTCAGTCTCTGGAGATTTAAAACAGATGGGCGGCTTCGGGCCGCCCATCTGCTTTTAACCTGCGCCGGTCCTTAGAGCACCACCAGACCGCGCTGCATCCCCAGGCGCACCGCCTCGGTGCGGTTGCTTGCCCCAAGCTTGGTATAAATCGACGAGATGTGGAACTTCACCGTGTGCTCGCTGATCCCCAAAGCCAGGGCGATCTGCTTGTTGGCCAGGCCATGCGCCAGCAGCTGCAGCACCTGGCTTTCACGCTCGGTGAGCGGCCTGCTCCAGCGGCTCGTCCTCCTGGCCGGCGATCAGCTGTGACCGGGTCAGCGCAGGCGCCAAGCAGGCGCTCGGGTCCCGACCACCAGTCCCTCCTGGACGGCCCGCAGCGCGGCCTGCAGCTCTCCGGCGCTGGCGTCCTGCGGCAGAACCCCCAGCCGCGCAGGCGGCAGCTCCCTGCAGCGCTCAGCGCCTGTCCAGGGTCATCGCTGAGCAGCAGGATGCCAGGCGGCCTTCATCCCCCGGCAGGAGGCGCTGGAGGGCGGATCGATCGAGCGCTGTCGGCCACGATGACCAGCAGCATCCACCGGCAGGCGCAGCCGGACGAACTCCACCGCCGAGGCAGCTCGTAGGACGCGCCTGAAAGCACCTACGCCGTGCCGGGCGCGCCCGCATCTTCGGAAAGACCGAGCCGGCGCTTAGCAGCCGCAGGCGCAGCGCATGGCCGGGAGGGATCAGGGCGAGGCGCACGGATACCCCATTTGCATACGGTCCAAACGCTTGGTCACGAACTCGACTGGCCACGTGGCTGGCCAGTGGCGATGCCCTGGTCGCCGCCGACGATCATGGTATTGATGCCCACCACCGCGCCGGCCGCATTCACCAGCGGGCCGCCGGAATTGCCGGGCGCCAGGCGGGCATCCGAGCGGATGACATCCACCTCGCCGCGCGGCCGCGGTGTGGCGCTTTCATCAGGCCGCTGACCAGCCCGGCGGTGACCATGCCGCGCTGCCCCCAGGGATGGCCCACTGCCATCACCAGCTCGCCGACGCGCAGGCGGCGGAATCGCCAATCGCGCGCCGGCGGGCAGGCCTTTGGCGCGTCGATCTGCAGCAGCGCCAGGTCGATCTCCTCATCCTGGGCCACCAGGCGGGCCGGGTATCTCAGCTGCAGCGCATGCCCTCTCCAGCGCTGCCCGTAGCGTGCCGCCCGTGGGCCATCGACGTGCTGGTTGGTCAGGATATAAATCGCCTGTGCCGGCACTGCCGGCCCCAGATGATACCCGCGCCCACCCCTGCTGGCCGTTGTGCAGCACCACCAGGCTGCGCTGGACCCGCGCACCACCTCGTGCAGCCGCCGTCAGGTCACCGTCGGCAGCAGGGTCGGCAGCAAAGGTCCAGGGATCGGGCGCGGGAACGTTCATTTCCGTTCCCCAATTTTAACCGAGATTGTCAGCGGCTGGCCGCCGCGCAGGATCTCCACCGGGGTGGTCTGGCCGACGATGCTCGCCCGACCAGGCGGGCCAGCAGCTCGTCCGGGTCGGTCAGCCGGCTCGCCGTCCAGCCCAACCAGGATATCGCCGACCATCAGGCCGGCCTGGGCGGCCGGGCTGTCGTCTTCCACGCCCACCAGCAGCAGGCCGTGGCTCCTGCTCGCGCCCCAGCGCCTGGCGCTGCGCGGCTGGGATCGCCACCGGCTGGCTGCGCACGCCCAGGTAGCCGCGCCGCACATGCCCGTGCGCGGCCAGCGCTTCGGCCACCTTCCAGGCCAGCCCGGCCGGGATGGTGAGCGACATGCCGCCGTGCGCCAGGCCGGAGGTGTTCAAGCCCAGGACGCGCCCGGCGGCGTCGACCAGCGGCCCGCCGGAGAAACCCGGGTAGGGGATGGTATCGGTGCGCAGGTACTGCTCCAGCAGCCCGCCGCGCCCGGTGCGCACCGGCCCGCCGAGGCGCTGACCACGCCCAGGCTGGCCTGGATGCCCTCCGCGGAGGGCCGCCCCAGCGCCAGGGCCAGCTGCCCGACCCGGGCCGGGCTCGGCCGCCGGCTCCGCCGGGGTCAGCCCGCCGCCTGCGACGCGCAGCACGGCCAGGTCGTTGCCGGGGTCGCGCCCGGCCAGGCTGGCGCTGCGCTGGCTGCCATCGGGCAGCAGGATTGCATGTCGTCATCGCGCTCGACCACGTGGTCGGCGGTCAGCACCAGGTCGGCGGCATAGGCGATGCCGCTGGCCGGCAGGCGGCGGCGGGCGTCCACCAGTCACGGTGGACGCGCCGGCTTTGGCCACGGCCTCGGCCATCGCATCGCGACAAAGCTACCAGGGGGTTTAGTATCAGTCGTCATTGATGTTCAACTCCTCTCCAGATCGTCGATCCATCCTGCTGACTGTTCTCGATCATATGCCGAGTGACCGCAGCACGAATCCTGCGCATCACCTGAATGGGTGGTAAGTGACCACCTGGAAAAACGGCTAGGTGGGAGGAATCGACTGGCCCTTTGCGGGAGCGGCCGGCTCCAGAACTGATTCATGCCTGGAAATTGTGATAAACTTGCCCGCATTATGAACACCCATACCGACGTATTGTGGTTAAACTGGGCACCTCCACCCTGACGGCCGGCACGTCGCCGCCTCTCGCTGCCGCGCATGGTCGACCTGGTGCGCCAGATGGCGCAGCTGCACGCCGGCAGGGCAGCGAGGTGATCCTGGTCTCCTCCGGGGCCATCGCCGCCGGGCGGGAGCGCCTGGCGTTCCCGCAGCTGCCCAAGGATATCCCCGCCAAGCAGATGCTGGCGGCCGTGGGCCAGCCGCGCCTGATGGCGATCTACGAGCAGCTCTTCGGGCTGTACGGGCTGACCGTCGCCCAGGTGCTGCTGACCCGCGCCGACCTGGCCGACCGGCGGCGCTACCTGAACTCCCGCAACACCCTGACGGCCCTGCTCGCGCAGCGGCGTGATCCCGATCATCAACGAAAACGATACCGTCGCCACCGAGGAGATCCGGGTGGGCGATAACGACAACCTGTCGGCGCTGGTGGCCAACCTGGTCGAAGCCGACCTGCTGGTGCTGCTGACCGACCAGGCCGGGCTGTTCACCGCCGACCCGCGCCATGACCCGGCGGCCGAGCTGGTGCGCGAAGTGACCGCGCCGGAGATCCCGGAAGCCTGTGGCAGGCGGCGGGCGGCTCGGCCAGCGGGCTGGGCACCGGCGGCATGGTCACCAAGCTGCAGGCAGCCGACCTGGCCCGCCGCGCCGGGGCGACGGTGGTCATCGCCTCCGGCGGCGAGCCGGATATCCTGCTCCGCCTGGCCGCTGGCGAAGCGCTGGGCACGCGCTTCTCACCCGGCCGGCCTCCGCCCTGGAAGGCCGCAAGCGCTTTATCCTGGCCGGGCGGCGCGCCCCGGGCGTGCTGACTGGTGGACGACGGCGCAGCCCAGGCGCTGCGCCGCGGCGGCAGCCTGCTGCCGGTGGGCGTGATCAGCGTGTCAGGGCGATTCCAGCGCGGCGACACGGTGCGCGTGGCTGCCCAGCAGGGCAGCGAGATCGCCCGCGGCCTGGTGAACTACGCCGCCGGAGACCTGGCGCGCATCTGCGGGGTGCAGTCCGATGCAGATCGAAGCCATGCTGGGTTCTTCTACGGCGATGAAGTCATCCACCGCAACAATATGGTCTTTTATAGAGGATGTGAGGTCCGTGATGGCAGCATATGGATCATGCTGGTAGAGATGGGAAAACAGGCCCGCCAGGCGGCCGCAAGGTCTGGCAGCGGGCAACCACCGAGCAAAAGAACGCGGCGCTGGCAAGCCCTGGCGGACGCTGCTGGTCGCGTCGGCCGACGAGATCCTGGCAGCCAACGCGCCAGGACGTGGCCGAAGCCGCGCCAGCACGGCCTGAGCGCGGCCCTGCTCGACCGCCTGACGCTGAACCCGGCCCGCCTGGACGGCATCGCGGCCGACCTGCGCCAGGTGGCCGAGCTGCCCGACCCGGTGGGCGAGATCTTCGACGCAGGCCACGCTGCCAAACGGCCTGCAGCTGCACAAGCAGCGCGTCCCGCTGGGCGTGCTGGCGGTGATCTATGAAGTCGCGCCCCAACGTGACCATCGACGTGGCCGGGCTGGCGCTCAAGACCGGCAACGCGGCCATCCTGCGCGGCGGCAGCGAGACCCTGCGCACCAACCGGGCGCTGGTGGCGGTGATCCGCCAGGCGCTGGCAGGCAGCCGGCCTGCCCGGCAGACGCCGTCCAGTTCATCGACGACCCCGACCGGGCCCGGGTGATGGAGCTGCTGCAGCTGCACGACTATGTCGATATGCTCATCCCGCGCGGCGGCGCGGCCCTGCACCAGTTCTGCCGCGAGAACAGCCGCATCCCGGTCATCACCGGCGGGATCGGCATCTGCCACCTGTTCGTGGACGAGAGCGCCGACCTGGAAGCCGTCGCTGCCGGTGATCCACAACGCCAAGATCCAGCGCCCGACCGTGTGCAACGCCCTGGATACGGTGCTGGTGCCACCGCGCGGTGGCGGCGGATTTCCTGCCCGCGTGGTGGCGGCGCTGGCGCCGGCCGGGGTGACCTTCCGGGCGCACGTGAACGCGCTTGCCGTACCTTGCCGAGCGCTGGGCGGGGCGCTGCCGGCCTGCGTTCTCGCCCGGCCGGGCCGGAGGATTTCGACACCGAGTGGCTGTCGCTGGTGCTGGGGCTGAAGGTGGTGGATGGGCTCGACGAAGCCATCGAGCACATCGCCGCCCACAGCACCGGGCATTCGGACGGCATCCTGACCAGCGACCCGGCCAACGCCCAGCGCTTCATCGCCGAAGTCGAATTCGGCGGCGGTGTATGTCAACGCCAGCACGCGCTTCACCGACGGCAGCCAGTTCGGGCTGGGGGCCGAAGTGGCCATCTCCACCCAGCGCCTGCACGCCCGCGGCCCGATGGGCGCTGCGCGAGCTGACCACCTACAAATGGGTGGTGCAGGGGGATTATACGGTAAGGAGTTGAAGCGCCGGGCGGTCCCCGGGTATCCCTCATACAACCATACTACCCCGCTGGTGATGAGATCAGCGGGGCCAGCTGGCGTCGATTTCCTGCAACACTTTATCCAGATCGGCGCCCTCCACCCAGTCCACGATCCCGAGGAAGAATGAGCCAAACCCGACTTCCTCGGGCATCAGGTCGGAGCCGTCAAAACGATACGTGTCGGCGTCGAGCACGATCTGGGCAAAGCGCAAATCTGCGGAAGTCGGATACCACTCGATGGGCGTGTCTTTGTGCGGGCTGAGAAAGCCCCCGTGCTGGATCATCACCTTGGCCGATTCGGCGGTGGTCAGGTAGCGCATGACTTCACGCACCTCCGGCCGGTCGTGGAACATGGCAAAAATTTCTCCGCTGCCCAGCACCGGCCTGCCATACTCTGGGTCGATCGGCGGCAGGTAGAAGAAATCATAATCCTCCCCATAAACGGACTCCGGCGGGAACCAGAGCAGGCCAAACGAGCCCTGCTTATGCAGGTAACACCCGGGCGGGTCCTCGAACAGATGGGATGGGCTGCCGATAAAATATTCTGTGCTTATCCCAGCCACCCCGCCATAAACATACTCGTCCTTCAACCAGATCTGCCCCATGATCTCGAAAGCCCGCCGGATCTTGGGTGAGTTAAACGGTAGGTCGTGCCTGACCCAGGCGTCGTACGTTTCCGGCGGGGCGGTGCGCAGCAAGATATCTTCCACCCAATCCGTGCCCACCCAGCCTTTGGCATCGTAATCGTTGATCCCGATGCACCAGGGAACGCCGCCATCAGCCACAATTCGATCGGACAGGGCGATTAATTCCTCCCAGGTCTCTGGCGCTTGATAGCCCTTTGCTTCAAAAGCTCGTTTTGGGTACCAGACCAGGCTTTTCAGACCGGCGGAATACCACACCCCGATGGTTTTTCCATCCAGGGTCGCCATGTCTAAGAACGACTGAGGATATTGCTGCCTCAAATAATCCTGATCCAGAAACGTCCCCAGGTCGATGACTTTGCCCTGCTTTGCCAGCTCGACCAGCCGGCCCGGCTGTGGGAACATGACGATATCCGGCTCGTCCCCGCTTTCCAACCGTTTTGCCAGGTAAAAATCGTTGTCGGTGACGAACTCAATGTCAATCCCGGTCCTCTCTTCGAAAGGTATCATGGATTGTACGAACAGCTCGGACAGCTCGCCGAAGTAGGAGCCCATGATCCATACTTTTTTCCTGGCCAGCTCCGGCTGGAATGTACCTGCCCTCCTGGCCTGGTCGAGAAGGCCCTGGCTTTTGGTATCGAAGACCCCCCTCAAGACCATGGCGGTCAGGACGATCAGGCTGAGCGAGCCGAGCAGCAATGGCGCCAGTCTGAGCACCTTTGGGCGGCGGGCTTGTGGCTTCTCTAAATTCTCTGCCTTTTGGACGGCTGCAGCGCTGGTGCCATCCGGTTGGCCGCTCCCGCTTTCCGGCGCTGAGACCGGCTGGATCATTCCACTTTCCACCAGAGCGATTTGCGGCCCGATCTCGCCACGGCGGATCGCCTCGGCCAGGGCGACGGTCTCCGGGGAAGGCTCCATGTCCCACTCTGCCTGCAAGACCTGGCGGCACTGTTCGAACTGTTCCAGGGCCGTGGTGCGCTTGCCAAGCCGAGCATAAGCCTCCATCAAGACATAATGCCAGTCTTCGCGCAGGTTGTCCAGCTTCAACAGCTGTTGGGCGTTGATCACCACCGCCGAAGAATCCCCCTGGCGCCGGTGTTCTTCCATCTGTTTTTCCAGCCCGGCCTGGTACAGGCCTCTCAGCCGCGCTCGCTCGAAACCCAGCCAGTCCTCGAACCGCAGTGCATCCCGCAGGTACAGCCCTTCCAGAAAATCACCTTGATATAGCTCGAGCTCCCCCGCTTCGAACTCTATCACATCCACCCAAGAATCACTCTCAAAATTGAACGAAATTTCTTCCCGGTCGGCCAGGAGGTATTGGTCGCCGATGGCCTTGCGGATCTTGGACAGCGTCCAGCGTAAAGCGGCCCGTGGGTCGTCCGGGCCATCGAAAAGCAGGTCGATCAGGTGTTGGCGAGTGTGGCTCTTACGGGTGACAATCAGATAGGCCAGCAAAGCCACTGGCCGGTATCCTGCCAGATCTAACGTAAGTCCGTCACGCCGCAGGCGTGTCTGGCCGAGTAACTGGATACGCAAGGACATTGTTTAACCACTTCGCCTGTAATCTGCACGTTTTCACCGGTACTCCATCGATATCGATGCTGGCTGTCCTTGAACGATAGCGTTGTTTTTAATTGAAATAAAAAACCATGCTTTATTCAACGCTGGCGACCACGCCTAATTGGTAAAGTTGGATCAAATATATCAGCTCTATGGGATCAGTGAAAGGAGATTTGAGATGAAAACGAGGATTTTGGTTGTGCTGTTCTTTGGACTTCTGGTGTTGGCTCTGATTATGAATGTGGCTCAGGCAAGCCATACCACCGAGCCGCTCCTGGCGGTCAGCAACGTCTTTACTGCCCTCAGCTCGGGTGAGGTGGATACGGCAGCGAGCGCCTTTGCTGAAAATGCCGTCGCCGAGAACCTGGTGCGGGGCGAAACCTACCGGGGTCTGGCGGAAGTCCGGCAGATGCTCCAGGAGATGGGCGCCAATGGCCGCCGGTATGAGGTGGTCGGGTACGAGCAGACCGGCGACACCATCATTGCACAGGTCGAGGTCTCGGACCGCGGTCTGGCCTGGGGCACGGAGACCATCCTGGCCCAGGTGCAGGACGGCAAAGTGCAGACCTTCAACGTCACCGGCTTTCACCTGGAGTTGTGGAAGCTTCACAGATAAAGCGCTCGGCCTGAAAGGCTCCTATGGAACCTCCCGCAGGTCCAAAGCCTGCGGGAGGTTCGGGTACCACCTCCCCTGGTCTTTCATGAAAATCCGTTTTCTCCATGTACCGGATTTACTCCGGCCAGCTCTCGTCAATTTCCTGCAATACTGTATCCAAATCGGCCCCTTCAACCCAATCGGTGATGCCGCGGTAAAACGAACCCAGCCCAACCTCCTCGGGCATCAGATCCGAGCCGTCGAAACGGTAGGTACCGGCGCTGAGAGCGATTTGGAAGAAACGCAGATCTTCCGGGTTTGGGAACCACTCGAGCGGGGTATCTCGGTGGGGGCTGAGAAAGCCACCGTTCTTCACCTGCGCTTTGACCGACTTAGCCGTGGTCAGATAGCGCATCACCTCCCGGACCTCAGGCCGGTCGTTGACCATCACAACAATATTCCCGCTTCCCAAAATCGGCTTGCCGAACTCGGAATTGATGGGCGGAAGATAAAAAAAGTCGGCTCTTCCGGTTTCAACGGGAAACCGGGTCAAAAGCGACCAGGATATGCAAACGAAATTGTTCGAAGTTGCGGTAACCAAAGGCTCGGCGATGGATCAGCCTGATTTTCAAGTTTACGCCTTCCGCAAAGCCATTGGTGTGCCGCCCATCAAAGTAGTTCAAGATCGACCTCCTTCCAGTTCTGGAGTGTCCGGACAAATGACTTTCAACGCTCGGAAGCCGCTGCTTCAACGCTGGCGATCCAGTCTTGAGAGTTTGTTCGGCCTGTTCGCGATCGCTGTTCTGGTTGAACCAGTTGCGGAAATCTTCTTTCAACTGGTAGCAGGCGCTCAGTTCGGGTGAAGCGGCCAAAGCCTGCTCCAAGTCGGCCCGATCGTCTTCATCCAGGTTTTCTTGGTTCTTTACCAACCACCAGCGGCAGCCTTTCGAGCAGCGCCTTCGTGGCTTCGTCCGCCTGATTCTGGATCGTGCGCCGGGCTTTGCTCAGCGCATCGTTCAGGTTCTTCATGACGTGAAAGCGATCTACCACCCGTTGGGCATTGGGCAGCTTGGCTTCTGGCAGCTTCATGGTAGGCGTCCCACATATCGGCGCAGAAGACTTCCACCTGGTCGCACCAGTCTGCGCCACGCGCATCCAGCCAGGCTTCAAAAGGCTTCTTTGGTGCGCTCTTTCAGCACATCCAGGATGATGCCCAGTTCGGGGGCCGAGATCACCAGACGATATGAGCCATGCCCCTTATGTTGGGCGATCTCATCCACGCACAGCACCTTGACAACCGGCCAACCTCGTTCGCTCAGCGTTTTTTTGCCCAACGCTCGAAGATGCCCTGCACGGCTTCTTCGCTCAACCTCTTCATCCTTGGCAACCTGCGTCGATCGGTTCCTTGCGGGCGCGCTGGTAGATGTGTTGCTCGTAGCGCAACGATGTAATCCCGTCCAGGTTCGCGCCAGGCCAGCCGTTCAACAAACGTGTTCTGGCATTGGCGCACTTGAACCGCCGAGGCGCCAGACGCAGCCAGCAGCGCCGATCCCAGATGGGCAGATCGCGCATCATCTGTGGTTCGCCCACATCATGCACGCTGCTGCTGGGTTGTTTGCACGTCTGGACACAGCGCCATTGGCAAGGTCAACTCAACAAACAGGTTGATCCGGTTTTGGCCGACCAATTGGTAGTGCACTACTTTGACATTGGTAAGGTTCAGTAACTCGGTCAATACCGGGTATTCAGCCATCTGCTCACCTTCTGCAACCAGGATTGTGGGCAGAGGCTATCAGGTAGTTCAGTTTATGTCAACTTCCCGTTCTAAACGGGAGAGCCAAAAAGTCATAATCCTGGCCATAGCGGAGGTTCCGTGGAAAGAAGAATGGGGCGAAAGAAGCCTGTCGATGCAAATAGCACCCCGGCGGGTCCTCGAAAAGGTGCCCCGGGCTATCTGCAAAACTCTCGCTTGAGATACTGGCTGTCCCCCCATGTACATAAGCATCGTTCAACCAAATCCGCCCCATAATCTCAAAGACACGCCGTATCTCCGGCGAATCAAACGGCAGCTCGTGATTGACCCAGGCATCGTAAGCCTCGGCGGGAGCAGTGCGTAGCAAGATATCTTCCACCCAATCTGTGCCCACCCAGCCGGTACCGTCCCCGCTCTCGATGCCGATGCACCACGGGACGCCGCCATCGTCCACGATCCTGTCGGATAGGGCGATCAATTCATTCCACGTCTCCGGCGCCTCATAACCTTTCGCCTCGAATACTGCTTTGGGATACCAGACCAGGCTCTTGATATCAACGTTGTACCAGATACCCATCACCTGGCCATCGACCCTGGTTAACTCCAATAACGCATCGGAATATTGCTGCCTGAGATAATCGTCATCCAGAAACTTGTTTAGATTGACGATTTTGCCCTGTTCAGCCAGCGTAGCCAGCCAGCCTGGCTGTGGGAAGGCGATGATATCCGGCAGATCATTGGCCTCCAAACGGGCAGCAAGCTCCAGATCGTAAGTGTCCTCTCCAAGAAGGATCTCAACTTTAACGCCGGTCCTCTCTTCTAACGGCATCAAAGATTTCTGGAACAGCTTTTCCTGTCCATTCGTAAACCTTCCTAGAATCGATACAGTCGTGCCTGCAAGGGCGCCGGGGGTAGTTCCCAGCTGGCCGGCGGCGCCTTCGAGCGGCGGCTGGCTTCCAGCGGGAAGAAAAGCCTGGCTGTTTGTCCGCACGACCCGGCTAAAAACCAGCGCAACCACTACCAGGGCACTCAAAACCCCAATCAAAGCCATGATCGGCCGGGGTCCAATCAAACGGCGGCGTATAGGTTCTCCTGCCGGCTCAAGCGCCTGCTTTTGCGGGGTCATTGCAATCCGTTCGGCGCCATCCTCCAACGGGCTTACCTCCGGCGCCAGCTCCCCCTGGCGGATCGCCTCGGCCAGGGCCACAGTCTCCGGGGAGGGCTCCATATCCCACTCCGTCCGCAATGCTTGACGGCACTGTTCGAACTGTTCCAGCGCCGTCGCCCGCTTTCCCTGCCGGGCATAGGCTTCCATCAATGATCGGTGCCAGTCTTCGCGCAGGTTGTCCAGCTTCAACAAGCGTTGGGCCGTGATCACAACGGCCCCGGCCTCACCCCGTTGCCGGCTGGCGGAGAGCTGCTTTTCCAGGGCGGCCTGGTACTGGCTGCGCAGGCGTTGTCGCTCGAATAAAAGCCATTCCTCGAAACGCAGGGCATCCCGCAGGTACAACCCTTCCAACAGGTCACCCTGGTACAGCTCTATTTCCCCGGCTTCAAAATCATTCACGTCCAGCCAATAAGCGCTGGCAAAATTGAAGGCGATCTCGTCCTGCTTGGCCAGGATATACTCATCCCCAATGGCCTTGCGGATCTTGGACAGCGCCCAGCGCAAGGCAGCCCGTGGATCGGCGGGGCCGTCGAAAAACAGGTCGATCAGGTGTTCACGGGGATGCGCCTTGCGGGTGAGCAGCAAGTAAGCCAGCAAAGCCAGCGGCCGGTTGCCCGGCAGATCAACGCGTTGGCCCTCGCTCAGCAGACGTGGTTGACCGAGGAACTGGATCCGTAATGACATGGTTTGCTACCCTTGCGACAATAAGCCTGTCACCGTCACCGGGCCAGCACAGATGGAATGCTCCCGCTCAAAGAGTGCGTTGTCCGAGAAACTCTTTGCAGACAACACAAAAACACAACGCAGGCGACCACGGTTGAGAGCTAAAATATGTAGTAAGTTTACCAATATTAGTTTAATTATACAAGGAGGTATGAGATGAAAGCTGGAACTCTGGTGGTGGCGTTCTTTGGGATCATGGCGCTCGCCGCTTGCCAGGGGATGGCTGCCTCCAGCCTAAAGGTAGCTCAACCCACCCCCGTCTCCACCCCGGTAGGCCTAACCATCCGCCAGGCTGATGAGATCACCGGTATCTGGATCCTGACCAGTCACCCCCATTTCAAGCTGGCATACTGGCTGCTGCGCCCGGATGGGACTTACACCTTTTCGCCCAACCAGGATGGAGGCAGACCGAGTAAGTCGGGCCGGTACTGGTTCGAGGAGGGCCTGTTCCTGATCAAGGATGATTTCTGCCCTACACCCGGGAAATACATGGTTACAAAGCAAAAGAGGGCAGGAGACACTGCCCTGGTCATCGCTTTGGTAGAAGACGGTTGTGCGACGCGGGTGAGAATCCTTACCAGTGGGCCGGTTACCTGGTTCGGTGAATTGCCATAAATACCCCGGCAGAATGGAATAATGATGATGCGAACTGATCGGTTGATACTCCTGGTGGGTGTGGTGATCCTGCTGCTTGTGGCTGGCTGTACCAGCGTGGCCACGCCCGATCCCAACGCCCCAAAGCCTTCAAAGCCGGGCGGCACCGGCAAAGCGCTCAAGCTCGAAGGCTCTCCCGGGCCGGGGGAGGCGGTCTTTGCTTCAAAATGCGAGGAATGTCACGGCGAGGCCGGCCGGGGCGGGGTCGCAGATACGGGCGCCGAGGCGGGCGAGGTGCCGGCCCTGAACCCGGTCGCCGCCTCGCTCTATAACAGCGACGCCGGGATCTTCGCTGCCAACCTCGACCTTTTCATCGAGCACGGCTCGGTGCCCAAAGGCGCCCCGCTCCGGGTCATGCTGGCCTATGGCGATTACGGCCTGCTGACGCCCCAGCAGATCGCCGATGTGATCGCTTACATCATCAGCCTGAATACCCCATAACCCTGGAGCCTCCCGCAGGTTTGGAACCTGCGGGAGGTCGAAAATCCCTGCAATTGCGCAGCCTGGCCGGTATGCGCCGCCTGCTTACAGCTTTCCCAGGGCGGCTTGCATGCGCTCCAGCGCCTCCAGGAGGTTCTCCATTGAGTTCGCAAAGCTGAGACGCAGATAGCCCTCGCCGTTCTTGCCGAAGGATGTGCCCGGCAGCAGCGCCACCCCGGCCTCTTCCAGCAGGTATTCGGCCAGCCAGTCGGATGGGCGCCCCAGGGCGGATACGTTGGGGAAGGCATAGAAGGCGCCCTGCGGCAGACGGCAGCGCACGCCAGGGATGGCGTTCAGCCCGGCAACGACCGCGTCGCGGCGGCGCTTGTACTCGGCCACGACGATCTCCACCCTCTCTTGCGGCCCCTGGATCGCCTCGATCCCGGCGATCTGGGTGAAGCTGGCCGTGCAGCCCACCGAGTGGGTGATCAGCAGCTCGACCCGCTCTGCCAGCGCTTTGGGCATGATTTCGTAGCCCAGCCGCCAGCCGGTCATGGCGTAGGTTTTCGAGAAGCCGTCGCAGATGATCGTGCGCTCGGCCATCCCGGGCAGGACGGCAATGCTGGGCGCCGGCTGCTCATAGACCAGGCGCGAGTAAATCTCGTCGGTCAGCACCCACAGGTCGTTTTCGCGGGCCGCCTGGGCGATGTGCTCCAGCGCCTTCAGCGGCATCACGCCGCCGGTGGGGTTGCTGGGTGAATTCAGCACCACCATGCGCGTGCGCCGGCTCACCAGCCGGTCGAAGGCTTCCAGGTCGAAGGAAAAGTCCTCCTCCTCCCGCAGCGGCACCGGCACCGGCCTGCCGCCGGCTACTTCGATCATGGCAGCATAGGTCGGGAAGCCGGGGTCGGGGTAGATCACCTCATCGCCGGGGCGCACCAATGCCAGGGTCGGGAAGAACAGGGCCGGCTTGGCGCCCGGTCCGACCACCACCTGCGCCGGTTCGACCGGGATCCCCAGCCGGCGCGAGGCGTCACCGGCGATTGCCTGGCGCAGGGCGGGGATGCCCGCAGAAGGCGTGTACCGTGTGTAGCCCTCCTGTATGGCATCCACCCCGGCCTGGGTGATGTTCTCGAAGGTGGGCACATCCGGCTGGCCTACCTCCAGGTGGATGATCGGGCGCCCGGTGGCTTCCAGCGCCTGGGCCTTCGCCAGCATATAATAAGCCCCTTCGGGTTTTAGCGTGCTGACACGTTCGGCAAAATCCATGCTTCACCTCGGAAATGGAATTATGCAGGTTCTTTCACTCAGTAGTGATGGTGGCCCTACCGGGTCTTAGCCGGCTGGCAGCCAGCCTGGCGATTCCTGCCGTTGGCCAACGGCAATCATAACCGAAGAAGCGCTTCATGTGGGCCGGTTAATGTATAATTGGCAAAATTCAACCTATAACCGGGAAATAATCAGCATGGAAACAAAACTAACCTGTAAAACCAAAGAAGTCATCATCAGCCCCGATCGCCCGTTCACCATCATCGGCGAGCGGATTAACCCCACCCGGCGCAAGAAGCTGGCCGAGAGCATGGCCCAGGGCGATTTCAGCGTGGCATTGGAGGACGCCCGCAAACAGCTCGAAGCCGGGGCGCATGTACTGGACGTCAATGCCGGCATCCCCGGCGCGGACGAGCCGGCCCTGCTGCGTGGCGCGGTGCAGGCCCTGCTGGAGTTCGCCCAGGTTCCGCTGTGTATCGACACCGCCAACCCGGAAGCGCTCCAGGCTGCCCTGGAGGTCTACCCCGGCAAGGCCCTTAGAATCGTTACAAACTGCCACCCCTATCGTGACCGGCCTCCACGACTTCCTGCGCCGGCATCCCCGCGGCTGTTCGTGCTGACCGGGGCGGGCGTCAGCACGGCATCCGGCATCCCGGCTATCGCGACGACGAAGGCCGCTGGCAGCGCCGCGCCGCCGGTGACGCTGCAGGCCTTCCTGGCATCCGCCGCGGCACGCCGGCGCTATTGGGCGCGCAGCATGGCGGGCTGGCCGCTCGTCGCGCAGGCGCGACCGAATGCGGCGCACGAGCGCTGGCCGCCCTCGCCCGCGCCCGCCCGTTCGCGGGACTGGTGACGCAGAACGTCGACGGGCTGCACCAGCGGGCCGGCAGCGCGCGGGTGATCGAGCTGCACGGATGCATCGGCCGCGTCGTCTGCCTCGATTGCGGCGCCGCGCACTCGCGCGAGGCCGTCCAGCGCCTGCTGGAGGCCGACAACATGGCGTTCGCCGACGCGCCGGCGCGGCTGCGCCCGACGGCGACGCGGATGGCGCGTGGGACGCTCGACGCGTTCGCCGTGCCGGCTGCGCGCGCTGCGGGGGAATGCTGAAGCCGGACGTCGTGTTCTTCGGCGAGAACGTGCCGCGGGAACGCGTCGAGGCCGCGATGCGGGCGCTGGACGAGGCGGACGCGATGCTGGTCGTCGGCTCGTCGCTGATGGTCTACTCCGGCTACCGCTTCTGCGAGCGCGCCGCCGCGTCGGGGAAGCCGATCGCCGCGATCAATCGCGGCCGCACCCGCGCCGATCCGCTGTTCGCGCTGAAGGTCGAGCGGCGTGCGCCGAGGCGTTGTCGGACGCCGCGCGGCTGCGGTGCTCGGCCGCGGAGTCGTAGGCCGCGCGGCGGGGGGGGCTCGCATGACTTCGTTGGAGCCTGTTCGTGCTTGTCTGGTGATGACTGGTTGTTCGCAGCGATTCGTCGTGCCGGGTCCCTTGACACCTGCGCACCGACATTCTTGCGATTCGAGCACCAGCGCCGGCGGCGGTGAAGGCAGCCGGAATCCGCCGGGCGCAGGGGCAAGCTGCCCCGTGGGGCGCGGTTCGGACGTGTTAGCAAAATTGCTAACCCCCTGCCGCGATCGAACACCCGCGCAATGGCGCCTAATCCGGCCCAGGCTCGTCCGCACGATGGATGGGCATGGGTTCCAGTGCGAGTTAGCATTTTTGCTAACTGCCCCGGAAAAAGAACACGGCAATGATCGAGCAGGATCGCGTACTTGCGAGAAGTATCGAGCAACTCCTGTCGAGAGGTGGGCGGAGGGCAAGGCGTGGGCAAGCGCTCGCAGCGGATCGCACGTTGCAGGCACTCGTCGCCGACCTTGTCACCGCCCGCACAGCGGCGGGCATGACGCAGCAGGAGGTCGCCGACAGGATGTCGAGTACCAAGAGTACCGTCTCGCGCCTTGAAAGCGGCGTGCACACGCGCCCCACGCTGACGACGATCGAGAAGTACGCGCGGGCGATCGGCGCAATCATCGAGATTCGCGTTCGGACCCGGCGATAGCAGTCTGATGGGGTGTCGCGGGCGCATCGTCGAAACGGCCGAATGCGACCCGACGCACGCCTGTTCAGGGTCGGTCGAAACGCCGCTCGATCCGGCAGGTTCGAAGCTGTGGCTTGCCGGAGAAGTGAACCTAGCGGAAGAGGTACGAGTCGAGCGACAGCGCGCCGGCCTCGATAGCCGTCGATCACGCGCTCCACGACCGGCGACTCGCCCGCCGCGCCCCAGGCGACGAGCAGCGGCAGGAAGTGCTCCTCGGACGGATGCGCGCGCGCGGCCTCGGGCGCCTCGTCGCGATAGGCGACGAGCGCCCGCGTGTCGCCGGCGCGCAGCCGCTCGCCGATCCACGCGGCGAAGGCCTGCGCGTACGGCAGCGGCTCCTGCCGCCGCGGGTTCGCCATCCAGTCGCGCAGGTTGTGCGTCGTGTGGCCCGAGCCGACGATCAGCACGTCGTCGGCGGCGAGCGGCGCGAGCGCGCGCCCCAGCCGGACGTGGTGCGCCGTGCCGAGCCCCGGCTGCACCGAGAGCTGCACGACGGGGATGCCGGCATCCGGATGCATCCACAACAGCGGCACCCACGCGCCGTGGTCGAGGCCGCGGCAGCCGTCGATGCCCGCGGTGATGTCGGCGCTCTTCAGCAGCGCCACCGTCTGCGCCGCGAGCTCGGGCGCGCCCGGGGCCGGATAGCGGATCCGGTAGAGCTCGGGCGGGAACCCGCCGAAGTCGTGGATCGTCTCCGGCTGCCGGTTGCCGGTCAGCATCGGCACCGACGTTTCCCAGTGCGCGGACACCATCAGGATCGCGCGCGGCCGGGGGAGCGTCCGGCCGAGCGCGGCCCAGCGCTCGTTGACGCCGCTCCCGGGTAGCGCGTGCATCGGCGAGCCGTGCGACAGGAAGAGAATCGGTTGGCGGGTCATGCGTGCTCCGTGGATCGATGTCGAGGAATCAGCGCGGATTCCCGGGCGCCGGGGGGAGGATGCCCCGGCACCGGGATTCCGCAGCCCGCGATCAGGCCGCGCGCGGGATCCGGCCGCCGAGCGTTCGCGTGTCGCCGCCGAACAGCGCGGCGACCGTGTAGCGACCGCCGCCGAGCAGTCCGACGACGACTGCCGCGAGCGTCAGGAAGGCCGGATATTCCCAGCCGCCCTTCGGCGCCGTAAACAGCCAGCCGTTGCCGATGTGCGCCCAGGTGGCGCCGATCAGCACCGGCACCAGCGCGAACGCGACGACGCGGGTGTACGCGCCGAGCAGCAGCATCACGCCGCCGCCGAGCTCGGCCGCGATGGTCGCGTAGCCGAGGAAGCCGGGCAGCCCCAGCGATTCGAAGAACTGGGCGGTGCCGGCCGGCGTGAACACGAAGACCTTGAGCAGCGCGTGCGCGATGAACATGACGCCGAGCCCGGAGCGCAGCAGTCCGGCGGCGAGATCGATGCGGTGAGAGTCGTTCATGACGGGGTCCTCGGTGAAATGCGCCGGGTGGCGCGACGGAACGAATCTTGAGCCTTGATTCATGCGAGATAAACACCGTTATGTTGATAGATTGTTGCGATTTATGCAACAATCGATGGAGTCGCTCCCCCCGTCTTCGCCCATGGACCGCTTCCAGGCCATCACCGTGTTCGCCCGGGTCGTCGAGGCCGGCAGCTTCGCGCGCGCCGCGGAGCGGCTCGGCGTCTCGGTGTCGTCGGTTTCGCGGCAGGTGGCCGAGCTCGAGGCGCATCTCGACACGCGCCTCCTCAACCGCACGACGCGTCGCCTGTCGCTGACCGAGAGCGGGCGGGCGTTCCACGAGCGCTCGGTGCAGCTGCTCGCCGACCTCGAGGAGGCCGAAGAGCTCGCGAACGCCGCGACGGCGACGCCGCGCGGCACGCTGCGGCTCGCCGCGGCGATCGCCTTCGGGTCGCGCCACCTCGCGCCGGCGATCGCCGAGTTCGTCGGCCGCCATCCGCAGCTGCGCTTCGACGTCGAGCTCTCCGACCGCACGACCGACCTGGTCGAGGAGGGCTTCGACGTCGCCGTGCGCATCGGCAACATCGGGTCGCAGAACCTCGTCGGGCGCCGGGTCGGCACGACGCGGCTGGTCTGCTGCGCGGCGCCCTCGTACCTCGCGCGGCACGGCGAGCCGAAGACGCCCGAGGACCTCGCGGCGCACGTCTGCCTGACCTACGAGTACTCGCCGGCGAAGAATGCGTGGGCGTTCACCGACCGGCAGGGCAAGGCGCGCAGCGCGCGCGTGGCCGGACCGATCCACGCGAACAACGGCCGCTTCCTCGAGGCGCTGGCGGTCGAGGGCGCGGGCATCACCTACGAGCCCGACTTCATCGTCGGGCCCGACGTTCGCGCCGGGAGGCTCGTGCCGCTGCTCACCGACTACGATCCGGTGGAGAACCCGATCTACGTCGTGTACCCGAGCCGGCGGCACCTGTCGGCGAAGGTGCGCGTGTTCACCGACTTCCTCGCGGAGCGCTTCGCCACGGCGGACTGGGCGCTCGACGCTCGGCCGGCGCTGAATGGCGCCCGTTGAACGGCGCTAAACGGGGTCTGACCCCATTCAGCCGCTACGGCAGCTGGATCTTCCCGCCGCCGCCGCCGAGGTTGGGCATGCCGCCCTGGGGGATCACCAGCGACGACGACGCCTGCCGGCGCAGTTCCTGCAGCTCGCGCATCGCGTTCTCGACGCCGGCCTTCGCCGCCTCGGCGTACTTGTCGGCGGCGTCGGCAAGGGTCGCCGCGTCGATCTCGAAGCTGATCGGCAGCGGGCCCATGTTGGTCATGACCTGCACTTCGCCGAGGTAGAGCGTCGGGCGCGACGCGTCCGGCGTGCCGAATTTGGTGACCGGCACCAGCGCGCGCATCGTCGCCCCGGCGCGGTCGGTGTAGATCTCTTCGCGATACAGCGAATTGGCGTCCATCTTCGCTTCGCGGGTGCCGCCGGGGGGTAGGCTCGCCATGGGTCGGGTCGCTCCGTGCAGATTGAACGCCAATTCTAGCAAATGCGACCCGCCCGGCCGCCGCCGCCGCTTTGCCCCGGCGTCGCGCGATCGTGTACATTGCCTCAGGCGTCGCCGCGGCCGGCGACGCGACGAGGAGGTCACCGATGCTGCGAATTCTGATGGCGGCACTCGCCGGCGCGCTGGCGCTGGCGGTTCCCGGCATGGCGCCGGCGCAGGACTACCCGAGCCGGCCGGTGAAGATCGTCGTCCCGTTCGACGCCGGCGGGCCCGCCGACGTCTTCGCGCGCTTCGTCGCGCAGCGGCTGCAGGAGGCGATGGGGCAGCCGTTCGTCGTCGACAACCGTCCCGGCGCGGGCTCGCTGATCGGCACCGACGCCGTCGCCAAGAGCGCGCCGGACGGCTACACGCTGCTCTTGATGTCGAACGCGCAGACGGTCAACGAGTCGCTGATCCCGAACAAGCCGTACGCGCTGCTGAAGGACTTCGCGCCGATCGCGCCGATCAACTACTCGGACCTGGTGCTGGTCGTGAACCCGGCGGTGAAGGCCGAGACCGTCGCCGACCTGATCAGGCTCGCGAAGGCGAAACCCGGCGGGCTCAACTACGCGTCGTCGGGCAACGGCACGCCGTATCACATGGCCGGCGAGCTGTTCAAGGCGATGGCCGGCGTCGACATCGTCCACGTGCCGTACAAGGGCAGCGGCGGCGCGCGCACGGCGGTGCTGGGCGGCCAGGTCGAGCTGATGTTCGACGCGGTGACGACGATGAGCGAGAACGTGAAGGCCGGCAAGGTGCGCGCGCTCGGCACGACGGGCAAGCTGCGCTCGGCGACGCTGCCGGGCGTGCCGACGATCGCCGAGGCCGGGGTCGCGGGCTACGAGGCGGTGATCTGGCTGGGGGTCATCGCGCCCAAGGGCACGCCCGCGCCGATCGTCGCCCGCCTGAACGCCGAGATCACCAAGATCGCGAACAACCCCGACGTGCGCGCCGAATGGGCGAAGCGCGGCGCCGTGCCGCTGACGATGTCGCCCGACGAGTTCGGCCGCTACATCGCCGACGACGTCGCCAAGTGGGAGCGCATCGTGAAGATCTCCGGCGCGAAGCCCGACCAGTGACGGCGCCGCGAGCAATGAACCTCAACCTCCTGTGCGCGGGAGCCGCGCGCGGCGTCGTCCTGGCGCTGAAGGATGCGCTTGCCGCCGAGACCGGCGCCGGCATCGACGGGACGTTCGGCGCCGTCGGCGCGATGAAGGAAAGGCTCCTCGGCGGCGCGCCCTGCGACGTCATCGTGCTGACGGCGGCGCTGATCGACGGCCTCGCGCGCGACGGCCACGTGCTGCCCGAGACGGTCGCGCCGCTCGGTCGAGTCGGCACCGGCATCGCGGTGCGCGCGGGCGAGCCGCTGCCCGGCATCGCGGACGGCGATGCGCTGCGCGCGACGCTGCTCGCGGCCACCGGCATCGTGTTCCCCGACCCGCTGCAGGCGACGGCGGGCATCCACTTCGCGAAGGTGCTCGAACGCCTGGGGATCCACGACGCCGTCGCCGCGAGGATCACCAACTATCCGAACGGCGCGACGTCGATGCGCGCGCTGGCCGAGGGGCCGCCGGGGCGCGTCGGCTGCACGCAGATCACCGAGATCATGTACACGCCGGGCGTGACGCTGGTCGGCCCGCTTCCGGCGGGCTATGCGCTCGATACCGTCTATTCGGCCGCCGTCTGCACGCGGGCCGCGCAGCCGGACGTGGCGCGCGTGTTCGCGGCGATGCTCACCGGCCCGGTGTCGCGCGCGCTGCGCCACGCCGGCGGCTTCGAGCCGACGGCGCCCTGATCACCGCGCCGTCCGTCGCGACCGCCCCGGGGGGGCAGTGAACCCGAGCCGCAGCACCGAAGTCGTCACCACCCTCTTCACCGACATCGAGTCGAGCACCCGGCTGTGGGAGACGGAGCCGGAGCGGATGTCGGCGGCGCTGGCCGAGCACGACGCGCTCGCGCGCGCCGCCGTCGAGGGCCATCGCGGCACGATCGTGAAGACGACCGGCGACGGCATCCACGCGGTCTTCGCCGATCCGGTCGACGCGCTCGAGGCGGCGGTCGCGCTGCAGCGCGCGCTCGCCGGCCTCGGGGACAAGCACGGCATCGCGCTGCAGGTGCGCTGCGGCCTGCACGTCGGCGCCGCGGAGCACCGCGACAACGACTGGTACGGCACGCCGGTCAACCGCGCCGCGCGGATCATGGCCGCCGCCCACGGCGGGCAGGTGCTGGTCTCGCAGGCGACGGCCGAGCTCGTCCGCGACCGCCTGCCGGACAGCGTCACGCTGCGCGACGTCGGCGCCGTGCGCCTGCGCGGCCTCGCCGATCCGGAGCGCATCCACCAGCTCGTGCATCCGGAGCTGCGCCGGGACTTCCCGGCGCTGCGCTCGCTGGAGTCCACGCCGCACAACCTGCCGCTCCAGGTCACCTCGTTCATCGGGCGCGAGCGCGAGCTCGCCGAGGTCCGCGCTCTCCTCGCGACGACGCGGCTGCTGACGCTGACCGGCCCCGGCGGCATCGGCAAGACGCGACTGTCGCTGCAGGTCGGCGCCGAGGTCATCGACGACTACGCCGACGGCGTCTGGTTCGTCGAGCTCGCGGCGGTGTCGGACCCGCGGCTCGTGGCGCAGGCGGTCGCGTCGGTGCTCGGCGTGAAGGAGGAGACGGGGCGCCCGGTCGTCGAGGCGCTGGTGAAGTACGCGCAGGACCGCGAGGTGCTGCTGGTCGTCGACAACTGCGAGCACCTGGTCGCGGCCTGTGCCGAGCTGGCGACGACGCTGCTGCGGTCGGCGCCGAAGCTGCGGATGCTGACGTCCTCCCGCGAGGCGCTGCACATTGCCGGCGAGACCGTCTATCCGGTGCCCGGCCTCTCCGTTCCCGACGTCCATCGCGCCGTCCCGCTCGCGGCGATGCGGCAGTACGAGGCGATGCGGCTGTTCGTCGACCGCGCCGGCGCGCGCCAGCCCGCGTTCGGGATGACCGAGCGCAATGCGGCGGCGATCGCCGACATCTGCCGCCGGCTCGACGGCATCCCGCTCGCGATCGAGCTCGCGGCGGCGCGCGTGCGCGCGCTGCCGGTCGAGGAGATCGCGGCGCGCCTCGACCGATCGCTTCCGCCTGCTCACGCAGGGCGACCGGACCGCGCTGCCGCGGCAGCAGACGCTGCAGGCGCTGATCGACTGGAGCCACGACCTCCTGAGCGAGCCCGAGCGCGCGCTGCTGCGGCGCCTCGCGGTCTTCGCCGGCGGCTGGACGCTGGAGGCCGCCGAGCAGGTGGCGGCGGGCGGCGGGATCGCGGCCGCGGACGTCCTCGACCTGCTCGCCCACCTGGTCGAGAAATCGCTGGTCGTCGTGGAGCCCGACGGCGAGCGCTACGGCCTGCTCGAGACGGTGCGCGAGTACGCGCAGCAGCGGCTCGCCGCCTCGGGCGAGGAGGCGGATGCGCGGTCGCGGCACCTCGCGTTCTACCTGGCGCTGGCGGAGGCCGCGCGGCCGCAACTCGTCGGGCCGGCGCAGGGGACGTGGCTGGCCCGGCTCGATCTCGAGCGCGAGAACCTGCTGTCGGCGCACGCGTGGTGCGACCGGGCGCCCGAGGGCGCCGAGGTCGGCCTGAGGCTCGCATCCTCGATGCGGCGCTACTGGATCTATCGCGGCCTGATGGGGCTCGGGCACCGCGTGACGACCGAGGCGCTCGGGCGGCGCGGGGCGGAAGCGCGCACGCCCGCGCGACTGCAGGCGCTGTTCGACGCCGGGCAGCTCTGCGTGTGGATGGGCCGCTACGCCGAGGCGCAGCAGCACCTGGAGGAGTGCCTCGCCATGGCCCGGGACGGCGGGGATCGCCAGATGGTCGCGCAGGTGCTGCAGCCGCTGGGCATGATGGCATTCGGGCAGGGCGACCTTGCCGGGGCGCGCCGACACTCGGAGGAAGCGCTCGCGCTGGCGCGGGAATTCGGGAACAAGCGCGAGCTCGCGGCGGCGCTCAATGCGCTGGCCCAGCTCGACCGCGCCGAGGGCAGGCTCGATGCGGCGGAGCCGCTCTACGCGGATACGCTGGCACTCGCCCGCGAGCTCGACGATCGCCAGAGCATCGCCATCGCGCTGCTCAACCTCGCGATGGTGTCGATCGCCCGCGGGTACGGCGACCGGGCGCGCGCAATGCTGCTCGAAGCGTCGGCGATCGTCGACGAGATCGGCTCGCGGCCGCTGGGGCAGAGCGTGCTCGAGGTCTGCGCGGGCTTGAGCGCCTTCGACCGGGAGTGGGAGCGGGCGGCCCGCCTCTTCGGCGCGGTCGAGGCGCAGGCCGAAGAGACCGGGCTGCACCGCGATCCCGCGGACGAGGCGTTTCTCGCGCCGCTGGTCGACCGGGCGCGGCAGGCGCTGGGCCCCGCCGCGTTCGCGGTTGCCGAGGCGGCCGGGCGCGCGCTCGGCTACGACGCTGCCATGGCCGAGGCGCGCGCGTGGCTGGAGGCCGGGTCCTGATCGACGTCGCGGGCGCGAGCCTCCGCTCGGCTGCTAATTGCCGTTGACGATGTAGGGATCGAGCGGCTTCGGCACTCCCGGGCCGTCGACGCTGACCTTGTAAGGGAACTTGCCCCTGCTGCCCTTGAACGTGCAGCGGAACTTGGTGTTGGGGCCGTTGTAGCCGGGCATCGGCGCGCATTCGGTGAATTCGCCTTCCGGCGCGGCGTTGGGTTTGCCGGGGTCGACGAAGTTGATGCCCTTTTCCGGGAAGGTGTATCCCGCGCTGCCGAGCTCCCAGAAGATCGGGCCACGCTCCCTGACCGTCCACATTCGCGATCGCTTGAACCTGGTACTCGTCGCCCACCATGATCACGTAGACGGGGATGCAATGCTTGTCTCCGCTCCTGCACGGACCCGGGACCGGCTGGTCCCGGCGCCGGCTTAGGCAGCAGGACGAAGAGGAGCAGCGCTCCGACGATCGCCGAACCGATTGCAATCAATACGCTCTTGCCCATCTGAACTCTCCCGTGTGGTTGATGTGCAGGGCACGTTCCATGTCGACCACGGTCGATGGCCTTTGGGCTCGACCGGCGCCGGCGTCCGGGAATCATACGCGCGGACGCATCTGCGCGGATACAGTGGCAGATCTCCCGATTCACCGCGCAGCGCAACCCGGCGTGCGCGGTCCGCTCGCGCGCCTTAGCGAATTCTTAGCATTCCGTTCAGATAGATTTAGGAACGCGCCGCCGGCGCGCCGGCTAACCTCTCCTCACGTGCCTGAACCGCCTTTCGCGCCACGCGCGGCGGCGCCGGCCCGAACATCCAACCCACGAGAGGAGCGAACCATGCCATCGAGTCCCGCCCTGCAGACCGGCGCCGCGCGTGCGGCGCGTGATTGGTCGGCCATCACTTCGCCGGAGCGCGCGGCCGCCGCCGCGGCGCGGCGCCCGAACTTCTACGTTGCCCCGCACAAGGCGCTGCGCCTCGCGATGGGCGACGCGCTGGCCGCGGCCGGCCGCGTCGATCCGCACGACGACGCGGACGTCGCGCGTCTCGCGGCGCACGTCTGCGAGCTCGTCGCCTTCTGCCGGACCCACCTCGAGAAGGAGGACGAGATCGTGCACCCGGCGATGGAGGCGCGCCGGCCCGGATCGGCCGCGTCGACGCGCGGCGAGCACCTCGATCACCTCAACGCGTTCGCGCGGCTCGAAGCCGGCGCCCGCGCGCTCGAGGTCGCGCGCGGGACCGAGCGCGAAGCGGCCGCCGCCGCGCTCTACCGCCAGCTCGCGCTGTTCGTCGCCGACAACCTCGTGCACATGCACGAGGAGGAGACCGTGAACAACGCGGTGCTGCTGGCCGAGTACACCGACGAGGAGCTGGCGGCGCTCGAGCAGCGCATCGTCGGGTCGATCCCGCCGGCGGTGCTGCAGCTCGCGCTCTCCTGGATGGTGCCGGCGATGAACCCGGGCGAGCGCGCGACGCTGCTCGCGGACATCCGCGCGCACGCGCCGGAGCCGGCGTTCGAGGCGCTGCTCGCCGGCGTGCAGTCCCGGCTCACCGAGGCCGAGCGGCGCAAGCTTGCGCAGGCGCTGAACTGACCGCGGCGGCGCTCAGCGGTACACCCTCACCCGCCCTCAACCCTCTCCCGCGGCGGGAGAGGGTCGCAGGGGTGAGGGCCGCGCGGCGCTCATGCACCCCGCGCCGCCGGCACGTCCTCGAGCTCCACGGGGCGGCGGACGCAGAAGCGAAAGCGGCCCCGCCCCGTCTTCTCGATCGCCAGCACCGGGCAGCGCTCGGCGAGGCGGCGCTGCAGCAGGATCAGCCGCGCCTCGAGGTTGTCGGTGACGTCGGGGAGCCGGAGCGCGGGGTCGAGCCGCAGCTCGCGATTGGTGAATTCGCTGCGGCCCGCGCGCGTCGAGTCGCGCAGCAGCTTCCACAGGATCGCGCCGGCCACGCCCTTGATCAGGTAGTCGTCGCCGACGAACACGCTGTCGTCGGCGGCGTAGTGGCGCACGGCGACCGTGGCGTCCGCGGCACACGCCGCACTTCCCGTGCCGCCGGGAACCGCCGCGCCGGCCGCGGCGGCCGGCGCCTCGTCGTGGCTGTCCGCGCTCTCCGCGAGGCCCTTCATCGCGACGCCGATCAGCGCCCCCGCGGTGACCAGCGCATCCTCGTCGTCGTAGCCGAAGCGCAGGTCCTCGGCGCTCTCGACGTACAGGATGCCGGCGAGCCGCTGGCCCGCCATGATCGGGACCGCGAGCTGGCTGCGCGATTCCGGCAGTCCCGGCAGCGGGATCTCGGTCTCGAGCAGCGCGGCGCCGCCGATCGCCTCGACGGCGGCCCGGATCGCGCGGCCGTACGCGTAATCGGAGGTCATGTGCGTGATCCGGATCGGCGTGCGCTCGCGTGCCGCCACGCCGATCACGCCCTGGCCGATCGGGATTTCGGAACCCACGCCCGAGGACTCGTAGCCGCGGCTCGCGACCGTGTACAGCCGCGCGCCGGGCAGGTCGGCGACGAGCAGCATCGCGTGCCGGATGTCGAAGCGCGCGGCGAGCGCCGACAGCGCGTGGTCGAACAGCTGGCCGAGGTCGGCCGCGGCGGCGACGTCGGCCGCGAACGCGCGCAGCGCGGCGAGCAGGTTGCGGCGCGGCACCGGCGGCGGATTGGTCGCGCCGGGCACCGCCTCGATCGCCAGCACGCGGTAGACGTCGGATCCCTGCAGCCGGAACACGCCGCTCATGCCGGTGTGCGACGCGATCCCGGCGAGCCGCGCCTTCATGCTCTCGTACAGCGGCCCCTCGGTCTCGGTGCGCAGGTACTCGACCGACAGCCGGTAGCGGGCGCCGGTGTCGGGGTGCATCACCAGCACCGTCGCGCGCGGATGCGCGAGCACGTTCTCGCGCGTCTTGTTGAAGAACTGGAACGACAGCGCGACGTGCCCGGCGTCGACGTAGTGGACCTGCGAGACGTTGGTGACGTTCGGCGTGCCGTCGACCGACGAGGTCGCCATCACTCCGGGGATCACCCCGTCGAGGCAGTCGCGGATCGCGTCGACGGTGAGCCGCGGCGCGCTCATTGACGACCCACCCCCCGAGGGGGCGGAATTCGCGCTTGGGCGGCCCGCGCGCTCATGACGACCCCCACACCCCCGAGGGGGCGGAATTCGCGCTCGGGACGGCCCTTCGCGCTCATGCCGCGACCGGTGCGCCCGCGCGCGGGCCCGGCGTCTGCACGAACGCGGCGGCCGGCGTGAAGGCGACCGCGACGACCTCGTCGGGCGGGCAGGCGAGCGCCGCCTGCGCGAGCTCGGGCGGGTGGCCGATCGAGCCGATCGCCGCCGCGAACGCCGCGCGGTAGGCGGCGACGACGCGGTGGTCGGCCGGCTGCACGCGGACGACCTCGGCGTCGTCGCCCTTGAGCTGCAGCGCCCGGTGCGTCGGCGGGTCGCTGAACACGACGGCGACGCGCCCGGCGCGCCGGATGTCGGCGACGAGCGCCTGCGCCGACGACGCGGCGACGAAGATCGTCACCCGGCGCCGGTCGGCCGAGACCTTGCAGCCGATCGCGCGCTCGACCGAGGGCACGTTGGCGGCGTCGGTCGACGCGGCGATGATCGACACGCCGCCGGTGACGAAGGCGGCGTGGCCGGCATCGAGCAGCGGCGGCGGGCGGTGCGCAGCGCCGGCCGGGGAGGCGGCGCGGCCGGCGGCGCGTGCCGCGGCCCGGGCACGCGGGCGGACAGGTGCGGACGAGCGATCCGGACGCGGCATCGGCGCAGTTTAGCAGCGCCGGCCGAAACGGCGCGGCGGCGGTCAGGCCGCGGCCAGCCGCTCGCCGTGCTCGCGCGTCGCGTGGAAGCCGACCTTCGGCCAGCGCTCCATCGTCACCTGCAGGTTGTACCGGTTGGTCGCGAGGAACACCGGGTTGCCGTCGACGTCGACGGCGAGCGCGGCGGACTGCTCGCGCTCGAAGTTGCGGCGCACGGTCGCGTCGGGGAAGGTGAGCCAGCGCGCGGTGGCGATGCTCGTGGGCTCGTAGAGCGCGTCGACCTTGTACTCGGCGGCGAGCCGCGCGGCGACGACCTCGAACTGCAGCTGGCCGACGGCGCCCAGCAGCAGCGTGTTCGTCTGCTCGTTCTCGAACACCTGGATCGCGCCTTCCTCGCCGAGCTCCTTCAGGCCCTTGGTCAGCTGCTTGGCCTTCAGCGGATCGCGCGAGCGCGCCGAGCGGAAGAGCTCGGGCGCGAAGTACGGGATGCCCTTGTAGTCGAGCGCCTCGCCCTCGGTCAGCGTGTCGCCGATGTGCAGCTGGCCGTGGTTGTGGATGCCGATGATGTCGCCGGCCACCGCGTCCTCGCTCTGCACGCGCTCCTGCGCCATGAACGTCATCACGTTGCCGAGCTTCATCTCGCGGGCCAGCCGCAGGTGGCGCACCTTCATCCCCGGCGAGTAGCGGCCCGAGCACACGCGGAAGAACGCGATGCGGTCGCGGTGGCGCGGGTCCATGTTCGCCTGGATCTTGAACACGAAGCCCGAGAACGGCGCCTCCGCCGGGTGCACGGTCCGCGCGCCGCCGTCGCGCGGCTGCGGCGGCGGCGCCCACTGCGTCAGCGCCTCGAGGATCTCCTGCACGCCGAAGTTGTTGATGCCCGAGCCGAAGAACACCGGCGTCTGCCTGCCCGCGAGGAAGAGCCCGAGGTCGAACGGGTGGGAGGCGCTCCGGATCAGGTCGACGTCGTGGCGCAGCGCGGCGACCTCGTCCGGATAGAGCTCGTCGAGGCGGGGGTTGTCGAGGCCGACGATCTCCTCGGCCTCCGTCGTGCGCCGCTCCTCGCCCGGCGCGAAGCGCTTCAGGCGGTCGTGGGTGAGGTCGAACACGCCGCGGAACGCCTTGCCCATGCCGAGCGGCCACGACACCGGCGCGCAGTCGATCTTCAGCACCTCCTCGATCTCCTCGAGGAGCTCCAGCGGCGCGCGCACCTCGCGGTCCATCTTGTTGACGAAGGTGATGATCGGCGTGTCGCGCAGCCGGCAGACCTCGAGCAGCTTGATCGTCTGCTCCTCGACGCCCTTGGCGGCGTCGATCACCATCACCGCGGCGTCGACGGCGGTCAGCACGCGGTAGGTGTCCTCGGAGAAGTCCTGGTGGCCGGGCGTGTCGAGCAGGTTGATCGTGTGGCCGGCGTACTCGAACTGCATGACCGAGCTCGTCACCGAGATGCCGCGCTGCTTCTCGACCTCCATCCAGTCGGACGTCGCGTGGCGCGCGCTCTTCCGCGCCTTGACCGTGCCCGCCATCTGGATCGCGCCGCCGTAGAGCAGCAGCTTCTCGGTCAGCGTCGTCTTGCCCGCGTCCGGGTGCGAGATGATCGCGAACGTGCGGCGCGTGGCGACGTCGCGGACGAGATCGGGGGGGAAGGGGGAGGTGTCCATCGGCGGCGTGGAAATGCGAGCGCCGCCGGCTTTCGGTCGGCCCGGCGGCGCGAAGGATGCCGATTATACCGGGCGGCGCCCCGGGGCCGCGGCGCGTCCTTGCGGGCGCGACGGCCGCGTCGCTTCCCGGTGAGCCGGCCGGCCGCATCGCGGTACCATCCCGGCCGTGGCGGCGGGCCCACCGGCGCCGATAGGGAGGCAGTGGCGATGAACGACGACGCACGTTGGGAAGAGGCCGCCGGGATTCTCTGGCGCCACGGGCAGCAGGGAACCCGGCTCGACCAGCTGCCGGCCGAGGTGCGGCCCGCGACGCGCGCGGAGGGCTACGCGATCCAGGCGTGCTGGGAGCGGCGAAGCGCCCATCCGCTGTTCGGCTGGAAGATCGCGGCGACCAGCGAGGCGGGCCAGCGCCACATCAACGTCGACGGGCCGCTGGCCGGCCGGCTGCTGGCGGAACGGGTGCTTCCCGACGGGGCGACGGTGTCGCTGGCCGGCTCGCTGATGCGCGTCGCGGAAGTCGAGCTCGCGTTCAGGCTCGGCGCGGACCTTCCCCCGCGCTCGCTGCCGTACCGGGTTGACGAGGTGATGGCGGCCGTCGCCACGCTGCACCCGGCGATCGAGATCCCGGATTCGCGCTACGACGATTTCTGCGCGGTGGGCGCGCCCCAGCTGATCGCGGACAACGCCTGCGCCCACCTGTTCGTGCTCGGCCCGCCGGTGGACGTGCCGTGGCGCCACCTCGACCTGGCCGCGCACGAGGTGTCCGCGGTCGTCGAAGGCAAGTCGCGGCACGCCGGCAGGGGCTCGAACGTCCTCGGCGATCCCAGGACCGCGATGACGTGGATCGCGAACGAGTTGTCGGGCCTGGGTCTCGGCCTGGCGCAGGGGCAGGTCGTGACGACGGGAACGTGCGTCGTGCCGGTGCCCGTCGCGCCCGGGGACCGGTTCGTCGCGAGCTACGGCGCCTTCGGCCGCCTCGCCGTCACGTTTGCCTGATCCGCCGCGGGTGCGATCGCTCGGCGCCGGCGCAACGCTTCGCCGAGGTCAACTACGTGGACGACGCCATCGAAGCGCTGCGAGCGCTCGACGCCGGCGCCAGCGCCGCCAGGATGTTCGCGGGGAGCGGCGGCAGCTGGCCGCAGATCTGCGCCGCCAGGACTTCCCCGGCCAGCCCGGCGGTGATCATGCCGCGCGTGCCGTGCGCCAGGCTGCAATAGAGCCCCGCCTCCGCGCGTCCCACCAGCGGCATCGCTCCCGGTGCGGAGCAACGCACCGACGCCCGTCCGCCCAGCCGGTCCGGGTCCACGTCGCCCAGCGCGTGGCGCAGCTGCGGCGCGTAGCGCGCGAGGTTCGACAGGTTCGTCACGTGGTCGACGCGGCGCATCTCCATCGATTCGTCCGCCCGGCCGTGCGTTGCGCCGGCGAGATGCATCCCGTCCTGTTCCGGCGTGCAATAGCCGTCGCCGCACACGACGGTTCGCAGCATCCGGCTGTTCCCGGTCGCCGGAAGCAGCGTGATCTGCCCCCGCACGGCGGAGAGCGGCAAGTGCGCGAATGGCGCGAGACTCCTCGCGGAGTTTCCGCAGCAGGCCAGCACGACCTCCGGCTCCGCGTGCCAGTCGTTGCCGTCGGCGTCGCGCCCGCCCACGCGCCAGCCGGTCGCCGTCCTCTGCAGCGTCTCGACGGCGCGGCCGAGGCGGCGCGTGACGCGCGCATCGCTCGCCAGGCTCGCAGCCGCCGCGGCCGGGACGACCCAGCCGCCGGCCGGGTACCACGCGCCGCCGCAGTTCATCGCGATGCCCGCCAGCCGCGTGGCCTCGCGGTCGTCGACGAGCTGCAGCACGTGGGCCGGCCACTCCACTGAAGCCAGCCTTGAGATGCGTTTCCGTTCCGCGTCGTCGAACGCGAGCTGCAGCAGGCCGCATTCGCCGCGCAGTTGCTCGTCGACCGGCAGCACGTCGTCGAGCAGGCCGAGCGCATGGCCGTAGGCCGCCAGCACGAAGCGGTGCATCGCACCGGCGCCTGCGCTGAGGCGTGCGTACAGGATGCCGCGTGGATTGCCCGAGGCGGCCGTCGGCGAGCCGCGGGGCGCGCTCGATCAGCTCGACCGGAACGCCGCGCCGCGCCAGCGCGTACGCGGCCGCGCAGCCGGCGATGCCGCCCCCGATGACCAGGGCGGAAGCGGGATGGCGGCCGGGCGCTGCCGACGCGGCCGGAATCGGGCCTCGCGCGTCGGGGCGCAAGACGCCTTGCACCATCTCGCGCTTGCGGCCGAACCCCGGCGCTCGCTCGATCGCGAATCCCGCCTGCTGCAGCCCCCGCCGCACCCAGCCCGCGCTGGTGTAGGTCGACACGGTCCCGGCGCCGCGCGCGGTGCGCGCGACGTGCGCGAGCACCGCATCGCTCCACATCTCGGGATTCTTCGCCGGCGCGAATCCGTCGAGGAACCACGCGTCGACGACGCCTGCAGGCAGCTGCGGCAGCGCTTCGGCGACGTCGCAGATCGCCAGGGTGAGGCGCACGCGCCCGCCGGCGAAGCTCCAGCGGTTCCAGTGCGGCACGCGGCGACGCCAGCGCGCAAGCAGCGCCGCGGACCGCGCCGTCAGTTCCGGCCACAGCGCCAACGCCGCGCCCAGCTCGTCGTCATCGAGCGGCGCCGCCTCGACGCTGAAGAAGTCGAGGCTCGCCCCGGCGGGCGCGTGCTCCTCGAACGCCTGCCACGCGGCGAGGAAATTCAGGCCGGTGCCGAAGCCCGTCTCGCCGATGCAGAAGCTCGCCCGCGCCGGCAGCGCGCGGAATCGCTCGGCGAGCCGATTGCCGCGCAGGAACACGTGCCGCGTCTCCTCCAGGCCGGAGTCCGCGGAGAAGTACACGTCGCCG
The DNA here is from genome assembly GCA_963832705.1 of uncultured beta proteobacterium. Lineage (GTDB taxonomy): Bacteria > Pseudomonadota > Gammaproteobacteria > Burkholderiales > Casimicrobiaceae > CAIWHR01. Next base: position 185,696 of record CAWHVP010000015.1, on the reverse strand, counting down.
TACCGATCGGAGTACGGCTGTCCGTCTTTCCAGCCGAGCATCGATAGCGACCGGGGATGGGGGGTGCCGTCGCCAGTCTATCGCCTCGAGGGCATCGCGCGCCGCGTCTGCTTCACTGTTGCGGCGCGGGTCGGGCTTTCGACTCCGGGTCGGATTCTTCCGGTCCCGCCAATATCGCTGGTCGACGCGCCGCCGACATTCAGTGCACCGCAAAGGTGATGCGCGCAGTGCCCGGCCCCAACGCCCGGGCCAACTCGGCACTGTCTGCAATGCGCCCGATTCGGGTGTAGCTGTAGCTGGAGCGGAACGTCTCGTAGAACACCACCAGCGTTTCATCGCCGTACAGCATCACATCACCGGTTCGAATAGTGCCCGGCCGCACAGCATTCGTGGGCAAGCTGCGCGGCAGACGGACGTGCTTCTCGTTGCCGTTCAGATCGGGCATATCGAGCGTCGTAGGCAGCAGTTGCACGAACGCGCGCGCGGTCGGGTTGTCTTCCAGGCTGACGGCAAAGCGCATGGTGCCGATAGTCATCCACATGAGGGCTTGCTCCCGAGATGTGGTGGGTGGGTCGATCGAGCGTGTGCCGCCCACGGCCCGTCGGTCGTCGGCGGCACCAGCGGAAAGCGCCAGTGCCAGGCCCAACAGGACGCCGCCGATCCGACCTGGGAGATTGCGCCCGAGGAGTTCACGCTGGAATGTGTCACGGACGGTCATCGGTCCTTCCTCCGATCCTGCGGTGTCCTCATCTGCCGAGGATTAGCCAGGGACAAGTTCGTCTCAGGTGGCAGCCGCTGCCGCGCGCTGCCCCAGATGCTCGCTGAAGAACCCCGCCAGCTTGGCCCACGGAATCAGACTCACGCGGTCGTACAGATCGACGTGGCCCGCCCCGGGAACCCAGTGCAGTTCCTTTGGCTCGGCGGCGCGCTTGTAGGCATCCTCGCTGAACTCGCGCGAGTGCGCTTCGGTGCCCGTGATGAACAGCATCGGACGCGGGGAGATCGTCTCGATGTCATTGAATGGGTAGAAGTTCATGAACCTGGTGTTGCTGCTGAGCGTGGGATGCGTGGTCAGCAGAGGCGATTGGCCCGGGGGCGTGTACTCGCCCCGCGGGGTGCGGTAGAAGTCGTAGAACTCGCGCTCGATGGGATGGGACCTCTCGGTGATCTCATGCACCGTGCCGCTGGTGTACCTGGTTTCGCCGCCCGCAAACTCGACGTAACGCTGCTGCGCCGCCTCGGCGATGATGGCCTTGCGTTGCGCCACCGTCTGCGATTTGTTGAGCGCATGACGGTTGGCGGCGCCCATGTCGTACATGCTGACCGTGGCGATGGCCTTCATGCGCGGGTCGATCTTGGCCGCGCTGATGGCAAAGCTGCCGCTGCCGCAAATGCCGAGCACGCCGATGCGCTCGCGGTCTACGAAGCGCTGCGTGCCCAGGTAATCGACGGCCGCGCTGAAGGCTTCGGCATAGAGGTCGGGCGATACCAGGTTGCGCGGACGGCCTTCACTCTCGCCCCAGAAGGGCAGGTCGATCGACAGCGTCACGAATCCCTGCTCGGCCATCTTCGTGGCGTAGAGGTTGGCGCTCTGCTCCTTCACCGCACCCATCGGGTGCCCGACGATGATGGCTGCATGGGCGCTGCTGCGGTTCAGGTTGTTCGGGACGAACAGGTTGCCCGCCACGTCCATGTCGTACTGATTCTTGAAGCGGACCTTGCGCACCGTCACCCCGGGGCTTCGATAGAAGTTGTCGGCATCCGCGGGCAGACGGCCGGCGGCGGACTGCGGCATCGATCGCGCAGGCGATGCCTGCCGCGTCTGGGCCGCCGCCTCGCCGCCCGCAACCACCAGACTGCCCAGCGCAACCAGGCTGGCGCTGGCGCGCTTGATGAAGTTCGGCGCTGCGGTGCGTGCTCAGCTTCGTCGAGGGCAAGCGGCTGCTGCAAGGTCAATGAGGTGCTCATGATCGGTGCTCCTGGATGAATGTCTTGAATGGATGACACCGAGTTTGGCAAAGCATCGAGCCATTGACTAGTTGATGAATGCTTATCCAGTCTATTAGAATGGCTAACTAATAAGCAAGGTCGGCAATGGCAAGACGCAACCTCAACGATCTGCTGGCCTTCGTGACCGTGGCGCGCGAAGGCAGCTTTACCCGCGCCGCCGCCACGCTGGGCGTTACGCAATCGGCGCTGAGCCAGGCCGTCCGCGGGCTGGAGGAGCGGCTGCGGATTCGCCTCCTCACGCGCACCACGCGCAGCGTCGCGCCCACGGCGGCGGGCGAGCGACTGGCGCGCGCCATCGGCCACCGCTTCGACGAGATCGAAGCCGAGCTCGACGCGCTGACCGAACTGCGCGACAAGCCGGCGGGTACCGTGCGCATCACCTGCGGCGACAACGTGCTGCGCACGGTGCTGCTGCCCAAGCTCACGCCCTTGCTGCGCGAGTATCCGGACATCACGCTCGAGTTCGACATGAGCTACGGATTCCGCGACATCGTGGCCGACCGCTTCGATGCCGGCGTGCGCCTTGGCAAGACCATCGACAAGGACATGATCGCTGTGCCTATCGGACCGCCACTGCGCATGGCGGTGGTAGCCTCGCCGGCCTACTTCGAGATCCATCCCAAGCCGAAGACACCGCAGGACCTGACCGCACACCGCTGCATCAACCAGCGCATGCCGAGCTCGGGCGGCCTGTACGTCTGGGACTTCGCGCGCCGCGGCAAGCAGGTGAACGTGCGGGTCGATGGACCGCTGATCTTCAACACCGCGCCGCCGCAGGTGGACGCGGCGCTGGCCGGGCTGGGCATGGTCCTGCTGCCCGAGGATGAACTGGCCCCGCATCTGTCGCGCTGGAAGCCTGGTGCGCGTGCTTGAGGACTGGTGCCCGCCATTCGCGGGCTATCACCTGTACTACCCGAGCCGCCGACAGCCATCGCCGGCGTTCAGTCTGGTGGTCAAGGCGCTGCGCGTGGATGCAGCCGGTCCGCTGTAGCGTCGTGAGGTGAAACGTCGATCACTCGTTCGGCGCGAAGCAGTGGCGCCAGCAAGATTAGCCCAGGCGCGACGGCGCAGAGTTCGTACTCTTGTCGCGTCGAGGGCCGCTATCGGTGTGACGATCTTGGCTGCAGCAGGCCGCGGGCGGCCTGCCTCACCTCGGGCGAGGAGAAGCGGAAGGTAGCGCGATCCAGCAGGTAGTGGATGAAGCCGCTCGCGAAGCCCAGTGCCAGCAGCGCCGGCACGAAGGACGACGAGCGCAGCCACCACGCCGCATTGCCGAAGATGCGGTCGGCGTAGACGTATTCGGTAGACACGGCCTGCACCTCCAGCACCGGCAGCAGCATGGTGGAAACGACGGCGAGCACAAGCAGCACTGCCCAGCCGCGCCGGTTGATGGGCGCCAGCAGGCGCTGCCAGTGCGCGCTGGGCGCCTGGCCCCCACCAGAAGCAGCGAGCGAGGCGAGTCCCATCGCGGCGCTCCAATGCTGCACGCTCCAAAGCACGATGAAGAGGAAGGGCTCGCGCGCGAGGAAGGCGAAGAGCACCATGGCCGACACGCCGAGTACGTAGGCCAGACGCGGCAGCGATGGGCGCTGCGAGCGCAGTTCGACGTGCAACATCAGGGCGGTCAGGATCACAACGACGAGTGATGCCGCCCTCGTGCAACGTGTGCGCGAGCAGCGTCCGCCCCGCCCGCTCCCAGCATCGGGTCGATCCAGCGGTCCTGGTAGGCGATTGATCCGGCCAGGGCCTCAGCCAGCACGACGAAGCCTCCGCCTACGATGAGCGCAAACCACCGGTCGAGCCGTCGCGTGATCGCGTCCGACGCTCTGTCCCGCGTGCGCTCGGTAGAGGCTGAGCAGGCCGAAGTGCTGCGCGGCGAAATGGTAACTCACCAGTAGGTAGTCCAGGGCGGCGAGCCAGACCACGCGCTCGGTCAGCGGCATCGGTAGCACGGTCTCGGGAGTCAGCAGCAGGGCGAAGCAGGCCGCGGCGATGGTCAACGGAGCCACTACGAAGCGCAGCCGTTGCGTGGTGAGCAGGGGGCGGTAGGCCGGGGTCGCGTAGGCCAGCCAGGCCGACGAGACGCGGTGGCCGAACCACAGAGGCACCGCGAGGGCAAAGAACAGCCCGTCTACTGGACTGGTGCGCACATGGTCATGACCCCGCGCCAACAGTAGGACCAGGGGGGCCAACCACAGTGCATTCAGGACCCAGACGAGGTCCCAGGCCGGGCTCTTGATCCAGCGCATGGGGGTGGAAGGCACCACCTCGGGCTGGTTTGAAGATTCCCCGACCTGTGTACAGGCTCGGGGCGACGCAAGGAGATGATAGTGCTGATGTTGCATCGCGAGCCGCTATTGAAGAAACCGGGTTGCATTTTCCCCTCTACGACAGGCCGGCGCCAGTGATCGCTTGGGACGACTGCCGAATGTCAGCTGCTCCTATCGAACAACGGTTGGACGCCACATAGCTGTCGTTCGGCGGGACGGACCGGCCGGCACTGTTCGGCCATCAGCAGTCCTACACGGAAGTCACGTAGACCGGTCGTTCAACGGCGCCGGCGCCCCTTTCCAGGCATTCGCAACAGCGTCCGGTGGTACATTGCGCCATACACGCCATGCGGTAAGGGGAACAAGGCTCAGCGGAGGGGCGATTGGCTCGGGACCATCGGCGACTTGCGGCAATCGTCCTACTCGATGTGGTCGGGTACTCGCGCCTCATGGGCATGGACGAGAGCGGCACCCTGGCGGCGCTGAAAGCCCACCGACGGGAGCTAATCGACCCCAAGATCGCGGAACATGACGGCCGCATCGTCAAGGGTACCGGCGACGGCTTGTTGCTGGAATTCCCGAGCGTGGTCGATGCCGTCCGCTGCGCGGTCGAGGTGCAGCGCGCCATGGCCGAGCGCAACGCGGATGTGTCCCCGGACAAGCGGCTCGACTTTCGCATCGGCATCAACGTCGGCGACATCATCATCGATGGCGACGACATCTTCGGTGATGGCGTCAATGTCGCGGCGCGGCTGGAGGCGCTGGCCGATCCCGGTGGGATCTGTGTCAGCCGAAACGTGCGCGATCAGGTGCTGGACAAGCTTAGCTTTGCCTTCGAGGACCTCGGGGCCCAGGAAGTCAAGAACATTGCCCGGCCCGTCGACGTATACCGTGTGTCGCTCGATCCAGGAGCCACGGCGCCGGCGATTCCGAAGCCGGCGCAGCACCCGCCGCAATCGGCCCAATGGCGCTGGCGTCCCGCGCACGCGCTGGTGGCCGTTGCCGTGGTGCTCGGCGTCGGGCTCGGCGCGTGGACGGCGTACCGCGCGTTCCTGCAACCTGTCGTCGTGGCGCCGTATTCGGCCCAGGACCGGCGCATGACGTTTGCGGTTCTTCCCTTTCAGGCGCCCGCAAACGACAAGACAGGCGCCGAGGTCGCGGCGGCCATGACCGAGGCCGCGGTCTCCGTGGAGGAAGGTAAGGTGTTGTGGGCCCAGGTGGCGCCGCGCCGCAGCGTCGAACAAGCCTTGACGCAGCATACCGGCACCAAGGATCTGGCCTCCGCTCTCAACGTGCACTTTCTGCTGCGGGGCAACGTAACGCGCGTTGCCTCGGGCTACAACGTCGAGATGTTGGTCGTCGATGCTGCAACGGAGCGAGTGCTCGGCACCAAGTCTCTGATCATTCCGGCCGGAGCGCTCACCCCGCGCCGGCGCGAGGACCTCGAGGGCGCACTCGGTTCACTGACCTACAACGGAGTTGAGGCCGAAGTCCAGCGCGCGAAAGACAAGCCGCTCAAAGCATTGGACGTGCGCGATCTGTCGTACAGAGCATATGTCGATTGGTGGGACAAGAAGGAACGGAAGGACGAAAAGGGCGCCTACATCAGCGCCACGGACCTGCTGAACCGCGCGCTGGCGCTGGCCCCCGATGACCCTCTGGCGTTGTATCTGACGGCGCAGGTCAATCTGTGCGACTGCGTGATGGGCTGGTCAAAAAACATTGAGGAGCAGCAAGCCATTGGTGAGGCGGCGCTGGAAAAGTATCTTCGGCGCGATCCCACGTCCTTGCGGATGCTCGGATTAAAGAGCGAGCTATTTGCGCTACGCGGGCGGTACGAGGAGTCGCTGCTGATTGCAAACTCGATGTTGAAGCTCAATCCGGAAAGTGCGGACGCCCTGTCAAACAAAGCCTACTGACTTATTGAAGCTCGGCAGACCGCAGGAGGCCCTCGCGGTGGTGAATGAAGCTTCCACTGCTAACGACGAGGGCTGGGTGATGCTTTCGAGTCAGCAGTTCATTACGCGCTCGGACAATACGAAATTGCCGCGCAGATGGCGAAGAAGGCCCTCACGCAGCTGAGCCGCGAAGAATTGGGAAATCCCAGGTCGGGCGCCGTCGGCCTGACGTTGGTCGCCGCCGAAGCTCGCCTGGGACGCCTCCCGCGTGCGCAAGCGGCGCTGGCTGATTTTAACGCGGCCGTGCCGGGCGTCCGGACGATTTCCGCCATGAAGAAATGGATGCACCCTGCCGCCGACCTCGCGGGTTACGAGCCCCTGTTCGATGGGCTGCGGCTTGCCGGTGTCCCCGATTGACAGTCAAGCCATCGCCGCGCCGCGGTCGTGGCTCCGCAGGCAATTCCGTGAAGGTCCGCTTGATTGACGCTGGAATGGCTGCAGTGGGTCGTTAGCGCCGGGGAACGTCGGCTTGCCGGAAAGGTCCGCTACCCAACGCCGGCGACGCCCGAGTGCGGCTACCAGCGGTCAGCGAGCATTGCGCTCCGTGCCGGTTATTGGCTGGGCCTATCGGCCAGTTGCAACGGCCACGCGCGATCGACAGGGCTGGCAGCACACGCGGGCCTTCGACACACGACGTAAACGATCCCTCGGTGCCGTCCAAGCAGCCCATTCTCCGGCCGGCCCGATCGTCACGTATGGGAGATCATCGGCGGCGCGCCGGAGGCTGCGCCTGAAGGGCAAACGTTCGTCTTCAACGTGCTCATGCCGTTGCCCTGCCCTGGCAGGTACGTATTGAAGCGCCGCACTAGCGAATTTTCAGAGTCATTTAATTTCTGACTCCCAAGATTCGTGCTACCGTGCCCTTGTACGTCAGGACAAGGGTCACCGGGCCTGACGCTACTCCTCGACACATGGGCGCATTGCGCCACGCCAGGGCCTGTACTCGAAACACGGGACGCCGGACGCGTCGTATCCGATAGTTTGGTGGATACCATGACGAATTACAGCGGGTTCTTCGGGCACGTGCCAATGATGCAGCATGCATTGGCCGGCCTGGTCCGATGGGATGCCCATCTCTCGATTGGCAATCGCGCGATCGATGCGCAGGACCAGGCGATATTCCACCTTGTCGGTGAGATCGATGTGCTCTGGCGCCACGGTGCCAGCGTAGCGGAGTGGCGCGCCATCGCCGATCGAGCGGGCCGCCTGCTGGTGGCCCACTTCCATTGCGAGGAGCGGATGCTTGCCGAGGTCGGCTATCCGGCCCTGGCGAAGCATGCCGCCGAGCACCAGGAGATGCTGGAAGACCTTGCCTCGATCCGAGCGCGGCTGAATGGTGACGATGACAGTGATTCGGGATACGCAGGTTTGCAGCTCGCCAACTTCATGCTTTGCGTGACCATGGGGCACATCCTCAATTCTGACAGCGATCACACCCGGTACATCATGGATGAGACGGCGAAGCTTTCGACCGGCTGCGCTTAGCTGATCCGGCCGACTCCGCCGACCGCCGTTCGTATCCCGTACGGCATCGTCGAGCCAAGAGCAAGCGATCCCAACGTGTGGAGGCTACGATGTACAAGACCAAGGACGCCGCGGCGCTGGTTGGCCGCATCCTGCTGGCATCAATGTTCATTATCTCGGGCGTTGGCAAGACGGGCGCCTTTGCTGACACGACCGTCTACATGGCGAGCGCGGGTCTGCCGGCGATCGACCCGTTGCTCGAATATCTGCTGATTCTGACGATCCTCGTCGAAATCGGTGGTGGCGCTGCGATCGTTCTGGGATGGAGGACGCGTTCGGCCACGGTGTTGATTTTCCTCTTCACGCTGCTGGTGACGCTGGTGTTTCACCGCTTCTGGTCCGCGCCCCCCGATGAAGCGACAACGCAGCAGCTGATGTTCATGAAGAACGTCTCGGTCATGGGCGGCCTAATCGTGCTGTTCGCGTTCGGCCCGGGAGAATACGCACTCGACGACAAGGATCGACGCCGGTCAACGAAACATGGTGCTGCAAGTCCGGCAGGATCTTAGCCACCATAGCCTCGTCAAGCTGCGGCGGCCAGTCACGATCTTCCGATCCGGCTCGCCGCATGGCTGCTCGCGGCCGTTCAGCGACGTCCGCCGACGTCAGCTCCTGGAACGCACGAACGGCGGCAACGGGTCGACTGCCGCCGGCCTCTTGCAGCACTCGAAAGTCAGCAAGCAGTCTGACCCGGGCATCCCGGCACGACACGCCAACGTGAACTGATGGTCGGCAGGCGCCATCGGGTGAGGCCCGCTCTGGGCGCAGGCCGACGGCGAGGCAGGGCCGGCGGAACTGCGTTCATCGTCATGGGGCGCGTTGCTCCCTGCGGCCCGCCCGCACTATCATGACCGGTAGGCGGCGCGCATTTCGCGCCCGTCGCCGATCCGGGGCCGCGAGGCTCCTTCGTACGATGCTGCGTCTGCTCTTCGCGCTCGTGCTCGTCGTCGCCGCGCTGGCCCGGCCCGTGGCGGCCGCGGACGATGCCTACGCTGCGCAGCGCAAGGCACTCGTCGACGACATCGCCGCGCTCGCCCGCGAAACCGCGCGGGAAACGGGCCGCCCGGCGTTCGATCCGCGCGTGATGGCGGTGCTCGGCAAGGTCGAGCGGCACCGGTTCGTGCCGGCGGGCGAGGTGCGCCACGCGTACCAGAACCGCCCGCTGCCGATCGGGCACGGCCAGACGATCTCGCAGCCGTACATCGTCGCGCTGATGACCGATCTCCTCAACGTGCGCCCGTCGCACGTCGTGCTGGAGATCGGCACCGGCTCGGGCTACCAGGCGGCCGTGCTCGCGGAGCTCGTGCGCTCGGTGTGCTCGATCGAGATCGTCGAGCCGCTGGCGCGCGAGGCGGGAGAGCGGCTGTCCGCGCTCGGCTACGCCAACGTGCGCACGCGCGCCGGCGACGGCTACTACGGCTGGGAGGAGTGCGGCCCCTTCGACGCGATCATCGTGACCGCCGCGGCCAGCCACGTGCCGCCGCCGCTGGTGCGCCAGCTGAAGCCGGGCGGCAGGATGGTGATTCCCGTGGGCCCGCCCTTTCTCGCCCAGCACCTGCTGCTGGTGGAGAAGGGCGCCGACGGGACGATCCGGACGCGGCAGGTCCTGCCCGTTTCCTTCGTCCCGCTGACCGGCAAGCACTGACCGCCGGGGAATCGACGATGGCGGCCGCCGCCCCCGCCGGCAAGCCCGCCGCCGCCACGCCCGGTCCCGCCGGCGCGATGCCGCCGGCCGAGCGGGCGCCGGTCTACGCGATCGCGCTGCTGTCCGCGGCAACGCTCGGCTACGAAGTGCTGCTGATGCGGCTGTTCTCGATCATCGCGTGGCACCACTTCGCGTACATGATCATCAGCGTGGCGCTGCTGGGCTACGGCGCGGCGGGCACGTTCGTCGCGCTCGCCCGCCGCGCGCTGCTCGTGCGCCACCGCGGCGTCTTCGTCGCCGCGGCGGCCGCGTTCGGCGTCTGCGCGGTCGGCGGCTTCCTGGCGGCGCAGGCCGTGGCGTTCAATCCGCTCGAGATCCTGTGGGACGCGCGGCAGCCGCTGCGGCTCGTCGCCGTGTACGCGCTGCTGTTCGTGCCGTTCTTCTGCGCCGCGACGGCGCTGTGCCTCACGTTCACGCGCTTCGGCGCGGACGCGCCGCGGATCTACAGCTTCGACATCCTCGGCGCGGGCGCCGGCAGCCTGCTGATCCTCGGGGCGCTGTTCGCGCTGCCGCCGATGGGCGCGCTGCAGGCGGTCGGCGCGCTGGGCCTCGTCGCCGCCGCGGTTGGGGCCCTGCAGCTGCCGCGGTGGCCGCGGGCGACGGCGCTCGCGCTCGCCGCGGCCGCGCTCGGGCTGGGCGCGGGCCTGCCGGCCGGTTCCGCGCGCCTCGTGCCGTCGGAGTACAAGGAGCTCTCGCAGGCGCTGCAGATCGGCGGGGCGCGGGTCGTGGCCGAGCGTTCGAGTCCGCTGGGTCTCGTCACCGTCGTCGAGAGTCCGCAGGTGCCCTTCCGCCACGCGCCGGGACTGAGCCTCAACGCGCCGGCCGAGCCGCCGGCGCAGCTCGGCGTCTTCGTCGACGGCGACGGGCCGAGTGCGCTGGTCCGCTTCGACGGGTCGCGGGCGCCGCTCGCGTACCTCGACTACATGACGGCGGCGCTGCCGTACCACCTGCTCGCGCAGCCGCGCGTGCTGGTGCTGGGCGCCGGGGCCGGCGCCGACGTGCTGCAGGCGGTGGTGCTCGGCGCGCGCACCGTCGACGCGGTCGAGCTCGACCCGCAGGTGATCGACCTCGTGCAGCATCGCTTCGGCGACTTCTCCGGCCGGCCCTACAGCCTGCCGGGCGTGAACGTGCACGTCGGCGAGGCGCGCGGCTTCGTCGCGCGGCACGCGGGGCGCTTCGACCTGATCGAGGTGGCGCTCCTCGACGCGTTCGGCGCGTCGTCCGCGGGGCTCTACGCGCTGTCGGAGAGCTACCTGTACACGGTCGAGGGCCTCTCGGCGTATCTCGACCGCCTGGAGCCGGGCGGGATGCTCGCGGTGACGCGCTGGGTCAACGTGCCGCCGCGCGACGTGCTGAAGCTCTTCGCGACCGCCGTGGCGGCGCTGGAGCGCCGCGGCGTCGACCGGCCGGGCAGCCGGCTGGCGCTCGTCCGCAGCTGGAAGACCGCGACGCTGCTGGTGAAGAACGACGCCTTCACCCCGGCGGAGATCGCGGCGCTCGAGGCGTTCTGCCGCGAGCGCTCGTTCGACGCCGACTGGTACCCGGGGATGGAGCCCGGCAGCGCCAACCGCTACAACGTGCTCGACAGCTCGTGGTTCCACGACGGCGCGGTCGCGCTGCTCGGGCCCGGTCGGGACGACTTCATCGCGCGCTACAAGTTCGCGATCGCGCCCGCGACCGACGACCGGCCGCACTTCTTCCACTTCTTCCGCTGGCGCACGCTGCCGGAGCTCGTCCGGCTCAAGGAGCAGGGCGGCCTGCCGCTGCTGGAGTGGGGCTACCCGGTGCTGATCGCCACGCTGCTGCAGGCGCTGGCGGCGAGCCTCGTGCTGATCGTGCTGCCGCTGTGGGCCCGGCGCGATCGCGCCGGCGACGGAGCGGCCGGCGGCGCCGTCGCGCGCGGCCGTCGCGCTGTACTTCGCGGCGCTGGGCTTCGCGTTCATGTTCGTCGAGATCGCGTTCATCCAGAAGTTCATCCTGTTCCTCGCGCACCCGCTCTACGCGGTGGCGGTCGTGCTGTGCGCGTTCCTCACCTTCGCTGGCCTCGGCAGCCGCCGGTCGCCGCGCCTCCTGGCGCCGGGCAGCCGGTGGGCGGCGCGCCCGCTGACCTGGCTGGCGCTGGTCATCGCCGGCCTCGCGCTCGCCTACCTCGCCCTGCTGCCGGCGATCTTCCGGCAGCTGATGCCGCTGCCGGACCCGGCCCGGATCGCGGTCTCGATCGCGCTGATCGCGCCGCTGGCGTACGCGATGGGGATGCCGTTCCCGCTCGGATTGACCCGCCTCGCCGGCCGTGCCGACGCCGCTGATCCCGTGGGCCTGGGGCGTCAACGCCTGCGCGTCGGTCGTCGCGGCGATCCTCGCCACCGTGCTCGCGATCCATCTCGGGTTCGGCGCGGTGATCGTCCTCGCGGTCGTGCTGTACGCGCTGGCCGCGGCGGCGTGGCCGGCGTTGGGCAGCGGCTGAGGTCCGTGCCCCATGCGCTCGTATACTCCGACCCTTCCGCCCCGCCCGCGATGCCGCCGCCGACCCGCCTCGTCGCCCACCTCGACATGGACGCGTTCTACGCGTCGGTGGAGCTCCTGCGCTATCCCGAGCTGCGCGGGCGGCCGGTCGTGATCGGCGGCGGCCGGGACCATCAGCCGACGGAAGCGATCGATCCTGTGTCGGGGCGCGTCGTGCGCCGGTTCGCGACGCTCGGGGGCTATGCCGGCCGCGGCGTCGCGACGACGGCGACCTACGAGGCGCGCGCGCTCGGCGTGCACTCGGCGCTGGGGCTGATGAAGGCGGCGAAGCTCGCGCCCGAGGCGATCCTGCTGCCGGTCGACTTCGATGCCTACCGCAAGTACTCGCGCCTCTTCAAGGCGGCCGTCGCGACGATCGCGCCGCGCATCCAGGACAACGGGATCGACGAGATCTACATCGACCTGACCGGCGTCGCCTTGCCGCCTGCCGATGCCCCCGAGCCCGACGACGATCCGTGGTGGCGCGCGCGCGACGTCGCCCGGGCGATCAAGGCGGCCGTGCTCGCGGCGACCGGCCTCACCTGCTCGATCGGCGTGGCGCCGAACAAGCTGCTCGCGAAGATCGCCTCCGAGCTCGACAAGCCCGACGGCATCACGATCCTGCGGCCCGAGGACGTGCGGACGCGGATCTGGCCGCTGCCGCCGCGCAAGATCAACGGCATCGGGCCGAAGTCGAGCGCGAAGCTCGAGGCGCTCGGCATCCGGACGATCGGCGAGCTCGCGGCGGCCGACCTGCAGTTCCTGATCGACCACTTCGGCCAGCACTACGGCGCCTGGCTGTCCGACGCCGCCAACGGCCGCGACGAGCGGCCGGTCGTGACGGTGAGCGAGCCGAAGTCGATCAGCCGCGAGACGACGTTCGAGCGCGACCTGTCGGCCACGCGCGATCGCAGCGAGCTCTCGCGGATCTTCACCGGCCTGTGCGCGGGGGTCGCGGGCGATCTCGCAGCGCAAGGGCTATGCCGCGAAGACGATCGGCCTGAAGCTGCGCTACGACAACTTCCGGACCGTCACGCGCGACCTGACGCTCGACCTGCCGACGCAGGACGCGGCAGCGATCCGGCGCGCGGCCGGACAGTGCCTGAAGCGCGTGCCGCTCGAACGGCGGCTGCGGCTGCTCGGCGTGCGGGCCGGTTCGCTGTGCCCGGCGGCGGTCGCGCAGGCGATGGCCGCGGCACCGGCCGCGGCGCTCGTTGCCGAGGACAGGACGCTGCCGCTGTTCGGGACCGAGTCGGCCCCGGCGAAGCCGCGTTCGTAGCGCCGGTGGCGCGCGGTCGCTCTAGCCCTTGTTGCCGGCCTCGTACAGCGACGGCGTGATCCGGGCGTGCGCGAGGTACTCGCGCAGATGCTGGACGTCCTGGCGGCCGAGCGTGCTCCCGCCGTGCGGGCGGTGCAGGATGCCTTCGGCGCCGTTCAGCTTGACGCGCACGCGCGTGCCCGACAGCGACTCCAGCGTCGCGCCGAGGTGGCGCAGCAGCGACTCGATCTCCCGCCACTGGATGTTCCCGCTGATGGGGTCGTGGAAGATCGCGCGGATCAGGTTCTCGTGCTTGTGGCTCATGGCAGGCGGTGGATCGGTAGGCGTCGGGCGGCGAAAGGATAGCGCATTCCGGGGGCGGGATGCGGCGTGCTAGCGGCCGGCGAGTGCGCGCGCGGCCGCGACGACGCCGGCCGCCGTCACGCGCGATTCGTCTTCCAGCGGCTTCGAGTATCCGGACGGAATGCGCGGCGCGCCGAGGCGCCGGATCCGGCAGCCGGTTTCCTCGGCGGCGGCGGCCGCGATCTCCGCGCCGAAGCCGCCGACCTGCACGGCTTCGTGCACGACCAGCAGCGCGCCGGTGCGCGCGGCCGAGGAGAGCACCGTCCGCCGGTCCCACGGCCAGATCGTGCGCAGGTCGATGACCTCGGCGTCGATCCCGCCCTGCGCGAGCTCGGTCGGCGGCGTCGGCGCAGGTCTGCACGGCGCGCGACCAGCTGACGATCGTGAGGTCGCGGCCGGGGCGCACGATGCGGGCCGCGCCCAGCGGTACCTGAACGCCCGGCTCGACGTCGCCGCTGTGGCCCCACAGCTCCTTGTGCTCGAGGTAGACGACCGGGTCGCCCGACGCGAGCGCGCTGCCGAGGAGGCCGTAGTTGTCGGCGGCAATCGCCGGCGCGACGACGGTGAGCCCGGGGATGTGCGCGAACCACGCCTCGAGCGACTGCGAGTGCTGCGCCGCCGAGGCCGTCCACAGGCCGATGGGCATCCGCGCGACCAGCGGCACGCGGCCCTGGCCGCCGAACATGTAGCGGTTCTTCGCCGCCTGGTTGACGAGCTCGTCGATCGCGCACAGCGCGAAGTCGACGACGCGCATCTCGACGACCGGGCGCAGGCCGGCGAGCGCCATGCCGACGGCGGCGCCCATGATCGCCGCCTCGGAGATCGGCGTGTCGATGACGCGCTCCGGACCGAACTCCTGCTGCAGCCCGCGGTACTGCCCGAAGATGCCGCCGCGCCCCAGGTCCTCGCCCAGCGCGACGACGTTCGGGTCGGCGCGCATCGCCTCGGCGAGCGCGGTCGCGGCCGCCTGCGCGTAGGTCATCAGCGCCATTGGCCGGCTCCGGTGTTCTGGATGTCGGTGTACGCGGCCGCGGGATCGGGCCACGGCGCGGCGGCGGCGAAGGCCTGCGCCGCGGCGATCTCGGCCCGGGCCGCGGCGTCGATCGCGTCGACGTCCGCGGCGGGCACGCCGCGCGCGCCGAGCTTGTCGCGCGCCAGCTTCAGCGGATCGTTGGCCAGCGCCTGCGCGACCTCGGCCGGGTCGCGGTAGGCGGCGGGATCGACGGAGACGTGGCCCTTGAACCGGTAGGTCACCGCGTGCAGCAGTCGCGGCCCGGCCCCGCCGCGCACGGCGGCGACCAGGCGCGCCGCCGCCGCGTCGACCGCCTCGACGTCGTTGCCGTCGACGCGCTCCGCGGGCACGCCGAGGCTCTCGGCGCGCGCGGCCGCGCCCGGCCCCGCGGTCATGGTCGCGGTGGGCGTGGTCGCCGAGATGCGGTTGTCCTCGCAGACGAACAGCACGGGCAGCCGGTAGACGACGGCCCAGTTCAGCGCCTCGAGGAACGGGCCGCGGTTGACCGCGCCGTCGCCGAAGAAGCAGGCGACGATCCGCGGCTGCCGGAGAATCTTCAGCGCGTGCGCGGCGCCGACGGCGATCGGCAGTCCGGCCGCGACGACGCCGTTCGCGCCCAGCATGCCGACCGAGAAGTCGGCGATGTGCATCGAGCCGCCCTTGCCCTGGTTGGTGCCCGCGGCCTTGCCGAACAGCTCCGCCATCATCCGGTCGACGTCGGCGCCCTTGGCCAGCGTGT
Source organism: uncultured beta proteobacterium (assembly GCA_963832705.1). Classification (GTDB taxonomy): domain Bacteria; phylum Pseudomonadota; class Gammaproteobacteria; order Burkholderiales; family Casimicrobiaceae; genus CAIWHR01. The sequence goes on along the minus strand of CAWHVP010000015.1, from coordinate 170,355 downwards.
GGCCGTGGCCGCGATGCGTCGACGTCAGCAGGTCGTCGCGCAGCAGATTGGCGCACACGCCGGCGGCGACCGCCTCCTGCCCGGTCGACAGGTGCAGCGGCCCGCGCACCAGCGCCGGCGTGGCCGACGCCTCGAGCCCCCAGGCCTGCACGCCGCCCTGGCTCGCGATCTCGGCGGCGTCCTCGAAGGCGCGGATGCGCGCCATCGTGCGGTAGAGGGAGAGCAGGCGGGTCGCGGCAGTGCTGTCGGGAGACGTCGCGCCGGCGGGCGCAGCGGCCGAAGCTTGCGGGTTTGCGGAGGACATGACCGGGATTCGGGAGAGATCCCCGATGATAGCCGAACCCACGGAAGTAGGGTCAGACACTACTTCCTGCGATAAGTAGTGTCTGACCCTACTTATTGCTCCCAGGCGGACAGGTCCGGCCGCCGCAGGTGCCAGTCGGTCGCCAGCTGGAACGCGCGCCCGAGGCGCACCAGCGTCGCGTCGGCGAACGGAGCCCCCATCAGCTGCACGCCGATCGGCAGGCCGTCGCGCGCGTGGCCGGCCGGCAGCGACAGCGCGCACCCGCCGAGATAGTTCGCGGCGCGCGTGAACGTCGCGAGCGGCGTCGTCGCCTCGTCGACTTCGTGGACGGGGGTCGCGGTGATCGGCAGCGTCGGCGTCAGCAGCGCGTCGCGGCCGCGCATCCACTCGGCGAACCCGCCCATCGCGCGCCGCCGCGCCGCGAGCTCGTCGAGGTAGTCGGCCGCGGAGATCGCCTGCCCGGACAGCATCCGCCGGCGCACCCACGGATCGATCGGCAGCGCCGGGTCGGCGATGTAGGCGCGGTGGACGGTGTAGGCCTCGGCGGCGATGATCCGGCCGTTGCGCGCCGCGAGCTCGGTGAAGTCCAGCGGAAAGCGCGCCACGTCGACGACGGCACCCAGGTCGCGCAGCGCCGCCACCGCGTCGTCGAAGACGCGCAGCACGTCGGCGGTCGTCCCCGCCGGCATCGACTCGGGCGCGAGGCAGGTGATCCGCCGGCCGGCGAGGTCGGGCTCGCCGGCGAGCGCCGCGGCGAAGTCGACGCGCGGCTGGCCTAGCGTCGGCGGATCGCGCGGGTCGGCGCCGGCCATCGCCGCGGTCAGCAGCGCGACGTCGTCGACGCTGTGCGCGAGCGGGCCGATCGAGTCGAGCGTCGCCGACAGCGGCACGACGCCGGCGAGGCTGACGAGGCCGTACGTGGTCTTCAATCCGGTGAGCCCGCACAGCGCCGCCGGAATGCGCACCGAGCCGCCGGTGTCGGAGCCGATCGCCGCCGGGACGAGCCCCGCGGCCACGGCGGCGGCGGAGCCGGACGACGAGCCGCCGCACACGCGGTGCGTGGCCGTGTCCCACGGGTTCCAGGGCGCGCCCATCGGCTCGTTCCTGCCCCAGCCGCCGAACGCGAACTCGACCATGTGCGTCTTGCCCAGCGGGATCATGCCGGCCGCGAGCAGCCGTTCGGCGATGGTGGCCGTCTCGTCGGAAATGCGCCCCGTCCAGCTCTTCGAGCCCGCGGTCGTCTGCCGCCCGGCGACGTGGACGAGGTCCTTCAGCGCGATCGGCAGCCCGTGCAGCGCGCCGCGCGTCATCCCGGCCTCGCGCTCGAGATCGGCGGCCTGCGCGCAGGCGAGCGCGCTGTCGGCCCAGACGTCGACGAACGCGTGCAGCTGCGGGTCGAGCCGGGCGATGCGGTCGAGGCAGGCCTGCACGAGATCGACCGACGTGAGGTCGCCGCGCGCGAGGTGCGCGGAGAGATTGGTGAGCGAGTGATACGGCAGGTCGTTGGGCATCCGTCGATGATCTCATGTTTGCCGCGGGGTAGAATCGCCGCAGGACCGACGATGATGACGATCCGAGAACGCCGGTGGTCGGATTGCGCCCGGGTGCTCGCGCTGCTGTGCGGCGCCGGTGCGCTCGCCGCCGGCTGCTCGAACGACCGCGGCGGCAGCCTGCAGGGCTATGCCGAGGGCGAGTTCGTGTACGTCGCCTCGCCGTACGCGGGCATCCTCGAGACGCTCGACGTCGCGCGCGGGCAGCAGGTCGCGGCGGGCGCGCGCCTCTTCGTGCTCGAGCACGGGGCCGAGCAGGCCGCCGTCGATGCCGCGGCGGCCCGGATCCGCTCCGCGCAGGCGCAGCTCGCGAACCTCGGCGAAGGGCGGCGCGCGGCCGAGCTCGACGTCATCCGCGCGCAGTCCGACAGCGCGGCGGCGGCGCTGGCGCTGTCGCGCACGCAGCTCGGCCAGGCGCAGAAGTTGTTCAAGGACGGCTTCGTCTCGCAGGCGCGCCTCGACGAGGCGAAGGCCGCATACGATCGCGACGTCGCCCGGGTCGCCGAGACGCGCGCCGCGATGGCGGTCGGCCTGCAGGCGCTCGGCCGCAAGCCGGAGCTCGACGCGCTGCGCGCGACGATCGAGGCGGCCGAGGCCGAGCGCGCGCAGGCGAAGGTCCGCCTCGACCAGAAGACCGGCCTCGCGCCCGCGGCGGCGCTCGTCTACGACACGTACTTCCGCGTCGGCGAGTCGGTGCCCGCCGGCAGCCCCGTCGCGAGCCTGCTGCCGCCCGGCAACATCAAGATCCGCTTCTACGCGCCCGAGACGCTGGTCGGCGCGCTGCGCTCCGGGGCAGAAGGTGACGGTCAGCTGCGACGGCTGCCCGGCGCCGATCGCGGCCGAGATCTCGTACGTCTCGCCGCAGGCCGAGTACACGCCGCCCGTCATCTACAGCCGCGAGTCGCGGGCGAAGCTCGTCTTCCTCGTCGAGGCGCGGCCGGCCGCGGCCGACGCGCCGCGGCTGCGGCCCGGGCAGCCGGTGGACGTGACGCTGGCACGCCCGTGATCGCCGAATCCGCCGCGATCGACGTCCGCGGCCTGAACAAGCACTTCGGCGACAAGCACGTCGTCCGGGATCTCTCGCTGCAGGTGAACGCGCGGCGAGATCTTCGGTTCCTCGGTCCCAACGGCAGCGGCAAGACGACGTCGATCCGGATGCTCTGCGGGCTGCTGACGCCCGACAGCGGCGAGCGGCACCTGCCTCGGCTTCGACGTGATCCGCGAGACCTCCGCGATCAAGCGCGAGGTCGGCTACATGACGCAGCGCTTCTCGCTGTGGGAGGACCTGACGATCCGCGAGAACCTCGATTTCGTCGCGCGGATGTACGGGATCGCCGACCGCGCGCGCGTCGTCGGCGCGGCGATCGAGGAGCTGGGCCTCGCCGCGCGGCGCGACCAGCTCGCCGGCGCGCTGTCCGGCGGCTGGAAGCAGCGGCTCGTCGCTCGCCGCCTGCATGCTGCACCGGCCGCAGCTGCTGCTGCTCGACGAGCCGACGGCGGGCGTCGACCCGAAGGCGCGGCGCGACTTCTGGGACGAGATCCACGCGCTGGCGGGGCAGGGCATCGCGGTGCTCGTCTCCACGCACTACATGGACGAGGCCGAGCGCTGCCACCGGCTCGCCTACATCTTCGAGGGCAGGCTGCTCGCGACCGGCACCGCGGCCGAGGTCGTCGCAGCGGCGAAGCTCGTCGCGTGGGAGGTGACCGGGCCCGATCCCGCCGCGCTCGCAGCGACGCTGCGCGGGCGGCCCGGGGTCGAGCAGGTGACGCAGTTCGGCTCCACGCTGCACGTCACCGGCCACGACCGCGAGCTCCTCGAGCGCACCGTGGGCGAGGCGGCGCGCGACCCGCGCGTATCGCTGGCAGCAGATCGACGCCGGGCCTCGAGGACGTGTTCATCCAGCTGATGCAGCGGCGCCGCCGACGGAGGGCGCGCCATGAGCGATGCGCCAGGTTCTCGCTGTCGCGCTGGATCGGCATCTGCGTGAAGGAATTCATCCAGCTGAAGCGCGACCGGCTGACCTTCGGCATGATCATCGGCATCCCGGTGCTGCAGCTGATCCTGTTCGGCTACGCGATCAACACCGACCCCAAGCACCTGCCGACCGCGGTGCTGCAGCGCCGACCCCGGCATCTTCGCGCGCAGCTTCGTCGCCGCGCTGGAGAACACCGGCTACTTCCGCATCGTCAGCCGGCCGGCGCACCGAGGCCGAAGCCGAGGCGCTGCTGGCGCGCGGCGACGTGCAGTTCGTCGTCACCATTCCGGCCGACTTCTCGCGCCAGGCTGGTGCGCGGCGAGACGCCGCAGCTGCTGGTCGAGGCGGACGCCACCGACCCGACGGCCGTGTCCAACGCCGTCGCCGCCGTGCAGCGGCATCGCGCCGACGGCGCTCGCGCGCGACCTCGCCGGCGCGCTCGCGAAGGCGCCGCCGGCCGCGAGCGCCCGGCGCCGGTCGACGTGCGCGTGCACCGGCGCTACAACCCGGAGGGCGTGACCGCGTACAACATCGTGCCCGGGCGTGCTCGGCACGATCCTGACGATGACGATGGTGCTGATGACGGGCCTCGCGATGACGCGCGAGCGCGAGCGCGGCACCTTCGAGAACCTGCTCGCCACGCCGGCGCTGCCGATCGAGGTGATGACCGGCAAGATCGTCCCCTACATCATGATCGGGCTGCGTGCAGGTCACGCTGATCCTGCTGGCGCGCGCGTTCCTGTTCGGCGTGCCGATGCTGGGCAGCCTCGCCGCGCTGTTCTGCGTCGTGCTGCTGTTCATCGCCGCCAACCTGACGCTCGGCATCACGTTCTCGTCGCTCGCGCGCAACCAGCTGCAGTCGATGCAGATGACGTTCTTCTTCTTCCTGCCGTCGATCCTGCTGTCGGGCTTCATGTTCCCGTTCCGCGGCATGCCCGAGTGGGCGCAGGCGATCGGCAACGTGCTGCCGCTGACGCACTTCCTCGTGCTGGTGCGCGGCATGCTGCTGAAGGGCAGCCCGCTTCGCCGACCTGTGGCCGCACGTCTGGCCGATCGCCGCGTTCATGCTGGCGGTGATCGCGCTGGGCCTCTCCTTCTACCGCCGCACGCTCGACTAGGAAGCAGGGTCACGGAATTAGGGTCAGACACTACTTTTCGCGAAAAGTAGTGTCTGACCCCAATTCCGTGTGACCCAGGTCACGGACAGGACGGCCGCGGCCGCGCGATGCTGCGCGGTGAACCGCCCGCGCGACCGGGCGGCAACCGACAACGGAGATTGGCGATGAGCAAGAGCTACCGCGAGATCACGCGTTCGATATCCGCCTCGACCCGGAAGCTGCGGACCGCGATGCCCGAGACGATGGCGGGCTGGACGGCGCTGGCGCAGGCGGCGCTGAAGGGCGGCGCGCTCGACCCGAAGACCAAGGAGCTGATCTGCCTCGCGCTGGGCGTCGCCTCGCACTGCGACGGCTGCATCGGCTACCACGTCGCCGCGCTGGTGAAGCTCGGCGCCACCCGCGCCGAGTTCGAGGAGACGCTGGGGGTCGCGATCTACATGGGCGGCGGGCCGTCGCTGATGTACGCCGCCGACGCGGTCACCGCGTGGGAGGAGTACACGGCGCCGGCGGAGCCCGCGCCCGCCGCCAAGTAGGCGGCAGCTGCTTCCGCGCCAGCGGATCGGGCGTCGGCTCGGTGCTAGTCGTCCAGCGTGAACCCGACCTTGATCGTCACCTGCCACTGGCCGACCTTGTCGCCGACGATCGTGCCGCGCGTCTCGACGACGTTGAACCAGTGCATGTTGCGCATCGTCTTGGCCGCCCTGGCGATGGCGTTGCCGATCGCGTCCTCGATCGACGTGTTCGACGTTCCGGTCAGTTCCAGCAGCTTGTACGTGTGGTTGCCCATCCTCGTCCTCCTCTAGGGTTGTCGTTCACCGGTGCGGCGTTCCCCTGCGCCGGCAGCGGGCTCAGGGTTTCTGCTTCGCGCGCCACGCCTTCAGCGCGGACAGCGTGTTCTCGACGTGCTTGTCGGGGGAGAGGTCCGAGTACGCGTAGACGATCGTGCCGTCGGGCGCGATCACGTACGACGCCCGCTTCGCGTACGACGTGCCGGGGACCATCACCGCGTCGTAGGACTTCATGATCGAGCGGTCGCCGTCGGCCGCGACGGCGAACTTGCTCCGGCACTCGCTGACCGAGAAGCGCTTCAGCGTCTCGATGTCGTCGCCCGACACGCCGATCACCGTCGCGCCGAGCGCCTGGAAGCGGTCGGTCGCCTCGGCGAAGAGGTGCGCCTCGATCGTGCAGCCCTGCGTGAACGCGGCCGGGTAGAAGTAGAGCACGACGGGCCCCTTCTTCAGCGCGTCGGCGAGCGCGAACGTGAAGACGCTGCCGCCGAGCGAAGCGGGCGCGGAGAAGCCGGGCGCGCGGTCGCCGGGCTGCAGGATGGCGTGCGCGGGGAGCGCGAGCAGCAGGCCGAGGAGCAGGGCCGCCGCGCGGCGGAGGGCATGAGGAGCGCTCATGGCGGTCAATGGGACATCAGCACCGGCACCGTCATCGCCTCCAGCATCGTGCGCGTGACGCCGCCGAGGACGATCTCCTGGAACCGGGTGTGGCCGTACGCGCCCATCACGATCAGGTCGGCGCCGAGGTCGGCGGCCTGCGACAGCAGCATCTCGCCGATCGGGACGTCGGGGAGATCGAGGTGGCGCACCTCGGCGTCGATGCCGTGGGCGGCGAGGTGGGCGGCGGCGTGCTGGCGGGCGTGCGCGTCGTCGAGCTCCTCGCTGGCATTGGTCGTGATCGACAGCAGGATGACCTTGCGGGCGCGCGCGAGCAGCGGCAGCGCGTCGGACACCGCGCGCGCCGACTGCCGGCTGGTGTCGAGCGCGACCATCACCGTCTGGCCGATCGGGCCGTCGACGCCGACGTAGGGCAGCACCAGGACCGGCCGTCCGGACGCGAGGATCGCCGCGTTGGCGAGGCTGGCCGCGAACGCGGTGTCGGGGGCGCCGGGATCGGGCTGGCCGATCACGACCAGGTCCGCCGCGCGGGCGTGCACGACGATCGCGCGGGCCGGGTCGCCCGCCGGCGCGCGCCAGACGGCGTCGGCGAGCTCAGCGGGCACGGCCGCGCGGAAGCTTTCCTCGGCCGCTTCCTGCGCCTCGCCGCTCTCGCGCAGCCGCCCGGCGACGATCGCCTCGGGCAGCAGCGCGGACACCGAGGGCGTCAGCGCCGGCGTCGACACCAGGTACGCGCCGATCAGCTGCGCGCCGAAGTCGTGGGCGAGGCGCCCGGCGGCCTCGATCCGGCGCCGGCAATTCTCGTTGTCGTCGACGTGGACGAGCAGGGTTCGGTAGGTGATGGTCGTCTCCCGGCGGTTGCAGCGCGGAGCGTGCGCTCACCCGGTCATTCTAACGCGGGCGCGCCGTTCGCCCGTCGTCCGGGACGCCGCCCGCCGGGGCGGAAGCGCCGTCGGGCGTGCGTGCCGCCGCGATCACCACGGCCGCGGCGTCGTGCACAGCGCGCGGATCAGCCGGTCGCCGGTCGAGCCCGCGCGCGCCGGATTGAGCTCCCACTCCCCGCGCGGCCGCGTCTCGCTGAACACGGGGATGCCGGTCGCGTCCGCGCTCGCGAAGAAGTCGGAGTGCGTCACGCCCCAGGTCCGCGCGCCGCAGTCGACGACGACCTTCTGCAGCACCGACCGGTAGCGGATGCCGTCGCCGAGCGTGGCGACTGCCGGCAGCACGACGCGGGTCCACGTCGTGACGTGCGGCGGCTCGAACCGGACCTGGGCGGTGTCGTAGGCGATGCGGGGCCCGGCCTCGGTCCCGGTGCCTGTTCCCGTCCCGATCGTCTTCCACTCGGCACCGGCGGCGCCGGCCCAGAGGAGGACGAGCGCGCCCGCCAGGGCGCGCAATCGGTCCGGCCGGAGCAGCGGGGCGCGCGGCATCTCGTGCATCGCGTGGAGCATCGGGGCAGCCTTCGGGTGTCCGGAGCTTGGCATGGGAAGCGAATCTTGGATCAGGCACGCCGCGCGACGGCGCAGGCGCTAACGGGCCTTCGCCTGGGCGGCGGCAACCGCCTTCGCCGGGTTCACCAGCACGCGCCGGCCATCGGCCGTCGTTTCCGCGGTGTCGCGGATGATGGCGATCACCTCGGCGGGCTTGAGCTTCGGGTTGACCGCCAGGATCTTGGCGGCGAGGTTCGCCACCTGCGGCGACGACATCGACGTGCCCGACTCGGCGAGCGTCTCGCCGCCGGGGATCACGCTCTCGACCTGGTAGCCGTTGGCGTGCACCACCACCGTCGGGCCGTAGCTGGTGAACGACGCCTCGTCGCCGGCGCGGTCGACCGCGCCGACCGAGATCATGTTCGGCGCGACGACGCCGGCCGGATACGCCTCGACGAACGTCGAGTCGCTGTTCGAGTTGCCGGCCGACGTGACGAAGAGGATGTCCGGCGCGCTGGCGATCGCCTTGCGGAACGCGGCGAGCTCGATGTCGAAGTACTCGCGCGCGATCGCCTTGCGCTCGTCGGCGGTCCTGCCGATGTTGCACAGCTCGAGCGTCTGCTCGTAGCCCTTGACGCTGCCGCCCCAGCTCATGTTGGCGACGCGGACGTCGTTCTTCTTCATGAAGTCGACGTAGGCCTGGACCGCCCTCGCGCCCTTCTCGGTCAGCTCGCGCGAGGGGCACGGGTCGGGGATCAGCTTGTGGTCGAACTCGATGCGCGCCGTGACCAGCCGCGCGTAGGGGTTGCCGGCCATGGTGATGCCGGCGACGTGCGTGCCGTGGACGTAATTGCCGGCGAGTCCGATTTCCTCGATCGTCTTCTTGTACTCGTCGGGCTTCATCGTCGACAGCATCTTCTTGACCGCGGAAGCGTCGGGCGAGTCGATGTTCGACTGCAGGTCGGACAGGCCCTTCAGCGTCGACTTGAGCTGCGGGATGCGGCTCTTGAGCTCGGCCGGGATCGGATACAGCTCGCCCGTCGCCGGATCGGACTTGAGGTCGAACGCGATCACCGCCGGCTTGCCGCCGTCCATGACGACGCGGCCCGGGAAGAGCGCGGTGTCGACGCCGCTGTCCCAGACGGCGACGTTGACCGGCGGGTAGTTGCGGCCCGGCGGCAGCGCGACGTCGCGCGCGGCCCAGATGTCGGGCTTCTCGACCTTGTTGGCGGCGAGGTACGCGCCGTACGTCGAGATCAGCGTCTGCTTCAGCGGCAGCCGCGTGACCAGCAGGTAGCGCGAGCTGACGATCGCCGGGGCGAGGTCCGACGACAGCGAGCCGGCCTTGTCGACCGTCGGCTGCAGCACCTCGCGGACCTGGCCGAGGACGAGGTTCTCGCCGACCAGCTCGGCGCCCTGGTTCACTTCCTTGATGGTGTTGGCCACCGTCGGGTACGGCATCGTCTTCAGCTCGGCCGCGAGCAGCCGGCCCGTTTCCTCGACGTAGGCCGGCGACGTCGTGCTGCCGGTCTTGCGCCGCGCGCCGTCCATCGCCCGCAGCAGCATGCCCGACGTGATCTTGTCCGAGGGCTTCTCCTCCAGCGCCCGGATCTGCGCGGAGCGCTTCATCGCGTCGTCGTACCTGCCCTCGAGCCAGTCGAGCTGCATCAGCGTGGCGAGGAGCTGGCGCTCGGTCGCCTTGTCGCCGATGTCGTACTGCGCGAGCACGGAGTCGAAGTCCTTGCGCAGCTGCGCGGCGAACGGCTTGAACTTCGCCTCGTCGCGGACCAGGTCCTCCAGCTTGCCGTCGATCTTGTAGGTGAAGCGCGGCAGGTCGGCGGCCTTGTCGATCCGCTTCTTGGTCTGCGCGAGCGACGGCATGGCCAGCAGGGCGGTCATGGCCGCCGCCGCGGCCAGGGTGGCGAGGCGATGGAGCAGCACGGGAGGACTCCTCGAAAGTGGGTGCGGCCGGCCCGGGAAGGCCTCGTGGCCGCCGCGAAGCGCGCGATGCTACCACCTCCGACCCCCGCATGCCCGGCGCCACGGTCGCCGCCGGCGTTTCTTGACCCTCGCCGGACATCGGCGTAGCGTGGCCCCGAATCATTCGCCTGCCCGCCGCCAGTTCAATACGTGTCGCCCGAATCGCCATCGCCACCCGAGCCGAGGCCCGGGCATTCCGCCGCTTCGAACCCGCCCACCGCCCAGTCGCTGCGACAGCGGCGCTTCGCGCAGGTCGCCGCCGGCCTCGCGGTGTTGGGAGCGCTGGCGGCGCTGATCTGGGCCAGCGACCACATCACGCTGCAGGGCGAGCGGACGATCTACACGGTCGAATGCGCGGACGGGACGTGGGACGGCGATCGCTGCACGGGCCGTCTCGTCGCGGGACCGCGCTACGCGTTCCGGGCGAGCCAGAGCCGGCACGAGGTGATCTACTGGGTCCGCGGCTCGAAGGCACCGTCGGGTAAGTTCACCGACTGCACGGTGAGGAACCGCGACAACTGGTCGTGCAACGTCGGGGTCGACCAGCTGCCGGCGCTCACCTACGAGCTCGTCGACGGCAAGCCGACGCGCGGCACGGCCGGGCTGACGATGGCCCTCCAGCCGGTGCCCAAGTGGAAGTGGTACGCGATCGAGGCCGGCCTCGGGCGCGCCTTCAGCAGGCGGGGCTGTAGCTCGGCGCCGCAGCCGCGGCGGCCGACGGGACGTCGCCGGGGCCGCCATTGCCGCGGTCATCGCGGCGCCTGTGCGAGGCTCGTCGCGCTCCAGCCGCCGCCCAGCGCCTTGATCAGTGCGACGCTGGCGGCCAGGCGGCGCGCCAGCAGCGCGAGCGCGGTCCGCTCGTTGTTGAGCGCCGCCGCCTGCAGCACGACGACTCGCGAGGTAGCTCACCGTGCCCGCCTTGTACTGGTTGGTGGCGATCGCCGCGGCTTCGCGCGCGGCCGCGACCGCCTCGTCCTGCACCGCGGCTTCGCTGCTCCAGCAGGGCCAGCGCGGCGAGGTTGTCCTCGACCTCCTGGAACGCCGTCAGCACCGTCTGCCGGTAGCCGGCGACGGTCGCGTCGTACTGGGCGATCGCCTGCTCCTTCTGCGCGCTGCGCAGGCCGGCGTCGAACAGCGGCTGCGCGAGCGCCGGGCCGAGCGACCAGAACCGGCTCGGCAGCGTCAGCAGGCTGCCGATCGCGGAGCTCTGGAACCCGCCGACCGCCGACAGCGACAGCGCGGAAAGAACGCGGCCTGCGCGACGCCGATCTGCGCGTTGGCCGCGGCCACGCGCCGCTCGGCGGCGGCGATGTCGGGCCGGCGCTCGAGCAGCTCCGAGGGCACGGCGACCGGCGGCGCGGGAAAGACCGCGCCGCAGCGGTTGCGGCGCGATCGCGAGCTCGGACGGCGGCTTGCCGACCAGCACCGCGATCGCGTGCTCGAGCTGCGCGCGCGGGAGGCGCGCGTCGATCGCCTGCGCCTGCGTCGCCTTGAGCTGCGTCTCGGCCTGCACGACGTCGCCGCGACCGACGATGCCGGCGGCGTACTGGTTGCGCGTCAGCTCCAGCGAGCGCTCGTAGTCGGCGGCGGTGTCCTGCAGGAGCTCGCTCTGCGCATCCTGCACGCGCAGCAGGAAGTAGTCCTGCGCGAGCTGCGCCTGCACCGACAGCGTGGCCGCGGCGAGATCGGCGGCGCTCGCCTGCGCCGTGCGCGCGCTCGCCTCGACGGTCCGCTGCACGCGGCCCCACAGGTCGATCTCCCAGCCGGCGTCGAGCAGCACGTTGTCGACGTTCGAAACCGAGTACGTTCCGCCGCCCGACGTGGTGCCCGCGCGGGCGCCGCGCGTCGCCGACGCGCCGCCGCCGAGGCTCGGGAACAGCGCGGCGCGCGCGGCCTGCGTGGCCGCCTGCGCCGCGCGCATCTGCGCCGCGGCCGCGGCGATCGTCTGGTTGGACACCTCGACCTGCGCTCCAGCCGGTCGAGCCGGGGTCGCCGAACACGTCCACCAGTCGCCGCGCAGGCGTCGTCGCGCGGCTGCGCGACCTTCCAGCCCGCCTCTCCTTGTACGCGCGGGCACCGGCGTCGACGGGCGCACGTAGTCCGGGCCGACGATGCAGCCGGCGAGCGCGAGCGTGCCGGCGAGCAGCGCGATGCCGCGGCGTCCGCCGCGGAGTCATCGCCCGCGCCTCCAGCTGCCAGTCGCACGGCGCGCCTGCGCGACCTGGCCGCGGCCGCGCCCGGCGCCGGCCTGCCCACAGCCGGAAGCGGTCGAGGTACAGGTAGACGACCGGCGTCGTGTAGAGCGTCAGCATCTGGCTGACGATCAGGCCGCCGACGATCGCGATGCCCAGCGGCCGGCGCAGCTCGGCGCCGTCGCCGGTGCCCAGCGCCAGCGGCAGCGCGCCGAGCAGCGCCGCCATCGTCGTCATCATGATCGGCCGGAAGCGCAGCAGGCAGGCCTCGAAGATCGCCTCCTCGCGGCGTCAGGCCGTCGCTCGCGCTCGGCCTCGAGCGCGAAGTCGATCATCATGATCGCGTTCTTCTTGACGATGCCGATCAGCAGGATGACGCCGATCAGCGCGATGACGCTGAACTCGGTGTCGAACAGCAGCAGCGCGAGCAGCGCGCCGACGCCCGCCGACGGCAGCGTCGACAGGATCGTGAGCGGGTGGACGTAGCTCTCGTAGAGCATGCCGAGCACGATGTAGACGCGTGACCAGCGCCGCGAGGATCAGCAGCGGCTGGCTCGCGAGCGAGGCCTGGAACGCCTGCGCCGTGCCCTGGAAGCTGCCGCGGATGCGTCGTCGGGCATGCCGAGCTCGCGCGCAGCGCGTCGCTCGATCGCGCTGCCGTCGCCTCGCCGACAGCGACACGCCGGGCGCCAGGTTGAACGAGATCGTCGACGCCGGCGAACTGGCCCTGGTGGTTGACCGCGAGCGGCGTGTCGGTCGGGCTCGAAGTGCGCGAAGCGCCGACAGCGGCACCTGCGCGCCGGTCGGCGGACTGCACGTAGAGCGTGCTTCAGCGCCTCCGGGCGTCTGCCAGAACTGCGGCGCCACCTCCATCACCACGTGGTACTGGTTGAGCGGCGTGTAGATGGTCGAGACCTGCCGCTGGCCGAAGGCGTCGTTGAGCGTCGTCGTCGATCATCCGCGCGGTGATGCCGAGCCGCGCCGCGGCGTCGCGGTCGATGACCAGCGTGGTCTGCAGCCCCTTGTCCTGCTGGTCGGTGTTGACGTCGGCGAGCTCGGGCAGCTGCGGACAGCGCGCGCCGGATCCGCGGCGCCCAGGCGCGCAGCTCGTCGAGGTCGTCGGCCTGCAGCGTGTACTGGTACTGCGCGTTGGCCGAGCGCCCGCCGATGCGGATGTCCTGCACCGGCTGCAGGAACAGGCTCGCGCCGGGCACCTTCGCGAGCTTGCCGCGCAGCCGGCGCGATCGACCTGGTCGGCCGGACTCGTTGCGCTCGGCGAGCGGCTTCAGCGCGACGAACATGCAGCCCCGAGTTGCGCCTGCGCCGCCGCCGGTGAAGCCGACCACGTTCTCGACCGCCGGGTCGTCGCCGCACGATCGTCGATGAACTCGGCGAGCTTCGCCGCGCATCGCCTGGAACGAGATGCCCTGGTCGGCCTGGATGCCGCCGATCAGCCGGCCGGTGTCCTGCTGCGGGAAGAAGCCCTTGGGCACGATCGACGTAGAGGTAGACGTTGAGCGCGACCGTCGCCGCCGAGCAGCAGCAGCATCGAGCGACGCCGGTGCGCGCAGCGCCCAGGCGAGGCGTCGCGTCGTAGCCGCGCAGCAGCCACGTCGAACGCGCGCTCGCTCGGCGCGGTGCGAGGCGGCCCGGCCGGCGCCGCGTCGCGCCGGCCGCAGCAGCCGCGCGCACATCATCGGCGTCGTGGTCAGCGACACCACCAGCGAGATCAGCGATCGCGACCGACAGCGTGACCGCGAACTCGCGGAACAGCCGGCCGACGATGCCGCCCATCAGCAGGATCGGGATGAACACCGCGACCAGCGACAGGCTCATCGACAGCACGGTGAAGCCGACCTCGCGCGCGCCCCGCAGCGCCGCCTCGCAGCGGCGGCATGCCCGCCTCGATGTGGCGCGTGATGTTCTCGAGCACGACGATCGCGTCGTCGACGACGAAGCCGGTGGCGATCGTCAGCGCCATCAGCGACAGGTTGTCGAGGCTGTAGCCGAGCAGGTACATGACGCCGAACGTGCCGACCAGCGACACCGGCACGGCCACGCTCGGGATCAGCGTCGCGCGGCACGTTGCGCAGGAACAGCGAACACGACCAGGATCACCAGCACGACGGCGATCAGCAGCGTGCGCTCGACGTCGCGCAGCGAGGCGCGGATCGTCGGCGTGCGGTCGCATCGCCGACCGTCAGGTCGATCGCGCCGGGGATCGACGCCCGCAGCTGCGGCAGCAGCGCGCTGGACGCGGTCGACGGTCTCGATGATGTTGGCGCCGGGCTGGCGGAAGATGATCAGCAGCACCGCCGGGCTTGCCGTTGGCGAGCCCGGCGTTGCGCAGGTCCTCGACCGAGTCGACGACCTCGGCCGACGTCGGCGAGCCGCACCGCCGCGCCGTTGCGGTAGGCGACGATCAGCGGCAGGTACTCGGCGGCGCGTCTTCGCCTGGTCGTTGGCGTCGATCTGCCAGTGCCGGTCGCCGTCCTCGACGATCGCCCTTCGGCCGGTTGGCGTTGGTCGCGGCGATGCGCGGCGCGCACGTCCTCGAGGCCGATGCCGTACTTGTTCGAGCGCGTCGGGATTGAGCTCGACGCGCACCGCCGGCAGCGAGCTGCCGCCGACGGTCACCTGGCCGACGCCCTCCACCTGCGAGAGCTTCTGCGCGAGCATCGTCGAGGCGGCGTCGTACATCTGCGCCCGGCGTCAGCGTGTCGGAGGTCAGCGCCAGGATCATGATCGGCGCGTCGGCCGGGTTGACCTTGCGGTAGGTCGGGTTGCTCGGCAGGCTCGGTCGGCAGCAGCGCCGCGCGCGGCGTTGATCGCCGCCTGCACGTCGCGCGCGGCGCCGTCGATGTCGCGGTCGAGGTCGAACTGCAGCGTGATCGCGCGTCGATGCCGAGCGACGCTCGACGAGGTCATCTCGGTGACGCCGGCGATGCGGCCGAGCTGCGCGCTCGAGCGGCGTCGCCACGGTCGCCGCCATGGTCTCCGGGCTCGCGCCGGGCAGCGACGCCGACACCGAGATGGTCGGGAAGTCGACCTGCGGCAGCGGCGCCACCGGCAGCAGGCGAAACGCGAGCGCGCCGGCGAGCGCGATCGCCGAGCGTCAGCAGCGTCGTCGCGACCGGCCGCCGGATGAAGGGCGCGGAGAGGTTCATCGGCTCCGTCCGCGGCTGCGTCATCGCGCGACCGCGCGCTCGCGCGGCGCGCCGCGCGCAAGCGCGCGCCGCGAGCCGGTCGAACGCGAGGTAGATGACCGGCGTGGTGTACAGCGTCAGCACCTGGCTCACGATCAGGCCGCCGACGATGGTGATGCCCAGCGGACGGCGCAGCTCGGAGCCGACGCCGCGTGCCGAGCATCAGCGGCAGCGCGCCGAGCAGCGCCGCCATCGTCGTCATCATGATCGGCCGGAAGCGCAGCAGGCAGGCCTGGTAGATCGCCTCGCGCGGCGTCTTGCCCTCGCTTGCGCTCGGCGTCGAGCGCGAAGTCGATCATCATGATCGCGTTCTTCTTGACGATGCCGATCAGCAGGATGATGCCGATGATCGCGATGACGCTCAGGTCGTTGCCGGCGATCAGCAGCGCGAGCAGCGCGCCGACGCCGGCCGACGGCAGGGTCGACAGGATCGTGATCGGGTGGATGTAGCTCTCGTAGAGCACGCCGAGCACGATGTACACCGTGACGATCGCCGCGAGGATCAGCAGCAGCGTGTTGGTCGAGCGACGCCGGAACGCCAGCGCCGCGCCCTGGAAGCTGCGTCTGCGACGCTCGGCGGCAGCCCGAGCTCCTGCTCGGCCGCCGTCGATCGCGTCGACCGCGTCGCCGAGCGACGCGCCGGGCGCGAGGTTGAACGAGATGCGTCGCCGCCGGGAACTGGCCCAGGTGGTTGATCGCGAGCGGCGTCGTGCTTCTCGACGACGCGGCGACCGTCGACGAGCGGCACCTGCTCGCCGCCGGCGCGCCGACGGCACGTAGATGTCGTCGAGCGCCTGCGGGCCCTGCTGGAACTCGGGCTTCGACCTCCAGCACGACGCGGTACTGGTTGGTCTGGGTGAAGATGGTCGAGATCAGCCGCTGGCCGAACGCGTCGTACAGCGCGTTGTCGATCGTCGGCCGGCGTGATGCCGAGCCGGCCGGCGGTCGTCGCGGTCGATGTCGACGTAGCGCCTGCAGGCCCGCGTCCTGCAGGTCGCTCGCGACGTCGGCGAGCTCGGGCAGCTGCGCGCAGCCGCTCGACCAGCCGCGGCACCCAGCTCGCGAGCTCGGCCGGATCGGCGTCCTCGAGGGTGAACTGGTACTGGGTGCGGCTGACGCGGTCCTCGATCGTCAGGTCCTGCACCGGCTGCATGTAGAGCGTGATGCCGGGCGACGCTCGGCGGCGCTGCGCTGCAGCCGGCGGATGACCTCGGTCGCGTCGCGTCGCGCTCGGCGTGCGGCTTCAGGTTGATCAGCATGCGGCCGCTGTTGAGCGTCGTGTTGGTGCCGTCGACGCCGATGAACGACGACAGGCTCGCGACCGCCGGATCGTGCAGCATCGACCGTCGCCAGCGCCTGCTGGCGCTCCGCCATCGCCGCGAACGAGATCGTCTGCGGCGCCTCGGAGATGCCCTGGATCACGCCGGTGTCCTGCACCGGGAAGAAGCCCTTGGGACGACGACGTAGAGCACGACGGTCAGCGCCAGCGTCGCCGAGCGCGACCAGCAGCGTCGCGCGCTGGTGGTCGCAGCACCCAGGCGCAGCATGCCGGCCGTAGCGCGCGATCATCCGCGTCGAACGACCGCGCCGCTCGCGCGGTAGAACCGGCCCTGCTCGCTCCGGCGGCGTGTGGCGCAGCAGCCGCGCGCACATCATCGGCGTCAGCGTCAGCGACACCACCGCCGAGATCAGGATCGTCACCGCCAGCGTGATCGCGAACTCGCGGAACAGCCGCCCGACGACGTCGCCCATGAACAGCAGCGGGATCAGCACCGCGATCAGCGAGACCGTCAGCGAGATGATCGTGAAGCCGATCTGCTTCGCGCCCTTCGAGCGCCGCCTCGCAGCGGCGACTCGCCCTGCCTCGATGTAGCGCGCGATGTTCTCGATCATCACGATCGCGTCGTCGACGACGAAGCCGGTCGCGATCGTCAGCGCCATCAGCGTCAGGTTGTTGAGGCTGAAGCCGAGCAGGTACATCACGCCGAAGGTGCCGACCAGCGACAGCGGCACGGCGACGCTCGGGATCAGCGTCGCCGGCGACGTTGCGCAGGAACAGGAAGATCACCATGCACCACCAGCGCCGACGGCGAGCATGCAGCTCGAACTGCACGTCGCGCACCGAGGCGCGGATGGTCGTCGTGCGGTCGGTGAGCAGCTGCACGTCGACCGCCGGCGGCAGCGCCGCGTGCAGCTGCGGCAGCAGCTGCTTGATGCGGTCGACGACCTCGATGACGTTGGCGCCGGGCTGGCGCTGGATGTTGACGATGACCGCCGGCGTCGTCGTTCGCCCACGCCGCGAGCCGCACGTTCTCGGCGCCGTCGACGACGTCGGCGACGTCGCGACAGCCGCACCGGCGCGCCGTTGCGGTAGGCGATGATCAGCTGCCGGTACTCGTCGGCCGATCGGAGCTGGTCGTTGGCGTCGATCGTCGAGGCGCGCGTCGGGCCGTCGAAGCTGCCCTTGGCCTGGTTGACGTTGGCGTTGCGCGATCGCGGTGCGCAGGTCCTCGAGCGTCAGGCCGTAGGCGGCGAGCGCCGTCGGGTTCGCCTGGATGCGCACCGCCGGCCGCTGCCCGCCGCTGATGCTGACCAGGCCGACGCCGGGCAGCTGCGAGATCTTCTGCGCGAGCGCGCGTGTCGGCCAGGTCCTGCACCTTCGGCAGCGGCAGCGTCTTCGACGTGACCGCCAGCGTCAGGATCGGCGCGTCGGCCGGGTTGACCTTGCTGTAGATCGGCGGCTTCGGCAGGTCGGTCGGCAGCAGGTTGCCGGCGGCGTTGATCGCCGCCTGCACCTCCTGCTCGGCGACGTCGAGCGTCGAGCGTCGAGCGCGAACTGCAGCGTGATGACCGAGGCGCCGCCGGAGCTCGTCGACGACATCTGGTTCAGGCCCGGCATCTGGCCGAACTGGCGCTCGAGCGGCGCGGTGACCGACGACGCCATCACGTCGGGGCTCGCGCCGGGATAGAAGCGTCACGACCTGGATCGTCGGATAGTCGACCTGGGCAGCGCCGACACCGGCAGCAGCGCGGTAGGCGACGATGCCCGACAGCAGGATCGCGACCATCAGCAGCGAGGTCGCCACCGGCCGCAGGATGAAGAGGCGCGACGGGTTCATTTGCCGGGCGGCGGCCGCTCGCCCTTCCCGCCACGCTGGCCGCGCCGCCGCTCGCCGGCGCCGCCCGCGCCGGGCGTGCCGGCCGCGCCGCCGGCGCTGCCGTCGCGGGTGATCACCTCGACCTTCGCGCCCTCGCGCAGCTTGTCGGCGCCGTCGACCACGACCAGCGTCGCCCGGCGCGATGCCGCTCGGCGATCGCCGACGTCGTCGCCCTCGCGCCGGGCCGAGCTCACCGGCGCGACGGTCGACCGTGCTGGTCGGCCTTGACCGACGTAGACGAACGTGCCCGGCGCGCCGCGCTGGATCGCCGGCCGTCGGCACCAGCGTCGCGTCGCGCCAGCGTCGACGCAGCAGCCGCACGTTGACGAACTGGTTCGGGAACAGCGCGTCGTCGGCGTTGGCGAACTCCGCCTTGCAGCTTGACGGTGCCGGTCGCCGGGTCGATCTGGTTGTCGACGGTCAGCGAGCGCGCCGGTCGCGAGCTTCGGCTTCTGCGTCGCGGTCGTAGGCCTCGACCGGCGAGCCTCGCGCCGTGCCGCAGGCGCTGCGATCACCGCGCGGCAGGTCGTCCTCGGGCATCGGTGAACACCACGGTGATCGGCTGCATCTGCGTGATCATCACGAGGCCGGTCGGCGTCGCCGGCGCGCACGATGTTGCCGGCATCGACCTGCCGCAGGCCGAGCGCGCCCGCTGATCGGCGCGGTGACCTGCGCGTAGGTCGAGCTGCAGCCGCGCGCTGTCGACCTGCGCCTGGTCGGACGCTGCACGCGCCCTCGTACTGGCGCACCAGCGCCTCCTGCGTGTCGACCTGCTGCTTGGCGATCGAGTCCTGCGCGAGCAGCGTCCGGTAGCGCTCGAGGTCGACGCTGCGCGTTCGTCGAGCAGCGCCTGGTCGCGCGCCAGCTGGCCCTTGGCCTGCGCGAGCTGCACCTGGAACGGCCGCGGGTCGATCTCGGCGAGCAGATCGCCCGGCCTTGACGACTGGCCCTCCTTGAACGCGACGCGCATCAGCTGGCCGTCGACGCGCGGCTGCGCACCGTCGACGGTGTTGCAGCGGCGTCACCGTGCCGAGCGCGTTCAGGTACGCGTCGATGCTGCCGGTCCGTGCCGGCACCGCGGTGACCGGGACGGCGCGCCCGGCCGGATCGGGCCGCCCCTTGCCGGCGGGTGGCGCTTCCGCCGCGGGCGCCCTCCAGTAATACCAGGCGCCGCCGCCGGCGGCGAGCGCGACGAGCAGCACGACCCACGGCCAGCGGCGCCGGGCGGGAGCGGGCGCCGCCGCGGCGGCATCGGGCGCAGCGGGGGGCGATGCGGGCGGTTCGCTGGAAGGTCATCGTGGGGACGGTCGTGGCGACAGGCTCGATTTTCCGCTGTTGGCGCCTGGCGCCGCGCGGAAATTGTAACCGTCTGTGTGCGGCGACCCGCAGGGAATGCCGGACGCGCGACCACGATCGAGGCAAACGGCCCATTGTGGAAGCGGCGCGGCCGTCATGTCACGTGAATATTCGACAGACGGCGGCCCTTGCGCGCGCGTACATTCCTGCCCTCGTAGCAACCCCATGGAGGTCCGATCATGACGACTTGCAGGCAGACCCGAAGGGTTGTGGTCGCGGGATTCATCGCGCTGGCCGCCGGCACGCTCGGCGCCGTCGCCGACGCCGGGGCGGAAACGGTGACCGCGGTGCTCACCGAGCTGCGCAATCCGCGGGGCGTGGCCACCGAGCTGGGGAGCGGCGCCGCCTACGTCGCCGAATCCGGCACCGGCGAGGCGGGGTCCGGGCGGATCAGCCGGTGGTGGAACGGCAACGCGTCGGTGGTCGCGAGCGGGCTCGCCTCGACGATCGACTTCGAGGGCGCCGTCGCCGGGCCGGCCGGCATCGGGCTCACCGGCCTCGGCGTGCTCTCGCTGCACTTCACGTATGCCGGCGGCAGCCGCGATGCTCCGTTCAGCTCGCTGCAGCGGCTGTTCGCGCGACCGAACTTCCCGGTCGACATCGCCGCGTACGACGAGGCGCATCCGGAGCCGACGGCCGGCCCGCCGACGACCGATTCGGACGCGTACGGCATCGCCGTGCTGCGCGACGGCTCGGTGCTGGTCGCCGACGCCGCCGCGAACAACCTGAAGCAGGTGTTCCCGCGCGGAGACATCCAGGTCGTCGCGCGGTTTCCCAACCTCGGCATCCCGGCGCCCTTCCCCGGCATGCCGGATCCGTTCCCGGCGCAGCCGGTGCCGACGTCGGTGGCCGTCGGTCCGGACGGCTGGTGGTACGTCGGCGAGCTCACGGGCTTCCCGTTCCCGGCCGGCAAATCGCGCATCTGGAAGATCATGCCCGGCACGATGGACGCGAGCTGCGATCCGGCGCCCGATCCCGCCGCCGCGTGCCAGCTCGTCGCCGACGACTTCACGGCGATCGTCGGCCTCGCCTTCGGGCCGGACGGCACGATGTACGTGAGCGAGATGGCGAAGGACGGCCTGTTCGGGCTGCTGGTGCTGCAGGACCCGAGCCCGCAGTCGACGACCGGCGCGCTGATCGCCGTGGCGCCGGACGGCTCGCGGCGCGAGATGGCCGCCGGCATGCTGACGCTTCCCGGCGGCGTCGCCGTCGCCGGCGACGGCTCGGTCTTCGTCGCCAACAAGTCGATCTCGCCGGACGACGGGGAGCTGCTCAAGATCGATCCGTAGCGGCGCATCGACCGCGAGGCAGGACGGGGGCCGGGCCGCGATGCCCGGCCCCGTCGTTTTCGCCGGTCTCTACGCGAGCCGCAGCGCGCCGGGGTCGGCGCCGGTCCCGACCGCTTCCAGGAAGCGTGTCCACGCCGCGAGCGGCGCGGCGTCGTCGAACAGGCGGCCGCTGCGCGCAGCGATCGCGCGCGCGAGGTCGGCGCGCAGCCCGCGATTGCCGGCGACGTCGACGGCGATGCGCAGGTAGTCGGCGCGGTCGGCGGCGACGAGCTGCGGCAGGTCGAGCGCCTGCAGCATCGCCGCGCTCTGGCGGGCGCGCATGAAGCGTCCCGGCAGCGTGACGATCGGCAGCCCGCAGGCGAGCGCGTCGAGGCTCGTGTTCCCGCCCGACCAGTGCAGCGTGTCGAGCTGGAGGTCGCAGGCCGAGACCAGCCCGAGATAGCTCTCCCGCGACACGACCGGCAGCATCCGGCAGCGCGCTTCGGCATCGATGCCCCGCGCCGCCAGCGCCGCGCCGAGCCGCTGCCGGAACACCGCGGTGATCCGCGGCTGCGCCGAGCCGACCAGCACCAGCATGGAATCCGGCACCGCCGCGAGGACTTCGGCGAACAGCGCGTCGTTGTCCGGATGGACCTTGAACAGCGACTGCGGGCACAGCAGCAGCGTGCGGTCGTCCGGCAGGCCGAAATCGGCGCGGCGCGCGGCCGCGACCGCCGTCGGGCGCGGATAGCTGACGCCGATGCCGGGCAGGCCGGCGAGCCGCTCGCGGTAGCCGGCCGCCGCCCCGGCGGGCTCCATCGCCGCCGCGGTCAGGTACCAGTCGATCGTCGCGTGCCCCGTCGTGACCGGGTGGCCCCAGCCGCAGCACTGGACCGGCGCGAGCCGCATGCCCGCCAGCGTGAACGCCACGTCGTGCATGCCGAGCTCGGGATAGACGAGGACGTCGAGCGCGGCGGCGCGGATCGCGGCGGCCAGCGCGGGCAGCGGGTGCTCGCGCGTCGGCAGCGCGTGGTACGCGTCGGCGCGGGCGGCGATCGCCGCCGCGACGTCGTCCCCTGCCGGCGCGAAGTCGAACACGACGACCTCGAAGCGCCGGCGATCGAGCCCGGTGATCCAGCGGCCGAAGTAGCTGCCGACCGTCGTCCGGCTGAAGAAGCGCGACGCGAAGCCGACGCGGATCCGCGCCCCCGGCGCGCGCGGCGGCAGCGGCGCGCGCAGCGCGGGGTCGATGCTGTCGAGGTAGCCCGCGAGCCAGTCGCCGTAGCGCGTCTGCAGCGCGAGATCGTCCTCGCCCTGGTAGGCGAGGTGGAAGTTGCACCACTGCGCATGGCCGATCGCGGCGTCGGGCGCCAGCGCGCGCGGCGCCGTCGCGTGCGAAGCGGCGAGCGCATCGAGGCCGGCGGCGTAGCGCCGGCGCGTCTCGGCGATGGCGGCGGCCGTCGCGTAGATCGGCGGCAGCGACAGGTGGAAGCCCAGCGCCGCCGCGACGTCGCCGGGATCCTGCCGCAGCGCGCGCCCGTACGCGTCGCGCGCGCCGTCGCAGTCGCCGGATTCGTCCAGCACCGCGCCGAGCGTGGCGAGCTCGCCGGCGCTCGCGGCGGGGTCGAGCTCGATCGCGCGCCGAAGGCTTTCGGCCGCGGCGTCGAGTCGCCCCGCGGCGCGCTGGACGGAGGCGGCCGCGATCCACGCCGGCCGGTCGCCGGCGTCGCGCGCAAGCAGGACCGACAGCGCCCGGGCGGCCTCGTCGAAGCGGCCCGCGTCGCGGAGGAGGAGCGCGAGGTTGAAGCGCGCGGCACGGTATTCGGCGTCGACCGCGAGCGCCTGCACGAACGCATCCTCGGCTTCGGCCGGCCGACCCTGCCCCTGCAGCAGCTCGCCGAGGTTGTTGAGCGCCGCCGGGTAATGCGGACGCCGGGCGAGCGCATCCCGGTACCACGCGATCGCCTCGTCGTGCCGGTCGAGCGCGGTCAGCAGCACGCCGAGGTTGAAGCTGATCTCCGGCGCGGCGAGGCCCAGCGCCACCGTCGCCTCGAGCGCGGCGGCCGCCGCGTCGAGCCGGCCGGCGGCGCGCGCGGCCTCGGCGAGCGCCAGCCGGAAGCGCGGCGACGCGGGCTCCCGCGCGACCAGCTGCTGCGCGCGCTCCAGCGCGGCGGCGACGGCGTCCGGCGTGCGCAGGCGCAGGAGGTCGCGGATGGCGGCGACCGGGTCGTCAGCGCTCACCGGTGCCGCCCCGCTATTGCGCGTTCCCGAGCGCGCGCGTGATCGCGTCGGCGGCCTTGCCGGTCGCGCGCCGGATCTCGGCGAGGCGGCGCGGGCTCTGGCTCGCGTAGACGTAGACGGTCACCAGCACGGCGACCGGCTCCAGCACGGGTGGACCGACCAGCGCGGCCGTCGCGCCGATGCCTTCGATCCCCTCGCCGTGGCTGGCGAGCTCGCGGCGGCCGGCGAGCAGCGCGAGGTCCCTGGCGAGACGGCGCCGCGACGTGACGGTCCGCGAGGCCGCGCGCGGCAGCGGTCCCTGCAGGACCCGCTCGCGGATGTCGGCCGGAGCGTGCGCGAGCAGCAGCCGCTGCGACGCGCCGACGTGCAGCGGCAGCCGGTGGCCGACGCGCGCGGCGATGTAGGACTCGCGCCGCGGGATCGAGACCGCCACCGTCAGCGCGGTGAGGCCGTCGCGGACGACGAGCTTGACCGATTCGCTGAGCGCGTTCGCCAGCGAGTCCATGACCGGCCGCGCGGCGTCGAGCAGGCTGCGTCCCGGGCTCGCCGCGCCGGCCATGTGGCCGAGCGCGGGTCCCAGCACGTAGCGGCCCGGCGCGCCGCCGGCGGGCGCGGCGAAGCCCTCGGCGACGAGCGTGCGCAGCAGGCGGTAGAGCGTCGCCCGCGGCGCGCCGGTCGCCTCCGCGAGCTCGGTCGCGCTGGTGCCTTCGGGCTGCGCGGCGAGCTGGCGCAGCAGCGCGAGGCCGCGCGTCAGCGCCGGGACGCCCGCGTCCCCGCCGTCGACGCTCACCTGGCCCCCGCGCCCGCGGCGGTGCTATAGTTTTGCATGTGAGACATTGTGTCTCATCAGTGAGACTTCGGCAACACGGCCGGCGGAGGGCGGACGATGGGCGACCCGGTGGGCGGGCAGGGGCACGACGTGCCCGCGATGATGCGGATCGACCGGCTGCGCGAGCGCCACGAGCCGGGGCCCCCGGCACCGCTGCCGATCGCCGCGAAGGCGCTGCTCGGGCGCTACGAGAAGGTGCCCTCGGCCGTCGCGAGCGACGTGCTGCGCGAGTTCGCGCTGCTCGAGCAGGCGTTTCCCGGCGCGCTGTTCGCGCTGCGGCCCGAGCGCGCGGTGGCGGGCATCGCCTTCACCGTGAAGAGCTCGCCCAACACCCGGATCACCGGCGAGATGACGATCCGCGGGCAGATGCTCGACGCGCTGCCCGAGGACGCGTTCGTCGTCTGGGACACGTCGGGCGACGAGCGCGGCACGATGTGGGGCGGCGTGATGACGGCGACGGTCGTGGCCAAGGGCGTGCGCGGCGCCGTGATCGACGGCGGGATCCGCGACACCGCGCAGATCCTCGCCAAGGACTTTCCCGTCTACTACCGCTACCGCAGCCCGAACGGCAGCCTCGGGCGCTGCCAGATCACGCACTACGACATCCCGGTGCGCATCGGCGACGTCTTCGTCCGGCCCGGCGACATCATCGTCGGCGACGGCGACGGCGCGGTCTGCGTGCCGCGCGAGATCGCGCTCGACGTGCTGGCGCGCGCCGAGGAGATCCTCGGCAACGAGGAGCGCATCTTCGCCTGGGTGGAGGAGGGACGCTCGATCGCCGAGATCACCGGCAAGGGCGGATACTTCTGACCCGGGGGCATCCGGCAACGCGCGGCGGCCGACACGGCCGCGCAACCGCAGCACCGCACGACCCAGCAAGGAGAAGCAGATGAACCGTCACCCGTCGCGATTGCGCCGCCTCGCCATCGGCGCGCTCGTCCTCGCCGCCGCGTGCATCGGCGTCGGCGCGCCGCAGGCGCTGGCGCAGGCCGGCAGCTGGCCCGATCGCCCGATCAAGCTGATGGTCGGGTTCCCCGCCGGCGGCGCGTCGGACCTGATGGCCCGGATCGTCGCGGAGCGCCTCGGGCAGGCGCTGGGGCAGGCGGTCGTCGTCGACAACCGGCCCGGCGCCGCGGGAACGCTCGCCGCGTCTCTGGTCGCGAAGGCGGCGCCCGACGGCTACACGCTGCTGCTCGCGTCGCCGACGGCGATCACGCTCGCCCCGACGACGATGGCCGGCAAGCTGTCCTACGACCCGGCGAAGGACTTCGTGCCGGTGACGATGGTGAACCGCTATCCGCTGATCCTGATCGCCAATCCGGCGCTGGGCGTCAAGACGGTGCCCGAGCTGCTGGCGAAGGCGAGGGCGCAGCCGGGCAAGATCAACTTCGGCTCCTTCGGCGCCAATACCAGCGGCGGCCTCGCGACCGAGATGATGAAGCTGATGTCGAAGACCGACATGCTGCACGTCCCGTACAACGGCGGCGCGCCGGCGATGCAGGCGCTGCTCGGCGGCAGCATCGACCTCTTCTTCGACACCGCGGTGACGGCGCTCGCCAACGTCAAGGGCGGCAAGGTCGTGGCGATCGCCGTGTCGAGTGCGAAGCGCACGTCGCTGGCGCCCGAGCTCCCGACGGTCGCCGAGACGCTGCCCGGGTTCGAGGCGGACAGCTGGACCGGGCTGGTGGTGCCGGCGGGCACGCCGCCCGCGGTCGTCGCGCGGCTGCAGGCCGAGGTGGCGAAGATGGTCGCCGCTCCCGACGTGCGCGAGCGCTTCGCGACGATGGGCGCCGAGGGCGTCGGCAGCACGTCCGCCGAGTTCGCGAAGTACCTGGCCGAGGAGACCGCGCGCTACGCGAAGCTCGTCAAGGAAGCCAACCTGAAGCTCGAATGACCGGGCGGCGCCCGCGCGCCGTCCGTCGGAACGTTGGCGTCCGGAACGGGGGTGCGAGCAGAATGGAGGCCGCTCTTCCCTTCCCTCACGGAGGTGGGCCCATGAAGCAGATATTCGGCCGGCAGGTGCTCGACACGCTCCCCGAGCTCGTCGATCCGCGGCGGACCGCGGTCGTCGCCGTCGACATCCAGAACGACTTCTGCCACCCCAAGGGTCATCTCGCCCGCTACGGCAACGACGTGATGCGGATGTCCCACGCCCTGCTGCGGATGCTGCGCTTCGTCGCGGAGGCGCAGGCGCTCGGCATGCGGGTCGTCTTCCTGCGCTACGAGTCGCCGGACGACCGGCAGCTCGACCCGCCGGCCTGGCTGCGCTTCAAGACCCGCGACGGCAAGGCGCCGGACATCACGGTGCCGGGCACCTGGGGCTGGCAGTTCCTCAAGGGCATCGACGTGCGTCCCCAGGACGTCGTCGTCCGCCAGACCCGCCCCGACGGCTTCCTCGGCACGAACCTCGACCAGGTCCTGCGCGCGCAGGGGATCGAGAGCGTGATCGTGCTCGGCGCGACGACCGAGGGCTGCGTCGAGTCGACGGTGCGCGCCGCGTCGTACCACGACTACTACGTCGTCGTCCTCTCCGACGCCGTGGCGTCGCCGAACGCCGAGCTGCACGACGGCTCGCTGCGGCTCCTCCGGGCCCGCTACCCGACGCACACGACCGACGAAGTGCTCGACGCCATCCGCGAGGCGCAGCTGTCGGCGCGGGCCGCGGCCTAGCGGCCGCGTCAGGCCGGGGCCGGTGGCCGGCGCGCCGCCGGCAGGTGCCGCGTGAACCACTCGGCCGCGGCGAGCGCGACCGCGTCGAGCGTGCCCGGCTCCTCGAACAGGTGGGTCGCGCCGGGCACGACCTTGATCTCCCGGACGCAGCGCAGGTGCGCATACGCCGCCCGGTTGAGCGCGAGGACGTCCTCGTCCCACGCGCCGAC
The DNA here is from genome assembly GCA_963832705.1 of uncultured beta proteobacterium. Taxonomy (GTDB): domain Bacteria; phylum Pseudomonadota; class Gammaproteobacteria; order Burkholderiales; family Casimicrobiaceae; genus CAIWHR01. The sequence goes on along the minus strand of CAWHVP010000015.1, from coordinate 143,465 downwards.
GATCAGCAGCGTCGGCGCCGTCACGCGGGAGAGCGCCTCGGTGCCGGCGAGGTCGGGACGGCCTCCGCGCGAGACGACCGCGGCGATGCGCGGGCCGCGCTGCGCCGCCGCCGCCAGCGCGGCGGCGGCGCCGGTGCTCGCGCCGAAATACCCGATCGGCAGCTCCGCGGCGTCGGGCTCGCGCTCGACCCAGGCGGTCGCGGCGGCGAGCCGGGCCGTGAGCAGCGGAATGTCGAAGCGCGTCGCGTAGACGCGGTCCTCGTCGGCGGTCAGGAGGTCGAACAGCAGCGTGCCCACGCCGGCCGCGCGCAGCGCCTGCGCGACGTGCTGGTTGCGCGGGCTGTGGCGCGAGCTGCCGCTGCCGTGCGCGAACAGCACGATCCCCTGCGCGCGCGGCGGCAGCGCGAGCTCGCCGTCGAGGCGCAGGCCGCCCTCGTCGATCGCGACGGTCCGGCCGGTGCCGTGGGGTGGTGAAGCGCTCATCTGCCGTGCCCTGCGCGAGGCTCCTTCGACCACGCTACGCCGCGCCGCCCTGCCGCACGTTGATGCCGGTCAACCGCGCCGCCGAGGGTGGACGCCGTGCCGCGCTTGCGCCAGGTCAAGCCGCAGCGGGTCAGCGGCACTAGAATGGATCGTGACGGTCCGTCGTCAGTGCCACCGGAGGTCGACATGCCTCTTTCCCCGAACCAGATCGCGGCGCTTCGCGAAGCGCTCGACCAGCGCCAGGAGCTGCTGCTCGGCGAGGTCCGCGCCGCGCTCGAGCACAGCGAAAACCAGCAGTACATCGAGCTGATCGACCGGGTGCCGGCCGACATCGGCGACCAGTCGGTCGGGGACATGCTGGCCGACCTCAATCTCGCGATCATCGACCGGCACATCGAGGAGGTCCGCGCGATCGACGCGGCGCGGCTGCGCCTGCGGGAGGGCAGCTACGGAATCTGCATCGACTGCGGCCAGGAGCTCGAGTTCGCGCGGCTCATCGCCTTCCCCACCGCGCTGCGCTGCGTTCCCTGCCAGGACCAGCACGAGAGGACCTACGCCCACGCGGGCACGCCGAAGCTCTGAGATGAACGACCCCCACGCTCGCTTCGCTCGCTGCCCCCCGCGGGGGCAGTCAGCGCCCTTCGGGCGGCCGGGCGGGCGCTGAGGAGGGGTGCGAATGACGGACATCTTCGGGCTCGGCGACGACCTCGGGCCGGCCAAGGTCATCCACGTGCAGGAACGCGGGCTCGGGCTCGAGGCGGTGCTCGTCGTCGACAACGTCGCGCGCGGGCCGTCGATCGGCGGGCTGCGCATGGCGCCCGACGTCTCGTTCGAGGAGTGCTTCCGGCTCGCCCGCGCGATGACGCTGAAGAACTCCGCGGCCGGCCTGCGGCACGGCGGCGGCAAGTCGGTGCTGCGCGGCGATCCGCGGCTGCCGCGCGCCGGCAAGGAGCGCTGATCCGCGCCTTCGCGCACGCGCTGCGCAACGAGCACGATTACATCTTCGGCCCCGACATGGGAACCGACGAGACCTGCATGGCCTGGGTGCACGACGAGATCGGGCGCGCGGTCGGCCTGCCGGCGGCGCTCGGCGGCATTCCGCTCGACGAACTCGGCGCGACCGGCTGGGGGCTCTTCCACGCGGCCGACGTCGCCGCGCGTCATCTGGGCCTCGGCCTCGACGGCGCGCGCGTGGTGATCCAGGGCTTCGGCGCGGTCGGCCGGCACGCCGCGCGCTTTCTCGCCGAGCGCGGCGCGATCCTCGTCGCCGCCTCCGACTCGCAGGGCGCGATCGTCGACGCGCGCGGCATCGACGTCGCCGCGCTGTCGCGCCTCAAGGACGAGGGCCGGCCGGTCGCCGACTACCCGGACGGCGAGCGCTGCGAGCGCGAGCGCGTGATCGACGTCGACTGCGACATCTGGATTCCCGCGGCGCGTCCCGACGTGATCCGCGAGGACAACGTCGGCCGGCTCAACACCAAGCTCGTGCTGCAGGGCGCGAACATCCCGTTCACCGCGGCGGCCGAAGCGCTCGCTGCACGAGCGCGGCGTGCTGGTCGTGCCCGACTTCATCGCCAACGCCGGCGGCGTGATCTGCGCGGCGATGGAATACGCCGGCGCGACGCAGACGGCCGCGTTCCAGGCGATCGAGGAGAAGATCCGCGCCAACACCGAGGCGGTGCTGGCGGCGGCGAAGGCGCGCGGCATCCTGCCGCGCGCGGCAGCAGTCGAGCTCGCCACCACGCGCGTGCGCGCCGCGATGGCGACCCGGCGCTTCCGGACGATGTAACGAGCGCCCTGAACGTCTCCCGCGAGCACGGGCGCGGCCCGGGGCGCGGGCGAATTGAGGCGCCTCAAGCACGTCGGCAGAAGCCACAGCGCTCCCCGCGCCGAACCTGAGCCCGCGCCCCGGGCCGCGCCCGTGCTCGCGCTCATGGACCGCCGGGCGGCCCGTGCGAGCTCGCCCGGACAGCTCAGGCGACCTGGATCTGCACCTTGCGCGGCTGCGCGTGCTCGGCCTTCGGGATCCGCAGCTTCAGCACGCCGTTCCGGAACTCGGCCGCGACCTTGCCGGCGTCGAGCTCCTTCGACAGCGTGAACACGCGGCGGAACTGCGGCAGGCTCACCTCGGCGTGCGTGACCTCGACGCCGGCCGGCACGTCGAGGCTGACCTTGCCCTCGATGGTGATCGTGTCGGCGTCGACGTGCAGGTCGAGCTTGTCCTTGGGGACGCCGGGCAGGTCGGCGTAGAGCGTGATGCCCTGCGCGTCCTCGATGACGTCGACCGGCGGCATCAGCGCCGCTTCGCTGCGCGCGGTGTCGGCCTGCCGGCTGACTTCGGTGGTGTCGGTCATGGCTTCGGTCTCCTCATTGGATCGTGATGCGGCGCGGCTGGGCCGCCTGCTGCCGTGCGATGCTGATGTGCAGCACGCCGTCGCGGTAGGTCGCGGTCACGGCGTTGGGGTCGACGTCGTCGGGCAGCGTGACCACGCGGCGGAAGCGCCCGGCGAAGCGCTCGCCGATGTGCACGGTCGCCTTCTCGTCCTTCGCCGGCTGCGCGGTCCTGCGCTCGCCGGCGATCGTCAGCACGCCCTTCTCCAGCTGGACGTCGATGGCGGCCGGATCGAGGCCGGGCGCGAAGGCGTAGATCTCCACCGAGCGCGCGGTGCTGCCGACGTTCATCGCCGGGAAGCCGCCGCGGGCCAGGCCGCGGATGCTGGGAGAGAACTCGAAGGACTGCTGCAGCTCGCGCTGCAGGCGGTCGAGCTCCGCGAACACGTCGCGGGGAAACAGGGTTTGAAACATCATCCGATCCTCCGTGCGAATTGACTCATCGGGCGCCGGCCATCGGCGCGTCGTGATTCCGATATGGGATCGGCGCCGCCGGATTCAACGCCTTGAATTCCGGCCGGATCGACCCCATTCCATCCATACTGACAATCGCGCGGAGCATCCGGGCGAGGACATCGACGCATGAAATTCCGGGACTACTACGAGACGCTGGGGGTCGCGCGCGACGCGACCGCCGAGGACATCAAGAAGGCCTACCGGCGGCTCGCGCGCAAATACCATCCGGACGTGTCGAAGGAGCCGGACGCCGAAGCGCGGATGAAGGAGATCAACGAGGCCAACGCGGTGCTCTCGGACCCGGAGAAGCGCGCCGCCTACGACCAGCTCGGCAAGGGCTTCGCGCCCGGGCAGGACTTCCGCCCGCCGCCGGACTGGGATGCGGGCTTCGAGTTCTCCGGCCGCGGCGCCGGCCCCGGCGAGGCCGCCGACTTCAGCGACTTCTTCGCCGAGCTCTTCGGCCGCATGGGTGCCGCGGGGGGCGCGCACGGCGGTCGCCACGGCGGCGGGCGCGCCCACGGCGGTTCGTGGGAGGCCCGCGGGCAGGATCACCACGCGAAGGTGCTGCTCGACCTCGAGGACACGTTCAACGGCGCGACGCGGCAGATCAGCCTGTCCTCGCCCCGGCTCGACGCCGACGGCCGCGTGCACGTCGAGGCCCGGACGCTGAACGTGAAGATTCCCAAGGGCGTCGCCGAGGGCCAGATCATCCGCCTCGCGGGGCAGGGCGCGCCCGGCAGCGGCGGCGCGCCGGCGGGCGACCTGCTGCTGGAGGTCAGGTTCCGGCCGCACGACCGGCTGCGCGTCGACGGGCGCGACCTGCACGCGACGCTGCGGGTGACGCCGTGGGAGGCGGCGCTCGGCGCCGTGCTCCCCGTCGACCTGCCCGACGGCCAGGTCAAGGTCCGGGTGCCGGCGGGCGCGCAGAGCGGCGGGCAGCTGCGCGTGCGCGGGCGCGGCATCCCGGGAAATCCGCCGGGCGACCTGCTGCTGGTGCTGCAGGTCGTCCTGCCGCCGGCCGACACCGACAAGGCGCGCGCGCTGTACGAAACCATGGCGCGGGATCTCGCGTTCGATCCGCGCCGCGACGGAAGGGCCTGACCGCCATGCGCAACGACGAGATCCTGATCGGCACGCTGCTCGAGGACAGCTGGCTGACGCTGGAGCAGGCGGCGGCGGCCTGCGCGGTGGAGCCGACGTGGCTGCTGCGGCACATCGAGGAGGGGCTCTTCCCGCACGCCGAAAGCCTGGCCGGGACCTGGCGCGTCTCCAGCGTCGGCCTCGTGCGGGCGCGCCGGATGCGCGCGCTGGAGCGCGAGTTCGACGCCGTCCCCGAGCTCGCCGCGCTGATGGCGGACCTGCTCGAGGAAATGGACGCGCTCAGGCTCCGGCTGCGCAGCGCCGGGCTGGAGTGAGGGCGGGCGCGGCCGCGCGTCAGCTGCGCGGGATCGCGTACACCTCGCGGTCCCACTTGTCGAGGATGCGCTTCCTCTCGGCGGCGCTGCCGTACTTCGCGAAGTCGTAGTTGATCAGCTTGATCTGCGACATGTTCGGCGCGCCCTCGGGAATCGGCGTCGCCTTGTTCGACGGCACCTGGAAGTTCTTGGTCTCGCCGCCGATCTTCTGCGCGGCCGGCGTCAGCGCCCAGTCGTAGAACTTCTTCGCGTTGTCGAGGTTGCGCGCCCCCTTGACCAGGCTCATCGAGCCGACCTCGTAGCCCGTCCCCTCGCAGGGCGCGATGAACTTCACCGGGAAGCCGGCCTTCGCCTCGGTCGTGCCTTCGTGCAGGAAGAGGACCGCGATCGTGGTCTCGCCGCGCGCGGCCGCGCGGATCGCCCCGGCGCCGGTGCGCGGGTAGTTGTTCGTGTTCCGGTGCATGCCCTTCATCAGCTCGAAGGCCTTGTCCTCGCCGAAGATCTGGATCAGCGTCGCGAGCGCCGCGTAGGCGGTGCCCGAGGCGTTCGGGTTCGCCATCTGGATCTCGTCCTTGTAGACGGGGTTCGCGAGGTCGGCCCAGCACTTGGGCTCGGGCAGCTTCTTCTTGGCGAGGAGCTCGGTGTTCCAGCCGATGCCCAGCGCCCCGGTGTAGACGCCGACGGTCTTGTACTTCGACGCCTCGGCCTGCCGGATCGCCCAGTCGTAGAGCTGCGGCAGCATCGGCGACTTGTACTCGTCGGTCAGGCCCAGCTCGGCGGCCTGCAGGTGCGGGTCGCCGGTGCCCGCGTACCAGACGTCGAACTTGGGATTGGCCTTCTCCGCGTTGATCTGCGCCATGGCCTCGCCGGAGGCCTTCTGGGCCATGTTGGCCTTGATGCCCGTGTCCTTCTGGAACTGCGCGACGACGGCCTCGCACCACGGAATCGGCACGCTGCAGATGACGTTGACCTGGCCCTGGGCCTGCACGGAAGCGGCACAGACGGCGCAGGCGATCGCGGCGAACCAGCGGGCGGCTCGAATCATGACGGCGACTCCTTCGGGAGAATGGGCGGGCGGCAGGCGGACGAAGCGTTCCTGTGGCATCGAATCTACCGCGGCTGTCGGCGGCGCGCCAGACCCCGCGCGGTGCCCTGCACACGCACCGGGCCGATCGAGACTATGATGTCCCACTTTCCGCCATCGGCCGGCGGTCCGAAGGGGATGGCGATCCACCGAGCGGGCAGAACCGACCAACTTTTCCGGCCGTCGCGTGTAATTGTGGACAATGACACCGATCAGGCGCTCCTGGAGCGCTACCGGGACGGCGACCAGGATGCCTTCGCCGAGCTGGTGGTTCGCTACCAGCGTCCGATCTACAACGCGGCGTTCTGGGTGTTGCGCCGTGCCGAGGATGCGAACGACGTCACGCAGGAAGTCTTCCTGAGGGTTGCGGAGCGGTCCGATGAGTACGACCCGCGGTACAAGTTCTTCAGCTGGATCTACCGGATCGCGGTCAACGAGTCGCTCAACCTGCTGCGCCGCAACGGGCGCGAGGAAGCTCTCGACGACGACGTCGACCTGCCCGATCCGGTTGGCTCCGATCCGGAGCAGTTGCTGGGCGACGCGCAGCTTTCGGGGCGCGTCCGGGCCGCGCTGATGCGCCTGCCGGTGAACGACCGGATGGTGCTGACGCTGAGGCATTTTTCTGAATGCAGTTACGTGGAGATCGCGCAGATCCTCGACATCGACGAGAAGACCGTGAAGTCCCGGCTGTTCGACGCGCGCCGGCGCTTGCGTGACCTTCTCCCGGACCTGCGACCGCACTGACATGAAAGATTCCACCCTCAATGCCCTGATGCACCAGGTGCTCGACCGCGAAGCCACCCCCGAGGAAGCACGGGAGCTCGAGGCGGCGCTGGCGGCCGACCCGGCTGCGCGCGCGCGGTACGCCGAACTGCAGCGGCTGTTTGCCGGGCTTGCTGCGGTGCCGCAGGCGTTCCCGCCTGAGGGGCTGGTCGCTGGCGTAATGGCCCGGCTGCCGCGACAATCGGCGCCGGACATCGATGGGCACCAACTTTTTTCGCAGTCGGGTGTAATTGGCGCAACGGTCACCAAAATCCGGGGCGCCGGGACCGGACAAGAGGCAGGGCTCCGGCGGATCACCGAACCGGGTTCATATCAGAGAGGCAACCACATGAGCGAACAAGCGCGGACTTCCTTCAGCAAGAGCAAGGTCTGGATCGGGATCGGCCTGGCAGTGGCGGGCGTTGCGCTCGTGGCGCAGTTCGTCGACTTGTCCGGGACCGGGGACACCGCGACCGGGACGATCGTGCCGGCGCAGCGCTTCCGTGCTCCGCAGATCACCACGGATGACGTCAAGGTCGGCACGCCTTCGGCCGGCACCAGTCAGCCGACGCAGGGGACGGTGGGCAGCGATGGTAGCCAGGGCTCGGGCCAGAACGGCGGCCAGAACGGCGGCCAGAACGGCGGCCAGAACGGCGGCCAGAACGGTGGCCTGAACGGCGGTCAGAACGGCGGCCAGAACGGCGGCCAGAACGGCGGCCAGAACGGCGGTCAGAACGGTGGCCTGAACGGCGGTCAGAACGGCGGCCAGAACGGTGGTCAGAACGGCGGTCAGAACGGCGGCCAGAACGGCGGCCTGAACGGCGGTCAGAACGGTGGCCTGAATGGCGGCCAGAACGGCGGCCTGAACGGCGGGCAGAACGGTGGCCAGAACGGCGGCCAGAACGGTGGCCAGAACGGCGGGCAGAACGGTGGCCTGAACGGCGGGCAGAACGGTGGCCAGAACGGCGGGCAGAACGGCGGCCAGAACGGCGGCCAGAACGGTGGCCTGAACGGCGGTCAGAACGGTGGCCAGAATGGCGGGCAGAACGGTGGCCAGAACGGTGGCCAGAACGGCGGTCAGAACGGCGGCCAGAACGGCGGCCAGAACGGTGGCAGAACGGCGGCCAGAACGGCGGCCAGAACGGCGGCCAGAACGGCGGCCAGAACGGCGGCCAGTTCGGTGGTCAGAATCGGCGGCCAGAATGGTGGCCTGAACGCGAACACCGGAAGGTAGCGCGTCGGGCGCGTCCGCCCTCCCTCGGAAGTCTGCGACCGCCGGCCTCGTGCCGGCGGTTTGCTTTTTGGTGGCCGGAGCAATTATGCTGCGCCGGATTCCGGGAGGATAAGGGGAGATTCGATGCGCGGTCGCGTTTGCTGCCTGCTGCTGGCGATGCTGCCCATGGTCGCCGCCGCCCAGGGCACTTCGGCCGCGAGCCCGGCGGAGCAGAGCCCGGTCGGCATATCCCAGGTCGAGGCCAGGGACCTCCGGCTCTACTACAGCGATTCGCTTGCCTATCTCGTGCCGCACGCGGTGCGCACGTTCACCAATGCCGTCGCGTGGCAACGGCAGATGTTCGGCTGGGTGCCGTCCGAGCCGGTGACCGTGCTGCTGCAGGACCTCGCCGACTACGGCAACGGCGCGACCTACGGCGCGCCGCACAGCGCGGTCTTCTTCGACGTCTCGCCGCTTTCCCACGCGTTCGAGACCTACCCGGCGAGCGAGCGGATGTACTCGCTGATGAACCACGAGCTCGTCCACGTGATGTCCAACGACATCGCGTCGGCCGAGGACCTGCGCTGGCGGCGATTCTTCCTGGGCAAGGTCGCCGCGCAGCGCCAGGATCCCGAATCGCTGCTCTACAGCTACCTGACCGTTCCCCGCTACAACGCGCCGCGCTGGTACCTCGAGGGCGGCGCGGTGTTCTTCGAGACGTGGATGGGCGGCGGGCTCGGGCGCGCGCAGGGCGGCTACGACGAAATGGTGTTCCGGGCGATGGTGCGCGACGACGCCCACTTCTACGATCCGCTCGGGCTGGCCTCGCGCGCGACGCAGGTCGACTTCCAGATCGGCGCCAATGCCTATCTCTACGGCACCCGGTTCATGACCTGGCTCGCGTTCCGGTTCTCGCCGGAGAAGGTCGTCGCCTGGTACCGGCGCGACGAGGGCAGCGCGCGCTACTGGTCGGACCGGTTCGAGCAGGTGTTCGGTCTCACCGTCGACGAGGCCTGGGCGCAGTGGATCGCGTTCGAGCACGAGTTCCAGCGCAAGAACCTGGCCGAGGTGCGACGGTTCCCGATCACGCCGCAGAAGAATCTCGTGGGCAAGGCGATGGGCTCGGTGTCGCGAACGTACTACGACGAGACGACGGGCACCCTCTACGGAGGCTTCCGGTATCCCGGTACCGTCGAGTACATCGGCGCGCTCGACACGCGCGACGGCAGTGTCCGCCAGCTCGCCGACATCAAGCGTGCGATGCTCTACCGCGTCACGTCGTTCGCCTACGACCGCCAGAGCGGGACCGCCTTCTATACCAACGACAACCGCGGCTTCCTGTCGTTCCGCGACCTGATGGCCGTCGACGTGAAGACGGGCGAGACACGAACGTTGATAGGGAACGCGCGGGTCGGCGAGATCGTCGTCAATCCGCGCCGACCAGGCGCTGTTCGGCGTGCGTCACAACAACGGCCTCGCGATGCTGGTCCGCATTCCGAAGCCCTACGACACCTGGCACGAGGTCTGGACGTTTCCGTACGGCGTCGTGCCCTACGATCTCGACGTGTCGCCGGACGGCCGCCTGCTGTCGGCGTCGGTCGCGGAGGTCAACGGCGACCAGTACCTGCGCGTATGGGAGCTGTCGAAGGTGATGGCGGGCAACCTCGCGCCGCTGTCGGAGTTCAAGTTCGGCCAGTCGGTCCCCGAAAGCTTCACCTTTTCCCCGGATGGCCGCTACCTGTACGGCAGCAGCTACTACACCGGCGTGTCGAACATCTTCCGCTACGAGGTCGCGACCGGCGAGGTGGAGGCGGTGTCGAACGCGGAAACCGGACTCTTCCGCCCGGTGCCGCTCGCCGACGGCAGGCTCGTCGTGCTGTCGTACACCGGCGATGGATTCGTGCCGGCGATCATCGACCCGAAGCCGCTGAAGGACGTGAGCGCGATCTCCTTTCTCGGCGCCGAGCTCGTCGAGAAGCACCCGGTGCTGAAGACCTGGCAGGTCGCGGCGCCGCGGAACGTCGACGAGCAGAAGCTGATCACGCCCAAAGGCCCGTACGTGCCCTGGAAAAGCCTGGAGCTCGCCAACGCCTTCCCGGTGCTGCAGGGCTACAAGAGCGCGATCGGCGCCGGATATCGCTTCAACTTCGAGGATCCGCTCGGTTATGCGAACCTCGGCATCGTCGCCGCCTGGACGCCCGGCCAGAGCCTGCCCGGCAACGAGCAGGGCCACATCGACATCACCGGCCGCTACCAGTTCTGGCGCGCCGCGCTGTCGTGGAACCGCTCGGACTTCTACGACATCTTCGGGCCCGTCAAGCGCAGTCGCAAGGGCTACGCCGCGAAGCTCGGCTACGACTGGATCCTGTACGACGACGAGCCGCGGAAGCTCGAGCTGATCCTCGACGGGGCGTACTACGACCAGATCGACACGCTGCCGGGCGCGCAGAACGTCAGCACCAGCTTCACGCGGCTCGTCAACTTCAAGGCCGACCTTCGCTACACGGACCTGCAGCGCTCGCTGGGCGCGGTCGACGACGAGAAGGGCATCTCCGCCAACCTGGTCTACGACGGCAGTCGCGTCAACGGCCAGGTCACGCCGCAGGTCTACGGCAACGTCGACGTCGGCTTTCCGCTGCCGATGGCGAACTCGTCGATCTGGCTGCGCACGGCGGCGGGCTTCGCCAACGGCGACCGGAACAGCACGGTCGCGAACTTCTATTTCGGCGGCTTCGGCAACAACTACGTCGACGACAAGGCGATCAAGCGCTACCGCAATTTCGACAAGCTCCCCGGGTTCGGGATCGACGAGATCAGCGCGCTCAGCTTCGTGCGGGAAATGGTCGAGTGGAACGCGCCGCCGTACGTGTTCGAGTCGGCGGGCACGCCGGGCTTCTACGTCAACTGGCTGCGGCCGTCGGTGTTCGCGGCCGGCCTGTGGGGGGATCCCGGGAACGCGTCGCTGCGCAAGACGTACGCGAGCACCGGCGCGCAGGTGGACCTGCGCTTCTCGCTGCTGCACTGGTACGACATGACGCTGTCGGTCGGCTACGCGGCCGGCTTCCAGGGATCGCGCTACAGCGGCAACGAGTGGATGATCTCGCTCAAGATCATGTAGGCGCCGCCGTGGCACGGTCCTCCCGCCCCGATCGCTGCACCCGCGCCCCGCGCTGACCGTCCCCGGCGATGGCGCCCGCCTTTCTTCTCGACGCGCCGGTCGGCCTGCTGCCGGTGCTCGCGTTCCTCGGCGTGCTGCGGCACGTCGACGCGCACCGGCTGGTGCCGCTCTCCACGGTGCTGCTGATGCTCGCCGCCGGCGGGGCGCTCGCGGTCGCGGGCTACGTCGTCAACGGCCTCGTCCTCGATTTCGTCGCCTTCGACCAGCGCACGTTCAGCCGCTACGTCGCGCCGGTCGTCGAGGAGTGCCTGAAGGCCTCGGTGCTCGTCTGGCTGTTCGCGCGCAACCGCATCGGCTTCATGGTCGACGCGGCGATCGTCGGCTTCGCCGTCGGCGCGGGCTTCTCGGTCGTCGAGAACGTCTACTACCTGTCGACGCTGCCCGACGCGAGCCTCGGCACCTGGATCGTCCGCGGCTTCGGCACGGCGATCATGCACGGCGGGGCGACCGCGGTGTTCGGCGTGCTGGCGCAGTCGCTGACCGAGCGCCACGCGCACTTCCATCCGCAGCTCTACCTGCCCGGGCTCGCGGTGGCGATCGCGCTGCACTCGGCGTTCAACCACTTTCCCGGCTCGCCGCTCACCGCCACGCTGGCCACGCTGGTCGTCTTTCCCGGCACGCTGCTGCTGGTGTTCGCCAAGAGCGAGCACGCGATCCACGACTGGCTGCTGCACGACTACGAGTCGCACGAGCACCTGCTGCAGGACCTGCGCACCGGCGACTTCACGCACAGCGAGGCCGGGCGCTTCATCGGCGACCTCGCCCGGCGGTTCGACGCCGCTCACGTCGCCGACATGTTCGCCTACATCCGGCTGCACACGCAGCTGGTGCTGCGCGCGGAGAAGCTGCTGCTCGCGCGCGAGGGCGGCACCGATGCCCGGCTGCAGCAGGACGACCGCGACGACTTCGCGAAGCTCCACGCGCTCGAGCGCAGGATCGGGCGGACCGGCCTGATGGCGATCTGGCCGCACCTGCACTTCAGCCGGCAGGAGCTGTGGGAGCTCTACGAGCTCGAGCACGAGGCGTTTCCCGAGCTCGCCGAGCACGGGCACTCGCGCCGGTGGTTCCACGTCCGCGCGCAGCTGCGCCGCCTGCGCCAGCGCCTGCGGCAGGCGCTGCTCGGCTCGCGCAAGCTGACGCTGGTCCTGCACCGGTGGCTGCGCGTGAAGATGCGCCGTTCCGCCTAGGGGGCGACGCGGCGTCGTTCGCAGGATGATCGGGGAGGCAGCATGAGGCGCATCGCACTCGTCACCGGGGGCAACCGGGGCATCGGCCGGGGCATCGTCTGCGCGCTCGCGCAGCGCGGCTACGACGTCGCGTTCGCGGACCTCGCCGAGACCGACGACACGTCGGACACGCGGCGCGAGGCCGAGCGGCACGGCGCGCGCGTCGCGTTCGCCGCGGCCGACATCGCCGACCTCGCGCAGCACGGCCGGATCGTCGACGCCGCGTACGCGCTGGGGCCGCGGCTCGACCTGCTGGTCAACAACGCCGGCGTGTCGGTCGCCCGGCGCGGCGACGTGCTCGACGTGACGCCGGAGAGCTTCGACCGGGTGCTCGGCGTCAACCTGCGCGGCACGTTCTTCCTCACGCAGGCCGTCGCGCGGCGCATGCTCGCGGACCCGGCCGGCGCGGCCCCGCGGGCGATCGTCACCATCTCGTCGGCCAATGCCGTGATGGCCTCGCCCGACCGTGCCGAGTACTGCTTCGGCAAGGCGGCGCTGTCGATGATGGTGAAGGTCCTCGCGCTCCGGCTCGCCGAAGCCGGCATCGCGTCGTTCGAGGTCCGGCCCGGCATCATCCGCACCGAGATGACGCGGGTGGCGACCGAGAAGTACGACCGCCTGATCGGCGCGGGGCTCACGCCGATCGCGCGCTGGGGCGAGCCGGACGACGTCGGCCGCGCGGTCGCCGCGCTCGCCAGCGGCGACTTCCCGTTCACGACCGGCGACGCGATCAACGTCGACGGCGGCCTGCACATCCACAGGCTCTGACCGCGCCGGGCCGGCGTCGGCGGCTGACGCCGCCCGACAGCGCGCAGGCCCCGCGCGGGCGCGAACGCCGTTCCGGTCGTCCCGATTGCCGCGAGCGCGACCGGCGGGTATTCTCTTTGAACCGTTTCAATCCGCAATGACCCAGCCCAAGCGCATCACGCTGCGCCAGATCGCGGAGCGCGCCGGAGTGTCCACCGGCACCGTGTCGATGGTGCTCAACGGCAGCCCGCTCGTCGCGGCGACCACGCGCGAGCACGTCCGGGACGTGATCCGGGAGCTGGGCTACGTCTACGACCGCGGCGCGGCGCAGCTGCGCAAGAAGCGGACCAACATCGTCGGCGCGTCGATCTGCAACCTGCTCAACCCGTACTTCGCCGAGATCGCGGCCGGCATCGAGGCCGCCCTGGAGGAGCGCGGGCACGTGCTCGTGCTCGGCAACTCCGGGGAGTCGGTCGCGCGCCAGCAGCGCTTCGTCGACACGCTGCGCGAGTACAACGTCGAGGGCGTGCTGATGATGCCCGCCGTCGGCACGCCGCGGGCGCACGCGCTGCGCTTTGCCGAGTGGCGGCTGCCGGTCGTCATGGTGTCGCGCTACGTGGGCGGCGTGGAGACCGACTACGCGGGCAGCGACAACCGTCTCGGCTCGGCGCTGGCCACCCGCCACCTGATCGGGCTCGGCCACCGCCGGATCGCCTACGTCGGCGTGAATCGCCGGACCACGACCGGCCGCGACCGCGTCGCCGGCTACCGGCAGGTGCTGCGCGACGCGGCGCTGCCGGTCGCGCCGGCCTTCCTCGTCGAGTGCGACGCGTCGCGCGAAGCGGGCTTCACGGCGATCCAGGCGCTCGTCCGCCTGCCCGATCCGCCGACGGCGGTCGTGTGCTTCAACGACCTGCTGGCGTTCGGCGTGATGCTGGGATTGCGCCACCTCGGGCGGGAACCGGGGCGGGACTGCTCGGTCGTCGGCGGCGACGACGTCGCCGAAGCCGCGCTGTGGCTGCCGCCGCTGACGACGGTCGCGGTCGACGCGCAGGCGCTCGGCCGCGCCGCGGGGCGCATCCTGGTCGAGCGCCTCGCTGCGCCCGACGCGCCGGTGCAGCGAGCCGTCCTGCCGCCGCGCCTCGTCGTGCGCTCGTCGTGCGGGCCGGCGCCGCCCGCGCGCATCAGGCAAACTAGGCGGTCATGACCGCACGGAGGGGGTGACGCGTGAAGAAGATAGGGATCGGAATCGTCGGCCTGGGGCTCGCGGTGAAGCCGCACGCGCTGGCGCTCAGGGACCTCGCCGCCAAGGTCGACGTGATCGGCGCCTTCAGCCCGAGCGCCGCCCGGCGCGCGGCGTTCGCCGAGGCCTGGGGGATGCCGGTCGTCGACAGCCTCGGGGCGCTGCACGACGACCCGCGCGTCGACGCGCTGCTGATCCTGACGCCGCCGCGCACGCACGCGGAGCTCGCGATCGCCGCGGCGCGCGCCGGCAAGCACGTGCTGCTGGAGAAGCCGATCGACGTCGACCTGCCGCAGGCGCTGGCGCTGGTCGAGGCCGTCGAGGGCTGCAACCGCAAGCTGGCGGTCATGTTCCAGCACCGGTTCCGGCCCGGCGCGCTCGCCCTGCGCCGGCTGCTCGAGGAGGGCGCGCTCGGCGACCTGCTCAGCGTCTCGGCCTCGATCCGCTGGTGGCGCTCGGCCGAGTACTTCGCGCAGCCGGGACGCGGCACGAAGGCGCGCGACGGCGGCGGCGTCCTGCTGACGCAGTCGATCCACACGCTCGACCTCCTGCTCGACCTCGTCGGCCCGGCGCGGACCGTGATGGCGGCGTGCCGGACGAGCCCGCTGCGCGCGATCGACACCGAGGACATCGCCTGCGCGACGGTGACCTATGCGAACGGCGCGGTCGGCGTCATCGACGCGACCACGGTCGCCTGGCCGGGGTACCCGGAGCGCATCGACGTCGCGGGTACGCGCGGCAGCGCCGTGCTCGAGGGCGAGCGCCTCGTCGCGCAGGTTCCGGGGCAGGCGCCGATCGTGGCCGAGGGCTCGGCCGCGGGCGGCGGCGGCGCCGACCCGATGGCGTTCTCGCACGGGCCGCACCAGCTGCTGATCGAGGACTTCGTCGACGCGGTCCGCGAGGACCGCCCGCCGCGGGTCAGCGGCCGCAGCGCGCTCGCCGTGCACGCGCTGATCGACGCGATGCTCGCGTCGTCGGCGGCGGGCGCGCCGGTCACGGTCGGCGCCGCTACGCGAGCAGCTGGCGGGCGATGATCATCCGCTGGATCTGGTTCGTGCCCTCGTAGATCTGCGTGATCTTGGCGTCGCGGTAGAGCCGCTCCACGGTCACGCCGCGGATGTAGCCGCTGCCGCCGTGCACCTGCACGGCGTTCTGCGTGTGGAGGACCGCGGCGTCGCCGGCGAAGCACTTCGCCATCGACGATTCGAGCGTCGCCTTCTCGCCCCGGTCGAGGCGCTCCGCGGCCGCGTGGACCAGCAGCCGCGCCGCCGCCGTGTCCTTCGCCATGTCGGCCAGCATCCACTGGATCGCCTGGAACTCGGCGATCGCCTTGCCGAACTGCCGGCGGGCCTTGGCGTAGGCGATGCTCTCCTCCAGCGCGTTCTGCAGGATGCCGACGGCGAGCGCGCCGATCCCGACGCGGCCCTTCTCGAGGACGCTCATCATGATGTGGAAGCCGCGACCCGCGGGACCCAGCAGCGCCTCCGCCGGCAGCCTGACGTCGTCGAAGAACAGCGGGCCGACCTGCGACGCCCGCTGCCCCATCTTGTGCTCCTTCCTGCCGCGCGTGCAGCCCGGCCGGTCGAGATCGACGACGAAGATGCTCATGCCGCGATGTCCCGCCGCCGGATCGGTCCGCGCGAGGACCAGGGCGTAGTCGGCGACCGGGGCGTTGTGGATCCACAGCTTCTGCCCGGTGAGGCGCCAGCCGCTGCCGTCCGGGACGGCGGTGGTCTTGAGGCTGCCCAGGTCGGAGCCCGACTCGGCCTCGGTCAGCGCGTAGGCGCAGCGCCGCTCGGCGCGCAGCGTGGCCGGCAGGTAGCTCTCGATCTGCGCCGGCGTGCCGTGCTGCGTGAACAGCGTCCCGATCAGCTCGACGAGGCCGCACTGGTCCGCGACCGACGCGTAGCCGCGCGCGAGCTCCTCCATGACCGTGGCGTAGGTCCGCACGTCGGCGCCGAGGCCCCCGTGCGCCTCGGCGACGGTGATTCCGAAGAGGCCGAGCTCGGCGCACTCGCGATAGAGCTCCGCCGGGAACGCCTCGCGCTCGTCGAGATCGGCGGCGATCGGCGCGATGCGCTCGTCGGCGAAGCGGCGGGTGGTGGCGCGGATCGCGGCGAGGCGCTCCTCGGCCTCGGTCGCGGCAGCGGGATCGGGCTTCATCGGGCCTCCGGGACGGGTGGCGGCAACGGGCGGCGCGGCGGTCGACGCTCGGATTGAACCGGTTCAAACTCGCGCCACCTTACCGCGGGCGCCGGGTCGCGTCAAACCGGGCGCTGCCCGTCCGAGCCGGGGAGCGACGACCCAAGCGCGCTGCGCCAACAGGAGGCGGCGGCCCCTCGGGGATCACGCCGGCCGTCAGGGAGGCCGCCTTCTGCGGTATCTTCGACCCCAGGGGCTCGCGGCGGCGATGCGGCAACGGCGCGCCGCGGGTGCCCGCCGCTTCGGCTTCGAGCCCGAAGGCGCAACCACGGAGATCGGCATGGCGCGGATCAAGCTTCTGCTCGACGGTCGGGTCGAGGACTACGCGACGGGCGCGGCGTCGCGCTTCCCGGCCACGCAGGACCGGCCGTTCGACCGCGTCGCGTTCGCGGCCGCGCACGTCGTCGTCGATCCGCGCGCCGACGTCTCGCCGTGGCTCGACGTCGCGATCGACTGGGACGCGACGCTCGCCTTCCGGCGCCACCTCTGGGGCCTCGGCCTCGCCGTCGCCGAGGCGATGGACACGGCGCAGCGCGGCGCGGGGCTCGCGTGGCCGCAGGCGCTGGAGCTCGTCCGCCGCTCGGCGGCCGAGGCGCGCGCGACGCCCGGCGCGCGGATCGCGTCGGGCGTCGGCACCGACCACCTCGAACCCGCCGCGGCGCGCTCGGTCGACGACGTGCTCGCCGCCTACGAGGAGCAGCTGGAGGCGGTCGAGGCCGCCGGCAGCGACGTGATCCTGATGGCGAGCCGCGCGCTGGCGCGGGTGGCGCGCTCGCCCGACGACTACGAGCGCGTCTACGACCGCCTGCTGGGACAGGTCGCGCGGCCGGCGATCCTGCACTGGCTGGGCGACATGTTCGACCCGGCGCTCGCCGGCTACTGGGGCTGCGGCAGCTTCGAGCAGGAGCTCGACGTCGTCGTGCGCATCATCGAGCGCCGCCGCGACAAGGTCGACGGCATCAAGATCTCGCTGCTCGACAAGGACAAGGAGATCGCGCTGCGGCGGCGCCTCCCCGCCGGGGTCCGGATGTACACCGGCGACGACTTCAACTACGCCGAGCTGATCGCCGGCGACGGCGACGGGCACAGCGACGCGCTGCTCGGCATCTTCGACGCCATCGCGCCCGCGGCGGCGGCCGCGCTGGCGGCGCTGGCGGCGGGCGACCGCGCGACGTTCGACGCGATCCTCGAGCCGACGGTGCCGCTGTCGCGCCACGTCTTCGCGGCGCCGACGCGCTTCTACAAGACGGGCGTCGTGTTCCTCGCGTACCTCAACGGGCACCAGGATCACTTCACGATGCTGGGCGGCGCCGAGAGCGCGCGCTCGGCGGCGCACCTGTGCCGGCTGTTCGCGCTCGCGGACCGGGCGGGCCTGATCGTCGATCCCGATCGCGCCGTCGCGCGCATGCGGCCCGTGCTCGCCGTGCACGGGCTGCCGGCCTAGCGGACGAGGCGGAGCATGCGCGACTTCTCAGGCGACCACGCGTGGCTGTCGCTGAACACCGCGACGGTCCGGCCGCAGTGGCGGCTGCCGGAGATCGTCGAAGCCTGCGCGCGCCACGGCATCCGGGCGATCGCGCCGTGGCGCGACCAGGTCGCCGACTGCGGGCTCGAGCGCGCGGCGGCGCTGATCCGCGCGCACGGCCTCGCGCTGTCGGGCTACTGCCGCGGCGGCATGTTCCCGGCGATGGACGCGGCGGGCCGGCGCGCCGCGATCGAGGACAACATCCGCGCCGTCGACGAGGCGGTCGCGCTGGGGAGCCCCTGCCTCGTGCTCGTCGTCGGCGGCCTGCCCGGGGCGCTCGCGGGCAAGCCGCTGTCGCGCGACCTCGGGCGCGCGCGCGCCGAAGTGAGCGACGGCATCGCCGCGCTGCTCGAGTACGCGCGCACGGTCCGGATGCCGCTGGCCATCGAGCCGCTGCACCCGATGTACGCGGCCGAGCGCGCCTGCGTCAACACGCTCGAGCACGCGCTCGACCTGTGCGACGCGCTCGATCCGGGCCGCACCGGGGACCTGGGCGTGGCCGTCGACGTCTACCACGTCTGGTGGGACCCGAAGCTCGCGGCGCAGATCGCGCGCGCCGGGGCGCGGCGCCTGCTCGCGTTCCACGTCTGCGACTGGCTGGTGCCGACGACCGACCTGCTGGTCGACCGCGGCATGATGGGCGACGGCGTCATCGACATCCGGTCGATCCGCCGCCGGATGGAGGAGTGCGGCTACGCCGGCTTCAGCGAGGTCGAGATCTTCTCGGCCGGCAACTGGTGGAAGCGCCCCGGCGACGAGGTGCTCGCCACGTGCATCGCGCGGCACCGGAGCTGCGTCTGACCGGCGGGAGGCGGGCGCCCGGCAGCCCGCCGCCGCGTGGCCCGCTTCGCGCGCGCATGGGAACATCGCGATGAGCACACTGCTGTTCTACGAGGAGGTGCCGGCCGGACTCGAATTCGAGACCGGCGGCATCGTCGTCACCGAAAGCCACGTCGTCGCGTTCGCCGGGCTGTCCGGCGACTTCTTCGACGTGCACATGGACGACCGCTTCGCGCGCTCGCTCGGCTTCCCGGGGCGGGTCGCGCACGGCCTGCTCTGCCTCGCCCTCGTCGACGGCCTGAAGAACCGCGCCGAGTCGCGCTTCGCCGCCGTCGCGTCGCTGTCGTGGCAATGGAACTTCCGCCACGCGGTCTGCATCGGCGACCGGATCGCCGGGCGCGTGCGCGTCGCGGCCAAGCGCACGACCAGGCGCCCGGACCGCGGCATCCTGACGCTGGAGCTCGAGGCGTTCAACCAGGACGGCAGGGTCGTGCAGGACGGCACCAACCTGCTGCTCGTTCGCACGCGCGCCGGCGAGCCCCCGCCGAACGCCGGCTGACGATCGCGGACTGAGCATCGCGCGCGGCCCCGTCACCGGTGGGGGCCGTGCCGACACTCAGCGCGGGGCGTGGTCCTCGGCGTAGCAGCCGTGCGCGATCTCGTCCGGCAGCGACCGGCGCGACGGCGACCAGCCGAGCTCTTTCCTGGCACGGATCGCGCGGACGCGGCTGTTGGACCCGAAGCTGAGCTTCGTCGCCGCCTCGCCGTAGACCGCGCTCGCGGCCTCGACCGACAGCGACTCGACGTCCTCGGAGAGGCCCAGCATCCGGCCGATCGCCGCGCAGAGCTCGCGCAGCGTGCTCTCGCCGTTCTCGGCGTAGTAGAACGCGCCGGCGGGCGCGCGCTCGAGCGCCGCGAGGTAGAGGTCGGCCAGGTCCTCGACGTGGACGTTCGACCACGCGTTGGCCCCGCGCCCGACGCAGGCGGCGCGGCCGCGCTCGCGCGCGACGGCGATCAGCTTCGGCACCTGGATGCTGTCGGCGTGCACGCCGGTGCCGCGTCCGTAGATCATCGGCGGGGCGATGACGACGCTCTTCACGCCCGTCGCCGCGGCGGCGAGGATGTCGGCATTGAGCGCGACCCGCGCCGCGCGCGCCGGCAGCGGCGTCACCGGCGTGTCATCGTCGTAGGTCCGGTCCGTCGCCTCGCCCCCCGCGGCGTCGGCGACGATGCCGGAGCCGCTGGTGTGGATGAACGGCTTGCCGGTGCCGGCGAGCGCGCCGAGGATCGCCTCGACCGACGGCCGGTCGTCGGCATTCGCGGCGTGGACGACCGCGTCGGCGGCGCGCGCGCACCGCGCGATCAGCTCGCCGTCCGCGAGCGTGCCGAGCACGGGCTCGATGCCGTGCGCGCGGACCTGCGCCGCGCGCTCGCCGGAGCGCACGAGCCCGCGGACCTCGTGTCCCGCGTCGCGGAGGACCGTGGCGATCGATCCGCCGATGTAGCCGGCGGCGCCGAGCAGGAAGACGTTCATCGCGGCTCTCCGTTGGGCGTCAGGCGGCACTCACTGGTGCACCCTTGGCGCTGCGCGCCGTCCCTCCGAGAGGGAGCATTCGCGCTCGGGGCGCCCTTCGCGCTCATGTGGCCGTCTGCACGCGGTCCTTGATCACCGCGATCACGTCGTCGGGCTCGCGCTGCCACCAGTTGTTCTCGGAGAAGATCTCGACCTCGACGTAGCGGTCGTAGCCGGCCGCCTCGACCAGCCGCCGCAGCCGCGGGATGTCGATGATGCCGTCGCCCATCATGCCGCGGTCGAGCCGGAGGTCGCGCGTGTCCTCCAGCCAGTCGCTGACGTGGAACGAGCAGATGCGCGCTCCCGCGCGCGCGATCTCGGCCTCGATCTCCGGGTCCCACCACACGGCGTAGGTGTCGACGGCGATGCCGACGATGTCCTCGGCCGCGAGCCGGTCGCACCAGTCGTTGGCGAGCTTCGTCGTCGACAGCACCGAGCGCGTCGCGCAGGCCATCGGGTGCAGCGGCTCGAGCGCCAGCTTGACGCCGACCTGCGCGGGCGTGCGGCACGACCTCGGCGAGGCCGTCGAGCGTGCGCGCGCGGGCGCCGGCGATGTCCTTGTCGCCGGGGTCGACGCCGCCGGCGACGAAGATCAGGCAGGGCGCGCCGACCGTCGCGGCTTCGTCGAGCGACCAGCGCAGGTCGTCGCGCGCGCGCCGCGCCGCCGCCGCGTCGGGCGAGGTGATCAGCCCGCCGAAGCAGTAGCCGGACAGCGCGATGCCGGCGTCGGCGAGCAGCCGCGCGGTCGCGCCCACGCCGTGCGCGCGGACCTTGTCGCGCCACACGCTGGTCGCGGGGACGCCGTGGCGCGCGAGCGCGTCGACGAACTCCGGCGTCGTCATCTGCGGCGGCAGCGTGACCTGGTGGATCGACAGGCGCTTCGGATCGAGCATGGTGTCTCCCGGCGGCACGCCGCCGCCGTCAGTAGGTGCCGCGACCGCCGGACAGGTCGAACGCGACGCCGGTGCAGAAGCTGCACTCGGGGCTCGCGATCCACGCGACCATCGCCGCGATCTCGTCGATCAGCAGGAAGCGGCCCATCGGGATCTTGGCCTTCGCCGCGGCGATGTGCTCCGGCGTCATCTCCCTGAAAAGGTCGGTCTCGGTGATCACCGGCGCGATCGAGTTCACCAGCACGCCGGAACCGACCAGCTCCTTCGCCAGCGACTTGGTGAAGCCGATGACGCCGGCCTTCGCCGCGGCGTAGGCGGCGATGCCGGGCGCGCCCTCCTTGCCGGTGATCGACGACACGTTGACGATGCGCCCGTAGCCGGCCGCCTGCATCGTCGGCACGACGGCGCGGCAGCAGTAGAAGACGCCGGTCAGGTCGACCTTCAGCACCCGGTCCCACGCCGCCGGCGGATACTCGGCGACCGGCAGCACCGGTCCGCTGACGCCCGCGTTGTTGACGAGGATGTCGATGCGGTCGACCTCGGCCCGGGTCGCGGCGAAGCCCCGCTCGACCGAGTCGAAGTCCGACACGTCGACGCGGACGAGCGCGTCCGGCTCGAACCCGGCCGCCGCGCGGTCGAACCCGTCCGGATCCCAGTCCCAGATCACGACGCGGCAGCCTTCCCGCGCGAGCCGCGCGGCGATGCCGCGGCCGATGCCGCGCGCGCCGCCGGTGACGATCGCGACCTGTCCTTCGAGCGTGCGCCGCTGCGCGCGGGTTTCCTCGTTCATGCGAAGCTTCCGTGGCTCATCCGCCGGTCATCCGCTGCCGGTGCTCGCCGAGGATCCGGTCGATCACCTTGTCGTGCGGGCGCCGCTCTCGCCGGTGGACGGGCAGCGCCCCCGGCCGTTCAGCTCGTCGACGATCGCCTGGATCAGCGGCTGGTGCACGTGCGGCGGGTCGGCCAGCGGAATCTCCTCCACCGCCTCGCCGCGCTGCACGCGGATCGGCACCGCCCGGGTCGTCGAGAAGCGGATCCGGCCGGCGGCCCCGACGATCTCGTTCCACTCCTCGTCCCGATCCGCAGCGTAGCAGAACGCGCCGCTGCCCTGCACGCCGGAGGCGAAGCGCCAGCTCGCGGCGACGACGTCCTCGGCGGCGTAGGCGCCGCCCTGGTTGGCCGCGAAGCCGCGCGCGTCCTCGATCGGCCCGAAGACGAAGTCGAGGAAGTCGAGCGTGTGGCTCATCATGTCGACGAACAGCCCGCCGCCGGAGCGCGCGGCGTCGACGCGCCAGGGCGGCGATCCCGGATTGGCCTCGGCCGGCGGGGCCAGCGGCTGGAACTGCCGGCAGGTCACCATCCGCACCGCGCCGATCGCGCCGCTGTCGACGAGGTCGCGCACGGCGAGGAACCGCGGCAGCGCGCGGCGGTAGTAGGCGACCCACAGCGGCACGCCGGCGGCCGCGCAGGCCGCGATCATCGCGTCGCACTCGGCGCCGTCCTTCGCCATCGGCTTCTCGACCAGCACCGGCTTGCCGGCCGCCGCGCAGCGCAGCACGTAGTCGCGGTGCGTCTCGGGGGTGGTCGCCACGTAGACGGCGTCGATGTCGTCGGCGCGCGAGGATCGCTTCCGCATCATCGTGCCAGCGCGGCACGCCGTGCCGGCGCGCGTAGTCGGCGGCCAGCGCGCCGTCGCGGCGCATCACCGCGCGCAGCTCCGAGTGGCCGGCCTTGTAGAAGCCGGGCCCGCTCTTGACCTCGGTCACGTCGCCGCAGCCGATGATGCCCCAGCGGATCGTCTTCATGCCGCCTGCCGTCCGTCGGTCGAAGACTGCGGCGCGCCGGTCCCGCGCATCGCGGCGAGCAGGTCCCGCATCCGTGCCCGCGCCGGCTCGACGCTCGCCGCCTTGACCGGCCCGAAGCCGCGGATGTCGCGCGGCACGGCGACGAGCGCGACGGCGCTCGCGTGGTTGGCCGGGGTCAGCGCCCGCGCGACGTCGGCGAGCAGCGCCTCGAACTCGCCGATCAGCGCGCGCTCCATCCGGCGCTCCGCGGTGCGGCCGAACGGATCGAACGGCGTGCCGCGCAGCCGGCGAAGGCGCGAGAGCACGCGCATCGGCCCGAGCATCCACGGGCCGAAGTGCGTCTTGCGCGCCCGCCCGGTCGCCGGGTCGCGCCGCGCCAGCAGCGGCGGCGCGAGGTGAGCCGGATCGACAGCTCGCCGTCGAACTGCGCGGCGAGCGCGCGCTGGAACTCGCCGTCGGTGTACAGGCGCGCGACCTCGTACTCGTCCTTGTAGGCCATCAGCTTGAACAGCGACCGTGCCGCCGCCTCGGCCAGCGCGTGGTCGGCTGCGCCGCAGCGGCGCTCGGCCTCGCTCAGCGGGGCGAGCGCGTCGCGGTAGCGCCGGCGTAGCGCTCGTCCTGGTACTGCGCGAGCAGGTGCGCGCGCCGGTCGATCAGCGCGGTGAGGTCCGCGGGCGGCGCGTGCACGGCGCCGCGCTGATTCCGGCGGCAGCGTGCGCGATCGCGCGGTCGTGCGCGGCGAGCCGCCCCCAGGCGAACGCCTGCCTGTTCGCCTCGACCGCGACGCCGTTCAGCTCGATCGCGCGCAGGATCGCGTCGAGGCCGAGCGGAATCGAGCCCTTCTGGAACGCGAAGCCCAGCATGAACAGGTTGGTGGCGATGCGTCGCCCAGCAGCGCGGTGGCGAGCCGCGTCGCGTCGACGGATGTCGGGCGCGGCGCCGAGCGCCGCGGCGAGCGCGTCGCGCCATCGCGTCTTCGTGCAGGTCGATGTCGCGGTCGAGCACGAAGCCGGCGGTCGGCGTCAGCGCCGCGTTGACGACGGCGCGCGTGCGCCCCGGGGCGAGGCGCGCGAGCAGGTTCGGGCTCGCGGCGACGACCATGTCGCAGCCGAGCACCAGGTCGGCGCCGCCGGCGGCGATGCCGCACGGCGTGCAGGTCGTCCGGGTGCGCGGCGATGCGGACGTGGCTCGTCACCGCGCCGTTCTTCTGCGCCAGGCCGGTGAAGTCGAGCGTCGAGCAGGCCTTGCCCTCGAGATGCGCGGCCATGCCGAGCAGCGCGCCGATGGTGATGACGCCGGTGCCGCCGATGCCGGTGACGAGGATGCCGTACGGCGCCGCCAGCGCGAGCGGGGCACCGGCAGGCGGCACGCCGTCGATCGGCGGCGCGACGCGGTTGCCGGCGGATGCCCGCCGCCGTCACCGTGACGAAGCTCGGGCAGAAGCCCTTCGAGGCAGGAGTAGTCCTTGTTGCAGTTCGACTGGTCGATGAGGCGCTTGCGGCCGAGCTCGGTCTCGAGCGGCTTCACCGAGACGCAGTTCGACTGCGTCGAGCAGTCGCCGCAGCCCTCGCAGACGCGCTCGTTGATGAACACGCGCCGCGGCGGGTCCGGTCCAGCCTGCCGCGCTTGCGGCGGCGCCGCTTCTCGGCGGCGCAGGTCTGGTCGTAGATCAGCACCGTCATGCCCGGGCACCTCGCGCAGCTCGCGCTGCACGGCGTCGAGCGCGTCGCGGTGATGGACGTCGACGCCGGCCGGCAGTCGTCTCGCGCGCGTACTTGTCCGGATCGTCGGCTGACGACGACGACGCGCTTGGCGCCCTCGGCCGAGCACCTGGCTGCGCGATCTGCGCCACCGTCAGACGGCCCTCGGCCGGCTGGCCGCCGGTCATCGCGACCGCGTCGTTGTAGAGGATCTTGTAGGTGATGTTGACGCCGGAGGCGACCGCCGCGCGGATCGCGAGCAGGCCGGAATGGGCGTAGGTGCCGTCGCCGAGGTTCTGGAACACGTGCTTGCTCGGCGAGAACGGCGCCTGCCCGATCCAGGCCGCGCCCTCGCCGCCCATGTGCGCTGATACGTGCGCGTGCTGCCGCTCGGCATGCGCACAGCGCCATGCCGTGGCAGCCGATGCCGGCCATCGCGCGGCTGCCCTCGGGCACGCGCGTCGAGGTGTTGTGCGGGCAGCCCGAGCAGAAATACGGCGTGCGCAGCAGCTCGACGGGCCGGGCGGTCGCGATCGCCTGCAGGCCGGTCGAGGCGGGCGAGGCGCGCCTCGAGCTCGGGCAGCGGGCCGAGCACGCGCAGCCAGGCGCGCGACCAGCGCGCGCGCGACCATGCGTCGGCGACAGTTCGCCCTCGCTCGGGAGCAGCGGCGCGCCGCGTCTCGTCGCGCTTGCCGACGCACCGCGGGCCGCTGCGGCGAGCACGTTGTAGAGCATGCCGCACCAGCTGGTCCTCGACGAAGGCGCGCTTCTCCTCGACCACGAGCACGTCCTGTCGAGCCCTGCGGCGAAGCGCGGGCGCCCTGCGGCTCGAGCGGCCAGGTCATGCCGACCTTGTAGAGGCGCAGGCCCAGCGCCGCGGCCTCGGCGTCGTCGATGCCGAGGTCGGTCGAGCGCCTGCCGCACGTCGAGATAGGCCTTGCCGGTCGCCATGATGCCGAGCGCGCGGCGCCGGCGAATCGAGCACGATGCGGTCGAAGCGGTTGGCGCGGGCGAACGCGGCGACCGCGTCCATCTTCGGGCCGTGCAGCCGCCGCTCCTGCGTCGAGCGGCGGATCGGGCCAGCGGATGCCAAGGCCCGCCCGGCGGCATCTCGAAATCGGTCGGCACGACGATCGCGACGCGCTCGCGGATCGACGTCGACCGTGGCCGAGCTCTCGACCGTCTCGGCGATCGCCTTGAAGCCGACCCAGCAGCCGGAGTAGCGCGACAGCGCGAAGCCGAGCAGGCCGAAGTCGAGGTAGTCCTGCACCGTCGCCGGGTTGAGCACCGGGATCATCGCGGCGATCAGCACCTGCTCGCTCTGGTGCGCGCTGGTCGACGACTGGCAGCCGTGGTCGTCGCCGGCGAGAGCAGCACGCCGCCGTGCGCGCGAGGTGCCGGCGGCGTTGGCGTGCTTCAGCGCGTCGATCGAGCGGTCGACGCCGGGCCCCTTGCCGTACCAGATGCCGAACACGCCGTCGACCTTGGCGCCGGGATACAGGTCGACCTGCTGGCTGCCCCACACCGCGGTCGCGGCCAGGTCCTCGTTGAGGCCCGGCTGGAAGGTGATGCGGTTCTGCTCGAGCAGCGCTTGCGCGCCGCCCACAGCGCGTTGTCGTAGATGCCGAGCGGCGAGCCGCGGTAGCCGGAGATGAAGCCGGCGGTGTTCAGCCCCGCCGCCGCGGTCGCGCTGCGCGCTGCATCATCGGCAGCCGCACCAGCGCCTGCATGCCGGTCAGGTAGACGCGGCCGGTCGGCTGCAGGTACTTGTCGTCGAGCGTGACGGGGGCGAGGGGCATCGGGGGCCAGCGATTCGCGTCGGACCCGCAATTATCGGCCAAATGCGGCCGCAGCGACCTGCTAGCATCCACATTGCGCCGCACGCGGCATCGCGCGGCAACTCCAGGGAACAACGAAGATGAATGCAGGTCCGGCCGCCGCCAGGACTGCGGCCGCGGCTCCCGGCTGGCCGGCCGCGCTGCGGCTCGCCGCCTTTCCGCTCGGCTACGGCATCATCGGCGCGCTCGCCGGCGGCACGCTCAACCGGATCATGGTCGCCGAGATGGGCCTGCCGCTGACGCTGGTCGGCGTGCTGTTCGCGCTGCCGCTGCTCGAGGCGCCGCTGCGCGTCTGGCTCGGCTACCGCTCGGACAGCTACCCGATCCTCGGGAAGCGGCGCGAGCCCTACATCGTCGCCGGCTCGCTGCTCGCCGGGCTCGGCCTCTTCGCGGCGGTGCTGCTGATGACCGGCGGGGCCGGGCAGGCAATGCTGATGGCCGGCCTGGTGCTGACGTTCATCGTCTACGGCTTCGGCCGCAACCTCGGCCACAACGTGTTCCAGGCGCTGGTCGCCGACCGCTTCGAGGGCGACGCGCGCTCGCGCGCGCTGACGCTCTACGAGGTCGCGACGATGCTGGGCCTCGTCGCCGGCGCCGGGGGCCTCGGCGTGCTGCTGCGCGACTACGCGCCGGCGAAGCTCGTCGCCGCGACCGCCGTCGCGGTGAGCGCGGCCTTCGCGCTGACGCTGCTGGCGGCGCTCGGGCAGGAGCGGCGTTCCGAGCGCGCGGCGCGCGCGGCGGCGCAGTCGCGCGAGAAGCCGTTCCTCGAGGCGCTGTCCGAGTTCCTGCTCGGCGACCCGCAGGTGCGGCGCTTCTTCCTGCTGATCGTGTTCACGTTCATCGGCACGCTGGCGCAGGACGTGCTGCTCGAGCCCTACGGCGCGCTGGTGCTCGGCATGTCGGTTTCCGAGACGACCCGGCTGACGGCGTGGTGGGGCGGCGGCGTGCTGCTGTCGATGCTGCTGTCGGGCGGCTTCCTGCTGCGCGTCGCCGGCCACCTGCTGCTGCTGCGGATCGGGCTCGTGGCGACGGTGCTGGTGTTCGGCGGCGTCATCGCGACCGGGCTCG
This sequence comes from uncultured beta proteobacterium, assembly GCA_963832705.1. Taxonomy (GTDB): domain Bacteria; phylum Pseudomonadota; class Gammaproteobacteria; order Burkholderiales; family Casimicrobiaceae; genus CAIWHR01. The sequence goes on along the minus strand of CAWHVP010000015.1, from coordinate 115,883 downwards.
CCGGCAGCCCCGGCGCGTTTCGCGCGCTGGTCCTGGTGATGGGACTGGGCACCGGCCTCGCGGGCGCGGGGCTCCTGGGCGGCATCGCGACGTTCGCGACCTCGGTGCGCGCGGGCCTGCTGATGGGCGTCTGGGGCATGGCGAGCCTGCTCGGCAAGGCCGCGGGGAGCCTCCTCGGGGGCGCCGTCGTCGACGGCATCCGGCTCGCGACCGGCGCCAATTTCCCTGCCTACGCCACGGTCTTTGCCGGCGAGGCGATCCTGCTCGCCGCGGCTTTCTTCCTGACGTTCCGGCTGGAGGTCGAGGCCTCGCGCGCGAGCCGCGAAGTCCGCGCGGGCCGCCGCGTTGCGCGATAATGGCGAAGCTTCGAACCTCGCGAGGGAGTCGACCATGACCACGGCGTACCCGCCGCTCAGCCTGCACGTCCCCGAGCCGTCCGGGCGGCCCGGCCACGGCACCGATTTCTCGTACCTGCGCCTGGCGCGCGCGGGCGAAGCGCGCCGGCCGCCGGTGGATTCGCGGCCGTCGGAGACCAGCGACCTCGCGTACTCGCTGGTGCGCGTGCTCGACGACGACGGCAAGGCGGTCGGCCCGTGGGTCCCCGAACTGCGCACCGAGACGCTGCTCGCGGGCCTGCGCGCGATGATGAAGACGCGCATCTTCGACGCCCGGATGCTGATCGCGCAGCGCCAGAAGAAGACGTCGTTCTACATGCAGAGCCTGGGCGAGGAGGCGGTCTGCGTCGGCCAGACGCTGGCGCTCGACGACCGCGACATGTGCTTCCCGACGTACCGGCAGCAGGGCATCCTGATCGCGCGCGGCTACCCGCTGTTCGACATGATGTGCCAGCTGTTCTCGAACGAGTGCGATCCGCTGAAGGGCCGGCAGATGCCGGTGATGTACTCGTCGCAGGCGCACGGCTTCTTCTCGATCGCCGGCAACCTCGGCACGCACTTCATCCAGGCGGTCGGCTGGGCGATGGCCTCGGCGATCCGCGGCGACAAGCGGATCGCGTCGGCGTGGATCGGCGACGGCTCGACCGCCGAGGCCGACTTCCACAACGCGCTGACCTTCGCCGCCGTCTACCGCGCGCCGGTGATCCTCAACGTCGTCAACAACCAGTGGGCGATCTCGTCGTTCCAGGGGATCGCGGGCGGCGAGGAGACGACGTTCGCGGCGCGCGGCGTCGGCAACGGCATCGCCAGCCTGCGCGTCGACGGCAACGACTTCCTCGCCGTGTACGCGGCGTCGAAGTGGGCGATCGAGCGCGCCCGCCGCAACCTCGGGCCGACGCTGATCGAGTGGGTCACCTACCGCGCCGGCGCGCACTCGACGTCCGACGACCCGTCCAAGTACCGCCCCGCCGACGACTGGGCGCACTTCCCGCTGGGCGACCCCATCGCGCGGCTGAAGCAGCACCTGATCGCGCTGGGCGAGTGGTCCGAGGACCAGCACGCGCGCACGCAGCGCCTGATCGAGGACGAGATCGCCGCGGTCCAGAAGGAGGCCGAGAGCCACGGCACGCTCGGGACCGGGCCCATCTTCAGTCCGGCGACGATGTTCGAGGACGTCTACAAGGACATGCCGCCGCACCTCGCGCGGCAGCGCCAGCAGCTGGGGATCTGACCATGTCCGCGATGACGATGGTCCAGGCGATCCGCTCCGCGCTCGACGTGATGCTCGGGCGCGACGACGACGTGGTCGTGTTCGGCGAGGACGTCGGCTACTTCGGCGGCGTGTTCCGCTGCACCGAGGGGCTGCAGGCGAAGTACGGCCGGGCGCGCGTGTTCGACACGCCGATCGCCGAGGGCGGCATCGTCGGCGTGGCGATCGGCATGGGCGCCTACGGGCTGCGGCCGGTGGCCGAGATCCAGTTCGCCGACTACATGTATCCGGGCTACGACCAGATCGTGTCGGGCGCGGCGCGGCTGCGCTACCGCTCGGCCGGCGACTTCCACACCAAGCTGACGATCCGCATGCCCTGCGGCGGCGGCATCTACGGCGGGCAGACGCACAGCCAGAGCCCCGAGGTGCTGTTCACGCACGTCTGCGGCGTGCGCACGGTGATGCCGTCGAACCCGTACGACGCGAAGGGCCTGCTGATCGCGTCGATCGAGTGCGACGATCCGGTGATCTTCCTCGAGCCCAAGCGCCTGTACAACGGCCCGTTCGACGGCCACCACGAGCGGCCCGTCGTGCCGTGGTCGAAGCACCCGCTGGGCGAGGTGCCCGACGGCTACTACTCGATCCCGCTCGAATCGGCGTCGGTGCTGCGCGAAGGCAAGGACCTCACCGTGCTGACCTACGGCACGATGGTGTTCGTGTCCGAGGCGGCCGCCGCCGAGACCGGCGTGGATGCCGAGATCATCGACCTGCGCAGCCTCTGGCCGCTCGACCTCGACGCGATCGTCGCGTCGGTGAAGAAGACCGGCCGCTGCGTCATCGTGCACGAGGCGACGCGGACCAGCGGCTTCGGCGCGGAGCTGGCGGCGCTGGTCCAGGAGCACTGCTTCTATCACCTCGAGGCGCCGATCGAGCGCGTCGCCGGGTGGGACACGCCGTACCCGCACGCGCAGGAGTGGGCCTATTTCCCCGGACCGAAGCGCGTGGGCGACGCGTTCCGTCGCGCGCCATGGAGAGCGGGAGCTGATGGGCATCCACGTCATCAAGATGCCGGACATCGGCGAGGGCATCGCCGAGGTCGAGCTGGTCGAGTGGTACGTGAAGGCGGGCGACGTCGTGGCCGAGGACCAGGTCCTCGCCGACGTGATGACCGACAAGGCGACGGTCGAGGTGCCGTCGCCGGTCGCGGGCACGGTGATCGCGACCGTCGGCAAGGTCGGCGAGAAGATGGCGGTGGGCACCGAGTTCATCCGCATCGAGGTCGCCGGCGAGGGCAACGTCGGCGCGGCGCCGGCGGCTCCCCCGCCGACGCAGGCCGCACCGGCGGCGCCGGCAGCGGCGGCGCCCGCGGCCCGGCCGGCGACGCCAGCGGGCGTCGAGGCGGCTCCCCCCGCCGCGCCCGCCCCGGCGGCATCGCCATCCGCCGCGCCCGCGGCCGCGCCCCGTGCGCCGCGATCCGCTCCCGCGGTTCGCCGCGACCCGGGCGAGAAGCCGATCGCGTCCCCGGCGGTGCGCAGCCGCGCGTGGGATCTCGGCATCGAGCTGCGCTTCGTTCCCGGCAGCGGCCCGGCGGGCAGGATCCTGCACGAGGACCTCGACGCGTTCCTCGCGCGCGGGGCCGGCGGCGCCGCGCCGGGCGGTCCGCGCCTGGTCGAGCGGCACGACGAGCAGGCGATCGAGGTCATCGGGCTGCGCCGCCGGATCGCCGAGCGGATGCAGGAGGCGAAGCGCCGCATCCCGCACTTCACCTACGTCGAGGAGATCGACGTCACCGCGCTCGAGGAGCTGCGCGCGAGCCTGAACGAGCGGTGGGGCGAGGCGCGCGGGCGCCTGACGCTGCTGCCGCTGCTCGTGCGCGCGATCGTGCTCGCCGTGCGCGAGCATCCGGAGGTCAACGCGCGCTACGACGACGACGCGGGCGTCGTCACCCGCTACGGCGCCGTGCACATGGGCATCGCGACGCAGACCGACGCCGGGCTGATGGTCCCGGTCGTGCGCCACGCCGAGGCGCTCGACCTGTGGGCGTGCGCTGTAGAGATCACGCGGCTCGCGCAGGCCGCGCGCGCCGCACGCGCCACGCGGGACGAGCTCACCGGGTCGACGCTGACGATCACGAGCCTCGGCGCGCTCGGCGGCATCGTCACCACGCCGGTGATCAACTGGCCGGAGGTGGCGATCATCGGCGTCGGCCGCATGGTCGAGCGGCCGGTCGTCCGGGACGGCGCGATCGTCGTGCGCAAGCTCATGAACCTGTCGTCCTCGTTCGACCATCGCGTCGTCGACGGCGCCAACGGGGCGCGGTTCGTGCAGGCGGTGCGCGCGTACCTGGAAGCGCCCGCCCGCGTGACGACTGCTTCGTGGATGCTCGAGCGCCGACTCGGACGGCGGGGGCGCTGAGGTGACGCCATGAACAAGCAATCGACCGGACTCCTGATCATCGGCGCGGGCACCGGCGGCTACGTCGCCGCGATCCGCGCCGCGCAGCTCGGCGTGCCGACGGTGCTGGTCGAGGCCGACCGCGTCGGCGGCACCTGCCTCAACATCGGCTGCATCCCGTCGAAGGCGCTGATCCACGTCGCCGACGAGTTCGCGCACGCGCGGGCGCACGCCGCGGACAGCCCGCTCGGCATCCGCGCCGGCGAGCCGACGCTCGACGTCGCGCGGGCCGTGCAGTGGAAGGACGGCGTCGTCGGGCGCCTGACCCGCGGCGTGTCGGGGCTCCTCAAGAAGGCCGGCGCGCAGGTGGTCACCGGCTGGGCGACGATCGTCGACGGCAAGACCGTCGAGGTGGCGCAGGGCGCCGACGTGCTGCGCATCGAGTGCGAGCACCTGCTGCTCGCTCCCGGCTCGGTGCCGCTCGCGCTGCCGACGCTGCCGTTCGGCGGCCGCGTGATCTCGTCGACCGAGGCGCTGTCGCCGGCCGACATCCCGAAGCGGCTGCTCGTCGTCGGCGCCGGCTACATCGGGCTGGAGCTCGGCATCGCCTACCGCAAGCTCGGCAGCGAAGTGACCGTCGTCGAGGCGCTCGATCGCGTGCTGCCGGCCTACGACGCCGAGCTGACGCGGCCCGTCGAGGCCGCGCTGCGCCGGCTGGGCGTGGCGCTGCACCTGTCCACCCGGGTGCTCGGCCCCAGCGCATCGGGCGACGCCGTGCGGGTGCAGGACGCCGCCGGCGCCGAGTCCGAGATCGCCGCCGACCGGATCCTGGTGGCGATCGGCCGCAAGCCGCGCACCGAGGGCTGGGGCCTCGAGAAGCTGCGGCTCGACATGCAGGGCCGGTTCATCCGCATCGACGACCAGTGCCACACGTCGATGCACAACGTGTGGGCCGTCGGCGACGTCACCGGCGAGCCGATGCTCGCGCACCGCGCGACCGCGCAGGGCGAGATCGTCGCCGAGATCATCGCCGGCCACCGGCGCCACTTCGCGCCGGTCGCGATTCCCGCCGTCTGCTACACCGATCCCGAGGTCGTCGTCGTCGGCGCCTCCCCGGACGAGGCGGGCGACTGCGTCACCGCGCAGTTCCCGCTGATCGCGAACGGCCGCGCGCTGACGCTCGACGCGCACGACGGCTTCGTCCGCGTCGTCGCCCGCCGCTCCGACCACCTGATCGTCGGCTGGCAGGCGGTCGGCCGCGGCGTGTCGGAGCTCGCCGCCGCGTTCACGCAGTCGATGGAGATGGGCGCGCGGCTCGAGGACGTCGCCGGCACGATCCACGCGCACCCGACGCTGGGCGAGGCGGTGCAGGAAGCCGCGCTGCGCGCGCTGGGCAAGCCGCTGCACATCTGAGCGCAGGCGCGAGCCGCGGCGCGCCGGGCCCCGTGGCTGCCGCCCGCCGCGCCCCGGCCCCGGCCGCCCGTCAGCGACGCCTGTCGAGCTCGACCCGGACGAGGTCCGGGCGGTCGGAGATGAGGCCGTCGACGCCCATGTCGAGCAGCTTTCCGATCATCGCCGGCTCGTTGACGGTCCAGGGGATGACGACGATGCCCAGCGCGTGGGCTTCGGCGAGCATCGCGGGCGTGAGGAACGCCTGGTTCGGCGCCCAGATCCTCCCGCCGGCCGCGTGGACCGCGCGCGGCACGGAGTTCCCGTGGAGCTCGGGCGCGAAGCCGGCGAGCCAGGGCGAGTACTCCCCGTCGCCGCCGCGCTTCAGCGTCTGCGGCGAGCTGAGGTACATCGTCCGGATCTCCGGCGCCTCCTTCTGGATCACCTGCAGCGTGCTCCAGTCGAAGGACTGCACCGTCGTCCGCCCGGCCATGCCGGCAGCGCGGATCTCCGCGATCACCCTGCGCGCGAACGCCTCCGGCGCGAGCGTCGCGTGGCGCTCGAGCGGCGAGACCTTGGTTTCGCAGTCGAAGCCCACCTTGGCGTTGCCGGATTTCGCGACCAGGTCGAACAGGTCCGCGAGCTTCGGAATCCGCGTGCCGTCGACCGGCTGCTGGTCCGGGAACGCCTTCGCGTAGTCGGAACCGGGCCGCAGGCGGCCGACGTCGTACCGCTGCAGCTCCGCGAACGTCAGCTCGCCGATCGCCGGGCCGCGCTGGTCCAGCCAGCGCCCGTCGGGCCCGCGCGTCGTGTCGGGATTGAGCCGGAGGTCGTGATGGATCACGACCACGCCGTCCCGGGTGATCGCCAGGTCGCACTCGATGGTGTCGACGCCGAGCTCGAGCGCCTTCCGGAACGCGGGCAGCGTGTTCTCCGGGGCGAGCCCGCGAGCGCCGCGATGGCCCTGGAGGTCGAACGCGTGCACGGGCAGCGCCAGGCATGCGGCGACGAGGGCGAGCCGGATCGACGCGGGCGATGGTGGACGGGGCATGGGCGCTCCTGCACCGGGCGATGCGACGGGCGCCCGGGTCGGCCCGGCGATGATACCGGGAACGGACGGCATCGCTGCCGACGCGACCGCGCGCGGGCCGCCCCCGTCATTTCGCGTGCGCCATCCGCTTCGGCAGGTTCTGCGGCTCGAAGACGATGTAGGGCGTGGCGACCTTCCGGCCCGGCGCCGCATACGCCGGCGCCGGCTCCCCGCCGTGCCGAGCTGCCGGACGTAGCGGTAGATCGCGCGCAGGTCGTCGTCGGACATGTCGCGCAGGTTGAACCACGGCATCGGCGGGCGCATCTCGCCGCGGGCCCGCGCCAGCCACTGGTCTTCCGACATCGGCGCGAGCGCGAGGCGCAGGTTGGCGGGATAGGTCGTGCCCCACGGACCCTGGAAGCCGACGGGGCTGCCGGTCAGCCACTTCGCTTCGGGGAGCCTGCCGGCGGCCTCGGCGTAGCCGGGCGTGTGGCAGTCGTTGCAGCCGCCGATCCGGACCAGGTAGCGCCCGCGATCGGACAGGTCGGTGTCGGTCCCGCCGGCGAGTGCGGCGGTCGAGCCGACCGCGGCGGCGGCGGCGATGGCGGCGGTGATGGCAAGGACGGCGAGGCGAGTCTTCATGATCGTTCTCCTGAGAGTGAGGGGGTGCGTGGGGTGTTGCGCCTGCATCCGGGCGACGGCGCGGCGGGCTCGCCGCGTCGCCGCCGGGAATGGGGATCAATCCGGCGCCATCGCGAACGGCTCGAGGCCGTCGCGCTCCGGACGGGACCTCGCCAGCAGCGCGGAGACGCGCAGCGGCACGAGGTCGAGGACGTCGCGCCCGATGGCAACGAGCGCGGCGGCGGCGTCGGCCAGCGGCGATGCGCCGCCGCCGGCCGCCGGGTCGCGCCACTGCCGGAAAAGGAACAGCAGCAGCGCGAACAGCGTTCCGCCCGGCAGCAGGATCTCGATGGCCACGTACGGACCGAAGCGTTGCGCGAGCCGGTGGGCGTCGCGCAGGCATTGCAGGATGACGTTGATCATGGCGTGGCTCCTGGTTTCGGATCGGTGTTGCGGTCAGAGCACGAAGGACTTCCGGCGCGGCCGGGGCTTGCGCGCCCGCCCGGCGCGGCCGGCCGTCGCGGCGCGCGACGAGGCCTGGTCCGGCGACTCCGCCGGGTGCGCGCCGGCTTGCGACGCGCCGCCCGCGGGTGTCGCGACGGCGTCGGCGGCGGCGCCCCGCCGGCGGCGGTCGTGCCCGTGTCGCTGCCGGCTTCGGCGGTCTTGCGGGGGTCGCGGGTGTCGCGCGTTTCCATGTCGGTCGCTTCCTGTTCCCGGCGGCGCCGGGTGGTCATCGGATGGCGGCAGTGTGGAAGCGCGCGACTTGCGGATCGCTTACGGATTCCCGCGGCGGGGCGGGAGCGTCCGCGCGCGGCGCCGCGGACGGACCGGGTCGGCCGACCCGGGCGAGGGGAACGGCCCCCGCAAACGGTGCAGGGACCGCGGGCGAGGCCGAGGGGATGGCGCGGGCGTGCCCGCCGGGGCCGGGCGCTCCCGTCCGGCATGCCGGACGGCTTACCGATGACCTACGGCGCGGCTTTCGGCGGGGGGCGTGCCGCCGGAGTGCCGGCGGAGATGTCGCGGTACAGCCGCTCGGTCTCGGCCGAGGGCTTGAGGCCGAGCACGACGGAGAGGAGCTCGCGGCAGCGGCGGAACGCGACCAGCGCCTCGGCCCGGTCGCCGCTCGCGGCGAGCGCGCGCATCAGGCCGCGGTAGAGCGGCTCGGCGAGGTTGTCGGCCTCGAGGCCGCGACGATAGACGTCGATCGCGGTGGCCCAGTCCCGCGCCGCGCTTCCAGCCCCTCGCCCAGCGCGGCAGCACGCGCAGCAGGCGCGCGCGCAGCGCGTCGCGCGGCTTCGCCAGCCACGGCGCCTCCTCGCGTGCCGAGCAGCGGGCCGGGATAGGCCGCGAGCAGCTCGCGCGCGGCCCGGGCGATCGCGCCGCGTCGCGCGCCGCGCCTCGGAGCGCGCGCTGCGCGGCGTCGAGCGCCTGCCTCGAACGCGCGCACGTCGGTCCAGACGAGCTCCGGCGCGAGCGACAGCTTGCCGCCGGCGAGCCGGACGGCGCCGTCGACGTCCAGCAGCTTGCGCAACCGGAACAGCGCGGTGTCGAACGAGGTCTTGGCCGCGGCGCCGTCGGCCTCGGGCCACAGCGCGGCCGTGACGGCCGCGCTCTCGACGTCGTCGCCGCCCTGCGCGACGACGAGCTTCAGGAGATCCAGCGGGCGCTGCTGGGCCTTGCCGGTGAAGCGCATCGGCTGGCCCGTCGCGCACCAGTTCGAAGCCGCCGAGCGCGCGGATGCGCAGCCGGAACGGCCACGCCGGACCGGCGCGCGGCGGTGCCGGCAGCGCGTTGCGCTCGATCAGCAGGCGGACGTAGTCGGACTCGATGCCGCGCGCGAGCGCGAAGTCGGCGAGGCGCGCCGCGAGATCGGGCCGGTTGCGCAGGCAGCACCGACCTGGCCGCGCTGCCTCGAGGTCGGCGAGCAGCGGCGCGAGCCGCGCGGCGCGCCGACTCGTGCGCCGCCGGCCGTCGAGGTCGAGGCCGATCTCGACCAGCTCGCGCTGCCGGGTGAAGCTGCTCGCGGTCGACCTCGCCCGCGAGGCGCGATCGCCTCGTCGAAGCGCGCGCCAGGCCTCCCGCGATTCGCCGGCAGCCGATGCGCGCGTGCGCCGAGCCGCGACGATGAAGTGCGGCACCTGCATCGTCGGCAGCCCGGTCTCGCGCGCGAGCGCCACGGCGCGCTCGGCCGCCTTGACGGCCGCGCGGCGTGTCGCCGAGGCGCTGCTCGAGGTTCGCCTGCAGGTAGTGGAAATACGCGCCGGTCCATCCGCCGCGACAGGCGACAGCCGCGCCTCCATGCGTCTTCATGCGGCGCCTTCGCCTCCGCGCAGGCGCCCCGCGGTGATCAGCGCCGACGCCTCGGCGTGGTCGATCTCGAACAGGTAGGCCGCGAGGCCGTAGCGCTCGGCGATCGCCCGGGCCTTGTCGGAGACCGCCGTGGAGCGCTCGTAGCGGCCGTTGATGTAGTGCCAGAACGCGAGATGCGTACGCCACCAGAGCTGCATCAGCGGCGTCACGTCGGGACGCGCGAGCAGCGGCTCGGTGCGCGCGACCAGTGCCTCGGCCGAGTCGCCCTTCGTGCTACCAGTTGAGGTAATTGAACAGCGTCGAGGCGGCCATCAGGCGCGCGTTGACGTCGGGCTCGCCGTCGAGGATCTCGTCCAGGCGGCGCGCGCAGCGCGCGAGGCCGGATCGTCGGGCCGGCGGAACAGCAGCGCGATCACGTACGCCGACCGCGCGCCGCAGCTCGCTCTCGGCGATCGAGCCGCGCCGACGCACTCGCCGTAGCAGGCATCGCGAACTCGGGCAGCCAGCGGTCGAGCGGCGCGAAATTCGCCCACTCGTAGTAGTAGCCGGTGACGATCGTGTTGAGCGCCAGCGCCTGGCCGCGCAGGTCGCCCGCGGCCTTGAACGCCGCGTAGGCGCGCTCGAGCGCGTCGCGGCCGCGCTCGCGGCTCGACGAAGATCCACGCCCGGCCCGTGCCAGTACGCGAGCCACGGGTCGGCTCGCGCATCGCCGCGGGCAGCGCTTCGATCGAGTCCGACAGGGCCTGCGCGCGGCCGTGCCGCGCCCAGTCGAGCGCGTGGGCGGAGACCAGCCGGCGCATCGCTTCGCAGTCGCCGGCGTCGCGGTACAGCGCGAGCGCCTCGTCGGCCTCGCCGCGCGCCTCGAGCAGCTCGCGGCCGCTCGCGCGCCAGCTCGCGCCGCTCGGCCGAGGCAGCCGCCGGCGGCCCTCCTCGAGCAGGAACTCGCGGAACAGCGCGTGGTAGTGCCAGGTCGTCTCGCGCGGCCGCGGCGCCGGTCGACGAACAGGTGCCGGCGATAGAGGTACTCGAGCAGCCGCGACGCCTCGTCGCTGCCGGTCAGCTCGACGCGCCTCGGCCTCGGTGATCGAGGGCAGGATCGCCGTGATCATCAGCGCGCGCTGGTTCTCGGGCCGCGCGCGCGTGAAGATCTCGCCGGCGAAGTACTGGAAGATCGCGTCCTTGCCCCTCGCCGAGCGACTCCTCCACCGTCGCGTGCGGCCGCGACAGATGCTCGCGCAGCAGCACCAGCGCCGCCGCCCAGCCGTCGCTCTGCCGCTGGATGCGCGCGCGACCGTCTCGCGGTCGAGCGGCGGGCCGCCGAGCAGCGCCAGCGCCTCGTCCTCGGTGCAGCGCAGCTCCGCGACGTCGATCCGCGCGATCTGGCGCCGCGCCGACCAGCCGGGCGAACTCGGCGGGCGGATCGGCGCGCGAGAGCACGACGACATTGATGCCCTCGGGCATCTCCTCCAGCCCCTGCGCGAACGCCGCGCGCTGTGTCGGCGACGAGCGCGCCTCGTGGAAATTGTCGAGCACGATCAGCGGTGCCCTGCGGGAGCGCCGCGAAGAGCTCGCGGCAGAAGCTGCGCGAGAAGCGCGCGAGGTCCTGCTGCGGCTCGGACGTGAACACGCGGCAGCGCGCCGCCGCGCTTGCCGAGCAGCGCCTGCGCCGCCATGCGCATGTAGTGCATGAACGTCGCCGGGTCGCTGTCGCCGACGTCCACCTGGTACCACATGTGCGGCAGCGCCGCGCCTCGATGTAGCTCGCGACCAGCGTCGACTTGCCCGACCCCGGCGGCGCGCTGACCCAGACGACCGGCCGCTCGCGCGCCGCGTCGAGGCGCGCGAACAGGCGCGGCCGCGGCAGGGCGTCGTAGAGCTTGGGTCGCGTGAGCTTCGCGAGCGAAGAGTGGCGAGCGGGCACGGCAGACTCCCCGGCAGGACCCATCGGATGCCGCTCGCCGCGCGACGTCGAGGGCATCCGCGGCGGCGAGGCGGCGAAAGGTTAGCACGCGATGCCGTGTGCCGGACGCACTGCCGCGCGCCGGGGCGGTGACGGCGTAAACTTCCGCGAGAGGCGGCGTGGCCCGGCTTCGCCTCGCATCCGGGAGGAAAGCCATGAACCTGCGCAAGACCCTGCCCGCGACGGCCATCGCGGCCTGCGGCACCCTGCTCTGCCAGCTCGCGATCGCCGACGTGACGATTCCCTTCAACGAGTACAGCGGCTCGCCTTCGATCGGCAACGGCGCCGGAACGTCCACGGACCCCCGGAATCCGGGTTACGGCGCCATGAAGATCTTCATCCAGAAGGTCATCGATTACACCGACGACCAGGGGCCCGATGCGCTTCCCCCCGGACAGAAGGTCGTCTTCCAGCGCAGCCAGGGCACCGGGCGCGCGGTGAGCGCCCTGCGGGCCGGCGTGCAGTTCGCCAACGCGAACGCGACGCCCGCTCCGGTCTTCTCCGATCCGAGCTGGGGCTTCGTCTACAACTCGGTGCCGTTCGGAATGACCTTCGGGCAGATGCTGCGCTTTCTCTACGACACCAGGATCGAGGGCTTCGGCGGGAACGGCCTGGAGCTGGCCCAGTCGGTGCTGGACAGCCGCGGCGGAACCCAGGTCGTCTTCCCGGTCGTCGGCAGCACCATGCAGGGTCGGGGTACTTTCCGCAGCCGATCGGCAAGCCGGAGTGCAACGCCGGCGACGCCGATTGCGAGAGCCAGGGCAATGGCGTCGGGCTGGCCGGGCTGTGCACGTCGGGCTGGAGGATCCGGTACCTTTCGCCGCCGCAGGACATCGTCGACCGTGCCTGCGACCTGCTGGTGAAGCGGGGCGCGATCCCGGCGAAGACCCTCACGTTCTACCCGCCGGTGGGCGGCCAGTCGGTCCTGCTGCCGATGCAGCGGCGCACGATCCAGGGCTTCGAGTACGTCAACCCGCAGGACGACCTGGTCGACTTCTTCCCGATCAAGGAGGCGACCGCGACCGAGCCCCTCGGCAAGCCGGACGCCGGCAACCTCGACTGCAGCCCGGCCCTCGCGTACCCGATTCCGCCCGGGACCACGCCCAACTGCACGCAGAACATCGGACAGGCCGGGGCGCGCTACGCGCACCATCCGTCGTGGCACCAGCCGTTCCTGCTGTCCTGGATGCACGTCGACAAGGCCGTGTGGAACGGCCTGAGCGCCGCGCAGAGGGCCGCCGTGCTGCGGGCCGCCAGGGACTCCGTGACGGAGTCCTACAACGCGGCCGAGTCCGTCCAGTGCTCGAAGCTGAAGGCGATGCTGGACATCAACAAGGGCGTCAACCAGCGCAACGTGGACGGCACGCTGCGCCTGGTCGGCGGCAAGCCGGTCAGCGCGGCCATCACGATGGCGCGGTGGCCGGACGACGCGCTGAAGGTCCTGCGCGAAGCCACGGACGAGTACCTCGCGTTCCTCGCGGGTCCGGACAGTCCCGGCGCGAAGACCGACGCGCAGAAGGACTTCTCGACCGTGATGCAGGCGCTGACGCGATACGCGGCCAGCGCCGGCGCCACAAGTTCGATCCGGGCCGCTTTCCCGCGAGAACGGGATTGGCCGCGGGCGAGGAATGCAGCCTGGTCCGATAGACCGAGGGGGCGGCCGCGCGGGAGCCGCTCGCGGCGGCGCCCGCCCGCCGGTGCGGCGGCGGAGCGCCGTTACGGGGCCGCCCGCGACGATCCGGACGAGCCGCCACAGCAGCGGCAGCGCGAACGCGGCGAGCACGCCGTGCAGGCCGAAGGCGAGGCCGGCGTAGGTCCCCGCGTCGGCATTCACCTGGAACGCCCTCGCCGTGCCGATGCCGTGCGCGGCGAGCCCGAGCGCGAAGCCGCGGGCCCGCCAGTCGCGAACCCGCACCGCGTCGAGGACGAACTTGCCGAGGGCGGCGCCGATGATCCCGGTGGCGACGGCGAACACCGCGGCCAGCGCGGCGACCCCGCCGATCTGCTCGGCGATGCCCATCGCGATCGGCGCGGTGACGGACTTGGGCGCGAGCGACGCCAGCGTGGCCGGCGACGCGCCGAGCGCCCACGCCACGCCGACCGCGGTGACCAGCGCCACGGTGGAGCCGACGGCGAGGGCGCCGGCCACCGGGACGGCCAGCCGGCGCACGCTGCGCCACTCGCGCGCGAGAGGCACCGCGAGGCCGACGACGGCCGGGCCGAGCAGGAAGTGCACGAACTGCGCGCCGGCGAAATAGGTGCCGTACGAGACCGCGCCGAGCTGCAGGCCGGCGACGATCAGGACGACGGCGATCAGGACCGGATTGGCGAGGGGGTGGAACCGGCAGCGCGCGTACAGCGCATAGCCGACGCAATAGGCGACCAGCGTCATCGTGAGTCCCGCGAGCGGGGTCGCCGCGAGATAGACCCAGAGCTCGAAGAACGCTTCGCCCTTCATTCGCCGGGCCCGGGCGCGCGCTCGTCCGCGGCAGCGTCCTGCCGGCGCGCCAGCGCGGCGAAGGTGAGCGCCGAGGCGGCAATCGCCGCGACCGTGCTCACCAGCAGCGCCAGCGCGATCGGCAGCCACTCGCCGGCGAGACGGCCGAAATGCATCATGACGCCCACGCCGGCCGGCACGAACAGCAGCGACAGGTGTTTCGCGAGGCCGTCGCCCGCGGTGCCCACCGATTCGGGCACGCGATCGCGCACGCGCAGCGCGACGAACAGCAGCAGCATGCCGGTCACCGGCCCCGGAACCGGGAGCGCAAGCCCCCGCGACACGGCCTCCCCCGCGCACTGGAACAGGAGGAGCCAGGTGATGCCGGTCAGGAAGGGGCTCATCGCCGGCGATGTTACGCGATCCGCTGCCGCGCCCCGGCCGGTCGCTTCCCGGCGCCAACCGGCATAATGGCCGCTCCACGACCTTCCGCCCTCCATGTACCAAAGCTACTTCGGCCTGGCCGAGGCGCCGTTCTCCATCGCGCCCGACCCCCGGTACCTCTACCTGAGCCAGCGCCACCAGGAGGCGCTGGCGCACCTGCTCTACGGCGTGAGCGGCGAAGGCGGGTTCGTCCTGCTGACCGGCGACGTCGGGGCGGGCAAGACGACGATCTGCCGGTGCCTGCTCGACCAGATTCCGGAATCCTGCGACATCGCCTACATCTTCAACCCCAAGCTGACGGTGGAGGAGCTGCTCTCGACGATCTGCGTCGAGTTCGGCATCGCCTATCCGCCCGGCAATGCGAGCATCAAGGTGTTCGTCGACTGCCTCAACGACCACCTGCTCGCGGCCCATGCCCGGGGCAGGCACGCGGTGCTGATCATCGACGAGGCGCAGAATCTCTCGGCCGACGTGCTGGAGCAGATGCGGCTGCTGACCAACCTGGAGACCAACCAGCGCAAGCTGCTGCAGATCATCCTGCTCGGCCAGCCGGAGCTCGCCACGATGCTGGCGCGCCCGGAGCTCAGGCAGCTCGCGCAGCGCATCGTCGCGCGCTATCACCTCGGCCCGCTGACCCGGGCGGAGGTGGCGGCCTACGTGCGGCACCGCCTCGAGGTCGCGGGCACCACGCGGCAGCTCTTCCCGGCATCGCTGATGGGGCGCCTGTACCGGTTGAGCGGCGGCGTCCCGCGGCTCATCAACGTGATCTGCGATCGGGCACTGCTGGGCGCGTTCGTGCAGGGCAAGGAGCGGGTCGATTCGGCCACGCTCGCGAAGGCCGCCCGCGAAGTGTTCCATCAGCCGCGGGTCGGGCGCGCCCGCGGGCAGCGCGCGCTGGCCGTCGGGCTGACCGTGGTCGCCGGGGCCGCGCTCGCGCTGCTGCTGGTGCTGAATCGGCCCGAGCCGCGCGACGCCGCGCCGGCGGCGCAGCCGGCCGTCGCGGACCCCGTCGTCGCTGTCGCGCCGTCCGAGCGGCCCGAGCGGCCCGGCCGCGCGAGCGCCGACGCGCCGGTGGCGACCGACCCGGACTGGCCGGGCGATGGACCGCCGCCGCGCAGCCGGGAGCTCGCCTACGCCGCGCTGTTTCGCGCGTGGGGCCTGGATTACCCGGGGGGCGATGCCTGCCGCGAAGCGGCGCGACTGGGCATGCGCTGTCGAACCGCCCGGGGCGGGCTCGACGAGCTGCGGCACTTGAACCGGCCCGCGGTGCTGGTGATGCGGAACAGCCGGGGGCAGGAGTTCCACGCGGCCCTCACGGGCCTCGAGGACGATCGCGCCACGCTGGCGGTGGGCCCGGAAACGAGGAAGGTGTCCCTCGACACGCTCGCCGACCAGTGGTCGGGACACTACACGGTGCTGTGGCGCATGCCGCCGGAGGCCAGTGACAACATCCGGCAGGGCGAGCGCGGGCCGGCCGTCGCCTGGCTCGGCCGGCAGCTCGCGCAGGCGCAGGGCCGGGCGGCGGACACGAATCCGGACCCGATCTTCGACGACGCGCTGGCGCGCCAGGTGAAGCAGTTCCAGCTCTCCGAGGGGCTGATCCCCGACGGCGCCGTCGGCCCCCAGACGCTGATGCGCCTCTCCGGAATCGCGGACAAGTCGGCGCCCAGGCTGATGCCGAAGGCCGGGGGAGACTAGGCATGTCCTACATCCTCGATGCCCTGAAGAAATCCGAGCAGCAGCGCCACCGCGGCGCCGCCCCGTCGCTCCTCGCCGCGCAGGTGGCCGACGCGCCCCCGCGGCGGCCCGCGGCCCTGCTCTACGGCCTGGCGGCGGCAGCCCTTCTGGTCGCGGGCGTTGCCATCGGGATCCTTCGTCCCTGGCAGGCGCAGGCGCCCGCGGTGCCGCCGGTCGCGGTGAAGCCGCCCGAAGCCGTCGCGCCGCCCGCGCCTCCGCGCCGGCGCCGGCGCCGGAGCGCGCGCCCGCGTCGGTTGCGATCACGATCAACGCGGAGCGGCCGAGCCCGGCGCCGCCGATGCCGGCGCCGGCACCGGCCGCACCGCCGGCCCCGGCGCCTGCGGCGGACGCCCCCAGGGCGCAGGTGCCGGCCGCGGCGGCGCCGGCGCAAGCCATCCCGCCCAGGCCGGCAGTGGCCCCGGAAAGCAGGGCGCCGTCGCCCGCATCGGGAGCGCCCGCCGGCGGCCGTCCGGCCGACGCCGCGCCGGAGCGCGCGCCGATGACGCTTGCCGAGCTCCCGCCCTCGATCCAGCAGGAACTGCCGAAGCTGGCGATCCTGTTCCACCTCTACTCGGGCAATCCCAGGGACCGTCTTGTCGGCATCAACGACCGCATGCTTCGCGAAGGCGACGCCGTGGAGCCCGGCCTGGTGCTCGAGCAGATCACCCCGGACGGAATGATCCTGACCTACAAGGGATACCGGTTCCAGCGCGGCTCCCGCTAGCGAGGCGGCGGTCCGGTCGACCCGCGATCCGGGGCCGGCGCCGGAGGAGGCTCAGCCCGGCGGCGCCTCGCCGCCCGGCACCGGCTCGAGGATCTCGAAGCTCACGCCGGCCTCGGCGAACATCGACGTCGAGCTCTTGACGTCGTCGGCCCAGCGTTCGCTGAATGCCGACAGCGGCTTGGCGCTGACGACGCGCATCACGCCGGCCTGGATGAGCTTCGCGGCGCAGCGCGCGCAGGGCGGGTGGGTGACGTAGATCGTGCAGTTCTCGACGCTGCGGGTGGCGAACAGCAGCGCGTTCTCCTCGGCGTGAATCGTCCGCCGCAGCCGCTCGTCCCGGTTCGCGAGAATCTCGGCATCGTCGGCAACGGTGCGCGGAAGGCCGTTGAAGCCCAGCGCGACGACGCGATTCTTGGCGTCGACGATGGCGGCGCCGACCTGCGTCGACGGGTCCTTGGACCAGCTCGAAACGAGCTGCGACAAGCCGATCATCCGATGGTCCCACTTGCTGAAGGCCACGACTGCGCTCCCTGCAATTCCATGTTGTCCGTGGGGGTACCAAAGCGGCGGGGAATGAGTGCCTTCCGCCGCCCGGCGACACCATGTCGTTTTGTTTGACTTGGATCAACCGAAACCGCGACACGAAGGTAGCATCTCCCCCCACCACCGATGGTACCCTTGCCGACAGCAAGCTCGCGTCGAAAGTTCCCATCCTTGAGGGTGTTCCGAAATGCCTGTCTCGAGAGATCCGCCAAGACCATCCCGCAGTGGGTCCTGCCGCGCTTACCCGAATCCGTGAAGGGTTGAAACCATGCTCAAACAAATTCGCAAGGGCGCGCTGCTGTCGCTGGTGATGGCGGCAATGTGCCTTTCGGCCGCACCCGCAGTTGCCGCGGACGCGAAGGATCTCGTGCTCAAGGGCGATGCGAAGTGCACGACCTGCCACGACGAATCGTCGGATGCCCAACTCCTGCGCATCGGGAAGACGATGCACGGAACGCGGGCCGATCCCCGCACGCCGACCTGTACCAGCTGCCACGGTGAAAGCAATGCCCATGCCGACGGCAAGGGCAAGCCGGACGTCATCTTCGGCCGGAAGGGGGCATCGCCGGCGGTTGCCCAGAACGCACCCTGCCTCACCTGCCACCAGAAGGGCTCCGACGCGCCACCTGTGGGCGGGCAGCACCCACGACACGCGCGACGTGACCTGCGCCAGCTGCCACAACAGCCACAGCGGCAACGACAAGGTGCTCGACAAGGTGACGCAGCCGGACGTCTGCTATGCCTGCCATGCGGGCCAGCGGATCAAGGCGAACAAGCCGTGGCACCACCCGGTCATCGAAGGCAAGATGGCCTGCTCCGACTGCCACAACGCGCACGGCTCCGCCGGCCCGGCCCTGATGAAGCGGGATACCGTGGTCGAGACCTGCTACACCTGCCACATGGAGAAGCGCGGTCCGTTCGTGCACGACCACCCGCCGGTGACCGAGAACTGCGCGATCTGCCACGAGGTGCACGGCACGACGTCCGAGAACCTGCTGAAGACCCGGCAGCCGTTCCTGTGCCAGACCTGCCACACGCCGCACGGCCCCTTCCCGCCGGCGGTCGCCCAGGGCGGGAAGCCCCAGCAGCCCGGATGGTGGAACGGATCGACGATCACGCAGGGTCGTGGCTGCACGAACTGCCATACGGAGATTCATGGCAGCAACAACCCGAGCCTGACCGCTCCGACTCCGCAGCGCTTCTTCCGTTGAGATGGTGGAACGATCATGACCAAGAAAGAGCATCGTAATGGCATCGGGTCCAGCCGGAAGATCCTGTTTCTCGCCGTGCTCGCGGCCTTCGGTCCGGCGCAGGCAGCGGATGCGGACGTCGCCGCCCTGATCAACCCCGACACCGCGGTCGTCTCGGTCGGCCTGGGGTGGTCCAGCGGCGACAGCGAGGACCGGGCGCTCTTCGGGCAATACAACGGCTTGCGCACCCAGGACGTCAACGCGCTGCTCGACTTCCTGTACGTGAAGCGCGACGACAACGGCTTCTGGACGAAGGCGGTGGGCCGCAACCTCGGCCTCGACATCCTGGAATTCGGACTGTCCGGCACCAAGCAGGGCGACTGGATGCTCTCGCTGGACTACAACCAGATGGTCCGTCGCGATCCGCACACGATCAATACCGGCATGCTGGGCGTGGGGACGACCACCCCCACCGTCGTCAACAGCCTGGCCGCGCCGGGTACCGGCGGGGACATCGACCTGTCGCAGCGGCGCAAGGGGCTCACCCTCGGCGCGTCCAAGTGGCTGATGCCCAACCTCGCCTTCGAGGCGAACTACAAGTACGAGACCAAGGAAGGGTCGCGCCTGTGGGGCGTCGGCAACTATTGCTCGGACGTGATCTCGCCGGTCTGCAGTAGGGGCGAAGGGCACGGTCGGCGCGCTCTACCTGACGCCGGAGCCGATCGACTCGACCACGCAGCAGTTCGAGGCGAAGCTCACCTACTCCGGCGACGGGTTCGGCGTGACCGCCGGCTACTACGGCGGGTTCTACAGCAATTCCAACAGCGTCATGACGCCGACCTTCCCGTACGGCGGATCGACCGTCACCAACACCGGCAGACACGCTCGGGCCGCTGGCCGCGATGCTGGGCCAGCCCGTGGCGCTGCCGCCTGACAGCCAGTCGAACCAGTTCTACCTGTCCGGCTTCGCCGCGCTGCCGCTGAGCACGCGGATCAACCTGAAGGCCTCGTACACGCGGGCGACGCAGGACGACTCCTACCCGAGCCAGCTCCTCGCCGGTGCCGCCCCCGGGTACAGCAACCTGAACGGGGAGATGGAGACGACGCTGATCCAGGCGGGGCTGACCTCGCGTCCGCTGCCGAACCTGAACATCAACGCCAGCGCCCGCTACGTCGACAACAAGAACAATACCGAGCTCGGCAAGTACGTCGTGGCGCCGACCGGCGCGCTGTACACCAACTGGCCGAACTCCTCCAACTTCGGCAGTGCCAAGCTGGAAGCCGGCTATCAGATCGCGGACGTGGGTCGGGTCATGCTCGGCGCCGACTGGGCCAGTGCCAATCGCGACCGTCCGGTCAGCACGACGTGGATCCCGAACACCTCGATGGCGGCGATGCGCGAGAGCACCAACGAGACCGGCCTGTACGCGGAGTTCCGGCGGTCGATGTCCGAGACGATCAACGCGGCGATCACCTATCGCCACGCCGATCGCGACGGTTACCACTGGTATTCGCTGGATCCGGCCAACGGCTTCCCGTTCGTACGGTGGGACTCGCTCACCAGCGCGACCGGCATCTTCCCGGCGACGATGCTCGATCGCACCCGCGACTCCGTGAAGGTGACGGCGGACTGGGCGCCTTTGAACGCCCTGTCGCTGAATATCTCGCTCGAGGGCGGCAGGGACAGCTACGATTCGCCGTCCCAGCTGGCGGGGGGGCTGCACGACACCGACTACCAGCTGTACAACATCGACGCGGCGCTGAAGCTGAACGACAACTGGAAGATGACCGCGTACGCAAGCTGGGGCAAGCAGACGCTGAACCAGCAGCAGGCCATCGGCTATATCGCGGACCTGGAGCAGACCAACACCGCCGTGGGGCTCGGCATCGTCGGCACGCTCAAGGGCGGGTGGGAAGTGGGCGGCGACGTCAGCTACGTGGAAGACAAGAACACCTACAACCTCGCCATGAACACCGCGGCGTCGGTGTCGAATCTTCCGGAAAGCTCCTACCGCGCCACCCTGCTGAAGCTCTATGGCAAGGTCGCGCTCGACAAGAAGTCCGAGCTCCGGTTCGACCTGATCCAGCAGTGGGCGGAATACAACGACTGGGCCTGGGGATACAACGGCGTGCCGTTCGCCTACTCGGACAACACGACGGTAACGATGCAGCCGACGCAGAACGTGACGTTCATCGGCGCGCGCTACATCTACAGGTTCAAGTGATCAGCTGGAAGCAAGCGTAAGTAGGGGATTGCGGCGTAGAACCGGCGCACTGCCCGGCAGCACCAAGGCGGCGGCTCGATGCGATTTTTTGGTTTGAAGTAAAACAGTCAGCGAGGTTCACAAATGAAGCGCACGATAGTCAGAGGTGGCTTGATTGCACTCTTGACATCCGTCCTGGTAGCTTGCGGCGGTGGAGGGAGTGATGGCATCAACGGGACGAACGGGGCCCCGGGATCGACGACGACGGTGACGTCGCCGGGGATTCAGGCCGGTTCGCTGTCCCCGGCCGACTGGGCAAGCCCTGCAGATGCAGGGCCAGATCACCGCGGTCACGCTGGGTGGTCCGCCGGCGGTCACGTTCACGCTGACCGACCAGAACGGCAACGCGATCGTCGGCCTCGAGAACTTCTATTCGATGGTCCCGGGCAATGCGCTGCCGACGCAGCGGACGGTGACGGCCGCGATCGCCAAGCTGGTGCCGGGCACGAACGGCAGCCCCAGCAAGTGGGTCAGCTACATCGTGGCGACGGTCGATGCCAAGAAGACGGACGGCTCGTTCTCGGGCCTCACGGCGCCGAGCACGGATCAGTACGGCAAGCTGACGTACCTGGGCGGCGGGCAGTACAAGTACGTGTTCGCCACGGACATCACCAAGGTGAAGGCCTACGTCGACAGCAGCACGAGCGCGTTCAAGGCCGACGTCGGCGACACGACCTACGATGCCGAGCCTGTCGACCCGCGTGGTGATCCAGATCGCCGGCGCGGCGCGCGGCACGGGCAACAACACGGCGGACGGCACGACGGTGGCGCCGGCGGTGAACCTGGCGAACCCGCTGAACCTGACCTGGAACTCGACGGCGCCGCAGCGCGACATCGTCGCGATCGAGTCGTGCAACGCCTGCCACAGCGCGCTGGCGTTCCACGGCAGCGGCGCCCGGGTCGACACCGACTTCTGCGTGGTGTGCCACACCAACCAGCGCAAGTACGGGCAGACGCCGGCGGTGCTCGGCACCTACACGAAGGTGTTCGACGACGGTTCGACGGAAGTGGTGCCCTCGTGGAACAAGGAGCCGCGCAAGTTCCCGGACGGGAATGCGATGCGCGACATGACGATCATGGTGCACTCGATCCACGCCGGCGAGAGGCTGCCGGTCCGGACGGCCGCCAGCTACATCGACGAGGTGCTGTATCCGCAGCCGCAGGCCAACTGCGTGGCCTGCCACACGGGCACGGGCAAGAACGCGACGCCGCAGGGCGACAACTGGAAGAACAACCCGAGCCGGATGGCCTGCGGTGCCTGCCACAACAACATCAACTGGGCGACCGGCGCGAATCACCCGGGCGTGGGCGGTGCGCGTACCGACGACAGCCAGTGCAAGACCTGCCACAGCGCGTCGGTGATCGCGACGGTCTATCACATCGACGGTCGACCCGACGGGCTCGGAAGGTCGCGGCGGCTATCCGGTGAACACGGCGGACAACGTGCCGACCCCGGGCTATCCGTCCGGCCAAGGCCCGGCGATCCCGCTCGCTTCGTCGACGAACCCGCCGGCCGGCGTGCCCAAGCTCGCGTTCGAGATCAGCTCGGTCACCGTTGCTTCGCAACAAGGCGACGGTCAAGTACCGGATCCTGTTCGACGGCGCGCCGGTGACGTTCCTGCCGGCCGGCGACAAGTACCTGCTGCCCAACATCGACGGCACGCCGCAGATTTCGGTGACGTACGGCCTGAAGGAGGACGGCGTCGCGACGGTGGCCGACTGGACGGCGGCGAAGACGGTGACGGTCAAGCAGTGTCGCGACCAGGTGGCCGCGGCCTGCACGCAGACCGGTCCGGACGCCAGCGGCTGGTACACCGCCACGCTCGGGTCCGGGCAGCTGCTGCCCGCCGATGCGCAGCTGGTCACCGGCGTGCTCGGCCTCAACTACCAGGCCTTCGTCAAGCTGGATCATCCGAACTATCCGAAGGGCATCCGCCTGCGCGAGCCGGCGTTCGCGATGCTGACGGCGACCGGCTACACGGCGCGGCGGACGGTCGTCGAAGCCGCCCGGTGCAACAAGTGCCACAACCAGCTGGGCGTCGAGCCGTCGTTCCACAGCGGCGCGCGCAACAACGGCGCGGGCTGCGCGATCGGCGGCTGCCACTTCGAGACGCGGTCGACCGGGCACACCGGCGAGGCCAACAACTACGGTGGCGGCTGGGCGATTTCGGCGAAGAGCATGATCCACGCCATCCACGGCGCGTCGAAGCGGACGCAGTACTTCAACTACGAGGCGACGGCGAAGAACCTGAAGGGCTTCGGCGTGGTCACGTATCCGGGCGTGCTCAACAACTGCGAGCAGTGCCACGTGCCGGGCAGCTACAACTTCGCGATCACGGCGAATGCGAATGCGACGGCGAACTTCCTGTGGACGACCGATGCCAACGGCGACATGCGCAACCCGCAGAACAAGCCGACGATCGGCCTGTCGCCGTGGATCAACATCCTGGGCAAGGGTCAGATCGACTATCGCGGCGATCCGCTGGTCAGCTCGCCGATCACGTCGGCCTGCTTCGGCTGCCACGACAGCATGACCGCCGTCACGCACTTCCAGGCCAACGGCGGCATCCTGCTGCAGTCGGTGTCGTCGATCACCGGCGCGACGCCGGGCGTTCCGGGCACCAGCACCACCGACCGTTCGGGGCTCGACGCGAAGAACGTCGAAACCTGCCTGATCTGCCATGCCGCCGGTCGGGTCGCGGACACGCAGGTCGTGCACCAGGTGAAGGGCGTGCAGTAAGCCCGGCCCGAGCGCCGCGAGGGGTTCCCCCCGCGGCGCCGTATCGGGTGCGAGCCCGGGTACCCCCCGGGTTCCAGCCTCTCAACCCCGGAATCGGCAACGCTTCCGGGGTTTTTCTTACCGGGACGCTGTGCGGCGTCCCCAACCATCACGAATCAGGAGCTTTCATGCGCAAGATCTGGATATCCATCGTCGCTGCGGCGGCATTGCTCGCGGGCGCCGTGCCGGCGGCCGCGCAGGCCTCCGATGCCGCGAAGGCGACCGCCGTTCCCGAGGAGCCCGCCTCACAGGGCCAGGCTCCGGCCAAGAAGATATCGACACCGCCGAAGCAGAAGCTCGTCAACCTGAATGCGGCGACGGCGAAGGAACTGAAGGCGCTGCCCGGGGGCAGCGACGCGGAGGCCGCCCGCATGATCGCCGGGCGTCCGTACAACAGCAAGGCAGACCTCGTGACCAGGAATGTGATCACCGAAGGGCGCTACCACGAGATCAAGTCGCTGGTCGTTGCCGGCCAGCCGGCGAAGGCCGCCGCACCCGCGAAGGCCGCCGCACCCGCGAAGTAGGGCTCTTCGCCGAAACGCGGGATCGGCTGCGAGGGAGGAAAGGCGCGCCCCGAGCGTGCGCCGCCGCCGCGCGCGCCGGCCTAGCTGCTTACCGTGCGCCCTTCCACGTCCACCTGGACAAGGGTTCGCTGGAGCGCGCTGGTCACGGCCTTCGCGTACAGCTCGCCCCACGCCGGATCGCGCCGGAAGTGCTTCTCCCCCGCGGCATCCGCTACGGCAAGGACCTTGTCCAGCAGCAGCACCTTGCCCGTCAGCCGGATCGGCTCGCAGCCGAACTCGTGGAAGGCGCGATCCAGCCAGTCACGCCCCTGGGCCTGGGCTGCAGCGTCGGAGGCAAAGGGAACTCGGATGTCGACCGTCACATCGGGGCCGAAGCGAATGCTGACCTGGGCGCTCATGGGCTTCCTCGCACGTGCCAAGGTTGCATCTTACGCCGCGGGCGGCGAATCGGGGCGGCAGCGGGCGCCTTGCCGGTAGCCGGTTCGCGCCGCGACCGTCGCAAGTCAGGCCCCGAATCCGAACAGGGCGCGTGGCGTTTCCCACAGCAGCTTCCGCCGGGCCGTCGGCTCGGGAAAGAGCGTTCCGACGATGCCGAGCCGGACGCCGTAGTCCTGCCGCGGCGTCGCCCGCAGGTAGGGCCAGTCCGATGCCCACAGGCAGTGATCGATTCCGAACGCGTCGACGAGCGCTGTTGCGAACGGCCACGCATCGCGGTGCGGCGCCGGCTCGCACTAGAACTTGACGTACCCCGAGAGCTTGATCCAGGCGCGGCCCGGTGCCCCGAGCTCGATCACCTTCTGGCTGGTGAGCATCGTCCCGCCCACGATCGGCTTGTCGTAGCCCTGCTTGCACAGCTCGCGCAGCGCCCGGGCCGACTCCTCCTCGTTGGTGTAGACGAACAGCGCGTCGGCGTTCGCCTGCTTCGCCTTCAGCACGGCTCCCGAGAAGTCGAGCAGCCCCGGATCGGTCGGGATGTCCGCCGCCAGCTTGATGTCCTGGGCCTCGATCGCGCTGCTGAAGGCATCGCGGTCGTCTGCGTGAGCGACGTGCGGAAGATGTACGGGTTGCCCTGCTGCGTGATCGCCGTCGCCTCGCCGTCGTTGAAGTTGGTGCCCGACGTCGCGCCGGTGCCGGACAGCTCGACCACGCCCTGCACCTTGACGGGACCGGTCTGTGCGAGCAGCGGCTGCGCTGCGGCAAGGCCCAGCAGCACGGCGGCGATTCGCATGACGAAGCCCATGGCAAGGTCCTCCGGGTGGCGGCTGCAGCTATGTGGGAAAGCACCGGATCGGAGACGCGATTGCCCCCATCGCGGGAACTGTACTCCACAAGAAACGGGCTCGCGCACCCCCGGCCTTCTCCGCGTGATGGCGGATGCGGTCGGTCGGTTGCGGCTCGCGACCCCGCCTCGACCCGAACGGGCTCGAGCCGCCGAGAACCCATTTCGGTCATGTTGACATCGATCAACATCCGGGCGGGTCGGAAGAATGAGAATGCCAGAACGTAATTTGTCGGAAGGGGCCTGCCGGGAAACGGCGATTGCCGTGACACGGTTCGACGTGAAGCCCATCTTGGGGAGAGTCGTGATGGAGATCAGAGGGAAGCGCGGTTGGTTGGCATGGGTCGGAGTCTGCCTGCTGGCTATCGGTCTGGCGGGCTGCGGTGGAGGAGACGGAGACAAGGGTGACACGGGGGCAACGGGCGCAACGGGCCCAGCCGGGCCGGCGGGTCCGCAGGGGCCTGCGGGACCAGGCGCGGTGGGCCTCATCGACGCGGGTCAGCTCACCTACGCCGACCTCGAGAACATCGCTCTGGGGGGCAAGATCATCAGCATCGACACCTCCGGCAACCAGCCGGTGGTGCAGTTCCAGGTGGTCAATGCGGCCACCAACCAGGGCGTCATCGGCTTGCGCACGTTCTCGCTGCACCTCGCCCAGCTGAAGCCGGCGGTCAACGGCAGCGCGTCGTACTGGCTGAACTACATCGCCGACGGCCTGCCGCAGACGGCGATGCCGGCCGCGACGAACGCCGCGACCAATCCTTCCACGGATGCCGTCACGTCGTTCAATACGGACGGCACGGTCAAGGCCCAGGGCTACAAGGTGGTCGACAACAAGGACGGCACCTACACCGTCACGTTCGGCGCCAACGTCAAGGCCAACACCAAGGTTCCGTTCGACGCGAGCCTGACGCACCGCGTGGTGGTCGGCGTGCGCAGCATCGTCGTGCCGGGCGTCGTCGGCAAGACTCCCGGTGCCTATGCCGGGCCGATCAACCCGAACACGGGCGCGATCATCGGGCAGTTCACCAACACCAACGGCGTCAATCTGATCGCCGACTTCAAGCCGTCGACGACGGGGCCCGGCACGATCCAGGTGGACGCCTCGGGCAACCAGACGTTCGCGCGCGACATCGTCACGGTCGCCGCCTGCAACCAGTGCCACTTCAAGATCCAGTACGGCTTCCCGCGCGGCAACAACACCAGCGGCCACTTCGGTTCGCGCACCGACACCAAGACCTGCGTGGTGTGCCACACGCCGCAGATCGCCTACGACTCGCATACCAAGGCGTCGAACGGCCAGGGCGACTTCACGCCGCTTCATCCACATGATCCACATGGGTGAGGAGCTGCTCGAAGACCCAGAACCCGGTGGGCGTCGCAGCGAACGAGGTCAAGTATCCGCAGGACGTGCGCAACTGCGTCTGGTGCCACAAGGGCTACGCAAGCCGACGCGTGGAAGACGACACCGACCCGCAAGGCCTGCGGCTCGTGCCACGACAGCATCAACTGGACCAACGGTCAGAACCACTTCGGCGGCGACCAGCAGGACGACTCCAGGTGCGCGCTGTGCCACGGCCAGGGAAACATCGCCTTCCAGCACACGCCGGTCGCTCCGCCGGACCCGAACAACATCTACGCCAACCCGACCACGGGCAACAACAACACCAACGCCTCGTACGTCGCGGCGGTCGGTGTCGTGCCGACGGGCGCCGCGAAGATCACGTACGTCGTGTCGGAGGTCACGCGCAACGCGACGAACGGCAATCCGTCGATCAAGTTCAAGCTGCAGAAGGACGGCACGGACGTGGTGTTCGGAACCTACGCCTCGACCGGCAAGACTGAGCTGATCAGACGGCTTCGTCGGCTCGCCCAGCGTCTACTTCGCGTGGTCCGTGCCGCAGGACGGGATCACCACCCCGGCCGACTACAACGCCACCGCCAGCACGTACATCAAGAACATCTGGCGCGGCGACGGCAAGGACGTCAAGGGCGCGGCGCTGTCGGCCACGGCCGTCGGCACGATGACCGGGCCGGACGCCAGCGGCTTCTACACGATCACGCTGACCGGCGTGAACGTGGTGTCGGGCGCGTCGATGCTCGTCGGCGGCGTCGGCTACACCTACGGTCTCGGCACGACGCCACCGCTGGTCCAGGTCAACCTCGCGGATTACCCGTACACGCCCAATCCCGCCTCGGTCAACGGCGGCGTGGGCGGCACGGGCGGCCTCGCTGTTCCGCCGCCGAACGTGTGGAAGGTCGCCACGGGCTTCACCGGTCGGCGCGTCATCGTCGACAACGCGAAGTGCAATACCTGCCACGGCGCGCTCGGCGTCAAGCCGACGTTCCACGCCGGCCAGCGCAACGACGCCCCGACCTGCACGTTCTGCCACACGGTCAATCGCACCAACAGCGGCTGGCCGGTGAACATCAACTACGACGTGCACGCCATCCACGGCGGTTCGCTGCGCCAGAACAAGTTCTCGTGGGAAGCCTCCGCGCGGCGCGAAGTACTGGGAAGTCGGCTATCCGGGGCTGCTCAAGAACTGCGAGCTGTGCCACCTCCCGGGGATGTACGACTTCACCAACAGCGCGTACACCGCGAACAGCGGCGCGCTGGTCAACAACCTGCTGATGACGACGGCCGCGAGCGGCACGATCAACGCGGCCGGATTCCCGATCATCACGGGCAACGAGACGATCACCAGCAGCAGCAGCGTGATCTCGCCGTTCGTGGTTCCGGGAACGAATTACGGTTCGGCCTTCGCCTACAACGCCAACACCAACGTGACCACGCCGGCGGCCGCGACGACGCTGGTGCTGTCGCCGGTCAGCGCGGCGTGCTCCGGCTGCCACGACTCCGCGACGGCCAGGGCGCACATGCAGCAGAACGGCGGCACGGTGTTCGACGCGCGCAGCGTGGCGCTGGCGCAGAAGGAATCCTGCCTCGTCTGCCACGGCCCGGCCAACAACGCGCTGTTCAACGAGACGCCCCCGGCGATCAAGGCGGTCCACCGCTGGTGGTAGGCTGAACTTCGCCGGTTGACTCTCGGCATGGCCCGGTCCGCTTCAATGCGGCCGGGCCATTTTCTTGGAGGGTCCGCCTGGCCCGGTCACCGGGGCGAGCCGGCTCGTCTCAAAGCCGCGACGCAGCCGCGGCGGCCGCAGTTCCCGCAAAGCAACGGCGCCAGACCACCGGCTTGTCATCGCTCATTTCATCGGGGTGGGACCGGAAAGGAAAAAGGCCCGGAGGGCATCCGGGCCTTCTGAACCTGGTGGAGACGATGAGGATCGAACTCACGACCTCCGCATTGCGAACGCGGCGCTCTCCCAGCTGAGCTACGTCCCCTGGGGAGAGCGATTATAGCCCAGCCTCCCCGCCCGCGTAAACCGAACCGCGCCCCGCGCGGGCGCACATCCTGCGGGTGGATCGCCGGCGGCCGGCAGCGCTGGATCGCAGACGGCTGCGTGCTAAATTGTCGGAGTCGGCCGGGCGGGGATCGCCCCGCCCCGGATCACGCAGGGAGGCAGTCCCGGATGAGCAAGCAAGCGATCACGTCGAAGCACGCGCCGGCCGCGCTCGGGCCCTATTCGCAGGGCGTGCGCGCCGGCTGGACCGTGTACCTCTCCGGGCAGATCGGCCTCGAGCCGGCGACCGGAAACCTCGTCGACGGCGTCGAGGCGCAGACGCACCAGGTGTTCCACAACCTGCGCGCGGTCGCGCAGGCGGCCGGGGGCGAGCTCGACGACGTCGTCAAGCTGACGATCATGCTGGCGGACCTCGCCGATTTCGCGAAGGTCAACGAGATCATGGCGTCGTACTTCAAGCCGCCCTATCCGGCGCGCGCGACGTACCAGGTCGCGGCGCTGCCGCGCGCGGCGAGGATCGAGGTCGAGGGCATCCTCGTGCTGACCCCGTCGGGCGCGGCGCCCGCGGGGACGGGTCCGCGCGAACCGTTCGATGAAAGCAAAGGGGCGTAGCGCGCCCGCGACCGGCGACAAGGCGGCCGCGGGCCGCGGCCTGCACGACCAGCTCGTCAAGCTGGGGCTGACGCGGGACCAGGACCTCGTCCTGCACCTGCCGCTGCGCTACGAGGACCACACGCGGCTCGTGCCGCTGGCGGCGCTGCACGCGGGCACGACGGCGCAGGCCGAGGGCGTCGTCGTCAATGCCGACATCCAGTACCGGCCGCGCCGGCAGCTCATCGCGCTGCTCGCGGCCGACGCCGACGGCGCGGAGGCGGCGCGGGCCGCGGCGGCCAGCTGATCCTGCGCTTCTTCCACTTCTATCCGAGCATGCAGAAGGCGCTCGCGCCCGGCGCGCGGGTGCGGGTGTTCGGCGAGGTGCGCGACGGCCACTTCGGCCTCGAGATCGTCCATCCGCAGTTCAAGGCGGTGGCGCCCGACGCGCCGCTGCCCGACCGGCTGACGCCCGT
Source organism: uncultured beta proteobacterium (assembly GCA_963832705.1). GTDB lineage: Bacteria > Pseudomonadota > Gammaproteobacteria > Burkholderiales > Casimicrobiaceae > CAIWHR01. The sequence continues at coordinate 86,217 of CAWHVP010000015.1, read as the reverse complement.
CTACCCGACGACCGCGGGCCTCGCGCAGGAGACGCTGCGCAAGCTGGCCGCGCGGGCGCTGGCGGCGGACCCGGCGCTGACGGCGGAGACGCTGCCCGACTGGATGATCGCGCGGCGGCACCTGTGGAAGTTCGCCGATGCCGTGCGCTTCCTGCACGCGCCGCCGCCGCGGCTCTCCTCGCTGACGCAGCGCGCGCTCGACGAGCGCACGCACCCGGCGTGGACGCGGCTCAAGTTCGACGAGCTGGTCGCGCAGCAGCTGTCGCTGAAGGCGCACCGTCGCGAGCGCGCCGCGAAGCACGCGCCGGTGCTGACGGGCAACGGCGAGCTGACCGGCGCGCTGCTCGCGCGGGTGCCGTTCAAGCTGACGCGGGCGCAGGAGAAGGTCTGGCGCGAGATCAGATTCGACCTCGCGCGGACGACGCCGATGCAGCGGCTGCTGCAGGGCGACGTCGGCAGCGGCAAGACGATCGTCGCCGCGCTCGCGGCGCTGCAGGCGATCGAATCGGGGCGGCAGGTCGCGTTCATGGCGCCGACCGAGATCCTCGCCGAGCAGCACTACCGCAAGCTGCTGCAGTGGCTCGACGGGCTGCCGGTCGGCATCGCGTGGCTGTCGGGCAGCGTGTCGGCGAAGCAGCGCAAGGCGGCGCTGGAGCGGATCGCCAGCGGCGAGGCGCAGTTCGTCGTCGGCACGCACGCGCTGTTCGAGGACGACGTGCTGCTGCCGCGGCTGGGGCTCGCGATCGTCGACGAGCAGCACCGGTTCGGCGTCGCGCAGCGCCTGAAGCTGCGCGGCAAGGCGCTGGGCGAGGCGCACCAGCTGATGATGAGCGCCACACCGATCCCGCGCACGCTGGCGATGACGTTCTACGCCGACCTCGACGTCTCGGTGCTCGACGAGATGCCGCCCGGCCGCACGCCGGTCGTCACCCGCCTCGTCAACCAGAAGCGCCGCGCCGAGGTGATCGAGCGCGTCGAGCGCGCCTGCGCCGCCGGCCGCCAGGCCTACTGGGTGTGCCCGCTGATCGAGGAATCCGAGAAGCTGGAGCTGCAGACCGCCGTCGCCCTGCACGCCGAGCTCGCCGAAAAGTGGGGTCAGACACTACTTCCGGGGCCGGCGGGCAAGGAATTAGGGTCAGACACTACTTCCGCCGCCGCAGCCCCGGACGCACTGGAAGTAGGGTCAGACCCTACTTCCCCGCAGAAGTCGTGTCTGACCCCACTTCCTTGCGGGTGGGGCTGCTGCACGGGCGGATGAAGCCGGACGAGAAGGCGGCGGTGATGGCGGAGTTCGTCGCCGGGAAGCTCGACGTGCTGGTCGCGACGACGGTGATCGAGGTGGGCGTCGACGTGCCCAACGCGTCGCTGATGGCGATCGAGCACGCCGAGCGCTTCGGCCTCGCGCAGCTGCACCAGCTGCGCGGCCGGGTCGGGCGCGGGGCGGCGGAGAGCGTGTGCTACCTGCTGTTCGAGGAGCCGCTGACCGAGACGGCCAAGGCGCGGCTCAAGGTCATCTACGAGAACAACGACGGCTTCGAGATCGCGCGCCAGGACCTCGTCATCCGCGGCCCGGGCGAGTTCCTCGGGGCCCGGCAGTCGGGGGCGCCGCTGCTGCGCTTCGCCGACATCGAGAAGGACGTCGACCTGATCGAGCAGGCGCGCGACGCGGCGGACGAGCTCCTGCAGCGGGACCCGGCGGCGGCGGCGGCGCACCTCGCCCGCTGGCTGGGCGGCAAGGAGGAGTTCATCAAGGCCTGACCGCGTTCCGGCGGGGCGCGGCGGGGATTCCGGCCGCGGAATGAGTGTCTGACCCTACTTATCGCGGAAGTAGTGTCTGACCCTACTTCCTGACCGAAATCAAAGTCTTGCCGGGTCCAACCCCGGCCGATAGGCTAAAATGCCGGCCCGGGCTCCCGTATCGCCATGTCCCTCTACACCCTCGGCCTCAACCACCAGACCGCGCCGCTCGACGTGCGGGAGCAGATCGCCTTCCAGCCGGAAGCGCTGGGAATGCGCTGCGCGACCTGCTGGGCCGGCCGAAGGTCAAGGAAGCGGCGATCCTGTCGACGTGCAACCGGACCGAGGTCTACGTCCACGGCACCGAGCCCGAGCCCGTCGTGCGCTGGCTCGAGGACTTCAACAAGGTGCCGAAGCACTCGCTGGCGCCCGTACATCTACACGCTGCCGCGCGAGCAGGCGATCACGCACGCGTTCCGCGTCGCGAGCGGCCTCGACTCGATGGTGCTGGGCGAGCCGCAGATCCTCGGCCAGATGAAGCAGGCGGTGCGCCACGCCGAATCGGCGGGGGCGCTGGGGCTGGTGCTCAACCGGCTGTTCCAGCGCACGTTCGCGGTGGCCAAGGACGTCCGCACGCACACCGACATCGGCAGCGCGTCGATCTCGATGGCGGCGGCCTCGGTCAAGCTCGCCGAGCGGCTGTTCCCGTCGATCTCCGACCAGCGGCTGCTGCTGATCGGCGCCGGCGAGATGATCGAGCTGACGGCGACGCACTTCGCCGCGCGCAAGCCCGAAGTCGATCACCATCGCCAACCGGACGATCGAGCGCGGCCGGGCGCTCGCCGAGCGCTTCGGCGCGACGGCGATCATGCTGAACGAGATGCCGGACCGGCCTGCACGAGTTCGACATCGTCGTCACCTGCACGGCGAGCTCGCTGCCGATCATCGGCAAGGGCCTGCTCGAGCGCGTGGTGAAGGCGCGGCGGCACGCGCCGGTGTTCATCGTCGACCTCGCGGTGCCGCGCGACGTCGAGCCGGAGGCCGCGCGAGCTCGACGACGTGTTCCTCTACAGCGTCGACGACCTCGTCGAACATCGTCAAGGGCAACCTGCAGATCCGCCGGGAGTCGGTCGCGCAGGCCGAGCAGATGATCGCGACGCAGGCCGAGAGCTTCCTGCGCTGGCTCGAGGGCCGCGCGGTGGTGCCGACGATCACCGCGCTGCACGGCCACCACGACCAGCTGCGCGCGGCCGAGCTCGAGAAGGCGCGCCGGCTGCTCGTCGGCGGCACGCCGCCCGAGCAGGTGCTCGAGCTCCTCGCGCGCGGCCTCACCAACAAGTTCCTGCACGCGCCGACGCAGGCGCTGAACCAGGCCGGCGACGCCGAGCGCGCCGAGCTGGTCGCGCTGTTCCAGCGCATCTACCAGATCCCCGACGGATCGTAGTCGGTCCGCGTCCGGCTCGCGGCGCTGCACCGCGCCGCCGGAAGTCGCCCGCGGCGTGCGGCCGCCGGCGATTTCCGGGCAATCCGACCGATGAAACCCTCGCTCCGCTCCAAGCTCGACGACGCTCGCCCGCCGCATGGACGAGCTCCAGCGTCGATGCTGTCGGCCGAGGACGCGACGCGCGACCTCGACCGCTACCGCGCGCTGACCAAGGAGTACTCCGACCTCGGCCCGGTCGTCGCGCGCTATCGCGAGTTCGAGCAGGCCGAGGGCGACCTCGACGGCCGCGCAGGAGATGGCGCGCCGACCCGGCGATGAAGGCGTTCGCCGAGGAGGAGGTCGGCGGCCGCGAGGGCGCGGATGGCCGAGCTCGAAGCCGACCTGCAGAAGCTGCTGCTGCCGGCCGATCCCAACGACGAGCGCAACGTGTTCCTCGAGATCCGCGCGGGCACCGGCGGCGACGAGTCGGCGCTGTTCGGCGGCAACCTGTTCCGGATGTACACGCGCTACGCCGAGCGCCAGCGGCTGGCAGGTCGAGATCGTGTCCGAGTCGCCGGGCGAGATGGGCGGCTACAAGGAAGTCGATCGCTGCGGATCGTCGGGCCGGGCGCGTACTCGAAGCTCAAGTTCGAGTCGGGCGGCCACCGCGTCCAGCGCGTCCCCGAGACCGAGGCGCAGGGCCGCATCCACACGTCCGCGTGCACGGTCGCGGTGATGCCCGAGGCCGATCCGGTCGCCGACGTCACGATCAACCCGGCGGACCTGCGCATCGACACCTTCCGCGCGTCCGGCGCCGGCGGCCAGCACATCAACAAGACCGACTCGGCGGTGCGCATCACGCACCTGCCGACCGGGCTCGTCGTCGAGTGCCAGGACGACCGCTCGCAGCACCGCAACCGCGCGTCGGCGATGGCGGTGCTCGCCTCGCGGCTCGCCGACAAGGAGCGCCGCGAGCGGCAGCAGAAGGAGGCGTCGATGCGCAAGAGCCTGATCGGCAGCGGCGACCGCAGCGAGCGCATCCGCACGTACAACTTCCCGCAGGGCCGCGTCACCGACCACCGGATCAACCTGACGCTCTACAAGATCGACGCGATCATGGACGGCGACCTGACCGAGCTCACCGACGCGCTGGCGCAGGAGTTCCAGGCCGAGCAGCTGGCGGCGCTGGCGGGCGAGGAGCCGTGACGGCGAAGGGCGGCCCTCACCCCGACCCTCTCCCGCGCGCGGGAGAGGGTGCCGCGCAGCGGCGGGTGAGGGCCGCGGTGAGGGTGCAGCCGCCGCCCCCGTGGCTCGAGACGCTGCGCCTCGAGCTGCGCGAGTTCGTCCCGTCCGACCTTGCCCGATCTCGTCCGCCTCGACTCCGATCCGCGGGTGATGAGCTACATCGGCGACGGGCACGCCGACGCCGACGGCCGACTCGACAGCGATGATCCCGCGCATCCGGCGCGTCTACCGGCTCTATCCCGGCCTCGGCACCTGGCGCGCGGCGCGGCGCGACACCGGCGCCTTCATCGGCTGGTTCACGCTCAAGTACGTGCCGAAGACGATCGAGATCGAGGTCGGCTACCGGCTGCTGCCGGAGGCCTGGGGGCAGGGCTTCGCGACCGAGGGCGCGCGCGAGCTCGTCCGCTACGGCTTCGACGACCTCGGCCTCGACCGCATCATCGGCGTCACCCACCCGGACAACCTCGCGTCGCAGCGCGTGCTGATGAAGGCCGGGCTCGCTCGACGAGGGCTGGGGGCAGCTACTACGGCCGGCGCCTGCGGCTGTTCGCCGCGCATCGCCGCTCGTGGCAGGACCGGCAGCCCGAGGCGCGGTGAGCGGCGGCGCGACGGTCGCGGCGGCGCTCGCGCAGTCGGGCCTCGTGCCGATCGACGCGCAGGTGCTGCTCGGCCACGTGCTCGGCACGCAACCGCGCGTGGCTCGCCGCGCACGGCGACGACGCGCTCGCGCCGCGACGAGGCGACGCGTTCGCCGCGCTCGCGCGCCGGCGCCGCGACGGCGAGCCCGTCGCCTACCTGACCGGCATCCGCGAATTCTGGGGACTGCCGCTCGCCGTGTCGCCGGCGGTGCTGATCCCGCGGCCGGAGACCGAGATCGTCGTCGAGGCTCGCGCTCGCGCGGCTGCCGCGCGATCGCGCCGCGCGCGTGCTCGATCTCGGCACCGGCTCCGGCGCGATCGCGCTGGCCATCGCGCACGAGCGGCCGCGCGCGCAGGTGCTCGCGACCGACGCGTCGCCGGCGGCGCTCGCCGTCGCGCGCGACAACGCGTCGCGGCTCGGCGCTCGCCAACGTCGAGTTCGTCGAATCGGACTGGTACGCGAACGTGCCGCGCGCCGTGGCGCGGCGGCGCCGTTCGACCTGATCGCGAGCAACCCGCCGTACGTCGCCGCCGGCGATCCGCACCTGGCCGAGGGCGACCTGCGCTTCGAGCCGCGCCGCCGCGCTCATCGCCCGGCGGCGACGGCCTCGACGCGCTGCGCATCATCGTCGCCGGCGCGCCCGCGCGCCTCGCGCCCGGCGGCACGCTCGTCGTCGAGCACGGCTACGACCAGGCGCGAGGCGCGTGCAGCGCGCTGTTCGCGGCGGCGGGCTTCATCGACGTCGCGGCGATCCGCGATCTCGCCGGGCATGGCGCGCGCGGTCGCGGGACGAACGCCGGGCCCGTAACGCGCGCCGCGAGCTCGACGCCGCGCGGTCGAAATCCGCGCGCGCGCGCACGCCTCGCGCGGCCGCATGCGGTCGAGACCCGCCCGCCGCACGGCTCGCGCGGCGATGCCGCGTCAGGCCGGGTCCGGCAAGGCCACGCCGAGCTTCGCCGCCCACGGCTCGAGCGCCGGCATGATCGTCGGGTACAGCGCCACGCCCTTCGCCTGCTGCTCGCGATAGCGGCGCATGCCGCCTTCGCCGGGCAGCCGCATCTGCGTCGACGCCGGGGCGCGGCACGCGCGCTCGCGCGCCGATCGGCGCGATGAAATCCATCTGCCGCTTGAACGCCGCCAGCCCGCCGAACGCCTCCGGATCGAGCACCTGCACGAACACCGTCGCGCCCCAGCCCTCGGCCGGATCGGCGCGGCCGAAGCCCGCGAGGCCCGCGGTCAGCGCCTCGATCATCAGCCCGAGGCCGAAGCCCTTGTGCCCCGCGTCGATGCCGCCCAGCGGCAGCAGCGCGCCCTTGGGCTCCTTCCACAGCGTCCGCCGGATCGTCGGTGGCGCTGCCCTCGGCGTCGATCGCCCACGGCCCCGGGCAGCCGCTCGCCCGCCTCCATCCGCTGCTTCGCGTAGCCCATGCTGGTGATCGACGTCGAGACGTCGACGAGGATCGGGTCGCCCGACGTCGGCAGGCCCGCGGCGATCGGATTCGGCGTGATGAACGGCGTCCGGCCGCCGTGCGGGACGACGGCCGCGACGACCGGGTCGGAGCTCTGCACGATCGCGACGAGGCCGCGCTCGGTCGCGCGCATCAGGTAGACGGCGAGGCACGCGATGTGATGCGAGCGGCGGATGACGACGGTGCCGGTGCCGAAGGTCGCGGCCATCGACGCGGCCGTGTCGAGCGCGCGCAGCGTGAGCCACGGGCCGGGCAGGCGGCCGCCGTCCCAGGTCTGCGCGGCGGGGCGCGCGTTGACGACCGCCGGCGTCGCCCGTCCTTCGCCATCGTGCCCTTCTCGAGCTCGCCGAGATAGCCGGCGAGCAGCGCCAGCCCGTGCGTCGTGTGGCCGAGGAGGTCGCCGTCGACGAGCACCTCGGCGATGTCGGCGGCGATGTCGGCGCGCACGCCGATCCGGGTCGAGCAGCGCCCGCGCGAACGCGACGAGCGAGGCGGCGGCGAAGCGCGGTGCGGCCATGGATCGGGATTCTCCGGGCGAGTTGGGCGGGCGAAGGCGGGCGCGCGGCCGCGCGATGACCATTGACGCGACGGCGCGATTCGCCGACGATTCTAGCGCAGCGTCGAGGCGGAGCCGGTTCCGCGCGATGACTCCGACCTCCCCCGAGCCCCCGCCGTGCTGCCTTCGTCGCTGACGGTCAGCATCGTCACCTACCGTCCCGATCGCGCGCTCCTCGAGCGCTGCCTCACCCGGCTCGCCGACGCCATCGCCGCCGCGCGCGCCGGCGGCGCGATCCGCAGCGTCATGGTCGCGATCATCGACAACAGCGAGGACCGCGGCACCGCCAGGCGCGTGATCGAGCTCAGCAGCCGCTGCTTCCGCGACGCCGACGTGACGACCTCGTACCTGCACGGCCACGCGAACATCGGCTACGGCGCCGCGAACAATCTCGTGCTGCACGGCACCGGCGCCGACTACCAGCTGGTGCTGAACCCCGACGTCGAGCTCGCGCCCGACGCGCTGCTCAACGCCGTGCGCTGGCTGGATGCGCATCCGGAGGTCGGCGCCGTCGCGCCGGCGGTCCGCAACGCGCACGGCGCGCCGGAGTACCTGTGCAAGCGCTACCCGGCGGTGCTCGACCTCCTGCTGCGCGGCTTCGCGCCGGCGTTCGTCCGCCGGATGTTCCGCCGCCGGCTCGACCGCTACGAGCTGCGCGATCGCATCGATCCGCGCAGCGCCCAGCCGGTCATCGGCATCCCGCTGCTGTCCGGCGCGTGCATGCTGGTGCGGCGCGCGGCGATCGACGCGACCGGCGGCTTCGACCCGAAGTTCTTCCTCTACTTCGAGGACTACGACTGGAGCGTGCGCCTCGAACCGCGTCACGCAGACCGCGTACCTGCCGGCGATGCGCGTCGTCCACCACGGCGGCCGCGCCGCGCGCAAGGGCTGGCGCCACATCGGCTGGTTCGTGCAGGAGCGCCTTCCGGTTCTACGGCAAGCACGGCTGGCGATGGTTCTGACGCAGGCGGGCGCGCACGTGACGCGGCCTCGTCGTCGTCACCGGGGCGGCGGGCTTCGTCGGCCGCGCGCTGTGCGCGCACTTCGCCGCGACCGGCCGGCCGCACCGGGCGATCGTGCGCGCGATCGATCCCGGATGCGCCACGCGCACGCCGGAGACTGTCGCGGTCGGCGATCTCGCGACGGCGCCGGACGAGCGCTCGACGCGGCGCTCGCCGGCGCGACGGCCGTCGTGCACCTGGCGGGCCGCGCGCACGTGCTGCGCGAGAGCGCAGCCGATCCGGACGCGCTGTATGCGGCGGCCAACGCGCTCGCCACCGCGCGCCTCGCGGCCGCGGCCGCGCGGGCCGGCGTCGGCGCTTCGTGCTCGCGAGCACGGTGAAGGTCTACGGCGAAGCGACGCCGCCGGGCCGGCCGTTCGCGCGCCGACGATCCCGCTGGCGCCGCAGGACGCCTATGCGCGCAGCAAGGTCGAGGCGGAGCGCGCGCTGGCCGCGGCGTGCGCGCGGCGCGGACGATGGCGCCGATCGTGCTGCGCCTGCCGCTCGTCTACGGCCCGGGCGTCAAGGGCAATTTCCTGCGCGCTGCTCGACGCCGTCGCGCGCCGCGCGCCGCTGCCGCTGCGGCGCCATCGACAACCGCCGCGACCTGCTCTACGTCGGCAACCTCGTGCACGCGATCGCGGCGCTGCTCGATCTCGCCGAGCCGCCGGCCGGCGCGTGGCTCGTCGCCGACGGCGAGGCCGTCGTCGACGCCCGACCTCGTGCGGCGGCTCGCCGCGGCGCTCGGCGTCGCGCCGCGCGCTGCCGGCGGTCCCGGTGCGCTGCTGCGGGCTCGCCGCGCGGGTTCGCCGGACGAGGGGGCGCAGGTCGCGCGCCTGACGCAGTCGCTGGAGATCGACGCCGCGCCGCTGTGGCAGCGGGTCGGCGTCGCGCCGTGCACGCTCGACCAGGGTCTCGCGGAGACCGCGCGGTGGTGGCGCGCGCGGCACGCGATCTGACGACCTCGACGGGCGGCGCTCCGGGGCGGCCGCCCGCGCGGAGGCGGACGGCCGCGGGGCGCTGATCCACGCGATCCGCCACGCTCGGCAACGCGCCGGCGCCAGCCCGGCTCCGGCCGGCACGCGGTCCCGGATACAATCGCGGCTACTCTCCGCCCAGGAATCCGATGACCTCCCGCTCCGACGGCCGCCGCGCCGATGAGCTGCGCCCGCTCGCGCATCACCCGCCGCTTCACGATGCACGCCGAAGGCTCGGTGCTGATCGCCGCCGGCGACACGCGCGTGCTGTGCACGGCGAGCGTCGAGGAGGGCGTGCCGGCGTTCCTCAAGGGCAAGGGGCAGGGCTGGGTGACCGCCGAGTACGGGATGCTGCCGCGCGCGACCAACACGCGGATGCGGCGCGAGGCGGCCGAAGGCAAGCAGTCGGGGCGCACGCAGGAGATCCAGCGGCTGATCGGCCGCAGCCTGCGCGCGGTCACCGACCTCGCGCAGCTCGGCGAGCGCACGATCAAGATCGACTGCGACGTGCTGCAGGCCGACGGCGGCACGCGCTGCGCGTCGATCACCGGCGCGTGGGTCGCGCTGGCCGACGCGATCGCCTGGTGCCGCGCGCGCGGGCTCGTCGCCGGCGAGCCGCTGCAGCGACCTCGTCGCCGCGGTGTCGGTCGGCATCGTCGGCGGCGAGCCGCTGCTCGACCTCGACTACGCCGAGGACTCCGGCTGCGACACCGACATGAACGTCGTGATGACCGGCGCCGGCGGCTTCGTCGAGCTGCAGGGCACGGCCGAGGGCGCGCCGTTCACGCGCGCCGAGATGGACGCGCTGGTCGCGCTGGCCGAGCGGGGCATCGGCGAGCTGATCGCGGCGCAGAAGGCGGCGCTCGCGCCGACGCCGGCAGAGCGGCCGTCGCCGCGCGACTCCGCGACGCCTCGCCGCGATGATCTCCCGCCTCGTCCTCGCGTCGAACAACGCCGGCAAGCTGCGCGAGTTCCGCCGGCTGCTGGCGCCGCTCGGCATCGAGGTGATCCCGCAGGCCGAGCTCGGCATCCCCGAAGCCGAGGAGCCGCACGTCACCTTCGTCGAGAACGCGCTCGCCAAGGCGCGGCACGCGAGCGCGCACGCGGGGCTGCCGGCGCTCGCCGACGACTCGGGCATCTGCGTGCGCGCGCTCGGCGGCGCGCCGGGCGTGCAGAGCGCGCGCTACGCCGGCGAGCCCAGGTCCGACGCCCGCAACAACGAGAAGCTGATCGCCGCGCTGCAGGGCGTCGCCGACCGCCGCGCGCACTACGCCTGCGTGCTGGTGCTCGTCCACCACGCCGCCGATCCCGAGCCGATCATCGCCGAGGGCGACTGGCACGGCACGATCGTCGACGCGCCGCGCGGCGACGGCGGCTTCGGCTACGACCCGTACTTCCTCGACGCGACGACCGGCCTCACCGCCGCCGAGCTGCCGCTCGAGCGCAAGAACGAGCTGTCGCACCGCGGCCACGCGATGCGCGCGCTGATCGCCAGGCTCGGCCTCGACGACGCCTAGGATGCCGCCCTCCCGAATAAGTAGGGTCAGACACTACGTCCGTGCCTGCGCCCGCATAAGTAGGGTCAGACACTACTTTCCCGCGCCCCGGCTTCCGGCGGCGAAGAAGTGGTGTCTGACCCCACTTCCGGGGAAGTAGTGTCTGACCCTACTTCCTTGGGGAGAGGGGGATGACGGTGGCGGTCGCGCCGGTGCCGGCGGTGGGGCGGCCGCGCTTCGCGGCGCTGCCGCCGCTGTCGATCTACGTGCACGTGCCGTGGTGCGTGAGGAAGTGCCCGTACTGCGACTTCAATTCGCACGAGGCGCGGGCGAGGCGCCCGAGGCCGCGTACGTCGACGCGCTGGTCGCCGACCTCGAAGTCGGCGCTGCCGTCGATCTGGGGCCGGCGCGTCGTCTCGGTCTTCATCGGCGGCGGCACGCCGAGCCTCTTCTCGGCGGCGGCGATCGACCGCCTGCTCGCCGCGCATCCGCGCCCGCGTGCCGCTCGCGCCGGACGCCGAGATCACGCTGGAGGCCAATCCCGGCACGTTCGAGCGCGACCGCTTCGCGGGCTTCCGCGACGCCGGCGTGAACCGGCTGTCGCTCGGCATCCAGAGCTTCGACCCGGCGCCAAGCTGAAGGCGCTCGGCCGCATCCACGACGGCTTCGAGGCGCGCGCCGCCGCCGAGGCCGCGCTGGCGCTGTTCGACGACGTGAACCTCGACCTCATGTACGCGCTGCCCGGGCCAGACGCCCGGCGAGGCGCGAGGCCGACGCCGCCGCGGCGATCGCGTTCGGGCCGCCGCACCTGTCGTTCTACCAGCTGACGCTCGAGCCCAACACGCTGTTCCACCGCCATCCGCCGCCGCTGCCCGACGACGATGCGGCCGCCGACATCGAGGATGCCGTCCACGCCGCGCTGGCCGCGGCGCGGCTACCGGCGCTACGAGACCTCGGCCTTCGCGCGCCCCGGGCACGAGTGCCGGCACAACCTCAACTACTGGCGGTTCGGCGACTATCTCGGCATCGGCGCCGGCGCGCACTCCAAGCTGTCGTTCGCGGACCGGGTGATCGCGGCAGATGCGGTGGAAGCAGCCGCAGCGCTACCTGGACGAGGTCGGGCGCGGCACGCCGATCCAGCAGGAGGCCGAGGTCACCCGCGACGACATCGGCTTCGAGTTCATGCTGAACGCGCTGCGGCTCACCGACGGCGTCGCCGCCGCGAGCTTCGCCGAGCGCACCGGCTTTCCGCTCGGCGATCGTCGAGCGCGAGCTGGCCGAGGCCGTGCGCCGCGGGCTGCTCGAGCCCGATCCCGCGACGATCCGCGCGACGCCGCTCGGGCGCCGGTTCCTCAACGACTGCAGACGCTGTTCCTGCGCGACCCGAATGAAGCGCGCCAAGCTGCACCCGCCGCCACCGCCGAAGAAGCGCAACCCGGTTGCGCACTCGCCGCTGCTGAAGAAGGGCGGCGCGCACGGCAAGACGACGGCGGCGAAGCGCCGCCAGGCGAAGGTCGAGCTCGCCCGCGCGCTGCGCGATCCGGAGTCGGGAGCATGAGCGCGAAGGGCGCCCCGAGCGCGAATTGCAGGCCGCGGCGCTCGGCCCGCGGGCATGGGGGCCGTTCATGACCGCGAAGGGAGCCCCGTCAACCCGCTGGCCGCACGACCCGACGACGCTCTGCCGCAGCGACCTCGAGCAGGGCCGGATGCGCGACGCCTACGTCGCGGTGACCGACGCCCGGTACGCGCTGGACGACGAGCAGCTCGCGGCATCGCTCGCCGCGACGCTCAAGCGCAAGCCCAAGGGCAGCGGCTGGTGGATCTTCGCCTACGGGTCGCTGCTGTGGAATCCGCTGTTCCCGGTCGCCGAGATGCGGATCGCGAAGCTCCACGGCCTGCACCGCCGCTTCTGCCTGTGGTCGCTCGCCTCGCGCGGCACGCCCGACTGCCCGGGCCTCGTGCTCGGGCTCGATCGCGGCGGCGCCTGCCGGGGCGTGGCGCTGCGGCTGCCGGCGCCGCTGGCGCTCGACGAGCTGCACCTGCTGTGGCGGCGCGAGATGGTCGTCGGCTCGTACACGCCGCGCTGGGTCACGCTCGACGTCGACGGGCGCGTGCTGCACGCGCTGACCTTCGTCGTGCGCCGCGATCATCCGCAGTACGCCGGGCAGGCTCCCGTTCGAGCGCGAGGTCGACGTGTTCGCGCGGGCGCGCGGCGCGTTCGGCTCGTCGGCCGATTACCTCGAGCGCACGCGCGTCGCGCTGGTCGCGCACGGCATCGTCGACCCGTACCTCGAGGCGCTGGCGGCCGCGCGGCGCGACGCGCGTAGCGCCGCGGCGTCGCTGCCCGCAGCTCCGGCTCGACGAGCGCGCCGACCGCCGCTTCAGATGCGCGACGTGCCGCCCGCCGTCGACGTTGATCGTCTCGCCGGTCACGTACGTCGCCTCGGCGATCAGGTAGTGGACGGCCTAGGCGATGTCCTCGGGCCGTGCCTTCGCGGCGCAGCGGCGTGTGCGAGATGATCCGCTGCCGCGAGAGCTCGTCGAAGGTCTCGTCCTCGGGCCACAGGATCGGGCCCGGGGCGACGGCGTTGACGCGCACTTCGGGCGCGAGATCGCGGGCGAGCGAGCGGGTGAGCCCGGCGAGCCCGGCCTTCGCGATCGAGTAGACGACGAAATTCTTGAGCGGCCGGTCGGCGTGGATGTCGGTGATGTTGACGATCGCGCCCCGCGCCTTCCTCAGCGCCGGCGCGGCCGCCTGCGCGAGGAACAGCGGCGCGCGCAGGTTGGTGCCGATGAGGTCGTCCCAGGTCGTCGGGCGAGATCTCGCCGACCGGCGTCTGGAAGAACGACGACGCGTTGTTGACCAGCGCGTCGAGGCGGCCGAACGTCGAGAGCGTCTGCTCGATCATCGCCGGCAGCTTGGCGACGTCGAGGAGGTCGGCCTGGATCAGCGCGACCGAGTCGGCGCGCGCGTGATTGAGCTCCGCCTGCAGCAGCCGCGCCTCGCCGGCCGACGCGCGGTAGTGGAGCATCAGGCTCGCGCCGGCCGCGTGCAGCCGGCGGCAGATCGCGGCGCCGACGCGGCGCGCACCGCCGGTGATCAGCACGATCTTGCCATGCACGCCATGCCTCGCCGATCCACGTTAGACTGGCCGGCAATCTAGCACATCGACCGCGCTGCCGCATTCCCGCGTGCCGTGACGCCCGCCTCCTCCCGCCCCGATCCGGGCCTGCCCCTTCCCGTCCGCCGAAGCCCGCGCGCACAGCGAGCGCGTCCGCGCGCACATCGCGGCCGCGATCGCCGCGGCCGGCGGCTGGATCCCGTTCGCGCGCTACATGGAGCTGGCGCTCTACGCGCCGGGGCTCGGCTACTACGCGGCCGGCGCGACCAAGCTCGGCGAGGCCGGCGATTTCACGACGGCGCCGGAGATGACGCCGCTGTACGCGCAGGCGCTCGCGGCGCAGGTGGCGGCGATCCTCGCCGCCGTGCCGCGGGGCGGAGTCGCTCGAGCTCGGCGCCGGCAGCGGCCGGCTGGCGGCCGACCTGCTCGCGGCGCTCGCGGCGCGCGAGGCCTCGCCCGCGCGCTACGCGATCCTCGAGCCCAGTCCCGACCTGCGCGAGCGGCAGCGGGCGACGATCGCGCGCGCGGCGCCGGACGAGCTGCCGCGCGTCGAGTGGCTGGACGCGCTGCCCGCGACGATCGAAGGCGCGGTCGTCGCCAACGAGGTGCTCGACGCGGTGCCCGTGCACCTCGTCGCGCGGCGCGACGGCGCGTACTGCGAGCGCGGGGTCGCGATCGCTGCGGGCGCCGCGGGGCCCGATGCCGCGGCCGGCGAGTTCGCCTGGGACGACCGCCCCGCCGACGCGCGCGTCGCCGCGCTCGCGGCCGCGCGGTTTCCGGCCGGCGGCGACTACGTCAGCGAGATCAATCCGGCCGCCGAGGCGCTGGTCGCCGCGATCGGCCGCCGCGTCGCCGCGGGGGCGCTGCTCCTGATCGACTACGGCTTTCCCGCGGCCGAGTACTACCATCCGCAGCGCAGCGCGGGCACGCTGATGTGCCACTACCGGCACCGCGCGCACGCCGACCCGTTCCTGTGGCCGGGGCTCACCGACATCACCGCGCACGTCGACTTCACGGCGATCGCGACGGCCGGCGTGCGCGCCGGCCTGCTCGGTCGCCGGGCTACACGTCGCAGGCGCCGTTCCTGCTGGGCTGCGGCCTGCTCGACGCGCTGGCGGCGGTCGGCGCGCCCGAGTCGCTCGCCTACATCAAGGCGGCGGCGCCGGTGCAGAAGCTCCTCTCGCCCGCCGAGATGGGCGAGCTCTTCAAGGTGCTGGCGCTCGCCGAAGACGGACGGCATCGCGTGGCCGGGCTTCGCGCTCGGCGATCGCAGCCATCGGCTGTGACGAGGTCCCCCGATGAGGAGCCTGAGGTGAGCGCCCGGCGCTTCAGCCCTCACCTCTCTCCCGGGGAGAGGGAGCGACGTAGGAGCTCACGCATGGAAACGCCGATCGCCACCAACAGCCTCGTCATGGGCTCGCTGCCGGCGCGCCACGCGCGCTATCGGCCGCACCACACGGCGGTCGTCGTGCAGGCGAGCGCGCGCGGGCGAGCACGAGATCCGCCTCGACTGGCGCGAGCTCGACGCCTACGTCAACCGCTGCGCGAACGCGCTCGCGGGGCTCGGCGTCGCGCGCGGCGATCGCGTCGCGACGGTGCTGCCGAACTCGCTGGAGCTCCTCGCCTGCTACTGGGCGTGCGCGAAGCTGGGCGCCGCCGTCGTGCCGCTGTCGCCGCTGCTGACGGCGCCCGGGCTCGCGTCGCTGCTGCGCGATGCGCGGCCGCGGGTGCTGCTCGCGGGCAGCGACAGCCTCGACGCTGATCGAGGCCACGCGTTCCGAGCTGGGCGCCGCGGCGCCGCCGCACTGGGTGCTCGTCGGCGCCGCCGCCGACGACGAGGCGCGCGGCTTGCGCTCCTACGGCGCGCTCGTCGCCGCCGCGGACGCCGCCGCGCCGCGCGCGCACGTCGAGGCGGGCGACCTGTGGACGCTGATGTACACGTCGGGCACGACGGGCCTGCCGAAGGGCATCCAGCACACGCACTTCATCCGCGCGATGTACGCGGCGCTGTGCGGCGCCTCGTGGCGGATGGCGCCGGAGTCGGTCGTCCTGCACGCGGGCGCGCTGGTGTTCAACGGCGCGATGACGACGATGCTGCCGGCGTTCATGCACGGCGCGACGTACGTGCTGCACCGCGCGTTCGACGCCGAGGCGTTCATCGCGACGGTCGAGCGCGAGCGCGTCACGCACACGATGCTGGTGCCGGCGCAGATCATCGCGATCCTCGACGCCCCCGGCTTCGATCCCGCGCGCCTCGTCGTCGCTGCAGATGATCCTGTCGCTGGGCGCGCCGCTGCACGGCGAGCACAAGGACCGGCTGAACCGGCTGCTGCCGGACCGCTTCCACGAGCTCTACGGCCTGACCGAGGGGTTCGTCACCATCCTCGACCGCGACGACGCGCTGCGCAAGGCGGGCAGCGTCGGCGTGCCGCCGCCGTTCTACGAGATGCGCATCGTCGGCGACGACGGCCGCGACCTGCCGCCGGGCGAGGTCGGCGAGATCGTCGGCCGCGGCCCGATCACGATGCCCGGCTACTACGGCCGGCCGGACCTGACCGGCGAGGCGCTGCGCGACGGCTGGCTCTACAGCGGCGACCTGGGCTACGTCGACGAGGACGGCTTCCTGTATCTCGTCGACCGCAAGAAGGACATGATCGATTCGGGCGGCATCAAGGTGTACCCGCGCGACATCGAGGAGATCGCCGCGCGGCACCCCGCGGTGCGCGAGGTCGCCGTGTTCGGCATTCCGCACGACAAGTGGGGCGAGACGCCGGTGGCCGCCGTCGTGCTGCGCGAGCCGGACGCGATCGGCGCCGACGAATTGCGCGACTGGATCAACGCGCGCGTCGCGGCGAAGTACCAGCGGCTCGCGCGCGTCGTGATCTTCGCCGACTTCCCGCGCAACGCGGCGGGCAAGACGCTGAAGCGCGAGCTGCGCGCGCCGTTCTGGGAGGGGCGCCCGGGCAGGATCTGACCGATCGGCCCGACTCCGGCGACCGCCCGCCGGGGTGACGAGCCGCGCGGGATAGAATCGGGCTGCGATGGAGACGAGCGGCACGGAACGGAGCCTTCCCGGCACAGGCGAAGCGCGCGCACGGGGCGCGACGCACCGCCTCTGCGTCGCCCCGATGCTCGACTGGACCGACCGGCACTGCCGGTACTTCCTGCGCCTCGTCTCGCGGCACGCGCGGCTCTACACCGAGATGGTCACGACCGGCGCGCTGCTGCACGGCGACGTCCCGCGGCATCTCGACTTCGATCCGGCCGAGCATCCGGTCGCGCTGCAGCTGGGCGGCAGCGATCCGGCGGCGCTCGCGGCCTGCGCGAAGCTGGGCGAGCGCTGGGGCTACGACGAGATCAACCTCAACGTCGGCTGCCCGTCCGAGCGCGTGCAGGTGGGGAGCTTCGGCGCGTGCCTGATGGCCGAGCCCGCGCTGGTCGCGGATTGCGTCCGGGCGATGCGCGACGCCGTCGCGATTCCCGTCACCGTCAAGCACCGGCTGGGGATCGACCGCAACGAGGACTACGGCTTCGTCCGCGATTTCGTCGGCGCGGTCGCCGCGGGCGGCTGCGAGGTGTTCATCGTCCACGCGCGCAATGCCTGGCTGAAGGGCCTGTCGCCGAAGGAGAACCGCGACGTGCCGCCGCTGCGCTACGGCGACGTCCACCGGCTGAAGCGCGACTTCCCGGCGCTGACGATCGTCGTCAACGGCGGGCTCGCGCGCTGGGACGCGATCGACCGCGAGCTCGCGCGAGGTCGACGGCGTGATGATCGGCCGCGCGGCGTATCACGACCCGTGGCTGCTCGCGCAGGCCGACTGGCGCGCGTTCGGCGACGAGGCGCCGGGGCGCTCGCGCGCCGACGTGCTGCGCGCGCTGATGCCGTACGCCGAGGCGCAGCTGCGGCGGGGCACCGCCCTGCGCGCGATCGCCTGCCACGTGCTCGGCCTCTACCACGGCCAGTCCGGCGGACGCCGCTACCGGCAGATCCTGTCCGACGCGGCCAAGCTCAGGAACGCCGGCCCCGAGCTCTTCCTCGAAGCGCTCGCCGCCGTCGAGCCCGTCCCGCAATAAGTAGGGTCAGACACTACTTTCCGGGAAAGTCGTGTCTGACCCTACTTTCGCGGGAAGTAGTGTCTGACCCTACTTATCGGGACGCTACGTTTCGTCGGCGATGTAGGCGCGGACGATGCCGTCGAAGTCGGGGTCGCACTGCATGCCGAGCGCGGGGCCGAGCTTCGGCGCGAAGTTCGACGGCCACGTCGACACGATCTTGTCGATCACCGGGTCGTACTGCCACTTGACGCGATCGGCGACGGCGTCGCCGGCCACGCGCCGCAGCGCGGCCACCATGTCGCCGACGGCGATCGAGATGCCGGGCACGTTGACCGAGCGCGTGTGCCTGAACGCGGACGCCGGCGCCTCGTGGCCGACGATCAGGTTGGCGATCACCGTGCGCGGCGACTGCACCCACATCTTCGTCGTCGGGGCGACCGGGCAGGGCGCGTCGACGCCGGCCAGCGGCTCGCGGATGATGCCGCTCGCGAACGACGACGCGGCCTTGTTCGGCTTGCCCGGGCGCACGGTGATCGTGGGCAGCCGCAGCGAGCGGCCGTCGATCATGCCCTTGCGCGTCATGTCGTAGACGAGGTACTCGCCGATCGCCTTCTGCGTGCCGTAGGAAGCCTGCGGCGTCAGCGGCGCGTCGTCGGGGACGGGATCGGGCAGCGGCCCGCCGAACACGGCGAGCGAGCTCGTGAACACGAACTTGGGCGGCGCCGCGAGCCGGCGGCAGCGCTCGAGCAGCGCGCGCGTCGCGTCGAGGTTGACGCGCATCCCGACGTCGAACTCGGCCTCGGCCTGCCCGCTGACCACGGCGGCCAGGTGGAAGACGGTGTCGGTGTCGGCGGTGACCGCGCGCTCGATGACGGCCGGATCGGCGAGATCGCCGGCGATCGACGAGACGCGCGCGTCGCCGAGGTCGGCGGCGGGCGCGAGGTCGAGCAGCACGAGCTCGCGGATCGGCCGCACGCTGCCGCGGGCGTCGGTCAGCGAGCCGCGGGCGAGCAGCGCGCGGGCGAGGCGGGTGCCGAGGAAGCCGGCGCCGCCGGTGATCACGATGCGCATGGGGGTCTCCGTTGAAGGCGTGTCGCCATGATGCGACATCGCTCCTGCACGCGCGCCAAATCGACGGGTGTCGAGCCCCGGAAGTAGCGTCTGACCCGACTTCCGGACGGATGTCGGGCGCGGGTCCCGGCAGTAGTGCTGCCACGGCCTGCGCGAGCGCCGCGGGTTTCGCCGGCGCCAACCCGGGCTCAATCGGCGGCGATCTTCCATCGTTTTCCTCCGCCGACCCCATGGCCAACGCTTCCCCACCCCCGCCGGCTCGTCATCGCCACGCGCGAATCCGCGCTGGCCATGTGGCAGGCCCAGCACATCCGGCGCGGCTCGCGGCGATGTACCCGGCCTGCGAGGTCGGCCTCCTCGGCATGACGACGCAGGGCGACCAGATCCTCGACCAGCCGCTGGCCGACATCGGCGGCAAGGGCCTGTTCATCAAGGAGCTCGAGGTCGCGATGGCCGAGGGCCGCGCCGACCTCGCCGTCCATTCGCTGAAGGACGTGCCGATGGACATGCCGGAGGGCTTCACGCTGGCCGCCATCGGCGCGCGCGAGGACCCGCGCGACGCGTTCGTCTCCAACCGCTACCTCGACCTCGCGCAGCTGCCGGGCGGCGCGCGCGTCGGCACGTCGAGCCTGCGCCGCGAGGCGCAGCTGCGCGAGCGCGACCCGCTGCTGCGATCGAGCCGCTGCGCGGCAACGTCAACACGCGGCTGCGGAAGCTCGACGAAGGCCAGTACGACGCGATCATCCTCGCGGCGGCGGGCCTGAAGCGCCTGGGCTTCGGCGAGCCGGATCGCCTCGCTGCTCGATCCCGAGGAGAGCCTGCCGGCCGTCGGGCAGGGCGCGCTGGCGCTCGAGTGCCGCGCCGACCGTCCCGACGTCATCGCCGCACTGGCGCCGCTCGCCGACCGCGCGACGACGCTGGCGACGACCGCCGAGCGCGCGTTCTCGCGGGCGCTGTCGGGCAGCTGCCACACGCCGCTCGCCGCGCACGCGGTCGAGCGCCACGGCGCGCTGTGGCTGCGCGGCCTGCTCGCGAGCCGCGACGGCAAGGACATCATGCGCGGCGAGCGCGAGGCGGTGGTCGAGGATGCGGCCGCGGCCGACGCTCTGGGCCGCGCGCTCGCCGACGAATTCCTCGCGCGCGGCGCGCGCGGCGCGTCCGATCGCTGCGCGGGTAGCCCGGCGTTGAGCGCGCGCGAGGCCGTATCCCGCCCGGGCGTGGCACTGCGCACCTTCGACCCGTCCGGCCGCCCACCGACTCACCGACGCCTCACGCCTCCACGCTCCGCGGCGCCGGCATCCTGGTGACCCGCCCGGCGCGGCAGGCCGCGGGCTTCGCGCGCCGGATCTCCGCGCTGGGCGGCGTCCCGGTGGTCTTCCCCGCGATCGTCATCCTGCCGCCCGCCGACACCGCGGCGCTCGAGCGCGCGCATGCGGCGCTCGCGAGCTGCGACGGCGCCGTGTTCGTGTCCGCCAACGCCGTCGAGTACGGCGCGCCGGCGGCGGAGCGCTGGCCGCCGCGGCTGATCGCGTTCGCGCCGGGGCCGGGCACGGCCGAGGTGCTCGCCGACGCTCGGCGTCGCGAACGTTCGCGTGCCGGCGACGACGTTCGACACCGAGGGCCTGCTCGCGCTGCCGGAGCTCGCGGCGCCCGCGGGCAAGCGCTTCCTGATCTTTCGCGGCGAGGGCGGCCGCGAGCTCCTCGGCGACACGCTGGTCGCGCGCGGCGCGCGCGTCGACTACGTCGCCTGCTATCGTCGCGCGCCGCCGGATGCCGGCGCCGCCGGGTTCGCCGCGGTCTTCGCGCAGGGCGGCATCGACGCCGTGACGATCACGTCGAGCGAAGGCCTCGACAACCTGTGGGCGCATCGCCGACGAGGCGACCCGCGCCGCGTGGCGCGCGTGCCCGACGTTCGCGCCGCACCCGCGGATCGCCGCGCGCGCCGCGGCGCTCGGCCTCGACGCGGTCGCGACGAGCGGCGGCGACGCCGGCCTCGTCGACGGCTTGCTAGAATGGTTCGCCGCTCATCCCACCAAGTCCAACTGAGGCCCGCCGAGGCCGACCGAGCTCATGCCGAACCACCTGATCATCACCGCAGCGCTGCCGCCTTTCCTCTACGAGCCGCTGATGGCCGACTACCGCTGCCACGATTACGTGCAGGCGAGCGACCGGAAGGCCTTCCTCGCCGAGGTCGGCGGCAAGGTGCGCGGGCTCGTGCAGGGCGGCGGCACCGTCACGCCGGTCGAGCTGCTCGAGGCGCTGCCGAAGCTCGAGATCATCTCGGTGTTCGGCGTCGGCTACGACGGCGTGCCGGTCGACTACTGCAGGAAGCGCGGGCTCAAGGTCACCAACACGCCGGACGTGCTGACCGACGACGTCGCCGACGTCGCCGTCGCGCTGATCATGATGACCGGCCGCGGCTTCGTCCGCCTCAACCGCTTCGTCCACGCGGGCGGGTGGCTGCAGCAAGGGCCGGAGCTCACGACCAAGCTCGCCGGCCGGACCGTCGGCATCCTGGGCCTGGGGCGGATCGGCAAGGCGATCGCGCGAGCGCGTGACGGCGATGGGCATGCAGGTCGCCTACACCGGCCGCACGCCGCAGGACGTGCCGTACCGTTACGTGCGCCGACCTGATGACGCTGGCCGCGGCGTCCGACTTCCTCGTCGTCGCCTGCCCCGGCGGTCCCGGCGACGAAGAACCTCGTCGACGCGCGCGTGCTCGCGGCGCTCGGCGCCAAGGGCACGCTCGTCAACATCGCGCGCGGCTCGATCGTCGACGAGCCGGCGCTGGTCAAGGCGCTGCAGGACGGCACGATCAAGGCCGCGGGCCTCGACGTGTTCGCCGACGAGCCCAACGTCCCGGCGCCGCTGCTCGCGATGGACAACGTCGTGCTGCTGCCGCACGTGGGCAGCGCCACGCGCGAGACGCGGCAGGCGATGGGCGACCTGTGCAAGGCCAACCTCGACGCGTGGTTCCACGGCCGGCCGCTGCCGACGCTGATTCCCGAGCTCGCTTGATTCGGGCCGCGTAGCCGCTCTGTCGGGCTAGCGTCTTCAGGATTCGGGCTCGTTACGTCGCTGCGGCCCGTGGCGGCCACAGCACCAGGCACATCGCCGCGACGACGAAGCCCAGCGCCGCCCACTCCGTCCATCCCGGCCGCTCGCCGAGGACGATCATGCCGGCGAACACGCCGACGATCGGCACCGGCAGCGAAGACATCGACGAGATCGACGACGGGCAGCGTGCGCGCGAGCGTGAACCACGCCCAGTGCGCGATCGTCCCGGCGAGGAAGATGTTGTAGAGGATCGCGAACAGCGCGCCGGCCGACGGCGCCTGCAGCGGTCCGGTCGCGAAGAACGGCGCCAGCACGGCCAGCGGCAGCCAGCCCAGCAGCATCATCCAGCCCGACAGCGTGTTCTGCGGCACCGGCAGCTTCCACATCCGCAGCAGCACCGTGCCCAGCGCCCAGGTGACCGCGGCGCCGAGGATCAGCAGCGCCGCCAGCGGCGTGCGCTGCAAGTGCCGGACGTCGTCGCCGAGCAGCAGCGCCATGCCCACCATGCCGAGCGCCATGCCGGCGATCTTGCGCGGCGACAGCGGCTCGCGCAGCAGCGCCACCGCGAACAGCACGCTCCAGATCGGCATCGTGTAGGCGATGATCGCGCTGCGGCCGGCGGGCAGCTGCTGCAGGCCGAACAGCACCAGGCCGTTCCAGCCGGCGATGTTGAAGAACGCGAGCGCCGCGAGCTTGCCCCACAGCGCGCGCGGCACGCGGATCGAGTGGCCGGAGAGCTTCGACACCGCGAGCAGGCCGAGCGCCGCGAACGGCAGCGTCAGCGCGCGGAACGTCAGCGGCGCGATCTCCGAGACGCCCATCTTCAGCACCGGCCAGTTGCAGCCCCAGATGAGCGTCAGCACGGCGACGGGCAGCAGCGCCGCCGCCGTGATGTGCGTCTGCGGCGCGGCCGCGGGGCGGCTCAGGATCCCCCCGAACGGCGCTGCGCGCCGCTCCCCCAGGGGGCGGCGTTCGCCCTCGGGGCGGCCCGTCGGGCTCACCCGCGGTCCCGGGGCGGCACGGCGGCGCCGTACTTGCTCTGGTACAGCGCGCGCGCCTGCGTCACCCAGGCGTCGCGCCGGATGCGCCCGGGAAATTCGTGCAGGCGCGAATCGACGTCGTCGATGTCGCGCTCGGTCCAGTTGGCGATCTGGCGATACGTCGTGATGCCGAGCTGGTAGAGCATCCGCTCGAGCACCGGGCCCACGCCGACGATCAGCTTGAGGTCGTCCGGCGCGCCGGGGCCGCCCAGCAGCGGCGGCGGCGCGTTGTTCTCGAGGTCGATGACGATCTGCCGGTAGCGCGCGGTCTCCGCGCGGGCGGCGGCGACCTCGGCGAACAGCCGGCGGCGCTCGGCGGCGAACGACGCGGCCTGCGCGAGCGCCGCATCGCGGCCGGTCAGCGCGCGGCGCAGCGCGGCGGCTTCCGCTTCGAGGCTGCGGATGATGCGCGCGCGCTCACCGTCGAGGTCGGCGGCCGATGCCGATCCGGGCGCGGGGGGCGCCGCCGCCGGTGCGCCTGCCGGAACGCTCGGCGCCGGCGCGGGGCAGCCGGCGACGGCGGGGCGGCGGGGGCCGGCGGCATGGCCGTCCCCTGCGCGCGGCGGTGCCGGCGCGCGCATCGCGCGCCCGATCGCATAGCCGATGCCGAGCGCGACGACGAGGGCCGCGAAAGCGAGGATCGTGATCACGGGGCGCGGGTGGGTGGGAGGGCGGTGGGAAAGTTCGGGGCGCGGCGGGCGCGCGACGGGAACGGCCCGTCGAAGGTTGTTGCGCGCCGGCTGCGTTCGAATTGTAGTCCCGGCTCCCTCGCGCGGCCAACGGCCTTGCGGCCGGGTGCCCCTGCTAGAATCGGTCGCGCGGCATCGCGCCGCCACCGATCATGTCCGAGCCCAACGAATCCCCGCAGCCTCCGGCCCCCGCCGGCACGCCCGCGGACGCGCGCGCCGCGGCCGCCTCGTCCGACGCCGCGGCGCCGGCGCCCGGCGCGACCGCGTCCGGCCCGGCGGCGCCGGAGGCGGCTTCCCCCGGCGCTTCGGTCGCCGGCATGGTCGACGCGCCGCCGGGCGACAGCCGGCGATCGCGCACGCGCCGGGTGCCGACGGTGACGCGGGCGATGCTGGCCGGCGTGCTCGTGCTGGCGCTCGTCGCCGCGCTCGCCGTGTGGCTCGACGGCCGGCGCGCGCAGCAGGCGCTGCGCAAGGAGGTCGCGCAGCGGCTCGCCGAGATCGACACGGCGACGCAGGCCACCGGCAGGATGCAGACGCAGCTCGCGGGCGAGCTGCGCGACGCGCAGGCCAAGATCACGCTGCTCGAGACGCGCATCGCCGAGTGGCAGTCGCAGCAGGCGGCGCTGGAGGCGCTGTACCGCGACCTGGCGCCGTCGCGCGACGAGATCGCGCTGACCGAGATCGAGCAGGTGCTGGTCGTCGCCAGCCAGCAGCTGATGCTCGCGGGCAACGTGCAGTCGGCGCTGTCCGCGCTGCAGCTCGCCGACGCGCGGCTGCAGCGCCTCGAGCGCCCGCAGTTCCTGCCGCTGCGGCGGGCGCTGACCCGCGACATCGACCGGCTGAAGGCGATGCCCTTCGTCGACATCGCGGGGATCAGCCTGAAGCTCGACCAGCTGCAGGCGGCGGTCCCGTCGCTGCCGTTCGCGATGGACGAGCGGCTGCCGCCGCCCGCCGCAGCGACGCCGGCGGCCGCGGAGCCCGCGTGGCGCGCGCTGCTGCGCGACGCCTGGGCCGAGATCCGGCAGCTGGTGCGCGTCGAGGTCGCCGACCGCCCGGCGGCGCCGCTGCTCGCGCCGACGCAGCAGTACTTCATCCGCGAGAACCTGAAGCTGCGCCTGCTGTCCGCGCGCATCGCGCTCGTCAATCGCGACGACTCGACGTTCAAGGCCGACCTCGCGGCGGCGGAGAACTGGCTCAAGGCTCTATTTCGACACCCGCGCCAAGCCCGTGCAGGCGATGCAGGCGACGCTGAAGCAGCTCGCGGCGACGCCGATGGGCGGCAGCGTGCCCGACCTGACCGGCAGCCTCGAGGCGCTGCGCGTGCTGCGGCTCGCGCAGGAGCGCGCGCCGGCGCGCGGCGCGGAGCGCGCCCCGGCCGCTGCGGCGCGGCCGCCGCGCTGACGCGAGCCTCCGGCCGCCGCCGCCGTGCGCATCCTGTTCTGGTTCCTGGTGCTCGCCGCCGCCGCGGTCGGCGTCGCGCTCGCGCTGCGGCTGACCAACGGCTACGTGCTGTTCGTCGCGCCGCCGTACCGGATCGAGCTGTCGCTCAACCTGCTGCTGCGTCCTGGTCGTCGCGGGCTTCGCCGGCGCCTACGCGCTCGTCCGCCTGGTCGTGCGCGCGATGCAGCTGCCCGACGAAGTGCGCGCGTTTCGCCGCCGGCAGCAGCAGGAGAGCGCCCGGCTCAAGCAGGACGCCGCGGTGGTCGCGCTGCTCGAGGGCCGCTACGGGCGGGCGCGGCAGTTCGCGCAGGAAGCGCTCGCGCTGCCGCAGTCGTCCGGGCTCTCGGCGCTGGTCGCCGCGCGCGCCGCGATGGAGACGCGCGACTTCGACGTCGCCGAGCGGCTGCTCGCGCGGCCCGACGCGATGGTCGCGAGCCTCACCGTGCCGCGGCTGATGCTCGCGGCGGAGATGAAGCTCGAGCTCGGGCAGCCGGCGGAGGCGCTCGCGGAGCTGCAGGCGCTGCGCAAGGAGGCCGGCGCGCACACGGCGGCGCTGCGCCTCGAACTGCGCGCGCTGCAGGCGGCCGGCCGCTTCGAGGACATCCCGCCGCTCGTCGACCAGCTGGTCAAGCGCAAGGTGCTGGGCGGCGACGAGGCCGGGCTGGTGCGCGCGGTGGCGCACGCCGAGGTGCTGGCGCAGTGCGGCAGCGATGCGACCCGGCTGCGCGGCCATTGGGGCCGGCTGTCCGACGCCGAGCAGCGGCTGCCGCGGATCGCCGCGGCCGGCGCGCGCGGCTTCGTCGCCATCGGCGCCGCGCGCGAGGCCGCCGACATCCTCGCGAAGAGCCTCGAGCGCCACTGGGAGCCGGACCTCGCGCTGCAGTATGCGCAGTGCCGGACGGCCGACCCGGTGCGCCAGATCGAGCAGGCCGAGGCCTGGCTGAAGGAGCACAGCCAGGACGCGACGCTGCTCTACGCGCTCGGCATCCTGTGCGAGCAGGCGCAGCTGTGGGGCAAGGCGCAGACCTACCTCGAGGCGAGCCTCGCCGTCGACGACGGGTGGCGCACGCGGGTCGCGCTGGGCGAGCTGCTCGCGCGCCTCGGCCGCGGCGAGGAGGCGACGCCGCACCTCGCCGCGGCGCTCGACCTCGCGCTGGCGGAGCTGGACACGCGCGGCAGTCGCGACACGGACCGCGCCGCCGGCTGAGCACGTTCCGCGGCCCGGGCTCAGGCCGGGTTGCGGGCGGGCTCGGTCTGCGCGGCGTAGGTGAAGCTGTCGGCGAAGAACTCGTCCTCGGGCAGGCCGCGGGTCGCGGTGAACGAGCTCGCGCGCGGCGTCGATCATCGCCGGCGCGCCGCAGGCGTAGACCTGGTACCCGGACAGGTCGTCGAAATCGTCGAGCACCGCCTGGTGGACGAAGCCGGTGCGACCGGTCCAGCCGTCGCCGGGCGCGGGCTCCGACAGCACGGGGATGAACGTAAGCTCGCGGCAGGCGAGCTGCCACTGGCCGGGCAGGTCCGGCAGGTACAGGTCGCGCTTCGCCCGCGCGCCCCAGTACAGCACCATCGGCCGCGTGTGCCGGTGGTGCAGCGCGTGCTCGATCATCGCCTTGATCGGCGCGAACCCGGTTCCGCCGGCGACGAAGATGATCGGCTTGTCCGAGGTCTCGCGCAGGTAGAACGAGCCGAACGGGCCCTCGAGCCGCAGGATCTCGCGGCCCTTGTACTCGTTGAACAGCAGGTCGGTGAACGCGCCGCCGGGCACGTGGCGGATGTGCAGCTCGAGCAGCGTGTCGTCGTCGGGCGGGTTGGCGAGCGAGAAGCTGCGCCGCCGGCCGTCCTTCAGCAGGAAGTCGATGTACTGGCCGGGCAGGTACTGCAGCCGGTCGTTGGCGGGCAGCTTGAGCCGCACGATCGCCACGTCGGGCGCGGGCTTCGCGATCGACTCGATGCGGCAGGGCAGGCGCTTGATCTCGAGGTCGCCGCCCTTGCGCACCTCCTTGACCTCGATGACGAGGTCGGTGACGGGCTTCGCGCAGCAGAACAGCGCCAGCCCTTCCGCGCGCTCGTCGTCCGACAGCGCGCTCGGCGGGTGCGGACCGTAGTCGACCTCGCCCGAAAGGATCCTGCCCTTGCAGGAGCCGCAGGCGCCGTTGCGGCAGCCGTAGGGCAGCATCAGGTCGGCGGCCATCGCCGCGGTCAGCACGCTGTCGCCGTCGGCGCAGGCGAACGAGTGGCCGCTCGGCTTTATGTTAATCTCGTGTGGCATGGAAACTGGGTGACGAATACGGACGGCAGCAGAGTGATCCGGGTGCTCCTGATCGGCTGTGGCGATGTCGCGCTGCGCACCGCCGACCTGCTTGGTGGCAAGGCCCGCCTGTACGGGCTCACCCGCCGCCCCGACGACATCCCGAAGCTGCGCGCGCACGGCATCGTCCCGATCGTCGGCGACCTCGACCGACTGGCCACGCTCGACCGCCTGCGCGCGGCGCCGTTCGCCGTCCTGCACTTCGCGCCGCCGCCCTCGGAAGGACGCGACGACCCGCGCACGCAACGGCTGATCGCCGCGCTCGCGCGGGCTCAAAGAATACCACAGCGGTTCGTCTACATTTCGACGTCGGGCGTCTATGGCGACTGCGCCGGCGCGCGGATCAGCGAGGTGCGCCCGCGGCGCGCGCAGACGCCGCGCGCGCACCGGCGCGTCGCCGCCGAGGACCGGCTGCGCGCGTGGGCGAAGCGCCACGGCGTCGCGCTCGCGATCCTGCGCGCGCCGGGCATCTACACCGAGACCCGGCTGCCGGTCGACCGGCTGAAGCACGGCACGCCGACGCTCGCGCCCGAGGACGACGTCTACACCAACCACGTGCACGCCAACGACCTCGCGCGCGCGACGGTCGCGGCGCTGTTCCGCGCGCAAGCCGAACCGCGCGTACAACGTCACCGACGACGCCGAGATGAAGATGGGCGCGTGGTTCGACGCGGTCGCCGACACCTTCCACCTGCCGCGCCCGCCGCGCGTGACCTGGGAGGAGGCCGAGCAGCGGATCGCGCCGATCCTGCTGTCGTTCATGAGCGAGTCGCGGCGGCTGTCGAACGCGCGGATGAAGCGCGAGCTGCGCCTCGCGCTGCGCTATCCCGACCCGCAGGTCCTGCTCGACGAGATCGCGCCGCGCGACTTGAAGAAGCAGCTCGCGCTGCCCCTGTAGGCCCGTGTCGAGCGCAGGCGAATCCGGCCGCTGGCCGGCGATCAAGGCGCGGCTCGACGCCTACGAGCGCCTCGTCCGGCTCGACAAGCCGATCGGCATCCTGCTGCTGCTGTGGCCGACGCTGTCGGGACTGTGGATCGCCGCCGGCGGCCGTCCGCACTGGGTGCTGGTGCTCGTCTTCGTCGTCGGCACGACGCTGATGCGCTCGGCGGGCTGCGCGGTCAACGACTGGGCCGACCGCAGCTTCGACGCCCACGTCCAGCGCACGGCGGCGCGCCCGCTCGCGGTCGGCGAGATCGCGCCGTGGGAGGCGCTCGTCGTCGCGGCGGTGCTCGCGTTCCTCGCGTTCCTGCTGATCGTCGACATCAACCTGACGACGATCCTGATGTCGCTGCCGGCCGCCGTGATCGCGTTCGTCTACCCGTTCTTCAAGCGCTTCTTCGCGCTGCCGCAGGCGTTCCTGGGCATCGCGTTCTCGTTCGGGATCCCGATGGCCTTCGCCGCCGTGCGGGACGACGTCCCGCCGCTCGCGTGGTGGCTGCTGCTGCTGAACCTGTTCTGGGTCGTCGCCTACGACACCGAGTACGCGATGGTCGACCGCGACGACGACCTGCGGCTGGGCCTGCGGACCTCGGCGATCGCCTTCGGCCGCTTCGACGTGGCGGCGGTGATGATCTGCTACGCGATCCATCTCGCCGGCATGGCCGCGTTCGGCGCGACGCACGGCTTCGGCGCGCTCTACTTCGCCGGCCTCGCGGCGGCCGCGGCCTGCGCGCTGTACCACTGGCGGTTGATCCGCGCGCGCCGGCGCGAGGACTGCTTCCGCGCCTTCCTGCACAACCACTGGTACGGCCTCGCCGTGTTCGCCGGCGTGGCGCTCGACTACGCGCTGCGCGGCGGCCTGGCCCCGGGCGTGAAACGAAGACGGCGCGCACCGCGAGGCGCGCGCCGCCCGGAGGAGCTGCCGGCCGATCAGAAGCGGTAGCCGATGCCGATGCCCCAGACGCTCGGGTCGATCTTGAGGTCGGTGATCTGCACGCCGTTGGCGCTGACCGGGGTCGACAGCCAGATGTACTTGTAGTCGAAGTTGAAGTACCAGTTCTTCTTGAACTCGTAGTCGAAGCCGGCCTGCAGCGCGCCGTTGGTGCTCGTGCTGTTGATCTGCAGCGGCGTGTTGCCGAGGTGCAGGCCGTTGTCGTAGAAGTACGTGATGTTGAGGCCGCCGCCGACGTAGGGCTTGAACGCGCCGAGGTCGGTGAAGTGGTACTGCAGCGTGATCGTCGGGGGCAGCACGCCGACCTTGCCGAGGCTCTGGCCGTTCAGCGTCGACCTCGTGCTTGGCCGTCGCGAGGATCAGCTCGACCGCGACGTTCTTGGTGAAGAAGTACGAGAAGTCGAGCTCGCCGGTCCAGGCGTCGTTGACGTCGAGGCCGCCGATCGACGAGCTGACGTTCGGCGCGATGTCGATCGCGCGCGCGCGGACCAGCCAGTTCTGGGCGGAGGCGGTCGCGGGCAGGGCGAGAGCGGCGAGCGAGCAGGGCGGCGGTCAGCGGACGCAGGCGAAAGCGGTTGCTCATGGTGTTTCTCCTCTTGTTGGGCGCAAGCAGCGCCGTAGTTGAATACGCGGTCTTTAGCTTAATGTTGCAACGCACAAGACCCTTGAGCAATGTCAAATTTGCACAATCCGGCCCGAAAAACCGCCGCCGGCGTTGTAACGGCGCAACGGCGGAAGGGTCGGCCGGCCGGCCGACCGGCGGGTGAGCCGGTCCCGGGAGGGCTGCCGCCACCGCAGCCCCGGCGCAAGCACGGGCTGGCGCCGGTCCTCGGCGCCGACGCCCGCGTGCTGATCCTCGGCAGCTTTCCCGGCGAGGCGTCGCTCGCCGCGCAGCAGTACTACGCGCACCCGCGCAACCACTTCTGGCGGCTGCTGGGGGCGGTCCTCGGCGAGCCGTTGCCGGAGCTTTCGTACCGGGCGCGGCTCGCGGCGATCGGCCGGCATCGCGTCGGCCTGTGGGACACGATCGTCGCCTGCGAGCGCCGCGGCAGCCTCGACGCCGCCATCCGCAACGCCGAGCGCGGCGAGGTGGACCGCGTCCGCCACCTGGCGCCGACGCTGCGGCTCGTCTGCTTCAACGGCCGGACCGCCGCGCGCGCGCTGCCGGTCTGGCGCGCCGCCGGCTACGCGACGCTGGTGCTGCCGTCGTCGTCGCCGGCCTACACGCGGCCGTTCGAGGAGAAGCTCGCCGCGTGGAAGGCCATCGGCGCGGCGCTGGGAGCGGGGTCGTGAAGGGCGGAACCTTCCCGCCGGAGCCGGGGCGGCTGCGCGCGGCGCGAGGGCGCGGGTCAGCGCCGCGTGCGCACGAACAGCGCCGCGACGAAGCCGCTCGCCGCCGCGCCGAACAGGACGAGGATCGCCGTCGCCCACGCGTCGGGCAGCGTGCCCGCGGCGCGGCCGCGATCGAGCAGCCAGCCGATCAGCGGCTGCAGCATCCCGGTGCCGAGGAAGATGCCGACGTTGACGACCGAGGTCGCCATGCCCGCGTGCTCGGGCCGGTTGACCTCCTTGGCGACCGTCCAGGTCAGCACGAAGCCCGGGGCGAGCAGGCCCATCAGCAGGAACCACGCATAGCCGGCCCACGGCGCGAAATGCGTGCCCAGCACCCACGGCAGCCACGACAGCGCGTAGGCGAACGTGTAGGCGAGCATGACGCCGCGGCGGTTCTTCAGGCGGTCGGACACCCAGCCGACGACGAGCGCGCCGACCGCCACGCCGAACAGGAACAGGCTCGCGTGCTGCGCGGCGTTCACCCGCGCGATGCCGTGGACGTCCTGCAGGTACGGCACCGCCCACAGCCCCGCCCACGCGAGGAACGACCCGCCGACACCGATGTTGACGAAGAAGCCGGGCCAGGTCGCGCGGTTGGCCAGCACCTGCCCCAACGCCTGGAGCCAGTGCAGCGGCACGCCGGTTGGCGCCGCGCCACGGTTCACGGGCTCGAAGCCGCGGGCTTCGGGGCGGTCGCGGACGATGATCCAGGTGGCGAGCCCGAGCCCGAGCGACAGCAGCGCGAGGCCGACGAAGACGGCGCGCCACGACGCCCAGGTCACGACCCACGCGAGCGGCGCCCCGGCGATCACCGCGCCGAGGTTGCCCGCGAACATCGTGACGCCGTTCATCGTCGCGAAGCGCTCGGGCGGGAACCACACGGCGGTGATCTTGAGGATCGCGATGAAGGCGACCGACACGCCGATGCCGACCAGCGTCCGCCCGGCTGCGGCGATCTCCCAGGTCGGCGCCAGCGCGAACAGCAGCGAGCCCAGTCCGGCGACGATCGAGCCGGTGGACAGGATGCGCCGCGGCCCCAGCGTGTCGGCCAGCACGCCGACCGGGATCTGCAGGACCGTGTAGACGTAGAAGTAGGTCGCGGCGAGCGTGCCCAGCACCGCGCTGCCGATCGAGAACGCGCGCGTCAGCTCGCCGGCGATCGCCGCGGGCGCCGTCCGGTGGAAGAACGACAGCACGAAGCTCGCGAGCACGATGCCGTAGACGAGGCGGCGCGCGCGGATGAGGGCGGGCGCGGGGGGCGGCAGGGCCATCCGGCATTGTACCGGGGGCGTTTGCTACCATGGCCTCCTGCACGCCCGCCGTCGCGGCCCACCGTCCACCGCCGATTCCCCCGATGAAATACGCCGACCTGCGTGACTTCCTCGACCAGCTCGAACGGCGCGGCGAGCTGAAGCGCATCCGCGCCGAGGTCGACCCGCGCCTCGAGATGACCGAGATCTGCGACCGCGTGCTGAAGGCGGGCGGGCCGGCGCTGCTGTTCGAGCGGCCGACCGGCCATTCGATGCCGGTCCTCGGCAACCTGTTCGGCACGCCGCAGCGCGTCGCGCTCGGCATGGGCGAGGAGTCCGTCGAAGCGCTGCGCGAGGTCGGCAAGCTGCTCGCGTTCCTGAAGGAGCCCGAGCCGCCGAAGGGCTTGAAGGACGCGTGGCAGAACACGCGGCCCGTGTTCCTGCAGGTGCTGAACATGGCGCCGAAGGAGCGCACGCGCGCGCCGTGCCAGCAGGTCGTCTGGGAGGGCCCCGACGTGGACCTCGGCCGGCTGCCGGTGCAGACCTGCTGGCCCGGCGACGTGGGGCCGCTGATCACCTGGGGCCTGACGGTGACGCGCGGGCCGCAGAAGTCGCGGCAGAACCTCGGCATCTACCGGCAGCAGGTGATCGCGAAGAACAAGGTGATCATGCGCTGGCTCGCGCACCGCGGCGGCGCGCTCGACTTCCGCGACCACGCGCGCGCGCATCCGGGCACGCCGTTCCCGCTGGCCGTCGCGCTGGGCGCCGACCCGGCGACGATCCTCGGCGCGGTGACGCCGGTGCCCGATTCGCTGTCCGAATACCAGTTCGCGGGCCTGCTGCGCGGCGCGCGCACCGAGATCGTCAAGTGCCTGGCGCACGACCTCTCGGTGCCGGCCACGGCCGAGATCGTGCTCGAGGGATTCATCCGGCCCGACGCGCGCGATCCGACCGGCTACGAGACGGCGAGCGAGGGGCCGTTCGGCGACCACACCGGCTACTACAACGAGGTCGAGCGCTTCCCGGTGTTCACGATCGAGCGGATCACGACGCGCGAGAACCCGATCTACCACTCGACGTACACCGGCAAGCCCCCGGACGAGCCCGCGGTGCTCGGCGTCGCGCTGAACGAGGTGTTCGTGCCGCTGCTGCAGAAGCAGTTTCCCGAGATCGCCGACTTCTACCTGCCGCCCGAGGGCTGCTCGTACCGGCTCGCCGTCGTCGCGCTGAAGAAGCAGTACCCGGGGCACGCCAAGCGCGTGATGTTCGGCGTCTGGAGCTTCCTGCGCCAGTTCATGTACACGAAGTTCATCATCGTCACCGACGACGACGTCGACATCCGCGACTGGAAGGAAGTGATCTGGGCGCTGACGACGCGCGTCGATCCGGTGCGCGACACGCTGCTGGTCGAGTCGACGCCGATCGACTACCTCGACTTCGCGTCGCCGGTCGCGGGGCTGGGCGGCAAGATGGGGATCGACGCGACCAACAAGTGGCCGGGCGAGACGCAGCGCGAGTGGGGGCGGCCGATCGCGATGGACGCGGCCGTCAAGGCGCGCGTCGACGCGCTGTGGTCCGAGCTTGGCCTTTGACGGAGCGGGCCTGCGGCGGCCGGGTTGCCCGTCACGGGCTCAGGTTCCGCTTCGCTCCAATTCGCCCGCGGGGGGGGATGGAGCGAGGGAACCTGAGCGACGCGGCCGGCGCCGCCGACATCGCTCGGGGAGCGAAGGGGCAGCAGCCGGTCGCGCTTACCCGGAGGCTGGCGTGCGCCGCCAGTTGCGGGCGAGGCGGATCCCCAGCATCGCGTACGAGGCGATGCGCACCAGCCGCGAGAGCCGGCGCATGCCGACGAACGGGACGGCGGCGGCGATCAGCATCGCGGCCCTGGGCCGCCAGACCGCGACGCGCACGGCGGTCACCCGCGGGACGACGAGCGAGCGAATCTCGCGCGCAGCCAGCGAAATCCGCGTGCGGTCGAGATCCGCCCGGGTGACCAGCAACGCCTTCCGCTCGGCGATCCGGGCGGCGTTCATCGTGAGCCCCCTTGGCGCTGCGCGCCTTCCCCCCGGGGGGAGCGAATTCGCGCTCGGGGCGGCCCGTCGCGCTCATCGCGGCCCCCGGCGCTGTCGCGCCACCCGGAGGTGAGCCACTGCCGGTCGCGCTCGAGCTCGGCCAGCGTCGCCGCGAACGGCGGCGGCGCCGTGCGCTGGGCGGCGCGCAGGCGCAGCAGCGCGACGACGCCGACGAGCGCGTGGAATGCGGTCACGCCGGCGACGGCAGCGACGCGGTGGGTCTCCCAGAACACGAGCACGACGAGCGCCGAAGCCGACAGCACGGCGAACGCGAGGAACGCGCCGGCGACGACCGCCAGGACGACGTTCCTCTTCGCGTGCTCGCGCTGCTCGATGAACTCGAGCGACGCCAACTCGATCCGCGTGCGGACGAGCTCGATCGTCGCCGCGCCGGCGCGCGCGAGCGCGCCACGCAGGCCGGCGGCCGTCCCGGAACCGGGCGTGCCGACGCTCACGTCGCCTTCGGATCAGCGCCGGTTCAGCAGCAGGCCGATCGCGACGCCGACCCCGGCGGCGATGCCGATCGCCTGCCACGGGTGGCTGTGCACGTAGTCGTCGGTGGCGCGGGCGGCTTCCTTCGCGCGGTCGACCGCCTGGCCTTCGAGCTCCTGCAGCCGCAGCTTGGCGGTCAGCAGCTTGGCCTCGACCTGCGAGCGCAGGTCCTTCGCCTTTTCGCCGGTTTCATTGGCCGCGCGCTTCAGCATGTCCTCGGCTTCGGTCAGGACGGTGGAGAATTCGTCGACGAGCTTGCTGCGGGACGGCTCGATGGTGTCTGACATGGCTTGGCTCCTGGACGGTTCGGACAACGTGCGCCGGCCCGTGCCCGCGGCACGACGCACCGTAAGCCATTATAGCCACAGCCGGTCGCGCGGGGTCTTTCGCGTCGTCCCGCTCCCGGAATCCGGCCGCGGACCCCGGGCGTCGGACGCCCGGGCGCCGGGCGCGGGATTCCTCCCCGGCGCGGCCGGTGTATCGTATGCGTTCCCTGCCCGCCCACGCCGACGCCATGAACCCCCTACGCCCGCCCGCGCTCGATCCCGCCACCGTCGACGAGCGTCGCGGCTCGGGCTACCCGGAGCCCTTCCGCTCGCGGATGGGCGAGCGCGTGAAGCGCATGCTGGGCGAGGCCTGCGGGCTCACGCGCTTCGGCGTCAACCTCGTCACGCTGGGCCCGGGCGGGCAGTCGGCGCTGCGGCACTGGCACACGCTCGAGGACGAGTTCGTCTACGTCCTCGACGGCGAGGTCGTGCTCGTGACCAACGACGGCGAGCAGCGCCTGACTCGCGGCATGTGCGCCGGCTACCCCGCCGGCAGCCGGGACGCGCACCACTTCGTCAACCGCAGCGCCGCCCCGGCCACCTATCTCGAGATCGGCAACCGCATCGAGGGCGACAACGCGTTCTACCCGGACGACGACCTGATGTGGTGCGAGGACGAGAACGGCGCGTACGCGGCGCACAAGGACGGGCGCCGCTACTGAACGACCGGCGACGCCGTTGAAAGTCGCGGCGGCCGGCCCCAATTGTCGAATGCGCGCGGCCGCCGGCTTCGCGCCTGTCCCCAGCGGAGAATCGAAGATGGCCGACTACGATGCGTCGCAAACCCCGGCAACCGGAGTGCCTGCCGGCAATCCTCCCGTCGCGGCGACGCTGCTCGCCTACGGGCTGTTCGGCGTCGGCGCCATCGCCGGCCTCGTGTCGTCGGGGTTCCCGGTGATCGCGCCGCTGATGGGGCTGATCGGCATCGGCGGCGTGATCGTCGCCTACGTCAAGCGCGACGACGCGCGCGGCACCTGGGTGGCATCGCACCTGCGCTGGCTGATCCGCACGTTCTGGTTCTCGCTGCTGTGGGCGGTCATCGGCTGGATCGTGCTGCTCACGCTGGGGCTGATCCTGATCGGGATCCCGATCGCCATCGTCATCTGGGGCGCCGCGTCGATCTGGGTGCTCTACCGCGTGATCCGCGGCTACCTGCTGTTCAACGACAACAAGCCGGTGCCGGGGATGTGATCGCCGCGGGCGGCGCTAGCCGCACCTGACCAGGTAGGCTGTCCCGAGATGCTGCTGCCCGAGGCGGCCCGCTCGATGAACTGCTCGGTGGTCTGCACCAGACCGCGCTCTTCGAGGTACTTGAGCTTGCCCAGCAGGTGCGATTTCGCTTCTGCGGCGCTGTACCAGGTGCCGTTGCGGTTGAACTCGCAGCCCGAGGCCTCGAGACGGCCGAGCAGGCTGTCGATCTCGGTCTTGACGGCGGAAGCGAGCGGCGCAGCGATGGCCGCGGTCGCGAGCAGCCCGGTCAGCAGCGCCAGCAGCAATCGCCTCATGGGTTCCGCCGCTTTCGGCGCCCGATCTGCGCTGCCGCCGCCTACAGCAGCCATTCGATGGGAAGGATCGACAGCAGCCCGACGCCCATGCGCGTGGACCAGTCCGTCTCGGGCTCGATGTCGTATCGCTTCTCGCCGGAAGCGGTTCGCTCGACCCATTCCAGGGTGTTGCCGTCGGCAGTCCAGCCGCACCTCATACGCCAGCCTCGGCGTCGTTCACGACCTCGGCGACCGCCCACTCGAGCGCGAGCTTCCGGTCCAGCAGCTCGCGCGCCAGCGGCGTCGCGCGGACCGCCTCGAGATACGCAACCGATTCGGGTCGGCGCGGTTCGCCGCGAACCTGGCCTCCAGTTGGCGGCGCCGTCCGGCGCAGGCAGACCGACGAAAGCCGACGCCGGGTAGGCCGACGCGCTGTTCCAGTAGACGTCGAACTCCCTGGACACCTCCGGCACCGCCGGACCCACGGCGAGCACGTCCAGGTCGGCGAACGTCATGCCGGCCCCGGCGCCGAAGTACTCGTCAGCGATGTTGCGCCCGCCCACGACCGTCGCCTGGTTGTCGGCGGTGAACGACTTGTTGTGCATGCGCCGGTTCACGCGGGTGAAATCGGTCACGAAGTTGAGCGCGCGGTGATCGCGAATGACCACCGGGTTGTACAGGCGCACTTCGATGTTCGGATGCGCGTCCAGCGCGGCGATGGTCGGATCGAGCCCCTCGCGCACGCCCGCGTTGCGGTGCACCCACTGCACGAGCGTGTCCAGCGCCGGCTGGGCGGCCGCCGCATTCGGGTGGTTGACCAGCGCGACGACGATGTAGCGCCGGCCCTCCACGTTCGTCACGTAGCCGGCGAGCGCCTTCACGCCTTCGAGCGTCCCGGTCTTCAGCAGCGCCTGCCCGGCGACGCTGCCGTTCTGGAATCGCTTCTCGACGGTGCCGTCGACGGCCGCGATGGCGAGCGAGGTCGCGAACTCGTCCTTCACGCGGCTCGCGTCGGCCGCCGCGAGCAGGCGCGCCAGGCCCTTGGCGCTGATCCGCTCGTGGCGCGACAGACCCGACCCGTTCTCCAGCACGAGGCCGGGCAGGCGCAGCATGCGTCCGCGCAGCCATTCGCGGACCGTCGCGGCCGCGCGGTCGGCGGTCGCCGGCGGCGGATGGCCGACGGTCGCCAGCGTCAGGAACACCTGCCGCGCCATCACGTTGTTCGACAGCTTGTTGACGTCGCGGATGATGTCGGCGAGCGGCGGCGACGTGAGCGTGGCGAAGGGGACGGCGCCCGGCGGGGCGCGGCCTTCGCGGACGCCGCCGGCGAACTCGCCGCCGGCGGCGCGGAAGGACGCCGTGAACATGCCGAGCGCGTACGCGGGCGCGTCGAGCAGCGCCACGTACCAGTCGCGCTCGCCGCAGCGCGCCGGGTAGACGCCGGCGAAGCTCGCCGACGCCTCCGTCCCGCGGTCGGAGAACGCGGCGCGCAGCGTCCCGCGCCAGTCGTTGCAGTCGCCGCCGGCGAGCCGGGGCGGGGTCCCCAGCGTGACCTGCGGCAGCGGCGGCTCGACGCGCACCGCCACGCCGGTGCCGTCGGCGCCGGGCGCGAACACGAAGCGGACCGCCTTGAAGTTGACGAGCAGCGCGTCCGGGCCGACGTTGTAGGGCCGCAGCGCGTCGCCGTCGAATTTCGCCGGATCGTGCGGGGGCAGGCGGAAGTGCGAGCGGTCGAGCACGAGGTCGCCGGCGACGCGGTCGAGCCCCTGCGCGCGCAGCGTCGCGATGAACGCCTGCCCACTGCTCGATCGTGATCTTCGGGTCGCCGTAGCCCTTGAGGATCAGGTCGCCCTGCAGCGTGCCGTGGTCGAGCGGGCCGCCGAGGTAGGCCTCGGTCTTCCAGCGGTAGTCGGGGCCGAGGAGCTCGAGCGCGGCGAAGGTCGTGACGAGCTTCATCACCGACGCGGGGTTCATGCTGCGGTCCGCCCCGTAGGCGAACAGCGGCTCCTCCTGCCCGACCTCCTCGACGACGACGCCGACCGACGTCAGCGGCACGCCGGCGGCGACGAACGCGCGCGCGACCGGCGCTGGCAGCACCGCGCTCGCGACGGGGCAGACGAGCGCGAGGGCGAGCGCGAGTGTCCCGGCGATGCCGACCCGGGCGGGCGCGCAGCCTGGCCCGGGCACCCGCGCTGCCCTCCGAGACCCAGTCGGGCCGCACGGGCGCCCGGGCCAGGCTGCAAGCGTCGTTGCCACGCGACCGCCGGTCACCGACGCCGCCGAGGGGACGTTCGCGCGACTCGAGGCCGTGGCGGGGGGCGGCGGCAGCCCGACTGGGTCTCGGAGGGCTGCCGCCGCCCCCCGCCACGGCCGGCGCCCGCCACGTTTCAAGCCGGATGCGGCGAGGAGTGGTCTCACGCCCGCTCGACGATGTCCAGCGTGCGCTCGACCAGCAGCGCGAACTCGTCGTCGGTGACGACGTACGGCGGCATGAAGTAGACGGTGCGCCCGATCGGCCGCAGCATCAGCTCGCGCGCGAGGCCCTCGGCGAAGCACCAGCGCGCGAAGTCGGGCCGCGCCGAATCGACCTCGAACGCCCAGATCATCCCGCGGTGGCGGAAGTGCCGCACCTTCGGATGCGCGGCCAGCGGCGCGGCGAGCGCGGTCCAGCGCGCGGCGCGCCCGCGGTTCGCGGCGATCACGTCGTCGTCGCGGAAGATGTCGAGCACGGCGAGCGCCGCGCGGCAGGCGAGCGCGTTGCCCGTGTACGAGTGCGAGTGCAGGAAGCCGCGCGTCACGTCGTCGTCGTAGAACGCGGCGTAGACGGCGTCGGTCGCGAGCACGCAGGACAGCGGCAGGTAGCCGCCGGTGATGCCCTTCGACAGGCACAGCAGGTCGGGCGCGATGCCCGCCGCCTCGCACGCGAACAGCGTGCCGGTGCGGCCGAACCCGGTCATGATCTCGTCGGCGATCAGCAGCACGCCGTGGCGCGTGCAGATCTCGCGGGCGCGGACGAGGTAGTGCGGGTCGTACATGACGAGGCCCGAGGCGCCCTGCACCAGCGGCTCGACGATCAGCGCCGCGGTCGTCGCGTGATGGAGCGCGAGGTGCGCGTCGAGGAGCGATGCCGCGCGCTCGGCGACGTCGCGCGCGCTCTCGCCGGGCGCCGCGTTGCGCGCGTCGGGGGTGGCCACGGTGGCGTTGCGCTTGAGCAGCGGCGCGTAGACGTCGCGGAAGAGCGGCACGTCGGTCACCGCCAGCGCGCCCAGCGTCTCGCCGTGGTAGCTGCCCGCGAGGCTCACGAACCCGGTCTTCTCCGGCCGGCCGGAATTGCGCCAGTAGTGGAACGCCATCTTCAGCGCGATCTCCACCGCCGAGGCGCCGTCGGAGCCGTAGAACGCGTGGCCCAGGCCGGGCGGCGCGAGCGCCGCGAGGCGCTCGGAGAGCTCGACCACCGGCCGGTGCGTGAAGCCGGCGAGGATCGCGTGCTCGAGCTCGCCGAGCTGCGCGACGAGGGCGGCGCCGATCCGCGGGTTCGCGTGGCCGAAGAGGTTGACCCACCACGAGCTGACGGCGTCGAGGTAGCGCCGTCCGTCGAAGTCGTGCAGCCACGCGCCGGAGCCGCGGGCGATCGGCACCAGCGGCAGCGTCTCGTGCAGCTTCATCTGCGTGCACGGATGCCAGACCGCGGCGCGGCTGCGCGCGAGCCAGTGCGCGTTGGTGTCTGCACCACTCATGGCGGTCGCCCCAGCAGCAGGTAGAAGCTCGACTGGCCGCCGGTCGCGCGGCCGTAGGCGAAATAGACGGGCCCGAGGAACGTGTCGGCGGCGAGGAACACGCTGCCGGCCTTGACGAGGTCGCCGGCGGATACCGAGTCGCGCTGGATCCAGGCGTTGCCGGCCTCGAGCGACGCGCCGGCGTAGACGGAGCCGCCGATCAGCGGCCAGCGGGCGAGCCGGTGGTAGTAGACGGCGCGCGCGAAGCCGACGTAGGTGCCGGAGAGCTGCCCGTCGCGCAGGCCGGAGAGGTTGAACAGCCCGCCGAGCAGGAACGGATTGACGAGCGAAGGATCGTCGCGGCTGAAGCCGCCACCGCGCGCCGCGACGTTGAAGAAGTCGTCCGGCGTCAGCGGGATGCCCGCGAGCGCGTAGCCCTCGATCCGGGCGAGGTTGCGCGTCGTGTCGGTCGCCAGCGTGTTCACCTCCTGCTTGCGCCGGCCGTAGAACGCGTCGACCGACGCGCGCAGGCCGCGCTGCGGGAAGAACGCGTTGTCGGTGTTGTCCCAGCGTGCGAGCAGCCGCACGCCGGCGTCGGTCTCGCGCACCGACTGGTAGCCGGGGGACGCGATGATCGGCGAGCCGCGCCAGAACGTGTACTGCGGCCCGATGCGCAGCTCGCCGGCGTTGCGGAACGGGATGCCGAAATCGACCCCGACCTGGTTGGCGAGGATCGAGTACTCGGCGACGCGCTGCGCGTCGGAGAACACGTAGCGCGGCGCCGTCTGCGTGCTCGCATAGGCGGACGCGAAGGCGATCCGGTCGACGTCGAACGGCTGGTAAAACTCGGTCGCGGCACGCGCGATCCGGCCGACTGCGATCTCGTTGCGCCACTCGGCGCCGAGACTGTCGACCCAGACGCGGCGGTGTCCCATCAGCAGCGCGAACGACGACTCGCCCTGGAAGTCCGTGAGGTAGAACACGCCGAAGCGCAGGTAGTTGGGCCCCATCGCCTTCTCGCGCGCCTCGACGACGACGCCCTGCCGCGCGTCCTCGTCGACGACGCGGTAGTCGATGCGCTCGTACTCGCCCGACCCCAGCAGGCGGCCGATGCCTTCTTCCAGCGCCGTCGCGTCCAGCGGCTGGCCGAGCGGGACCGCGAGCCTCGCTTCGAGGACCTTCGGGTTGGCGTACTGCGGTCCCTCCACGCGGACGAAGTCGACGACGGTCGACCGCGGTGCGGCCAGCGGCGGGCGGGCCGCGACATGGGCCGCGTACGCGGGCTCCGGCAGCGCCAGCGGGGCGAGCAGCGGGAGCATCTGCCGCGCGGCCGCCTCGCCCCGGGCGATGAACTCGGGGCCCTGGTTGAAGTCGATCGCGGTCAGCTGCCCGAGGTCGGGGGAGATCAGCACGTCGGACGCCCGCAGCGAGGCGAGCTGCGCCCGCACGTTCTGCTCGGTCAGGATGTTGATCATCTGCGTGGTCAGGCCGACGATCGACGACAGCTGCTCGCGCGTCGACAGCGGCGTGCCGATGTTGACCGCGATCACGACCTCGGCGCCCATCCTGCGCACGACGTCGACCGGCAGGTTGTCGACGAGGCCGCCGTCGCCGAGGATGCGGCCGCGGATCTCGGCCGGCGCGAACACGCCGGGAATCGACATGCTCGCGCGCATCGCCTCGTACAGCGGCCCCTCGGAGAAGACGTAGGGCTGGCCGCTCACCATGTCGGTGGAGACCGCGCGGTACGGGATCGGCAGCTGGTCGAAGTCGCGGACGCCGTCGGCCATCGCGGTGAGGCTGTGCAGGAAGAGCTCGAGGTTGCCGCCGGACAGCGCACCCTGGAAGCCGCGGATCCTGCCGTCGCGGAAGCCGATCTCCAGCGGCAGCGGGTAGCGCGTCTCGCGCTCCTTGTCGCGGAACTCGAGCTCGCGCCGCGGTGGCGAGTCGGAGAACAGCGTCGTCCAGTCGACCGTCGTGACGATCTCCTCCATCCGCCGCGGCGGCATCCCGGACGCGTACATGCCGCCGACGATCGCGCCCATCGACGTGGCGGAGATGTAGTCGACAGGGATGCGCAGCTCGTCCAGGACCTTCAGCACGCCGATGTGGGTGAGCCCGCGCGCGCCGCCGCCGGAGAGGACGACGCCGATCTTCGGGCGCCTGGCGCCGGCCGGGGCGGACGCGGCGACCGGAGCGGCGACGGGCGCGGCCGCCGTGGCCGCGGCCGGGTCCGGCGGGCCGGGGAGGGACTGGGCGGAGGCCGGCGCGAGCAGGCAGGCGAGGAGCGCCGCCGCGGCGGCGACCCGCGCGGCGACGCCCGCGCGGCGACGGCCGCGCCAGGCCCGCGGCCGGCGACGGGCGCGTGGCGCCCGCTGCGGCACACGGCGCGCGACGCGGGGCGATCCGGAACCGGGGCAGGAGTCATGGGCAGGCCGCGCCGATTATACCGGCGGCGCCGAGGCCCCCGGAGCCGGGTTCGGGCGGCAGGCGCCCGATTGAACTATCGGGCGCCGGCGCTGGTCAGTGTCGCTGTGGCGGACTTTCGCGACCGCCGCTGTTTGACTGGACGGGACGGCGCCGCACTCCGGCGCCGTGCCCGGCCCAAGCTCGAAAGGACCCCCACCATGCAGCCATTCCGTTCGTTCATCCCCCCGTTGGCCGTCATGCTGATGGCCGCCTCCGGCGGCTCGTCGGCGCAGGGCGTGCTGATCGAGAAGAGCGAGATCCGTTTCAGCGGGCGGCAGACGGGCACCGCGGTCGAAGGCAAGTTCCGCAAGTGGAAGGCGCACGTCGACCTGCGCCCGAAGGAGATCGCCAAGTCCCGCGCCGAGTTCGAGATCGAGCTCGCGAGCATCGACCTGCGCAACGACGAGAAGGAGGCCGAGGCCCGCCGCCCGGTCTGGCTCGACACCAAGCGCTTTCCGGTCGCCCGGTTCACGTCGACCGCGATGAAGGACCTCGGCCGCGACCGCTACGAGGTCGCCGGCAAGCTGTCGGTGAAGGGCGTGACCCGGGACATCGTCTTCCCGCTGGCGCTGACGCGGGATGCCGCCGGCAACAGCATCGCCGAGGGCCGGCTCGCGTTCAACCGCCTCGATTTCGGGTCGGCAGCTCCGGGGCGGCCGAGGAGCACCCGTCGCCGACGAGGTCGGCGTGAAGATCCGGATGGTGCTGCCGCCGGTCGCCTGACGGCCGGGCGCGGCCGGCGCGCGGGCGCGCGCCGCTACGCCGCGGCGATGCGCCCGCGCATCCGCTCGACGGCCGCGACGAGCTCGCGCACGATCCCGGGCTCGCGCACCGAGTGCCCCGCGTCGGGAACGATGACGAGCTCCGCCTCGGGCCACGCGGCGGCGAGCGCGGCGGCCGACGCCGGCGGGCACACGACGTCGTAGCGCCCCTGCACGATCGTGCAGGGCAGGTCGCGGATGCCCGCGACGTCGCGCAGCAGCTGGTCGTCCTCGAGGAACGCGCCGTGCACGAAGTAGTGCGCCTCGAGGCGCGCGAGCGCGAGCGCGGTCGCGGCGTTCGCGAACTGCGGCGGCGACGCGGGCGGCAGCAGCGTCGAGCACGCGCTCTCGTAGGCGTCCCAGGCGTGCGCCGCCGGCACGTGCACGGCCGGGTCGGGATCGGTCAGGCGGCGGTGGTAGCTGCCGAGGAGGTCGGCGCGCTCGGCCTCGGGCAGGAAGCCGGCGAACGCGCGCCAGGCCTCGGGAAAGAACTGCCCCATCCCGTGCATGAACCAGTCGATCTCGACGGCGCGCGCGAGGAAGATGCCGCGCAGCACGAGCCCGAGGCAGCGCTCGGCGTGCGCCTCGGCGTACGCGAGCGCGAGCGTCGATCCCCAGGACCCGCCGAACACCAGCCAGCGCTCGATCGCGAGGTGCCGGCGCAGCCGCTCGATGTCGGCGACGAGATGCGGCGTCGTGTTGTCCGCGACCTCCGCCGGCGGCAGCGAGCGCCCGGCGCCGCGCTGGTCGAACAGCACGATCCGCCAGAACGCGGGATCGAAGAAGCGGCGATGGAACGGCAGGCAGCCGCCGCCGGGGCCGCCGTGCAGGAACACGACCGGGACGCCGTCCGGGTTGCCGCTCTCTTCCCAGTACAGCTCGTGCCTGCCGCCGACGGCGAGCCAGCCGCTGGCGTGCGGCTCCTGCTCCGGATGGAGCGGGTCGCCGTTCGGGTTCGGGGCCTCGGGTGCCGGCATGCCGGGGGTGCGGCGCGGCCGCGGTCGCGGCGGTGCCGCCGGGGCGTCAGCCGACCGGGATCAGCGTGACGTCGACCTTCCCGAGGTCGCCGTAGGTGATCGTCAGCGGTGTGGCGAGCGGCACGTCGAGCGCGCCCGCGTACGAGCCGGTCGTGATGATCTCGCCGGCCGACAGTCCCTGCTTCCAGCCGGCCTTGTTGGAGTTGAACCAGTTGGCGAGCCAGGTGAGCGGCCGCAGCGGGTGCCCGTCCGGATGCACGCCGTCGCGCGCGAGGATCGCGCCGGACGGCCCGGTGATCTTCAGCGGGAACCCGTCGAGCTTGCGCGCGAGGCCGTCCTTCACCACGGGCCCGACGAAGAGCCCGTAGTTGTTCGCGCCGTCGGCAAGCATCTCGGGATACGGGATCTTCGTGGGCTCCAGGTAGCGCGAGCCCAGCAGCTCGACGACGAGCCGCGTCTCGCCGATCGCGGCGCGCACTTCGTCCTCGGTG
Organism: uncultured beta proteobacterium; assembly: GCA_963832705.1. Classification (GTDB taxonomy): domain Bacteria; phylum Pseudomonadota; class Gammaproteobacteria; order Burkholderiales; family Casimicrobiaceae; genus CAIWHR01. The sequence goes on along the minus strand of CAWHVP010000015.1, from coordinate 41,629 downwards.
TACGGCTGCGCGCGGCGGGGCAGGTCCTGCGCCAGCACGAACGCGATCTCCGGCTCGATGCGCGCGAACGCGTGCTGCGCGGGCACCGCGCAGGGCGAGGTCCGGGTGATCGTCGACGCGTACAGCGGCGCGAGCAGCTTGCGGTCGTCGGTCGGCAGCGAGCACTTCCAGCCGCCGATCGGCTGGTCGAGCAGCAGCGCGAGCCGGCGCTGGATCGCCAGCGCCTCGTCGACCGTCGCGGGGCGGCAGGATTCGGGGAGCTGCGGACCGGGTCGGCGATGCCGGCGCAGGGCGAGCAACTGCAGCGCGGCGGCTTCGATGGCGGAGGGGGTCATCAGGTTGGTCTGCGTTATGATGGAAGGCCGGTCCAAAAGCCTACCAGAAAACATGAAGAATCGTCTCACCGCCGGCGCCTGCCTGCCGGACGACCGCGAGCGGGCGCTGCTGGTCGGCCGCCTGTGGCTGCCCGCGCTCGCCGCGCCGGTGCTCGTGACCATCGACGGCGACGACGTCCGCGACCTGTCCGCCGTGGCCGCGACGGCGAGCCAGCTGTTCGAGCTGGCGGACCCGGCCGCGGCCGTCCGCGCCGCCGGGACGCTGCCCCGCGTGGCTTCGCTCGCGGCCGCGCTCGCCAATTCCGCCGAGCAGGGGCGCGACGCCCGCGCGCCGTGGTTCCTCGCGCCCTGCGACCTGCAGGCGATCAAGGCCGCCGGCGTCACCTTCGTCGCGAGCACGCTCGAGCGGGTGATCGAGGAGCAGGCGCGCGGCGACCCGGCCAGGGCGGAGTCGGTGCGCGCGGCGATCGTCGCCGTCATCGGCGACAACCTCGCGTCGATCCGCCCCGGCTCGCCCGAGGCCGCCGAGCTGAAGCAGGTGCTGATCCGGCAGGGCGCGTGGTCGCAGTACCTCGAGGTCGGCATCGGCCCCGACGCCGAGATCTTCACCAAGTCGCAGCCGCTGTCGGCGGTCGGCCTCGGCGCCGACATCGGCATCCACCCGAAGTCGGAGTGGAACAACCCCGAGCCCGAGATCGTGCTGGTGGTCGACAGCCGCGGCCGGACGCTGGGCGCCACGCTCGGCAACGACGTCAACCTGCGCGACTTCGAGGGCCGCTCGGCGCTCCTGCTCGGCAAGGCGAAGGACAACAACGCGTCCTGCGCGATCGGCCCGTTCATCCGCGTGTTCGACGGGCACTTCGGCATCGACGACGTGCGCCGCTGCGAGCTCGCGATGCGCGTCGACGGTCCCGACGGCTTCACGCTCGACGGATCGAGCTCGATGCGCCTCATCAGCCGCGATCCGCTGGATCTCGTCGGCCACGCGATCGGCCCGAACCACCAGTACCCGGACGGGCTCGTGCTGTTCCTCGGCACGATGTTCGCGCCGACGAAGGACCGCCTGGCGCACGGCCAGGGCTTCACCCACGTCGTCGGCGACGTCGTCACCGTGGCGACGCCCAGGCTCGGCGCCCTCGTCAACCGCGTCGACCGCTCCGACCGCATCGCGCCGTGGACCTTCGGCGCGGTCGCCCTGATGGAGAGCCTCGCGCGGCGGGGCCTCCTCTGACCGAAAGCAGGTTGACCAAGAAATGGGGTCAGACACTACTTCCGCGCGATAAAGTAGTGTCTGACCCTACTTATTTCCTTCCTTTCCCGGGCTGAACACATTGCCATGACCGTCCACCGCAACTACATCGCCGGCGAATGGGTCGCCGGCGCCTCCGTCACGATCAACCGCAACCCGTCGGACGTCCGCGACGTCGTCGGCGAGTACGCGCAGGCCGATGCCGCGCAGGCGCGCGCCGCGATCGCCGCGGCGAAGGCCGCGTTTCCCGCCTGGGCGACGGGCTCGATCCAGGAGCGGGCGAACATCCTCGAGCGCGCCGCGACCGAGATCATCGCGCGCAAGGACGAGCTCGGGCGCCTCCTGTCGCGCGAGGAGGGCAAGACGCTGCCGGAGGGCATCGGCGAGGCGATGCGCGCCGGCTTCATCTTCCGCTTCTTCGCCGGCGAGGTGCTGCGCACCGCCGGCGAGAAGCTGCCGTCGGTGCGCCCCGGCATCGACGTCGAGATGACGCGCGAGCCGCTGGGGGTCGTCGGGCTGATCACGCCGTGGAACTTCCCCATCGCGATCCCGGCGTGGAAGATCGCGCCGGCGCTCGCGTACGGCAACACCGTCGTGTTCAAGCCCGCCGACCTCGTCCCCGGCTCGGCGTGGGCGCTGTCCGAGATCCTGGTGCGCGCGGGCGTGCCGTCCGGCGTGTTCAACCTGGTGATGGGGCGCGGGTCGGTCGTCGGCGAGGCGCTGGTCAACGATCCCGACGTCGCCGCGATCAGCTTCACCGGCTCGGTGCCGACGGGCCGCGCGCTCGCCGCCAAGGCCATCGCGCGGATGGCCAAGATCCAGCTCGAGATGGGCGGCAAGAATCCGCTGGTCGTGCTCGACGACGCCGACCTGGCCGTGGCGGTCAACGCGGCGGTGCAGGGCGCCTACTACTCGACCGGGCAGCGCTGCACCGCCTCGTCGCGGCTGATCGTCACCGCCGGCATCCACGACCGCTTCGTCGCGGCGATGACGGAGAAGCTCGCCTCGCTCAAGGTCGACGACGCGCTGGCCGCGGGCACCGACATCGGCCCGGTCGTCGACCAGAGCCAGCTGGAGCAGGACCAGAAGTACATCGAGGTCGGCAGGGCCGAGGGCGCGACGCTGGCGATCGGCGGCGAGCGCGTGACGCGCGCGACCGAGGGCTACTACCTGACGCCGGCGCTCTTCACCGGCGCGCACAACGACATGCGGATCGCGCGCGAGGAGATCTTCGGCCCGGTCGCCTGCGTCATCCGGGCGAAGGACTACGACGAGGCGCTGGCGCTGGCCAACGACACCGAGTTCGGCCTGTGCTCGGGGGTGTGCACGACGTCGCTCAAGCACGCGTCGCACTTCAAGCGGCACGCGCAGGCGGGGATGGTGATGGTCAACCTGCCGACCGCCGGCGTCGACTACCACGTGCCGTTCGGCGGGCGCAAAGGGTCGAGCTACGGCTCGCGCGAGCAGGGCCGCTACGCCGCCGAGTTCTTCACGACGGTCAAGACCGCGTACATCGCGCCCTGATTCCCGCCGCGGCTGCGCCGGGCGGCCGCGCTGCCTACGAAGGAACACGTCATGCAGATCCGCCAGCCCGTCCACAGCGAGCACGCCCGCACGCTGGACACCGACGGCCTTCGCCGCCACTTCCTGATCGAGCGCGTCTTCGCGCCCGGCGAGATCACGCTGACCTACAGCCAGATCGACCGGATCATCGTCGGCGGCATCTGCCCGACGACGGCGCCGCTCGCGTTCGCGCCGGAGCTCGGGCGGCACACGGGCACCGACTTCTTCCTCGAGCGGCGGGAGCTCGGCCTCATCAACATCGGCGGCGACGCGGTCGTGACCGTCGACGGCGTCCGCTTCGACGTCAAGGCCGAGGAGGCGCTCTACGTCGGCAAGGGCGCGCGCGCGGTGTCGTTCGCGAGCGCCGATCCCGCGCGCCCGGCGAAGCTCTACTTCAACAGCGCGCCGGCGCACGCGACGCACCCCTCGCGCCGGATCACGCTGGCCGAGGCCTCGCCCGAGACGCTGGGCGACGCGCGCACGGCGAACCGGCGCACGATCTACAAGTACATCGTGCCGACGGTGATGCCGTCCTGCCAGCTGGTGATGGGCATGACGCGGCTGGAGGAGGGCAGCGTCTGGAACACGATGCCCTGCCACACGCACGACCGGCGGATGGAGGTGTACTTCTACTTCGGCCTGCCCGCCGACGCCGCCGTGTTCCACATGATGGGGCAGCCGCAGGAGACGCGGCACCTCGTCGTGCACAACGAGCAGGCGGTGATCAGCCCGAGCTGGTCGATCCACAGCGGCGTGGGCACCCGCGCGTACACGTTCATCTGGGGCATGTGCGGGGAGAACCAGGTCTTTCCCGACATGGACCACGTCGCGATGGCCGACCTGCGCTGAACCGGGGGCGAGCGATGACGCACGCTTCTTCGACCTGACCGGCCGCACCGCGATCGTCACCGGCTGCAGCACGGGCCTCGGCCAGGGCATGGCGCTGGCGCTGGCCCAGGCCGGCGCGGACATCGTCGGCGTCGACGTCGCCGACACCGCGGCGACGCGCGCGGCGATCGAGGCGACGGGCCGGCGCTACGTCGACGTTCCGGCCGACCTCGCGTCGGCGGCGGAACCGGCGCGGATCGTCGCGCACCGCCGTCGCCGCCTGCGGCCGCGTCGACATCCTGGTCAACAACGCCGGCATCATCCGGCGCGCCGACGCCATCGACTTCACCGAGCGCGACTGGGACGACGTCATCGACGTCAACCTGAAGGCGGTGTTCTTCCTCGCGCAGGCGGCGGCCCGGCAGTTCCTGGCGCAGGGCGGCGGCGGCAAGATCGTCAACATCGCGTCGATGCTGTCGTTCCAGGGCGGCATCCGCGTGCCCTCGTACACGGCGGCGAAGAGCGGCGTGCTGGGCCTGACAAGGCTGCTCGCCTGCGAGTGGGCGAAGCACCGGATCAACGTCAACGCGATCGCCCCCGGCTACATGGCGACGAACAACACCGAGGCGCTGCGCGCCGATCCCGAGCGCAATGCCGCGATCCTCGCGCGCATCCCGGCCGAGCGCTGGGGCGTGCCCGCCGACCTCGCCGGCGCCGTCGTGTTCCTCGCGTCGGCCGCGTCGGATTACGTCCACGGCCACGCGCTGGCGGTCGACGGCGGCTGGCTCGCGCGCTAGGGAGTGTCGGCAGTGACCGGGCCGCTCGCCGGCGTGAAGGTGCTCGAGCTCGAGGCGCTCGGGCCGGCGCCCTTCTGCGGGATGCTGCTCGCGGACCTCGGCGCCGACGTGCTGCTCGTCGACCGGCCGGCGGCGCCGGCGCTGGGCTTCGAGCTGCCGCGCCGCGCCGACGTGATGCTGCGCGGGCGGCGCTCGGTCACGCTGGACCTGAAGTCGCCCGCCGGCATCGCCGCCGCGCTGGAGCTCGCCGGCCGCGCCGACGCGCTGATCGAGGGCTTCCGGCCCGGCGTGCTGGAGCGCATCGGCCTCGGCCCGGACGTGCTCCTCGCGCGCAACCCGCGGCTGGTCGTCGGCCGGATGACGGGCTGGGGCCAGAGCGGGCCGCTCGCGCCCCGCGCGGGGCACGACATCGACTACATCGCGCTGTCCGGCGCGCTCCACGCGATCGGGCACGCCGGCGGCCGGCCGGTGCCGCCGCTGAACCTCGTCGGCGACTTCGGCGGCGGCGGCATGCTGCTGGCGCTGGGCGTGCTGGCGGCGCTGCTGGAGGCGCGGACGTCGGGCCGCGGGCAGGTCGTCGACGCGTCGATGGTCGAGGGCGCGGGCCTCTTGACGACGATGTTCTGGGGCATGGCCGCGGCCGGGCAGTGGAGCGACCGGCGCGGCGAGAACGCGCTCGATTCCGGCGCGCCGTGGTACGACACCTACGAGACGCGCGACGGGAAGTTCGTCGCGGTCGGCGCGATCGAGCCGAAGTTCTATGCCGAGCTCGTCGCCCGCCTCGGCCTCGACGCCGCGAGCCTGCCGCCGCAGCACGATCGCGCCCGCTGGCCGGAGCTGCGCGCGCGCTTCGCCGCGGTCATCCGCACGAAGTCGCGCGACGAGTGGTGCGCGGCGTTCGCCGGCTCGGATGCCTGCGTCGCCCCGGTGCTCTCGTTCGACGAGGCGAAGGCGCATCCGCACAACGCGGCGCGCGGCAGCCACGTGGAGGTCGGCGGCATCGACCAGCCGGCGCCGGCGCCGCGGTTCTCGCGCACGCCGGGCGCGCGTGCGCAACCCGCCGCCCGAGCGCGGCGCGCAGGGACGGGAGGCGCTCGCCGACTGGGGCTTCGCCGCGGAGGAGATCGAGCGCCTGCGAGCCGGAGGCCTCGGCTTCGCATAGCCGGTGCGGGTGCGCGAAATGGAAATGGGGTCAGGTCCAATTTCCCCCGGGATTCCCGAGCGAAATTGGACCTGACCCCATTGGTGCCCTGCCGATCGGGCGTCAGCGCCCCTTCTTGAACGGCACGACCTTCTGCTTCTGCTCGCCGAGCCCGGCGATGCCCAGCGTGACGACGTCGCCGGCCTTCAGGTACACGGGCTCCGGCTTCATGCCCATGCCCACGCCCGGCGGCGTGCCGGTCGTGATGACGTCGCCCGGCATCAGCGTCATGTAGCGCGAGACGTCGGCGACGAGCTCGGCGACGCCGAAGACCATCGTCCGCGTGTTGCCGGTCTGCCGGCGCGCGCCGTTGACGTCGAGCCACATGTCGAGGTCCTGCGGGTCCTTCACCTCGTCGCGGGTGACGAGCCAGGGCCCGAGCGGGCCGAAGGTGTCGCAGCCCTTGCCCTTGCTCCACTGCGACGCGCCCCTCTTCATCTGGAACTCGCGCTCGGACACGTCGTTGATCACGCAGTAGCCGGCGACGTGCTTCAGCGCGTCCTTCGCCTCGACGTAGCGCGCGGTCCTGCCGATCACGACGCCGAGCTCGACCTCGTAGTCGGTGTGCGTCGAGTCCTGCGGCAGCATGATCGAGTCGTTCGGGACCGACGATGCAGGTCTCGGACTTGAAGAAGACGACCGGGTGCTCGGGGATCGGCAGCCCCGATTCCTTCGCGTGGTCGGCATAGTTGAGGCCGATGGCGACGAACTTGCCGACGCCGGTCGACGCAGGCGCCGAGGCGCGGCCGGCCCTTGACCAGCGGCAGGCGCTTGACGTCGAGCTTCGCGAGCTCCTTCAGCTTCGCCGGGGCGAGCGTGTCGGGGCCGATGTCGGCGACCTTGCGCGACAGGTCGCGCAGCTTGCCGTCGGCGTCGATGAGACCGGGCTTTTCCTTGCCGGCGGGGCCGTAGCGTACGAGCTTCATGCGGTGTCCTTTCGTGGGTGGGGTTTCAGATGGTCATGCCGCCGTCGACCGAGTACACGTTCCCGGTCGTGAAGGCCGATTCGTCGGACGCCAGGAACACGACGGCCGGCGCGATTTCCTCGGGGCGCGCGATGCGCCCCATCGGCTGCCGCGCGACGAACGCCCGCCGCGCCTCCTCGGGATCGGGGAAGGCGTTGATGCGGTCGTGCAGCGACGGCGTGTCGACGGTGCCCGGCGCGACCGCGTTGCAGCGGATGCCCTTCTGCACGTAGTCGGCGGCGACGGCCTTGGTGAGGCCGATGACGGCGGCCTTGGTCGTGCCGTAGACGAAGCGGTTGGGCAGCCCCCGGATCGAGCCGGCGATCGAGGCCATGTTGATGATGCGAGGCGCTGCGCGCGCTCTTCGCGTACTCGGCGAGCATCTTGGGCAGCGCGCACTTGATCGTCATGTACATCGCGCGGACGTTGAGCGCGAAGCTGAAGTCCCAGTCCTCCGGCGTGCAGTCCTGGATCGTGCCGTTGTGCACGTAGCCGGCGCAGTTGAACAGGATCGACAGCGGCGGCAGATCGGCCATCGTCGCCGCGATCGCCGCGTCGTCGAGGACGTCGAGCAGCCGCGGCGTGATGTTCGGCCAGCCCTGCAGGCCGTCGACCAGCTTCGGGTTGACGTCCGTCGCGTACACCTGCGCGCCCTCGTTGGCCATCGCGATCGCCGTCGCGTAGCCGATGCCCTGCCCCGCTGCCGTGATCAGCGCCGTCTTGCCGGCGAGCCGTCCGCTCATCTCTCCTCCGTTCCAGAATAAGTAGGGTCAGACACCACTTTCCCGACTGCCGCCGCGCGGGCCCCGCGGAAGTAGTGTCTGACCCTACTTTTCGAGGGTCGGGTGCAGCGACCGGGTCGGATCGGCCCAGTCGCGGTTCGGGACCAGCGGATACCAGCCGGGCCGCCCCGGGTCGCGATCGTACGGGTAGCCGCCCAGCTCGCGATAGAGCTGATGGTAGCGCTCGAGCTTGTCGCGGTCGAGGGCGACGCCGAGGCCGATGCCGTCGGGGACGGCGATCGCGCCGTCGACGTAGCGCATCGGGCCGCCGGCGATCACGTCGTCGGCCAGGTGGTGATAGTGGGCGTCGGCGGCGTACCCGAGGTTGGGCAGCACGGCGCCCAGGTGCAGCATCGTCGCCAGCTGGATGCCGAGCTCGCCGGAGCTGTGCACGGCCACGCCCAGCCCAAACGTCTCGCAGACGCCGGCCGCCTTGATGCAGGGCCGGATGCCGCCCCAGAACGTCGTGTCGAGCAGGATCACGTCGACCGCGCGCATCCCGACGTTGGCGGCGAGCTGCTCGAAGTTGACGACGACGGTGTTGGTCGCGGTCGGGATCGCGCACGAACTCCTTCAGCCGGGCGAGCTGCGGCATCCCCCAGACCGGGTCCTCGAAATAGTCGTTGGTCAGGTCCTCGATGCCGCGGCCGAAGTCGATCGCGTCGGCGAGCGACAGCGCGCTGTTCGGGTCGTAGCGGAAGCGGTCGCCGGGGAAGGCCTTGGCGAGCGCCCGGTAGCACTCGAGCTCGTAGCCGGGCGGGTACACGCCGCCCTTCAGCTTGTGCACGCGGAAGCCGTGCTTCTTCTTCAGCGCGCGGGCGTGCGCGACCAGCTGCGCGGCGGTGCGCACCTCGCCGCGCTTCGTGCGCGGGTTGGCGTAGCGGAAGAAGAGATAGCTCGCGAACTCGACGCTGTCGCGCAGCTTGCCGCCGAGCAGCGCGTGCACGGGCACGCCGAGCTTCTGGCCGATGATGTCGAGGCAGGCGAACTCCAGCGCCGCGTGCAGCTGCGTCCGGTTGTTGTAGAGGCTCGCGGTCGGGTTGCAGATCGCGAAGCGCATCGCCTCCAGCCGGAACACGTCGTGGCCGCGGAGGTAATCGCTCGAGCGCGGTGAACGCGCGCGCGGCGTCCTCGCCGCCGCCGCCCATCTCGCCGAGGCCGATGTAGCCGTCGCTGGTCTCGACCTCGACGATCGGTGCGCACGAAGCGGCCCCAGTGCGCGCCGTTGCTGTGGAGGATCGGCGCCTCCAGCGGCACGGTGACGGGGGTGGCGCGGATGGCGGCGATCGTCGTGGCGGACATGGGCGACGTTCCGGAAGGTGGGGAAGGGCGGGCGGTTCGGGCCGGGAACGGCGCAGCGCCACGGCGACGCGGCGGCCGCACCGGCAGCCAGGCGGCCGCTGCCGCTGATTCTACGCCGCGCGGGGCCGGCGATCAAAATTGGTCATACCACTTGACCAGTTGCGGCCGCCGGCGTTAGCCTTCCCCGACGCTGCCGGCGTCGCCTTGCCGCGGGCCGCCCGCCGCGCCGCCCGCCGCTCACCGTCACGCTCGCCCCGCCCCGCCCCGCATGCCCTTCCAGAGCATCGAACCGCGCCGGCTCTACCGCCAGATCGCCGACCAGATCCGGGCGCTGATCCGTTCGGGCGAGTTCGGCGACGGCTCCCGCCTGCCGCCCGAGCGCGATCTCGCCCGGCAGCTCGGCGTGTCGCGGCCGTCGGTGCGCGAGGCGCTGATCGCGCTGGAGGTCGAGGGGCTGGTCGAGGTCCGCATCGGGTCGGGCATCTACGTCCGCAAGGGCAACGCGCCGGCCGGCGGCAACGGGGCCGCGGCGGCGGACGCCGGGGCGGGCGATGCCGACGCCGGCCCGTTCGAGCTGATGCGCGCCCGCTACACGATCGAGAGCGAATGCGCGGCGCTGGCCGCCAGGTCGGCGAAGCAAGCCGCAGGTCGCCGCGATCGAGGAGGCCCTCGCCGCGATGGAGCGCGACTTCGAGCAGGAGAACGCCCCGCTCGACGGCGACCGCCTGTTCCACCTGCGCGTCGCCGAGGCGACCGGCAACGCCGCGCTGGTCGCCGTCGTCAAGATGCTGTGGGACCAGCGCGCGGGACCGCTGTACCAGCGGCTCGAACACCACTACGATACTCCGGAGCTCTGGACGGCGGCGATGACCGAGCACCGGGCCGTGCTGAAGGCGATTGCCGAGCGCGACGTCGCCGGCGCGCGGACGGCGATGCAGCGTCACCTGAACCGCGCGTACAAGCGGTTCAGCAAGGGCTGGAACCGCGTGCACTGAACCGGCCCGAACGAGCGAGACGAACCTGCCGCGGCGCGCCGACGCGCCGCCCGAAACGAGGAGACTGACGATGCTTGCCTGCCGCATCCACGCCAAGGAAGACATGCGGATCGAACCCTTCGCGCAGCCCGACGCCCGGCCCGGGCGAGGTGCTGCTGCGCCTCGGCGCCGGCGGCATCTGCGGCTCGGACATCCACTACTACTACGAGGGCCGCAACGGCAGCTTCATCGTGCGCGAGCCGCTGATCCCCGGGCACGAGGCGTCGGCCACGGTCGCGGCGATCGGCCCCGGCGTCACGCCGCGTCAAGGTCGGCGACAAGTGCGCGATCAGCCCGTCGCACGCCTGCGGCCGCTGCGACTACTGCCGCGAGGGCCGCGAGCACCTGTGCCGCAACATGCGCTTCCTCGGCAGCGCGAGCCTGTTCCCGCACGTGCAGGGGATGTTCCAGGAATACTTCGTCATGGGCGAGCGCCAGTGCTACCCGGTGGGCGGCGACGTCACGCTGGGCGAGCTCGCGTTCTCCGAGCCGCTGGCGGTCGCGCTGCACGGCGTCAACCGCGGCCCGCAGCTCCTCGGCAAGTCGGTGCTGATCACCGGCGCCGGCACCATCGGCTGCCTGACCGTCATCGCCGCCCGGCTCGCCGGCGCCAAGTCGATCACGATCTCCGACGTCCTCGACCGGCCGCTCGCGCAGGCGCGCGAGGTCGGCGCCGACCGCATGCTGCGCGCCGACCGCGACAGCGAGGCGCTGTCGACGCCGCAGTTCGACGTCTGCTACGAGGTCTCGGGCAGCTTCGCCGCGCTGAAGACCTGCGTGGCGGCGGCCAAGCGGGGCGGGGTCATCGTCCAGGTCGGCACGCTGCCGCACGAGCCGCTGCCGTTCGTCGTCAACGAGCTGATGGCCAAGGAGCTCGACCTGCGCGGCGCGTTCCGCTGGGGCATCGAGTTCGACTGGGCGGTCGACTACCTGTCGTCGCGGCGCGTCGACGTGCGGCCGCTGCTGACGGGCCAGTTCCCGCTGCAGGACGCGGTGAAGGCGTTCGCGCTGGCGAAGGACAAGACGCAGAGCACCAAGGTCCAGGTCGTGGCGTGAGCCGCGGCGGAAAGGCGTAGCCCGGGTCGAGCGACCGCGAAGCCCGGAGTGGTAAACCACAATTGCACTCAGGAGGAATCATGCGTTTGCTTTCGAAACTGACCTTCACGGCGGTCGCGGCCGCGCTGCTGCTGTCGGCCGGCCCCGCCGCGGCCCAGCAGAAGCTCAAGTGGGCGCACGTCTACGAGACCAGCGAGCCGTTCCACAAGTGGTCGGTGTGGGCCGGCGAGGAGATCAAGAAGCGCAGCAACGGCCGGTACGACATCACCGTGTACCCGGCCTCGCAGCTGGGCAAGGAGACCGACATCAACCAGGGCCTGCAGCTCGGCACCGTCGACATCATCATCTCCGGGCTGTCGTTCGCCGCGCGCTCGTACCCGCGCATCGGCGTCGGCTACTACCCGTACACGTTCCGCGACGCCGACCACCTGATCGCCTGGGCGAAGAGCCCGGCGTTCAAGGAGCTCGCCGACGGCTACCGCGAGAAGTCCGGCGGCATCCAGGTCGTGGCGATGACCTACTACGGCGCCCGCCAGTCGACGTCGAACAAGGACTTCAACGACTGCGCCGGCATGAAGGGCCTGAAGATGCGCGTGCCCGACGTGCCCGGCCTACCTCGCGCTGCCGAAGTCCTGCGGCGCCAACCCGACGCCGATCGCCTTCGCCGAGGTCTACCTCGCGCTGCAGAACGGCACCGTCGACGCGCAGGAGAACCCGCTGACGACGATCGAGGCGAAGAAGTTCTTCGAGGTGCAGAAGAACATCATCCTGACCGCGCACATCGTCGACTCGCTCGCGACGCAGGTCGCGCCGCACGTCTGGTCGAAGCTCTCCGACGCCGACAAGAAGCTCTTCACCGACGTGATGCAGGAAGCCGCGGCCAACGCGACCAACGAGATCAAGAAGCGCGAAGGCGAGCTCGTCGACGAGTTCAAGAAGAAGGGCCTCAACGTCCACGCCGTCGACAAGAAGTCGTTCCAGGACACGATCATGAAGACCGTGACGCTGGAGTCGATGGGCTACACCAAGGCCGACTGGGACAAGATCCAGGCGATCAAGTAGCCGCGGTCCGCCGGCACGGCGGGCGGCGCCCGGCCGGAAGGCCGCGGCGCCGCGCGAGCGACCCGGCGGGTCGAACCGGAGGGAGCGCATGAGCACCGGTCGCCGAAGAGCACGTCCTCGACGCCGAGGGCCACTTCCACGCCAGCGACGAGCCGGTCGACCTGTCCGGCTACGGCTGGGAGGACTGGTTCACGCTGGCGGTGTTCTGGCTGCTGGCCGTCGACGTCTTCTACCAGTTCTTCACGCGCTACGTGCTGGGCGACTCCGCGGCTGGACCGAGGAGATCGCCCGGTACCTGCTGATCGTCGTCTGCTTCGTCGGCATCGTCGATGGGCGTGCGCAAGAACACGCACATCCACGTCGAGTTCCTGTACCGCTGGCTGCCGGGGGCGGCGGGGCGCGTCCTGTCGACGTTCGTCGACCTCGTCCGCCTCGCCTTCTTCGCCTACGCGACGTACCTGACGGCGCTGCTGATCCCGAAGATGCAGAACCTCAACATGACCGTCGTCGACCTGCCGATGAGCTACATCTACGGGCTGGTCGGCTTCGGCTTCGCGATGATGACGTTCCGCGCGCTGCAGGTGACGGTCCGGCACTGGCGGCAGGGCTGGAGCGTGCTCGAGCGTCCCGGCGAAGCGGAAGCCTAGGAAGAGGGCGCGGATGAACACCGTTCCTGCTCGGCGGCTTCCTCGCCTTCATGATGAGCGGCGTCCCGATCGCCATCGCGATGTGCATCGGGTCGCTGCTCTACATCTGGATCTCCGGCAGCGCGCCGCCGCTGACCGTCGTCCACCGGATGGTCGGCGGCGTCGACAGCTTCCCGCTGCTCGCCGTGCCGTTCTTCATCTACGCCGGCAACCTGATGAACTCGGCCGGCATCACCAACCGCATCTACAACTACGCGCTGGCGCTGGTCGGCTGGCTGAAGGGCGGGCTCGGCCACGTCAACGTCGTCGGCAGCGTGATCTTCGCCGGCATGTCGGGCACCGCGGTCGCCGACGCCGGCGGCCTCGGGACCATCGAGATCAAGGCGATGCAGGACCACGGCTACCCGACCGAGTTCGCGGTCGGGATCACCGCGGCGTCGGCCACGCTCGGGCCGATCATCCCGCCGTCGCTGCCGCTGGTGATCTACGGCGTGCAGGCGAACACGTCGATCGGCAAGCTCTTCGCCGGCGGCTTCATTCCCGGCGCGGTGATGGCGATCTTCATGATGGTCATGGTCGGCTACTACGCGCACGTGCGCAAATACGGCGCCGACATCGCCTTCTCGTGGCCGCGGATGGGCCGCGCGTTCCTCGAGACCGGCGCGATCACCGTCACCTCGCTCGCGCTCTACTTCCTGTGGTCGAACGACACGCTGGGCGGCTTCGTCCGCTTCGGCGTGCCGCTGATCGCGGTGATGGTCGCCGACAAGCTGTTCAAGTTCGAGGCGTTCATGGCGCTGCTGACGCCGGTGATCCTGATCGGCGGCATGGCCAGCGGCCTGTTCACGCCGACCGAGGCCGCGGTGGCCGCGGTCGCGTGGGCGCTGTTCCTCGGCTTCGTCTGGTACCGGACGCTGACCTTCCGGATGTTCGTCAAGGTCTCGATGGAGACGATCGAGACGACCGCGACGGTGCTGTTCATCATCGCCAGCGCGTCGATCTTCGCCTGGGTGCTGACGACGACGCAGATCACCGACGCCATCGCGCAGTGGGTGCTGTCGATCTCGAGCTCGCCGTGGGTGTTCCTGCTGCTCGCCAACCTGTTCCTGCTGTTCGTCGGCTGCTTCATGGAGACGATCGCCGCGATCACGATCCTGGTCCCGGTGTTCATGCCGATCATCGCCAAGCTCGGCATCGATCCGGTCCACTTCGGCCTCATCATGGTGCTGAACCTGATGATCGGCCTCCTGACGCCGCCGGTCGGGATGGTGCTGTTCATCCTGCAGAAGGTGGCGAAGATCTCGTTCGAGGCGACGGTGCGGGCGGTGCTGCCGTGGCTGGGGCCGCTGCTCGTCACGCTGGCGCTGATCACCTACGTGCCGCAGCTCGTGCTGTGGCTGCCCGGCGTCATCTACGGCAAGTAGCGACGGGAACGAGCGATGGCCGTCATCGAGTCAGTCGAGATCCTGCAGGTCGACCTCGCGCCGAAGGTCGTGCGCACCGACGCGATCCAGGCGTTCGTCCGCCAGGAGACGCCGCTGGTGCGCATCCGCTGCGACGACGGCCTGGAGGGCACCGGCTACAGCTACACGATCGGCACCGGCGGCTCGTCGGTGGTGGCGCTGCTCGCCGACCACCTCGCGCCGCGGCTCATCGGCCGCGACCCCGACGAGACCGAGGCGATCTGGAAGGACCTCTTCTTCGCGACGCACGCGACCGCGGTCGGCGCGATCACCAGCCTCGCGCTCGCCGCGGTCGACACCGCGCTGTGGGACCTGAAGGCGAAGCGCGCGGGCCTGCCGCTGTGGCGCGCGGCCGGCGGCGCGCAGGCCCGCGTGCCGCTGTACACGACCGAGGGCGGCTGGCTGCACCTGCCGGTCGAGGCGCTGGTCGCGCAGACGCTGGAGGCGAAGGCCGCGGGCTTTCGCGGCGCGAAGATCAAGGTCGGCCGGCCGCACGTCTCCGAGGACGTCGCGCGGCTCACCGCGGTGCGCGAGGCCGTCGGCGACGCGTTCGAGCTGATGGTCGACGCCAACCAGTGCTTCACCGTGTCCGAGGCGATCCGCCGCGCGCGGGCGTTCGAGCCCATCGGCCTCGCCTGGCTCGAGGAGCCGCTGCCGGCCGAGGACCTCGCCGGCCACGCCGAGCTCGCCCGGCACACGGCGCTGCCGATCGCCGTCGGCGAGTCGCTGTACCACCCGGCGCACTTCCGCGAATACCTCGAGCGCGACGCCTGCTCGATCGTGCAGGTCGACTGCGCGCGCATCGGCGGCGTCACGCCGTGGCTCAAGGTCGCGCACCTCGCCGAGGCGTTCAACGTCGCCGTCTGCCCGCACTTCCTGATGGAGCTGCACGTGTCGCTGACGGCGGCGGTGCCCAACGCCGCGTGGGTCGAGTACATCCCGCAGCTCGACGACATCACGACGTCGCGGCTGGCCGTCGCCGACGGCCACGCGGTCGCGCCGGCGGCGCCCGGCCTCGGCATCGACTGGGACTTCGCCGCGATCGCGGCGCGCGCCGTCGCGCGTCGCAGCATACCGAACTGAGAGGCCCGCCCATGCCCAACCCCACTCCCGCGCCGACCATCCGCCTCCATCCCGCCGACGACGTGGTCATCGCCCGCGCGCAGCTCGTCGGGGGCACCGTGCTCGCCGACGAGGGCGTCACCGTCGCCGGCCTCGTGCCCCCCGGCCACAAGGTCGCCGTGCGCGCGATCCCCGCCGGGCAGCCGGTCAAGCGCTACGACCAGGTCATCGGCTTCGCCAGCCGCGACATCGCGCCCGGCGAGCACGTGCACCTGCACAACCTGCAGATGGGCGCGCTGACGCTCGACTACGCGTTCGGCGCCGAGGCGCGGCCGACGCAGCCCGTCGCCGCGCCGGCCACGTTCCACGGCATCGTCCGCGCCGACGGCCGCGTCGCGACCCGCAACTACCTCGGCATCCTGTCGACGGTCAACTGCTCGGCGACCGTCGCGCGCGGCATCGCCGACGCCTTCGGCCGCGACGCGCTGGCGGCCTTCCCCAACGTCGACGGCGTCGTCGCGCTGACGCACGGCTCGGGCTGCGGCATGGACAGCAACGGCGAGGGCATGGAGGTGCTGCGGCGCACGCTCGGCGGCTACGCGCGGCACCCGAACTTCGCCGGCGTGCTGGTCGTGGGCCTCGGCTGCGAGTCCAACCAGATCAGCGCGCTGCTCGGCGCCGAGCAGCCTCGCCGAGGGGCCGCTGCTGCGCACGTTCAGCATCCAGGACACCGGCGGCACGACGAAGACGATCGCGCCGCGGCATCGCGCTGCTGCGCGAGATGCTCCCGCACGCGAACGCGGTCGCGCGGCGAGCCGGTCCCGGCGTCGCACCTCGTCGTCGGCCTGCAGTGCGGCGGCTCCGACGGCTACTCGGGCATCACCGCCAACCCGGCGCTCGGCGCCGCCGTCGACCTGCTGGTGCGCCACGGCGGCACGGCGATCCTGTCCGAGACGCCCGAGATCTACGGCGCCGAGCACCTGCTGACGCGGCGCGCCGTGTCGCGCGACGTCGGCGAGAAGCTCGTCGCGCGGATCGAGTGGTGGGAGGACTACACCGCCCGCAACAAGGGCGAGATGAACAACAACCCGTCGCCGGGCAACAAGGCGGGCGGCCTCACGACGATCCTCGAGAAGTCGCTCGGCGCGGTCGCCAAGGGCGGCACGACCAAGCTGGTCGACGTCTACGAGTACGCCGAGCCGGTGACCGCGCGCGGCTTCGTCTACATGGACACGCCCGGCTACGACCCGGTGTCGGCCACCGGCCAGGTGGCCGGCGGCGCGAACCTGATCGTGTTCACCACCGGGCGCGGCTCGGCCTACGGCTGCATGCCGTCGCCGTCGCTCAAGCTGTCGACCAACACCGCGCTGTGGGTCCGGCAGGAGGACGACATCGACCTCAACTGCGGCGGGATCGCCGACGGCACGGCCAGCGTCGACCGATCGGCGCCGAGCTCTTCGAGCTGATGCTCGCGACCGCGTCGGGCAGGAAGTCCAAGAGCGAGGTCCACGGCTACGGCCAGAGCGAGTTCGTCCCCTGGTACCTCGGCGCGGTGATGTGACGGCCGGCGCATGGCGACCGTAGCCTTCCACGACGTCGAGAAGTCCTTCGGCAGCACGAAGGTGATCCGCGGCGTCTCGTTCGACATCCGCGACGGCGAGTTCATGGTGCTGGTCGGGCCGTCGGGCTGCGGCAAGTCGACGCTGCTGCGGATGCTCGCGGGTCTCGAGGAGATCGACGGCGGGACGATCGCGATCGACGGCCGCGTCGTCAACGAGGTCGAGTCGAAGGACCGCGACATCGCGATGGTGTTCCAGAGCTACGCGCTGTACCCGCACATGACGGTGCGCGCGAACATGGGCTTCAGCCTGAAGCTGCGCAGGGAGGACGCCGAGGTGACCGCCGAGCGCGTCGCGAAGGCGGCGCGGATCCTCAATCTCGAGCCGTACCTCGAGCGCTACCCGCGCGAGCTCTCCGGCGGGCAGCGGCAGCGCGTGGCGATGGGCCGCGCGATCGTCCGCGACCCGAAGGTGTTCCTGTTCGACGAGCCGCTGTCGAACCTCGACGCCAAGCTGCGCGTCGCGATGCGCGCCGAGATCAAGGCGCTGCACCAGCGGCTGAAGACGACGACCGTCTACGTGACGCACGACCAGGTCGAGGCGATGACGATGGCCGACCGGATCGTCGTCATGAACGACGGGCGGATCGAGCAGATCGGCGCGCCGCTCGCGCTCTACGACCACCCCGACAACCTGTTCGTCGCGCAGTTCATCGGCTCGCCGGCGATGAACGTGCTCGCCGGCACCGTGCGCCGCGCCGGCGGCCCCGCGCACGTCGAGACGACGGGCGGCGCGCGCTGGCCGCTCGCGGCCGCGGGCGCCGACGGGCAGGCCGTCGCCTACGGCATCCGGCCGGCGACCTGCAGCTCGTCGGTGCGGCGACCCCCGGCGCGGTGCCGGCCGGCGTCGTCGTCGTCGAGCCCACCGGCGCCGAGACCGAGCTCGTCGTCGAGGCCGGCGCCGAGCGGCTGACGCTCGTCATCCACGGCCGCCCCGACGTCAATCCCGGCGACCGGATCGCGCTCGCGATCGACCCCGCGCGCGCCCACGTGTTCGACCAGGCGAGCGGTGCCCGCCTCGGAAATTAGGGTCAGACACCAATTTCCGCGAAAGTAGTGTCTGACCCCAATTCCTGGACCCTTCAGTTACCTGCCACGCGAGGCCCATCGATGAGCAAGAAAGCCCCGAAGAACCGCAAGCTGCGCTCCACGCACTGGTTCGCGAGCCACGACCGCGACGCGCTCGTCCACCGCTCGTGGATGAAGAACCAGGGCATCCCGCACGACCAGTTCGACGGCCGGCCGGTGATCGGCATCTGCAACACCTGGTCGGAGGTGACGCCCTGCAACGCGCACTTCCGCGAGCTCGCGCAGCACGTGCGCGACGGCGTCCTCGACGCCGGCGGCTTCCCGCTGGAGTTCCCGGTGATGAGCCTCGGCGAGACGCTGATGCGGCCGACGACGATGCTGTTCCGCAACCAGGTGGCGATGGACGTCGAGGAGTCGATCCGCGCCAATCCGTTCGACGGCGTCGTGCTGCTGATGGGCTGCGACAAGACGACCCCCGCGCTGCTGATGGGCGCCGCGTCCTGCGACCTGCCGGCGATCGGCGTCTCGGGCGGGCCGATGCTCAACGGCAAGTTCCGCGGCGAGGACATCGGCTCGGGCACGCACGTCTGGAAGTTCACCGAGATGCTGAAGCGCGGCGAGATGAAGCTCTCGGACATGGTCGAGGTCGAGTCGTGCATGTCGCGCTCGGCCGGCCACTGCATGACGATGGGCACCGCGTCGACGATGGCGTCGATGGTCGAGGCGCTGGGCATGGGGCTGCCGACCAACGCGGCGATTCCCGCCGTCGACTCGCGCCGGCGCGTGCTCGCGCGGCTCGCCGGCCGGCGCATCGTCGAGATGGTCCACGAGGACCTGCGGATGTCGAAGATCCTGACCAAGAGCGCGTTCGAGAACGCGATCATGGTCAACGGCGCGATCGGCGGCTCGACCAACGCCGTCGTCCACCTGATCGCCATCGCGCGGCGCCTCGGCGTCGACCTCACGCTCGACGACTGGGACCGGCTCGGCCGCGACATGCCCTGCCTCGTCGACCTGATGCCCTCGGGCCGGTTCCTGATGGAGGACTTCTACTACGCGGGCGGGCTGCCGGTGGTCGTCCGCGAGATCGGGAAGTTCCTGCACAAGAAGGCGCTGACGGTCAACGGCAGGACGATCTGGGACAACTGCAAGGACGCGGTCAACTACAACGAGGCGGTGATCACGCCGCTGGCGAAGCCGTTCAAGAAGCAGGGCGGCATCGCCGTGCTGCGCGGCAACCTCGCGCCCAGCGGCGCGGTGCTGAAGCCGTCGGCGGCGACGCCGAAGCTGATGCGGCACAAGGGCCGCGCCGTCGTGTTCGAGGACAGCGAGGACATGCTCGCCCGGATCGACGACCCGAAGCTCGACGTCGACGAGAGCTGCGTGCTGGTGCTGAAGAACTGCGGGCCGAAGGGCTACCCGGGCTTCCCCGAGGTCGGCAACTTCGCGCTGCCGGCGAAGATGCTGAAGAAGGGCGTCACCGACATGGTGCGCATCTCCGACGCGCGGATGTCGGGCACCGCCTACGGCACCGTCGTGCTGCACACGGCGCCCGAGGCCGCGGCCGGCGGGCCGCTGGCGCTGGTGAGGAACGGCGACCTCATCGAGCTCGACGTCGCCAAGCGCCGGCTGCACCTGCACGTCTCCGACGAGGAGCTCGCGCGGCGCCGGGCCGAGTGGAAGCCGCTGCCGCCGCATGCCGATCGCGGCTGGCTGAAGCTCTACTGCGACCACGTGCTGCAGGCCGACGAGGGCGTCGACCTCGACTTCCTCGTCGGCAAGTCGGGGGCGAAGGTCGGCAAGCCGAGCCACTAGCCAACGGGAGGAGACGACCGATGACCACGTTTCGCAGCGGCATCGCCGCAGCAGTGCTCGCGGCGCTTTGCATCACGATCGCCGGCGGTTCCGCGGCCGCGGACGGCAAGGCACGCCCGCGAAGCCCGGCGGCAAGGACATCGAGCGCGGCCGCTACCTGGTCAAGATCGCCGGCTGCAACGACTGCCACACGCCGGGTTACATGATGACCAACGGCAAGGTCCCCGAGGCGCAGTGGCTGACCGGCGACACGCTCGGCTGGAGGGGCGCGTGGGGGACGACCTACGCAATCAACCTGCGGCTCTACATGCAGTCGATCTCCGAGGACGAGTGGCTGAAGATCGCGGCGACCAAGGAGACGCGGCCGCCGATGCCCTGGTACGTGCTGCGCGACCTGACCAAGGACGACCTGCGCGCGATCTATCGCTACGTCCGCCACGCGGGCCCCGCGGGCAAGCCCGCGCCGGCGTACCTGCCGCCGGACAAGGAGCCGCCGCCTCCGTTCGCGACGTTCCCGGCGCCGCCGAAGTGACGGCGGCCGCGGCAGCGCGGATGCACGGATCGCGGCGGAGCGGCTGACGCATGTTCGAATCGGTCCAGAAGCGCGCCGTCGCCATCGCGCGCGACGGCCTGGCCGTGCGGCGCCTCGTCGGCAACTGCCACAGTCTCCTGACGACGCGCGGCGAGGCGGCCGGCGTCGCGCTGGCGAAGGCGACGATCGACCTCTACCGGGAGCTCGACCGCAAGGAGCAGGCGCGCTTCTTCACCGCGCTGCTCGCCGAGTTCTCGCCCGATCCGAAGGCGGTGCTGGCGGCGGCGCAGGCCTACGCCGCGGAAGCGTCGGCCGCGAACCTCGCGCGGCTGTCGGCGGTGGCCGAGCCGCCGCGGCAGGAGCTCCTGCGGCGGCTCAACCGCGCCCCCGGCGGGACGGGGGCGATCCTGCGGATGCGCGAGCGGCTGCTCGAGTTGAAGCGCGAGCGCGCCGACCTCGAGGCGGTCGACGCCGACTTCCGCCACCTGCTCGCGTCGTGGTTCAACCCCGGCTTCCTGCAGATCGTCCGCGTCGACTGGCACACGCCGGCGTACCTGCTCGAGCAGATCATCGCCCACGAGGCGGTGCACGAGATCCAGGGCTGGGACGACCTGCGCCGGCGGCTGGGCGCGGGCGGGCGCTGCTATGCGTTCTTCCATCCGGCGCTGTCCGACGAGCCGCTGATCTTCGTCGAGGTCGCGCTGATGGACCGGATCGCCGATGCGCTGCCGCCGGTGCTCGACGCGCAGTCGACGGCGAAGGATCCGCTGCGCGCGAGCACCGCGGTCTTCTACTCGATCAGCAACTGCCAGCCCGGCCTGCGCGGCGTGCCGCTGGGCAACTTCCTGATCAAGCGGGTCGTCGAGGTGCTGTCGCAGGAGCTGCCGCGGCTCAAGGTGTTCTGCACGCTGTCGCCGATACCCGGCTTCACCGCGTGGCTGTCGGCGCAGCTGAAGGCGGGAGCGACGGCGAAGGGCGAGAAGCTCGCGCACGCGCTCGCCGCCGTCGCGCGCGCACTGGGCGACGATCCCGCGCGCATCGCGCAGGACCCCGCGACCGCCGCGGCCGAGCTCGCGCCGCTGAAGGAGCCGCTGTCGCAGCTGTGCGCGGCCTACCTGCTGCAGCGGAGCGCCGGCGGCGAGGCGGCGCAGGACCCGGTGGCGCGCTTCCACCTCAACAACGGCGCGCAGCTCGAGCGCGTCAACTGGCTGGCGGACCCGTCGAAGAAGGGCCTGCGCGAATCGCTGGGGATGATGGTCAACTACCTGTACAGCGCCCGCGCGATCCCCGCCAACCACCAGAAGTTCGTCGACGGCGAGATCGTCGCCTCGCGGCGGGTGCGGGCGCTGGGCTCACCAGGTTGACCGGCTGAAGCGGCAGCGCGAGCGCGCCGCAAATCCGACGCGATCGCGTCGAGCCGCAGGACGCGGTCGGCTGCCGAGTCGGCAGATGAGCCTTGAACACAGGCCACGGGCTGTTGCGCTGCTGGTCTCCTTGGTCATTCACACGCTACTGTTGAGCCTGACCTTCGGTGGTCAGGGACTGGGGCTTCCGGGCTTCGGCCTTCCCTGGCGAGACCGACGGATCGAGGCGCCCGAGCTGCGCGTCGTGCTCGTTCCGGCGCATGTCGCAGCCGCGGAGCCGGCGACCGCGTCCGGTCGCAAAGCCCTTGCAGCAGGCATCGATCGAGCAGCCCGTTGCCGGTAGGGCCGGCCCGCGACTCCATCCGCCTCCCCGGCGCCGCCTCCGGGGGGGATGGCAGTGGCGATCGTGCCCGCGGCCCGGCCGGCGGCAGATAGCCGAGCCGAAGGGAAGATCCAGCAGCCGGCGCGGGCCCTCCGAAGGCGCCTTTGCGCGCCGACAGGCCCGGTGACACGGCGGCCCCCGACCCTCGATCCCTGAGTCCCGAACCGGCGGTGATCGACGTGGAGCCGTCCGATGCGCCAGCGTTGGCCGTGCCCGCCGCGCCCATCGGCGCCAGCGTCCGGCGTCGCGGCAGCGCCAAGCGCTTCGAGCCCGGAGACCGTGCCGTTTGCGCCTCGCGGATGCCGACGATGTCGCGCGCGATGCCGCGCGGCAGAGGCCGAGCGCCAGGAAATGTCGCGACTGGCAGCGGCTCAGCAGGAGGCGCAGCGTCAGGAGGGCGCGCGTCAGCGAAGCCGCGCGCGTCAGAGGCCGCACGACTGGAGGCGAAGCGCCAGGAAGCTGCCGTCGCGAAGCGGCGCACGCCGAAGCCGCGCCTCAGGAGGCCGCAGCGACAGGAGGCCGCGCGACAGGAGGCCGCGCGCAGGAGGCCGACGCCGAGAGGCCGCGCGACAGGAGGCCGCGCGACAGGCAGCGGCGCAACATGGAGGCCGCAGCGTCAGGAGGCCGCGCGTCAGGAGGCAGCGCGACAGGAGGCCGCGCGACCGGAGGCCGCGCGACCGAACGCCGCGCGGCCGAACGCCGCGCGACCGAAGGCCGCGCGTCAGGAGGCCGCGCGACAGGAGGCGGCCGACTAGGAGGCGCGCGTCAGGAGGCCGCGCGACAGGAGGCCGCGCGCGCCGGAGGCCGCGCGACAGGAGGCCGCACGACGGGAGGCGCGCACGACAGGAGGCAGCACGGCAGGAAGCTACGCGCGCCCGAGGCAGAACGAGAGGAGGCCGCAAGACGGGAAGACGTGCTTCGGGCAATCGGACGCCAGCTCGACGAGGAAGCCGCCCGGCGCAAGGAGGCCTCGACGGCCGCTCGCCCGCCTCCGACGCTGCCCCTGTCGTCGAGCACTGCACGCCGATTCAGGGTATGGGGGCGCGTCGACCCCAACGTCGAGCTCATCCGCTACGCGGAGGCATGGGAACGGAAGATCCAATTCAACACGCCTGTCGACACGGTCCGCGACGTGGCCAAGCGGCTTCGCACCAATCCCATGGTGACGGTGGCCGTTCGAAGCGACGGATCCGTGGAGTCGTGACCTTCGTCGTCTCGAGTGGCGTGGCGGAAGTCGACGAAGCGATAAGGCGCATCGTGCAAGGCCAGAGCACTACCAAGCGTTCCCGCCCGCACTGGCCCGCGAGTTCGACGTGATCGAAATCCGGCGAACTGGTACTTCGACGCTGCCATCCGGTTCTACTGATTCCGACCATCGTCGGAAATTCCATCTCGGTCGAGTGCTGCCATCCAGTTGCCGCAATTGGACGGCGGCGCCAGTCCTTGAAGCGGTCGCCTTGCAGTCATCGGGCATGTGCCAGGCGGAAGACTCGACATCGAATTGCGGGCGATCGCGGTGATGCCGCCACAGGCGGCAACCGCGCGTTCGACGCGGGGCTCCGGGGCCCTTCTACAGCCCGTCGACGACGACCATGTCGGTGCGCGCGATGCCGTGGCGAAGCGCGGCCAGCGGCTGGTAGCCGGGATCGGCGAGGAACGCCTTGACCGCGGCCCGGTCGGGAAACCGGAACAGCACCAGCCGCGTCGGGCGCCAGTCGCCCTCGAGCACCTCCATGCCGCCGCCGCGGACCAGGTACTCGCCGCCGTGCTTCGCGATGAACGCGGGCACCTGCGCCTTGTACGTCTCGTACGCGGCAGGGTCCTTGATGTCGACGTCGACGATCAGGTAGGCGGCCATCGCGGGGTCTCCTTGCGGTCGGGAATGGGGGATCGGCAGCACGAGTTGATACCAGTGCGCCGCCTTCGATGTCAATCCGATGTTGCAATGCAGTAAAATGCGTCGCTTCCGGGCCGGTCGCTGCCGGGAAGGCGATGCCCATGGAACTCAATCACCTGCGCTCCTTCGTCACCATTGCCCGGTTCGGTCACCTGACCCGGGCGGCGGAGGCGCTGCACCTGTCGCAGCCCGCGCTCTCCGGCCACGTCAAGGTGCTGGAGGAGGAGCTCGGCGTGACGCTGTTCGACCGCACGCCGTCGGGCATGGCGCTGACGCCGGCCGGCGAGCAACTGGTCGCCGAAGCCGAATCGATCCTCGCCGCCGTCGCCCACCTCGCGCAGTCGGCGCAGGCGCTGCGCGGCCAGCCCACCGGGCACCTGTCGCTGGGCACCGTGCTCGAGCCCGGCGTGCTGCGCGTCGGCGACCTGCTGGTCCTGGCGCTGGAGCGCTTTCCGCAGATCGAGATCGAGCTGCACCACGTGATGTCGAGCGATGCGCTGGCGCGCGTCAAGAGCGGCGCGCTCGATGCGAGCTTCTATTTCGGCGATGCGCCGGACGCGGAGTTCACGGCGATCCCGCTGCGCGAGCTCGCCTACAGCGTCGCGATCCCCGGCGCGTGGGCCAACGAGCTCTCCGGGGCGTCGTGGGAGGCGGTCGCCGAGCGGCCCTGGATCGTCGCGCCCGAGCCCAGCACGCACGCGCGGCTGGTGCGCAAGCTCTTCGGCGGCGAGCTGCCGCCGAAGGTCATCCTGGCCGACAACGAGATGGTCATCAACAACCTGGTCGAATCCGGCGTCGGCGTCAGCCTCGTCCGCGACGAATCGGGCTCGGCCTCCGTCGACGAGGGCCGCATCGCCATCTGGTCCGGCTCGAAGGTGATCACGAAGCTGTGGCTGGTCATTGCCGCCGACCGCGCTTCCGATCCCCTGCTCGGTGCGCTGCGCGACGTGCTCGCCGAGGTGTGGGTCGACACGGCGTCGACACCCCGGGCCGAGGCGAAGCCCAGGCGCGGAGCGCTCGTCGCCTGATTCGGGCAACCGGGAGATCCGGCGTGGCCTTCGACCCCCAGGCGGCCACGGCCGCCTACATCGACGCGCTCGGCCCCGAGCTGCTGGCGAAGGCGTCCGCCTACACCGCGGGCAATCACTGGCTGCTGCTGTGGAACCTCGTCGTCGCGGCGCTCGTCACCTGGGTGCTCGTGCGCTCCCGCGTCCTCGACCTGCTGCAGGCGAAGCTCGAGCGGCGCGGTCCCAGCCTGCGGGCGCTGGTCGTGGGCGGCGCCTGCTTCCTGCTGTCGTCGCTGCTGACGCTGCCGTGGTCGATCTACGCGGAATGGTGGCGCGAGCGCGCGTACGGGCGCACCAGCCAGCCGCTCGGCGACTTTCTCGGGCAGGGCCTGATCGCGACCGCGATCTCGGCGGTGCTGGGCGCGCTGTTCTTCGTCGGCGTGTACGCGCTGATCCGGCGGGCCGGCCGGCGCTGGTGGATCTGGTCGGGCGGGCTCACCGCGGTCGCGCTGTCCGCGTTCCTGCTCGTCGCGCCGGTGGTGATCGAGCCGATCTTCAACGACTACCAGCCGCTGCCGGACGGCGAGGTCCGCGCGGCGCTGGTCGGAATGGCGCAGCGCGCGGGCGTTCCCGCCGACCGCATCTACGTCTACGACGGCTCGCGGCAGTCGAACAACTTCACCGCCAACGTCTCGGGCATCGGCGGCTCGGCGCGCGTCGCGATCTCCGACGTCGCGCTCAAGGGCGCGTCGCTCGACGAGGTGAAGGCGGTGACCGGCCACGAGATCGGCCACTACGTGCTTCACCACGTCTGGCGCATGGTGGCGGTGCTGTCGGCGCTGGCGATGCTCGCGTTCTTCCTTGCCGACAGGCTGTTCCCGCGCCTCGCGCGCGCCTTCGGCAGCCACGCCACGCTGGCCGATCCGGCGGGGCTGCCGGTCGTGCTGCTGCTGATCTCGATGCTGTCGGTCGTCGGGCAGCCGGTGATCAACGCGGTGATCCGCGCCGGCGAGATCGAGGCCGACCACTACTCGTTCGAGACGGTGAACCTGCCCGATGCGATGGCCACGGCGCTGGTGAAGACCGCGGAATACCGCAACCCGCGGCCGCAGGCGCTGGAGGAGTGGCTGTTCTACTCGCACCCGTCGGTCGAGCGGCGCGTGCTCGCGGCGATGGAGTGGAAGAGCGCGCACGGCGCGCCCTGACGGCCGGCGAAGGCGCGCGCCCGCGTCGCGCCGCGCGCGCCGCCGTGGCCGGCAACGTGCATAATCGGGTCTTTGGCCATGGCAAGATTCCTGAGGGAACGACGATGACGACATGCGAAACGATAGAAAGTCCTTCGCGCCGCGCCGCGCTGGGTGTGCTGGCCGCGGCAGCGCTGGCCGGGTGCGCGACGCAATCGGTTTCGCCGGCCGAGCCGGAGAGGCTGGTCGCCGATGCGCGAACGACGCTCAGCAATTTCCTCCGCGATCCGGACCAGACGTGGATCCAGGACAACCTCGGCCGGGCGAGGGCGCTCCTGATCGCGCCGCAGGTCGTCAGGGCGGGCTTCATCTTCGGCGGCTCGGGGGGGCGTGGCGTTCTCGTTGCGCGAGATGGGCGCGCCTGGGCGGGGCCGGCCTTTTACAATCTGGCGACTGCCAGCGTGGGCTTCCAGGCGGGCATCGACGTGTCGGAGGTCATCGTCGTCGTGATGACCGAGAGGGGATTCAATTCTTTGCTGTCGACCTCCGTCAAGATCGGCGGTGACGCAAGCATTGCCGCGGGTCCGGTGGGCGCCGGAGCGAGGTCCACGGTCACGGCCGACCTGATTTCGTTCACGCGCGCGAAGGGCGTGTACGGAGGTCTCAATCTCGATGGCACGGTCGTGAGCACCAATGTCCCCTGGAACGACGCTTTCTTCGGCGGGAGCAATCTGCTTCCGCCGGACATCCTGATCCGCAGGACGGTGACCAGTCCCAGGGCCGCCTCCCTGCTCGACGATGTCGCGAAAGCGACGAAATGACCCGGGCGGCGGATGGCGGGAAGCGACGTCGGTCCGGCAGGGGAACGCAGTTGGCGGGGCCATGATCCGCGAGGCGGCGGGACGCCCCCGAACGAGCCAGAGGATTGCGGAGAACAACACCAGCCTTCGAGGAATATCGTGCAAACGTCCATCATGAAATCCCTGCTGTACTTCGTGGCTGTGCTGGTCCTGGCGCTGCCACCGCATGCGCTCGCGCAGTCTGCCGACAAGCCGTTCTCGAACGAGCAGCTCGATCAGTTGACGGCGCCGATCGCTCTGTATCCGGATTCGCTGCTGGCCCAGCTGCTGATGGCCACGACGTATCCCGAGGATTTCGCCGCGGCAGCGGCGTGGTCGAAGGCCCATCCCGACGCCAAGGGCGACGACGCGGTGAAGATGGTCGAGAACGAGCCCTGGGATCCATCCGTCGCGTCGCTGGTCGCGTTCCCCGAAGTGCTCGTCACGTTCGGCGCACAGCCCGACTGGGTGCGCAACATAGGGGATGCGTTCCTCGCGCAGCCTGACGACGTCATGAACTCCGTCCAGCGGCTTCGCCAGAAGGCGCAGGCCGCGGGCAATCTCAAGTCGAACGAACAGGTCAAGGTCTCGATGCAGGCGCCGGAGCCCGCGCCCCCATCGGTCACGCAGACGGTGGTCGTGCAGCAGTCGGCGCCGCCGCCGCAGATCATCGTGATCGAGCCGGCGCAGCCGTCGGTGGTCTTCGTGCCGTCGTTCAACCCGACGGTCGTGTACGGACCGTGGCCCTGGGTGGCGTACCCGCCGTTCTTCTTTCCGCCTCCCCCCGGTTTCTGGTGGTCGCGGCCGATCGCGACCGGCATCGCCTGGGGTGTGGGCATTGGCGTGACCAACGCGCTGTGGGGCGGCGTCCGCTGGGGCGGAGGATGGGGCGGCAACACCGTCAACATCAACGTCAACCGCTACAACAACATCAACGTCAACCGCCGGATCGACAGCAACAACAGGAACGCGAACTGGAGTCACAATCCCGATCGGCGCGGCAGCACGCCGTACCGCGGCGGCGATGCGACGCGCAGGAACCTCGAGAACAGGCGCGATGTCGCCAACCGCGACCAGTACCGCGGCAGGGACGCGAGTCGTGACGCCAGTCGCGACCGGGCGAACCAGGCGATGCAGAACCGCGGCATCGATGCCGGCAGCGGGTCGGCGCGCGAGCGCGCGCAAAGCGTCGATCGCAGCGCGATGCAGAACAGGGCGCAGGGCGCGGACCGCAGCGCGATGCAGGACAGGGCGCAGGGCGCGGACCGCGGCGCGACGCAGAACCGGGCGCAGGGCGTGGACCGCAGCGCGATGCAGGACCGGGCGCAGAACATGGACCGCAGCGCCGCTCAGAACCGGGCGCAGGACGTCGACCGGAGTGCCGCGCAGAGCAGGGCCCAGAACGCGGACCGCGACGCGGCGCGGCAGCGCGCTCAGTCCGCGAACCGCGACAACGCGCTGCGAGGCGCCAACAGCCCGCAGGCTGGCGCGCAGATCGACCGAGGCAGGGCCAGCGAGGCCGCGGCGCAGCGCGGCGGC
Source organism: uncultured beta proteobacterium (assembly GCA_963832705.1). Taxonomy (GTDB): domain Bacteria; phylum Pseudomonadota; class Gammaproteobacteria; order Burkholderiales; family Casimicrobiaceae; genus CAIWHR01. The sequence continues at coordinate 13,077 of CAWHVP010000015.1, read as the reverse complement.
GGTGCGCGGCCTGCGGCAGGTGGTGGCGGTGGCGGCGGTGCGCGGCCCGCGGCAGGGGGCGGTGGTGGCGGCGCGCGACCCGCGGCAGGGGGCGGTGGCGGCGGTGCGCGACCCGCGGCAGGCGGCGGCGGCGGCCGTGCCGGTGGCGGTGGTGGCGGCGGTGGTGGTGGCGGCGGACGGGGACGTTGAGATGGAGCGCACGAACATGACGAATTTCAAGCACATCCTGAAGATCGCCGCCCTGGCGGCATCTCTTGCGCTCGCGCCGACCGCCTTCGCGCAGAAAGCCTATCCGACACCCGAGGCCGCCGCGGAGGCGCTGGTCGACGGCATCGCACGGAACGACGATGACGCCATCAAGGCCGTGATCGGTGCCGATTACCGAGAAATACCTGCCCTCCGAAAGGACGGATCCGGAGGACGTCACCAACTTTCTCGCGGCGTGGGCGCGCGGGCACACGATCGTGCCGGCGGGCAACGACAAGGCGTTCCTCGGTGTCGGCAAGAACGGCTGGACGCTGCCGATCCCGATCGTGAAGACCGCCGCGGGCTGGCGCTTCGACGTCAAGGGTGCGCCGGAGGAAATGCGCATCCGCCGGATCGGGCGCAACGAACTGGCGGCCATCCAGGTCGCGCTTGCCTACACGGACGCGCAGAAGGAGTACCGCCAGAACGACTGGAACGGCGACGGCGTCCTCGAGTACGCGACGCGCGCCCTTTCGACGCCGGGCAAGCGCGACGGGCTGTACTGGGCGTCGCTACCGGGTGAGCCGGAAAGTCCGCTGGGCGCGGAGTTCGCGGACGCGAAGGCCGGGCAGCCGTACCACGGGTACCTGTACAGGATTCTCACCGCGCAGGGGGCGAACGCGCCCGGCGGCGCCAGGAGCTACCTCGAGAACGGCCGGATGACCAAGGGCTATGCGCTCGTCGCGTGGCCGGCGAAATTCAACGACACGGGCGTGATGACGTTCATCGTCAACCAGGACGGGATCGTGTACCAGAAGAACCTCGGACCGAACACCGATGCGGTCGCCCGGGCAATGAAGGCGTACGACCCGGACGCGAGCTGGCAGAAGGCGTCGCCCTAGGCGCGACAGGCAACGACCGCGGACGCGCGCGGCGCGCTAGGGTTCGCGCCACGCCCGCGGTGGCGGTCGCCGGTCCCAGCGTCGCTGCACGTCCGCCTTCTGCCCGAACCAGCGCTGCCCCCGGTAATGCGCGTCCCAGTAGGGGCCGAGCTCGAACTCGATCTGTGGCAGGCCGAGGTTCGGGCCGCCCTTGACGATGGTGACTGCACTGCCGTTGAACGGATAGGAAAGGAAGCGCGCGTACACCCAGCCGCGATGGCGCCCGGCGATGACATCGCACCAGCGCCAGTTGGCGGTGCACCCCTCCACGGTGACCGATGTCCCGGTCAGGAGCCAGGTAACGGTCGGAAAGCTCTTGTCGGGACCGGCGCGAACATTCACCGAGCTCGTGACGGTCGCCGTTTGTGCCGCCGCAGGCGGAACGCATGCAGCGACGGCGAGTGCGAGCAAGAATCCTAGGCGTGTACGCATGAATACCCTGTCGATGGTTGATTGATTCGATTCTGTCACCGGGACTGCACGGGATTCGTGCCGCGGCCGCCCCCGCGCGCAGCGCGAGCTCCGGGGGATGGCGCGACGCGGTCCGCATCCGGGTCGATGAGCGTCCGGCGCGTCAGCATCACGCACACGGCGATGCCGGCGATGGCCGCCGCGAGGTGCTTGAGCGTGTGTCCGCTGATCGCCTCGTTCCACGCGAGAATCTGCGTGTCGTAGGTCTCGAGGATCTTGCTCAGAACATACCACGCGAACACCCAGTAGAGGAGCTTGCCGTGGGTGTACCGTGACGGCTTCAGCACCGCCAGCAGCAGGAGCACGACGACCGAGTAACCCTGCAGGACGCCATAGGGCACGACGTTGCCGATGCCGGCACGCTCGGTCACGCGCCAGTAGATGACGGACGCGGCGCCCACCATGAGCATGGGCACGAGCAGGGCGAGCCCCGCGCGGATGCTCATCCGGTCGACGATCTGGCTGCACACCAGGCCCATGAAGGCGATGGTCATGGGCAGGCGGTCCCAGAACAGCGTCTCGTTGTCCGGCGCGAGGTGATAGTAGGCCGATCCTGCGGCCGTGAGGGCGACGCCCACGAAGAACGATGACGTAGGGCCAGCGTTCCAGCGTGAATTCGAAATGCGCGCGCCGGCCCAGCGCCAGGGAAAGTCCCCAGACGCCCACGACGAGAAACGCGGCATTCGACGCCACATCCAGGAAATTGCGGATTCCGAAGCATTTCGCGATGGTCGGCGAAATCGTGGTACGAAACCGGTTGCGGCATCGCCGGAATCAGCAGTGCGGCCGCGACCGCCAGCACCTTGATGCCGACGATGAACCAGGTGTGCCAGGTGGGGGAGCTGGCGCGCATGCGGTCAGTCCGAGGTCGCCGTGAGCACGCGCTCGCCGTCGGCTCGATGCATGTCGAGCAGCCTGCCCATCCAGCCCCAGGTCGTCGCCGACTGCAGCGCCGACAGGAACTCGCGCTCCTGCCGCATGACGCCGTCGCCTTTGCATAACCTGCGCGTGACGGCCGCGGGCCCGACGACGATGCGATCCGCGTCGACGGTGTACCTCGCGCGGAACGTATTGCAGCCCGCGGACCCCGCCGCGAACCCGTCCTTGAACGTCACGGCAAGCGCGGTGCCCGACAACGGACTCACGACCGCCTGCCGGCCATTGTTGAAGCCGGTGATCTTCCACCGCACGCCCTCGAGCCTGGGGGCAGGCTCGGCCTGGAAAGTCAGGACCGGCTCGGCGCCGGACAGCAGGGTCAGCCGCTGGTCCGCGACGACGTGGCGGAACGTTCCCGCCAGGGCGGCGTGCACGGCGCTTTCCACCGCCATCGCGCGTTCCTCGCACGCCATCATCGAGCCGGCCAGCCGCCCGATCGCCACGCGGTCGCCATCGAGCGTGTACGCTCCGAAGAACTGGTTGCACCCGGAGAAGCCGCTGATGCGACCCGCCTTGAATTCCGCCGTCACCGGTCGCGCGGCGCCGGAGAGAGCGACCGGGTCGAGCCCGCGCAGGCCGGTGAGCCGCCAGGTCGGCCCCTCGATCGGCGGCTCGGCGGCCGCCGCAGGGAGGGCCAGCAGCCACAGGACGACGAGCGTCCCGCCCGCCTTCATGTTCATGCCGCGGCTCCCGTTCCGGCGATGAAGGAGCATCGGCTATCCGCGCAGCAGCTCGATTCCGGTGTTGGTGACGCGCACGCGGTCGCCGACCCGCAGACCCGGCGCCGCGGTCTGCTGGACGGTGGCGAGCGTGCCGTCGTCGTAGCGAACGCCGATCCGCCACACGAAGGTCTGGCTGCGCTGGGCGAGCTGGTTGCCGGCGTATCCGCCCCCGATCGCACCGACGATCGTGGCCACGGTCTGGCCGGTGCCGCCGCCGATCAGGCTGCCCAGCCCGCCGCCGATCAGCGCGCCGCCGATGGTGCCGACGGCGGTATCGACGTTCTGCACCGTGTCCTGGGTGATCGACTCGACGGTGCCGATGCGTACGGCCGGCTGCTCGCTCACCTGGAAGGCGGGCGGCGTATTGCAGCCGGCCAGCGCGAGCGTGAGGAACGCGGCAAATGCGGCGGCACAGCGCCGCCATACGGGGATGTTCGTCATCTGCATTCTCCAATACGCAACGGGCGCGCTCACTCGGGAATCGAATTCAACAGGTACATCACGGCGAGCAGCGCGGACGGACGGCCCAGCTTGCCCAGCCACTGGGCATAGATCGCTTCGATGTCGCCGCCGACGTACACCTGCGTGAGCGCCCGGTTGACTTCGAGCCGCAGCGCCGAGTCGTTGCGCGGCAACGCCATCGCGTACGGCTCGAACGACAGTTCATCCGCCAGCAGCGCGAGCTTGGCGGGTGCCTTCGCCTGGACGGCCAGTCCGACGAGCTTGATCTTGTCGCCGGCGTAGGCATCGACACTCCCCGCCTCGAGCATCGCGACGCCCTCGCCGGCGTCCGCGACCGCAACGACGGTGGCGTTGACGAGGCGGCGCCGCAGCGCCTCGTTGAGTCGCGTCTCCGTCGTCGTGCCCTTGAGCACGGCGATCCGCTTTCCGCCCAGGTCGGCAAGCTGATTGATCGGCGCGCCGGCCTTTACGAGGAAGCCTCCGGCATCGACGAATATCAGGTTCGAGAAATCGACGTTGGCGAGCCGGGATTGCGTCTGCGTCGTGTTGGCGCATTCGAGGTCGGCACGGCCCGTGGCAATCATCTGCAGGCGCTCGGCGACGGAACCGGCCATCCAGTTCACCTTGAGGTTCGGCTCGCCGACCGCACGGCCGATCTGCGCGATCACGCGCCGGCACAGGTCGATCGAGTACCCGGCAGGCTCGCTGTTGGCGCCTGCGAAGGAGAACGGAAGCGAGTCCGCCGAATACGCGACGTTGATGGCCTTCGCCGCCTTGATCCTGCCCAATGAACCGGGGCCGGTCTGCGCCGTGGCGCCGACGGCGGCGAGACCGGCAGCGACGATCACTGCCAAAAGGACATTCTTGACCATGGATACCTCGAGGAACGATTGACAGTGGGCAGCGGCGCGACGGGTTCGCATGCGCTTCGGCGAATCTTTCGCCGGGTATCTTACCGCAGCGCCGCAGTTCGTCCCGTGCCGTCCGAGACTCGGGCGTCGTGTGCGACGCAGGGAGCGACCGGCGAAGACCCGACCCCGGCGGAGCCGTGATCCATGGCGGGTTTGCGCGCGGTACGGAATGCCAATAGAGTTGAGCCCGGACAATGTCGGCCGTTCGGCCATTCGATGGAGGTTCCGGTGTCGCCTGCGCTCGTGCTTCAGTGCGTCGTTGCCTTGTTCCTGCTGGTGCCGATTCCCGCCCTCGCGCAGCAGCTCGCGCACACCACGCGGCCGGTCAACATGCGCGCCGGCCCTGACCCCGCGTTTCCGCTGGTCACCTGGTTTCCGGCGAGAACGACGGTAAGCGTGGCTGGCTGCACGGTCGACGAGCGCTGGTGTGACGTGGTCGTGGGCCGCAGCCGCGGTTGGGTCTACGCGCCGTATCTCTCGATTCGCGACAGGGACCGCGTCTCCACCGTCACGTTCTCGGTCGAATCGTACTGGGATGCCCACTATCGGTCGCGTCCGTGGTTTGCCGATCGGTCGATCTGGATCAACTGGGGAACGCCGTCCTTCCAGCCGCCACGGCCGCGCTAGGCTTTCGCCGGGCGCGGTCGCACGCTACTTGCTCTGGATGATGCCCCGTTGAGCCAGCTGGCCGATGATCACGTCGGCAAACCGGGGAGTTTCCCGCGCCACTGACGTCGGATTGAACGTCGTCGTGGTGGCCGCCCACACCAGCTGTTTCGTCTGCACGTCGTACAACTTGGATTCCACGGTGGCGAGGTCGTACTGGTTGACCTGTTGCACCGGAACCATCGACGGGCCGAACGGGCTGCCCCAGCCGCCGCCCCAGCCGCCGCCCCAGCCCCAGCCCATGCCGCCCGGCACCATCGTCGTCGACACCTGAGTTCGCGTATCCACCCGCAGCAGCCTGACGAGCAGCAGGCCCTGGGCGCCCGTGTTCGCGACGGCGGTCGCGAATTGCGCTTCGGCTCCGCGGGTTTCGTCGGCAATGACCGTGTACCCCGCAATACCTTCGACGCCCGCCGCGCGCAGCTTCTCGGCGAAGATGTCCTCGAACACGCGACCATCCGCGACGCTGTTGACGCTGCCCACGACGACGATCTTGCGCATCGGGCCGCCGCGGAAGTTCGTGTCGTACCACGCCGACTGGATCGAGGTGGTCTGGCAACCGGCGACGAGCGTCACCAGCGCAAGAAGAAGAAACGGGGAGCGGATTCTCATGGGGACCCCACAGGTGGAATGACGGCGGTAACCTTGGCCCTCGCAACGCGGCAAACCATGCGCCGGGACCCTGTCCAGCTTCTGCGCAAACGAGCATTGTTCCACACTCGCGCGCGCCGGGATAGCGGATTCGGACCGACCGGAATCGCGTGCCGGACAATGCCGTCCCGAGTTTCGTATAGTTGAGGTTCGAAGGTCCGAAAGAGGTGAGCGATGGCCGCCAGCAAGCAATCGAAGAAGGTCGAGACTACGCCCGGCAGGCAGAACGCATTGCCGGTTTCCGTTCGCGCGAAGAGCGCCTTGCGGCCGGGAAAGCTCTTCGCGAGCAGGTTCCGCGGGAGAGCCACGGGGGCTTTCCGGCTCCCCGCAAGGACCGCGATCCGATCGAGATACTGGAAGCGTCCAATCGCGGGCGCCTGCAGGAACTGGTGCCGATCCGCTACGGAAGGATGGTCCGCAGCCCGTTCACGTTCCTGCGCGGCTCAGCCGCGCTGATGGCGCACGACCTCGCCACCACGCCGGCCACCGGCGTCGAGGTCCAGGCGTGCGGCGACTGCCACCTGCTGAACTTCGGCGCGTTCGCGACGCCCGAGCGCAATCTGGTCTTCGACCTCAACGACTTCGACGAGACGCTTCCGGCGCCCTGGGAATGGGACCTGAAGCGGCTGGTCGTGAGCTTCGAGATCGCGGCGCGCGACAATCGGCTGGCCGACGCCGCCGGGCAAGCGGCGGTACGGGAGTGCGTGTCGGCCTATCGGAAGCATCTGCGCGAATGCTCCCGCATGAGGCCGCTCGAGGTCTGGTACCAGCGGATGGACGAGGAGAGCGTCATGAGGTCGGCGCCCGATGCCAGGGCGACGAAGGTTCCGGCAGCAGATCGCCGACCGGGCGCGCAAGCGCGTCATCGAGAATCTCTTCCCCAGGATCACGACACTGGCCGGGGGGCGCCACCGCATCGTCGATCAGCCGCCGATCCTGTTTCACGTGGACGAGCCGGACTTCATGGAGCGGGTCGAGGAGGGGCTGGCGGACTATCGCAACACGCTGTCCGACGATCGCCGCGTGCTGCTCGACCGCTACCGGCTGGAGGACTGCGCACTCAAGGTGGTGGGCATCGGCAGCGTGGGGACGCGCTGCTTCATCGGGCTCCTGTTCTCCGAGGACGGACATCCATTGATCCTCCAGTTCAAGGAAGCCCAGCGCTCCGTTCTCGAGCCTTATGCCGGGAAGAGCGCCTACGAGAACCAGGGCCAGCGCGTCGTCGCGGGGCAGCGCCTGATGCAGTCGTCCAGCGACATCTTCCTGGGCTGGGTGCGCGGGCGGCGCGGCTACGATTTCTACGTCCGCCAGTTGCGCGACATGAAGATGTCGATGCCCGTGGATGGATTCAGCGCCGTGCAGCTCAAGAACTACGCCGGCCTGTGCGGCTGGACGCTGGCGCGCGCCCACGCGAAATCCGGGCGACGCCGCCACCATCAGCGGCTATCTGGGCAAGAGCGACGCCTTTGACGATGCGCTGGGCAAGTTCGCCCTCGCCTACGCGGACCAGAGTGCAGAAGGACCACGCGGCGCTGGTCAAGGCGATACGTTCGGGCCGGGTCGAGGCTCTGTTGGAGGAATAGCCGACCCGCGCCTGGCTGCGCGCCGGAGGCGGCAGCCCGGGCGGATTTTCGGGTATCCTCGCGGCCGCTTTGCCGGCGTTCGCGGAGCGAAGTTCGGCCATCCCGCCGCGGGGCGCGACGCGCCAGGACACCGAACATCTTCAGCTGAGGACACGCATGAATTCCACACGATTGTTCAACGGCGCCGCTCTGGCGATCGCCGCGGCGGTCGCGGCCGCCGCCGCGCTGGTGCTCGAGCCGGGGTTTGCGCAGGCGCAGGGCGCGCCGGCCGCGCCGAAGCACTTCGACCCGCAAGGGCAAGCGCCGTCGAAGTTCACGCTCGAACTGCGCAACGGCGTTCAAGGCCCGCTGCCGTTCGCCGACAAGCGCGACTTCGACGAGGCGAAGAAGGGCTTCATCGCCGAGCCGCCGTACACGAAGATCATGGCCGACGCGGGCAACGTCGCGTGGGACATGGGCAGCTACGAGTGGCTGCTGCAGGGCAAGGACTTCGAGAGCATCCATCCGTCGCTGCAGCGCCAGGCCGTGCTGAACATGGCCTACGGCCTCTACGAGGTGGTGCCGGGCCGGATCTACCAGGTGCGCGGCTTCGACCTCGCCAACATCAGCTTCATCAAGGGCGACACCGGCTGGATCGTCTTCGACCCGCTGACGGCCAAGGAGACCGCCCGGGCGGCGCTCGAGTTCATCAACGAGAAGCTCGGCAAGCGGCCGGTCGTCGCCGTCGTGTACTCGCACTCGCACGTGCGACCACTTCGGCGGCGTGCGCGGCGTGGTCGACGAGGCCGACGTCGCGAGCGGCAAGGTGCAGGTCATCGCGCCGGAACACTTCATGGAGGCGGCGATCTCGGAGAACGTGTTCGCCGGCAACGCGATGTCCCGCCGCATGCAGTGGCAGTACGCGGTGCTGCTGCCGCGCGACCCGTTCGGCCACGTCGACCAGTCGATCGGCAAGAACGTCGCCAACGGCAACATCGGCCTGATCGCGCCCAACCGCATCATCACCAAGGACTTCGAGGAAATGACGGTCGACGGCGTGAAGATGGTGTTCCAGAACGCGCCGGACACCGAGGCGCCGGTCGAGATGAACACCTACTTCCCGCAGTTCAAGGCGTTCTGGGCGGCGGAGAACGTCACCGGCACCATCCACAACATCTACACGCTGCGCGGCGCGCCGGTGCGCAACGCGCTCAACTGGTCGAAGGAGATCAACGTCGCGCTGTACAAGTTCGGCCAGGAAGCCGAGGTGATGTTCGCCTCGCACAGCTGGCCGCGCTGGGGCAACGACCGCATCCAGGAAGTGATGCGCGCGCAGCGCGATGCCTACGCCAACCTGAACAACCAGACGCTGCACTACGCCAACCGGGGCGTGACGATCAACGAGATCCACAACGTCTACAAGCTGCCGAAGAGCCTGCAGCAGCAGTGGGCCGCGCACAGCTACCACGGGTCGTGACAGCACAACGCCGCGGCGTCATCAACCGCTTCCTCGGCTACTGGGACGGCAACCCGGCCAACCTGATCCCGCTGTCGCCGAAGGACTCGGCGCCGCTGTACGTCGAGATGATGGGCGGCTCGGCCAAGATCATGGCCAAGGGCAAGCGAGCTGATCGCCCAGGGCAAGTACCTGCGACGCGACCGAGATCCTGAACAAGCTGGTGTTCGCGCAGCCGCAGAACCAGGCGGCCGAAGGACCTGCTGGCCGACGCCTTCGAGCAGCTCGGCTACCAGAACGAGAGCACGAGCGTGCGCAACATCTTCCTGCAGGGCGCCTACGAGCTGCGCAACGGCCTGCCGGGCGGCATGCCGCCGCGGTCGACCGGGCCGGACGTGATCCGGGCGATGTCGACCGAGCACTGGCTCGACTTCCTCGGCATCAGCATGGACCCGAAGAAGGCGGACGGGCATGCGCTTCACCATCAACCTGGTCACGCCCGACAACGGCGAGAAGTACCTGGTCGAGATGAGCAACGCCACGCTGACCAACATCAAGGGCCAGCAGGCGAAGAACGCCGGACCTGACGATCACGCTCAACCGCGCCGACCTCAACCTGGTGATGATGGGTGCGAGCACCTTCGACGACCTGATCAAGGCCGGCAAGGCGAAGTTCGACGGCGACCGCAAGCCCTTCGACCAGCTGCGGGGCATCATGGTCGTCGTTCACGCCGAACTTCGAGATCCTTCCGGGCACGGCCGCCGAAGAGCGCCGGCGAAGGGCCTGAAGCCGTTCGAGATGCCCGACCTGGCGCGACGGATGCGGCTGGCGACTGACGCGCCCCGCAGCACGGGCCGCATTCCGGACTTCCTCCCGGGAAGCCCGTTGCGGTCTCATTTCATCGGAGCCCGCGAAACCGTGATCACGAGCAATTTGAACGGCGCGTTCGCCGCCGCGGCATTCGTTGCCGGCGCCCTTGCATCGGACTGCCGGCGCCGGCGGCCTCACGCTCTACGAGGTCGGCACGGCGGACATCGGCCTGGCGTCGGCCGGCTATGCGGCGCGGGCGCAGGACGCCTCGACGGTCTTCACCAATCCCGCCGGCATGACGCGGCTGGCCGGCGACCAGCTCACGCTCGGCGCCCAGGTCTTTCACGCCGACGTCGGGCTTCTCGATCGAGCCCGGGACCACGCCGGCGCTCGGCGGCAATGCCGGCGGCAATCCGATCGGCTGGTTCCCCGGCGGCGGCATGTTCTATTCGCACAGCGTGTCGCCGGACATCAAGGTGGGCGTCGCGGTCACCGGCAACTTCGGATCGGTGGTCAAGTACGACGAGGGCTGGGTGGGCCGGTACCGTGCGCAGGAGGGAACGCTGCTCGGCGTGTCGATCCTTCCGTCGGCCGCGTGGCGCGTCAGCGAGAATCTCTCGGTGGGCGCGAGCGTCAACGCGATGTACGGCAAGCTCAAGAACGTGGTGGCCGTCAACAACATCGCCGGTTCCGACGGCAGCCTTTCGCTCGACGACAACGCGTGGGGCTTCGGCGCCAACGTCGGGCTGCTCTACGAAATCGATCGCGGCACGCGCTTCGGCATCACCTACAACTCGCCGGTGAACCTGAATTTCCGCGCGCAGGCGCAGTGGAGCGGACTGGGGCCCGGAATCCGGACGCTGCTCGCGTCGCGCGGGCTGCTGGACGCCAACGTCGACCTCGGGATCACGGTCCCGCAGGGCGTGAACGCGAGCTTCTATCGCGAGATCGATCCGCGCTGGGCCATCCTGGGCAGCGTCGGCTGGCAGCAATGGTCGAAGTTCGGGCAGGTGGATGTCGGCGTCGACTCGAACAATCCGATCGGCCTGACCACCAGCCTCGACTTCAAGGACACCTGGCACGTCGCCGGCGGGGCGCAATACAGGCTGTCCGACACGTATCTGCTCAACGGCGGCATCGCGTACGACTCGGGATTCCAGGACAGCAACAGCGTGGCGCTGGCGCTGCCCGTCAACGCCGCCTGGCGTTTCGGCATCGGCGGCCAGAAGGAAGAGTCGAAGACTTTCAACTGGGGATGGAGCGTCGAATACCTGTACGGAGGGACCTTGCACGCGAACGTCACCGGCAGCGCGCCCGTGGCGCTGGGCGGGCGCGGCGACGTCGTCGGTTCGTACGGCAACGTCAACTTCCTCTTCTTCGCCGCCAACTTCAACTGGAAGTTCTGAACCCCGGATGGCCGCCATGTCACCACTCCGAAGGCATCACGCCATCGCGCCGTCTCCACCCTGGCCGGCCTGCTCGCAGCCATGGCCCTCGCCGCCACCGGGGCCGCGACCGCCGCAGCCCAAGGGCGGCTTCGAGACCGTGCCCTCGCTGCCGGGAACCGAGCTCGTCCCGGCCGCGGTGCTGAAGGGACCGCTGCACACCGTGGCCGAGCCCGTGGCGCTGGAGGGCTTTTTCGGGCGCTTCGTGATCGAGTCGAAGTTCGGCACCTTCTCCGTCGTCGGGCGCGAACATGCTCGGCGTGCGCGTCAACGAGCTGCCGGCGATCGAAGCGCTGCAGGAGGTGCAGAAGAGCCAGGCGTTCCAGGATTCGCTGGTGCGGGCGGCCCAGGCGCCGGTCCAGCTCGTGCAAAGCGCGTTCAACAATCCGGTCGGGACCGTCGAGAACATCGGGCAGGGACTGGGTTCCGTGCTCGGGCGCGTCGGTTTCCTCGCACGTTCGACCGCCCAATCGGTGACGGACAGCACCAGCAGCTCCCCGCAGGCGCCCTCCGGGCTGCCGCCGGCTCCGGCCGGGGAAGCGATGCCGCCCGCGTTCAACGGCGATCCCTTCGGCTACAACAAGGCGCGCCGCGATTGGGCGCGGCAGCTCAACATCGACCCCTACACGTCCAACCCGGTGCTGCGACCGCTGCTCGACAACGCGTCGGCGGCGAGCTTTGCCGGAAGCTTCGCGATCAACACGGCCATCAGCGCGGTCTCGATGGGGGCCAACCTCGTCGTCGGATTCGACACGGACGTCCGCGATGCCGTCTGGAACCAGCCCCCGGTCGACCTCGCCCGGCAGAACGAAGCACGACTGCAGGGCATGGGCGTGAGCCCGCGCACGACGCGCGATTTCCTGCGCAACCGCTGGTTCACGCCGTCGCTGCAGACGGCGCTGGTCGTGGCGCTGTCGAAGATGGGCGGCATCGCCGGCGCGGAATCCGTGATCCAGGTCGCCGCGCAGGTGCAGGGCGAGACCCACGTCCGGTTCTTCGTGGAGTCCGTGCGGATGCTGGGCCAGTACGACGGGAAGGAGGCGCGGCTCGCCAAGCTGCGAATGAGCGGCATGGTGCCGGTCGGCGTCGCGGAGGACGGGACGCTCGTCGTCGCGGCCGCGATCGACTACGCCTGGTGGGACCAGGCCGCGGCCGAGTTCGCCCAGCGCAAGGAGCTGAAGGGAAAGCGACGCGTCCTGCTGGTCGCCGGAAACGCGAGCGACCGGGCAAGGCAGGAATTCCGCAAGGCGGGCTGGACGCTGCGCAGCGGGCTGCGTTTGTAGCCACGGTCGGTGCGCCATGACCGACGAAGTCATCGCCATCGATGCGGAGGTCCTGCTCGAGTTCATGTATCGGCTCGGACAGGCTTACCTCGCCTGCGGCGAGCAGACGGCGGAGGTCGAGCGACTGCTGCGCGGCACCGCCACGGCGTTCGGCATGCGCAGCGCGAGGATCGTGGCGTTTCCCACGGCCGTGTTCATCACGCTGCACGACGGGCAGCGCGCAGAGGGTGACGCTGGCCGAAGGCCTGTCGCACGGCCTGCGACTCGACCAGATTGCGGACATCCACGCGTTGTGCCATGCGGCCGAGCGCGCGGAAGTGACGCCGCGCGAAGGGCTCGACCAGGCTGGCCGAGATTCTGCGCCAGTCCGGGCGGTTCGGCCCGGTGGGTATCGTCGCGGGGCATTCCGTCCTCTCGGCGGGTCTCGCGATGCTGCTGATGCCCACGCTCACGAATCTCGCGGGCGCCGCGGTGCTCGGGTTCGTCGTGGGCCTGCTGAAGCTGGTCAACCGCGATCGGCCGGTCCTTGCCTTGCCGACGCCGGTGTTCGCCGCGACGCTGGTATCGGCCCTGA